>NZ_JAASQK010000003.1 GCF_011762195.1 Sphingomonas oligoaromativorans | reverse complement strand
GGCGCTGTAGCGCTTCCTCGTCGTCTTCATTCCCGTACCAATCCATCAGGTCGGGAGTAGCTTAACACCCTGTCCAGAAAACCGGCACCACCTCATAATAAGGAGCCGCATCACCGGCTCGCGTGGCTGCACACGCTTCTACCCTACTGCCCCGAGAGCCTCGAGCTGCTGATCGACGAATGCCCATCCTGCCGCTCCAAGCTCGGCTGGCGCCGCGCCTGGGGCATCGGCGTCTGCGAGCACTGTCGTTCGGTTGTCGAACATCCGACGGGCGAAAGTCTGCCGCCCGCCCTTGCCGACGGATACCGGGGTTTCGCCACCCTCGCCGCCGGCACCGCCGAGCGCCGGTCCGCGGTCATGGCCAGCCTCGCACCGGCGCTGCACGACCTGTCGCCGCTCACGCTCATGCTCATGACCGTGGCGCTCGGACGCCTGTTCGTCCTGCCGGACGACGACGGACGCGGCGACGTCAGACGGTTCGGACCCGCTCCTGTCGGTAGGATCGTCGCCGCCGGCTTCGACCTGCTCAGCGGCTGGCCAACGCGACTGCGCGACCGCGTCAGCACCGAGATGGCCAGCCTCGTCGACCGCAGCCACGGTGAGCACCGCGCCTTCCTCGCCAAGGTCCGGGCGCTCGGTGATCCCCGCAACACACCCGACGGCCAAGCCGCCGTCGTCCGGACCGCCATGCCCGAGATCTTCGAGCACGCCAGCCGGGCGTTGAGAATCGGCCGCGACGTCCTCGGTGGCGCTGAGCTCTCCAGGCTCACCGGCCTATCGTCTGCGCAGCTCGGCCTGCTGCGCGACGGCGATGCTCTCCCGTTTGCCGTCCTGCGCGAAGGCGAGCGCATCGGCGCCCAGTATTCCCGTGCCGAGGCCGAGCGGCTCAACTCCAGCCTGCGGAGCTCGCATCCGTCCTCGCGCGTCGAGCGTCGCTTCGGTCTGCCGCACTACGCGGTCGAGCAAGCTGTCTGCACGGGCCTCCTCGAAATGGAGGATCATCCCGGCGCGGCCGCGCTCGGACTCGGCCTGCGCATCCGCGACGGCAGCGCGGACGACCTCGAGAACGCTATTATGGCGCGCGCTCTCCGAGGCATGCCGTCCCCCGACGCCATGCCCCTCGATCGCGCCGTCCGCGCCATCGGTGGCCGGCGCAAGCCGTGGGGCGTCATCCTCTCCGACGCCGCCGCCGGCTCGCTTCCCTTCTGGATCGCCGACCGCGGAAGCGGCGCTCCCCTCACCGCGCGGATGCTGGTCCGGCGGGACTCGATCGACCGCTTCCTCGACGTCGAGTTCGTCCGTCCAGCCGAGCCGCCCTTCCCCTTCGCGACGTCCGTCAGCCAGCGTGACGCCTGCGAGATCCTCAACCTCAACAGCCTGCTCATCCGCCCCGCCGTAGAGTCCGGCCTGCTGACGATGACGCCGGGGCCGAAGAAGTCCTTCGCCCACCCCCTGCAGGAGGTGCTCGCGCTCGCCGCGGAGATCATCGCCGCCGCAGAGATCGCGCCGCGCGTCGGCGTGCGAGAGAACAACGTCCGCAAGTGGATCGCCGACAATCTGGTCGACGTCAGCCCTGCTGTCGTCGGCTGGCCGCGCAATGCCATTATTCAAGGTTTGGACGCTAGATCGGCTCCGATCCAGACGCGAACAGTCTGCTAATTGCTTAGGTGTCTCCGCCTTCAGAACGAAGCTGGTTGACGAGCTAGTGTGGCCTGCAGCACATGCCCCCACAACCAAGCTCGTCCACCCGTGCAACCTCAACTGTCACGGGAACGCGGAATCGAAACCAACTAGGACGACATGAAAGCCCACGGCGCCCACTTAGGAGCGATGTCAGCGAAACCCCAGACGAGCGTCGCTAGGATCAGAAAGCTGGCTTGAATCCATGTTATCGTTCGGTCTGCAAGGTTGGTATTAGTGCGCGCGATCGCCTTAACGCGCTCACGTGATGCCGCCCCAGTATAGGTAAAAGTTTTCGTAAGGTGTGCGAAGAGGTCATCCACCGAGTCCTCACCCTTCTTCAAGGCACCCTTGTAGTCGTAAAGGGTGACAGCAACCGACACCGCAGTTGCAAAAGCGCCAGCATGGACCAAGGGGCTAGGATCAGAGGCGGTCGACTGCCTCCAACCGAGCACATAACATACCGTCGAAATAACCCCGGTAAGTGCTGTTGGCAGAGCATGCTTCCAAAGCGACCATCGCCTCTGTGTCCATTTTCTCAATTCCTCGAAGGACATTAACCTCAGCTCTCTGTGTGATTCATAACGGTTACGAAACTATCTGTTTCGAGCCCTCGCCGCTATCCCCAGAACCTCGTAAGCGTCATCGCCCCCACCTTCCAAAGGCACGAACCGATTGTCGCATGCTGCCTTAAAGGCACCTTCAGGATGTTTCTGAAAGGTTGTCAGATCTCAAAAGCCGCGACTTTCCGCACGCTTGGAAGGCAATGCAAGGCTGGCCCGACAGCTGGAACGTGTTGGGCATCCTGCGCCCAGGCTCGTCCATCGCCACAATGTTCTTGATTTGTTCTAACCGATCTGGTACATGTCCCTTCCAGGATTCGCTGGCGCCCGCGAGTTCTCCAACGCCCCGAAAGGCAAGCATCATGGCAAATGATGAAATCGAAAGGCTGCTGAACGAGGTAGGGAACGTCCTGGCCCAGGACACCGCCTATCCGCTCGATGGCACGTTCCTGTACACCGAAGCGGCATCACAGATGGTCGACATGTCGATCTTCAAGGATTTAGGGGACCATCTCCTGTTTCGGTTATCGATGCACGGGCTGAGCGACGTCCTGCTCGAACTGTGGGAAGCGAGCGATCCGAAGAAGCGCTGGGTGGCCATGCAATACTGGATCACGGACGGTCAATTCACCGCCTCCTTCACCTACCCGGAAGAGATCGATCCGAACGAACGCACGATGGATCGCCGCGACCGCATCGTACGGCAACGCTATGGCAACAAGCGGATCGTCTACCCGTCCCTTTGAAAGCGTGATCGCCACGCCGGGGCCTGATCGCCAACAGGCGCGGCCGCACGGTCCACGGCGATCACCGGCGGCCCCATCCGCCCTCCCGCATCGTCAAGACCGTGGCATCGGACGAGGTGGAGGCAGTTCACGCCAGGGGGCCGTTCGCCACCGGCTCGCCGAAGGACGGCACGCCTTCCGCCGTATAGCCGAAGGTCTGCACCCGCGTATGGCGATTGGGATCGAACAGCGGATCGCCCTTGATCGTCTCATAGTCGCGGCCGTGGTAGACGAGCATGTCGCGCCCCCGCTCGTCGACCGTGAAGCTGTTGTGGCCAGGCCCCCAGACCTTGTTTCTCGGGGAGGACTGGAAGACCGGAACCTGCGATTTGATCCAGGCGGCCGGGTCCATGATGTCGGCATCGTCGCGCACGCTCAACATGCCCATGCAATAGCGCGCGTCCGTCGCGCTCGCCGAATAGGTCATGAAAAGGCGGCCATGGCGCGCCAGCACCGCCGGCGCCTCGTTCACCTTGAACCCTCGGGTCTCCCATTCGAGCGTGGGGACGGACAGCCGCGACGGCCTGGCGGCGAGCGTCAGCGCGGAGGCCATGGGCGCGATATAGAGATTGGAGTTGGTGTCGATCCCCTCCTCACGCTGCGCCCAGGCGAAATAGCGCTGGCCGCGATGCACGAAGCTCGTGGAATCGAGGTTGAAGCTGTCCCACGCCATCCGAAACTGGCCCAGCACATTCCATTGCCCTGTCATCGGATCGTCGCCGTCGCAGGCGATCGCGTGGGTGCGGATGCGGAACACGTCCTCGCCGCCGCCGCTCGGGCCGGCGGCGAAATACATGATCCAGCGGCCGTCGACCTCGTGCATCTCCGGCGCCCAGATGAAGCCGGACAGCGGCCCGCTCGGCAGATGGCGCCACAGCACGCGCTCCTCGGCGGTGGCGAGGCCGGCGATCGTCTTCGCCCGGCGGAGGACGAGCCGGTCATATTGGGGCACGGACCCCGTCATGTAATACCAGCCGTCGGTGTGGCGGAACACCTGCGCATCGGCGCGCTGACGGACGAGTGGATTGACGATACCGCCCCGCGCCCGCGGGGTGCGCGCCGCCAGCGCCGTGGCGGAAAGCGCCGCCCCCGCCACGAAGCCGCGTCGATCGATCAGGCCCATGCATCTTCTCCCTTCGGCGGCTCGTCCGATCCGTGATGGCGCCGATCGGCCGGCATCACCGGGCCGAGAAGCGGAACATGATGTCGTTCCGGTAGGTCTGGCCCGGATCGAGGCGGACCGAGCCGAACTCCGGCCGGTTGGGCGTATCGGGGAACATCTGCGGCTCGAGCACGATGGCATCGCCCTCGCGATAGATATGGCCGGATTTGCCGGTGATCGTGCCGTCGAGGAAATTGCCCGAATAGAACTGGATGCCCGGCTCGCGCGAGAGCACCTCCATCACCCGGCCCGAGACCGGATCCTCCACGCGCGCCATCAACCGGGGCGCCGGCGCCATCGTGCGGCTCACCACCCAATTATGGTCATAGCCGCGGCCATAGCGGATCTGCACGTCGGACGCGTCGCGGACGCGATCGTTGATGACGGTCGGCTTGCGGAAATCGAACACCGTGCCGGCCACCTTGCGGAACTCGCCGGTCGGGATCGAGGTGGCGTCGGTCGGCGTATATTCGTCGGCCGGGATGGTGAGCAGCTCGCCCAGCGCACCGCGTTTCGATCCCTCACCCGCCAGATTCCAATAGGTATGGTTGGAGAGATTGACGATCGTCGGCTTGTCGGTGGTGGCGGTGTAGCTGACCGACAGATCGCCCTTCGCGTCGAGCGAGTAGGTGGCCGTGGCGGTGAGCGTGCCGGGATAGCCCTGATCGCCGTCCGGGCTCACGAGGCGCAGCACGACCTTCGCGCTCGGCCCCTTCTCGACCGACACGACCTTCCACACCAGCTTGTCGAAGCCCCTGGTGCCGCCATGGAGCGAGTTGGGGCCGTCGCTGAGCGGTGACTCGTAGGTCTTGCCGTCGAGCGTGAAGCGCCCCCTGGCGATCCGGTTAGCGACGCGGCCGACCGTCGCGCCGAAATAATTGGGCTTGGCGATATAGCCGGCGAGATCGGGATAGCCGAGCACGACGTCGGCAAGCTTGCCGGCGCGATCCTTCACGAGGAGCGACTGCACGCTGGCGCCCAGGGTGATGATGGTGGCGCTGCTGCCCGACGGGTTGCTGAGCGTGATCGCCTCCACCGGCGTACCGTCCGGCATCGTGCCGAACGGGCGTCGCGAGACGTCGGCGGCGGTCGCGGAGGTGGCGGTGAAGCCGAGAGCGGCAATGGCGATCGCCCAGGTTTTCATGACGTGTGTCTCCAGGGGAAAATGGTCAGAGCGCGGCCCGTGGCCAGCCATCGGCCGTCCACGGGACAGGGGAGATACGAAGCGTTGGGGGCGCCATCATGCTCCCTGTCATAGGCATGATGGACGATGTAATCCCTGTCTTCGCCGGAAACGAAGGCCGAATGGCCGGGGCCGCGCAAGCGCTGCTGTTCCTTCAGATCGGCGTCAGGATCACGGTACTTCCGCCGTCGAGCACCCGGCTGCCGTCCTCGCTGAGAGAGGGGCCGCGCACATCCTTCGAGCGGCCGACCACCGTGTCATTAGGTGCTGTCCACGCCCTTGCGGAGGCTCGCCCGGACGCCGGTGACGACGATATCGTTCGCGGCCGAGTTGGCGGTGCTGGACTCAGGCCCTTGAGAACCGGCCACATCCTGCGGTTCGGACGGTTTCGAAGATGGATTCGCCGCATCCTGGGCGAAAGCAGGCGTGGCGGCCATGCCGAGCGCAAGCGCCGACGCAGCCGTCATGAGCACATGACGATCAAGGACCATGGATTCCCCTTCCTATACCCAAGCACCGCTTTTGCGCGGTGTCGTGTTTTATTGCTCAGACAAATAGGTAACGAAATCGGAGATGGCTGGCAAGAGGCTTCCGAATCCTCTTGCGACAATCTCGCAAAGGCGCGGGCCGGCGCATCCCCAATGCCCGCCACGATCGGCGGATTCGCTCGCCATTCTTGTCTGAGTAGAGTTCGACGCTATGCGGACAGACGGTAGAGAGCCGAGCCGTGCGCCGGGAGCTGCCGCTCGATTCGGACGGCCTCGCGCCCCTGTTCCTCACCGCTCCACAGGTCGAGCACGCGCACCGGTCCGCCGAGGCCGAGCTCGGACAGGGCGATGCCGATCCGCTTCGGCTTGTCCGCGATGTTGAACAGCGCGAGATAGCGATTGCCGTCCGCCCCCTCGGGCCGCGCCGACCAGATCGGCGCATCGTCCTCGACGAAGTGCGGCCGGTTGTCGCGGCTCGCCTGATTGACGGCGATCACCGCGCGGTTGGTCAGAAGCGCGAGCGTCGCCGTGTCGAGATGCCGCAGATCGCCGCCCATGATGAGCGGCGAGCGCGCGATGCTCCACAAGGTCACCAGCGTCCGCTGCTCATCCGGCGTAAAGCGGCTATCGCGGGCGCCGAGCGCCAACCGGCCGAGCGGCAGCATGTCGGCATCGGGCCAGGCCCCCGGCGCCCGATAGACGCTCCAGTTCGCGAGCCGCACGAACTGCGCCTTGAGCATCGCCCAGTCATCCCAGAAATCATCCGAGATGCGCCACATCTGCGCGAAACGGCGGACATGATCCCCGCGCGGCACGGGCGTCTCGCCCGGTGAAAGACTAAGGATGATCGGCCGCCCGCAGCGCCCGATCGCGCGATGCGCCGCCTCGATCTCCGGCGCATGGGCGTCATAGGGGCGGCTCATGTCGTCCATCTTGACGAAATCGACGCCCCATTCCGCAAAGAGGCGGAAGACGCTGTCATAATAGGCCTGGGCACCGGGTTTCGTCATGTCGACGCCGAACATGTCCGGGTTCCAGGGGCAGATGCTCCCGGTGTCGGCGATGTCCGCCGCGCGATAGGGCGTGCCGAGGATCGGCAGGTTCCTGTCGACCGCCTGCCGGGGGATGCCGCGCATCAGATGGACGCCGAATTTCATGCCCAGCCCATGCACATGGGCGGCAAGCGGCGCGAAGCCTTTGCCGCCCGCGCTGGACGGAAAGCGATTTGGCGCGGGCAGCAGCCGGCCATGGGCATCCAGCGTCGGCCGCGCTTCGGCATGATAGTCATAGCCCGAGGCGGTGGGCTCATACCATTGGATGTCGACCGTGAAGACGTCGTAGCCGAAGGGCAGCAGCTTCGCCGCCATGATCGCCGCGGTCTCGCGCGCCTGGGCCTCGGTGATGGTCGTGGCGAAGCTGTTCCAGCTATTCCAGCCCATCGGCGGACGCGGCGCGAGAAGGGGACCGGGAGACGAAGCGCCCGATGCGGCCGCGGGCTGGACGAAGGGGGTGGTCGCGCCCGCCAGGGCACCGGCGATCACCGCCCTGCGGCTCGGTTTTCCGAACATTCCTCACTCCTTCGAGAGCGTATTACGCCATGGCGGGCACGGCTGGCTCGTCGTGAAAGGCCTCCACCTCGATCCGTTCCGCGCGGAGAAAGGCATCGGCGACGTGGCGCAGCGGCCGCCGATCCACATCCTGTCCGCCCGCCCCGATGAGCGCGGCGAAACGGGCATAGAGGCCGCGATATTCCGCCTCGGGCGGCAGCGGCTGCGGCACGCCGTCGATCGCCATCTCCGCCCCGCCCCTGGACAGGAGGAGCTGCCCCCGATCGGTCTCGATGCGGATGTCCCAGGTCTGCGGGCCGGTCTGGCGGAAATCGAGATCGGCCGTGAGCGGCGCGCCATCCACCATCAGGAAGCTGAGATCGGCGGCGATCGGCGCCTGCTGGTTGGCGGGATAGGACAAGGTGCCCCCGCTCAGCAGGAAGGGCGGCAGGATATGCGTCGCGATCGAGAGCGCGTTGATCCCCGGATCAAAGACGCCGAGGCCGCCCGCCTGCCATATCCACCGCTGACCGGGATGCCAGACCCGGACATCCTCCCGCCAGACGATCGCCGCCGAGAGGATGCGCTTGCCCTCCAGCCAGGCGCGGGCCGGCCCGACCGCCGGCGCCTCGCGGCTGTGCCACGCCGTGAACAGCGTGAGGCCGCGCTCGACGGCGAGATCGTGCAGGAGCGCGACCTCGCTCAACGTCGCGCCCGGCGGCTTTTCGAGCAGCACATGCTTGCCGGCGAGCAGCGCCGCGCGCGCGGCGGCAAAGCGCGCCTGTGGCGGCTGGCAGAGCGACACGGCCTCGATGCCGGGCTCCGATGCGAGCATCTCCTCCACGCTGCGATAGGTGGTGCCGGCCGGGCAATCCCCCTGGAGGCTGGCCCCGCAGACGAGATCGAAATCCCGCGAGGCCGCGATGGCGGGCAGATGCTGGTCCTGCGCGATCTTCCCCAGGCCGATGACGGCAAGCCCGATCGCCATCAGAGCGCCTTCACCACCGGCCTGTCCTCCTCCGCGATCGCGATCGGATTGCGGACGGCGAGCCGGAAGGGCGCGGCCTCGATCTCGAAGACGTCGCCGGCCTGCGTCTTCACACCTTCGCTGAACGAGAGCGTGGCGGTGCCGAAGAAATGGACGTGAACGTCGCCCGGGCGGCGGAACAGCCGATATTTGAAATGATGATGCTCGAGATTGGCGATGCTGTGCGACATGTTGGCCTCGCCCGAGAGGAAGGGCTTTTCCCAGATCGCCTTTCCGTCGCGCAGGATGCGGCTGGTGCCGCGGACATCGGCGGGCAGATCGCCCAGCAGCAGCTCCGGGCCGAGCGTCGCCTGACGCAGCTTCGAATGCGCCAGCCACAGATAGTTGCCGCGCTCTGTCACATGATCGGAAAACTCATTGGCGAGCGCGAAGCCCAGGCGGACCGGCGTCCCGTCCTCGTCGATCAGATAGATGCCGGCGATCTCCGGCTCCTCGCCCGCGTCGAGGCCGAAGGACGGCGAGCGCAGGGGCTGCCCCGGCGCGACGAGCTGGCTGCCGTCGCCCTTGTAGAACCATTCCGGCTGCGCGCCGATCGCCCCATCCGCGGGCTTGCCGCCCTCGACCCCCATCAGGAACATCTTCATGCTGTCGGTCGGTTCGGGATTCTCCCTGGCCGCGCGGTGCATCTTGTCGCGCCCCTCGGCCGAGCCGAGATGGGTGAGGCCGGTGCCCGTCATCAGCAGATGGGCGGAATCCGCATGGTCGACCGGCGGCAGCATCTCGACCGCGTCCAGATCGACCGGAGCGCCGGCGCCCGCGGCCTCGACCGTCCGGGCGAGGCTGCGGCCGGCGGCAAGCGCCATGCGCGCAAGGGCGACGACGCTCTCCGCGCCGGGCACGATGCGCGCCTGACCGTCATCCGACAGCGCGGCGACATGGCGCGTGCCATCGGCAGCCCGAAACTGGATCAGCGATAATGCCATCTCTTCCTCTCCGAAATCTGGAAAATGGCAGCCTTCAGGCCGCTGGGACGAACCTTCCGTCGATACCGCGATCAGGATCGATCCCTTGTCATTGCCCATTTAATACTCAGACAAATAATGCCTAGCAGCTTTGCCGAGCGGGAGCAAGACGGGCGCCCTTCCTTCCATCCCGTCGGATCGGGCGCGGCGCTCGGGAAAAGAGGATTGATCCCATCCGCCGTCCGGCGAAGAGTGCGGCCATGCGCTATGCCCTCACGATCCTCGCGGCTCTGGCTCTGCCGGCCATCGCCCATGCCCAAGGCGCGACGGCAAGCTCGCCGCCCGAATTCGCGCGCAAGGCCGAACATCTGAAGCCCGGAGAGTGGGTCTGGGCCTCCAAGATCGCGCCGACCGGGCCGCTGCTCGTCTATGTCGATCTCTCGCGCCAGCTCGCCACGGTGTATCGCAACGGGGTCCGCGTCGCGGTGTCGACCATCTCCTCGGGCAAGGCCGGCCATGAAACGCCCACCGGCGTCTTCACCATCCTCCAGAAGGACGCGAACCACCGCTCCAGCCTCTACAACAGCGCGCCCATGCCCTTTCAGCAGCGGCTGACCTGGGACGGCGTCGCCCTGCACGCCGGCGGCCTGCCGGGCTATCCCGAAAGCCATGGCTGCGTGCATCTGCCCTTCGGCTTTTCCCGGCAATTGTTCGCGATCACGACGCTCGGCGCGACGGTGGTGGTGATGGGCAACGCCGTCGATCATGTCCGCACCAGCGAGGCCGGCCTGCTCGCTCCCATCGACGCGAAGGGCAACCCGACCGCCGTGAAGGATCTGAGCGATCTGGAGTTCCGCTGGCAGCCGGAGCGCGCACCCAGCGGCCCGCTCACGATCATCGTCGCCAAGAAGGACCAGCGCATCGTCGTGCTGCGCAACGGCATCGAGATCGGCCGAAGCGCGGCGCTGATCGATGACGACGATCCGGGCTCGCATGTCATCACCCTGTCCTCGACGCGGGACGGCAAGCCGAAGTGGATCTATCTCGGCCTGCCGGGGCATGAGGAGGATGCCGGGCGTATGCTGGACGAGGCGACGATCAACCGCGTCCGCGTGCCGCGCGCCTTCTATACGGCGGTCAAGGCGGCGCTCCGGCCGGGCACGACCATTCTCGTCACCGCGTCCAGCGTCGGCGCCTCGGAGGGCCAGCGGATCACGATCATGGATGCGATCGCCCCCACGCCCTGATCCGCGAAGACGGGGACGACGGGGCGCACCATTGGGGCGGTGATGAGGATGGCCGCGTTCGACATGAGGAGGGGATC
The DNA here is from genome assembly GCF_011762195.1 of Sphingomonas oligoaromativorans. Classification (GTDB taxonomy): domain Bacteria; phylum Pseudomonadota; class Alphaproteobacteria; order Sphingomonadales; family Sphingomonadaceae; genus Solisphingomonas; species Solisphingomonas oligoaromativorans. Next base: position 463,639 of record NZ_JAASQK010000003.1, on the reverse strand, counting down.
GCTCAGACGATCCCGCCATTGGCGCGCAGCACCTGGCCGTTGATCCAGCCGCCGTCGGGGCCGGCGAGGAAGGCGACGGCGCTCGCGATGTCCTCGGGCTGGCCGAGCCGTTCGAGCGGGGCGGCGTTGGCCAGCGTGTCGATCACCGCCTGCGGCTTGCCGTCGAGGAACAGGGCCGTGGCGGTCGGCCCCGGCGCGATCGCGTTGACCGTGATGGCCCGGCCGCGCAGCTCCTTGGTGAGGATGTGCGTCATCGCCTCGACCCCCGCCTTGGTCGCGGCATAGACCGCGTAGGAGGCCGGACGGAGCCCGACCACGCTCGACGACAGGTTGATGATCCGCCCCCCCTCGCGCAGCCGCCGGGCCGCCTCGCGCAGCGTGTTGAACACGCCCTTGAGGTTGATCGCCACCTGCGTGTCGAACAGCGCGTCGTCGCTGTCCGCGAGGGTCGCGAGCTGCATGATGCCGGCATTGTTGACCAGCACGTCGACGCCGCCGAACGCGGCCTGCGTCGCATCGAACAGGCGCGCGACGGCGACGGGGTCGCTGACATCGGCCTGGGCGGAGATGGCCTTGCCGCCGGCCGCCTCGATCCGGGCGACGAGCGCCTCCGCCTCGGCGGCATTGCCGGCATAGTTGACCACCGCGGTGAAGCCGTCCGCCGCCAGCCGCTCCGCGATCGCCGCGCCGATGCCCCGCGAGGCGCCGGTGACGATCGCAACCCTGTCCTTGCCCATGTCCATGCCCGTTCTCCTGGTTCGCATCGGCCCCGTGCCGATCGGACAAGGAGCAGATGCCCCCTGGAGGCGGAAAGATAATCCCGTTAGAAACGGCTTAACTATTCGTAGATATGGAATAATGCATGGACCGTCTGGACGCGATGCGGCTGTTCACGCGCGTGGTGGACCGGCGCAGCTTCACCCAGGCCGCGCATGATCTCGACATCCCGCGCTCGACCGCGACGCAGGTGATCCGGCAACTTGAGGAGCGGCTCGGCGTCCGGCTCCTCCAGCGCACCACGCGCACGGTCAGGCCCACGCTCGACGGCGAGGCTTATTACCGGCGCTGCATCGCGATCCTCGACGATGTGGAGGATGCGGAGGGCGCCTTCCTCGGCGCCACGCCGAAGGGCATGTTGCGGATCGAGGTGCAGGGCACGATCGCGCGTCATTTCGTCATCCCCGGCCTGCCCGATTTCCTCGATCGGCATCCGGGCATCGAGATCGCGATGAGCGAGAGCGACCGCTGGGTCGACGTGGTGCGCGAGGGCGTCGACTGCGTACTGCGCTACGGCGCGCTGCCCGACAGCGACCTTGTCGCGCGCACGGTGACGACGCTCGGCCGGATCACCTGCGCCGCGCCCGCCTATCTCGAACGCCATGGCACACCGGAAACGCCGACGGATCTCGCCCGCCACCGCGCCGTCGGCATCCGCTCGATCACCACCGGCGCGCTGACACCGTTCGGATTCGAGCAGGCGGGCGGCACGACGCGGATCGGCGTCCCCGCCCCTTTCTCGGTGACCGGCACGGAGAGTTTCCGCGACGGCGTTCTGCTCGGGCTCGGGCTTGCCCAGATGCCGCTGTTCCACATCGAACGCGATCTGGCCGAAGGGCGGCTGGTGCGTGTTCTCGCGGCCTATCCGGTTCCGTCCGCGCCCGTCTCGCTGCTCTATCCGCGCAACCGGCAGCTCTCTCCGCGCGTGCGGCTGTTCATCGATTGGGTTGCACGTCGGTTTGCCGATCATCGCGCTTTTTGAACGGCACGGCGATATTTTTCGGAGTCGATGGCCATAGCGACGAGCCATCATGACTGACAAATCCTTCAATTAAGCTGATAAATCCGCCTTATTGCCACTCTCGCTCAAAACCCTTGACAGCGAAGGGGCTGATAGCGCTATCAATATCCCTAATAAGGCCCAGCAAATGTGGCTTTTAAGAATAAAAACACAGAGGAGGGGAGAACCAATGAATACTCATAGTTTTGCGCGCGCCCTTTGGACGCGATCGCCGCGGAGCCTGCTGCGTGCGGGCGCCTCCATCGCCGTCGTGGCCGCCTGCGTTCCCGGCATCGCTTTCGCGCAATCCACTGACAGCGCTGCCAAGACGGCGCAGGGCGGCGATCAGCCCGCGCAGAGCGAGATCGTCGTCACCGGCCAGCGCGCCTCGATCGACTCCGCCCTCGGCATCAAGCGCCATGCGGACCAGATCGTCGACTCGATCAATTCGGACGATATCGGCAAGCTGCCCGACCGCAGCGTGACCGAGACGCTCCAGCGCATCACCGGCGTCACCATCGATCACTTCATCTCGCGCGCGGACCCGGATCACTTCTCGGTCGAGGGCTCGGGCGTGAACGTGCGCGGCCTCACCTTCGTCCGCTCCGAGCTGAACGGGCGCGACGCGTTCAGCGCCAATGGCGGCCGCACGCTGAGCTTCGAGGATGTGCCGCCCGAACTGCTCGCCGGCGTCGACGTCTACAAGAACCCCTCGGCCGATCTGATCGAAGGCGGCATCGGCGGCCTCGTCAACCTGCGCACGCGTATGCCCTTCGACAGCAAGGGCGAGGTGTTCAGCGTCTCCGCCTCGGGCACGCTGGGCGATCTGCGCAACCAGCTCGAGCCGTCCTTCTCGGGGCTCTATTCGAACCGCTGGCAGACCCCGATCGGCGAGATCGGCGTGCTGGCCGACGTCGCTTACTCGCGCAGCGCGACGCGCACCGACGGCATCCAGGTCGAGCCCTATTATCCGCGTCAGGATCTCGTGGCCGGCAAGACGGTCTACATCCCCAAGGGTATCGACTGGCGCCAGCTCGACTTCACCCGCCAGCGCTTCGGCGCCTATGGCGCGGTGCAGTGGAAGCCGGCCGACAATCTCGACGTGTCCGCCACCTTCTTCCAGTCGCGCTACAAGTTCCACTGGAACGAGCACGCGATCTTCGCACAGACCAATCCGTACAACATCGTGCCGGCCGCCGGCACGCAGTTCCAGTTCGACGACAACGGCGTCTTCCAGAAGGGCGACGAGACCGATCCGAGCCCGGCGGACGGCGGGATGCCGTTCAACGACGACGTGCGCAGCGCCGATCAGCGCTCCAACACCACCGACATCTCGGGCAACATCAAATGGCGCCCGACCGAGCGCCTGACGCTGCGTTTCGACATGCAGCATGTCCACGCCACCAACAACGGCCTCGATTCCACGGTCGCGACCGGCGTCAACCTGCCCGGCCAGACGGTGGACCTGACGCACGGCGTGCCCAGCGTCACGGTCGACCAGAATTATCTGAACACCGCGTCCAACTATTATTGGGCGTTCACGATGGACGAGCGCACCAAGAACGTCGCTAACGAATGGGCCTGGCGCGCCGACGCCGATTACGATCTGGATACCGGCGGCATCCTGAAGAGCTTCCACTTCGGAGGCCGCGTCACGCGGACCAACGCCGAAAACCAGCAGGCGCCTTATAACTGGCAGGCAGTCAGCCAGACCTGGATGGTGGGCTCAACCATCCCGCACCTCGCCTATCTGTCCCAATTCCCGCTCGCGAGCCAGAACTTCAATTTCGGCAGCAATTTCTATCACGGCGGCGCAAACGTGCCGATGAGCGTGATCTTCCCGTCCGCCTCGCAGGCGAACGGTTATCCGAACACCTATTATGCGCTGCACGCCATCACGACACAGCTCTGCGAGGAGATCAATCCGGCCTCGTCCTGCCCGACCTTCGCGCTTTCCGCGTTCGGCGACGCGCAGCGCAACTTCCAGCGCGAGCGGACCTATGCGGCCTATGGCTCGCTGAAGTTCGACTTCGACAACATCAACCTGCCGCTGAGCGGCAATGTCGGCCTGCGCTGGGTCCATACGACGAACAATGCCAGCGGCTTCGTGGTCGAACCGCCGGCCATCACCGGCGCGCCTCCGGGCGGCCCCGTGTTCGACGGTACGGCGCAGGCGATCAACGCCAAGAACCATTATGACGATTTCCTGCCGAGCCTGAACCTGCTCTACAAGATCACGCCCAACCTCCAGGCCCGCTTCGCCGCGGCCCGCGCGATGACCCGGCCTGATTTCAACACCTTGCAGGCCTATACGCCGCTGTCGGCCGCCTATGACCAGACGACCGGCACCTATACCTTCAACTCGACGGCATCGGGCAATCCCAACCTCAAGCCCACCCGCTCGACCCAGCTCGACGGCGCGCTGGAATGGTATTTCGGCAAGGCCAGCTCGCTGACGGGCACGGTGTTCTACAAGCATCTGACGAACATCATCCGCAACGTCACCACGCCGTACGAATTCGCGGGCGTGACCTACAACCTCACCGCGCCGCAGAATGTCGGCACGGCGAACATCAAGGGCCTTGAGCTCGGCTACAATCAGGCCTTCACCTTCCTGCCCGGCTGGCTGAGCGGGTTCGGCATCACGTCGAACTTCACCTATGTCGACAGCAGCACCAAGGTGAACCTGTCGAGCCTCCAGTCGAACAGCGCGGCCTTCGTGTCGGCCAACGGCGTGGACACCAACGGCGCGATCTTCGGCAGGCTGCCGCTCGAAGGCCTGTCGAAATACAGCTACAACCTGGCCGGCTATTACGAGAAGGGCATCGTCTCGGTCCGCCTCGCCTACAACTGGCGCAGCCGCTACCTGCTCTCGACCAACGTCAACGGCACGCAGGGCTCGGACGGTTCGCCGATCACCCCGGACGGCGTGCAGTGCGACACCGCCGCGAACGCGCATTGCGTGGTCTGGGGCCTGCCGGTCTACAACGCCTCCTACGGCCAGCTCGACGGCTCGATCTTCTTCAAGTTCCTGAACGACAAGATCTCGATGGGCGTCGAGGCGCAGAACCTCACCAACGCCACCAACCGCGTGCTGATGAAGCAGTCGATCGGCCTGATGGGCCGTGCGTGGTTCGTCTCCGACCGCCGCTACACGGCGACGATGCGCCTCACCTTCTGAGGCTGACTTGCGGCGGCGGCCATCCCGTTCGAGGGTGCCGCCGCCATTCCATCATCGAGCGGGAGGACATATGCGGGATCAGCGCGGCCGGCGGCCATTCCATCGGGTCTGGCGGATGGCGCTCGCCGCCTCCGCATGGCTCCCCCTCGCCCCCGCGATCGCCGCCCCCGCCGACCGGGCGATCGACATCGACGTCTCCCGCGCGCAAAAGCCGGTCGATCGCTTCTTCGACATCTCGGTCGGCTCGGACTATCCGGGCACGCTGATCCGGCCGGATTCGCAGGCCCAGCTCAAGACGGCGGTGGACGAGCTCGGCTTCCGCACTCTCCGTTTCCACGCGATCTTCCATGACGTGCTCGGCACGGTGCGCGTCGAGAATGGCCGCACCAGCTACGACTGGACCAAGATCGACGAACTTTACGACGATCTGCTCTCCAAGGGCATCCGCCCCTTCGTCGAGCTGGGCTTCACGCCGCAGGCGCTCGCCACCTCGTCCAACAGCATCTTCTACTGGAAGGGCAACACCTCCCACCCGAAGCCCGAGGCGTGGCGGGCGCTGGTCGACGCGTTCGTCCGCCACGAGCAGCAGCGCTACGGCGTGGCCGAGGTGCGCCGCTGGTATTTCGAGGTGTGGAACGAGCCCAATCTCAGCGGATTCTGGGAAGGCGCCGACCAGAAGGCCTATTTCGACCTGTATGACCTGACCGCGCGCACCATCAAGGCGATCGACCCGGATATCCAGGTCGGCGGCCCGGCAACGGCCGGCGCGGCGTGGGTGCCGGAGTTCCTCGCTCATGTCGCGAAATCGGGCGCGCCGATCGATTTCGTCACCACCCACAGCTATGGCGTCGACGGCGGTTTCCTCGACGAGAAGGGCGAGAGCGACACCAAGCTCTCCGCCGATCCGCAAGCCGTCATTGCCGACGTCCGCAAGGTGCGCCAGCAGATCGCGGCATCCACCTTCCCCACCCTGCCGCTCTATTTCACCGAATGGAGCACCAGCTACACGCCGCGCGACCCCGTCCACGACAGCTATGTGAGCGCGCCCTATATCCTCTCGCGCCTGAAGGCGGTCGAGGGGCTTGTGCAGGGCATGAGCTACTGGACCTATAGCGATCTGTTCGAGGAGCCGGGTCCGCCGCCCACTCCCTTCCATGGCGGCTTCGGCCTCCTCAACCGCGAGGGCATCCGCAAGCCCGCCTTCTTCGCCTACAAATATCTGAACGCCATCAAGGGGCGCTCCATTCCCGTCGCCGACGCGCAGGTGATGGCCGCGACCGACGGCACGCGCACCACGGCGCTGGTGTGGGACTGGCAGCAGCCGAAGCAGCCAGTGAGCAACCGGCCCTTCTATACGCATCTCGTGCCGAACACGGCATCGGCGACGGCGAAGCTCGCCTTCGAGCATCTGGCGCCCGGCCGCTACCGGCTGCGCGCGTACCGGACCGGCTATCGCCATAACGACGCCTATTCGGCCTATATCGACATGGGGATGCCCAAGAGCCTCGACCCGAAACAGCTCGGGCAGTTGCAGGGCCTGACCCGCGACGCCCCGGAGGTCGACCGCACCGTACAGGTCGGCGCGGACGGGCGCACCGGCATCGATCTGCCCATGCGCAGCAACGACGTGGTGCTCGTCTCGATCGACCGGACCGGGCAATGAGCCGCGACAGGAAGGACGCAGGGTGACGATGAAGAGGACCGCACGGCATATCGGAATCGGGTTTGCCGCGATGCTGCTCGCCGGCGCGGCGACGGCCCAGCCCCAGCCGGCCTTCCGCAATCCCGATCTTCCCGCCGAGCAGCGCATCACCGATCTCCTCTCGCGCATGACGGTGGACGAGAAGATCGACGCGCTCAGCACCAACTCCGGCGTGCCGCGCCTCGGCGTTCCCAATTTCGGCTCGTCCGAGGGCATTCACGGCGTCGTCCAGCGCGGGTCCGACAAGCGGCATCTCGCGCCGATCCCCACGACGCAATTCCCTCAGCCGCCGGGCATGGGCGCGAGCTGGGATCCCGATCTCGTCCGTCAGGCGGGCGGCGTCGAGGGGCATGAGGCGCGCTACATCACGCAGACCGCGCGCTACGGGCGCCAGATCCTGATGCTGTGGGGGCCGCAGGCCGATCTAGCGCGCGATCCGCGCTGGGGCCGCACGGAGGAGGTCTATGGCGAAGACCCCTTCCTCAACGGCACGATGGCCACCGCCTTCGCGCGCGGCCTCGAAGGCGACGATCCGAAATATTGGCAGGCGGCGCCGCTGCTGAAGCATTTCCTCGCCAACTCGAACGAGAACCAGCGCACCTCGACCAGCTCAAACTTCGACGACCGGCTCTTCTGGGAATATTATTCCCTGCCCTTCCGCATGGCCTTTCAGGATGCCGGCGCGAGCGGGGTGATGGCCTCCTACAACGCCTGGAACGGCACGCCGATGGCGATCAATCCAGTGCTGCGCGATGTCGTCATCAACCTTTGGGGGGTGAACGTCGTCTCCAGCGACGGCGGCGCGGTGAAGCTGCTGGTCACGGCGCACAAGCGCTTCGCGACGCAGAAGGACGCGGTGGTCGCGACGCTCAAGGCCGGGATCAACCAGTATCTCGACACCTACAAGGACGAGATGCGCGCGGCGGTCAGCGAAGGCACGGTCAAGGAGGCGGAGCTTGACGAGGCGCTCCGTCGCAAGTTCCGCATCACGCTGAAGCTCGGCCTGCTCGATCCGCCGGAGCGCGTCCCCTATTCCGCCGTGCATGACGGCCCCGCCCCCTGGGATGGCGCGGCGGATCAGGCGGTCTCCCGCAAGATGGCGCTGGAATCGATCGTCCTGCTCAAGAATGCCGGCCACGCCCTGCCGCTCCGCAAGGACCGGCTGAAGTCGATCGCCGTCATCGGCCCGCTGGCCGACAGCGTCCATTGGGACTGGTATGGCGGCCACCCGCCCCACGCGACGACGCCGCTCGAAGGCATCCGCGACGCCGTTGGCCCGTCTGTGAAGGTCAACTATGCGGCCGACGACGCGAAGGGCGCTGCCGTCGCCGCGGCCAGGGCATCGGATGTCGCCGTGGTCGTCGTCGGCAATGACCCCACCTGCGGCCCCAACATGGCCAATGAATGGGACGATTCCGGCACCCGGCCCTGCGCCGATCCCGGCGACGGGCGCGAGGGGCGCGATCGCGTCACGCTCACGCTGGCGCAGGAGGAACTGGTCAAGAAGGTGAAGGCGGCCAATCCGCATACCGTCATGATCCTCGTGTCCAGCTTCCCCTACACGATCAACTGGTCACAGCGGAACGTGCCGGCGATCCTCAACATGGCCCACGCCTCCGAGGACGAGGGCTGGGCGCTCGCGCAGGTGCTGTTCGGGGCCTACAACCCCGGCGGGCACACCATCGTCACCTGGCCCGCGTCGATGGCCGATCTGCCGCCGATGATGGATTATGACATCCGCCACGGGCGGACCTACATGTATGCGAAGCAGAAGCCGCTTTACCCCTTCGGCTGGGGCCTCAGCTACACGCGCTTCCGTTTCGCCCGTCTTCGGACGGACCGCTCCACCCTCGCCCGCGACGGCCGGATCGACGTCGCCATCGACGTGACGAACACGGGGCGGGTTGCGGGGGACGCCGTGCCGCAGATCTATGTCCGCTATCCGAACTCGCGGGTCGCCCGGCCGGCGCTCCAACTGGCCGGGTTCAGCCGCGTCCATCTCGAGCCGGGCGAGACGAGGACCGTCCATGTCCCGCTCAAGGCCACGCAGCTCGCGTATTGGGATCAGGGGCGCAAAGCCCTCGTCGTCGAACCCGGCACCGTCCAGCTCATGGCGGGCAGCTCGTCCGCCGATATCGGCCTGCGGCAGGATATCGAGGTGCGCTGACCGCCTTCGCTCCCTCAGCCGCGCCTCAGCGAGGCGCGCAGGCGGGCGCGGACGGGCTCGTCCCAGACGATGAGGGCTCCCCGGGCGACCAGCAGCAGGAACGGCACCAGCGCCGCACCGATCGCCAGCATCCGCTGCGGCGAAGGGTGCGCGTTGGCGACATAGTTCATCCAGACGTACAGGAAGGGGAAGTGCGTGATGTAGATCGGATAGGATATCCGCCCGCTCGCCTTGCACAGCCCCATCAGGCCCCGGCCCGCATCGGAATGCGCGCCGGCGACGATGATCGCGGGAAACAGCAGGATGACGCACAGCGCTTCATAGGCGCCGTTGAGCTTGAAGCCGCCGATCTCGGGCAGCGTGGGGAAGATCACGATCGCGATGAGGATCAGGGTGAGCGGCAGATAGCCCAGCGACATACGGGGCAGCCTGTCGCGCACGCGATAGAGCCATAGCCCCGTCAGGAAGGGAAAGCTGAGGCGGACGGGCGCCATCCACAGATGATCCCAGCCCGAACCGCAATCGAACGTGCCGAAGTGGACGGCGCACACCGCCAGCACGACCGCGCTGAGCACCGCGAGGAGCCCGAGAATGCGCGTCGGCAGACGGCGAAGCACGAGGGCATAGGCGATGTTGCCGAGATATTCCTGAAACAGCGACCAGCACGGCCCGTTCAGCGGATGCGTGTCGGTCCACCGATTGGGCAGCGACGGGGACGGCAACGCCAGCAGCCCCATGGCAAGCGCGATCAGCAGGGCGCTCCACGACACCGCCTGCGCCGCGCCCGCATAGGGATCGAGGAGATAGCTGGCGAAACCCAACAGCGTCCCGACGATCACCATCGGATGCAGCCGGATCAGGCGCAGCGCGAAGAAGCGGCCCACCGTCATCCGGGGCCAGCGGTCGTCATAGGCATAGCCGATCACGAAGCCCGAAAGCGCGAAGAAGAAGTCGACCGCGAGCGGCGCGTGATGGAAGAAGACCTTAGCGCCATCCCAGTTCACCGTGATGCCCTGGATGTGGAACAGCACGACCAGCATGGCGGCGACGCCGCGCAATCCGTCAAGCACCTCGAAATGCGGCTTGCCCGTGGCCGTCCGGTCGGGCGCGATGTCGCCTCCGCCCGATGTCGTCTCCCATATGGTCCGTTCCGCCACATCCGTCACAGCGTTGCCCTCTCCCGCGATATCGGTGCCTCTTGTGGTAGATTTATCGATAAACCTCAAGCGCTGGCGTACTCAGCCCGACGCCCGCTCCACCAGCGTGAAGGGCAGCACGACGTCGCGCGCCTCGCCATAGCCATCCGGGTCGCGCACGGCCTGCGCCAGCAGCTCGATCGCCTCCGATGCCATGGCGCGGATGGGTTGGCGGACGGTCGTCAGCGCCGGCCACACCCGCGTCGCCACCAGCGTGTCGTCGAACCCGGTGACGGCAAGATCGGCCGGCAGGTCCAGCCCGCGCCGATGGGCCGCCCAGAGGATGGCGGCGGCCATGTCGTCATTGGCGGCGACGATCGCATCGGGACGGGGGTCGAGATCGAGCAGGCGCTCGGCCGCCCTCAGCCCCGACGCGAAGCTGAAATCGCCTTCGATGCAGAGATCCTCGGCGAAGGGCAGGCCCTGCTCGCGCAGGGCGTCGCGATGCCCTTCCAGACGGGCGAGGCTGTCCGAATGGCTCGCCGGCCCCGCCACCACCGCGATGCGCCGGCGGCCCCCCGCCAGAAGGCGGCGCGTCACGTCCCGCGCGGCGGCGCGATTGTCGATCCGCACGGTCGTGACGGCCGGGAAAGGCAGCGCCGTCGCAATGGCGGCGGCCGGCACGCCGAGGCCGGCCAGCGCCGGGGAATGCCCCAACATCTCTGCGAAGGGCGGGATGAGCAGCAGCGCCTGCGCGCCCGAGCGAATGAGCGCGTGGGCATGGTCCACCACCTCCTCCGCCGAGGCGGCCCGCGCCGAGCGGATCATCAACTGGAGCCCCTTCTCCGCCGCCACCACCGCGACGGCGGCGAGCGTGGCGTTGATGAACATGCTCTCTACGTCGGAATAGATCAGGCCGATGCGCGCCACCACCGAGCCGCCGAGCCTGCGGGCGGCCTGGTTGGGGACGTAGCCCAGCTCCTCGATGGCGGCGAGCACGCGGGCACGGGTCGCCTCGCCCACCTTGCCGGTGCGGTTGAACACGTTGGAGACGGTCATGGTCGAGACGCCGGCCCGCCGGGCGACGGCCTGTATCGTCACGCGCTCATTCTGTTGCCGGGGGCGTCCCATGCCGCTCTCGCGATCCCTTGGTCTGGCCGGTGTCGATGCCCTGTCGCGCCGGCCGGGGCAAGCCTATCTCCTGTTCCTCGCGCGAAGCGGGCCGCGTTGGAGAATGGCAGCCGATCCAGGGGCCGGTTCGTCTGCCGACGGTCGGATTATGACGATTTCCGACAAGAGAGGCCCCAACGCATCAAGAGAAAGCCGATGGGATAGGATAGCCGACCTCCGCCGGCTTCATTCTCGAGGAATAGTGTATGCGCCACCACAGCTTTGACGCATACATTCCATGCGAACGGATCGGATATTGCGCAACCCACAAGAAATGCAGATATTCGGCGCCCCAATACCCATCTTACGCTATCGCCTCCTGTTCTTTTATTTTAGTCTCGGCTTCGCTGCGACAGCCCGCGTGAGGAGCATATGAGCCATATTGTCGATATCCCGGCCGAGGCGGACGTCACCGATCCGCCTCTCTCGCCCTGGTGGGTGCGGGCCGTCCTGATCGTCATGATGATCGGTTTCGCCGGCCTGATCGGCGTGACCATGCTGTCCTATCGCAACGCGCCGCCCACGCCCGCGCAGGTGGTGGACGATCGCGGGCGACTGCTCTTCACGCGCGAGGATATCGGCGCCGGGCAGGCCGTCTTCCTCAAATATGGCCTGATGGACAATGGCTCGGTGTGGGGGCATGGCGCCTATCTCGGCCCGGATTATGGCGCGGCCGCGCTGCATCGCTTCGGGCTCGATACGGCCGACGCGCTGGCCCGGCAGCAATATGGACAGGACTATGCCGCGCTGGACCCCGTCCGGCAGAGCGCGATCCGCGGCGCGACCGCGGAATCGCTCAAGACCAACCGCTTCGATCCGGCCACCGACACGCTGACGCTGACCGCCCCCGAAGCGGCCTCCTATCGCCAGCAAATCCCCTATTGGCGGGCCTATTTCCACGATCCGGCACATAATGGCGGCCTCAAGGCGGATCTCATCACCGATCCGGCCGAACTGCGCCAATTCTCCGCCTTCATCAGTTGGGCGGCGTGGGCGTCGGTCGCGCGGCGGCCAGGGGCGACCTATTCCTACACCAACAATTTCCCCTTCGATCCCCTCGTCGGCAACCTGCCGACCGGCGGTGCGCTGCTGTGGAGCGGGCTCAGCCTCATCATGCTGCTCGGCGGCATCGCCACGGTGCTGCTCGCCTTCGGCCGCTATGAGCATCTCGGCTGGATCAGCAACCGCTCGCACGTCCATCCGCACCTGATCCCCGGCGCCGCCAGCCAGGGCCAGCGCGCGCTGGTCAAGTTCTTCGTCGTCGTGGCGCTGCTTTTCCTCGTGCAGACGCTCGTCGGCGGCGCCACTGCGCATTATCGGGCGGAACCGGGCGATTTCTACGGCTTCCAGCTCGAACGCCTCTTCCCCAGCAACCTGATGCGGACCTGGCACCTCCAGACCGCCATCTTCTGGATCGCCACCGCCTATGTGGCGGCCGCGCTCTTCCTCGGCCGCTCCTTGCGCGACGCCGAGCCCAAGGGCTTCACGCTCGCCATCAACCTGATCTTCGGCGCCTTCGCGGTGGTGATCGGCGCCAGCCTGCTCGGCGAGTGGGCGGGCATGACGGGGCTGCTCGGCCGCTGGTGGTTCCTGTTCGGCAATCAGGGCTGGGAATTCCTGGAGATCGGCCGCTTCTGGCAATATCTGCTGGTGGCGGGCCTGTTCGCCTGGTTCGCGCTCCTCGTCCACACGGTGCGGCCGAAGTCGGTTCCCGACGCCAACGCCCGCCCGCTGGCGCGCCTGTTCCTCCTCGCCGCGCTCGCCATTCCCGTGTTCTACGTCCCCGCGCTCTTCTATGGCGCCAAGACCAACTACACGGTGGTCGACACCTGGCGCTTCTGGATCATCCATCTGTGGGTCGAGGGGTTCTTCGAATTCTTCGCGACCACCACCGTGGCCCTGCTCTTCTACCAGCTCGGGCTGACCGCGCGGAACACGGCGCTGCGCGTGATCTATCTGGACGCCATCCTCTATTTCCTCGGCGGCCTGATGGGCACCGGCCACCACTGGTATTTCACCGGCCAGACCAACGTGAACATGGCGCTCTCCGCGATGTTCTCGGCGCTGGAGGTGGTGCCGCTGACGCTGCTCACCCTCGACGCGTGGGATTTCGTGCGGACCACGCGCCGCGAATGCGACGCTTGCGGCAAGCCGATCGACCTGCCGCACAAATGGACCTTCTACTTCCTGATGGCGACGGGCTTCTGGAACTTCGTGGGCGCGGGCGTCTTCGGCTTCCTCATCAACCTGCCGATCGTCAGCTATTATGAGGTCGGCACCATCCTCACGCCCAACCATGGCCATGCCGCGCTGATGGGCGTGTTCGGGATGCTCGCGATCGCGCTGACCAGCTTCGTGCTGCGCCAGACCAGCGACGAGGAGCGCTGGACGAGGATCGAGCCCTTCATCAAGACGAGCTTCTGGGGCGCCAATATCGGCCTGCTGCTGATGGTGGCGCTGAGCCTCTTCCCCGGCGGGGTCATGCAGGTGTGGGACGTCACCCAGTCCGGCTACTGGCACGCCCGCAGCTTCGATTACACGAGCGGCGCGGAGGCCCGGTTCCTCGAATGGATGCGGATGCCCGGCGACGTGGTGTTCATCCTGTTCGGCGCGCTGCCGCTGGCGATCGCGACGCTCAAGGCCTGGATCGACGGCTTCCGCGCCGCCGGCTGATCGGACGGACCACCCCTTCGCCGCGGAACCCGCGGCGCGGCGAAGGGTTGGCTCCCGCAATCACAGTACGGGAGAGATTCGATGCTTTGGACGATCGCCGTCATCCTCGTCATCCTGTGGCTGCTGGGCTTCACCGCCTTCCATGTCGCGGGCGGCCTGATCCACCTGCTGCTGGTGGTCGCGATCATCGTCGTGATCGTCCAGCTCGTCAGCGGCCGCCGGCGTCTTTGACGGACTGGCCAGCGGGCTGCGCCGCACGGACGCGGCGCAGCCTTCCGGTCACATCCGCGCGCGCACCCCGAAGAAGAAGGAGCGGCCCGAATATTCATAGAAGGCCGGCACGTTGCGATAGGTGTTGAAGCGCTGGATCGCCGAGCCCAGCAGGTTCGATCCGCTGACATAGGCCTGGATATGGCTGTTCAGGTCGTAGCCCAGCGTCGCCGACATCTCGTGATAGGCGTCCTCCTTGATCGGCAGATAATCGATCAGGCCGGCCTGCGCCTGCGTGTAGCGCGAGGCGTAGTTGTAGGAGAGCTGGGCGTGGATGCCGTGGCTCTCGTAGAAGATCTTGGCGTTGGCCGAGAAGGGGATGGCGCCGGGCAGCGCCGTCTTGATCCCGCCGCTGGTCGCGCGGGAATGGTTGTAGGTCAGGTTCGCCTGGAAGCCGAGGCCATTGTCGAGGAAATACTGCCCGCCAACCTCAAGCCCCACCACGTCCGCCTTGTCGCCGTTGCGGACTTCCACGCGCGTGAAGTCGAAGGATTGCTGCTGGTCGGCGGGCTGGTTGGTCGGCGTGATCGTCACGTCTTCCGGCAGCGTCGTCACGAAATCCTTGATGTGCTTGTAGAACACCGCCGCTGACAGCGCGAAGCGGCTGCCCTTGTAGAATTCCAGCGAGGCGTCGAGTTGGTCCGCCTTGGTCGGCTTCAGATTGGGGTTGCCCGAGTCATAGATGATGAACGTGCCCGACTGCGCGTTGGAGGCGTCGCTCGCCGGCGACAACTGCCCGAAGGTCGGCCGTGCGATCGCCTTGGAGGCCGCGAGGCGCAGGCGCAGATTGTCGGTGAAGTCATAGGCGAAATTCACCGCCGGCAACGCCTTGGTGTAGCTGCCGCCGCCCTTCACCGGCACGGACTCGTTGAACTGCACGTCGTAGTCGGCCTGATTTCCCGGCCGCTTGACGATGCTGCTGATCGTGGTCGACCAGCCCTCGGACGAGACGGTCGTGTTGACGATCCGCACGCCGAGGTCACCGCGCCAATGGTCGCCCGAGAGGTTGGCCTGCACATAGCCCGCCCAGGTCCGCTCCGAAATGCGGAAGGAGAGCGGCAGATCGGGCTGGATCACCTGCGTCGCATAGCCGGACGGATAAGGCTCGCCGGTCACGGGGTCGATCACGTCGGGGTTGTTCTCCGCACGCGGGAGGGCCGCCAGATAGCTGTCGATATCGAAGATCGGGAAATTGCGCGGGAAATTGCCCGGCTGCTTCGACAACAGGCCGCTGACCGGGAAGGGCCGCACCACATCCGCGCCGATCTGCCCGAAGGAGAAGGGGTAACCGCAGAAATTGCACTCGGTCTGGAGATTGTCGATCACCGTGTCGACCTTGCGCCGGTTCGTCCACGAACCGCCGAAGGAGAGCGACTTGAGCGGCCCGAGATCCGTCTCCCAGGTGCCGTCGATCTTGGTGCCTTGCGTGCGGTCCTTCAGATTGTCGCCGTTGATGCCGACATAATGGGCGTGGAAATCGTCGTTGGTCGCCTGATCGATCGTGCGGCCGCCGGGAATGGTGATCGACAGATCGGGCAGATGGCCGTCCCGCGTCGCGAAGACACCGCTCGAATCCGGGATGCCCGCCACGACGAAGGCCTGCTTGCCGCCGGAATTGCGCGTCGCCTGCCCCGTATAGCCATCGACCACGAACTTGAGCCGCTCGGTCGGCTGCCAGTCGACATGGCCGCCGATCTGATAGGTGTTGACCGTGCGCGGCTCGTTGGTGGTCAGCACCTCGGCGACCAGATCGTTGAGCGCGAAATTGGTGACGACGCCATTCGCATCGATCTTCACCGAACCGGGCACCCACTTGATCGGCGAGTCCAGATCGTTGCGCGGGCTCAGGAAGTTCGACTGGCGATAATTATGCTCGATATCGGAATAGCGGCTGTAGAGGCCGTCGAGCGTGAAGGTCAGCTTCTCGCTCGGCTTCCACTGATAGGAGCCCGAGATGCCGAGCCGCTTGCGTTTCCCCAGCACCACGCCATTGCTGTAGAAGAGCGGCCAGACATATTGCTTGCCGTCGTTATCGATGACGCCGTTGCCGTTGAAATCGAACTGCTGGCCCTCCTCGGTGTCGCTCGCGGGCGAATATTCGCCGAGATTGTCCGTCCTCAGCTTATATTGCGAGTAGGTGGCCGAGAAGAGCAGGCCCATCGTGTCGTCCGCGAAGGTGTCGCTGACGACGCCGGCGGCGCGGAAGCCCACCTTGCCGGGCAGATCATTATACTGTCCTTCCAGCGAGCCCGATGCCTGAAAGCCGCGATGATCGAAAGGGCGGGCCGAGCGCAGATCGATATTGCCGCCGATGCTGCCTTCGAGCG
The DNA here is from genome assembly GCF_011762195.1 of Sphingomonas oligoaromativorans. Lineage (GTDB taxonomy): Bacteria > Pseudomonadota > Alphaproteobacteria > Sphingomonadales > Sphingomonadaceae > Solisphingomonas > Solisphingomonas oligoaromativorans. The sequence continues at coordinate 447,236 of NZ_JAASQK010000003.1, read as the reverse complement.
ACGAGGCCTGCACCGCCTTGGTCACCTCCGCTCCCGAGATCATCTCGGAAGGCAGCACGTCGAAGGCGAAGGAGCGGTCGGTGGAGTCGGTCGGCAGGATGCGGCCGTTGAGCGTGGTGATCGCGAAATCCTCGCCGAGGCCACGGATCGTCACCTGACGCCCCTCGCCACGGCCGTCGCGCCCCACGGTCACGCCCGGAATATTGCCGAGCGCCTCGGCCACGTTGCGATTGGGGAATTTGCCGAGTTCCTCCGCCGAGATGGCGTCGACGATGGTGGCCGCGTCACGCTTGGTCTGGATCGAGCGGAGCAGCGACCCGCGCACGCCGCGCACGATGATCTCCTCGGTGCCGAGCGGCGCGTCGGCGGCGATCACGGCCTGCGCAGGGGAGGAGCCGGTCGGCGACTGGGCCGTAATCAGCGGCGACTGGGCCGCCGCCGTGTCGGCCGGTGCGCCGTCTGCCGCGATCGCGGCAGTCGAGATGGCCAGAGCGAGGGAACTGGCGCCCACCCGGAAGCCGGCTTTCCACAAAGTCACGCGCATATCTTACCCCTCTTGTCCCGAATGCTCCGCGATGGCCTGCGTGCGCTCCATCCCACCGCCGGTTCGAGCCGGCGCGAAGTTTCGATGGATTATTATCTGCAACAAATCTGCATTCGTTTTGCATCCAATGTCAAATCGAAAAATAACGAAACTTTGGAGGTGGATTGAAGCCCGCCCTGGCTGCTGATATCTGGAGGCCTCGTTCAAACCTTGGGGGAATGGCGCGTATGGCGCGCGACACCAGCGAAAGGCGGCAGCAGATCAGCGCGCTCGTGCGCGAGCGCGGCAGCGTGCAGGTGGCCCCCCTGTCCGAACGCTTCGGCGTTTCGATGCAAACGATCCGCAAGGATCTGCGCTTCCTCGCGACGCGCGGCGTGATGGAGCGCTCCTATGGCGGCGCGATCAGCGCGGACGCGGTCAACGTCACCGCCGAGCCCGCCGTCGAGGCCAAGCGCTCCAGCCATGCCGACGAAAAGGTGCGGATCGGTCGCCTCGCGGCGGCGATGGTGCGCCCCGGCGAATCGATCGTGCTCGATTCGGGCACCACGACGCTCCAGATCGCGCGCTTCCTGCCCGATGACGAGGATATCACCGTCCTCACCAACGATATCGATATCCTCTCGGTGCTCGCCGCCAAGGAACGACTCAACATCGTGATGCTGGGCGGGATGCTGCGGCGGAAGAATCGCGCCTTCTACGGCGCGCAGACCGTCGCGGCGCTGGAGGATCTGCGCGTCGACAAGCTCTTCCTCGGCGTCGACGGCTTCGACATCGAGTGCGGCATCACCACGCATTACGAGCCCGAGGCGATGCTCAACCGCAAGATGGTCGAGGCCGCGCGCGAGGTGATCGCGGTGACGGACGGCTCCAAGTTCGGGCGCGTCTGCCTGCACCGGATCATCACGATCGAGAATATCCACCATCTCGTGACGGACGGCACGGTGCCGGAGGATATCCGCTCCGCCTCCGACCGGCTGGGCTTCCGCATCCACGGCGCCTGACGGGCGGCCTTCCGGCCGCCCTGCCGCCGGCGCCGGTCACCCCTTCAGGTGAAAGAAGCGCCGGGCGTTGGCGTAATAGATCTTGTCGATCACGTCGCGCGGCAGCGCGAGGCCGGGCGCATCGGCCTTGATCGCGTCGATATGCTGGGAAAGCGGCGTCGCGAGATAGCGCCAGTCCGAGCGCCAGACATCGTCCGCCTCCTTGGTGAAAAGGCCGGTCGCGGGCGGATTCTGCGCACGAGCCGCGGGATCGGGCGGGCTGTCGGTGAGGTCCGTGCCGTACATCAGCCGATCCTGATATTTGACGAAGAAGGCGCGGACCTTGGCGTGATCGGCGTTGGACTGGAACTGCACCTGCGTCATCCGCGCGGCGAGATCGACCACGGCATTGGGATAGCGATCGAGGAAGCGCGCCAGCTCGTCGACGCTCCATTCGAGGCTCGCCATGTGCGCGCCATCGAAGGCGAGATGCGGATGGCGCGCCACGAACCGGTCCCGCGCCGCCATGAGCGCCTCGTAGCTCGGCTCCTCGGGGTGCTTGAACATATAATATTCGGGATGCTCTCTGAAATAGCTCCGATCGTTATCGGTCGTCATCTGATCGAGCGGGAGCCAGCAATTCTTGGGCTCGCCCTGATGCGCGATCAGCGGAATGCCCCGCGACTGGATATGCGCCATGATCGGATCGAAGCGCGGATCGTCGAGGAAGACGCGCTTGCCGGCCGCATCCCTGGCGACCATGCCGATATTCTTCCAGACCTTCACCGCCACTGCGCCATGGCGGAGGCCCTCGTCGACCTCCCGCTCGGCCCGCGCCGTCCAGCCCGGCGCGCCGAAGCCCTTCATCGAGAAGGTGGTCGCGAAATGAAAGCGCCTGGGATCGCGCGCGCGCATCTTGTAGGCGACCGCCGCCTGCGTCGCGAGCGGCGGGAAATCGGGATAATCGACATTGATCGACAGCAGCTCGAACCCATCCCTGCGCGCCAGCGCGAGGAAGGACGGATCGTCGACATTGGCGTGGACATGCGCATCCAGCTTGGGAATCCGCGCGAAATCGGCATCCGCATAGGGGCGCGGCGGCGCGGCGGCGCCCGTCAGCAAGACGGCCGGAACCAAGAGCAGGGTTCGCCATGCACGCATCACCACCTCCAAAAAGAAACGTAACGAAACACATTCTATGTTGCGTTTTGGTTTGCGCAAGCGATAACGTTCGGGCACCATCTCTCCATCAGGGCGCGCCGGCGCGTTTCCGGCAGCGGCCCGATCTTCGGGAGGCTCACCCATGTCGCACCTCATCCTGTCCCGCCGCGGGGTCATCGCCCGGCTGATGAGCGCCGGCGCGGTGGTCGCACTCGCCCCGCCCGCCCTCGCGCGGATCGCGACCGGGGACGCCCCCACGCTGCGCCTGACGGACGGCGTGCTCGCCATCGAGTTCGACAGCGGGCTCCACTCGCGCATCCTCCGGGGCGAGACGGCGCTCACCATGATGGAACCCGCCGATGCGATCCGGCTCGACGATCAGCGCATCGTCGATCGCTTCCTGCTGATCGGACAAGGCAGCGAAGCCATCTCTGGCCCGCACGGTGCCGGCCATGTCCACCATCTGCGCGGCAGCGCGGAGGGGCGGATCGAGAAGCATGTCTCGGTGACCTTCCTCGATCGCTATCCGGGCCTCGCACTCCTCGACATCGCCTATCGCAACACCGGGCCGGACCCGCTCGCGGTCGCCGGATGGCAGGCCGCGACGCACGATCTCCTCCCCCATCCAGATGGCGCATGGAGCTTCTCCGGCGCTTCCTATCCCGATCGTCGCGACTGGGTGCAGCCGGTGACGCCCGGTTTCGGCCAGCGCAACTTCATGGGGATGAATGCGTCGGATTATGGCGGCGGCACGCCGGTCGCCGTCGTGTGGCGGCGCGACGCCGGCCTCGCCGTCGGCCATATCGATATCGTGCCGCGCCTCGTCTCGCTCCCCGTCGCGGGGCAGCCGGGCGGCACCCGCATCGCCATCGCGAGCGACGAGCCGGCGTTGCTCGCACCCGGCGCGACGCTCCAACTGCCGCCGCTCTTCCTGATGGTGCATGAGGGCGATCATTTCCGCCCGCTCGATGCCTATCGCCGGCTCATGGCCGAGCGCGGCCTCGCCGCCCCGGCCATCCCCGAGCCGAGCTACGCACCCGTCTGGTGCGCCTGGGGCTATGGGCGGGAGTTCACCACCGACGAAATCCTCACCGCCATGCCCAAGGCCAGGGAGATCGGCCTGGAATGGGCGGTGCTGGACGATGGCTGGCAGACATCCGAAGGCGACTGGAAGCTCAACCGCCGGAAATTCCCGCGTGGCGATGCGGATATGAAGGCCTTTGCCGACAAGATCAAAGCCGCCGGGATGCGCCCCCGCCTCTGGCTGGCGCCGCTGGCGGCCGATCCGGGCACCGACCTGCTGCGCGACCATCCCGACATGCTGCTGCTGGATCGCACCGGCGCCGCGCAGAATGTGAGCTTCTGGGATGCCTTTACGCTCTGCCCCGCCTACCCGCCGGTGATCGAGTATTTCCGCAGCCAGGTCCGCCGCATTCTGGGCGAGTGGGGCTATGAGGGGCTGAAGCTCGACGGCCAGCATCTGAACGGCGTGGCCCCCTGTTATAACCCGGCCCATAACCACGCGCGGCCGGAAGAATCCTACGAGAAGCTCCAGGATTTCTGGAAGGCGCTTTATCAGGAGGCGATGGCGATCAACCCGCAGGCGGTGATGGAAATCTGCCCGTGCGGAGACTCCTTCGCCTTCCACAACATCCCCGCCATGAATCACACGCCGGCGTCGGACCCGACCTCCTCGTGGCAGATCCGGCTGAAGGGCAAGAGCTTCAAGGCGATGATGGGGCCGTCGGCGCCGTTCGCGGGCGATCATGTCGAGCTGAGCGACCGGCACAATGATTTCGCCTCGCACTACGGCATCGGCGCGATCCCCTCGACCAAATTCACCTGGCCGCACGATCCCACCCACACCACCGATCCGCTGCCGCCGGGCGGCATCGCGCTGACCGCGGAGAAGGAGGCGCTCTGGCGCAAGTGGATCGCACTCTACCGGGCGAATATGCTGCCCAAGGGCGAATATCTGGGCGGTCTCTACGATATCGGCTTCGACAAGCCCGAGGCCCATGCGATCCGCGCCAACCGGCGGATGCATTATGCCTTTTATGCCGACAGTTGGTCCGGCCCGGTGACGCTGCGCGGGCTCCCGCCCGGCCGACACCGGCTGACCGACAGCTTCACCGGCCAGCCGCTCGGCACCGTCAGCGGCCCCGTCGCCACCCTGCCCGCGCATTTCGAGCATTTCCTGCTCGTCGAGGCCGCGCCGCTTCAGGAAAAGACCGCATGAGCGCATCCCCATCTCCCACCGGCCGCATATGGCTGGCGAATGCCCTGACGACCGTGGTGCTATGGGGCATATGGGGCGCCTATTCCGGCCTTTCCCCGCAACGCGGCTTCCCGGAAACGCTGGTCTATTGCGTGTGGGCGCTCACCATGACCCCACCCGCCCTGATCGTGCTCGCGCAAGCCCGCTGGAAGCTCGACCGGAGCCCGCGCGCCCTCGCCCATGGCCTTGCCGTCGGCCTGCTCGGCGCGGGCGGGCAGATGATATTGTTCCACGCCGTGACACGCGGGCCGGCCTATCTGATCTTCCCGGTGATCTCCCTGTCGCCGGTGGTGACGATCGCGCTCTCCTATCTGCTCATGGGCGAGCGGACCGGGCGGCTGGGCGCATTCGGCATCCTGCTCGCGCTGATGGCGCTGCCGACCTTCGATTTCGCACCCGGCGGGGACGTGCATGGCGGGAGCTGGCTGTGGATGGCGCTGATCGTCATGGCCTGCTGGGGTTTGCAGGCCTATTTCATGAAGTCCGCCAACCTCGTCATGTCGGGCGAGAGCATCTTCTTCTACATGATGCTGACGGGCCTCGCGCTGATCCCGGTCGCGTGGGCGATGACGGATTTCAGCCACCCCATCAATCTCGGCGCGGACGGCCCATGGCTGGCGGCCGCGATCCAGGTGCTGAACGCGATCGGCGCGCTGACCTTGGTGTTCGCGTTCCGATACGGAAAGGCGATCATCGTCGCCCCGCTCACAAACGCCGGCGCGCCGCTCGCCACCGCGATCATATCGCTCGTCACGCTGGGGGTCATGCCCGGATCGATCAAGCTCGTCGGCATCGGGCTGGCGCTGGCGGCCTCGCTGATGCTCGCGATCGAGCCCGATACGGCCAACCTTCCCATCGAGGCGGAAGCTGAATCGATTTGCTAGTTTCGTTTTAGCTCGCTTTGTTGCGAACTGCGCTCAATCCCGCTACGGGTGAAGCGAAAGGAGCGCTCGATGCAACTGATTCGAAATCTGATCGACCGTCACAAGCGCGGTGAACCCATCGGCCTCACCTCGGTCTGCTCCGCGCACCCCCTGGTGATCGAGGCGACGTTTGCCCACGCGCTCCGCCACGACACGCCGCTGGTGCTGGTCGAGGCCACCTCCAATCAGGTGAATCAGGACGGTGGCTATACGGGGATGGTGCCCGCCGATTTCCGCGCGTTCGTGGAGGGGATCGCCGACCGCCTCGGCTTCCCGCTCGCACGGCTGGCGCTGGGCGGCGACCATCTCGGCCCCAATGCCTGGACCGCGCTCTCCGCCGGGGAGGCCATGGCCAAGGCCGAAGTGATGGTGGCCGATTATGTCCGCGCGGGCTTCGGCAAGATCCATCTCGATTGCTCGATGAGCTGCGCCGACGATCCCGTCCCCCTCCCCGAGCGCACCATCGCAGAGCGCGCAGCCCGCCTCTGCCGCGCGGCGGAAGACGCCTATGCCGGCGATCCGGCCGACGCACCCGTCTATGTGATCGGCACGGAAGTGCCCGTCCCCGGCGGGGCGGCGGAGGATCTCGACACGCTGGCCGTCACCGCCCCCGAGGCGGCGCTCGCGACGCTCGACATGCACCGCGCCCTGTTCCGCGAGGCCGGGCTCGACGGCGCCTGGGATCGCGTGATCGCCACCGTGGTGCAGCCCGGCGTCGAGTTCGATCATATGAAGGTGGTCGACTATCGGCCCGAAGCCGCGACCGCGCTCAGCGCCGCGATCGAACCTGTCGATCATATCGTCTTCGAGGCGCACTCGACCGATTATCAACAGGCGACGGCCCTGGCGGCGCTGGTGCGCGACCATTTCGCCATCCTCAAGGTCGGGCCGGGCGTCACCTTTGCCTTGCGCGAAGCGTTATGGGCGCTCGATGCGATCGAAAAGGAAACCATCGATGCACCGAAACGCGCCCGTCTGCGCGACGTGTCGATCGCCCGGATGAAGGCCGAGCCCGGCCATTGGCGGCGCTATTATCACGAGGCGGGCGCGGCACTCGACCTCCAGCTCCAGTACAGCCTGAGCGATCGCATCCGCTATTACTGGCCGGACGCGGAGATCGCCGCGGCGCAGGCGCGACTGTTCGACAATCTGCGCGAACACACGCCGCCGCTGCCGCTGCTCAGCCAATATCTGCCGGCGGCCTATGCCGCCGTGCGCGCGGGCTCGGCGACGCTCGACCCGATCGATCTCATCGTCGCCCATATCGGCGCGACGCTCGATGCCTATCATGGAGCCTGCACTCCCCATGCCTGACACCTCGCCCACGCCCGGCGCCGAAAGCTGGACCCGTCGCGAAATCCTCCAGCAACCCGACACGCTGCGCGCGACGCAGGCGGTTCTGCGCGGCCGGCAGGCGGAGATCGAAGCTTTCCTCGGTCCTCTCCTCGCCAAGCCCGATCTGCGGATCATGCTGTGCGGTGCCGGCACCTCCGCCTTCATCGGCGAATGCCTCGCACCATGGCTGACGGCCACGCTGGGCCGTCCGGTCGAAGCGGTGGCGACCACCGATATCGTCGGCTCGCCGGCGCTTTATCTGGATGCCGCGCGGCCGACGCTGATGATCTCGTTCGGCCGCTCGGGCAACAGCCCGGAGAGCCTCGCGGCAGTCGATCTGGCGGACGCGCGGATCGCGTCGATCCATCACCTCGTCATCACCTGCAATGGCGAAGGCGCGCTGGCCCGTCGCGGATCGGCCAACAGCCATGTCGTGGTGCTGCCCGAGGCGACGCACGACCGCGCCTTCGCCATGACGTCGAGCTTCAGCGCGATGATGCTGGCGGCACTGTCGATCCTGACCGGCATCGGCGCCATGGACGCGCGCGTCGATGGGATCGCGAACGCCATCGCCACCCTGCTGCCGCGAGCGGACACCGCCGCGGCCACCCTCGCCGCGCGGGATTTCGAGCGCGTCGTCTATCTCGGCAGCGGCGTGTTCCAGGGGCTGGCGCGCGAGGCCGCGCTCAAGCTGCTCGAACTGACCGATGGCGCCATCCCCACGACCTTCGATTCCTCGCTCGGCTTCCGCCATGGGCCGAAAACCATCGTCACCGCGCGCACGCTGGTGGTGGTGTTCGTGTCCGCCGATCCGCTGACCCGCCTCTATGACCTCGACATCATCGAGGAACTGCGCGCAGACGGACGCTGCGGCGCGGTACTCGCCATCTCTGCGCGCAACGAAGGCGGAGAGACGATCATGGTGGATGATGCCACGGACCTCGACGATGCCGGCCTGCTTTTTCCCTATATCGTGCCGGCGCAGCTTTTCGGGCTGCATTGCTCGCTGCATCTCGGCCGCACGCCGGACCGGCCCAACGCCAGCGGCACGGTAAACCGTGTCGTGCAGGGCGTCCGCATCCACACGACGGCGGCATGAGCGTCTTCCTCGGCGTCGACGGCGGCGGCACCAAGACGGAGTTCGTCTGCATCGACGAGGCCGGCCGCGTCATCGCCCGCGCGGTCACGGGCACGACCTATCATCTCCAGATCGGGCTGGACGAGGCGATCGCGCGGCTCGGGCAGGGGATCGAGGCGGTGTGCGGACAACTCACCCTGTCGCCGGCGGGCCTGCGCCGCGCCTTCTTCGGGTTGCCCGCCTTTGGCGAGGACGCCGCCATCGATCCGCTGCTCGATGCGGCGTGCGGCCGGCTGCTCGGCCACGACCGCTATCGCTGCGACAATGACATGGTGTGCGGCTGGGCGGGCTCCCTCGCCTGCGCGGACGGGATCAACCTCGTCGCGGGCACGGGCTCGATCGGCTATGGCGAGCGACAGGGCCGCAAGGCGCGCGTCGGCGGCTGGGGCGAGATCTTCGGCGACGAGGGCTCGGCCTACTGGATCGCGATACAGGGCCTCAACGCCTTCACCCGGATGAGCGATGGCCGCCTGCCCGCAGGCCCCTTGAAACAGGCCCTCGCGCGCGAGCTGGCGCTGGCCTCCGATCTCGACATCTGCGCCCGCGTGATGGGCGAGAAGGGCATGGCCCGCGACGAGATCGCCGGCCTGGCCCGGATCGTCTCCGATGCCGCCGACCAAGGCGACGCGGAAGCCGCCGCCATCCTCGACCGCGCCGGATCGGAACTGGCGGCCATGGCGCAGGCGCTGCGCCGGAACCTCGGGTTCGGGGAAAGCGAGACGGTGCTGCTCTCCTGGTCGGGCGGCGTGCTGACGAAGCAGGCGACGGTACGGACGGCGCTGCGGCGGCATCTGGATCGACAGGGGCACTATGCGGTCATCGAACCGCGTCACGATCCCGCGCTGGGGGCAGCTCTCTATGCGGCGTTGCTGGATCGTGCATCACCGGCCTGAGCGCCCCCGCGATCGGTTCCGCCGTCCTCCGCTAAAGCGCCGCCTCAGGCGCCGAGGAGCAGCCGCTCGTAGAAGCCACCGAAAGCGCCGTCGGGCGACAGGAGGTGGATTTCCAGGATCCAGTGCCGCTCACGGCCGAAACCGTCCCGATCGCGCATCCTCGTCGGGTTCTCGGGGCGGATATGGCCGTGATGCTTGATGCCGGGCCAGCGGGCATGGGGAAATTCGCCGACGAGGTGCCGGCGATCGTCCCCCCGAAGCGCCAGCCCGCCTGCTCCGCGGATCGGCAGGCAAAGGCATAAAGGTCCGCCCCGCTGATGTCCGGCCGCTCCAGGAAATGGCGCTTCACCGCCTCGAACTGGACGGGCAGGGCCGCGACCAGCGCCGCCTTGCGGGGATCGCCGCCCACCGCATAGCTCCGGCCGACGTCCGCCTCCCATTCCTCGAACACCGGCCCGAGATCGACGAACACCATGTCGTCCTCGCCGATGACGCGGATCGGCGGATTGTCGCCGGCGACGGCCAGCGTGTTGGCGCCGGCGCGGACGATCCGCTTGTGCCAGTGCTTCTCCACGCCGAACCGCTCCTCTGCGAGGCGAAGAATATCCTGCTCCACCTCGCGCTCGCTGCGTCCGGGGGCGATCAGGCCGCCCGCCTCGATCGCATCGAGCAACGCCAGAGCGCTGGCTTCGGCGGCGATCAGGTTGCGGTGGCGCTCGCGCTCCTCGTCGGCGGTCGGCATGTCCGTCATCTATCCTCGTTGTAACCCCTTTCCCCTGTCGCACGAAAACCGATCAGATTCCGCTGACAAGAGACCCCATCCGTGCTGCTTTACATCATCGCCTATTTGGGCGGCGCCCTGACCATCATCAGCCCGTGCATCCTGCCCGTTCTTCCGTTCGTGTTCGCGCGCGCGGATCGCCCGTTCCTGACGAACGGCCTGCCCATGCTCGTCGGCATGGCGCTGATGTTCATGGCCGTCGCCACGCTGGCGGCGCTGGGCGGCGGCTGGGCGGTGGAGGCCAATCAATATGGCCGGGCGACGGCGCTGGTGCTGCTGGCGCTGTTCGGGGTGACCTTGCTCTTCCCCGCCTTCGCGGACCGGCTGATGCGGCCTCTGGTCGGCTTCGGCGCGCGGCTTTCCCAGCAGGCGGACGCGCAAGGATCGGGGCTGGGCGCGTCGCTGCTGCTCGGCATCGCGACCGGCCTGCTCTGGGCGCCCTGCGCGGGGCCGATCCTCGGCCTCGTGCTGACCGGCGCCGCGCTTCAGGGCGCGAGCGTGGGGACGAGCCTGCTGCTCCTCGCCTATGCGCTGGGCGCGGCGACCTCGCTCGGCATGGCGCTGCTGATCGGCGGGCGGCTGTTCAAGGCGATGAAGCGCTCGCTGGGCGTCGGCGAGTGGGTGCGCCGCGCGATCGGCGCGGCGGTGCTGGCGGCGGTGGCGGTGATCGCGCTGGGCGTCGACACCGGCTTCCTATCGCGCGCCTCGCTCGCCGGCACCAACGGCGTCGAGCAGGGCCTGCTCGATCGCTTCCAGATGGCCCGCAAGGCGGAACGCAGCGATCTTGCCGACGAAGGCGCGATGCCGCCGCTCGACGGCGCGGTGACCTGGCTCAACTCGCCGCCGCTCGGCGCGCAGGCGCTCAAGGGCAAGGTCGTGCTGGTCGATTTCTGGACCTATAGCTGCATCAACTGCCTGCGCTCGCTGCCTTATGTGAAGGCGTGGGCCGACAAGTATCGCGCCGACGGGCTGGTGGTGATCGGCGTTCACGCGCCGGAGTTCGCCTTCGAGAAGGACGTCGCCAACGTCCGCAAGGCGGTCCACGATCTCGGCATCGACTATCCGGTGGCGGTCGACAACGACTATGCGATCTGGCGCGCTTTCGACAATCATTACTGGCCGGCGCATTATTTCATCGATGCCAAGGGCCGCATCCGCCACCATCATTTCGGCGAGGGCGACTATGCCGGGTCCGAGCGGATCATCCAGCAGCTCCTCGCCGAGGCGCATCCCGGCAAGAGCTTCGGCGGCATGGTGACGGACGCCGGCAAGGGCGTCGAGGCGGTCGCCAGCGACGACGTGGCCTCGCCGGAGACCTATATCGGATATGCACGGGCGGAGCGCTCCGTCTCGCGGCCGGAAACGGTGCGCGGGCAGCCGGCCGTCTATGCTGCGCAGCCGACAGGCCTCAACCAGTGGGGCCTGGCCGGCGCGTGGACGGTCGGCGCCGAACATGCGGTGCTGGACAAGGCCGGCGGCCGCATCCTCTATCGCTTCCATGCGCGCGACCTGCATCTGGTGCTGGGGCCGGGCGCGAACGGCCGCCCGATCCGCTTCCGCGTCACCATCGACGGCAAGGCACCGGGCGAGGACCATGGAACCGACACCGACGCCGCCGGCAACGGCATGGTCGACGGGCAGCGGCTCTATCAGCTCGTCCGCCTGAAGAACGGGGCGGCGGACCATGCGTTCGCCATCGAGTTCCTCGATCCGGGCGTGGAGGCCTACAGCTTCACCTTCGGCTAGGGCGCGGGCGGCAATGCGGCGCGCGTATCACGTCTCCTCGATGCGCCGCTTGTCGTCGGGGAGGACGACGATCTCCCACCAGTCTATGTCTTCCAGCAGCCAGTTATATTCGTCGATGTTGATCCGGTTCTCGGCGCGCGCCTGTTCCAGCGTCGCCCGCTGGGTGGCGACGGCGGCGAGGGCCAGCTCCCGGAAACGCGCCAGCCGCCTCCCGTCGCCGGACGTGACGATCGCTTCGTTCGTGAAGCCGTAGATGGCCCGCAGCGGCGCGGCCTCCTCCGCCTCCGCATCGTCCAGCGAAGCGAGGGCCGCCCCGACAAGCTGGCGCTGGACGGCGGCGAAGCCGTCCGGCCCGTGAGGCTTGAGGTTCAGCCCCAACAGCCGGATGACCGGGCCGAGCGTCAGTCCCTGGACGACGAGCGTCGCGATCACCACGCCGAAGGCCGCCAGCACCACCAGGCTGCGCTGGGGGAATGCCGCCGGCAGCGCGAACGCCGTGGCGAGCGTGACCAGCCCGCGCATCCCGCACCAGCTCGCGAGCAGCGCCTCGCGCAGGCTGGCCCGCTGCGGCTCGCCGCGCCGCCGCAGATACCAGGCATAGCTCCGGTTGAAGCCGACCGCGACGATCGCCCGCGCGACCAGCACGATCATCACGACCAGAGCGGTGAAGCCCAGCGCCCGGTGCAGTTCCGCCCCCGACAGGTTCGCCATGATCGCCTGCGCCTGCATTCCCATCAGCAGGAACGCCATCACGTTCAGCACGAACACCACCGCGCCCCATATCGCATAGGACGACACCCGCATCCGCGCGGACGCGGGGCCGCCGCTGGAGCGCGCCAGCCCCATCGCCAGCGCCACGATGCTCAGAACGGGCGAGAGGCCGAGATGGCTGGCCGCGATCCAGGTGAGGAAGGTGCTGACGAACTGCAACAGCACGCCGCCGAGCGTTCCGGCGACGAAGCGGCTGAGCCGGGCGAACACCCACGCCACCGCCATGCCGAACAACACCCCGCCCGGCACCGCGATCGCCAGATGCAGCAGCGTCTCCGTCGAAAGCCCGCCCGATGTCTGCGCGGAAAGCGCGGTTCCGAAAAGCAGCAGGGCGGCGGCGTCGTTGAACAGGCTCTCGCCTCGGAGGACGGTGTCGGTCCGGCGCGGGATGGCCATCGAGGAGAGCACCGCCGTCGCCGCCGCCGCATCCGGTGGCGCCACGATCGCGCCGAGCACGATCGCCGCGGCCAGCGGCAATCCCGCGACGGCCCAGCCTGCCCAGGCCACCAGCGCCGTCGTCACCACCACCCCGCCGACCGCATAAGCGAGCAGCGGCGCCCAGAAGCGGCGCGCGGTGCCGATCGGGAAGTCGAAGGCCGAATCCATCAGCGCCGGCGCGATGAACAGCGCGAGCGCGGTTTCGGGGTCGATCGGCAGATGGGGCGCGCCGGGCACCAGCGCCACGATCACCCCGGCCAGCGCCAGCATCGAGGGATAAGGCAGGGAGAGCCGCCGCGAGATTTGCAGCAGCACGATCGCCGCCAGCAGCAGGACGAGAAGGCTCTCGAAAAAAGTCATGCTCCGACTGTATCGCAATCGGCGCCGGAATCGCCATCATGGAAGCTCTATGGAGGATCAGGGGGGCTTCATCATGAGCGATCGGGTGGATGTCGCCATCGTCGGCGCCGGCGCGGCCGGTATCGCGGCCGCGCGAAGCCTCGCGTCGCGGGGCCGCTCGATCCTGCTGGTCGAAGCCCTTCCCCGGCTCGGCGGGCGGGCGCACACGGATAGGATCGCGGGCGTGCCGCTCGATCTGGGCTGCGGCTGGCTCCACTCCGCCGAGCGCAATCCCCTCGCCGCGCTGGCGGAGGCCAGGGGCGAGCCTCTCGATCGCCGACGGAGCGCCTGGCACAAGCAGCTCCGCGATCTCGGCATCCCGGCCGGGGAGCAGCGGGACGCCTGGGCCGCCTATGAGCGTTTCGGAGAAGCCCTGCGTCGCGAGCCGCCGCCAAGCGACCGGGCGGGTGACGCGCTCGCGGCCACGGACCGCTGGCGGCCGTTCATCGACGGGCTGAGCAGCTTCATGAACGGGACCGAGCTGGAGCGGCTCTCGGTCGCCGATTTCCTCGCTTATGACGACGCCGCCAGCGAGAATAACTGGCGCCTGCCCGGCGGCTATGGCGCGTTCATCGTGTCGCTCGCCCGCGAACTGCCGATCGCGCTCGGCACCCGCGTAACCTCGATCGCCCAGGGCCGGGACATAACGCTGGAGACCAGCGGCGGGCCGATCACCACTCGCGCCGCGATCGTGGCGGTGCCGACCACCATGCTCGCGCGCGGAACGATCCGCTTCGCCCCGGCGGTGGACGATCATCTCCACGCCGCCGCCGGCCTGCCGCTCGGGCTGGCCGACAAGATATTCCTGTCCATCGCCGACCCGGACTCGGTGCCGCCGGAATCGCATCTGCTGGGGCGGCTGGATCGCGCCGCGACCGGCAGCCACTATATCCGGCCGCTGGGCCGGCCCGTGATCGAGACCTTCCTCGGCGGCGCCCATGCGCAGGCGTTGGAGGACGAAGGCGAAGCCGCCGCCGCAGCCTTCGCGATCGAGGAGCTGCGCCATCTGCTCGGCGCCGATTTCGCGCGAGGCCTGACGCCGATCATGGCGACGCGCTGGGCGCATGAGCCCACGATCGGCGGCTCCTACAGCCATGCCCTGCCCGGCCGCGCCGATGCCCGGAAGCTACTCCGCACCCCGGTCAGCGAGCGGCTGTGCTTCGCCGGCGAAGCTTGCTCGCCCGTGGATTTCTCCACGGCCCACGGCGCCTGGGAAAGCGGCCTGGCCGCCGCCGACTGGATCGAACGGGGCCTGCGGCGGGAGAAGGCATGACCGTCACGCGCGATCGGGGTGGAGCAATCCCATCAGGATCACGTCGGTCCATCGGCCATCGATGAAATGGGCGTGGCGCAACCGGCCCTCTTCCTGAAAGCCGAGCGACGCGTAGAGCCTCAGGGCGCGATCATTGCCGGCGAAGACGCTCAGCGCCAGCCGGCTGAGGTTGAGATGGCTCCAGCAATAGTCGACGGCCAGCCGCAGCGCCTCGCGCCCCTTGCCCTTGCCGCGATCGCGAGGGTGGCCGATCAGGACGCCGAGAACCGCGGATCGATGGATCGCGTGGATCTGCATGATCTGCACATAACCGACGATGTCGGTCGTCTCGCGCGATCGTATCGCGAAGAAGACGCGGCTGCGATCCTCCGCCGTATTGAGCCAGAACGCCTCCTGCCGTTGCCAATTGGGCGGATGATAGGGCTCGTTGAACCGGGCGGTGTCCGGCGTGTCCGCCCATTGGAACAGGGCCGGCAGGTCGACCGGCAGGATCGGCCCCAACGCGATGCTCTCGGCAAAGATCATGATGCGGGCACCGGCGGCGATACGCGGCTCGGGCGCGGAACGTGGCGGTCTGTTGCCAGGTGGATCGATCCGAAAATCCCGCGCATCTTCCTCAGCCATCCCGCTGCCCCGCGCGCTGCACCAGACGAATGTTAATGCCGGATGGCTGAATATGTCCCCGTCGACACGGAGAGGGCGCGGGCGCGCAACCCCGAGGCATGGGGAGTGAAATTCATTTCATTAGCCAGCCCGAAGCCATGACCGCATCATCAGCAGGCCGAACGAGCGCCGGCATGGCCTTAACCCCGCCATTCCCCGCGCGTTCAGCCCCATATGCTGGGTCGCCGATCCGCTCATCGGCGAAACTCGCCACCGCCGGTCTTCGGGCCGGTGGTGGCGAAACTCTTACCGGATATCCGCCTTCCAGATCAGTTCGGGCCATGCCGGTCGACGGATCGATCGACCGAGACCGTCCGCACATGGCCGCCGGGAGCATCGAGACGGACCGCCCAGCGAATGTCGTCCGCCGCGCCGTCCGCCAGCGAATATTGATGGAAGAGGCAATGCCGCACGTCGGGCGCGCGATGTTCGCTCCGGCATGTCGCGCCGGCACCGATGAGCATGGCCTGCGCGTCGCCCACGCCCGTGCCCGCCGGGATCGCCTCGGCAAGGCGGCGCTCCGCCTCGCCCGTTCCGCCGCTTTTCGCATAGCCGCCTTCGAGCTCCCGGAAGCCGGGCACGGGGACGCCGGCAACGGCCGCCGACGACCAGACAAGCGCGCAGGCAAGGCCCAGCAGGGCGGAATGTTTCGGCATCGTCATGCTCCTGTCGAAGGGGTCGTTCGGGAAGGGGTGGTCTGCGTCCGGGCGGTCTGGGCGCCGCCCCGCCAGCCGCCGCCCAGCGCCTTGATGAGGCCGACGCTCGCCTGAAGGCGCAGCGTCTCGAGCCGGATCGCCTGGCGGCGGGTGCGCAGCGCCGTGGTCTGCGCGGTCACCACGTCGAGATAATCGACCGCGCCCTTCACATAGCGGTTGAGCGACAGCCGCTCGGCCTGCGCGGCCTGGGTCACGGCCTGATCCTCGGCCACCGCCTCGTCGCCGAGATGGTGGAGCTGGGAGAGGCCGTCCTCGACGTCCTGAAAGGCCTTCAGCACATCGCCGCGATAATCGGCCGTCGCCTGCGTCCAGTTGGCCCGCGCGACGGCGACCTGCGCGCGACGGCGGCCGCCGTCGAACAGGTTGAGCACCGCGCTCGGCCCCACCGACCAGAAGATGTTGGGCGCCGTGAACAGCCCCGGCAGGCCGGTGTTCTGGAAACCGCCCTGCCCGCTCAGCGAGATGGAGGGGAAGAAGGCGGCCCGCGCCACGCCGATCTCCCGGTTCGCGGCGTACATGCGGCGTTCGGCGGCGGCGACATCGGGCCGGCGCTGGAGCAGCGTCGAGGGCAGGCCCGCCGGAATCGGCGGCAGGGTCAGGCTGGCCGGCGCGGCCTCGATCGAGAAGTTCGGCGCGGGCGTGCCGACGAGGCTGGCGATGGCATGCTCGGTGAGCGCGCGGGCGTTGCGCAGGTCGGCGAGCTGGGCCTGCGCCTCGGCGAGCTGGGCGCCGGACTGGCCCGTCTCGATGCCGGTGGCGATGCCGCCCGCGAAGCGGCGGCGCGTCATCGCATCCGCCTTGGCATAGGCATCGACGGTGGCGGAGAGCAGGTCGATCTGCCGGTCGTAACCGCGCAGCGCGATATAGCTCGACGCGAGCTGGCTCTGGAGGCTCAGGCGGATGGCGGCGAGATCGTCGGCGCTCGCCTCGGCCTCGGCGCGCCCGGCGGCGACCGAGTTGCGCACCCGGCCCCACAGATCGAGTTCATAGCCGGCCTCGCCGCCCACGGTGTCGGCCGGATAGAGATCCGGCTGGTTCGAGCCGCGCAGCGGGCGGTTGTCGGACTGGCGGTTGCGCGTGATGTCGGCGTCGAGGCCGATATGCGGGAAGAGCCCCGCCCGCGCCTCGCGCAGATAGGCGCTCGCCTCGTCATAGCGGCCGAGCGCGCCGGCCAGCGTAGGATTATCGGTGCCGATGCGCCGTTCGAGGCCGTCGAGCGTGGCATCGCCGAACAGCGTCCACCAGTCCCCGGCGGCCGAAAGGCTGGCGGGTTCTGCGGGTGTCCACGGCCCCTGCTCCTTGTAGGCGACGGGTGCCGGGGCCACTGGCGGATGATAGGCCGGCGCGAAGGAGCAGCCGCTGGAAGCCGCCAGCATCAGCCATGCGGCCGCGCGAAGACGCTCAGCCACGACCGCCCTCGCCGACGCGGACCAGCTCGCCCGACGCGATCGAGTCCGGCGGATTGTCGACGATGCGCGCGGCGGAGGAGAGGCCCGACACCACCTCCACCGTGCCGCCCAGATCGCGCCCGAGCGTCACCGGCTGGAGACGGATGCGATCGCCGGGGCCGACCATCGCCACCTGCGTGCCCGCCGCGCGGAAGACGAGCGTGCTCGACGGGATCGTCACCGTCCCCGCCTGCCCCGGCACCGCGAACTTCACCTGCGCATAGCCGCCGGGCTTCAGCACCTCGCCCGGATTGTCGGCGACGAGCTGGACCTGCAAGGTGCCCGTCCGGCTGTCGATCGCGCCCGAGGTGCCGATCACATGCGCGTCGAAGCTCCGGCCCGGATAATCCGGCACGCTGAGCGTCGCGCCCAGCCCCGGCCGCATCGCCGCCGAATAGGCCTGCGGCACGTTCACATAGAGGCGGATGCGGTGGACGTCGGCGACGGCGAACATCGGCTGCTGATTGCTCGCGCCCGGCCCGACGAGATCGCCGATGTCCGCATTGCGCGCCGTCACCACGCCCGCGAAGGGCGCGCGGACGGTGGCATAGGCCTTCTGCGCGAGCAGCCGGTTGAGATTGGCCTCCGCGCCCTGAACGTCCGCATTCCTGGCGGCGAGATCGCCATTCTTCTCGTCCGCCTCCTGCCTGGAGACGGAGGCGCTGGCGAGCAGATCGTTCCAGCGCGCCGCCGTCGATCGGGCGAGCGCCGCGTTGGCGCGCGCGCTGGCGAGCGCGGCGCGGGCCTGCGCGATCTGCTGGTCCAGCTCGGGCGTCTCGATCGAGCCGAGCGGCGTGCCGGCGGGGACATCCGCGCCGATATCCTTGTACCAGCCCTTCACATAGCCGCCGACGCGCGCATAGAGCCGCGCCGCGTTCCACGCCTCCATCGTGCCCGGCAGCGTCAGCCCGTCCGAAGCCGCCGAGGCCTTCACCGCGACGAGGTGGACGGTCGGCACCGATCGCGCGTCGGACCAGTGCTGCGCCTCATGCGCCTCGCTCGACCGGCTGACGACGCCCGCCACGACCACGCCCGCCGCCACGACGGCCGCCACGACACCGGCGATCTTCAGCCCACGCGGCGCGGCCGGGGCATGGGAAACGGCTTCATTCTGCATAGACCAAACCTTCGGGAGCGGTGCCGGCGGCGGGCTCGTCGGCGGGACGGTGCCTGCGGTGGGCGATCGAGAAGACGACGGGCACGAAGACGAGCGTGGCGATGGTGGCGCAGATCAGCCCGCCGATGACGGCGCGGCCGAGCGGGGCGTTCTGCTCGCCGCCTTCGCCGAGGCCGAGCGCCATGGGCGCCATGCCGATAATCATGGCGAGCGCGGTCATCAGCACCGGGCGGAAGCGGGTGGCGCCGGCCTCGGCCGCCGCCTTCATCGCGTCGCCGACCACCTCCAGCCGCTCGCGGGCGAAGCTCACCACCAGCACCGAGTTGGCGGTGGCGACGCCCATGCACATGATCGCGCCCGTCAGCGCCGGCACGGAGAGCGGCGTGCGGGTCGCGAACAGCATCCACACGATCCCCGCCAGCGCCGCCGGCAGCGCCGAGACGATCACCGCCGGATCGACCCAGCTCTGGAAGTTCACGACGATCAGCAGGTAGATCAGCACGATCGCGCCGAGCAGGCCGAGGATCAGCCCGGTGAAGGCGGTGTTCATCGTCTCCACCTGCCCGCGCAGCGCCACGGTCGCGCCCTTGGGCAGATCGCCCCTGGTCGCCTTGATGATCTTCTGGATGTCGCCCGCCACGGCACCCAGATCGCGGCCCTGCGTGGTGGCATAGACGTCATAGGCCGGCTGCACCGCATAATGCGAGATCACCGCCGGCGACGGCTCGCGATGGATCGTGCCCAGCGCGCCCAGCACCTGGAAGTCGCCGGGCTTCGAACCGGTGACGGGGATGTTGTTCAGCGCCGCCATCGTGTCGGTGCGATATTGCGGGGTCTGGACGACGATCGGGTAGGAGACGCCGTTCCTGGGGTTCAGCCAGAAGGCCGGTGCGATCTGGAAGCTGCCCGCGAGGTTCACCGCGAGGCTGCGCGTCACGTCGTTCTCGGTGATGCCGAGGCGATCCGCCTGCGTGCGGTCAACATCGAAGGCGAGTTCAGGATAGTCGCTCGCCTGCTGGAGGCGGACATCGGCGATGCCGGCGACATGGCCCATCTTCTCGACCAGCTCGTGGGCATAGGCCTCGTTGGCCTTCACGTTCGGCCCCGTGACCATCACGTCCACCGGAGCGGGCGCGCCGAAGTTCAGGATCTGGCTGATGATGTCGGCCGGCAGGAAGGAGAAGGTCGAGCCGGGGAAGGCATCCGGCAGCGCCTTGCGCAGCGCCTTCACATAGCCGGCGGTCGGATGATGATCCCTGGTCAGCGTGATGAGGATGTCCCCATCCTGCGGGCCGACGCCGCCGGTGTTGGAGTAGGCGCGGTTGATGCCCGACACCGGCAGGCCGATATTGTCGACGATCGAGCCCAGTTCGTCGGCGGGGATCGTGCCGCGGATGCGATCCTCGATATGATCGAACAGCGCCGCCGTCTCCTCGATCCGGGTGCCGACCGGCGCGCGGACGTGAAGGTTGATCTGGCCGGAATCGACGGTCGGGAAGAAGTTGCGCCCCAGCAGCGGGATCAGCGCGAAGGACAGCAGCACGACGCTCAGGAAGCCGATCACGAACCCCCGCCGCCGCGCCAGCGCGAAGGCGAGGATCGCGAGATAATAGGCACGCACCGCCTCGAAGCGGACCTCGAAGCCCTGTTGGAAGCGCCGGAACGGATTGCGGCTCTTCGGTCGCCCCGCCATCGCGTCATGGCTGACCATGACCTCGGCGGTGTGCTCCGACGCATGGTCGCGCAGCAGATAATTGCCCATCGTCGGCACCAGCGTGCGCGACAGGATGAAGCTCGCGATCATCGCGAACACCACCGCCTTCGCCATCGGCGCGAACAGGAAGCCCGCCACGCCCGGCAGGAAGAACATCGGCACGAAGGCGATGCAGATGCACAGCAGCGAGACGAAGGCGGGCCGCACGATCTGCTCCGCGCCGTCGAGGATCGACTGGCGGACCGCCTTGCCCTGCTCCAGATGCCAGTTGATGTTCTCGATGGTGACGGTCGCGTCGTCGACGAGGATGCCGACGGCGAGCGCGAGGCCGCCCAGCGTCATGATGTTGAGCGTCTCGCCCACCGCCGACAGCCCCGCCACCGCCGCGAGGATCGCAAGCGGGATCGAGGCGGCGATGATGACGGTCGAACGCCACGAACCGAGGAACAGCAGGATCATCAGCGAGGTGAGCGCGGCGGCGATCACGCCTTCGCGGATCACGCCCGACACCGCCGCCTTCACGAACAGCGATTGATCCGACAGCGGCTGGACATGGAGGCTCGCCGGCAGCGTCTCCTTGAGCTTGGGCAGCAGCGCCTTCACCTGATCGACGATCGCGATGGTGGAGGCCGAGCCGGACTTCAGCACCGTCATCAGCACCGCCCGCGCGCCGTCGACGCGCACCTCGTTGCGCTGCGGCGGCGAACCGTCGCGGACATGCGCCACGTCGCGCATGTAGACCGTGGTGCCGTCGACCGTCCTGATCGGCAGGTTGTTGAGGTCGTCCACCACCTCGGGGCTGTTGTTGAGGCGAACGTTATATTCGTACTGGCCAATCTTGGTGGTGCCGGCCGGCACGATCTGGTTCTGCGCGGCGAGCGCGAGGCCCACGTCCGTGGCGGACAGCTTGCGCGCCTGAAGCGCCGCCGGATCGAGATCGATCTGAATCTGCCGCTCCTTGCCGCCATAGGGCGACGGGATGGCGGCGCCCTGCACCGAGGCGAGCGACGGGCGGATGAAGTTCTGCCCTAGATCGAAGATCTTCTGCTCCGACAAATCCTTCGAGGACAGCGCGAGCTGGAGGATCGGAACGGTCGAGGCGTTGTAATTGAGGATCAGCGGCGGCGTGATGCCCGGCGGCATCTGCTTCAGCACCGTCTGCGAAACGGACGTCACCTGCGCGGTCGCCGTGCGGATGTCGACGCCAGGCCGGAAGAAGATCTTCACGATGCCGATGCCGTTCAGCGACTGGCTCTCGATATGGTCGATATCGTTGACCGTCGTGGAGAGCTGCCGCTCGTAATAATAGACGACGCGGCCGGACATGTCCTGCGGCGGCAGGCCGCGATAGGTCCATACGGCGGCGATCACCGGAATCTTGATGTCGGGGAAGATATCCGTCGGGGTCTTCACCCACGCGATCGATCCCGACAACAGGATCAGGATCGCGAGCACGACAAAGGTATAGGGCTTGCTCAGCGCAAGCTTGACGAGCTGAAGCATGGACTTCCCGGCGGATGTCTGGGTGCCGACGCTGCGTGACGGCGGGGTTAAAAGCCGCGCCGCAACGCCGACCGGAGGCCTATTCGCCCTATGCGCCTGGAATGGCGAGTGAAATGAATTTCACGGCGCCGCGCAGATTCAGCGGCCTGGACTGTGCAGCCTCGCAATCAAGCCGGGTTTCGCGTCATCGAAGTCCAGGGAAAGCTGATGAAGATGCGCGATCGCGGCAACGACACTGAGGCCCAGACCGGAGCCCTCGACCCCCTCGCTTCCAGCACCGCGATGGAATCGCCGCAGCACGGCCTTGCGCTGATCGGCCGGGATGCCCGGCCCATTGTCCCTGATTTCGATCCGCACCCCGTCACCGGCCGACCGGACACGGATGCCCACCCGGCCACCCGCCGGCGCGAATTTGATGGCATTGTCGATCAGGTTGCCGACCGCCTCGAACAACAGCTTGTCGTCGCCGAACATCCGCGCGCCGTCGGCCGCCTCGAGCGTCAGGGCGATGCCGCGCTCCTCGGCGAGCGGTCCGTAAAGATCGATGGCGGCACGCGCCAAGGCCGCCAGATCGACGGTATGGAAGCCGGCGCGGCGGCTCCCCGTCTCCAGCTCGGAGATGCGCAGCAGCGCCGCGAAGCGTTCCAGCACCATGTCGAGGTCCGCCAGCGCCGCGTCCACCTTGCCGGCCAGCAGCGGCGAGATGTCCGGCTGCTGGCCCGCGCGATAGAGCTGGGCGCGCACGCGGGTGAGCGGCGTGCGCAAATCATGCGCCACCGCGTCGGTGACGGCCTTCACCTGCGAGACGACGCGGCCCACCTCGTCCACCATGGTGTTGACCGTGCCGGCGAACAGATCCAGCTCGTCGCCGCGCCCGAGGATCGGCATCCGTTCCTCCAGATGGCCGGCGGCGATCTTGTGGGCGGAGCGCTGGAGCCGCCCGAGCCGGCGCAGCGGCGCGAAGCTCAGCAGCGTGCCCGCGATCAGGATCAGCAGCGCGATCGCCACGCCGCTGAAGGCCAGCACCTCGAACACGCGCCGACGCAGGTCCACCAGCGGCGTGATGTCGCGGCCGATCAGGATCGTCTCCCCCGCCGCCGTCCGCACCGCGAGCAGACGGACGGGGCCATGCCGCCCGGATCGCCCGGCGATCTCGCGCACATGCCCCGGCACGAAGCCGGACGAGCCCCTGAGATTGCCCGCCAGCGGCCGCCCTTCGCGATCGAGCAGGCCGTAATAGTTGAGCCCGCTCACGCTGCGGCGGATCGCGACCCGGATATGATCGGGAAGTTGATCGCGCCGAATCCCCTCCAGCCGTGCGGCCTCGGCGCGCAGGATGCGGTCGCTGCGGGAATCCAGCTCCCGCGCGGAAAGGCCATAGATCAGCCCGAGCAGCGCCACCACGCCGATCGCGGCCACCAGCCCGAGCAGCAGCGTCAGCCGGAAGGTGCTGGTGTTGCGGATATCCCGGAAGCGCAGGCCTTCAGACAGCATCGAGCCGATAGCCCTCGCCCTTCACGGTGACGATGGCGGAGGGCTTGTCCGGGCGATCGAGCTTCTTGCGCAGGCGGCCGATATGGACGTTGATGAGGTTCGCGCCGGGATCGAAATAATAGCCCCACACCTGCTCGAAGATGATCCGCCGGCTCACCACGTCGCCGGCATTGCGGGCGAGGAATTCGAGCAGGCGGAACTCCATGTGGAGCAGCCGCACCGGCTCGCCCTCCACCCGCACCTTGCGGCGGATCAGGTCCAGCTCGATACCGCCCACACGCAGGATCGCGCTTTCGGAGGATTGCTGGCGGCGGCGCAGCAGCACCTCGACGCGCATCGCCATCTCGTTGGAGGCGAAGGGCTTGATGAGATAATCGTCGCCGCCCGCGCGCAGGCCCGCGATGCGATCGTCCACGTCGCTGAGCGCAGAGATCATCAGCACCGGCAGCAGGACGCGCCGCTCGCGCAACCGCTCGACGAGGACGAGACCATCCATGCCGGGCAACATGCGATCGAGCGTGATCGCGTCGAACGGCTCGCGCATCGCCATGTCGAGCGCGGCCTGCCCGTCATGCACCTGCGCCACCTCATGGCCATGCGCGGTCAGCTCGGTGGCGATTTCCCGCGCGGTTGTGACATCATCTTCGATGACGAGGATACGGGCCATGGATGCAGGATAGAGCCTGAGCCGGCCGGAGCAAGGGACCGAGCCGGATCAGCCCCCTGTCTTCACCCGGTCAGTGCCGCGACCAGAGGCGATCCACCGCGAGGCTGGCGACCTTGTCGTCGACCAGATCGAGCTTCACGTTCCAGTGGACGTCATCGACATATTCGTCACGGGTGGCGACGTCGAAATAGCCGCATCGCTCAGTGGAAGCGCCATCGGCGCGGCACTTCGCGCCGGCCTTGCGGAGCAGCGCCTCGGCATTCGCGCGGGATGTACCGGCCGGGATCGCCTGGTTCAGCGCATCCGTCGCCGGAGCCAGATCGGCGGCGAGCGTGTGGTGCAGATCACCGATCGCAGCGTTGGAAGGCAGCAGCGGGTCACGCGGAGCCTGATATTCCAGCTCCCGGAAGCTCAGCCCCGACGCAGGATCGGCCGCAGCAGGAGCCGCAAAGGACAACGCCGCCGAAGCGATCGCACCGATCACAAGGATTTTGCGCACAATGATCTCCTTCGGGCGGGATCGCTCCCACCCCGATCTCTTCATGAACTCATTTGCATGTTCGCCGGTCAAAACGGCGATCGATCACCAGCATGACGAAGAAGGTCGTCTCTTCCATTCGACAATGAATCAGCATCGACTTCATCGTCCCGTTTTCATCGGCTGACGAGTGAAATGAATTTCACGACCATCCTGCGCCTCTTCGCAGCGGATACGGACGACGAGGCCGGGCTCCGCATCGTCGAACTCCAATCCGAAGCCATGCAGATGCACGATTGCGGCGACGACACTGAGGCCAAGCCCCGTGCCGGGGACGTCGGCGACATCGGCACTGCGATGGAAACGCCGGAGGACCGCACGCCGCTCGTCGGGGGCGATGCCGGGGCCGTCGTCGCGGACTTCGATGATCGGGCCATGGGCGCTGGCCGCCACCGCCACCGCCACATGCCCGCCCTCCGCCACGAACTTGATGGCATTGTCGACCAGATTGCTGACCGCCTCGAACAGCAGCTTGGCGTCGCCCCGCACCTCCGTTTCCGGCGAGGAGAGCAGTTCCAGCGACACCGATCGCTCCTCGGCGAGCGGCTCGTAGAGGTCGCAGACGTCGCGTGCGAGGCGGCTGAGATCGATCGCGCCGAAGCCCGCCCGGCGACCCCGCGCCTCCAGCTCCGAAATGCGCAGCAGCGCGGCGAAACGGTCGAGCACGACATCCAGATCCTCGGTCGCCGCCTCGATCATCGCCGCCGCCTGCGTCTCGACGCCCGGCGACTGGCGGACGCGATAGAGCTGGCTGCGGACGCGGGTGAGCGGCGTGCGCAGATCATGGGCGACGGCGTCCGTCACCCCCTTCACCTGCGCGACCACGCGGCCCACCTCCTCCACCATCGTGTTGACGGTGCCGGCGAACAGATCGAGTTCGTCGCCGCGCCCCATCAGCGGCATCCTCGCTTCCAGATTGCCGGCGGCGATCACGCGGCTGGCCCGTTGCAGATCCCGCAGCCGGCGCAGCGGCGCGAGGCTGAGCGCGAAGCCGCTGACCAGCACCGACAGCGCCGTGGCCAGCCCGCTCCAGATCAGGATCGCCAGCACGCGATGCCGGAGGTCGACGACCGGGCTGATGTCCCGCCCGATCAGCAGCGTCTCGTCCGAAGCTATCCTCACCGCCAGCAGGCGGATCGGCCGATCCCCCACCACGCCGGCGGCGATATCGCTCGCGTGATCGGGCGCGGGACTGCGTGACATGCGGATGTTGCCGGCGACATGCTCGCCATCGATCGCCTTCAGCTCGAAATAATTGAGCCCGCTGGTGTTGCGACTGATCTCGGTGCGGATGCGATCCGGCAATTGGGCGGCCGGCACCGCGCTCAGCAACACCGCCTCGGTGCGGAGGATACGGTCGCTGCGGTTCGTCAACTCGCGGGCGGAAAGCTCGTAGATCAACCCCAGCAGCACCGCCACGCCGAGCGCGAAGACCAGGCCGAACGCCAGCGTCAGCCGGAAGGTGCTGGTGTTGCGGACATCCTGGAGGCGCAGCGGCTCAGCAAGCATGACGGCGCGCGCACCGGATCGGATCGATCCCGCGCATCATGCCCACGGCCCGATTCCGACGAGACATGAAAATGCCCACCACCGACATGAATTTCCATTGCCATCGAAATCGAGTTCAATCTTTACATTTCCCATCTTCGCAAATCGTTCACTTTTTCAAAGTGAAATTAATTTCACCATGACCGAAACCACGACAATTCGGCCATTTTAGAACTGATACTTATCCCGTTGACTCTCGTGTCATAGAAGAGTCATGCGATCTACCTAGCGCCCCTTCCGGTTCACTCTTCCAAAGGGGCAAATTTCATGAAATTGCGTTCAGCGCTTCTCGCTGCCGCGGCGGCGAACATCCTGGTGGCGGGCGCCGCCGGCGCCGCCACCGCCCACAAGCCGCGCCACAAGGCGCCGGCAGGCGACCAGCAGCTCCAGGCGCAGGTGAAGGCGCTTCGGGAGGAGGTCGAGGCGCTGCGCAGCGAGATCGGCGCCCAGAAGAACTCGCAGGTCGCGACGCAGGCGCAGGTCGACTCGACCAACAATGCGCTCCAGGCGACGCGCACCGAGGTGCAGGCGGTGCAGACGCAGGTCGCCGCCACGCTGCCCGTCACCAGGGAGCAAGTGAACACCCAGATCGCCTCGGCGATCGACAAGGAGCATCACAACAGCAAGCTCTATTTCAAGGGCATCACCATCACGCCGGGCGGCTATCTCGAACTGGCCGGCATCTATCGCCAGCATTTCCAGGGCAACGACATCTCGTCGAGCTTCTCGATCCCCTTCCCGAACAACCGCGCGAGCCACACGTCGGAAGGCCGCTTCTCGGCGCGCCAGAGCCGCCTCTCCTTCCTCGCGGAAGGCGCGGTCAACCCGCATGTCCAGCTCGGCATGTATGGCGAGTTCGACTTTCAGGGCGGCGCGCAGACCGCCAACTCCAACCAGTCGAACAGCTATAATCCGCGCATCCGCACCCTCTACGGCACGATCGACTGGAATGAGGGCGATCATGGCTGGCACCTGCTGGCCGGCCAGAACTGGTCGCTGCTCACCACCAATGCCAAGGGCATCACCCCGCGCGCGGAGCTGACTCCACCGCAGATCGACGCGCAGTACGTCCCCGGCTTCGCCTGGGCGCGCCAGCCGGGCATCCGCCTCGCCGGCGACTTCCTCGATCACAAGCTCTGGATCGCGGTCGCGGCCGAGAATCCGCAGACGACCTTCGCCGGCACGGTGCCGCCCAACGTCACCAACAACCAGCAGGCCGGTTCGGGTTTCGATTCCGCCAACACGCTGTCGCTCAACCACCTGCCCGACGGCATCGCCAAGATCGCCTATGACACGCATATCGCGGGCAACGCGGTGCATGTCGAAGGCTTCGGGCTGGTGCGAAGCTTCGACGCGCATCTGAACGGGGCCGGCAACAATTCGGCCACCGGCTACGGCTATGGCGGCAGCATCGTGGCGCAGATCGTGCCGGGCGTGCTCGATGCGCAATTCTCCGGCATCGGCGGCAAGGGCATCGGGCGTTATGGCTCGGCTGGCCTGCCCGACGTCACCTTCTCGGCCGATGGGCGGATCCATCCGCTGAACGAGTTCATGCTGCTCGGCGGCGCGACCCTGCACGCGACCAGGATGCTGGATCTCTACGCCTTCGCCGGCGAGGAGCAGGAGGATCGCAAGATCCTGAGCGGCGGCACCTATGGCGTCGGCCTGCCGACCGCCAACAACAGCGGCTGCTTCATCGAGGGCGGCGCCTGCGCCGGCAACACCCGCCGCATCCGCCAGCTCACCGCCGGTTTCTGGGAGAAGCTCTATCAGGGCTCCTACGGCCGCGCGCAGGTGGGCATCCAGTACAGCTATACACAGCGCCAGCTCTTCGCCGGCGTGGGCGGGATGCCGCAGGTCAGCCAGAACATGGGCTTCCTGAGCTTCCGCTACTATCCGTTCTGATCGACGGGGCACGTCGCCGTTACTGCGACGGCGTGCCCTGACGGCGCCCCCGATACCGGGCGCGGCCATCGCCCCGTCGCACCGGCGAAGGGCAGAAAATCGAACGGGGGCTTGAAGCGAGGGAAGCCGGAAATGGTGACCCCAACGGGACTCGAACCCGTGTTTTCGCCGTGAAAGGGCGACGTCCTAGACCGCTAGACGATGGGGCCGTCCGGCTGTGGAGGGGCGCTTAGGGCAGGCGTGCCGCCGGGTCAAGCACGCTTGCGCATCAATCCGCCCATGCCGCGTCGTCGATGTGCAATTCCGCCGCGCGGCGCTGGCCCCAGTCGTCGATCTTCGCCCGCCCGGCGAGCCACAGCCGGCGCCCAGGCCCCGCCCCCAACAACGCCGCGCCCAGCGGCGTGTCGGCCTGACCGAAGGCCATCGCCTTGATCGGCCGGCCGTCCTCACCCGCCACGATCGCGCGGACATGGTTCTTGCCGACGATGTCCGCCTTCACCACGCGGACCCGCCCGGCCGCAACGCGCGGGCTCGGCCAGCCGGCGCCGTAGGGGCCACCCGCCTCCAGCGCCTCGACCAGTTCCGGCGTGACGCCGCCCGGCCCGACCACCGCATCCACCAGCAACGCCCGCGCCTCGGACGCCGCCGCGACGTCGGCGGCGAGGCGCTCGTCGAGGAAATCCGCCAGCGCATCGAGACGTTCCGCGTCCACCGTCAGGCCCGCCGCCATCGCATGACCGCCGCCTGCGACCAGCAGGCCCGCGTCCTTCGCCGCCATCACCGCCGCGCCGAGGTCCACCCCCGTCACCGAACGGCCCGAGCCCTTGCCGATGCCTTCGTCCACCGCGACGATGATCGCCGGGCGCTGGGCGCGCTCCTTGATCCGGCTGGCGACGATGCCGATCACGCCCGGATGCCAGCCCGCGCCCGAGATCAGCACCACCGAGCGATTGCCCTGTGCGGCGAGCAACGCCTCCGCCTCGTCGCGCACCGCCTGCTCGATGGCGCGGCGCTCCTCGTTGAGCTGGTCGAGTTCGGCGGCGATCGCGCGGGCCTCCGCCTCGTCCTCGGTGGTGAGCAGCCGCACGCCGAGATCGGCGCGACCGACCCGCCCGCCGGCGTTGATGCGCGGGCCGAGCGCGAAGCCGAGATCGGTGCAGGTCGGGTCGCGGGTGAGCCGCGAGGCTTCGAGCAGCGCGGCGAGGCCGATGTTGCGGCGACCGGCCATCACCTTCAGCCCCTGCGTCACGAAGGCGCGATTGAGGCCCTTGAGCTGCGCAACGTCCGCCACCGTACCCAGCGCGACGATATCGAGCAGGTCGAGTAGCCTGGGCTCAGGCCGGCTCGCGAACCAGCCGCGCGCGCGGAGCGTTCGGATCAGCGCCGCGCCCAGCAGGAACGCCACGCCGACGGCGGCGAGATGGCCGTGCGCCGCGCCCTCCTCCTCGTCGAGGCGGTTGGGATTGACGAGGGCATGGGCGACCGGGAGCGCGGTCGAGCATTTGTGGTGATCGACCACGATCACGTCGAGCCCGGCATCCCTGGCCGCCTGGAGCGCCTCGAACGCCTGCGCGCCGCAATCGACGGTGACGACGAGGCTCGCGCCCTGCTCGGCCAGCCGGACCAGCGCGTCGGCGGAGGGGCCATAGCCCTCCAGCAGCCGGTCCGGGATATAGATGCCCGCGCGCAACCCGAGATCGCGCAGCAGGCGGACGAGCAGCGCCGCCGAGGTCGCCCCGTCCACGTCATAGTCGCCGAAGATGGTGACCGGCTCGGACCGCTCGATCGCGTCGGCGAGGCGGTCGGCCGCGCGGTCCATGTCGCGGAAGATCGACGGGTCGGGCATGAAGCCCCGGATCGTCGGGCTGCGATGCGATTCCAGCGCATCACGCGGGCAGCCGCGCGTGAGGAGGAGCTGGTCCACCAGCGCGTCGGGGCGGAAGCCCGTGTCGCTGTCGTCATTGGCAAGGCCTCGCCAGCGCCACGGCTGGCCGAGGATCGAATGGGTCACTCCGCAGGGGGCACTCGCGCTCATGCCCGCGGGGGTAGCCGATCGGCGCCCGCTTGGGAACGCCGACCGGCCTCCGGCTCAGCGCTGGCGGTGATGCTCGCCCTTCACCCAGCGGATCGTGCGCGAGGAGGCGCGCATCACCACGCTGTCCGTGGTCATCACGCCGTCCTTGCGGCGCTTGACGCCGGCCAGCAGCGAGCCGTCCGTCACACCGGTGGCGGCGAAGATCGCGTCGCCCTTCACCAGATCCTCCAGCTCATAGATGCGGTTGAGGTCGGTCACGCCCCACTTGGCGGCCCGCGCGCGCTCGTCGTCGTTGCGGAACAGCAGGCGGCCCTGGAACTGCCCGCCGACGCACGACAGAGCGGCCGCCGCCAGCACGCCTTCCGGCGCGCCGCCCGAGCCCATATACATGTCGATCGTCGTGTCCGGGTTGGTGACCGCGATCACGCCCGCCACGTCGCCATCGGGGATCAGGTGGATGCCGCAGCCGAGGCCGCGCAGCTCCGCGATCAGCTTCTCGTGGCGCGGGCGATCGAGCACCATCACGGTGATCTCGTGCGGGCCGACGCCCTTGGCCTTGGCGAAGGCGCAGACATTCTCGGTCGGCGTGCGATCGAGCGAGACGAGCCCGCGCTCATAGCCCGGCCCGATCGCCAGCTTGTCCATATAGACGTCGGGCGCGTTCAGCAGGCAGCCTTCCTCGGCGATGGCGAGGACGGCGAGCGCGTTCGGGCCGGCCTTGGCGGTGATGGTGGTGCCTTCGAGCGGATCGAGCGCGATGTCGATCCTGGGGCCGTTCCCGGTGCCGACCTTCTCGCCGATATAAAGCATCGGCGCCTCGTCGCGCTCGCCCTCGCCGATCACGACGGTGCCGTCGAACTCCAGCTCGTTGAAGGCCTGGCGCATCGCCTCGACGGCGGCGGCGTCGGCCGCCTTCTCGTCGCCGCGCCCGACCAGATTCGCCGCCGCGATCGCCGCCGCCTCGGTGACGCGCACCATTTCGAGAACAAGAACGCGATCGAGAACATGACTTGCGGCGACGTGGTTGCTCGGCATGATGCCTCCTGCGGCCCTGAAAACTGCGTCGAGCGTTAGGGAAGGCGTGTTACGATGTCGAGCATGGCAGCGTTGGTACTTTTCGCTGCCGCAGCATCCCAGGCACCGCCTGCCGCAAGCCCGCCGCCGGAGCTGACGGCGGAACAGGCGATGGCGCGGTATCGGGCGATGATCCATGACGCCACCGCCGAGCCGCCGCCGGCGACGGCGTGCCCCGAGGGAAAGGCGG
Source organism: Sphingomonas oligoaromativorans (assembly GCF_011762195.1). Taxonomy (GTDB): domain Bacteria; phylum Pseudomonadota; class Alphaproteobacteria; order Sphingomonadales; family Sphingomonadaceae; genus Solisphingomonas; species Solisphingomonas oligoaromativorans. The sequence continues at coordinate 415,964 of NZ_JAASQK010000003.1, read as the reverse complement.
ACCAGATCGTGGTGTGCGGCCGGCATCGCGGCCCGCCGCCGCGCCTGCCCTTCCCCGAGGCGCGGGCCGAGGATGGAGAGGTGGTCCGCCATCCCGGAGAGCCGCCGACGGGCGATCCGGGGCGCCCCACCGGCCCGCCCAGCAAGCAAATGCAGACGATCTCCAAAGGTTTTCGCCTTCTAAAGAGCATCTTCACCGGGGAAGACCCGATCGACTGACCCTCACACGTCGAGGATGTGCATCCACATCGGCTGGCCGATCAGGCTCGGCGAGCCCTCCAGCCGGGCGAGCGCATCGGTGACGGCGCGTTCCGGCCCCTCATGCGTCACCATCGCGATCAGCACGCCGCCATCGGGCGTGGTGCCGCGCTGGATCAGGCTTTCGATCGAGACGCCCGCGTCGCGCATCGCCGCCGCGATCTCGGCCAGCACGCCGGGGCGATCCTCCACCGAGAAGCGCAGATAGGCGCGGCCGCGGCGCTCGCCGGTCGGCGCGGGGGCCATCTCGGCGAGGCTGTCGACCGGCATGGCGAAGGCCGGGCCATATTCGCCGCGCGCGATGTCGATGAGGTCGGCGACCACGGCCGAGGCGGTCGGCCCCTCGCCCGCGCCGCGCCCCTCGAAGAACAGGCGGCCGACGAAATTGCCCTCCGCCACCACGGCGTTGAGCGAGCCCGCGACATGCGCCAGCGGATGCGAGGCGGGCACGAGGCAGGGATGGACGCGCTGGAACAGGCCGGCGATCGCGCTGCCCTCCGGCTGCGCCTCTGCCACGCCGACGAGGCGGACGCGATAGCCCAGCGCCTGCGCCTGCGCGATGTCGGCGGCGATGACGTGGCGGATGCCGGAGATGGCGGCCGAGCCGAAATCGATCCTGGTGCCGAAAGCGAGGCTGGCGAGGATCGAGAGCTTGTGCGCGGCATCGACGCCGTCGATGTCGAAGCTCGGATCGGCCTCGGCATAGCCCAGCCGCTGCGCCTCGGCGAGCACCTCGGCGAAATCGCGGCCCTCATCCTCCATGGTGGTGAGGATATAATTGCAGGTGCCGTTGAGGATGCCATAGACGCGGCCGATCGCATTGGCCGCCGCGCCCTCGCGCAGCCCCTTGATGACCGGGATGCCGCCCGCCACCGCCGCCTCATATTTGAAGGCGACGCTTTTTGCCTCGGCGTCTCCGGCAAGGCCGAGGCCGTGATGCGCGATCATCGCCTTGTTGGCGGTGACGAAATGGCGGCCGGCGGCGATGGTGCGGCGCGCGAGCGTCAGCGCCGGGCCGTCCGCCCCGCCGATCAGCTCCACCACCACGTCGACGTCATCCCGCTCGGCGAGGGCCGCGGAATCGTCCACCCAGGCGAAACGGCCGAGGTCCACGCCGCGGTCGCGGGTCCGGTCGCGGGCGGAAACGGCGGTGATCTCGATCGGCCGCCCGGCACGGCGCTCGATGATCTCGCGATTGGCATCGATCAGCTTGATGACGCCCGCACCCACGGTGCCAAGCCCAGCCAGAGCGACGCGCAATGCCTTCGACATTAAAAACCCTCCCGAGATACCGGCTTTTCCGCTGGCACGTCGGGAGGGTAAGGGCAAGCCGTCAGACGGCTCAGAAATCCTTTATATCAGCGGCAGCGCACCTTGCCGCGATCGATCGAGCGACCGAGCAGCGCGCCGCCGCCCGCGCCCAGCAGCGTGCCGAGCGTGCCGCCGCCGACGACGTTACCGAGCACGCCGCCGCCGATCGCGCCGATCACGAGGCCGGTCGTGCCGTCGTTGCGCTTGCAGTAATAGCGCCCGTCATGGCCGCGATAGACCTGGTCGTTCCGGCCCAGGCGGCGCTCCCTGTAGCGGCGGTCGTTATGATAGCTCCTCGAGGGATCCCAGTCGTGCCGGTCACCCTGCCAGTTGCGATCATTGTGCTGCCAGCCCTGCGCGAGCGCCGGCGCCGGCAGCGCCATCGGAGCCGCCATCAGGGTCGCCGCAACCGCACCGAAAATCAGCTTCTTCATCGCTCCACTCCTCACCTTGCTTGCCCCTCAACCGACTGCGCGACGAATGGTTGCGCAGCCGGTTCGATTTATGCGCCGCCCCGGATGGAGCGGCGCTGAACGGCTCCGTCAGGCGCCAGACAGGTTTCAGCCCGCCTTGCGCGTCGGTTCGGACGATCCCGGCGTGTTGATCCCCATCGACTGGAGATAGCGCTTGATGTTGCGCGCCGCCTGCCGGATGCGATGCTCGTTCTCGACGAGCGCGATGCGGACGAAGCCCTCACCCTCCTCGCCGAAGCCGACGCCCGGCGCCACCGCGACCTGCGCGTGGGTCAGGAGCTGCTTGGAGAACTCCATCGCGCCGAGATGCTGGAGCGCGGGCGGGATCGGCGCCCAGGCGAACATCGAGGCTTCCGGCGGCGGAATCTCCCAGCCGGCGCGGCCGAAACTCTCCACCAGCACGTCGCGGCGGCGCTTGTAGAGCTGGCGGTTCTGCTCGACGATGTCCTGCGGGCCGTTCAGGGCCGCCACCGCCGCCGCCTGGATCGGCGTGAAGGCGCCATAATCCAGATAGGACTTCACGCGGGTGAGCGCGCCGATGAGCTGCCGGTTGCCGACCGCGAAGCCGATGCGCCAACCCGCCATCGAATAGGTCTTGGACATCGAGGTGAACTCGATCGCCACGTCCTTCGCGCCCGGCACCTGGAGGATGGAGGGCGTCGGCGTGTCGCCGAAATAGATCTCGGCATAGGCCAGATCGGAGAGCACCCAGAGGCCATGCTCCTTCGCGAACTCCACCACCTTGGTGTAGAATTCGAGATCGGCGACATAGGCGGTCGGGTTGGACGGATAGCCGATCACCAGCACCTTGGGCTTGGGCACGGTGTAGGCGACGGCGTGCTCCAGCCGGCGGAAGAAGTCCGGCCCCGGCGCCGCCGGGATCGAGCGGATCGCCGCGCCCGCGATGATGAAGCCGAAGGTGTGGATCGGGTAGCTCGGGTTGGGCGCCAGCACCACGTCGCCGGGCGCAGTGATCGCCTGCGCGAGGTTGGCGAGGCCCTCCTTGGAGCCCAGCGTCACCACCACCTCGTTCTCGGGATCGAGATCGACCCCGAAGCGGCGCTGATAATAGCCGGCCTGCGCCTTGCGCAGCCCCTTGATGCCCTTCGACGCCGAATAGCCATGCGCCGCCGGATCGCGGGCGACCTCGGCCAGCTTCTCGATCACATGCGGGGCCGGAGCGCCGTCGGGGTTGCCCATGCCGAGATCGATGATGTCCTCGCCTGCCGCGCGCGCCGCCGCCTTCATCGCGTTCACTTCGGCGAACACGTACGGGGGCAGACGACGGATACGGTAGAAATCTTCGGACATTCGTAGACCTTTCGAATGGGTCGCCATTGACGCGACCCGCGCGTTATAGCGTGAGAGGGCGCGCGGTCACAGGCGCGTTTCAACGGGAGACTCAGGTGGCGGGCAAGGACCATGCAACATCGGACACCCCAGGCGCGCCCGGCTTCGCGCCGACGCTCGACGAACTCCAGCACTGGACAGGCGTGATCGGCCGCGCGCAGCAGCTTTTGCTCGAATATGGCGCCCGCAAGGCGATCCAGCCCGCGATGCCGGCGATGCCCGATCTCTCCCGCCTGATGGCCGGCACCGGCCCGATGCATTTCGGCTTCGACACCGACGCGCTGATCGATGCGCAGGCCGATTTCTGGAAGGACAGCCTGTCGCTGTGGCAGCGATTCCTGAACCCGGCAACGCCCGCCCCCGCCGGCCATGACGAGGATCGCCGCTTCGCTGCCCCGCAATGGCGCGACCACCCGCTGTTCGACCTGATTCGCCAGTCCTACCAGCTCGTCTCCGGCCATATGCTCCGTTCGGTCGAGGCGGTGGAGGGGCTCTCCGACAAGCAGCGCGAGCAGCTCCGCTTCGCGACGCGTGCCTTCACCGAGGCGCTCTCCCCCTCCAACTTCGCGCTGACCAACCCGCTGGCGCTGGAGAAGATCGCCGAGACCCGCGGCGAGAGCCTGCTCAAGGGGCTGGAGCATCTGCTCGCCGACATGGAACGCGGGCAGCTCACCCATTCCAACCGCTCGGCCTTCCAGATCGGCAAGGACATCGCGGCCACGCCCGGCAAGGTGATCCACGAAACGCCGCTCTATCAGCTCATCCATTATGCGCCGACCACGCCGGACGTCGCGAAGATCCCGCTCATCATCTTCCCGCCGTGGATCAACCGCTTCTACATCCTCGATCTCAACCCGAAGAAGAGCTTCGTCCGCTGGGCGGTGGAGCAGGGACTGAGCGTCTTCATGGTCTCGTGGAAGTCGGCGGACGAAAGCCTCGCGGGAGTGACGCTGGACGACTATGTCGCCGCCCAGATCGACGCGATCGACACGGTGCGCGCGCTGCTCGGCGTCGAGGCGGCGCATGTCGTCGGCTATTGCGTGGCGGGCACCACGCTCGCCGCCACGCTGGCGCTGCTCGAATCGCGCGGCGAGGCGGCCAGGGTCGCCACCGCCACCTTCTTCACGGCGCAGGTGGATTTCAGCGCGGCGGGCGACCTGTCGCTGTTCGTCGACGACACCCAGCTCGACATGCTGGCCAACCTCTCGGCCGACAAGGGCTATCTGGACGGCCGCTACATGGCGGTCACCTTCAACCTGCTGCGCGGGCGGGATCTGATCTGGAACTATGTCGTCCAGAACTATCTGCTCGGCGAGGACTATCCGGCGTTCGACCTGCTCCACTGGAACGGCGACACCACCAACCTGCCTGCCGCCTGGCACCAGGCCTATCTGCGCGACTTCTATCGCGACAATCTGCTCGTCCGGCCGGGTGGCATCCGCGTGGCGGAGACGCCGATCGACATCGGCAAGGTCAAGACGCCCTCCTATGTGCAGGCCGGCCGCGAGGATCATATCGCGCCGCCCGAAAGCGTGTGGAAGATCACCGAGCATTTCGCCGGCGAGGTGAGGTTCGTGCTGGCGGGCTCGGGCCATATCGCGGGCGTGGTCAATCCGCCGGCGGCCGGCAAATATCAGTATTGGACCAGCGACGAGGCCGCCGCGTCCCTGAGCGACTTCGCCCAGCAGGCGCGGGAGACCAAGGGGAGCTGGTGGCCGGACTGGCGCGGCTGGATTCTGGCGCATGACGGCGAAACCGTGCCCGCCAAAAGCGCCCGCATCCCCGGCAAGGGCAAGCGCAAGGCGATCGAGGACGCCCCCGGACGCTACGTCACGCAGCCCTAACCGTTCGTCGCGTTTCCCGGACCGTTCGACCAAAACCCCCATAACGGGGCCATGTTGCACTGCACAAAAACCTTGCGCAGCCGATGCGAATCGGATATTGTGCATCGCAACATAAGTGTAATGGATCAGCCTTGGAGCAGGGCATGGCCGAGAACACGAAGTCGACGACCGTGACATCGAAGAAGCAGGCCCCCGCGGCGAAGGCGACGGTGAAGACCGTGTCCGCAGCGGCGCCCAGGCCTGCGCCCGCAGCCAGGCCGGCCGTCGCGAGCCCGGCTCCGAAGGCCGCTCCGGCGGTGGCCGCCAAGCCGACCCCGGCGCCCCGGCCCGCTCCTGTGAGCGCCAAGGCGGCTCCGGTCGAAACCAGATCCGCGCCGGCCCCGCAGCCGGTTGCGACCGTCAAGGAAACATCCGCCGTCGCGCCCGCCAAGGTCGCTCCGGTGGCTGTCAAGCCGGCGTCTGCGGCGCCCAACACCAAGTCGGCCCCCACGGCTCAGGCGCCCGCGCCGAAGCCGGCAGAAGTGGCCGCAACCAAGCAGGATACGCCGACGGTTCCGGCCCCCGTGGCCGCTCCCGTCGAAACTGGGACGAAGAAGGCGGCGTCGATCACGACCGCTGCCATCACCGAGGGAAGCAAGACGATGAACGACACCGTTGCCAAGGCGCAGGAAACCGCCAAGAAGTTCACGGCCGATGCCAGCGAGCGCGTCCAGGCGCTGTTCGGCGAAGTCAGCGAGCGCGCCAAGGGCGCGTATGAGAAGAGCGTGAAGCTCGGCGAGGAACTCACCGAGTTCCAGAAGGGCAATGTCGAGGCGATCGTCGAATCGTCGAAGCTGGCCGCCAAGGCCGCCGAGTCGCTCGGCCAGGAAGCCGCCGACTACGCCCGCAAGTCGTTCGAGAGCAGCAGCACGGCCTTCAAGACCTTCGCGTCGGCCAAGTCGCCGACCGAGCTGTTCAAGCTCCAGAGCGACTATATGAAGTCGTCGTTCGACGCCGCCGTGGCGGAAAGCTCGAAGGTGACCGAGGCGTGGCTCAAGCTCGCCGGCGAGATCACCCAGCCGCTGTCGAACCGCTTCGCGGTCGCGGTGGAGAAGGCCAAGGCCAACGCCGCTTTCTGATCCGCTTCGGCGAGAGATGAAGGAGACGGCCGTCCCATCCGGGGCGGCCGTCTTGCGTTTGGGGCCTCCGCCTTTTGGCGGGCCTCGCCGCATTAACCGCGCCGGCCTCTTGCTCTGGTGCCGGCCGATACCATATCCTGCGCCCTAGCCATGCAGACCGATATCCACAGCATCGACAGCCGCACCATGCGCGCCATGGCCGCCGGCAAGGAAGGCGACGACGCCGGCACCGGCCTCGGCGTGGCCACCCGCACGCGCACCCGCACCAAGAAGCCTTCGCTCTACAAGGTGCTGATGCTGAACGACGACTACACACCGATGGAGTTCGTCGTGCTGTGCCTCCAGCGCTTCTTCCGCATGAACATCGAGGATGCGACGCGGGTGATGCTGCACGTCCACCAGAAGGGCGTGGGCGTGTGCGGCGTGTTCAGCCACGAGGTGGCCGAGACCAAGGCGACGCAGGTGGTCGACTTCGCCCGCCAGCACCAGCATCCGCTCCAATGCACGATCGAGAAGGCCTGAGCCCTCTCCCCTTGCCCGCTCAGTAGCGCATCGCCGTATCCACCGGCTCGCCCGTGATCGGGTAGCCGGCGTCGTCCGGGATGCGCAGCCAGTCGCCGTCGGGGCGATGCTCCACCCAGGGGGTGATGATCCGTTGGGGCAGTCGTTCGGCCTCCGCGCGCGCGTCCGCGAAACGGGTGAAGCGAGCCAAACGCTCCAGCAGGCGCCGGGTCGGGAAGATGGCTCGCCCGTCACCCCGCGCGCAGCGGGCGAGCAGGTCTCCGGCGGTCGTCCAGAAGGCGGCGGCCGTCTCCACACCATCCGCCACGGGGATCGCCTCGCCCCGCGCCTCCGCCAGATAGAAGCGCGTGTCGAAACGCCGCTTCACCTGCTCCTTGGGCAACCAGCGCGCGAAGGGCACCAGCGCCCCTGCCGCTGGGGTTACGATAGCCGTCTCCTCCAGCGTCTCACGCACCGCCGCGATGCGGGCGGCGCCCTCCTCGGGCCCCAGCGCGGGGCAGAGCCGGCGCGCCGCCTCATAGTCGGCGGGGTCGACACGGCCACCCGGAAACACATAGGCGCCGGCCGCGAACACCAGGGAGGCGCTGCGCTGCACGATCAGCAATTCGGGCGGCCCGGCCCGGCGCTCGCGCATCAGGATCAGCGACGCGGCCGGAAAAGCGGGATCATCCTCGGTCATCGGCCATCCATGACGCCGATCGACCGCCGCCCGCAAGAGGCGGCGAACAGCCTCACCGACCGCCGGAGCGATATCGTTTCAGCCAGTCGAAATGTGAGGAAAGACCCGGCGGGGCTGGTGGAGCTGAGGGGAATCGAACCCCTGACCTCTGCAGTGCGATTGCAGCGCTCTCCCATCTGAGCTACAGCCCCGCACCCGCCGGGGCCGTCCCTTTAGCCGCCCCTTTCGCGCGCTGCAACACGCAAAAATCAAAAAATCGGATTCGCCCCTTCACGGCCCGTCTCCGGCCGGCCCCGGCCGACCGCGCGCGCCGCCCAACGCCAGCGTAACGATCGGAACATCAAGGATTTTCTTCCGTTCCCTGGTCGATCGTCCGGGCAACGCGCGAGCCGTCGACACCGGGCGGCGTCCGTCTTCCAGGAGAAAGGATCAGCCATCATGGGCTATGAACGCACCGATCGCCGCTACCACACTGCCCGCGACTATGATCGCGACGCGGGCGATCGCTATCGCCGCTATGACGAGGATCGCGGCTTCTTCGATCGGGCCGGCGACGAGGTCCGCTCCTGGTTCGGCGACGAGGAGGCCGAACGCCGCCGCCGGCTCGATGAAATCTATGACGAGCGTTACAACCGCGATCGCTACGAGGGCGGGCGCTACGCCCGCTATCAGCCGGGCGGCTATTCGAGCCCGGACGGCTATCCGCGCTGGACGCGCAGCAACCAGTCCGGGGATGCACGCCGGCGCTATGCGTCAGGCTACAGCCCCTATTCCACTTATTATCCGGGGCCGGGCGAGGATCGTCAGTTCGGAACGGACTACGGCACCCATCGCACCTATGGCGATGCGGGCTATGATGACGACGATAGCTGGCGAACCGCCGAATATCGCGCGCTCTACGGCCGGCGCGGCCACCCCGAGGATCAGCACGGCTATCATGGCTGGCGCAGCCGCCAGCTCAGCGAGTTCGACCGCGACTATGACGAATATCGCCGCGAGAACCAGTCGCGCTTCGAGAGCGAATTCTCGGCCTGGCGCCAGAACCGGCAGACGCAGCGGGAAGCCCTGCGCAAGGCGAAGGAACATCAGGAGGTGGTCGGCTCCGACGGGGAGCATGTCGGCACGATCGATCATGTCCGGGGCGACCGCATCCTGCTGACCCGAACCGATCGCGACGCGGGCGGCCATCATCACTCGATCCCCTCGTCCTGGATCCAGATGGTCGACGACAAGGTCCACCTGTCCAGAACCGCCGAGCAGACCCAGCAGGCCTGGCGCGACGAGGAGGATCGGCGCGGCCTGTTCGGGCGCGACGATGATGGCGACGGCCGCAGCGGCGTCGATCTCAACCGGAGCTTCTCCGGCACCTATTGATCGGGCGGGCGGCTACGCCCCGCCCTCCCGACAAGGCGAAGGCCCGGCCGAGATGATCGGCCGGGCCTTCGTTATATCAGCCACGCTGTCGCGACAGCGGCTTACCAGTGGAACATCGTCCCGTCCTCGAGGCGGTTCACCGGCAGATAGGCGCGCTTATATTCATACTTCGCGGCTAGTTCCTCATCGAGGTCGACGCCGAGGCCGGGCTTGTCGCCGGGGTGCATCAGCCCATCCTCGAAGCTGTAGGCGTGCGGGAAGACGGCGTCCGTCTCCGGCGTGTGGCGCATATATTCCTGGATGCCGAAATTCGGCACCGACAGATCGAAATGCAGCGCCGCCGCCATGCAGACCGGCGAGAGATCGGTCGCGCCATGGCAGCCGGTGCGGACATTGTGCATGTCCGCGAAGCTCGCGATCCGGCGCAGATGGGTGATGCCCCCGGCATGGACGACGGTGGCGCGGATATAGTCGATGAGCTGCTCCTCGATGAGTTGCTTGGCATCCCAGATCGAGTTGAAGATCTCGCCCACCGCGAGCGGCGTGGTGGTGTGCTGGCGGACAAGGCGGAAGTTCGCCTGATTCTCGGCCGGCACCGCATCCTCCATCCAGAAGGGACGGAAGGGCTCCAGATCCTTGCCGAGGCGCCCGGCCTCGATGGGGGTCAGGCGGTGGTGGACATCGTGGAGCAGATGGACGTCCCAGCCGAGCGCCTCGCGCGCCTTCTCGAACAGCGGCGGCACGGAGCGGAGATATTTCTCGGTGGACCAGAGATTCTCGGTCGGCAGGTCGGCGTCGGCGGGCTCGTAGAAATAACGGTCCTTGGAGACGCCATAGGTGGAATTGAGGCCCGGCACGCCCGACTGGAGGCGGATCGCCTTGTAACCCAGCGACTTGTAGTGGAGCGCGTTGTCGATCGTCTCCTCGATCGTCTTGCCGTTGGCATGGCCATAGACCATCACGCCCTCGCGGCTGGCGCCGCCGAGAAGCTGGTAGACCGGCAGGCCCGCGACCTTGCCCTTGATGTCCCAGAGCGCCGTGTCGACGGCGGCGATGGCCGACATCGTCACCGGGCCGCGACGCCAGTAGGCGCCCTTGTAGAGATACTGCCACACATCCTCGATGCGGTGCGCGTCGCGGCCGATCAGGCAGGGGATGACATGGTCGGTGAGATAGCTGGCGACCGCGAGCTCGCGGCCGTTGAGCGTGGCGTCGCCCAGCCCGTAGATGCCCTCGTCCGTCTCGATCTTGAGCGTGACGAAGTTGCGGCCGGGCGAGGTGACGATGACCTTGGCGCCGGTGATCTTGGGCATGGTACTGGGCTCCGCAATAACAGGGTTGGGAAGAAAGAGGCGGTGACGGTCAGGGGCCGCCGCCACCGCCAGGAGGGGTAAGCGATCAGAAGCTATAGGACGCCCTGACGCCCGCGTAACGACGGAAATCGCGCGGGAGATAGCTCTGGATCGCCAGAGCGTTCGCGTAATTGCCGGACGAGTTGGTCAGGTTGTCGTAATAATGCTTGTCGAACAGGTTGTTGACGAAGGCCATGACCTCATAATGCCGGTCAGGCTGGCGGATGCCGAAGGACAGGTTGGCGATGCCATAGCCCTTCTGGATCGTCTGCGGATCCTGATTGAGCGAGAAGTTGAACTTGCTCTGATAGGTATAGGCGCCCGTCACCACCGCCTGGAACGGCAGCGATCCCAGATCGTGGCTGTAATCGAAGCCAGCGGCGAGCTTCCACTTCGGCGCCTGCGGCGGGCGTGAGCCGGACAGATCCTGATGCGCCGGCACCGACGGCGCGCCCGGCGCCGCCACCGTCGCGGGGATGCAGCCCTGCGCCGCCGTCTGGCTGGTGTAGCACTGGGCGAAGGGGAAATCGGTGATCTTCGCGTCGAGATAGGTGGCCGAGACGTTCAGGTTGAGGTCCGGGGTCGCGCGAAAAGCGCTCTCCACCTCGATGCCGCGCGTGCGCAGCTTGCCGACATTGTCGAGACGGAAATTGGGCGTTCCGTCGATATATTCGACGCCCTGCGCCTGGAAATTCTTGTAGCGCGTGTTGAAGGCGGTGACGTTCAGCGTCACGCGCTTGTCGAAGAACTGGGTGCGGGCGCCGATTTCCCAATCCTTGGAGGTCTCGGGCCGCACCGGATTTTCACGCGTGGCGTTGAAGCCGGTGGAGAGATCGTAGGTCTCGCCCTTGTGGCCGGTCGCATAGGTCGCGAACAGCATCACATTGTTGCCGACATGCTGCTGGACGCTCAGCTTGTAGGTGCCGAAGCTGTCGCCGTCGCTGCCATGGTAGAAGGTGTTGTTGGCGAGGATGTCGAGGAAGGTGTTGCGCACCTTCTCATGGCTGTAGCGGCCGCCCGCGATGAGGGTGGTGTGCGACAGGATGTCATATTCGAGCTGGCCGAAGCCCGCTTCCTGGATCGAGCCGGCGGTGGCGTGCCAGCGCGCCTGCGAATAGACCGGCCCGCGCGTGAAATCGCGGCTGTAATCCACGTCGGCGTAGAACAGGCCGAGCGTGTAGCGGAAGCGATCATGCCCCGGCGAGACGAGGCGCAGTTCCTGCGTCCACTGGCGCGAGCTGAAATTGCCGAACTGGCGGTTGTCGATGCTCGGCTGCGCGGTCTCGTCCTGATCGAGCTGGTCGTGCATCAGGAACTTGTCGTGGCTGGTGATCGACATCAGCGTCGGCCCGCCCATGTCCCACGAGACGCGAAGCGATTCCGCGAGATCGTGATACTGGGTGCCGGTGGTGAAGTTGTTGACCACATCGCGGTTGTTCGGGCCGACCGTCACGCCCGGCGAGATCACCGACTGCGGATAGGCCGGATTGCCGCGCAGCAGCGCGCCGTCGGCGATGTCGATGAAGGGACGGCCGGTGGTGGTGCGGCCATTGATGTAATCGAGGCCCGCATCGACCGTGACGTTGGGCGCCGGCTCCCAGCGCAGCTTGTTGCGCGTGGAGAGGATGCGGCGGCCGTTGATCTTGTCGCCGTCGGCGAGGTTGTGAATGTTGCCGTCGAACTTGTCGTAGTTGAACGTCGTGCGGAAGCCGAGATTCGGCGTGATCGGGCCGGACAGCATCGCCTGGCCCTGCCACTCGTCGTCGGTGGTGGCGAGGCCGGTCACCTTGCCGGTCAGATGGTCGCTGGGCGCCGGCGTCACGATGTTGATGAGGCCCGCCGAGGCGGACTTGCCGTAGAGCGTGCTCTGCGGCCCGCGCAGCACCTCGATCCGCTCGACGTCGGAGAGGTCGGCGAAGGCGCGCGCCTGGAAGGAGATCGGCACGTCGTCGACGACGACGGCGACGCTCGGCTCCACGCCGATCGAGAAGGCGAAGGTGCCGACGCCGCGGATCGAGACCGAGGCGTTCACCGGATTCTCCGCCGGGCGCACGACCAGCGACGGCGCCACGCGGTTGAGATCGGTGAAGGCGCGCACGCCGTTCGACTGGAGCTGCTGCGCGCCGACCACCTGCACGGCGAGCGGCACGTTCTGGAGATTCTGCGCGCGCTTCTGCGCGGTGACGATGATCTCGCCGCCGCCCGGCGCGGACGCATCCGCCGTCTGCACGGCCGCGGCCGGCTCCGATGCCGTCTGCGCCTGTGCGCCCGACGCGATCAGCAGCGCCAGTGCGGCGCCGGCCGTTGATCGCGACAAGATGGTGGCATCGAGCAGGTTTCGCATGGTTGTTCCTCTCCGGGATTTTTGTTTCTGCGGCACAGGGCGCGCCGCTCCCCGCTCTCGGCGATACATCAGTGGTCAGGCCTTTTGCAACATTGGTAATGCATAACATCTCCATCGGCCTGACAGGGCTTCTGCAAGCGTGGCAAATCCGCCACGGAGATGATGCGCGACGATCGGCGGGTTTCTCTTCTCGGTGCTTGCCGCATGTGGCCTGACCAGCTAATCCGGTGTGCATCGGCCGAGCCACAGGCGTGGAACAGCGTCGCGGTGTCGCCCGTCACAGGATCAGGAGAGGACTGACATGACCGACACCCCGCCCCGCCCCGCGACGGAGATCACCCGCCGGCAGGCGTTCGGGGCAGTCGGCGCGGCCGTGGCGGTCGCCGGCCTCGCGGATGCCGCCACGGCGGCGGACGGCCCGATCCGGGCGCCCCTCCCCGCCCCCGAAGGCCCGACGCGCCTCTATCCGCACGCCAGCGCCACCCGCGCGACGCGCGACCTCTCCGGCCTGTGGCGTTTCAAGCTCGACCCGAAGGACGAGGGCGAGGCGCAGCGCTGGCATGAGGGGCTCGCCGGCACGCGCGCCATCCCGGTGCCGTGTAGCTGGAACGACCTGTTCGACGATGCCCGCAATTATTTCGGCGCGGCGTGGTACGAGACGGAGTTCCACCTCGATCCCGCCTGGAAGGGCGAGCGCGTCCATCTGCGCTTCGGCTCGGCGGTGTATCGCGCCAAGGTGTGGGTGAACGGCCAGCTTCTCGGCGAGCATCTGGGCGGCCACCTGCCCTTCGCCTTCGACATCGGCGAGGCCGCCCGCTTCGACCAGCCCAATCGCCTCGTCGTGATGGTGGAGAACAAGCTGGAGCTGGCCCGCGTCCCCGCGATCCCAGATCCCGCCACCTCGCGCTTCTATCTCGAGGATTTCCCGCAGACATCCTACGATTTTTTCCCTTATTCGGGCCTGCACCGCCCCGTCTGGCTGTTCACCACGCCGGCCGCCCACGTCCATGACGTGAGCGTCGTCACCACGCGTTCCGGGGCGACCGGCGTGGCCGAGGTGTCCTTCACCGTCGCGGGCGGCTGGTCGGGTGCTGCGACGCTCACCGTCTCGGGCGGCCCCTCGCCGATCCGCGTGCCGGTGCAGGTGTCGGGCGGGCGTGGTGCCGGGACGGTTCGTATCCCGTCAGCGAAGCTCTGGGGGCCGAACCACCCCTTCCTCTACACGCTGACGGTGACGCTGGGAGACGGGCTCGACGAATACAGCTTCAGGATCGGCATCCGCACGATCGAGGTGAACGGCGACCGGCTGCTGCTCAACGGCGAGCCCGTCCACCTGACCGGCTTCGGCAAGCATGAGGACTTCATCCTCCACGGCCGCGGGCTCGATCTGCCGGTGCTGGTGCGCGATTTCGAGCTGCTCAAGTGGATCGGCGCCAACAGCTTCCGCACCTCGCATTATCCCTATTCGGAGGAGGCGATGATGCTGGCCGACGAATATGGCTTCCTCGTCATCGGCGAGACGCCGGGGGTGAGCCTCACCTTCTCGGACCGGGCGGACATCATCGCCGCGCGCCACAAGCAGCTCACCGCCGATCTCACCGACCTGATCGACCGCGACAAGAACCACCCCTGCGTCATCCTCTGGTCGATCGCCAACGAGTCGCTCACCAAGCCCTTCCACACGCTCGACGAGGCGCCGGCGGACGCGGTGGGCAAGGGCACCGCCTTCTTCAGGGACATGTTCGCCCATGTCCGCGCGCTCGATCGCACCCGCCCGGTGGCGATGGTGAGCGTGCAGGGCGGGCCGGCCGAATGGGTCGGCCAGGGCGACGTGATCTGCCAGAACAGCTATGATGGCTGGTACGCCGTCTCCGGCCGGATCGACGATGCGGCGGTCGTGCTGGAGAAGGAGGTGCAGGCGCTGCGCCAGGCGCATCCGGGCAAGCCGATCATCTTCACCGAGTTCGGCGCCGACGCCATCGCCGGCAGCCACGCCCACCCCGCCGAGATGTGGACCGAGGAATATCAGGCGGATCTGATCGCCATGTATCTGCGCGTGCTCGGCCGCTTTCCCTTCGTGGTCGGCACGCACCCTTGGGCCTTCGCCGATTTCCGCACGGCGCAGAGCATCATGCGGATCAGCGCGCTCAACCAGAAGGGCGTGTTCACGCGCGATCGCCGGCCCAAGCTCGCCGCGCACCACCTGCGCAAGCTCTGGGCCGGCAAGGAGCCCGAAGAGGCCTGATCGCTCAGGGCCGGCCCAAAGCGTGGCGGAGGCGCAGGAAGCGCCCCGCCCAGCGCCGCCGCACCGGCTCGGGCAGGAAGGCGCAGGCGACCGCCGCCGCCACCAGCCCGAGCAGCCCCAGCACGCCGAACAGCATCGCGCTGTCCGCGCCGATCGCCATCAGCCCGGCCACACCCGCCGAGACGAGCACCATGCCGGCCGCGTTGACGATGTTGTTGGCGGCCACGTCGCGCGAGCGGCTGGCCGGATCGCCCAGCGTCTGGAGCAACGCGTAGAGCGGCACGATGAACACGCCGCCGGCCATCGCGATCACGCCGAGGTCGGCAACCAGCCGCCAGCTCGACGGCCGGGCAAGGAAGTCCGCGACACCGACGGTCGTCTCGGCCGGATGCAGGCCATGGACGGTGAAGCCGAGGTCCATCACCGCCAGCGCCAGCACCAGCGCGGAGGCCGGCACATAGCGCGCCGAGATTTCGCCGCCCAGCAGCCGGCTCACCAGCAGCGATCCGATCGCCACCCCCACCGAGAAGAGGCCGAGGAAGAAGGCCCCCACCTCCGGCGCGGCATTGAGATGGCCGACCAGCGGCACGAATTGCTGGGTCAACACCGCGCCCAGCGCGAAGAACCAACTGATGCCGAGGATGGCGAGGAAGAGCGGCCGATTGCGGCGCGCATGGCGCACGATCTCGGCGGTCGAGCGGACGAGGTTCAGCTCCACCGCCGGGCGATCCGCGGCAGGTGGCGCGGGTGGGATGAACAGGCTGGCGGCCAGCCCCAGCGCCGCGACGCCGAGGAGCAGCACCGATGCCGTATCCGCCGACATCAGCCCGCCGGTGATCTGACCGAGCAGGATGGCGAGGAACGTCCCCGCCTCGACGAGGCCGGTGCCGCCCATCAGCTCGGTCTCGGAAAGATGCTGGGGCAGCATCGAATATTTGACCGGCCCGAACAGCGTCGAATGCGTGCCCATCGCGAACAATACGGTCATCAGCAGCGGCATCGAACCGCTGTGCAAGCCCCACCAGCCGATCCCCATGATCCCGACCTCGGCGATCTTCACCACGCGGGCGATGCGGGCCTTGTCGATCCGGTCGGCAAGCTGCCCCGACACCGAGGAGAAAAGGAAATAAGGCAGGATGAACACGCCGCCGGCGATCACCACCACCATCGCCGCCCGATCCGCCTCGCCCCGGTAGAGCGTGAAAGATACCAGGAACAGCATCGCCGACCGATAGAGATTGTCGTTGAACGCACCGAGGAACTGGGTCGCGAACAGAGGCAGGAAACGGCGCTTGGCGAGCAGGCTCAGCTCAGGTGCGGACATGGACGATCCCCTTGGCAGCGCGATTCGCCCTGCGACACCGCCCTTGATGCCAAAGAAAGGAACATTGCGCGCGTCAAGCACGTCCGTTCCGACCGCCCCCCTCACCCTCGTGCGGGTGAGGAAGGGGCCGGCAGACTAGCCTGCCTCAGTTGCCGCAGGCCGGGACATAATGGTTGAGCGACGGATCCCAGACCGGCTGGCACGCATAGCCATCGCCATAAGCGCCATAACCGGCGTCGGGATAGCCATAGCCATAACCGTCATCATAGGCCCCCGCCCCGAGCGCATAGCCCAGCGCCACTCCGCTCCCGCCCCAGAACCATGGGTCGTACCAGCCATAATCATAGCCCGGATACCAGCCGCCCCAGCCCCCGCGATAACCGCCGCGCCAGCCGCCGCCGCGATAGCCGCCATGCCAGCCACCACCGCCGCGCCAGTTTCCGCCGCCGCCATGCCAGCCGCCGCCTCCGTGGGAACCTCCGCTGCCGTGGAAACCGCCGCCACCGCCATGGAAACCACCGCCGCCGTGCGAGCCGCCGCCGCGCTGGGCCAGCGCCGGCGAGGCCACGAGAAGCGCCAATCCGCCCACCGCCGCGACCAGGAAGTTCCGCTTCTTCACATCAAGCTCCTATGGCCGGAGAAGACCCCGCACGCGACGAGCACCGAGCCTATATGGGAAGCGGTCGATGGCATTTACAGAGGGGCGGCCGCTTTCACTCGACGAGTTCGAAGCTGCCCTCCAGCCCGTCCGCGGCCGAAGGCGCCACCCAGACATCGAACCAGCCCGGTTCGACGGTGGGCTTGAGGTCCGGCCCGACGAACAGCAGATCCTCGCGCCGGATGGTGAAGCGCACCTCCTCGCTCTCCCCCACCCCGACGGCGACACGCTGGAAGTCGATCAGGCGGCGCACCGGCTGGGTGATGCTGGCCGCCCGGTCGCGGATATAGAGCTGCACCACCTCGTCCGCCGGCCATGTGCCGCGATTGGCGATGCGAGCCGTGACGGTGAGCGGCGTGTCGGCCGACAGCCGGCTCTTCCCCATGTCGAGCCCGCTATAGACGATCCGCCCGTAAGTGAGGCCATGCCCGAAGGGGAAACGCGCCTCGTTGGGCGAGGTGCGATACTGCGCCTTATAGGGCTGCCGGGGGCCGGCCGGCGCGGGGCGACCGGTGGGCTTGTGGTCGTAATGATAAGGCTCCTGCCCGGATTCGCGCGGGAAGCTGACCGGCAGACGCCCCGACGGCGCGACCCTGCCGAACAGCACGTCGGCCAGCGCATTGCCCGTCTCGCTGCCGAGGAACCAGGTGACGAGGATCGCCTCTGCCGCCAGCACCGAGCCTTCCAGCGCCAGCGCGCGACCATTCTTGAGGATGACGACCACCGGCTTGCCGGTGGCCGCCACGGCGTCCGCCAGCGCCTGTTGCGGCGCGGGCAGCACCACCTCGGTGCGCGACTGCGCCTCGCCGGACATTTCCTCGCTCTCGCCCAGCGCGAGCAGCACGATGTCCGCCATCCGCGCCACCGCCACCGCCTCGGCGATGCCGCCGGGGATCGCCGTCTCGACGTCCGAGCCGCGCGCCACCTTGAGCAGCGTCGGATCGCGCATCGCGGCGCCCAGCCCGGTGGCGAGATCGACCGCCTGCGCATCGTCGCCATAGACGTTCCACGGGCCGATCAGGTCATGCGGCCCCTGCGCGAACGGCCCGATCAGCGCGATCTTCTGCCCGCCGTCCGAACGCAGCGGCAGCAGATCGTCCTCGTTGCGCAGCAGCACGACCGAGCGCGCACCCGCCTCGCGCGACAGCTTCCGCGCCTCGGGGGTCAGCACGCGCGCCCGCTCGCGTCCGGGGACGAGGCGGCGGAAGGGATCGTCGAACAGCCCCAGCTCGGCCTTGAGCGTCAGCACGCGCCGCACCGCCTCGTCGAGCCGCTCTATCGGCACGTCACCGGACGCAACCAGCGCCGGCAGATGCTGGAGATAGAGCCCGCTCTCCATGCTCATGTCGACGCCGGCGAGGAAGGCGAGCCGCGCCGCCTCGCGCCCGTTCCGGGCATAGCCGGCGGCGATCAGCTCCTCGTCGGCGGTGTAGTCGGAAACGACGAGGCCGCGGAAATTCCATTCGCCGCGCAGCACGTCGCTGAGCAGCCAGTGATTGGCCGTGGCGGGAACGCCCGAAATCTCGTTGAACGCCGCCATGGTGACCGCCGCGCCCGCCGCGAAGGCGGCCTGGAAGGGCGGGAAATAGACCTGCCTGAGCGTCCGCTCCGAAACGTCGACGCTGTTATAGTCGAGCCCCGCCTCGCCCGCGCCATAGGCCGCGAAATGCTTGGCGCAGGCGGCGACCGCATCGTCCGCCGCGATCGATCGGCCCTGGAATCCCGCCACCCGCGCCGCGGCGAAGCGGCAGCCGACCAGCACATCCTCTCCGCTCGCCTCGACGCCGCGGCCCCAGCGGGCATCGCGCGCGATGTCGACCATCGGCGCGAAGGTGAGGTCGATGCCCGCCGCCGAGGCCTCGACGGCGGCGGCGCGCGCGGTGCGGCGGGCGAGTTCGGGATCGAAGCTCGCCGCCTCGCCCAGCGGCACCGGGAAGACGGTGCGGAAGCCGTGGATCACGTCGGCCGCGAACAGCATCGGGATGCGCAGCCGGCTCCTCATCGCGGCCTGCTGGAGACGGCGATGCCAGTCCGATCCCGCGCCGTTGAAGATGCCGGTCAGCCGCCCCGCCCTCGCATCGGCGAGTTGCTGGGAGACATTGGCCCGGCTGCTCGGCGGGTTGAGCCGGGTGGCCGCCCCGCCGCCGATCGCCGAAGCCATGATGGTGAGCTGGCCCGCCTTCTCCTTCACCGTCATGCGCTTGATGAGCGCCTCGATGAACGCCGGTGTCGCCTTGCCCGTCGGGCCGAGCGCGAAGCCGAAGGCCGGCCGCGCCGCCATCGCCAGCGTGCCCGCGCCCGCCAGCACGGCGCGCCGCCCGATGCCGCCCCGCCCGCTCATGCCGCCGACAGCCAGCCGCCGGTGAACCCGGCCTTGGTGAGGCCCGCGCGGATATATGGATTGCGCCGCATGATGCTCCAGATCAGACCTGTTCGGTAATTCTCGATCATCGCCAATATTGGCCCCTGATCTATGCCCAACCAATCGGTGTCGAACCAGCCCTGACCGGGGATGACCCGGCCGTTCTGGGCCTTGCCGACCGCCTGGAACGTCGGATTGAAGGCATCGTAGAAACCATAGGTTCCGTAAAGATGATCGCCGTAGCGATCGCGCATCGCCATCAGCGCCGGGATGCAGATTTCCGGCGCGAAGGGGATGGAGCCCCCCGGCGCGGTCGGCGCCAGCGTGCCGTCGTCCACCGCCCCCACGCCCCGCGCCAGATAGGAATGGAAGGTCCGCTGCTCGCCATTGATGTCGATGGTGACGTCGCCCGGCCCGTCGCAGGCGGTCAGCCCCCAGAGGTTGGCGTCATAGCCCCGCCAGCCGAGCGGATTGGCGAGCGCATAATTGCGCTGGGCGATGGTGGCGCGGCGGCTGTTCTCGAAATAATCGCTGCCCTTGCTCCGCATGAAATCGTCCTGGATCTTGCGGAAGTCGATCCAGACATGGCTGTACTGATGGCCGAACAGCGGCGGGAAGCGCAGCATCGAGAGGCTGCCCGAATCCGTCCAGAAGGTGGCGAGGCGGACGCTCCAGGCATCCCAGCTCTCGCGCGGCAGGCCATAGATCGGCGCGCCCAGCGCCAGCACATAGACCAGCATCGCCTCGTTATAGGCCACCCAGTCATAGGGGATGAAGCCACGCTCGGGCGTCCAGCCCAGCGCCACGACCGGCGCGCGCGTCATCGCCCAGCGCCAGTCGACCTGGCTGTAGAGCTTGTCGGCCAGCGTGCGGATCTCGGCCTCCTCGGGCCGGTCGTAATAGGTCTGGGCCAGCAGCACGCCCGCCATCAGCAGCGCGGTGTCGACGGTGGAAAGCTCGGTCTGCTGGAAACGCGTGCCGGTCTTGAGGCTCAGGAAGTGATAGAAGAAACCCTGATAGCCGATCATATCCTTGGGCTTGGCGCCCTGCTCGGTCGCGGCGAGGAAGCGCAGCATGGCGAGCGTGCGCGTCGCCGCCTGCTGGCGGGGGACATAGCCGCGCTCCACCCCGATCACGAAGGCGGTGAGCGCAAAGCCCATCGCCGCGATGCTGGCGAAGTTGAGCGTCGGGAAGCGATCGGGGGCGAGGCCGCGCCTGGGCTCGGTGGTCCACCAGAAATAGGCGAAGGTGCGCAACTGCACATCGTCGAGGAAGGCCTCGATCTCGGGCGTGTTGGCGAGCGGCGGCATCCCCGAGGAGGCCGAGGTCTCCACGATCGGCGAGCGCAGGCTGATCGGCGAGCGGAGCTTCACCGACGAGCAGCCGGCCGCGAGACCGGCCAGTCCGCCGATCAGGGCCCGCCGCCCTATCCGTCCGGTCCCGTTGCTCATCCGCGCGGGGACGATCTGCCGGAATGTACCGGATACGGATCGCTCGCCCGCATCAATGCCTCCGTGAACACAAACCCCTCCTACGACGCGCGCGCCAGTGCCGCGAGGGAAGATCGGACGTGAAACAAATTGGTTCCACCGTCGAGCCATTCGGCGCATAGGACCGCCGCGCTTTTCCGCCCGCCGGCCGGGGGACGGGCTCACAAGGGAATAGCTTTGATGATCCGACAGGCCCTTCTGCTCTCGGCCCTGCTCGCCTCCCCCGCCTTGTCGGCGGTGCGGCCGACGAACCTTCAGAGTTCGGTTCTGCCCATCCGGTCCCGCGTGGTGATGCGGCCGGACGGGATGGACGTGTGGTCCGGCCGGCGGCTGACGCGGGTGACGGCGCTGGCGGTGGGCGCGGTCCGCGTCCGCATCGGGCTGGAGGGCCAGCTTGGCGAGGACGCCTCCTGGGCGGTGCTGCCCGAGGCGCGGCAGGCGACCGCGCCGGTGACGCCGCTGACATGGGGCTTTGCCGGCGCCGGTCTGGTCGTCACGGTCGATCCCGCGACGGGCGGGCTGACGGTGGCGGACACCGCCGGCCATGTGCTGCTGAAGGATATCGACGCGCCGGCCAGGCGCACCGCGACGGGCGGCGGCGCGGGCTTCCAGCTCGCCAAGGCGATGCCGGCCAACTGGCGCTATTTCGGGCTGGGCGACAAGACCGGCCCGCTCGATCGCCGGGGCGGCAGCTTCGTCACCTGGAACAGCGACTCCCCGTTCCAGGAGACGACCGATCCGCTCTACAAATCGATCCCCTTCGTCATCCCGGTAGGCCCCGACGGCACCGCCGCCGGCCTGTTCCTCGACAATAGCTGGCGCGGCTTCTTCGATTTCGGGAAGGGGCAGAGCGACACGCTCCGCTTCGGCGCCGACGGCGGGCCGATCGACTATTATGTTCTGGCCGGACCGACGGTGAAGGACGTGGTGCAGCGCTATGCCAGGCTCACCGGCCCCTCGCCGCTGCCGCCGCTCTGGGCGCTGGGCTTCCAGCAGTCGCGCTGGAGCTACATGTCGGCGGACGAGGTGCGCGGCATCGCCCAGCATTATCGGCAGGATCATATCCCGCTCGACGCGCTCTGGCTCGACATCGACTATCAGGATCGCAATCGCCCCTTCACGGTCAACACCAAGACCTTCCCCGACATGGCCGGGCTGGTCTCCGATTTGAAGCAGCAGGGCATCCGCACCGTCGCCATCACGGATCTCCACATCGCCTTCGCCCCGAACCAGGGCTACGCCCCTTACGACACCGGCTTCGTCGGCGATCATTTCGTCAAGAAGGCCGATGGCGTCCTCTATGTCGGCCCGGTCTGGCCCGGCCCGGCGGTGTTCCCGGACTTCACCCGCGCCAGCACGCGCGACTGGTGGGGCGGGCTCTACAAGGATTTCGTGGCGGACGGCATCGCCGGCTTCTGGAACGACATGAACGAGCCCGCGGTCTTCAACACCCCGTCCAAGACCATGCCGCTCAGCAATCTCCACCGGATCGAGGAGCCCGGCTTCGCGACGCGCACCGCCACCCACGCCGAGATCCACAACATCTTCGGCATGGAGAACAGCCGCGCCACCCATGACGGCCTGCTCAAGCTCCGCCCCGACGAGCGGCCCTTCGTCCTCACCCGCGCCAGCTTCGCGGGCGGGCAGCGCTATGCCGCGACCTGGACGGGCGACAACAGCTCGACCTGGAACCAGTTGCGCATGACGGTGCCGATGCTGCTCAACCTCGGGATGAGCGGCTTCGCCTGGTCGGGCGCCGACGTCGGCGGCTTCCTCGGCACGCCGTCGGCCGATCTGCTCACCCGCTGGATCGAGATCGGGGCCTTCCAGCCGATCTTCCGCGATCACAGCGCCAAGGACACGGCCTATCAGGAGCCCTGGGTCCACGGCCCCGTCCACGAGGCGATCCGCCGCCGCTTCATCGAGGAGCGCTACCGGCTGATGCCCTATTTCTACGCCGTGGCGGACGAGACGGCGCGCACCGGCCTGCCGATGATGCGGCCCGTGTTCATGGACTATCCCGACGCGCTCGACACCGATTGCCCCAGCGACATGGTCTTCACCGTCGGCGGCAAGCTGCTGGTGGCACCGCCGCCACAGCCGGAATCGCCCGGCTGGTATGACGTCTGCCTGCCCAAGGGCGGCTGGTTCGACTATTGGACGGGCAAGCCCGCCACGCCCCGGATGCGCGGCACGCGGCAGGTGGTGCAGGAGAAGCCCGCGCTCGACCAGTTGCCCGTCTATGTCCGCGCCGGCACGATCCTGCCTCGCCAGCCGCTGGTCCAGTCGACGATGGAGACGCCGGTCGGCGCGCTCGAGCTGGCCGTCTATCCCGGCGACGGCTGTGCAGGCACGCTCTATGCCGACGACGGGCACAGCCTCGGCTATCAGCGCGGCGCGTATCTCCGCCAGACGGTCCGCTGCTCGGTCACGCCCACCGGCCTCGAACTCCGCTTCGACAAACGCGACGGCAGCTATAAACCGTGGTGGCACGACATCGACGTGGTGATCCACGGCTGGAACGGCCCCGCCCCCACCGCGACGCTCGACGACAAGCCCGTCCCGGCCACCGCCGACGCCACCGCCGCGACGCTGACCGTGCGGATACCGGATCGGCGGGATATCTCCTTCCTCCGGCTCGTCCGCACGGCATCGGATCATTAACGCCGAAGAGACCGCCGACCGCCCGGAAACGCCGGTTTCAGGGCGTTTACGATTTGGAAACTTAAGTCTTTGGTAAGAGACCGGCGGCCATAGAAACGGCATGCAGCCGGAACTTGGTCAGCCCTTCGAACCCAGCGAGTCGGTCCGCTCCGTCTATAGCCTGCCCCTGGGGGACGACGGGGTCTGCCTGTTCGACGTGTCGCCGGCGCTGGCCCGCTGCATCGGCCTCTATGCCCGCATCCCCGAATTCGCGCGCGACGGCCATCTGCTCCAGGTGTCCCGCCTGGTCGGCGGGCAGACGGATTAGGCGCCGCCGTGCTCCTCAATGTCTTCAAGGTCCGCCCCAAGGACAAGGAGCTGAATCATGCGGTGCGAGTCGCGCTGATCGAGGCGCTCTACGCCTCCCGCGCCTCGCTTGCCATCGGCGCCCTGCTCGGCGGCGCGGTGGCGGCCGTCACCTCTTATTATTGCCGCACCACGCTCATCGAGGTGACCGGCCTTCTGCTGACGCTGTGCGGCGCGCTGCGCGTGGCGAGCTTCGGCTTCTTCCGCCCCGGCAATCTCAGCGCCGGCGCGAAGAAGTGGGAGATTCTGTACGATATCGGCGCGGTCAGCTATGCCGCGCTGCTCGGCCTGCTGACACTCGAGATCCTGCTCGTCAGCACCGACCTCAGGCTCCACGCGCTGATGGCGACGCTGGCGACCGGCTATGCGGCGGGCGCCGCCGGCCGCAACACCGGCCGGCCCTTCATCGCCATCGGCCAGCTCCTGTCGAGCGCGCTGCCGATCAGCATCGGCCTGCTCCTCACCGATCGCGGCCCGGCGGGGATGCTGCTGGCGGTCGCCAATCTGCTCTTCATTATCGTCGTGACCGACATCACGCTCCTCACCTACAAGACGGTGCTGGAGGCGTTCATCGACCGGCAGGAGAAGCTCCAGCTCGCGACCGTCTACGAGAAACTCTCCAAGACCGATCCGCTGACCGGCATCGACAATCGCGGCACCCTGCGCCTGACGCTGGAGCGGCTGCTCCACGGCCATGAGCAGGCGATCGCGGTGCTGTGGCTGGATCTCGATCGCTTCAAGCAGATCAACGACACGATGGGCCATGCCGCAGGCGACGACCTGCTCCACCATGTCGCCTCGCGCCTCTCCAAATTCGCGACCCCGATGGCCAGCGTCGCCCGCTTCGGCGGCGACGAGTTCATCGTCGTCGTGCCGGTCGAGAATGTCGAGCACGCGATGAAGCTCGCCGAGATGGTGCGCGAGGTGATCGCCAAGCCGGTCGGCTCCGGTCAGGGGATGATGGACCTGACCGTCTCGGTCGGCATCGCCATCTCCTCGCCGGGCATCTCGTCCGACGATCTGCTGCGCCATGCCGACGTCGCGCTCTACGAGGCCAAGGCCAAGGGCCGCAACCGCGTCATCCTGTTCGACCCCGAGATGGAGCGCCGCCTCGTCGATCGGCAGCATCTCGAGCATGATCTCAAGCGCGCCATCGCGCAGGAGGAGCTGGACCTCCATTTCCAGCCGATCGTCAATCTCTCCACCAAGCGGGTCGAGAGCTTCGAGGCGCTGCTGCGCTGGCACCACCCGATCCACGGCAACATCCCGCCGAGCACCTTCGTGCCGATCGCCGAGAGCATCGGCATCATCGATTCGCTCACCGCCTGGGTGCTCCGCGTCGCCTGCGCCGAGGCGCAGCGCTGGCCGGACAGCATCTCGGTGGCGGTGAACATCTCGGCCGGCCTGCTCAAGGGCCGCGACCTGCCGACCATGGTGGTGGAGGCGCTGATGGCCTCCGGCCTCTCGCCGCGCCGGCTGGAGCTGGAGATCACCGAATCCGCGATCGTCGAGGACAATCCCAACGCCGCCGGCCTGCTCGACGGCTTCCAGAAGCTCGGCATCCGGGTGTCGCTCGACGATTTCGGCACGGGCTATTCGTCGCTGAGCTATCTGTGCCGCTACAAGTTCGATCGCATCAAGATCGACCGTTCCTTCATCAGCAGCCCCGACCGGCAGAGCGAGACGCGCGCCGTCGTGCAGGCGATCTCCAGCCTCGCCAAGTCGCTCGACCTCTCGGTGATCGCCGAGGGGATCGAGACGACCGAACAGGAGGACTATGTCGCCGGGCTCGGCTGCGCGGCAGGGCAAGGCTATCTCTTCGCCCGTCCCATGCCGCGCGAGCACATCGCCGGCTACCTCGCCGGCACGCCCAACGGCGCCGACACGGTGTCGCCCCGGATCACGCCCCTGCGGGTAGTTCGGTCGAACGCCTAGCCTGAATGCCGGCCAGCCGGCGCATCACCTTCACATGCTGCCCGCCGATGCCGAGCGCCGTCTCCGCCCAGATCCGGGCGACGCGCTGAAGCTCCTCCATGGTGATCGGGTTCACCTCGCGGCTGGCGCGGTAGATGCCGAGATGGCCGCCCTGCCGCTTGCCGTTGCGGGCGATATAATCCTGCACTGCCGCCTCGCCCTCGCCCGGCTCGGCGAGCACATGGACCAGGCCCATGTCGTATAGCTCCTCCGCCGTGAAGGTCTTGCCGCTGAGCATGATCTGCTCGGCCTTGGCGGCGCCGAGGCGGCGGGTCAGGATCGAGTGCGCCCCCACGCCCGGAAACAGGCCGAAGGCATTCTCCGGCAGCGAGAAGCGCGCCTGACGCTCCGCCACCAGCACGTCGAAGGAGAGCGCCGTCTCGAAGCCGCCGCCCACCGTCTCGCCCTGGATGAGCGCGATGGTGACGACCGGCAGCCCCTGCGCCGTCATGTTGCGATAAAGGATCTCGACGCACAGATAGGCATAGCGGACGAGGCCATCGAGATCGCCCGCCTCGATCATGTCGGCGACAACCGCAAGGTCGCCGCCGAGGTTGAACACTCCAGGCACCCGCGAGCCCAGAATAACATATTTGAGCTGCGGATCACCCGAAGCAAAGCTCCGCCCGATTTCGTTCTGCCAGGCCTGAAGATCGCGCAACAACAGCGGATTGAATGCGGGCCGAAGAGTCGGCGTCATGAAACTCCACAACGCCTGCGTCGAGGGATCCCAACGGACCTCGATCTCGGAAAGATCGAAGCGATATCTTGGGCGGGGCCGGTCAACATCGCTCGAATGAGAGAGGTCGACGGCATCAAGCAAATGCTTGTCTTCGCCCAAGAGCTGACTGTGCTGGTTTTCCATATCGAGCCCCACAAACGCCAACAACATATTAACTATAGCAAAATGTTTAGTCGCGCCATCGATGTTCGCCGACAAGGCGGTTTGTTGCGCCGCCGTATCAGTCTGAGACGCCCGGAGCCGGCCCGGCATTTTTTGCCGCCTGCGACCCGCCCCTCTCCCTGTTGCCTCGATATTATGTCGAACCCGCGGCGCTGTCCGCGCCGAAATCGGACAAGGTGCCCCAGATCGGAGCGATTCTCCTCCGATCGCCATCCGCCAAGATTTATGGTTTTGTGCGTCGCAACACGCGCCCTTCGCCGAAATAGGGCTATCTGCTGCAAATAATCAGCCATAGATATCGCCGAATCCGCTCCGACGACAGCGCACCAAATCTCGCCCCATCCCGGCCGGCCGGCGGGAATCTGGACTCGAAACGCCCTGCTCGAATAATAAATCGGCGGAAATCCTGATCGAGATTTCCGTGGCGTCTATTGTACCAATCGCCAGATCATCACGCATCCGACTTTGCCGTGACTGGCGCCAACGGCACCCCCATCATCGAAGGCGCCCCACTCCCCGACCTCGGCCTTCTGGATCGGACAACACCCAAACCCTGCCGGGCCTCGACGCAGCACCATATTCAGCGTCGAGGCGAGTGATCCGCACCATGTGCCGAGTGCGCCCAACTTCCCGGCCACCGATTTCATGGTAGCCTGAGCGCATCTGCGGGCAGCCCTCGTCCAGGAACGCAGGGGCACCCGATTGCGGCCAAGGGGACAGGCGGAGTGGTGGCGACGAAGCGCATCTATGGCCTGGATGTCGCCCGATCCTGGGCGATGCTGCTCGCCCTGACGGCCCATGCGATGGTTCAGGTGGGCACGCCCATGCCTTCGCCGCTGATCGGCATCGTGATCCGCACCTCGACGCCGATCTTCATCCTGCTCTTCGGCGCGATGATCGCGCTGGTCCACCTGCCCCGCGCGGAGCGTGACGGCCTGAAGGCGCTGACCCGACGGAGCTGGGCGCGGGGCATCCAGTGCTATCTGCTGTTCCTCGCCAACGTGATCGCGCTGTGGATCGCCGTGCCCTACAGCGCGCGATACGCCTTCCTCTGCGCGCTGATGCTCGGCAGCACGCCTTATGCCGGCATCCTGCAATATTATACGATCATGTTCATGGCGATGCCGCTGGCCATCCTGCTGCTGCGGCGGGTGCCGGCGCCGCTGTGCCTCGCCGCCGCCGTCTGCGTACATCTGGCCTTCCCGCAGCTCAAGAGCCTGCCGACGCCGCCGCCGGTGATGGGCCAGCCGATCCTCGCCCGGATCGTCGATCTGACGATCGGCACGGGCAGCGTCCCCCAGATCGCGGGGCCGTCCATCCTCCATAGCCTGGTGCTGGTCTTCGCGGGCTTCCTGCTGGGGCGCTGGCTGACGGGCGCCTCCCCGCGCGGAAGGCTGTGGCCGCTGCCGCTGCTCTTCGCGGCGGCGGGCCTCTGGTCGCTGACCCAGACCCGCTACGGGCCGATCGACCTGACCAGCCTCTCCTCGATGCGCCTGCGCAACCTCAATCACCCGGCCTACACCTTCATCATGGGCGGGTTCGCGCTGGTGCTGATCCTCGCCGCCGTCGCGGCGACCCGAGGGCGGCGGGTGCCCGATGCCCTGCTCGTGCTTGGCCGGCGCTCGCTGTTCGGCTTCGGCTTCGGCAATGTCATCATCACCTTCTGGCCCCGGACGATCGCGACGCAGCTCGGCGCCGCGCCATCCGCATTGCTGCTGCTCATGGTCGTGATCGCGGTGATCTTCGCCTATGATCGCGCGCTGGCGCGGGGGAAGCCGGGCGAGGCGGGCCGCTTCTCCTTCCCCGGCCTGATCCATGCAACGGCCACCGCCGCCGACCGCCTCACCACGCGCGCGGCCAACGCCCTCATTCGGCCCGCCAGGCACATCCGGCGCTCCTGCGCCCGCATCGCGGCCCCGGAACTCAGCGATAGTTGAAGCTGATGCTGATCCGTTCGGATTTCGCCTGCCCGGCCGGCACCTCGTGCCGCAACCAGCTCTCCCACAGGAAGATGCTGCCTTCTAAGGGCGTCGCATAGACGAAGGTCTGCGCCTCCTCCGGCGCGTCCCGGCGGCGGAGCGGCGCCGCCATCATCATCGGCAGGCGCGGATCTTCCAGCTTCAGCCCCTGCGCCCCCTCCGGCACGCGGACATAGATGGTGCCCGATACGATGCTGTGCGGATGGATATGGCCGGAATGACCACCCGATCCCTTGAGGACGTTGACCCACAGGCTGTCCAGCTTCGGCCGGCGCCCGCCCAGATCGAGATAAGCCTCGTCGACGAAGCGACGGACATGCTTGTCGAGCGCGCGGCGCAGATCGTCGAACACCGGATTGCGGACGGGCAGATCGTTCAGCGACGCATAGGAGGTGTAGCCGGGATAGCCCTGCTGCCTGCTCCAGGCGCGCCCCGCGCGATCCTCGCGGGCGAGCGACAGCGCGGCCTCCTCCAGCTCGGCGAGCAGACCGGTGTCGTCCAGCTCGCCCTGATAGAAACGTGTCGCGAAAAGTGTCCGGGTCGTCATCCGCCGCCAAGCCCCGATATTCGGATCGTCCCTGCCGGGATGGACGCGCGACCTACAGGACTCGCGGAGCCGCCGCAACATGATGGCCCCCGCGCCGGAAACGCCCCACAAAATGGCCCATCGGCATTTAACTTTGGTCGAACCCTAAACTCTCGGGGCCGCCAGCCGTTATCAAGAGGGCTAACGGGAGTTTAACCTTGAGCCAGCCGCTGCCGACACGAAAAGCCCCGCTCGGGCCGAAGGTGACCCAGCCTGCCGGTCAAGCCTTGCCTGTGGACATCCTGGCGGCGCTGGTCCGCCTCGATCGCCTGCATCGCACCGCGCCGACCGCACGATAAGGCGGAAACCTCTTCAGAAAGGCGGATGGAGCCTGCACGGGATGCAGGCCCGTGGTCATCGCGAATCTGGAAGGATCATCAAGATGGCGGAGCGGGAGGGATTCGAACCCTCGAGGAGCTTTGGACCCCTACACACTTTCCAGGCGTGCGCCTTCGACCACTCGGCCACCGCTCCGTGCCGGGGGCTGCTAGCGACATCGGAGCGCTTCCGCAAGCTCTCGCGCTATGGCAGGCTGCCGGAATGCGTCGATCCGTCCTGTCGCCCGCCTTTCTCGCCCTTCTGCTGACGGCGGCGTCGCCGCCTCCTGCCGCCCTGTCACCGGGCGAGATCGTCGCTGCGGCGCCTCCCGGCGCGTGGCAGGCGGTTGCGCCCGACGATCTGCTGGTGATGGATCTCACCAATGGCCCGCGCGTCGTGATCGAACTGGCGCCCGACTTCGCGCCCGTCCACGTCGCCAACATCCGGGCGCTCGCCCGCGCGGGATGGTTCGATGGCAGCGCGGTGGTGCGCGTGCAGGATAATTATGTCGTCCAATGGGGCGGTGCCGACGGGAAAAAGCCGCTTCCGGCCGGTGTGATCGCGCATCCGCCGGCGGAATATGAGCGGCCGCTGGCCGGGCTGACGGTGCGGCCGCTGGGCTCGCCCGATGCCTATGCGCCGCGTGTCGGCCATGCGGATGGCTGGCCGGTCGCGAGCGACGGCCGGACGGCGTGGCTGACCCATTGCTACGGGATGGTCGGCGTGGGCCGCGACATGCCGCCCGACACCGGGACCGGCGCCGAACTCTATACGGTGATCGGGCAGGCGCCGCGCCATCTCGATCGCAACATCGCGCTGGTTGGCCGGATCGTGGAGGGGATCGAGCTATTGGCGGCGCTTCCGCGCGGAACGGGCGATCTGGGCTTCTATACCGATGCGCGACAGAGGCTCGCGATTCGCCGGGTGCGGATCGCGGCCGACATGCCCGCCGCCGAGCGGCCGCGTTTCGAGGTTATGCGCGGGGACTCGCCGGCCTTCGCCGCCTATCTCGATGCGCGCGCCAACCGGCGCGACGCCTTCTTCGTGCGCCCGGCGGGCGGGGTCGATCTCTGCAACGCGCCGGTGCCCGTCCGGCCTCGGCATTAGGGTCTAGCGCGGTCGCTCGTTGCGCGAGGGGGCGGGAGCAGGAACCGCCCTATGCGCAGAACCGCCGGACGGGCCGTGCCAGCCATGGCCACCGGGGCCTCGGCCTCCGTTTCCACCATGCCAGCCGCCGCCGGGGCGCCCGTTCCAGCCGTGTGGGCCATGCCCCTTCCATCCGGGGTTGCCATGCCCGCCGGCCCAGCCGTGTCCGCCGTTCCATCCATGGCCGGGGCCGTTCCAGTGGTGGCGATGGCCGCCACGGTCGTAAACATAGAAGCCGGTGCCCGGATAATAGAAGCCGTCATACCAGCCATAGCCCGGCCAGCCATCATAGCCGCCATAGCCATCGCCATAGACGTCGCCGTAAAAGCCGCCGCCATAGACTCCGTAGCCGTCATAGCCGTCGTCGACACATCCGCCGAGCGCCAGCGCCGCGCCGGCCAGCGCCAGCAGCGGAAGCGCCCTGCGAAGCCGCCCCCGGCTCATGCTGTCGCGTGCCATCTCTCTCTCCATCGCGGAGGGGTTGCCTGGAGAAACCATTGTATCTCATGGGCTTGAACCGGCGCTGAACCCGCCCGGCCGACGATGGACAAGCGCGCGGTCAGAAGGGCAGCAGCTTCGATTGCGGCGTGAACTTCATATAGCCGACATTGGCGCCCAGCCGCCAGCCGACGCCCAGCCGGATCGGGATCAGCACGATGTCGCCACGGCGCAGATAGCTCGCGGTGAAGCCGCCGATGAAATAAGCGGTGCCCTCCGCCGCCGGGAAACGATGATAGGCATCCTGGCTGTCGTAGAGATTGTAGACGAGGATGAATTCCTTCGACGCGTTGCCGCCAATGTCGAAGCCCAGCGACGGGCCGGTCCAGTAGATCGGGCGGTCGCCCTCCACCTTGTGGTGCAGCACGCCCGAGCCGTAGCGCAGGCCGATGGCGAAGGCGCCGCTCGCCTCGCGGCCGGAGATATAGGCGGTGGGGCGGCCCTGATCCTTGAGGATCTTCTCGATGATCTTGGCGAGGCCCTCGGTGCCGCGGCCGAATACGCCCTCGGCGGCGTCGAGCACGTCGCTTTCCTGATAGGTCTGCGAATCCGAGGCTCGCGAGGCGTTGGTGGACGGCGGGGCGGCGCGCTCCTCGCTCTCTTCGGGGGCGGATGCCGGCGGTGGGGCGCCGCGATCCTCGGCGAGCGGAGGGGTATAGGCCGGGCCGCTGGTTTCGGGCTGGCCGTTGCCGAGCGCGTCGGCATGGGCCTGAGCGGAGGACGGGTCGACCGTGCGGATCTGCGCTGC
Organism: Sphingomonas oligoaromativorans; assembly: GCF_011762195.1. Lineage (GTDB taxonomy): Bacteria > Pseudomonadota > Alphaproteobacteria > Sphingomonadales > Sphingomonadaceae > Solisphingomonas > Solisphingomonas oligoaromativorans. The sequence goes on along the minus strand of NZ_JAASQK010000003.1, from coordinate 384,099 downwards.
GGCCGGCTGAGCCAGCAATCCGCCGAGAGCCGCGATGCCGGCGGCGGCCCCGAGCCGACGGGCGATGATCGTCATGAAACCTGTGCTCCCCAACTTCTCAAGGCTCTGGTTAACCGCGAAGCGCCTTAGCACGCAATGAATGGCAAGGGGGATGGATGCGGCACGACTCAATGGCAGCACATTTCACCGCGCAGAGGCAGTTGTGCAGTCCGAAAACCGTCGCTATAGCCCCCCGAAGCCGGCCCGGAGACGTGGGTGAGTGGCTGAAACCAACGCTTTGCTAAAGCGTCATACGGGAAACCGTATCGAGGGTTCGAATCCCTCCGTCTCCGCCACAAGCCCCAGAGGCATCGGTCACGCCGGCCCTTTCGAACGCATTCTCCGCTTCGTCCATCCGTGCCCCCACGAGGGTCAGGGGCCAGAGAGCTCTTTCAGCGCGGTGTTGGAGTCGGCGATCCTGTCCGGGTCGGCGGTGGCGCGCGTAAGGACGAGGGCACGCCCCTGCACATAGTCCCTGGCGGCATTGACGCAGTCGAGCGCGATGACGCGGCCCTGCTTCAGATAGACGATCGAGAAGGAGCGCGAAGCCGGATCGCCGCGCAATATCGCACGGTCATGGCCGGTCGAGAGGCCGACCGTCTGGAGCCGGAGATCATATTGGTTGGACCAGAACCAGGGCACCGCATGATAGGCTTCCGGCTCGCCGGTGATGGCCTTGGCCACCGTGGTCGCCATATCGTTGGCGTTCTGGACGGATTCGAGGCGGATCGCCATGCCGCCGGCAAACCCGTTGGCATGGAGCGCGCAATCCCCGACGGCGAAGATATCAGGCAGGGACGTACGGCCATGCTCGTCGACCGCCACGCCGTTACCGCCCTCCGCGCCGGCCGCCATCAGCGGCTCGACCGCCGGCAGGATGCCGATGCCGACGATCACCATCTCCGCCGCAATGATCTCGCCGTCCGCAAGGGCGACGCCCGTGACGCGGCCGTCCGTGCCCGCGATCCTCTCGACCCTCGCCCCCAGCCGGACATCGACACCATGCGCGCGATGCTCGCCCTCGTAGAAGCGCGACAGGGCTTCGCCCGCCACCCGTGCCAGCACACGATCGAGCGCTTCCAGCACCGTCACCCGCTTGCCGAGCTTGGACAGGACAGCCGCCGCCTCCAGCCCGATATACCCGCCGCCGATCACCACGACCCGCTCCGTCGAGCCCAGCTCGGCGATCATCCGGTCGACATCGGCGCGGCTGCGCACCGAATGGACGCCGGCGAGATCATGGCCTTCGCAGGCGATGCGCCGCGGATGACCGCCCGTTGCCCAGATGAGCTGGCCATAGCCGATCGTCGTGCCGTCATCGGTGGTGACGACATGCGCCTGGGGATCGACCGTGACGACACGCCGCCCGGTCAGCATCTCCACCTCGCGCTCGGCCCAGAAGGCGGCGGGGCGGATCATGATCCGCTCGAAGGGCTTTTCCTGCGCCAGATAATCCTTGCTGAGCGGCGGCCGTTCATAGGGAAGCTCGGGCTCCTCCCCGATCATCGCGATGCTGCCCGCGAACTTGCGCTGGCGCAGCGCGATTGCCGCCTGCGCGCCGCCATGGCCACATCCCACGATCACGACATCGGTGCGCATTGCGTTTCCCACGTCCCGTCCCTCCTCAACGCGGTGCCATGCGGATCGCACCATCGAGCCGGATCACCTCGCCGTTCAGCATGGGATTGCCGAGGATGCTCTCCACGAGCCGCGCATATTCCTCCGGCCGGCCGAGCCGGCTCGGATGCGGCACCTGCGTGCCGAGGCTGTCTTGCGCGGCTTGCGGCAGACCCATCAGCATCGGCGTCAGGAAGATGCCCGGCGCGATCGTCATCACCCGGATACGATGCTGGGCGAGATCGCGCGCCACCGGCAGCGTCAGCCCCACCACGCCCCCCTTGGAGGCCGCATAGGCCGCCTGCCCGATCTGCCCGTCATAGGCGGCGACCGAGGCGGTGTTGACGATCACGCCGCGCTCCTCGCCCACGGGCTCGGCGACGCACAGGCGGGCGGCGAACTGGGCGATCAGATTATAGGTGCCGATCAGATTGATCTCGATCGCCTTGCGGAAAGCGTCGAGCGGATGGGGTTTGCCCTCCTTCGACACCGTCTTGATCGCGGGCGCGACGCCGGCGCAGTTGACGAGGATGCGGGCGACGCCCTGCGCCTCCGCCGCACGATCGAGCGCGACCCCGACATCGCCCTCGCCGGTCACGTCGGCGCGCAGGAAGAGGCCGCCGATCGCATCGGCATGGGCACGGCCCGCCTCCTCGTTGAGATCGAGGATCGCCACCTTCGCGCCGCGCGCGGCCAGCATCGCCGCCGTCGCTCCGCCGAGCCCGGAGGCGCCCCCCGTCACGATCGCCGATGCACCCTTGATCTCCATGTCTTTCCCTCTTCAATCCTTGAGACGGACCAGGCCTTCCTGCGCCACCGAGGCGACCAGACGGCCGTCCCGCGTGAAGATGGTTCCGCGCGCCAGCGTGCGCGCGCCGCCCGTGAACGGGCTGTCCATCGCGTAGAGCAGCCATTCGTCGGCGCGGAAGCGCCGGTGGAACCAGATCGCATGATCGAGGCTGGCATCCTGCAAGCGCGGATCGCACCAGCTCACCCCCAGCGGCAGCAGCCCGGTGTGCATCAGATAGAGATCGGAAGCGTAACAGAGCATCCGCTGATGCTCGGCCGGATCGTCGCCGAGCGGCTTCCTGAAGCGGAACCACAGAGCCCGCCGGGGCAGCGACGGAGACGGCGAGACGGTGACGAAGGGTTCCACCGAACGGAAGTCGATGCCGATGTCCCGATCCCAGAAGGCGGCGCGGTGCGGGGGCATTCCGGGCAGCGCCGCCGCAATCACGTCATCCTGCGACGGCAGCGTCTCCGGGTCGGGCACGGCGGGCATGGGTGTCTGCTGGCCCGGCCCCTCCTCCTCGACATGGAAGGAGGCGGCGAGGTTCAGGATCACCGCATCGTCCTGCGTTGCCTGCACGCGCCGGGCGGAGAAACTGCGGCCGTCGCTGTCGCGGTGGACGGTGAAACGGATCGGCCGGTCGACGCGGCCGGCGCGCACGAAATAAGCGTGGCAGCTATGCACCAGCCGGCCGGCCGGCGCGCCGCGCTGCGCGGTCGCCAGCGCCTGCGCCAGCACATGGCCTCCGAACAGGCGCTCCAGCGGGCCACCGGTCGGCGGCACGGTGAAGACATCGGGCGCCACTTCGTCGAAGACGAACAGATTGGCCGGTACGCCGCCACGATCGGTCACGGGCTTCTCCTTGCTGTCCGAACGGCTTGGCAAAGCCGCCGCCGGAGGGGAAGCTGTGATCCTATCGAGGTGATGCCGATGACCGAAACCGCCCGCCCCTTCTCCGCCGCCCGTCCCAGCCGCTGCTTCGAGGATCTCGTGGTGGGCGAGGTCCGCCGCTCCGCGGCCCGCACCGTCAGCGAGGCCGATATCCTCGCCTTCGCGCGCGAGTGGGATCCGCAATGGTTCCACAGCGATGCCGAGCTGGCGCGCGGCTCCGTCTTCGGCGAGGTGGTCGCGAGCGGCATCCACGTCCTCGCGCTCTGGCGGCAGATGGATCATGAGATCAATTCCGACATCGACTTCGTCTGCGGCGTCGGCTGGGACGAAGTGCGGATGCGCAAAGCCGTCCGCGCCGGCGACAGCATCCATGTCACCTCCGAAATCGTCGAGCTGCGCCCATCGGCCTCGCGCAGCGATCGTGGCACCGCCATCACGCGCTACGCCGTCGTCAACCAGCGTGGCGAGGAGGCGGTGAGCTTCACCAGCATCAACCTCGTCTACACCCGCTCCGGCAGGCAGAGGGACGCGGCCAGCGCCTCCGCCTCCGCATAGGCCGTCGCCATCGCCGCCTCGACGACATCCTCCGGCCCGTAGGTCGGGCGGACATGGATCGTGTGGATGGCGCTGACGCCGATGAAGCGCAGCCAGGATTCGAGATAGGCGCGCTGGAAGTCGAAACCGGCCAACGGCCCGTCCGGCCGGACGTCGAGCGCGCCCGACGCGACGATCAGCGCGCTGCGCCCGGCGGCATGGCCCCGCCCTTCGCCGTCCACGACCGAAAAGGTCATGCCCGGCTGCGTGATGAGGTCGATATAATGTTTGAGCCGGTAGGGAATGCCGAAATTCCACATCGGCACGCTGAACAGCCAGGCATCGAACGACAGGAAATGCGCCGTCTTCTCGCGGATCGCATCCCAGTCACCGCGCACCGCCTCGCCGACGGGATCGCCGGCGATCAGGGCATAGCGTCCTTCGATGACGGGGCCGTCCAGCTCGGGCAGATCCGCCTCGAACAGGCCCAGACGCTCGACCTGCACGCCAGTCAGCCCCGAGATCAGCCGCCGCGCGACCGAGGCCGACCGCGAGCGCCCTCCGCGGGGGCTCGCCTCGACATGAAGCAGGCGGCCGATCGCCCTAGTCATCGGGAAGCTCGGCGAAGACCGTCCCGTCCTCGACATGGACGGGATAGACCGGCAGGCATTTCCTGGTGAGATTGCCCGACGGCGTGCCGTTGCGCAGATCGAAGCGGACACCGTGCAGCGGGCAGAAGAGATAAGGCCCCTTCACCCGCCCGCCTTCCAGATGGGAGAAGGCGTGGGTACACATATTGTCGGCCGCGAACAGGCCGGCGGTGCTGCGGCAGAGGAGGACGGAGCGCCCGGCTACGTCGAACGCCTTGTTGGCCCCTTCGGGCACCTCGCTGAGCGGAGCGATGCGGTGGCGGGCCATCAGCGCCTCTGATCGAAGCGGCGGCCGAGCATCGCGCTGGCGATGTTGACCTTCTGGATATCGATGGCGCCGCCGGCGATGCCCCAGCCCCAACTGTCCCGCAGCCGCCTCTCCATCGGGAATTCGCGCGAATAACCATAGGCGCCCATCAACTGCACGGCCTCCCCCGCCACCTCGCGCGCGATCGAATTGGCGAAGCATTTGGCGGTCGAGCTGTCGAGGATCGAGGGCAACCCATCCTCCGCATTGGCCGCCGCGCGCCAGATCAGCAGACGGGCGGCATCCACCTTCATATGCATCTCGGCGAGCTTGAGCTGCACCGCCTGGAACTCGACGATGGCCTTCCCGAACTGCCTGCGTTCCTGAACATAAGCGGCGACGTCCTCCAGCGCGCCGGACGCCTGCCCCAGCGCCATGGTGGCATTGCCGCAGCGTTCGAGATCGAACGTCTCCATCAGCTTCCGAAAGCCGCCCGCCGGCACCACGATATGGTCGAGCGGCACCTCGACATCGTCGAAATGCAGATCGCACGAGGGCACGCCGCGGAAGCCCATCAACTGCTCCGGCGGGCCGAAGCCGAAGCCCGGCATTCCCTTTTCCACCACCACCGCGCCGATCGCTTTCGGGCCGGGATCGTCCGACAGGCGGCAATAGACGAGATAGGCATCGGCATGGCCGCCGCCCGAGCACCAGCGCTTGGTGCCGTTGAGGATCAGCCTGTCGCCCTTCACCACGCCCTTCGTCTTGAGATCGGTCAGCGCCGAGCCCGCGTCCGGCTCGGACATGCCGATCGCCACCACCATCTCGCCCCGGCACACCGCCGGCACGATCCGCTGCTTCAAGGCGTCCGACCCGAAATGCTCGATCGCCCGCACCGGGCCGACCGAGGATTCGAAGATCGGGAAGGCGACCGCCGAGGATATCCTGGCGAACTCCTCCAGCACGATCAGCGCTTCGAGATTGCCGAGGCCGAGGCCACCCAGAGCCTCCGGCACATTGATCCCGAGGAACCCCATCTCGGCATAGCGTTTCACCAGTTCATGGCTGGGCGGCCTGTTGTCGCGCTCGCACGCGGCCGCGATGGCCGGCAACTCGGCGCGGGCGAAAACGCGGGCCGCCTCGCGCAATTCCTCCTGCTCGGACGTGAGCCTGAAATCCATGCCTCTCCCCCGCCTGTCCTATCGCGTCACCCAGTCGCCCAGCACCTGCTCGACGCGGGCTTCCGGCGGCACCTGATTGAGCCCGATCCGGCGATCCAGCTCCTCATGCCAATGGTAGATCCGCCGCTCCTGATAATTGAGCGGTATCCCGCGAAAGCCGCCGCTCTCCAGCGAGTCCTGGATCTGGGGAGCGTATTGGAGATCCTCGTAGAGGATGCGCTCCCAGTTGCGGATGCGCGTCTCCCAGAGTGGATGCGGTTGCTCGGGATCATGGTCCGGCGCGATCCAGCTCGACACCACCCGGCAGCTTCGCGGCCCCGTCGGCCAGAATTGCAGGATCGGAATGCCGCTGTCCGAAGGCGGCATCACGAAATTGGGATAGATGTGATAGCTGACATTGTTGTTGGCCGCGAGATCGCCCACCGTATCGATCCGCGGCATTCCGATCGTGCCGGGATCCTTCCAGTCCGGCCGGCTGTTGGGCGTACACATGCGGCTGTGGCCATTGGGCCAGAGCGTGACGATCATGCCGCGATGATCGAGGAAGCGGTCCACCGTCGACTGGTGGATGGACTTGATGTGATAGACCTCCAGAAAGGCGTCGAGCAGCACCTTCACATTGCAGCCGACCTCATAGCTGCGGCTGTCGACGAGGCGCAGGCGGTCGAGCTGGAACTGATCCAGCTCCCTAGCCATCGGGCCGATATGATCGATCAGCGGCTGGGCGTCCGGGTCTTCGTTGATGAAGATCAGGCTGCCCAGCATCTCGCAGCGGACCGGCACCAGCGAACGGCAGGCGAAGTCCAGCTCGACGAAATCGCGCTTGTCGCGCACCGCCGTCAGCTTGCCCTCCAGCGTGTAGCTCCAGCCATGATAGCCGCACACGAAGCCGCGCGCCTCGCCCGCGTCTCCGGTCACCAGCGGCGCGCCGCGATGCTGGCAGGTGTTGTAGAAGGCGCGGACCTCTCCCTTCAGGTCGCGCAGCACGATCACGGGCGCGCCGGTGTTGCGGGTGAGGAACCAGCGGCCGGGCGTCGCCACCTGATCGGTGTGGCCCGCATAGAGCCAGGCCCGCTTCCACATGCGATCCTTCTCGAGCGTCAGAAATTCGGGATCGACATAGCGACGGCCGGGAATGTCGGGCAGCCTGGGAAAGCCCTCGGGCGGCCCCTTGCGCGCCCGCTCGTCGTCCATGCGCTGATAATCGTCCCGTGCCCGGTCGTGGTGGATGGCATCCATCGATCCTGTCCCGTCGGTCTTTTGTCGTTGCCGATTGACTCGACCTAGCACAGTTCGACATAAAAACAATCATGAATGCTTTTTTATCGACACCGCACGCCCTTTCGCTGCACCATCTGACGGCGCTCGATGCCACGCCGGAGGAATTGATCGCGATCGCGGGGGAACTGCGCTGCGATCATGTCTGCCTGTTCGCCCATGTCCCGGAGGCCGCGCGGCACGTCTATCCCCGTGTCGGCGAGGGCGATGTGCCGGCGGTGGCGGAAGCGTTGCGCAAGGCGGGCGTCACGCTGTGCAACATCGAGGTCTTTCCGCTCGATTCCGATCCCGACTGGGCGGGTTTCGGGAAAGCGCTGGCGGTCGGCCACGCACTCGGCGCGACACGCGCGACCGCGCATGTCCATGATGCCGACGAGGCCGAAGGCGCGCGGCGGCTGGCCCGGCTCTGCGACATGGCGGCGGGGTTCGGCATCATCGTCGGGCTGGAGTTCAACGGCTTCTCGGCGGTGCGGACGATCGATCGGGCGGCCGCGATCCTCGCCGCCGCGGATCGCGCCAATGTGGCGCTGGTGTGCGATATGCTGCACCTCGTGCGCAGCGGCGGCGGCGCGGCGGACGTAGCGCGGCATCGCGACCGGATCGGCTATCTCCAGCTTTCGGACGGCCCTTCCGACATCGCCGCCGATCTGCGCTGGCACGAAGCGATCCGCGAGCGGATGTTGCCCGGCGACGGCGCCTTCCCGCTCGCCGCGACTCTCGCCGCGATCCGGCCGGGCACGGTGATCGACATCGAAGTGCCGCAGGCCGCCGCGCGCAAGGCCGGTGTCAGCGCACGCGAACGGGCGCGCCGGGCCGTGACGGCCACGCGCCACCTTCTCCCCCGAGCCACCAGCGAGGCACGGCCATGAGCTTCCGTCCGCAGATCATCCAGCACGCCTGGGTCGTGCCCGATCTCGCCACCGCGGCGCACCGCTGGCACGCGACCACGGGCATCGGCCCCTTCCTCGTCAACCGCGAACTGAAGCTGGATCAGCCCCGCTATCGCGGCCAGCCGACCGCCACGCGCTTCTCCACCGCTGTCGCGCAGCATGGCGAGGTGCAGATCGAGCTCGTCGAGCAACATGACGACAGCCCGTCCGCCTATCGGGACACGGTGCCGGCGGGGACGATCGGTTTCCACCATGTCGCCTTCATCGCCGGGGATTTCGACGCCGCGCTGGCGCACTATACCGATCGGGCTTTCGCGGTGGCGGCGGACGGTCGCTTCGGGCCGATGCGCTACGCCTATGTCGATACCGCCGTGGCGCTCGGCCATATGATCGAGATCGTCGAGGACAAGCCGGCCATCCGCGCCTTCTTCGCGGCGGTCCGCAAGGCGGCCGAGCGCTGGGACGGCGATCCCGCGACGTTGCTGCGCGAACTAGGCTGACAGCGCCACCGCGCGACCGAAAGCGAAACCGCAGCTTTCGTCGACGATCTGGAGCAGCTCCACGACATTGCCGTCACAGTCGCGCCCATAGGTGGCGCGCGTCGCCGCCGATCCACCGGGCGGGCAGGCGAACTCCATGCCCAGCCCCCTCAGCCGCTCATATTCGGCGAAGACGTCGTCGCAATAGAAGCAGAAATGGATGAGGCCATGATCGCACATCCGCGGATGCATCTCGCGGCCCTGCGGCGCGGAATATTCGAACACCTCGATGTAGAGATTGCCCAGCCGGATCATCTGGTAGCGCGCCGCGCTGTCCTGCAAGCCAACCATGGTGTCGATGCGGTCGTTGCCCGGCTCCCAGCCCCCGCCGCCGCAGCGCTCGAAGCCGAACCAGCGTTCATAATGATCGACGAAACGGCCGATGTCCGGCGTCGAGACGGCGAGATGGTGAACGCCCCGGATCATGACGGCGCCCCGGCGGCCTTCGCCGCCTGCACCGCCGCGACGATCTCCGCATTGCGGGGATTGCGGCGCAGCGTCAGGCCGCCGCTCACCTGAAGCGTCTGCCCGGTCAGGAAGCAGGCATCGGAGGCGAGCCACGACACCGCCTCGGCGACATCCTCGCTGGTGCCCACCCGGCCGAGCGGATATTCCCTGGCGAAGGCCGCGATCACGGCCGGGTTGCGGCCGGCCTTGCCGGTCATCGGCGTCACCGTGAAGCCCGGCGCGACCGAATTGGCGCGGATGCCGCGATGGCCGAACTCGTTGGCGATGCAGCGGATGACATGATCGGCGCCGGCCTTGGTGCCCATATAGGCGGCGTGATCCTCCAGCATGATCGTCGCCGTGGCAGAGGATATCTGGATCAGAGACCCGCCGTCGCGCATCACACGCAGCATGGCCTGATAGAAGAGAAAAGCGCCGACGAACTGGAGCGCGGTGATCCGCTCGATCTCCTCCTTCGACGTATCGAGGAAGGGGCGGAGCAGGCCCCAGCCGGTGGCGTTGACGGCGATGTCCACCCCGCCGAAACGCTCCCGCGCCGTGGAGGCGAGCCGCGCCAGATCCGCCTCGCTGGTGAGGTCGCAATCGTCGACGGCGAGGCCGCCCAGTTCCGCCGCCAACTCGGCCAGCGGCTCGGGATCGCGTCCGGCGACCACCAGCCGCGCGCCGTCGGCCGCCAGGCGCCGGGCGATCGCCTGCGCCATATTGCCCCGGCCGGCAGCCCCCACGACCACCGCCACCTTTCCCGTCAGATCGGCCATGCTCCTCTCCTTTTACTCGATAAAGACATTCATGACTGCTTTTTTCAAGACTCGATCCGCACAACCCCGTCGCTCGCAAACGCAGCACAAAATCCCGGTTTCCGAGGTGAAGCAGCCTCATAAAAAAGACATTTATGATTGTTTTTTGCAAGCGACATGCTAAGCCGGTCGCAACAGGGAGCCACATGAACCGATGGACGATGACCAGCCGACCGCCCCGCCGCGCCCCCAGGCCCGCCCCGATCCGAGCGATCCCACGCGGCCGAAACGCGGGCTCGACGAAGCGGCGCTGGCGACGCGCGAGACGGTATTCCGGCCGGACCTGCTCGCCGGCCATCGCATCCTGATTACCGGCGGCGGCAGCGGCATGGGCAAGGCGGCCGCCTTCCTCGCCGCGCGGCTGGGCGCCGACGTCGCGATCTGCGGGCGGGCGGCGGAGAAGCTGGAAGCCACGCGCGATGCGATCCGCGCCGCCACCGGGCGCGACATCCTGATCCGCGCCATGACCATCCGCGATCCCGATGCCTGCGAGGCGCTGATCGGCGAGGTGCATGACCGGCTGGGCGGGCTCGACACCCTGGTCAACAATGCCGGCGGACAATTCCCGCAGGATGCGATCGATTTCAGCCGCAAGGGCTGGCTGGCGGTGATCGACACCAATCTGAACGGCACCTGGTGGATGATGCAGGAGGCCGCCCGACGCTGGCGGGCGGAGGGCCAGCCGGGGCATGTCATCAACATGGTCGCCAATGTCGAACGCGGGATGCCGCAGGCGGCGCACACCTGCGCGGCGCGGGCGGGCGTGATCTATCTGTCCAGGACGGTCGCGACCGAGTGGGCGCCCTTCCGCATCCGGGTGAACTGCGTCGGCCCCGGCGTGATCGAGACGGAGGGTTTCGGCGTCTATCCCGAGGAGGCGCTCGGGCGCTTCCATATGGCCAATCCGATGAAGGTGCGCGGCAATGCGTGGGATGTGGCGGAAGCGATCGTCTATCTGGCCTCGCCGGCGGCGCGTTTCGTCAATGGCGACCTGATGATTATCGACGGCGGTCAGGCTCAGTGGGGCGTGGTGTGGCCGGGCGGGATGCCGGACTATTTCAACGAAGGCGGCGCGGCCTGACGACGCGCGCGAGGGAGACGAGGATGACGGGACGGGTGGCCGGCAAGGTGGCGCTGGTGACGGGCGGCGGCTCGGGGCTCGGCAAGGCCGATTGCGAGGCGCTGGCCCGCGAAGGCGCCGTCGTCATCGTCACCGACGTGAGGCTGGAGCCGGCGCAGAAGGTCGCCGATGCCATCGGCGGCGTGGCGATGGCGCTCGACGTCGCCTCCGAGGAGCAATGGATCGCCACCATCCGCGCCATCGAGGATCGGTTCGGCCGGCTGGATATCCTCGTCAACAATGCCGGCGTCGTGCTCTCCGCCGATGTCGAGGGGACGACGCTGGACCAGTTCCGCTTCGTCAATGCCGTGATGAGCGAGGGTGTCTTCCTCGGCTGCAAATATGCCATTCCGCTGATGAACAGGGGCGGTGGCGGATCGATCATCAACATGTCGTCGACCGGCGCGCTGCTCGGCTACCCGATCTTCTTCGCCTACTCCGCCGCCAAGGGCGCGGTGCGGTCGATGACCAAGTCGATCGCGGTGATGTGTCAGGAGAAGGGTTACAAGATCCGCTGCAACTCGGTGCATCCCGGCGCGATCGAGACACCGATGGTGCAGGAGGCCGAGGGAAGGCCCGGCGATGAGCAGGCGGTGCCCGAAGGCGTGCTGCCCGCAGGCTCCAAGGGGGCTCCGGCCGACATCGCCGCGATGGTGCTGTTCCTCGCCTCCGATGAATCGCGTTTCGTCACCGGCGCCGAATTCGTCGTCGACAATGCGGTGACGATCCGCCCCTTCTGAGGCTGGCGCTACTTCGCCAGCCAGCGATCCAGTTCCGTATGGAAATGGCGCAGCCGCGCCTCCTACTCGCCCCAGAGCGGGCCGCGGAAGCCGCGCGAGCGCGCGCCCGCCTGCACGATCGGCAGCAGATCGCTGTCCTGATCGAGCACCTCGCCCATGCCCGGCGGCTCGCCGAGCCCGGTGTGGATCACCTCCGGCCGCGTGGCGCCGGTGAGGTCCACCTCATCGCCCAACCCCATCCACAGCGGCGCGCCATAGCCCGGCACGTCGATATGCCGGTACAGGATCGTGGTGTCGTAGACGAACTGCTCGGGGTCGTCCGCGTGCGGCTTGAAACGGTGGAGGAACACCGCCTCGGGATGGCAACCGATCTGGGCATTGGGAAAGATGCCGAAGATCGTGCTGTCGGTGAGTTGCGCATCGCTGAACCGGCCATAATCGAGGCCGAGCTTCGCCGCCCGGTCGCGCTTGGCCATGGCGATCGCCGAGCGGCTGTCCTGCGCGGTGCCCTGGAAAGTCGCCGGGTCCAGCCCCGCATCGCTGAGCATCACGGCGATGCCGGGGTTGATCCCCTGCTGATCGGGGAAATGCGAATTGGGCTGGCCGAAGGGCACGAACTGGCGGCTCATGCCATGGGCATAGAGATCGATATGGGTGCGATCGTCGAGCATCCCCATCGTCTGCGGGTGGATCGCGTGGAGATGATAGCTTTCGTAGAAGGCATCGATCCCCCCCTTCCAATTGGCCGCCCAGTCCGATCGGCGATGCTGGACGACGTGCATCTTCCCGATCTCATAGGTCTCCAGCATCGGCAGGATGTCGCCGAGATATTCGGCGAGCGGCGGTACGTCGTCGGACATCGAGAGGAAGACGAGACCCGCCGCCTCATCCACCTTCACCGAGGTGAGATCCGTGCCGTGGCACAGCACCTCGGGGCGGAAGGTCTCGGCATCGGTGACGCGCAGGTTGCGGCCATCGAGGCCGAACTGCCAGCTATGGAAGGGACAGGTGAAGCTGGCCTGCGAGCCGACATCCCCCGTCACCAGCCGGCTGCCGCGATGCGGGCAGACATTGTAGTGCGCGGCCAGCCCGCCATCCTCGCGGCGGACGATGAGGAAGCTCTCGGCGCCGATGTCGAACTTCATCCAGTCGCCGGGCTCGCGCACGTCGCTGACCGGCCCGGCGAACAGCCAGGTCTTCGTGAAGACCTTCTCCCACTCCGCCTCGAAGAACGCCCGCGAGGTATAGCGGATCGGATCGGGCCGCGCGGTGCCGTTGTCGACATGGGGCGCCGCCCGGTCGAACGGATGTCGCGAGTCCCGGTGGACCGTCCAGCCGCGCGGATCATAGTTCATGCGCCCTCTCCCATCTTCCGGTCGAGTTCGGCATGGAAATGGCGCAGCCTCGCCTCCTGCTCGCTCCACAGCGGCCCGCGGAAGCCGCGCGACCGTGCGCCGGCCTGCACGATCGGCAGCAGATCGCTGTCCTGATCGAGCACCTCGCCGAGCCCCGGAGGCTCGCCGAGGCCGGTATGGACGATGTCCGGCCGCATCTCCCCGGTCAGGTCGATATCCTCGCCCAGCCCCATCCAGGCGGGCGCCGCATAGCCCGGCGCGTCGATGTGCCGGTAGAGAATGCAGGTGTCGTAGGTGAACTGGTTGGGATCGGTCGGGTGCGGCAGGAAGCGGTGGAGGAACACCGCCTCGGGGTGGCAACCGATCTGAGTGTTGGGGAACAGGCTGTAGACCGTCGAATCGCTCAACTGCGTATCGCTGAACTTGTCATAATCGAGCCCGTAGTCGGCCGCGCGCCGGCGCTTGGCGGCCTGTATGGCGGCGCGCGTCTCGTGCGCGGTGCCGGAGAAGGTCGCGGGGTCGATGCCGGCATCGCGCAGCATCATGGCGATGCCCGGATTGACGCTCTCCTGATCGGCGAAGCGCGGGCTCGGCTGGGCAAAGGGCACGAACTGCCGGCTGAAGCCGCCCGGATAGAGATCGATCTGCGTGCGGTCGTCCATCAGGCACTGAGTCTGCGGATGGACGGCATGGAGATGGTAGATCTCGGCGAAGGCATCCACCCCGCCCTTCCAGTTCGCCCCCCAATCCGACCGGCGATGCTGGACGACGTTCATCCGATCCATGTCGTAGAGCTCGAGATGCGGCAGGATCGGCGCCAGCCATTCCCTGAGCGGCTGGATATCCGGGTCCATCGCGATGAAGACGAGGCCCGCCGCCTCCTCGCAGCGCACAGACGTCATGTCGAGATCGTGGCAGAGCACCTCGGGCCGGAAGGTCTCGCGATCGGTGACGGCGATATTCTCGCCCTCCAGGCTGAACTGCCAGCTATGGAAGGGGCAGGTGAACCGGGAGACGCTGCCGAAATCCTGCGTCACAAGCCGGCTGCCGCGGTGCGGGCAGACGTTGTAATGCGCGTGGACGTCACCATCCTCGCCGCGCACGATGATGAAGCTCTCGCGGCCGATGTCGAACCGCGCGAAATCGCCGGGCTCGCGCACATCGGAGATCGGGCAGGCGAGCAGCCAGCTCTTCGCGAACACCCGCTCCCACTCGGCATCGGCGAAGGCCTTGTCATGATAGCGGTCCGGCTTCGGCCGCGCCGTGCCATTGTCGATATAGCGGTGCGCGTTGAACGGGTGCGGCGCGCCGATGTGGATATCCCACAGGCGGAAATCGAAGTTCATCGCCCTCTCTCCTGCCGAGTCCGGGTCGGGCCGGATCGACAAGCATAAAAAAACATGCATGAATGTTTGACAAGTCGGAATCGCAACCGGGCGGCCGACCCGCCGGCAACCGGGAGGAGAATGGGATGAGCCGTGCGTTCGGGCCGATCTTTCAGGTCGCTTATGTGGTGGAGGATGTGGAGGCCCATATCGACCACTGGACAAGGACGATGGGCGTCGGCCCCTTCTTCCGCTTCCCGCTGCCGCTCCCCTTCGCTTGGCTGGAGGTGCGCGGCGAGCGCGTGCCGGTGGATGCGCCGATCTACGAAAGCGTGGCGATCGCCTACAGCGGCGAGACGATGATCGAACTGATCCAGCCCGGCCCCGCCCCGTCCACCTATCGCGAATTTCTCGATGCCGGGCGGAAGGGCGTCCACCATCTCGGCACCTTCACCGACGACTATGACAAGCAGATGGCCGCCGCCCGCGCGGCCGGCATCGGCGTGGCGCTGGAGGGCGCGCTGCCGCTCTCCCGCTTTGCCTATCTCGATACCGACATCCTGTTCCCCGGCACGATGGTGGAGGTCATCGAGCCCCGTCCCTCGATGATCGAGCTGTTCGATGGGATCAGGGCCGCCTGCCGCGACTGGGACGGTCGGGAGCGCATACGGGCGATGTAGCCCGCGTCAGGGCTTGCCCTTGCGCAGACCATCCGCCCGCATACGCAGATATTGGCGGAGATGGGCGCGATCCTCGGCGCTCAGTTCCTCGAAGCGGGGCATTCCGTTGGGCACCAGCATTCCGTCATGGACGATGGCATCGAACGTCTCCGGCGAGACGATCGCGCCCGAGGTGCGCAGGTCCGGCGCGGTGCCGCCCGCGATCGCGCCGCCGCCATGGCAGACCGCGCAGCGCATGTTGAAGATCGCCTCCCCGACCTTGGCGGCGACAGGATCGGCCTTGAAGTCCGGGTCGCTCACCGCCTTCGGCGTGTAGGGAATCTTCGGCGGCAGCGTCCCCTTGCCGTCGAGCGCGAAGGTCAGCACGCGGCGCGCCTGCGTGCGGTAATCGATGCCGAACTTCGCGAGCAGCGGGCCGAACAGCCCGGCGCTCGTTCCCATGCCGGCGATCACCGTCACATATTGTCGGCCGTGGACCATATAGGTGATCGGCGGCGCCACCACGGCGGCCCTGGCGTCGAAGGTCCAGAGCGTCTTGCCGTTTGCCGCGTCATAGGCGGTGAAGCTCGAATCCGGGTGCCCCTGAAAGACGAGGCCGCCGCCCGTCGCCATCACCCCGCCGTTGAAATGGCCCGGCATCGGAAGCCGCCACGCCTGCGTCTGCGTCACCGGATTCCAGGCGACGAGATAGCCCTGCGTCTTCTCCCCCTTCGGCACCTCGATATCGGGCCGCACGCCATAATCGAGCGCCATCCCGCCGACGCGCTGCCAGTTGGCGGCGGTGATGCCGCTGTCGTCATAGGTGACCTGAAGGTCGATCGCGGGGATATAGACGAGCCCCGTCTGCGGGCTGAACGCCATCGGCGGCCAGCTATGCGCGCCGACCGGCGTGGGGCGGAAGGTCACCGGCCCCTTCTCGTAATGGATGTTGGGTTCTTCCACCGGGCGGCCGGTCTTGAGGTCGATGCTCTTCGCCCAGGTGGTGGTGACGAACGGCTTGGCCGAGATCAGCCTCCCGTCGGTGCGGTCGATCACATAGAGGAAACCGTTCTTGGGCGCGGTGATGAGCACCTTGCGCGGTTTCCCGTCGATGGTGAGATCCGCCAGTTCCATGTCCATCGCGGCGTTGAAGTCCCAGCTTTCGCCGGGGTTGATCTGATAATGCCATTTGTACGCACCGGTCTTCGCGTCGACGGCGACGATCGAGCAGAGGAAGAGATTGTCGCCCTTGCCCTCGCTGCGGATCTTGCGGTTCCAGGGGCTGCCGTTGCCGGTGCCGAGCAGGATGGTGTCGCTTTCCGCGTCATAGGTGATGGCGTTCCACACCGTGCCGCCGCCGCCATATTTCCACCACGGGCCTGCCCAGGTCTTCGCGGCCATCGCCATGGCCTTGTTCTCGAAGCCCTTCGAGGGGTCGCCGGGCACCGTGTAGAAGCGCCATCTCTGCTGGCCCGTCTCGGCGTCATAGGCGGTGGCGTAGCCTCGGATCGAGGCCTCGTCGGCGCCGCCATGGCCGATGATGACCATCCCGTCGAACGCACGCGGCGGGCCGGAGATGAAGCGCTGGTCGTCCTTGCCCATCGTCTCGGCGGTCCAGACCGGCCGGCCCGTCTTCGCGTCGATCGCGATCAGCCGGCCGTCCTGCGTGCCGATGAAGACCTTGCCGTTCCAATAGGCGATGCCGCGGCTGCCCCAGCCCTGCCGGAGCTTGTGGCCGGAGACTTCGGGCGCCTTGGGATCATAGGTCCACAACAGCCTGCCCGTCGCCGCCTCGAAGGCGCGAACGACGGCATAGCCGGTCGCGGTATAGACGGTGCCGCCCACCTCGATCGGCCCGCTGGCCGGGTTGCCGGGCGGCAGATCATAGGACCAGACGAGGCCGAGCCGCTTCACCGTGTCGCGGTTGATCTGATCGAGCGGGCTGTAATGCTGCTCGCCATAGGTGCGCCCGAAGGCCGGCCAGTCCCGCCCGTCGCTGCCGTCATGGAGCTGCTCGCGCCAGCCCGGCGGCCCCATGTCCGGCACCACCGCCACCTTCCCGGCCGGCGCCCCCGAAGGGGAATGGCAGGCCGGCAGCGCCAGAGCGGAGCACAGGCAGGCAAGGACACCAGCACGCATCGGCGATCCCCATTCTCGTCAGGCGCCAGAACAGCATGAATGCAGGGATATCCACCTGATTCATCGATACTTTTTAATATGATCCTGCTAGGATCAGGGCATCGCGAGTCTCCCCCGCCCGATGGCCGATCGTTCGCCCGAAGAAGGGATCGAGAAGGAGGAGAGACCATGCCCAATATCGACGTGCCTGACGCCCATATGACCGATCCGCTCGGCTATGTGCTGAGCCATCACGCGCCGGAGATCGGCCGCGCCGCCGGCGATTTCGTGCGCTCTGTCTATCAGTCGATGCGCCTGCCGCTCCGCGTCGCCGAGGCCGCGCGCTACCGCACCGCGCAGATCAACGGTTGCCTCGTCTGCCAGAGCTTCCGCGCCGGCGACCATCTCGATGCCTATCTGGAATCGGTCGGCGGCGATGCCTCGCGCTCGGTGGTGGCGCGGGGTGGAGAGAAGCCGGACGAAGCCTTCTACGCGGCGGTGGCGGAATGGCGCGCCTCGCCGCTGTTCGACACGCGCGAGCGGCTCGCCATCGAATATGCCGAGCGACTGGCCGACAATCCGCGCGACCTGCCGCAGGACGGCGCCTTCTGGGATCGCCTCCGCGCCGCCTACAGCGACGCCGAGATCGCCGACCTGACGCTGGCGATCGGCTGCTGGATGGCGATGGGCCGCTTCACCCATGTGCTCGGCCTCGACACGGTGTGCATGACGGACATGCTCCAGCCCGCCGGCTGATGCGACAAGGGCGGCCGGCAGACATGCGGGCCGCCCCATCGCTCAATTGCCGAACTTGAAGCCGAACTCGGCGCCGAAATAGCGCGGCGCGCCATATTGGCCGTCCGCCCACAGGCCGCCCACCACCTGCGCCGCCGTCAGATAGCGCTTGTCAGTGAGATTGCGGCCGACGAAGCGGACATAATATTTGTCCTGCGCCTCGGCGAGCGTGAGCGAGGCGTTCACCAGCGTGCGGGCGTTGAGATAGGTGTTCTCGTCCGGGCTGGTGATCGACTGGGTAGCGAGGTTGCGCCCGGTATAGGCGACGTTGCCGTTGAGCTGGACCTTGTAACGATCCCCCAGCGGCATCTCGTAGGTGGCGTCCACGGTCCACTGCCATTTCGGCAGACGATCGAGCGGTGCGGTCGAGAGGTCGTAGCCGGCCGGGATCGGCGTCACATATTTCTTATATTTGCCATCCTGATAGCCCATCACGCCGCGCAGCGTGAGGCCGTGGACGGGGATCAGCGTCGTCTCCAGCTCGACACCCTTCACCGTCGCCTTGGCGGCGTTGAAGAAGCGCGTCACCTGGAATTGCTGGCCATCCACCACCAGCGGCACGACGATCTGCTTCTGGAGGTTTGTGTAGTCGACATAGAAGCCGGTCAGGTTGAAGCGCAGGTGGTGATCGAGCAGTTCGGTCTTCACGCCGGCTTCATAGCTGTCCGCCTTCTCCGGCTTGGTCGCCGAGGCGGCTTCGGCGAAGGCCTGCTGATTCTCGGTGCCGTCCGCATTCACGAAGGGGTGGAAGCTGCCGATCTGATCGTTGAAGCCGCCGCCCTTGAAGCCGCGCGAATAGGTCGCATAGCCGTAGATGGTCGGCGTCGCCTGCCAGCCGATGCTGGCGCGCCACGTCGGCTCGTTGGCCCGGTCCTTCACCTTGATGACGCCATCGGGATAGGCGAAGACATTGGCGTCGAGCGCATCCTGCAACACGATCGACGGATCGAAGCCGCCGGTGAGCTGCTGCTGGAACACCTGCTGGCGGCCCCACCAGGTCTTGCGTTCCCAGGTGTAGCGGCCGCCGGCGGTCAGCGTCAGCGTCGGCGTGATCTTCAGCGTTCCCTCGATGAATGCCGCCGTCGAGCGCGCGTGCTGGGCATTGCAGAGCAGATAGGGATTGTCGTTCCACGGCCCGAACGCCAGCGGCCCGCTCGACAGATCGAGGAAGCCGAGGAGCTGCGCCACGCAGAAGTCGGTATTGTCCTTCTGATAGAAGCCGCCGGCGACGAAGTTGAACGGCCCCTTGAACGAGGACGCGAAGCGCAGCTCCTCCTGCCATGTCTTGCGGTTATCGTCGCGCTGGGCGTCGAACAGCGAGAGCACCGTTCCGTCCGACGCGACCGGCGCCGAGCCCATATAGGTGTTGGGCAGGCGTGAGCGCTGATAGCGATAGCCGCTGACCGAGGTGAAGGTGCCCCAGTCCATCTTATAGTCCATGGTGAGATAGCCGCCGTCGACCGAGATCTTCTGCCCCGATCCCATCTTGAGCAGCGCACCCTGCCGGTTGGTGATCGCGGCATTGTCGAGCGGGTCGCTGTGCTGGTTGGCGGCGGCGCCGAGCCCGAGCGTCGAGAACAGAAATGCGCTGCTGTCCGGCGTCAGATTGATCGCCGGCACGCTGTCCGACCGATCGCGCAGATATTCATATTGGGCGAGCGCGGTGAAGTTGGAGCTGGGCTCCCACAACAGCTTGGCGCGGGCGTTCCACACATCCTGCCCGCCGATCGCCTTGCCGTTGCCGCACCCTTGCGCACCGGCGAACTTGCTCGCGAAGGCCGAGGTGTTGAGCGGCGTCACGGGGCCGAAGCAGCCACCATCATGATAATAGCCGTCCGATCCGGTGTGGCCGATCACACCCCGGAAGGCGAGCGTGTGGCCGATCGGGATGTTCACCGCGCCCTGCGGGATCACCGTGCCGAAGCTGCCGGTCTGCATCCGGCCTTCCACCTCGAAATGATCGAGGTCCGGCCGCTTGGTCTTCACCACCACGGCGCCGCCGGTCGTGTTCTTGCCGAACAGCGTGCCCTGAGGGCCGCGCAGCACCTCCACCTGCGCGACGTCGAACGTGTCGAGCAACTGGGTCTGCACCGAGGGCACGACGAAATCGTCGACCAGCACCGCCACCGGCGGCTCGAAATAGACGATGATGTTGTTCTGGCCGACACCGCGGATCGAGAAGGACGCCGCGTTGAAACCGGTGATCGTCGCCGCCGAGAAGTTCGGCACGAAGGCGGCCAGATCGCCGATATTGCGGGGGCTCGCCTGCTGGATCAACTGCGAGTCCACGGCGGACACCGCGATCGGCGTCGTCTGAAGATTGGTCGCGCGCCGGGTGGCGGTGACGACGATTTCCTGAAGGCCGCTCGTCCCCGCTGTCGATGGGGCAGCCGCCTCGGCGGCAGGCGTCGGGGTGGGCGGCGGCGGCGCATCCTGCCCCCATGCCGGAGAAGCCATCGCGGCCATTGCAATGACGCCGAACGCGGTACTGCTCAACCACCGATGATGGGTCATCCCCTCGCTCCTCTCCCCTGTGGCACGACTTTACACGCCGCGCTCTCCAGAACGGCCTCAACTTACCCCGGTCCATAAAAAAAGCAATCATTCATGTATGTTTTACTTTGGGCCGGATTTCGCCGAGTTCACGGGCTTTTGATGCATCGCAGCAAGCTTCGAGCATCAAAATATGCCCTCTTGAAAAATCAGTCATGATTGTTTTCAATTGCCTCCACGGAAGATGCGAATCCGCACGCCGCAACCGGGAGAGGACGATTGGCCTACAGCTTCCTGTCGCGTTTCCGCATCAAGCCCGAACGGGAGGCCGAGTTCATCGGCCTCGCCCGCCGGATGGAGGGCCTGGTCGATCTCGAACCGGGCACGCTGGGCTTCCGGTTCTTCCGGCTCGAAGCGCCGCACATGTTCGCGGTGTTCGAGTCCTTCGTCGACGAGGCCGCCGACAAGGCGCATATGGAAACGGAGCATGGCCGGCCGCTGATCGAGCGGATGATCGGCTGCATGGACGGCGGCTATGAACGCGAGATGCTCCTCGATCTGGAGGCCGGCCAATGACGGACGCCCCGATCTACACCTATGGCCGGATGCTCCGCGCGAGCGCGGCGGCGCGGGGCGAGGCGGATGCGCTGGTCTTCCCCGACCGGCGATCGAGCCACGCGGAGCTGCATGAAGCGGCGCGCGCATGGGCCAGGGCGTTCATCGCCATGGGCATCCGGCCGGGGCAGAATGTCGGCATCCTGCTCACCACCCGCCCGGAATTTGTCGAGTTGCTGTTCGGCATCGTGATGGCGGGCGCGGTCGCGGTGCCGGTGAATGCGCGGTATCAGGCGCATGAGTTGGCCTTCGTGGTGAAGGATGCCGATCTCGTCACCCTCGTCACCACCGGCAAGGTGGCCGATCAGCTCAACTTCGCCGAGCGGCTCGGGGCGGCCTTCCCCGCGCTCGGAAAGGCCGATCCGCAGGCGCTGCACCTCGATGCCGCCCCCATGCTGCGGCGGATCATCTGCCTCGATCCCCCCTGTCAGCCCTTCATGATCTCGCGAGATGCCGCGCTGGCCATGGGCGAGGGCATCGCCGACGCCGATCTCGACGCCCGCATCGACGCCGTCGATCCCGAGGACATCGCCTTCATCCTCTACACATCCGGCACCACCGCCAATCCCAAGGGCGCGCTCATCAGCCATCGCGGGATCATCGGCAACAGCCGCAATCTGGGCGTGCGCTAC
Organism: Sphingomonas oligoaromativorans; assembly: GCF_011762195.1. GTDB lineage: Bacteria > Pseudomonadota > Alphaproteobacteria > Sphingomonadales > Sphingomonadaceae > Solisphingomonas > Solisphingomonas oligoaromativorans. The sequence goes on along the minus strand of NZ_JAASQK010000003.1, from coordinate 362,326 downwards.
CGGGTGACGGCCGAAGACAAGGTCTGGTCGCCGCTGCCCATCTTCCACATAGCCGGCATCCTGCCGCTCACCATGGTGCTGGATGCGGGCGGCGCCTATCTCACCGTGCCGCATTTCGATGCGGGCACCGCGCTCGCCATGCTGGGGCGCGAGGGCGCGACGGTCGCCTATCCCAGCTTCGTCACGATCATGCAGGATCTCATCACCCACCCGAGCTTCCCGACGACCGATCTTTCGAAGCTGCGGCTGATGAACTCCAATTTCGCGGTCCAGCCGGCGTGGATCAGGGAGGCGATGACTAGGGCGATGCCGCACACCGTGCAGGTCGGCACCTATGGGCTGACCGAGGGCGCGGGCACGATCTGCACCAGCCATATCGACGACAGCTTCGAACTGCGCACCGGCCGCCTCGGCGTGCCGCTCGCCGAATGGGAGGTCCGCATCGTCGATATCGAGACCGGTCGCGACTGCGCGCCCGGCGAACGCGGTGAGATCGTCGCGCGCGGGCCGAACATGCTGAAAGGCTATTACAACGCGCCCGAGAAATCGGCCGAAGTGCTGCGCGGCGGCTGGTTCCACACCGGCGACATCGGCTCCTTCGACGAGAGTGGCCACATCATGTTCCACGGCCGCACCAAGGACATGCTGAAGGTCGGCGGCGAGAATGTCGCGGCGGCCGAGATCGAGTCGATGCTTCAGACGCATCCGGCGGTGAAGCTGGCGCAGGTCGTGGGCATTCCCGATCCCCGCTATGTCGAGGTGCCGGCCGCCTTCGTCGAACTGGTCGCCGGCGCCACCGCCTCCGAGGCGGAGCTGATCGCCCACTGCAAGGGCCAGCTCGCCAGCTTCAAGATTCCGCGCCATGTGCGCTTCGTCGAGGAATGGCCGATGTCCACTTCCAAGATCCAGAAATACCGGCTGCGCGCCCGCCTCATCGCGGAACTCGGGCTCGGGGAGGCGGCATGAGCGGCAAGAGCTTCATCGCCGAACTGCGCTGCAAGCCGGACAGGCGCGCGGAGCTGATCCGTCTTCAGGCCGAGCTGAAGAGCCTCGTCCGCCAGACCGAGCCCGACGCGCTGGTCTATGAACTGTTCCAGTCCGACGACGACCCGGACCTCTTCCAGGTGGTGGCGACCTTCCGCGACGATGCCGCTTTCGATCATCACATGCGGATCGACTTCCACGAACGGCTCGTCCCGCCCATCCTCGACTGCCTCGCCGGCGAGATGAAGCTCCGCTTCTACCGGTCGCTCGGCGCATGACCCACGCGGAGGAGATCGACGATCTCATCGCCCGGCGCGACATCTACGCGGTGCTCACCCGCTATTCGCGCGCGCTCGACCGCTGCGACGTGGAGCTGATGAAATCGGTCTACTGGCCCGACGGCAGCGACCATCATGGCGTGTTCGACGGCAACGCCGCCGAGTTCGCCGAATTCATCGTCCGCGAGATCCAGAACTGGTTCGAGGTGACGATGCACGCGCTGATGAACGTGCATATGGAGATCGACGGCGACACCGCCTGCACCGAAACCTACCTCTTCGCCTATCACAAGGTCCGCGCCGAGAAGGCGCCCGACATCTTCGGCGCGCGCTACATGGCGATGTTCGAGGGCCATGGCCTCGATACCGGCCATCATCATTTCTATTTCGGCGGCCGCTATCTCGACCGGCTGGAGCGCCGCAACGGAGAGTGGCGGATCGCGAAGCGGCAGGTGGTGATGGACTGGAACGACAATCACCCGTCCGGCGAAATCCTGACGCAGGGCATGTTCGCCACGCTCCGTCCGCGAGGTGCGCGGGGCGCGGGCGACCTGACCTTCTCCAATCGCCCCTAGAGCAGTTCCGGCCGCTCGATCAGCGCGGCGAGCGCCGCCATGAAGCGGCCGGCATCCGCGCCGTCGATCGCGCGATGATCGCAGGACAGCGACAGGTGCAGCACCGGCACCACCCTGATCGCGCCTTCGTCGTCGATCGGCTCCGGCCGCGCCGCGCCGACCGCGAGGATCGCGCCTTGTGGCGGATTGATGATCGCATCGAACTGCTCGACGCCGAAGCCGCCCAGATTGGAGAGCGAGAAGCTGCCCCCGCTGAACTCCTCGGGGCGGAGCTTGCCGGCCTTCGCCTTGCGGATGAGCGCCGCCATCACGCCACGGATTTCCGCGACTGGCCGATCGTCGGCGCGCGTGACGATCGGGGTGACGAGCCCGCGTTCGGTCGCCACCGCCACCGCGATGTCGGCCGAGGCGAAGCGATGGATATCCTGGCCCTGCACCTGGATGTTGAGCTGCGGCACCTCCATCAACGCCAGCGCACAGGCGCGGATCAGATAGTCGTTGACGCTCGGGCGCTGCTCCCCGGCCGCCGCCGCGCGCAGCGCCAGCAGGCGATCCGCGCGAACCCGGCGGCGCACATAGAAATGCGGGATGGTCTGTTTGGCCTCGGTCAGCCGGCGCGCGATCGTGCGCCGCATCGACGACATGGGGATGATCTCGACGCCGCCGGAGGATGGCACGACTGCGGCGGCCGCAGGGATCGCCGCCAGCACGTCCGCCTTGCGGATGCGTCCGCGCGGGCCGCTGCCGGTCAGCCCCTCCAGCGGCACGCCATGCAGCGCGGAGAGCCGCCGCGCCATCGGGGTCGCAAAGCAAGAGGAAGGCGGCGAGGATGGCAGCACGCCGACCAGATGCGGCGAAACGGAAGGCCGAAGCGCCTGATCGACATCCTGCGCCGTGATCCGCCCGCCCCGCCCGGAACCATGCAGGTCGGCGACGTCCAGCCCCGCCGCCTGCGTCTTCTCGCGGGCCACTGGACTGATTGCCAGCCCGTCCGGGATTTCGCGCACCCGTTCGATGGCAGGCGGAGGCATGGCGACGCCCTGCTCGCTTCCGTCGAAGCGCGCATCGACCGCGCGGAAGCCCGCGATCACCGCTTCGACCTCCTCTGCACTGGCCTCGCCGCCATCGGACAGCACCGCCAGCAGCGCGCCGACCGGATAGGTCTGTCCGGCCTCGGCGATCAGGCGGACGAAACAGCCATCGGCTTCCGCCTCCACTTCGTTGGTGATCTTGTCCGTCTCGATCAGCGTCAGCACCGTGCCTTTGGCGAAAGGCTGGTTCTCGGCCACCATCCATTCCGCGACGGTGCCCTCGCTCATCTCGATGCCCCATTTGGGCATGGTGAAGGGCCTGAGCTTCGCCATCCGCGCCTCCCTCAGCGGAAAGCGAGGACGCGGCGCACCGCGGCCTCGACCTTCTGCGGGGACGGCACCCATGCCCGCTCCAGCTCGCGGGCGAAGGGGATCGGGCTGTGCGGCCCCGTCACCAGTCCGGGCGGCGCCTTCAGGCTGGTGAAGGCCCTGGTCGCCACCAGCGCGGCGATGTCGGCGGCGAGGCTGCACCGGGGCGGGCTTTCGTCCACCACCACCAGCCGGCCGGTCGCTTCCACGGAATCGAGGATCGCCTCCTCGTCGAGCGGGCTGGTGGTCCGCAGGTCGATGAGGTCGGCGCCGATGCCGTCCGCCGCCAGCCTGTCGCAGGCCTTTTCCGAAAAGCCGACCATCCGCCCGCAGGCGACAATGGTGACGTCGCCGCCCTCGCGCACCATGCGCGCCTCGCCGAAGCGCTGGCGATGCTCACCGTCGGGCACCTCGCCCTTCACGCCATAGAGCGCCTTGTGCTCGAAGAACATCACCGGATCGTCGCCGCGCAGCGCCTCGGTGAGCAGACCCTTGGCGTCGGCGGGGGTGGCGGGCAGCACCACCTTCAGCCCCGGCATCGCCGTCAGCATCGCATAGACCGACTGGCTGTGCTGCGCGGCCGTGTTCATCCCCGCGCCGTAGATCAGGCGGATGACCGCCGGGCAGCGTGTCCTGCCGCCGAACATGTAACGGAACTTGGCGATCTGGTTCCAGATCTGGTCGAGGCTGACGCCGACGAAATCGGCGAACATCAGCTCCGCCACCGGCCGCTTACCAGCCAGCGCCGCGCCGGCCGCCGCGCCGACGATGGCGCTCTCCGAGATCGGCGTGTCGATCACCCGCTCCGGCCCGAACCTGGCGAACAGGCCGCCCGATGTGCCCCAGATGCCGCCGATCGCCTCCGGGCCGCCGGCCGTGCCGTTGCCGCCCACGACGTCCTCGCCGAGCAGCATGATGTCGGGATCGCGCTCCATCTCGGCGTGGAGGGTGGAGAGGATCGCCTCACGGATGGTCATGACGGCCATGTCGGCGGCGCTCCTCAGAGATAATCCACATAGACGTCGTCGGCGACGGTCTCGGGATCGGGTGGCGGCGCCGCGCGAGCCTCGGCCACGGCGCCGTCGATCAGCGCGGCCACCTCTGCGTCCACGGCGTCGAGATCGGTGATGTCGAGCAGCTTCGCTTGCCCCACCTTCGCGCGGAAGGCCTTGAGGCAATCGCGCTCCTCGCGGATGCGGTCCAGCTCACCCTTGCCGCGATAACGCTGGGGATCGCCCTCGAAATGGCCGTAGAAGCGCTCGGTATCCAGTTCGATCGCCGCCGGGCCATGGCCTGCGCGGACATGCTCAAGCAACTCGCCCATCGCGGCATGGGTGTCGAAATAGTCGCAGCCGTCGGCGCGCCATGCCTTCATGCCGAACGCCTCGGCGCGGCTCGCGATGTCGTTCGCGGTGCCGACGGCATAGGCGTCGCCGGTATGCTCGGAATAATGGTTGTTCTCGAACACGAAGATGGCCGGCGCCTTCGTCACCACGGCCATGTTCATCGCCTCGAAGGTCGTGCCCTGGTTGCACGCGCCGTCCCCCGAGAAGGCGATCGCGACGCGCCCCCGGCCATCGAGCCGCGCCGCCAGCGCCGCCCCCACCGCCTGCGGCGCGCCGCCGCCGACGATGCCGTTCGCGCCCAGCATCCCGACGGACAGGTCCGCGATGTGCATCGATCCGCCGCGCCCCTTGCAGAGCCCGCCCGCACGGCCGAATATCTCCAGCATCATCCCCGTCACGTCGCAGCCCTTGGCGATGCAATGGCCATGGCCGCGATGGGTGGAGACGATCATGTCGTCGACGCCCAGATGATCGCAGACGCCCACCGCCACCGCCTCCTGCCCGGCATAGAGATGGGTGAAGCCGGCGATCTCGCCGGTCTTGATCTCCTCGTGCAGCCGCTCCTCGAACCGGCGGATGGTGGCCATGCGGCGATAGGCGCCGATCAGTGCTTCGCGGCTGAGCTGCATCCCCATCCCCTCACAGGTCGCCCGGCCGCTTGCCGTGCGGATAGACATGGTCGTCGATCACCTTGTGGAAATGGCGGATGCGCAGCTCCTGGTCCCCGATCCACAGGCCGGGGAAGGCATCGGAATACATCCCCTTCTGCACGGTCGGCAGATTGAACGCGTCCTGATCGAGCACCTGCCCGATGGAGCGGTCGCCATGCTTGAAGCGCTTGTGTTTCGGCCGCTCGGGCCAGGGCTGGCCCTGGGGCACCAGCTCGAACATCCAGATGTCATAATACATCTTGTCCGGGTCCGTGGCGTGCGGGCGCTGGCGGAACATCATGATGTCGTCCGAATGGACGTTGAGCGAGACGTTCGGGAAGATCATGTAGTGATAATCGTCGGTGAGCTGATCGTCGTTCAGCTCGGAATAGTCCTTGCCCTGCGCCGGCCCGTGCTCGCGCTTGAAGAGCTGCACGTCGCGGCGGATATCGGAGACGCGCCCCTCATAATCGGCCGGGTCCATCCCCGCCTTCACCATGATCTCATGGATCGCCGGCGGAATGGCCGACGGCAGCGCCACGCGCGGGCTGACCGTCGCGAAGGGGATCAGATAGCGGTTGTGCCGGCCGTAGCAGTCGATCTGGACGTTGACGTCGTCCAGATACCATTGGAGCTGCGGGTGGATGCCCTGCACATGATAGGTTTCGTTGAAGGCATCGACCGACGTCTTCCAGTTGCAATCCCACTCCACGGTGATGTCGCGCACCCAGGCCATGCGCTCGGCATGATAAGGCGCGATATGCTGCTGCATCGGATCGAGATAATCCGAGAGCGGTTCGACATCGGGATTGAGCGAGAACCAGACGAAGCCGCCCCATTCCTCACAAGGATAAAGCTTCATCCGCATTCCCGGAGGGCCGCCCTGCGGGAAGGTATCAAGATCGGGGATGCGCTCGATCCTGCCGTCGAGGCCATAGGTCCAGTGGTGATACATGCAGCGGAAATTCTGGACGTTGCCGCGCCCCTCCGGCCGCAGCTTGTTGCCCCGGTGAAGGCAGACATTGGGGAAGGCGCGCACCGAGCCATCGTGCTGGCGGACGATCAGCACGCTCTCCTTGCCGATCTCGGTGCAGATATAGTCGCCGGGCTCCCCCAGATCGTCGGACCGGCCGCCGAGCAGCCAGACCTTCGTCCAGATCCGCTCCCACTCCAGCTTCATGAAATCGTGCGAGGTATAGCGCCCGGCCGGGATGACCTCGTGACCGAGCTCGGGCGTTTCCGCCTTCCAGGCCGGCGTGCCGTCCGGCCAGTCCTGCGGGTTGACCCGGATCACGTCGATATGGCGTTTGACGTCCATCGCTGCCGCCCGCTCGTCAGAAATGCGTCCGGTTCGTGAAGCCGCCATCCACGACCAGATGCGAGCCATTGCACCAGCTCGCGGCGGGGCTGGCGAGGAAAGCGATGCAGCGCGCCACCTCCTCGGGCGTGCCCAGCCGGCCGGTCGGCTGCTGGCGGAGCTGGGCCTGATAGAATTTCTCCATCGTGCCCTTAATCATGTCCCAGTTGCCGCCCTCGAACTCGACGGGGCCTGGCGAGACGATGTTGACGCGGATGCCGTCCTTGCCATGGAAGAGCGCGAGCTGCTTGCCCCATGTTACGAGCGACGCCTTCATCGCGTTATAGGGCTGCGGCCCGCCCATCGCCTCCCCGGCCGAGGTGGTGGCGACCAGCACGATCGCGCCGCTCTTCTGCTCGGCCATCGCGGGGATCACCGCCTCGACCGCGCGGACCGGCCCCATCACGTCCACCTCGAAGGCGTTGGACCAATATTTCTCGCTGCCCATGCCGCCGCCCGCGGAACTGAGCGGGATCAGGACGTCGCAACCGCCAAGCTGGTCGAGCGCCCAGTCGAGCCAGGCCCTGTAGTCGTCGGCCTTCTTCACGTTCACGGCCTTGCCGACCACGCTGGTGCCGTAGCGCTTCAGGCTCGCCACCGCGTCCTTCACGCCATCCTCGGATCGGGCGGTGACGGCAAGGTCGCAACCCTCGCGCGCCAGCGTCTCGGCGACCGCCATCCCGATGCCGCGCGCCGCGCCCACGATGATCGCCCGCTTGCCCTGTAGCCCGAGATCCACCGCGCCTCTCCCGCTTCCCGTTCTCGCCGTTGGCCGGCCTTCGCCCTTTTCTGGACCAGCGATTGCCGGAGAGCAATACTAAAACATGCATGAATGTTTTTTTGATGATGCGCCACAACATGGCATCCGGGGCGGGGCAAGCTGTGCTAAGGGGGATATGTCGCGGTGCTTGACAGCGCGACCAAAAAACAAACATGCTTGTCTGAAGAAGGATGTATCATGGCGCTCGCAGCAGTTCGTTCAGGCACCACCACCCGCCAGCCGCGCGAGCGCGGACAGGGCGGGCAGACCCAGCAGTCGCTGAAGAGCGCGCAGACGCGGGCCAAGCTGATCGACGCCACGATCCGCTGCATCGTCAAGGTGGGCTATGCCAACACCACCACGCCGCAGGTCGCCGCGGAGGCGGGCCTGTCGCGCGGCGCGATGCTGCACCATTTCGAAAATGGATCGGCGCTCATCAAGGCCGCGATCGTCGAGCTGCACGAGAAGCGGCTCCGCGCCTTCCGCCGCGCGGCGGAAACCGAAAGCCACGATGTCGACACGCTGGTGCGGACCTATTGGCGACAGCTTCAGAAGCCGGCCTTCATCGCCTTTCACGAGCTGGCGCTGGCGGCGCGCACCCATGCCGATCTGGCCCGCATCCTCCATCCGCTCCAGGTCGAATATCGCGAGCGCTTCAACGCGCAGGCGATCGCCCTCTTCCCCGAATGGCAGGAGGACCGCGAACGGTTCGACCTCGCCATGACGCTCTCGCAGACGATGCTGGAAGGCATGGCGATCCACCGGCTCACCGGCGCGATGGACGAGGCGATGGTGGAACCCATGCTCGGCCTGCTCGAAGAGCAGATCCGCGCGATGAATCCCCGATTGTCGAAAGGTCAGCCTGATTGAGGCGGGCGCCCCCAGCGGATCGCGCGGCGGAGCAGCTCGGCATAGATCGGGTAGTTCCAGGCACAGCGCTGGGGATGCGGCCAGAAATCGGCCAGCGGGCGGAGATCATAATGGCCCCGGCAATGGCCGAGGGTGAGATAGAGTACCACCCCCTCGCCCACCCGCCGCTCGTAGAGGACGGGCACCTCCGCCTCGTCCCATGCGCGGTCGCGGAATTCGGGGCATTCGCCGGTGAAGCTGGTGTGCAGCAGCACGTCGATGTCGGCGGTGCGGTGGGTGAGGTAAAGCTCGTCCTCCACGCGGAAATCGCGCAGGCCCCGGGTCAGGTCATGATCGGGGCGCGTCACCATCACCTTGAACGGGGCGATCGGCGGATGGCCGGCGAAGCGCGTGCCGAGCAGCGCCGTGAAGGCCGGATTCTCGTCCGGCGTCTCGACCACGCCGTCATCGGCGAAGCGCAGCACGGAATTGGTGCCGTGCAGCGCCAGCCAGCGCCCCCCGCGCCGCAGGAAGGCCCCGAGCGCGGCCGTGCCGGCGGCATCGGGCAGCAGATCGCAGGTGTAGGTGATGAGCAGATCCGCCGCCGCCAGATTGGCGAGGTCCGCATAGTCGGCCGCTACCGTGGCGCGGATGTCCGGCTGCTCGGCCAGCAGCTTCAACAGCTCCAGACGGGCGAAATCGATATCATGATACTTCCCGGCCGCGATCAGATGGACCTTCATCCCATCCCCTCCCCTGCGTACGCACGCATGAGGCTAGGCGGGCCGGCGGGCTTGGCAAGAGGAGGGGTCACGCGATGAGCGGCCGGCTTCAGGGGCCGCTCGCCGGCGTGAGGGTGATCGACCTCACCAGCGTGCTGATGGGGCCTTATGCGACGCAGATCTTCGCCGATCTCGGCGCGGATGTCGTCAAGGTCGAGGCGCCGGACGGCGACACCACCCGCTATCTGCCGCCCGGCCCCGATCCGGCGCGCGGCGGCATGTTCCTGAACGTCAACCGCGGCAAGCGCAGCCTCGCACTCGATCTCAAGCAGCCGGCCGCGCGCGACGCGCTGCTGAAGCTGATCGAGGGGGCGGACGTGTTCGTCCATTCGATGCGGCCCGGCGCGATCAGGCGGCTGGGGCTCGACTATCCGGCGCTGCACGCGATCAATCCGCGCCTCGTCTACGCCAATCTCTACGGCTTCGGACGCGAGGGGCCGTATCGCGACTATCCCGCCTATGACGACATCGTGCAGGCGGCCTCCGGCCTCGTCGATCTCCAGGCCCGGCTGTCCGAAGGGCGACCGACCTATCTCGGCACCGTCGTCGCCGACAAGGTGGCGGGGCTGACCGGCACCTATGCGATCCTCGCCGCGCTCTTCGCCCGCACCCGTACCGGCGAGGGGCAGGAGGTGGAGGTGCCGATGTTCGAGACGCTCGTCTCCTTCACGATGATCGAGCATCTCTGCGGCGCGCTGTTCGATCCGCCGCAGGGGCCGCCCGAATATCCGCGCGTCACCGCGACCGCGCGACGCCCCTATGCGACGCAGGACGGCTTCATCGGGGTGATGATCTACAACGACAAGCATTGGCGCAGCTTCTTCCAGGCGCTCGGCGATCCCGAATGGACGCTCGACCCGATGTTCGCCTCGATGCGCAGCCGGACGGAGAATATCGGAACGGTGCTGACGAAGCTCGCCGAGGTGATGCGGGAACGGACCACCGACGAATGGCTTGCCCTGCTGCGCGCGGCCGAGGTGCCGGCGATGGCGATCGCGACGCTGTCCGATCTGCTCCACGATCCCCATCTGGAGGCGACCGGTTTCTGGAACGAACGGGAAAGCGAGTTCGGCCGGCTGCGCTTCCCCGGCATCCCCACGCGCTTTTCCGCCACCCCCGGCGCGATCGGCGATCCCGGCCCGGCACTGGGCGCGGACAGCCGGGCGATCCTCGCCGAAGCGGGGCTGGCCCCCGCCGCGATCGACGCACTGCTGGCCAGCGGCGCGGCGCGCGCTCCGGCATGAGCGGGGCGGGGCCGGAAGCGCATTGGCGCGCGGCGCTGGCCGAGGGGCGGCTGCTCCTCCAGCGCGCGCGGGCGAGCGGCACGGTGATCTTCCCGCCGCGCCTCGCCGAACCGGGCAGCGGCGATATCGCGCTCGACTGGATCGAGGCGAGCGGACTCGGGACCGTCCATGCCGTCACCGTCATCGCCCGCAAGCCGCCCGAGCCGCCCTACAATGTCGTGCTGGTGGAACTGGACGAGCATGTCCGCCTGATGAGCCGCGTCGAGGGTATCGCGCCCGATGCCGTCACCATCGGGATGCGCGTCCGCGCCCGGATCAGCGAGGAGGATGGCGCGCCCCTGCTGCTGTTCGAGCCTGTTTGATGGGCGGCCAATTCCCGCGCGGCGCGGCCTCCATTGCTGGCCTCGCCACCTTCGGGATCGGCGAGATGCCCGGCTGGTCCTCGCTGGAGCTCGCGGCGCAGGCCGGGCTGCGCGCGGTAGCGGACGCGGGGATGACGATGGCGGAGGTGGATGCGCTCTTCATCTGCCTGCCCGACGATCAGCTCGCGGGGTTGAGCTTCGCCGAATATCTCGGCCTCGCGCCGCGCTTCACCGATTGCAACCGCACCGGCGGATCGGCCTTCATGAGCCATGTCGCCACGGCCTCGATCATGCTGGCGGCGGGCTATATCGACTGCGCGCTGATCGCCTATGGCGCGAACCAGCGCAGCGCCGGCGGCAGGCTCGCGACGCCAGTGAGGAGCAATCGCTGGGAGGCGCCCTATCACCCGCTCTTCCCGGCCTCCTCCTACGCGCTCGCCGCCTCGCGCCATATGCATGACTATGGCACCACCCGCGCGCAGCTCGCCGAGGTGGCGGTGGCCGCACGGCGCTGGGCGGATACCAACCCGGAAGCCTTCGCGCACGGCCCGCTCACCATCGACGAGGTGCTGGCGGCGCGGATGCTCTCCAGCCCGCTGTCGGTGAGGGACTGCTGCCTCGTCACCGACGGCGCGGCGGCGCTGCTCCTTACACGCACCGATCGCGCCCGTGGCGGGCCGAAGGCGCCCGTCGCCATCCTCGGCGCGGCGGCGGCGACCTGGCACAACGCCATCTCGCAAATGCCCGATCTCACCACCACGGCCGCCGCCGAATCCGGCCCGCGCTCCTATGCGATGGCAGGGCTCGGCCCCGCCGAGATCGACGTAGTGCAGCTCTACGACGCGTTCACCATCAACACGATCCTGTTCCTGGAGGATCTCGGCTTCTGCCCCAAGGGCGAGGGCGGGCGCTTCGTCGAGGGCGGGATGATCGCGCCGGGCGGGCGGCTGGCGGTCAACACCAATGGCGGCGGGCTCTCCTGCTGCCATCCGGGCATGTATGGCCTGTTCGCGCTGGTCGAGGCGGCGCGGCAGGTGCGTGGCGAAGCGGCCAACCAGATCGGGGGCGTCGAGGTGGCGCTCGCGCACGGCAACGGCGGCACGCTCTCCAGCCAGGCGACGGCGATCCTTGGATCGGCCGCTACGCTTTAGCCCGCCCCTCGGCATAAGCGGCAATGCCTTCACGCGAGGCCGCCGACGCCAGCGTCTTTTCGCCATAGAGGCGCCCGAAACGCAGGCTCTCGTCGATCGACGCGTCCGCAGCCATGTCGTGCAGCATCTTGGCGTTGCGGACGGCCTCGGCATCATAGCCGGCGATCATCCCGGCCAGCGCCATGGCGCGCGGCAGCAGCTCGGCCCCCGGCACGACTTCGGTCACGAGGCCCAGTTCATGCGCGCGCCGGGCGGAAATCGGTTCGCCGGTCAGGATCATTCCCAGCGCGGCCGCGCGCGGCACCGCGCGGGCAAGGCGCTGGACGCCGCCTGCGAACGCGAACAATCCGCGCTTCACCTCGGCCAGCGCGAAATGGGCATGGTCCGCCGCCACGACGATATCGGCCGCCAGCACGATCTCGAAGCCGCCCGCCACCGCCGGGCCATTCACCGCGACGACCAGCGGCTTGTCCCGCCGGCGTTCGGTGATCCCGGCAAAGCCCCGGCCGGGGACGAGACCGAGCCCGGCACCACGCTCGGCCGCTTCCTTCAGATCCATGCCCGAGCAGAAGGCGCGGTCGCCGGTGCCGGTGAGCAACACGGCGCGGAGGGCCGGATCGCGCTCCGCCTCATCGATGGCGGCATCGATAGAGGCGGCGGTGGCGGCATCGATGGCGTTGCGCCGCGCCTCGCGGGTGATGGTGATGCAGAGGATCGCCTCTCGCCGCTCGATCCGCGCGCCCTCGCCCATGCCGCCGCCTCCCGCCCGTCCTGCCATCGCCATAGCATGTCTAGCAGAGGAACCCGCCATGGACATCGAAGCGCGCATCGCCCGGCTGGAGGCGGAATCGGAGATCCGGGGGCTGATCGCCCGCTATTGCTTCACCATCGACGACCGCGACCTGCCCGCCATCGCCGCGCTCTTCACCGATGATGCCCGTGTCGCATCGGAGGACGGCGTGATGGAGGCGCGCGGGATCGACGCGATCATGGCGCAATATCATGGCCGCTTCGCCGTTCTGGGGCCGGGCGCGCATTATATGCACGACGTCATGCTCGACTTTTCGGAGGATGACCCGACCCATGCCACCGGCCGCGTCTCGGGCCATGCGGAACTGTGGCGGCGGGATCGGATGATGGTGGCGGCCTTGCGCTATCGCGATGCCTATCGCCGCACGGAGGCCGGCTGGCGCTTCGCCGAACGCATCATCGGTTTCCTCTATTATGTGCCGGTCGGGGACTATCCCGGCATCCTCGCCCATCGGGACCGCAACCGCGCCTATGACACGCCGCGCCCCGCCGACTTCCCCGAGGCGCTGCCGACATGGCGCCATTATGAGGAGCGCGGCCCCGCCTGATCCCCGCGCATCGGATGCTCCTTCGTTCAGCCGTTGGACAGCCGCCTTTTCATACCCTATAGGGGTATAGTATCATCGATCGGACAGGGCATGAGTCACGTCGCCAGGGAAAAGCAGAAGCTGCTCAACCGGCTGAAGCGGTTGCGGGGGCAGTTGGAGGCCATCGAACGCGCGGTGGAGGCCGATGCGGAATGCGCGCGCGTGCTCCAGCAGGCGACGGCCTGCCGCGGCGCGCTGGACGGCTTCATCGGCGAGGTGATCGAGGATCATATCCGCGAGCATATGATGGATGCCGCCTCCCCCGACGATCCCCGCACGCAAGCCGGCGAAGAGCTGGTCGCGATCGTTCACGCCTATCTGACCTGAGCCCCATGAGCCGCCACCAGCACGACGCCCATGCCGGGCATCATCATGACCACGAAGCGCATGACCATGACCATCATGGGCATGGGCACGGGCACGACCATGGTCACGATCATCACCATCATCACGGCCTCGGCCACAGCCATGCGCCGGCCAGCTTCGGCCGCGCCTTCGCGATCGGAACGGCGCTCAATTTCGCCTTCGTCGGCGTCGAGGCGGCCTATGGCCTGGTCAGCGGCTCGATGGCGCTGCTCGCCGATGCCGGCCACAATCTCGGCGACGTGCTCGGCCTGCTGATCGCATGGGGCGCAACCGTGCTCGCCAGGCGCGGGCCGGGCGGGCGCTACACCTATGGCCTGCGCAGTTCGTCGATCCTCGCGGCGCTGCTCAATGCGCTGCTGCTGCTGGTGACGCTGGGCGTCATCGCGGTGGAGGCGATCCGTCGCCTGCTCGAGCCTGCCCCCGTCTCGGGCGGGACGATGATGATCGTCGCCGGCATCGGCATCGTCATCAACACCGCCACCGCGCTGATGTTCATGCGCGGACGCGATCACGACCTGAACATCCGCGGCGCCTTCCTCCACATGGCGGCGGATGCGGTCATCTCGGCGGGCGTGGTGGCGGCGGGGCTGCTCGTCGTCGCGACCGGCTGGAGCTGGATCGACCCGGTCACCAGCCTCATCCTCGTCGTGGTGACCGCCATCGGCACCTGGGGGCTGCTCCGCGATTCGGTGAACCTCAGCCTCCATGCCGCGCCGCCCGGCTTCAACCCGGAGGAGATCGGCGCCTTCCTGCGCGGCGTCGACAAGGTGACGGCGATCCACGATCTCCACATCTGGCCGATCAGCACCACCGAGACGGCGCTCACCGTCCATATGCTGATGCCGTCGGGCTATCCGGGGGACGCGTTCACGGTGGAGGTGGCCGCATCGCTCAGGGCGCGGTTCGGCATCGACCATGCGACGATCCAGATCGAGACGGAGCATGACACGCCCTGCGCGCTCGATCCGGCCTGCCGGGAAAGCGCCGCCGTCTGACGGTGCGGAGCTTCAGCGGCGGACCAGCCCGAACAGCCGGTCGCAGTCGAGCGCGATCCGCGCGGGCGTGACGTTGGTGACGCCGAGCAGCAGCCCCGGCCGCCGCGCGCCCGCGCCATACCAGCCCGAGAGCGGCACCGGCGCCAGGCCATAAGCCAGCGCGCGCCGCGCCACATCACCGTCGTCGACGCCTTCGGACAGGTCGACGCGCACCGCCAGCCCGCCCATCGGATGCACCGTCACCCCCTCGCCCTCGTGCGGGTGCAGCGCCTCCCGCAGTGCATCGGCGCGGGCGATATAGAGGCGCTTCATCCGGCGCAGATGGCGCAGATAATGGCCTTCCGCGAGGAAGCTCGTCACGGCGCGCTGTGCCTCCAGCCCCGGCGCGGGCGCGAGGCAGGCGGCGTAATCGCCGAAGCGCTCCGCCAGCCCCGCCGGCACCACGAGGAAGCCGAGCCGCAACGCCGGGCTGATCGTCTTGCTGAAGCTGCCGATATGGATCACGCGCCCTGCCAGATCGAGCGAAGCCAGCGCCGGCGCGGCGCGGCCGCGCAGTTGCAGCTCGCTCAGATAATCATCCTCGATCACCCATCCGCCGGTGCGCCCGGCCCAGTCGAGCAGCGCCAGCCGCCGGTCGAGCGCCATCGTCAGCCCGAGCGGCGCCTGCTGGCCCGGCGTCACCACCGCCAGCGCCGCGTCCGGGGCGAGCGCCTCCCCCGCCCCCACGTCGAGCCCCTTCGCGTCGACCGGCACCGGCACCGTGTCGACGCCGCCAAGCTCCAGGGCATGACGGGTCAGCGGAAAGCCCGGACTCTCCACCCAGGCGCGCCGCCCGCGCATCCCCAGCGCACCCAGCGTCAGGCCCAGCCCGCCCGCGAAACCGGCCGTGACGATTACCTGCGCCGGCAGGCAGGCGATGCCCCGCGCATAGCCGAGATAGGCCGCGATCTCCTGCCGGAGCGCGGGCAGGCCACGCGGATCGGGATAGCTCACCGGCTGCGCCGCCGCCGTCCGCGCCGCCGCCGACAGCAGCCGCGACCACAGCTTGAACGGAAAGGCATCCTGCGCCGGCACGCCCATCTGGAAAGGCAGCGGCTCCACGCCATGATCGTAGAACAGGCCGGGCAGCGGCGGCCGGATCGCCCTGTCGGCCGGCCGCGCCTCGACCGGCGGACGATCCGCCACGAACGTGCCCGCCGCCCCCGCGGACACGAGGAACTGCTCGTCCATCAGCCGCTCATAGGCCGCGCGGACCGTGCCGCGCGCCACGCCGAGCTGCGCCGCCAGATCACGCCAGGACGGCAGGCGCGCGCCGGGTTCCAGCCTCCCTTCCCGCACGGCGCGGCTGATGGCGTCATGGATCTGGAGAGCGAGCGTCCTCCGCGATCGGAGGTCGAGCGAGAGGTCGAGCGCGGCGTTCATGGCGCGATGGTACAAGAATTGACGCCGGTCTTGGTTCTTTTTCGGAAACTGCCCGTGCGCGAACCACGGAACCCCCAACCCAGGAGAAATCCCGATGGCTCACCATTACCTTCTCGCCGCCGCCGCCCTGCTGGCGACGCCCGCGCTCGCCGCGCCCCAGAACACCACGGTGACGCCGCAGTTCGCGCACGCGATCCCGAACATCCCCGGCAAGTCCCTGAAGGCCGTGGTCGTCCGCTATGCGCCGGGAGGCACGTCGCCCGCGCATCATCATGCCTCCTCGGCCTTCATCTATGCCTATGTGCTGGAAGGCGAGATCCGCAGCCAGGTGAACGACGAGCCGGCCCGCGTCTATCATGCCGGCGAGAGCTGGTACGAGACGCCCGGCGCGCACCACAAGGTCAGCGAGAATGCGAGCAAGACCAAGCCCGCCAAGCTGCTCGCCGTGTTCGTCGTCGACAGCGCCGACAAGGTGCTGACCACCCCCGACACCCACTGACGAAGAGAGCGCCCGGGCCGGAAGGGGGGAGCGGCCCGGGCGCTTCATCGCGCGAACGCTGAGCAGGGAGAGAAACTCAGAGTTCGATCGCCGCGATGATTCCGAAGATGGTGACCGCGCAGGCGATCACCACGGGGATGGAGAGAATCTGGATCGCCGCCTCGCGGCCGTTGATATGCCCCGTCCAGGTGTTCAGCCCCCTATCGAGGAAGCGGGCGAGGCCCGGCCGCCCTGCCCGCGCCGGCTCCTGCTTCAGGAAGAAGATCGGCACCGCGAAGAACACGGCCATATAGGCGCCGCTGATCGCCACCATCATCGCGGCGCGCAGATTGCCGGTGTAGAGCGTCAGGAACGCGCCCATGATCGCGCCATAGGCCGCCAGGATCATCCAGCCGAGCGCCGCCGGAACATCGGGCGCCGCCGCCTCGCCCATCACCGGCGCCCGGGCGACGACCGGAATCGGAGTGGGGCAGAGCGGCAGACCGAGCTGAACGTCATGGACCCCGTGAAGCTCGTGGTCCCGATCGAAGCCGTAAGCGAAAGAGTCCATGACCGGTCTCCTGTGCGCCCGCCGCGAAGGGCGGCGGAGAAGGTGCGAGGGAAGGACGCAAACAACGGGATGCACCGCCCGGAGGTTTGGGGAGGGAGAGGGGAGAGCCCCTCCGGGCGATGCAAGGCGTGGATGGCGGGAGCGGCCCCGCGCCATCGTCAGGCGGCCACAGCCGGCCTGTGATCGTAGAATTCCACCTGCATCCGCATCGCGCCGACCGGCTCGACATGGTGCAACTGGCCGGGCCGGATCAGTCCGGGGGTGGAAGGCGTGAGCAGGGCGGGCGGCACGGAGCCGTCCTCGATATGATAGCAGACGGCGCCTTCCAGCACGCGGATCACGCCCCATACGCCGGCTTTGGTGGAGTGCGCCCGGCGCAGCGCCTCCGGCAGCGTCTCCGCGTCGAACACGGGGGACGATCCGTAGGGGCTGGACGCCGGGGCCGCCGGCTCCGCCGCGACCGGCGCCTGCGCGGGGCCACGGAAACGGACGGCATGTTGGAGATTTTCCGAAATACGGCGCGCCTTGGCCTGCATGGCGGCGGCGCCTTCGGGCGAAAGCATCTCGGCGGTGGTCCGTTCCCAGATCGCCAGCCAGCGCTGGAACAGTTCGGGCGTGATGCGATCGGCATGGATCAGATGCTTCATCATCGGATTGCCCTTGTAGCGCCCGGTGGTCAGCATCACGGACGACCAGAAGGCGGCGAGCCGCTCCAGATGGTCCGGCCAGTCCTCCACGATGCTGTTGAACACCGGCCCCAGTTCCGCGTCCTCGCGCACGCGGCCGTAGAAGCGATCCATGAGCGCCGGCAGCGCGGCCTCGTCGATGATGGGGGTCTGTTCCACGACTCACCTCTAATCATTCATCTGAGATGCATGTATCTTGAGGCAGAGAAACATGCAATAGAAATACATGTTATTTTGCGACAGCCCGATTCCGGCTAGGCAAGCGGTATGAAACTGACGCGCTACACCGATTACGCGATGCGGGTGCTGATCCACCTGGGCTCGCGGGACGATGGCGATGGCGGCGGGCTCTCGTCGATCGCGGAGATCGCGCGGGTCTACGACATCTCGCAGAATCACCTGATGAAGGTGGTGCAGGATCTCGGCCATGCCGGCTTCGTGGAGACGGTGCGCGGGCGCGGCGGTGGCATCCGGCTGGGCCGGCCGGCCAAGGACATCAATCTGGGCGAGCTGGTCCGCCATACCGAGGCGGGCTTCGATCTGGTCGACTGCTCGACCTGCATGATCCAGTCGGCCTGCGGCCTGCCGCGCGTGCTGGCCGAGGCGACCCGCGCCTTCCTCACCGTGCTCGACAATTATTCGCTGGTCGACCTGCTCGACCACCGGCTCGATCTGCGCCGCCTCTTCTCCTTCGAGGACGACAAGCAGCCCTAGGCCGAGGCGCAATCCCAGGACGGGGTGCCGCGGAAGCATTCGACGAGGAAATCCACCATCGCGCGCACCTTGAGGCTCAGGTGCCGCCGGCTGGGGTAGACCGCGAGGATGTCGATGTCCGGCAGGCGATAGTCGGGCAGCAATTCGACCAGCCGCCCGGCGCGGATATCCTCGCCGACGAGGAAGGTCGGCTGGTTGACGATGCCCAGCCCCGCCAGCGCCGCCGCGCGCAGCGTGCCGCCATTGTTGGCGTGCATGATCGGGTTCATGCGGACCGGATGCGTCTTGCCCTGGGCATCGATGAAGGGAAGCGTGTCCCCGCCCGTCCACAGGCTGTAGGCGAGGAAGCTGTAGCGGGGCAGCTCCTCCAGCGTCTGCGGCGTGCCGGCGCGGGCGAGGAAGGCCGGCGAGGCGCAGAGCATGTTGCGCGAATCCGCCAGCTTGCGCCCGACATTGGCAAGCGACCCGCTGCGCGAGATGCGCACCGCGAGGTCATAGCCCTCCTCCACCAGATCGACGACGCGATCGCTGAGATCGATGTCCAGCTCGATATCGGGGTGGCGGGCCATGAACTTCGGCCAGAGCGGCGCGAGATGGTTCGTCCCGAAGCTCACCGGCACGTTGATGCGCAGCCGCCCCCTTGGATGGAGTGCCGAGGCCGACGCGATCGTCTCCGCCTCGGCGACATCCTCCAGGATCGACTTCGCCCGCTCATAGAGCGCCTCGCCGCTCTCGGTCAGCGACAGGCGACGCGAGGTGCGGTTGAGCAGCCGGGTGCCGAGATATGCTTCCAGTTCGGATACATAGCGTGTCACATTGGCGGGCGATGTATCCAATGCGTCGGCGGCGCGCGTGAAACTGCCTCTGGCCACCACCGTGGCGAACACCTCAAATGCACGCAGACGATCCATCGCGCTTCCCATCATTTCGTTTTACTGAAAGATATATGCAGTTTCGCCCCATTTATCCAGCATAGCCTGAAGCCTACTTACGATGCCGAGGCTGCGATCGGGCAGCCGGAATGGATGGAAAGGAAGTCATCATGGCACGTCTCTCCAACAAGACCGCGCTCGTCACCGGCGGCACCAGCGGCATCGGCCTGGAAACCGCCCGCCGCTTCATCGAGGAGGGCGCCCGCGTCATCGTCACGGGCACCAACCCGGACAATATCGCCGAGGCCCAGCGTGTGCTCGGCCCCGACGCCCTCGTCCTCAAGGCCGATGCAGGCGACGTCGCCGCCCAGAAGCTGGTGGCGGATGCGGTGAAGGCGCGCTTCGGCACGCTCGACATCGCCTTCCTGAACGCCGGCATCGCCGATTTCGGCCCCGTCGAGCAGTGGACGGAAGCCGCGTTCGACCGCAGCTTCGCGATCAATGTGAAGGGGCCGTATTTCCTCGTGCAGGCGCTTCTGCCGGTGCTGGCGAACCCGGCGTCGATCGTGCTCAACACCTCGATCAACGCGCATCTGGGGATGCCCGGTTCGAGCATCTATGCCGCCACCAAGGCCGCTTTCCTGTCGATGGCGCGCACGCTCTCGGGCGAACTGGTCGGTCGCGGCATCCGCGTGAACGCGGTGAGCCCCGGCCCGGTCCGCACCCCGCTGCACGATCGTCTCGGCTCGACGCCCGAGGAGAATGCTGCGATCGGCGATGCGATCAAGGCGCAGATTCCGCTCGGCCGCTACGGCCGCTCGAAGGAGATCGCGGACGCGGTGATCTTCCTCGCTTCCGACGAGGGCGGCTTCGCGCTCGGCACCGAGATCATCCTCGACGGCGGCATGGCGACGCTCTGAGCGCCGCCCTCCCCTGAATGTCCCGCGAGGGGCGGCCGGTCAGGCGATGGCCGGCCGCCCTTCGCGGCGCCTGGCGTCCCACACGGCCACCGCCCAGATCGCGAAACCGCCCAGCGCCAGCGCGCAGCCGACCGGCCCGGTCGAGGTCCAGCCCAGCCCGGCATCGATGGCCAGCCCGCCCAGGAACGGACCCAGCGCGTTGGCGGTGTTGAACGCCGAATGGTTGAGCGCGGCGGCCAGCGCCTGCGCATGTTCGGCGACATCCATCAATCGCGTCTGGAGCGCGGTGCCGAGCGCGCCGCCGATGCCGATCAGGAACACGTCCGCCATCATCCACCACAGATGCGGCGCGGCGAGCGGGAAGAGGATCAGCATCAGCGCCGAGAAGAGCAGCAGGCCGCCCGCGGTCGGCATCAGCGCCTTGTCCGCGAACCACGGCACGACGATGTTGCCGATGGTCATGCCGAGGCCGAACACCATCAGCACCACCGGCACGAAGCCCGGCGAAACATGCGTCACCTCCACCAGCGTGGTCGCGAGATAGGTATAGACCGCGAACAGCCCGCCGAAGCCGACCGCGCCGATCAGCAGCGTCAGCCACACCTGCACCTTGCCGAGCGCGCTCAGCTCGCGGAGCGGGCTGGCATCGGCGTGCGGCACGTCGCGCGGGGCATAGAGGATGACGAGCGCGACGGTGAGAAGCGCGAGCCCCGCGACGATCGCGAAGCCCGAGCGCCAGCCGATCGCCTGCCCGATCCAGCTCGCCGCCGGCACGCCGATCACGGTGGCGACTGTCAGGCCGAGCATGATCCGCCCGACCGCCATCGCGCGCCGGTTCGGCGGCACGAGCCCGGTCGCGACCAGCGCGGCGATGCCGAAATAGGCGCCGTGCGGAAGCCCCGCGATGAAACGGAACAGCAGCAGCCAGCCATAGCTCGGCGCCATGGCGGAGAGGCCATTGCCCAGCGCGAACATCGCCATCAGCGCGATGAGCTGCGTCCGCCGCGCGAGCTTCGCGCCGATCACCGCGATCAGCGGCGCGCCCACCACCACGCCCAGCGCATAGGCGCTGATGACATGGCCGGCGGTCGGCTCGTCGATGCCGAGCCCGCGCGCGAAATAGGGGAGCAGGCTCATCGAGGCGAATTCGGTCGTCCCGATCGCGAATCCGCCCATCGCCAGCGCGAACATGACGAGGCCGGGATGCGCGTGCGCTCCCTGCGGTGCGGACATGGCGAAACTCCGGGTACGATGTGGGCCGGCCGGGGTATCGCATATTTCATGCCGCGTCGCAGCATTTATCCTTGGGGCCGGGAAAGCCGCCGCGTCAGATAAGGCCCCGCGGCCCGAAGATATGGATCAGATTGCCGTCGGGATCGCGCAACATCGTGCCACGGCGATCGACGGAGATCCGCATTTCGGCCCAGACCATCTCGACGCCCCGTTCGGTGAAGCGGGCGGTCGCGGCGGGCAGGTCGTCGATTTCCAGCACCAGCGCCTTCCAGCCCAGCACGTCGAGATGATGCGGCGGCGCGGTGCGGTCGACGGGCGTGAAATCGCCACCGGTGTGGCAGACCAGTTCGATACGGAGGCCCGCGCCATCGATCATCGCATAGTCGGCGCCCACGGCGTCGAAGCGGCCACGTTCGGCAAGGGTGAAGCCCAGCACGTCACCATACCAGGCGACTGCGCGCTCCAGATCGGAAACGGCCAGCGCGACATTGTTGAAGCGGAGCCTCATCGGCGCCTCCCTCCCAAAGAAAGGGATCGCGAGCCGGAACGATCCCGGCCCGCGACCCGGACGGATCAGGCGTTCTGCGGGAAGAGCGCGCGACGGGTTTCCTCGTCGAAATCGGTCTTCAGCGTCAGCGCTTCCTTGATCGCATGGGCGCGTGCGGCGGCCGGGCGAGCCGAGATCTCGTCGTGCAGGCGCTTCACGTTCGGATAGTCGGTGAGGCCCTTCTCGCCGAGGATGTAGCCGGCGGCATTGCCCCAACCCCACAGCGCCATGTCGGCGATGCTATATTCGTCACCGGCGAGGTAGCGGTTGGTGGCGAGGCGCTCGTCGAGGACGCGATAATGGCGCTCGACTTCCTTGAGATAGCGGTTCTGGGCGTAGGGCAGCTTTTCCGGCGCGTGGTGGAGGAAGTGCACCGCCTGACCCGAGAAGGGCGAGAGGCCGGTCGCCACGAAGAACAGCCAAGAGATGGCCGCACCGCGCGCCTTGTCGTCGGTCGGCAGGAACTGGCCGTGCTTCTCGGCGAGATAGAGCAGGATGCCGTTGGAATCGAACACGGTGGTGTCGCCATCGACGATCACGGGCACCTTGTTGTTCGGGTTGATCGCGTGGAACCAGTCCTCATGCTGCTCGCCCTTGAAGGTGTCGACCTTGATGGTCTCGTAGGCGAGGCCCAGCTCCTCGAGCAGCAGCGCGGTCTTCATCGGGTTGGGCGACGGGTGGAAATAGAATTTCAGCATCATGGGTCTCCTGAGGATGCAGGCAGGGGTTCGGGCACGCGGGCCGCGTGACCGGGTGTCGGGCGGGCCTCCGGGGGAGGCCCGCGGGATGGGGTGGGATCAGCCCAGCGTTTCGCGGTTGGGCGGGCTGTCCAGATCGAGCACCGGGCCGGCCGGCACGACGCCATGCGGATTGATGGTCCGATGGCTCTGGTAATAATGCTTCCTGATATGCTCGAAGTTGACGGTCGGAGCGACGCCCGGCGTCTGGTAGATGTCGCGCAGATAGGCCGAGAGGTGCGGATAATCCGCGATCCGGCGCAGGTTGGTCTTGAAGTGGCCGACATAGACCGCGTCGAAGCGGATCAGCGTCGTGAACAGGCGGATGTCCGCCTCGGTCATGTCCGTACCCACCAGCCAGCGACGCTTCGACAGCCGTTCCTCCAGCCAGTCGAGCGTGTCGAACAGCGGGAAGACCGCCTCCTCATAGGCCGCCTGCGTGGTGGCGAAGCCGGCCTTGTAGACGCCGTTGTTGAGCGTGTCGTAGACGCGCGCGTTCACCGCATCGATCTCGGCGCGCAGCGCTTGCGGATAATAGTCGCCCGGCGTCGCGCCGATGCCGTCGAACGCCGAGTTCAGCATTCGGATGATCTCGGAGGATTCGTTGTTGACGATCGTGCCGCGCTGCCTGTCCCACAGGATCGGCACCGTGGAGCGGCCGGTGTAAGAAGGATCGGCGGCGGTATAGACCTCGTGCAGGAAGCGCGCGTTGTGGATCGGATCGGGCACCACGCCGGGGGCGTCGGCGAAGGTCCAGCCCTTCTCCAGCATCAGCCAGTTCACCACCGAGACGGAAATCATCTCCTCCAGCCCCTTGAACGCGCGCAGCAGGAGCGCGCGGTGCGCCCAGGGGCAGGCGAGCGAGACATAGAGATGATAGCGGCCGGGCTCGGCCTTGAACCCGCCCTCGCCGCTCGGCCCGGCGCTGCCGTCGGCGGTGATCCAGTTGCGGAAGGCCGCATCCTTGCGGACGAAGCGCCCGCCGGTCGACTTGGTCTCGTACCAGACATCGTGCCACTGACCGTCGACGAGCATGCCCATATCCGTCACTCCGCAAGGGATATCCGCCTCGCCCTTGTCAGGGGTGCGGGGAATGGGGCCGTCTACCCAGCATGTTTGGCCATATCGATGGCCCGCGACTGATCGCCGCGTTCCGTTTTCCTGAACGATCGCCCGTCAGGTGCTGAGCGGCAGGCCGAGCCGCACGAGCAGCCCGCCCAGATCCTCGCTCTCTTCCAGCGCCACCTGCCCGCCGTATATCTCCGCCACGTCGCGCACGATGGCGAGGCCGAGGCCGGTGCCCGGCTTGCCGGTGTCGAGCCGGGCGCCGCGCTCGAAGATCTTCTCGCGCTCCGCCTCGGGGATGCCGCGCCCGTCGTCCTCGACCAGTATCTCGACGCGGTCGTCCTGCTGCTGCACGGTCACGAACACGCGCCCGCCGCCATATTTGGCGGCATTCTCGATGAGGTTGCCGAGCAGTTCGTCCAGATCCTGCCGCTCCACCCGGACCGCGAGGCCGCGCGTGCCGTCCAGATCGATCACCACCTCCGGGAAGAGCCGGTCGACCGCATGGCTCACCGCCGTCAGCGAGGCCCAGACATCCGCGCGGCTCTGCGCCGATCCGCGCCGGCCGACGGCGCGGGCGCGGGCGAGGTGATGGTCCACCTGCCGGCGCATCGTCCGCGCCTCGCGCATCACCGTCTGCGGCAGATCGGGCGCGCCCGCCGTCACCGCGTTCATCACGACGGTCAGCGGCGTCTTCAGCGCATGGGCGAGGTTGCCGGCATGGGTGCGCGCCTCCTCGGCCTGTTTCTCGTTGTGGGCGAGCAGGTCGTTCAGCTCCTCCACCATCGGGCGGATCTCAAGCGGCAGCGCGACGTCGACCCGCGCCGCCCGTCCCGAGCGCACCGCCGCGATCGCGAGGCGCACCCGGCGCAGCGGCCACAGGCCATAGACGATCTGGAGCGCCGACAGCAGGATGAGGCCAAGCCCGAGGATGGCGAAGCTGCGGATCATCGTCCGGCGCAGCACCTTGATCTGGCCGTCCAGCACGTCACGGCTCTGCGCGACCTGGAAGCGCCACGTCACCGACGATCCCGGCAGCTTCACGTCGCGCTCGACCACGCGCAGCGGCTCGTCGCGGAACTGCTGGCTGTCATAGGCGTGGATGTCGGGATAGGCGTGGGCCATGTCGACGCTGAGCGTCTGGTCCCACAGCGAGCGGGACGGGAAGACGTCATGCCCCTTGCCGGACACCTGCCAGTAGAGGCCCGAATAGGGCTCCAGGAAGCGCTGGTCGGCGAGCGGGCGGCTGAAGCGCACCTCCCCGTCCGGCCCGATCTCCGACTGGAGGATCATCGAGTTCAGCACATATTGGAGCGAATCGTCGAAATTCCGCGTGATCGCGCCGGTCAGCACGCGGTCCAGCGCCACGTCGCCGCCGGCGAGCAGCAGCATGATCCACAGCGCCGCCATGCCGATCATGCGGCGGGTGAGCGACCCCGTGATCCGCGCGCTGCCCCGCCATTCCCGGCCCCGTGGGCGCAGGAAGGCGATGATGCGCAGCATGTTGAGCGGGCCGATCCACCAGCGCTCGCGCCGGCGGGGATCGCCGGCGGGCGCGGCGTCCGGGCCGGGCTCAGGCGTTGGCGGCGTCGGACTCTTCAAGGCTGTAGCCCAGCCCCCGGATGGTGGTGATGATATCGGTGCCGAGCTTCTTGCGGATGCGCGTCACGAACACTTCGATGGTGTTGGAGTCGCGATCGAAATCCTGATCGTAGATATGCTCGATCAGCTCGGTGCGGCTCACCACCTTGCCCTTGTGGTGCATCAGGTAGCTGAGCAGCTTATATTCCTGCGCGGTGAGCTTCACCGGCTCGCCCGCCTTGGTCACCTTGCCCGAGCGCGTGTCGAGGCGGACATCGCCCGCCACCAGCTCGGAGGAGGCATTGCCCGACGCCCGGCGGATCAGCGCGCGCAGGCGGGCGATCAGCTCTTCGGTCTGGAACGGCTTGGCGAGATAGTCGTCGGCGCCGGCATCGAGGCCCGCCACCTTATCCGACCAGCTATCGCGCGCGGTCAGCACGAGCACGGGCATGTCCTTGCCCTCCTTGCGCCAGCGGTCGAGCACGGTCAGCCCGTCGACCTCGGGCAGTCCGAGATCGAGGATGATCGCGTCATAATTCTCGGTGGAGCCCAGATAATGCCCGTCCTCGCCATCGGTCGCGAGATCGACGGCATAGCCCGCGCCCTCCAGCGTGGCCCGGAGCTGCCGCCCGAGCGTGGGTTCGTCCTCGACGACGAGAATGCGCATGTGCCTGGGCCTTTCCCTGTTCCTTGCCGCCTATCTGGCGCGGCAAAGATGAACGGGCAAGCAACGAGTGGGTTGCGCGGCCCGGAAAGCCCTCAGCGGGGCGAGCGGCCAACCTCCTGGCCGGTACGGCCATCCACGTCGATCCAGCTCACCGATCCGTCGCGCATGAACTTCAACCGGTAATTGCCCGAGCCCGCGTCATAGTCCGAACCGAGATAGTCGTAGCCGCGCATCCCGTGCTGCCACTGCTGCTGGATATCGCGCAACGGGCGCGCGCCCTCGCGCATCGCCTCGCGCGCGCGATACTGGTCGGGCGGACGGCGCGGGCCGGCATCGGCGGCCGACAGGCCGACGACGAGCAAAGGCACACACAACAGATACCGTCTCATCCGCATGGGGCTCGCATAGCCATGAAGGCTTGAACAAGCCGTGAATGCCGAGCCCATATTGGGACAGACGCCATTCTCGACGGGCTGTGGCCCCGGCGCATCGCATGGCTACCATTTCGGCGCGTCATGCCCTAGCTCCGCACCATCATGGCTGCACCCGTTCTTTCCTATGAAGACCTTGGCGTCGTCCAGGGCTCCGGCTGGCTCTTCCGGCACCTCGACATCCACATCGGCCAGCGCGACCGCCTCGCGCTGATCGGCCGCAACGGCGCGGGCAAGACGACGCTGCTGAAGCTGATCGCCGGCAAGCTCGATTCGGACGAGGGCCGCCGCACCATCGTGCCCGGCACGCGCGTCATCCTGCTGGAACAGGAGCCGGCGCTGACCGGCTTCGCGACGCTGCGCGATTACGCCCTCTCCGCCCCCGACGCGCCGCTGCCGCACGAAGTGGAGGCGATCGCCGACCAGCTCGGCATCGATCTCGACCGCTCCTCCGACACTGCATCGGGCGGCGAGCGCCGACGCGCCGCGATCTGCCGCGCGCTGGCGCAGGAGCCCGACGTGCTGCTGCTCGACGAGCCGACCAACCATCTCGACCTCGCCGCGATCGAGTGGCTGGAGGAGTGGCTGGCGCGCTTCACCGGCGCCTTCGTCGTCATCAGCCACGACCGCGCCTTCCTCACCCGCCTCACCCGCCAGACGCTGTGGCTGGACCGTGGCGGCGTGCGCCGTGCCGAGATCGGCTATGGCGGCTTCGAAGCGTGGACCGAGCAGGTCTATGCCGAGGAGGAGCGCAACGCCCAGCGCCTCGACGCGAAGCTGAAGCTGGAGGAGCATTGGCTCCAGCGAGGCGTGACGGCGCGCCGCCGCCGCAACCAGGGCCGGCTCGCCAAGCTGATGGAGATGCGCGCCGCGAGGAAGGCGATGGTCGGACCGCAAGGCACCGCCGCGCTCGCCACCGCGACCGACGACGCGCGCTCCAAGACCGTCATCGACGCCAAGGGCGTGACCAAGCGCTTCGGTGATCGCACGATCATCAAGGATTTCACGCTGCGCGTGCAGCGCGGCGACCGGATCGGCATCGTCGGCGCGAATGGTGCTGGCAAGTCCACGCTGCTCAAGCTGCTCACCGGCGAGATCCAGCCCGACGAGGGCACGATCGTGCAGGCCAAGACGCTGAACGGCGTCGTCATCGACCAGCAACGCAAGCTGATGGCGCCCGAGAAGCGCGTCCGCGACGTGCTGGCCGACGGCGGCGACTGGATCGACGTGCTCGGCACCAAGAAGCATGTGCAGGGCTATCTCAAGGAGTTCCTGTTCGATCCCTCGATCGCCGAGGCCAAGATCGGCTCGCTCAGCGGCGGCGAGCGCTCGCGCCTGCTGCTCGCCCGCGAGTTCGCCCGTGCGTCCAACCTGCTGGTGCTCGACGAGCCGACCAACGATCTCGACATGGAGACGCTGGACCTCTTGCAGGAGGTGATCTCGGACTATGACGGCACCGTCCTGCTCGTCAGCCACGACCGCGACTTCCTTGACCGCACCGTGACGATCACGCTCGGCCTCGACGGCTCGGGCAAGGTCGATGTGGTGGTCGGCGGCTATGACGACTGGGCCAAGCGCCGCGCACCCAAGGCGGAACCGAAGCGCCCCTCTGCTCCCAAAGCAGATGCGCCACAGGCCGCCGCCGCGCCGCCGAAAAAGTCCAAGCTCAGCTACAAGGACCAGCGCGACTTCGACATGCTGCCGGGCGAGATCGAGAAGCTGGAAGCCGCCATCGCCCGCGACGAGGCGGCGCTGGCCGATCCCGATCTCTTCGCCAAGAACCCGACGCGATTCGACACGCTGATGAAGGCGATCGAGACCACGCGCGAGAAGAAGGACGCCGCCGAGATGCGCTGGCTGGAGCTGGCGGAGATGGCGGACAATCTGGGCTGAGCGACAATTTTGGGGCGGATGGCGACAAAAGGGTTGCAGTCCGCCCCCAGCCGATCTAACAGCCCGCCTCCACAGCGCGCCCGTAGCTCAGCTGGATAGAGCATCAGACTACGAATCTGAGGGTCGGACGTTCGAATCGTTCCGGGCGCGCCAATTTCCCCCGCAATTACGATCGCGATCGTCGATGGGAGCATCTCCCGCGACGACCCGACGCGCGGACATCCATCGCCTGCACGAATATTCCGCCGGTCGGCGTCGCCGGTGCGGCCGGACGACACCGCCACTCACCGGGCGCCCTGTCGCGCCCGGTGATCGAAAGCAGGCGTTCAGCCCTGGATGAACGCGAGCAGATCGGCGTTGATGATGTCGGCGTGGGTCGTACACATGCCATGCGGCAGGCCTTCGTAGCTCTTGAGCGTCCCGTTCCTCAGGAGCTTCACCGAAAGAGGGGCGGAATCGGCATAAGGCACGACCTGATCGTCCGTCCCGTGCATCACCAGCACAGGCACCTCGATCGCCTTCAGATCCCCGGTGAAGTCCGTTTCGGAGAAGGCCTTGATGCAGTCATAATGGGCCTTGGCGCCGCCCATCATGCCCTGCCGCCACCAATTGAGGATAATGCCCTCTTTCACCTGCGCACCCTCGCGGTTGAAGCCGTAGAAGGGGCCGGCCGGCACATCGTGGAAGAACTGCGCCCGATTGGCGACCAGAGCGGCGCGGAAACCGTCGAACACCTCGATCGGCAGCCCGCCGGGATTGGCCTCGGTCTTCAGCATCAGCGGCGGGACGGCACCGATTAGGACCGCCTTGGCAACGCGGCCCGGCTCGGCGCGCGCGACGTAGCGGGCAACCTCGCCGCCGCCGGTGGAGTGGCCGATATGGATGGCGTTGCGGAGATCCAGCTTCGCCGCCAGCTCGATGACGTCGGCCGCATAGGTGTCCATCTCGTTGCCGGTGTCGGTCTGGCTCGAACGGCCATGGCCGCGCCGGTCGTGCGCGATCACCCGATAGCCCTTCTCCAGGAAGAACATCATCTGCGCATCCCAGTCATCGGCGCTGAGCGGCCACCCATGATGGAAGACGAGCGGCTGGGCATCCTTCGAACCCCAGTCCTTGTAGGAAATGATCGTGCCGTCTTTGGTGGTGAAAGTGCCGTCGGCCATGATCGCTTTCCTCTTTCGATGATGGAGATAAAGAATGGTGCAATATCGAATGCCGTGCGCACGATCGGAATATCTGCCATGCGCAGGGCGACCGGTCCGTAAATGGCCGATCCGCCCCTTGGCAAGACCGCTTTCTTCATTCTCCAGGGGCTGAGATCGGGGAAACATCTTCGCCCTTTCGCGCCAGGCCGTCCCCCGTTTCAGGCGACCAGCAGCCGCCCGGCCTGCGCGCGCGCTTCGTCGGTCACTTCGGCGCCGGAGAGCATCCGCGCGATCTCCTCGCGCCGCTCGGCCGCGTCGAGCAGGCGGACGCCGGTGCGCGTGACGGTGCCGTCATGGCTCTTGGCGATGAGCAGTTGCCGATCCGCGCGCGCCGCCACCTGCGGGCTGTGCGTCACCACCAGCAACTGCGCCTTGGCCGAGAGCCGCGCCAGCCGATCGCCGATCGCCGAGGCCACCGCGCCGCCGACGCCCCGGTCGATCTCGTCGAAGATCATCGTGCGCGCGCCCGCCGCCTCCGCCAGCGACACCTTGAGCGCGAGGATGAAGCGCGACAGCTCGCCGCCGGACGCGATCTTGGCCAGCGGCGCGAAGGGGGCGCCCGGATTAGTCGAGATCAGGAACTCCACCCGGTCGCGCCCCTCGGCGCTCCATTGCGATTCGGGCAGCCGCTCGATCGAGGTGCGGAATCGCGCGGCGTCGAGCTTGAGCGGCGCCAGCTCCTCCGCCACCGCCCGGTCGAGCCGCCCCGCCGCCTCATGCCGCGCGGCCGACAGCGCGCCCGCTTCCTCTTCATAGACCGCGCGGGCGGCCTTCACGGCGCGCTCCAGCGCCGCCAGCCCCTCGCCCCCCGCCTCGATGCGGGCCAGGCGCTCGGACAGCTCCTCCGCCAGCGCCGCGAGTTCGTCGGGCTGGACGCGATGCTTGCGCGCCACCCCGCGCAGATCGAACAGCCGCGTCTCGATCCGGTCGAGCCGCTCGGGATCGAAGGCGAGCGCCTGTGCCGCCGCCTCCAGCGCCTCCCCGGCCTCGGCCGCCTCGATCACCGCGCGGTCGAGCGCGGCCAGCGCGGAGGCCAGCGCCTCATGCTCGTGCGCCACCCGGTCGAGCCGCCGCGCCGCCTGCCGCAGCGCCGCCAGCGCGCCGTCCGATCCATCGAGATGCTGGGAGACGCCGGCCATATCCTCGGCCAGCCGCGCGCCCTTCTGCATGGCGGCGCGCTCCCCGGCGAGCACCTCCTCCTCGCCGGGCTCGGGAGCCAGCGTGGTCAACTCGCGGACGGCATGTTCCAGCCATTCGCGATCCCGCTCGGCGCCTTCGAGATCGGCCCGCGCCTGCGCCAGCCCGGCCTCGGCGGCGCGCCAGCGGGCGTGGGCCTCGCCGAGCGGCGCGAGATCGAAGCGACCGAAAGCATCGAGCAGCGCGCGATGGCCGCGCGCGTTGAGCAAGCCGCGATCGTCATGCTGGCCGTGGATCTCGACCAGCCGCCCGCCCAGTTCGCGCAGCAGCGCGGCGGAGGCGGGCTGGTCGTTGATGCTGGCACGGCTGCCGCCATCGGCCTTCACGATGCGCCGCACGATCAGCGGCTCGCCGGGTTCGCCCGTCAGCCCGTTTTCGGCGAGCAGGCCGGCCACGACCGCATCCTCACCCGGATCAAAGCTCGCGGTGACGACCGCCTGCGACGCGCCGTGGCGCACCAGCCCGCTGTCCGCCCGCTGGCCGAGCACCAGCCCGAGCGCATCGAGCAGGATCGACTTGCCCGCCCCCGTCTCGCCGGTAAGCGCGCCGAGACCCGCGGTGAAATCGAGGTCCAGCGCCTCGATCAGCACGACGTCGCGGATGGCGAGACGGATCAGCATGGCCCCTCTCTACGCGATCATCGCGCGAATGAGAACAGGCCATGAACAAAAAGCATCGGCAGGCGCTCGCCCGCCGGGGCTCACTTCTCCGACTTGTCCTTGTGGTGCTTCTTCTGCCTGGGCTCATGCTGGCCGTGATGGCGGCCCACCGTCTGGGGCGCCTTCTTGGTGATGAGCGTGTAGGCGCGCTGATACCATTTGGAGCCGGGATAGTTGTTGCCCAGCACCGCGGCGGCCTTCTCGGCCTCCACCGGCACGCCCAGCCCGAGATAGGATTCGGTCAGCCGCTCCAGCGCCTCGGGGACGTGGGTGGTCGTCTGATATTTGTCGACCACGACGCGGAAGCGGATGATCGCCGCCAGCCACTGGCCGCGCCGCTGGTAGAAGCGGCCGATCTCCATCTCCTTGCCGGCGAGGTGATCGTTGACGAGATCGGTCTTGAGGCGGGCATCGGCGGCGTAGCGCGAATCCGGGTAGCGGCGGATCAGTTCGCCCAGCGCGTCGAGCGCCTGCTGGGTGATCTTCTGGTCGCGGGTGACGTCGTTGATCTGCTCGTAATAATCGATCGCGATCAGGTAATAGGCGTAGGGCGCGTCGCGGTTGCCGGGGTGGATGGACAGGAAGCGCTGCGCCGAGGCGATCGAGGCGTTGTAGTCGCGCGCCAGATAATAGCTGTAGGCGCTCATCAGCTCGGCGCGGCGCGCCCAGATCGAATAGGGATGCTGGCGCTCCACCTCGTCGAAGAGCTGGGCGGCGATCTTGTATTGGCGCCGGTCCAGACGATCGCGGGCCAGCGTGTAGAGCGTGTCCACATCGCGGGCGATGAAGCGGGTATCCGCCTTCTTCTTGCCGCCGCCGGCACAACTGGCGAGGGGCGCAAAGGCGATCGCGGCAAGGGCCACGAGGAGGAGCGGGCGGGTGGCGGAACGCAGCATGACGATGCTCTTAGCGGCTCGATCCGAATGAGGGAAGCGGCCCGGATGATGGGCCGATGGCGAGGCCGGACAGTTTCGCTGCCGGCCTGAATGCGCTCTTAACGGTTTGATGGCACAAGGCGAGCCATGTTGCGCGTGCTGACCCTCTCCACCCTGTTCCCGGACGAGACACGGCCGACCTTCGGCGTGTTCGTCGAACGGCAGACATTGGGCCTCGCAGGCCTGCCCGGCGTGGAGGTGGAGGTGGTGGCGCCGGTGGGCCTGCCGCCGGGGCCGCTCGCCCGCCATCCGCGCTGGAAGGCGCTCGCGACGCTGCCGGCGGACGAGATGTGGAAGGGCCTCCCCCTCCACCGCCCGCGCTTCACCGCGATGCCGGGGCTGGGCGGTTTCAATCCGGGCGCGATGGTGCGCGCGCTGACCCCGTTCCTGACCGACATGCGCCGGCGCTTCCCCTTCGACGTGATCGACGCGGAATTCTTCTTCCCCGACGGCCCGGCCGCGACCCGGCTGGGCGAGGCGCTGGGCGTGCCCGTCTCGATCAAGGCCCGCGGCGCCGACATCCACCATTGGGGCCGCCGGCACTGGACGCGCGGGCAGGTCGCCGATGCCGGGCGCGGCGCGGCGGGAATGCTCGCGGTGAGCGCGGCGCTGCGCAACGACATGGTGGCGCTGGGCCTGCCGGGCGAGCGCATCCGCATCCATTATACCGGCGTCGACCTCGCCCGCTTCCGCCCTGTGGCGGATCGCGAGGCCGCCAAGGCCGCTCTGGGCATCTCTGGGCCGCTGCTGCTGTCGGTCGGGGCACTGATCCCGCGCAAGGGCCATGCGCTCGTCATCGAGGCGCTGGCGCGGCTGCCGCGCGGCACGCTGATGATCGTCGGCCAAGGCCCCGAACGCGCCGCGCTGGAGGCCCAAGCGGCGGCACGGGGGCTGAGCGACCGGGTGATGCTGCTCGGCCCCCGCCCGCATGAGGCGCTGCCCGCGCTCGCGGCGGCGGCCGATGTCGGCGTGCTGGCGTCCTCGTCGGAGGGGCTGGCCAACGCCTGGGTCGAATCGCTCGCCTGCGGCACGCCGGTGGTCATCAGCGACGTGGGCGGCGCGCGGGAACTGGTCGACCGGCCCGCCGCCGGGCGAATCGTCGCGCGCGATCCGGCGGCGATCGCGGCGGCCGTGGCGGACCTGCTCGCCTTCCCGCCGGACCCGGCCTCCGTCCGCGCGGCGGCCGAGCGTTTCACATGGGATGCGAACGCGCTGGCGCTGCGCGATCACCTCGCCGGACTGGCGGGGCGCTAGCGGTCCAGCCGCATCAGCGCGGCGACGATCTCGCGGCCCTCGGCGCGCAGCACGCCCCAGGCATGGGCGGCGGCGCGACTGTCCATCACCTCGAGCCCGATGCCCTTCGCCTCCAGCGCGGCGGCGAAGGCGGGCGACGGACGGCGCAGCGCCGCCCCGGTGCCGAGCAGGAGAAATTCGGCCGCCGGCTCGCGCGCCAGCAGCGGCGCGATGGCGTCAAGGTCGAGCGCGTCGACCGCCGGCGCCTGCCACGCCACCGCCGTCTCCGGGGTCAGCAGCACGCCCTCGGCATAGACCTGCTCGTCGATCCTGAAGCCGCCGCCGGAAAAGCCGCGAATGGCCGGGCCGGCGGCGACGGGATCGGGGGAGAATTTCGCCATGTCAGGGCTTCGGCGCGATCCGCTCGGCGCGGTCGCGGCCCGCCTTCTTCTTGTCGGTCGCCGCCGCCATCTGCCGGAAGCGGGACTTGTCGAGGCCGAGCGAGATCAACAGCGAGGACGAAACATAGATCGACGAATAGGTGCCGACCACGACGCCCAGGATCATCGCCGCCGTGAAGCCGCGCAGCACTTCGCCGCCGAACAGCAGCAGCGAGGCGAGCGCGAGGATGATCGTCAGCGAGGTCATCACGGTGCGCGGCAGCGTCTCGTTGACCGAGAGGTCGATCAGCTCGCCGAGCGGCATCTGGCGGTATTTCCGCATATTCTCGCGGATACGATCGTCGATCACGATCTTGTCGTTGATCGAGTAGCCGATGATCGTCAGCACCGCCGCGATGATGTTGAGGTCGAACTCCAACTGGGTCAGCGCGAAGAAGCCCAGCGTCATCAGCACGTCGTGAAAGATCGACACGAAGGTCGCCACGCCGAACTGCCATTCGAAG
Organism: Sphingomonas oligoaromativorans; assembly: GCF_011762195.1. Taxonomy (GTDB): domain Bacteria; phylum Pseudomonadota; class Alphaproteobacteria; order Sphingomonadales; family Sphingomonadaceae; genus Solisphingomonas; species Solisphingomonas oligoaromativorans. The sequence continues at coordinate 327,880 of NZ_JAASQK010000003.1, read as the reverse complement.
CGGACGATGCCGAACAGCGCGATGCAGGTGATCGCCACCACCACCGCCAGCACGCCCTTCTGGACCAGCTCGCCCGAAACCTTGCCCGAGACGGTCTGCACCTGATTGAAGCGGACGCTCGGATATTGGGCCTTGAGCGCCGCCTCCACCTTGGCGACCATCGCGTTGGTGGCGCCCTCGTCGGTCGAGTGCGGCACCGGCAGGCGGATGTCGACGGTGGTGCCGTCGCCGAAGGGCTGGAGCTGGGCCTGGCCGACGCCGAGATTATCGACGATGTGGCGCATCCCGCCGAGCGGCGCGGCGCCGTCGAACTTGGTTTCGATCGAGACGCCGCCGACGAAGTCGACGCCGAAGTTGAGGCCGCGCACGCCGACCAGCACGCCGGCCGCGATGGTGAGCAGCAGGGTGAGCCCGAAGGCCCAGCCGCGCAGCTTCACGAAGCCGATATTGGTGTTGTCGGGAACGATCTTGAGCAGGCGCATGATGTGGGTCGCCTCAGATATGAATGGCTTGCGGACGCGCCCGGCGGAGCCAGATCGCGACCATCATCCGCGTGAAGATCACGGCGGTGAACACCGACGTCGCGATGCCGAGCAGCAGCACCACGGCGAAACCCTTCACCGGACCGGAGCCCAGGATGAGCATGATGAGCCCGGAGATGGCGTGCGTCACGTTCGCCTCGAAGATGGTGCGGCTGGCCTCGCTATAGCCCAGCTCCACCGCCTGGATGACGTTGCGCCCGCGCCGGCGCTCCTCCCGGATACGCTCATTGATGAGCACGTTGGCGTCGACCGCGGTGCCGATCGTCAGCACGAAGCCCGCGATGCCCGGCAGCGTCAGCGTCGCATTCAGCAGCGCCATGCCGCCGAGGATCACCAGCACGTTGATGATGACCGCGAGGTTCGCATAGACGCCGAAACGGCCATAGGTGACGAACATGAAGATCACCACGCCGACCACCGCGATCGCCGAGGCGATCACGCCGGCATGGATCGAATCCGCGCCGAGCGAGGCGAGCACGGTGCGCTCCTCCACCGTCTTCAGCGCGATCGGCAGCGAGCCCGACTGGAGCGAGATCGCCAGCGCCTGCGCCGACTGCACCGTGAAGCTGCCCGAGATCGACGCCGATCCGCCGAGGATCGGCTCGTTGATGCGCGGCGCCGACAGCACGACATTGTCGAGGATGATCGCGAAGGGCTTGCCGACATTCTGCTGGGTCGTCTCCGCGAAGGAGCGCGCGCCGCGGCTGTTGAAGCCGATCGCGACGACGGCCTCGTTGTTCTGGTCGTAATCCTGCTTGGCGGTCTTCAGGTCCGCGCCGGTGATGATCGCCTGACGCACGACCGCGATCGGCGCGCCATTCTCATAATGCAGGATCTGATCGCCCACCGGCGCCTGTCCGGCTGCCACCTTGGCCGGATCGGCCTGCGTGTCGACCAGCTTGAACTCCAGCTTGGCGGTCTTGCCGATCAGCGCCTTCAACTGGGTCGGATCGCCGACGCCGGGCACCTCGACGAGGATGCGGTCGGCGCCCTGGCGCGCGATCGTCGGCTCCTTGGTGCCGAGCGCGTCGATGCGCTTGCGGACGATATCGGTCGCGCCCTCCATCGCCTGATTGACGAACTGGTCGATGCCGCCCTTGGTCGGCGTCATCACGATGCGGGTCGAATCGACCACGCGCACGTCCCAGTCGCGCTGGCCGGTGGAGCCCACCGGCGCGGTCAGTGTGCGGATCTTCTCCACCGCCGCGTCGACCTGCGCGGGATCGCGCACGAAGAAACTGAGCGCGCCATTGGCCGTCGAGATATCCCCGATCGCGATCTGCGGGCTCATCCGCCGCATCTCGCCGCGGATCGTATCCTCCATCGCGGCAAGGCGCGTCTTGGCGACGTCGGCCGTATCCGCTTCGAGCAGGATATGGCTGCCGCCGGCCAGATCGAGGCCGAGATTGATGCGCGGCGCGAAGCCGAGCCCCAGTTGCTTCGCCGTCGTCTCGGGCATCAGGCTCGGCACGGCGAGCAGGATGCCGATCAGCAGCACCCCGATGATCGAGGCGATCTTCCAGCGCGGGAAATCGAGCATGGCCCCCTCAGCCCCCTCAATCGTTCGCGGGCTTGGTCGTCCCGCGCACCTCGGTGAGCGTGGACTTGATCGCGCGGACGCGGACGCTGGGCGCGAGTTCGACCTCGACCTCGTCACCATCGACCTTGATGACGCGACCGACCAGGCCGCCGCCGGTGATGACGACGTCGCCCTTCTTGGCGCCTTCGATCATCGCCTTGTGCTGCTTGGCGCGGGCCTGCTGCGGGCGGATGAGCAGGAAATAGAAGATCACCACCATCAGGACGATGGGGATGAAACCGGAATAGGCCGCAAAACCGGTCGCGCCGGGCGCGGAGCCTATAGTCTGGGCATAAGCTGGGGACGAGAACATCGTTCGGTTCGGCCTGGCTGGGGCGCTCGTTCGGATGTGAAAAGCAGCCCATGTGGAGGGCGGGCGCCTACCATGCCGCTGCCGCCCCATGCAAGGCGCGGCTGTTTTGCCCGCTTGCCAAGCGCGTGACGGTCGCCTAATGGCCGCCGCCTAGGTCGGGGCGTAGCGCAGCCTGGTAGCGCATCAGACTGGGGGTCTGGGGGTCGCAGGTTCGAATCCTGTCGCCCCGACCATCCTTCCCTCACCGGACCCCAGTCTCTTTCACGATCGCCTGTTCGCGATCCTTTTCCCGTTCCCGATTCGCACCCGCAATGCCTCCATTTTGCGGGGCATCGCGCACGTCCGCGCAAAATTCATTTTCCTACACGAACCGATCTGGTTATATGAATCGGCTCCATCTTCGAGGAGCAGGTTCATGGACGCCAGCAATCTCATCGACGAGCTGATCCAGCGCGAGGGCGGCTACAGCGCGCGGCCCGCCGACAAGGGCGGGCCGACTCGCTTCGGGATCAGCGAGGCCGTCGCCCGCGCGCATGGCTACAAGGGCGACATGGCGAAGCTCCCCCGCGACAGCGCCGTCGCCATCTACCGCGCCGATTACTGGACGAAGCCCGGGCTCGACCGGATCGCCGATCTCTGCCCCACGGTCGCGGCCGAGCTGTTCGACACCGGCGTCAACATGGGCACCGGCACCGCCGCCGCTTTCCTCCGCCGGGCGCTCAACGCGCTCAACCGCAACGGCGCGGACTATGCCGACATCCCCGCCTCAGGCGCGGTCGACGCCGCCACGCTCGCCGCGCTGAAAGCCTTTCTCCGCACGCGTGGGCCAGCCGCCGGGACGGTGCTGGTGAAGGCGCTCGATGCGCTTCAGGGCGCGCGCTACATCGCGCTCGCCGAGACGCGGCCCGCCGACGAGGCCTTCCTCTACGGCTGGCTCGCCAACCGGGTCGGCTGAGATGGCGAGCCTGCCCCCCGCCCCGCTGCTCGCCGAGGAGCAGTCCGCCGACCGCTTCACCAGCCGCGCGCGGCCCGCCTTCCTCTATGTGATGTACGCGCTGCTGCTCGGCGCCTTCCCGATGGCGGGGATCGCCGCCGCCCGGCCGGATGTCGCCGCCCTGATGACGCGCGCGATCGCGGCCTATCTCGCCGCCATCCCCGAACCGCTCTATGCCCTCTTCGGAACCGGCTATCTCGGCTACACCGTGGCGCGGACATGGGGGAAGGCCGTGGGCGCGGAGAAATGAGAAAGGCTTCCTGCGTGTCAACTTCGTCGACTCCGTCCCCTTCGCCCGGCAAGCCCGTCATCCTCGTCGCCGCCCCGGTGCTGGCGCGCGTCCTTCCCCTGCTGTCGGCGCAGTATGACGTGCTGCCGCTCTGGGAGGAGAAGAGCCATGCCCGCATCGCCGAGGCGCGCGCGCTGGTGGTGATCGGGGAGACGCCGCTCGACACCGCGCTGGTCGAGCGGATGCCGAAGCTCGGCCTGATCGCCTGCTTCACGGTCGGCTATGACGGCATCGACGTGGGCTGGGCCAGGGCGCGGGGCCTCGCCGTCACCCATGCGCCCGGCGCCAATGACGAGGATGTGGCGGATCATGCGATCGGGCTGATCCTCGGCCACCGCCGCCAGATCGTCGCCGGCGACCGGACGGTGCGCGACGGGACGTGGAACCCGCACCAGCGCGCCTTCACCCGCTCGCTCGCCGGCGCGACGCTGGGCGTCGTCGGTTTGGGCGACATCGGCGCGGCCGTCGCGCGGCGGGCGGAGGCGATGCGGATGCGGATCGGCTGGTGGGGGCCGAACCCCAAGCCCGACGCGCCATGGCCCCGCGCGGAGAGCCTCGTCGCGCTCGCGCGGGAGAGCGAGATCCTCGTCGTCGCGGCGCGCGCCCATGCGGGCAATGCCCGGCTGATCTCGGCCGAGGTGATCGAGGCGCTGGGGCCGGAGGGCCTGCTGGTCAACGTCGCGCGCGGGAGCCTCGTCGACGAGGATGCGCTGATCGCGGCGCTGAAGGATGGCCGCCTCGGCGGCGGCGCGCTCGACGTGTTCGAGACCGAGCCGACACCCGCGGCGCGCTGGGCCGGCGTGCCCAACACCGTCTTCACCCCCCACACCGCCGGCTCCACGCAGGACGCCGTGCAGCGCATGGTGGCGATGCTGTTCGCCAACCTCGCCGCCTTCTTCGCGGGCGAGCCGCTCAGGACGCCCGCCGCCTGACCTTGGAAGGAATTCTCATGACCCACGACCATCCGCGCTGCGCCTGGGCCGGGAACGATCCGCAGATGCGCGCCTATCACGACACCGAATGGGGCGTGCCCGAGCGCGATTCGCGCGCGCTGTGGGAAAAGCTGATGCTCGACGGGTTTCAGGCGGGGCTCGCGTGGATCACCGTGCTGCGCAAGCGCGAGGCGTTCCGCGCGGGCTTCGCCGGCTTCGATCCCGAGGCCGTGGCCCGCTTCGGCGAGGACGACATCGTGCGGCTGCTCGGCGACGCCGGCATCATCCGTTCGCGCGCCAAGATCGAGGCGACCATCGGCGGCGCCCGCGCCTTCCTGGCGATGCGCGACAAGGGCGAGGATTTCTCAGGCTTCTGCTGGTCCTTCACCGGCGGCAAGCCGCTCGTGGGCGACGGTCATGTGCTGCCCGCGAAGACCGCGCTTTCCGAGACGGTCTCGAAGGCGCTCAAGGCGCGCGGCTTCAAGTTCGTCGGGCCGACGATCGTCTATGCGTGGATGCAGGCGACCGGCATCGTCAACGACCATGCCGCCCACTGCTTCCGGCGCGAAGCCGTCTAGGCCTTGCGCGCCGCCCGCGTCCTCGCGATCGCGTCCTTCAGCCCGTCATAGCCGACCGCGCCGTTGAGCATCGTGTCGCCGACCACGAAGGTGGGCGTGCCGGACAGACGGAGGCTGCGCGCGAGGTCCAGATTGGTTTCGATCTCGCGGGCGATCGCGGGGCTGTCGGCGGCCTTGGCATCGAGGCCGACGCTCTTCGCCGCGCGGTCGATCTTGGCGTCGTCGAGCGCGCCCTCGCCGTAGAGCGCATGGTGATAGGCGGAGAACTTGCCCGCCTGCGCCGCGACGAGGCTCATCCGCGCCGCGCGATCGCTATAGGCCGAGAGGATCGGCAGCTCCTTGTAGACCACCCGGATGTTGGAATCGGCCGCGATCAGCCTGTCCACGTCCGCCACGCTCGCCCGGCAATAGCCGCAGGCGTAGTCGAAATATTCGACCAGCGTGACGTCGCCCTTCGGGTTGCCCGCCACCGCGCCGGGGAAGGGCGTCTCGATCGCGCCGCGATGCGCGGCGATCAGGCTGGCGGTCTGCTTGTCCTGCAAGCGCTCCATCGCCTCGGGGATCACCTCGGGATGTTCGAGCAGATAGGTGCGGATATAGGCCCCCCGATCGGGCGCCTTGCGCAGATCGAGCCCGTGCATCGCCGCCACCGCCGCGATCGCGCCCACCGCCGCCGCCGCGCCGCCGCCGGCGATATTCTTCCAGTTCATTTGTGTCGCGTCCTGCTGTCCAGATTGTTGCGCGCGGTCACCGCGATGTCCTCGGCGCGCAGATAGTCGGGCGTGCCCTGCTTGATGCCGCGCAGCGCGGTCTCCGCATTGGACCGCGCGAGCGTGTCGTTGCCGTCCATGGCATAGCGCTCGGCCGTCGCGAGCGCGGCATGGGCCTCGTCGCCGCGCTGCGCGTAGACGGTGCCGAGCGCATACCAGGCGAGCGGATCTTCCCGATCCTTGGCGACCGAGAGCCTGAGCACCTTCTCGGCCTCGGCGAAATTCTTCGGATCGTCGGTGGCGAGCAGCGCATGGCCGAGCAGCGCCGAGATGAGCGGCGCGCTGCCAGACTGCGCCACCGCGACGCGCAGCGGCGCGAGCGCCTCCTTCGGATGGCCGTTCTCCAGCAGGATCTGGCCCTTGAGCTCGTTGAAATAGGGATCGAGCGGCGCCGTGCGGAGCAGCGCATCCGCCTCCATGTCGGCGCGATCGGGATAGGCCGCGCGGTGCCACGCATAGGCGCGGGCATAATGCGCGGGCACCGACTGGTCGCTCTCCGGGAACTTGCGCAGAGTCACGTCGGGATCCTGCACATAGCCCGCGAGCTTGGCCTTGATGCGCAGGAAGCGCGCCTGCTTGGCCGGATCGATCGGCGTGTTCCACCAGGGCGACTTTTTGAGGTCCGCCTCCAGCGCGGCCTGGCGGTCGGCGGTCATCGGGTGGGTCTGGGCGTAGGGATCGGTGTCGGCGTAGCTCGACGACAGGCGATATTCCTCCTGCCGCAGCTTGCCGAAGAACGAGATCATGCCCTTGCCGGAAAGATGCGCCTCGTTGAGATGCCGCACCGCCGAGGCGTCGGCGCTACCCTCCTGCCCGCGGCTGAAGGCGAGATAATTGCTCTGCGCGACCGTCGTGCCCGCGCCCAGCAGCGCCACGCCCGCGCCCGGCGCGCCGGCCGCCGCCGCCGCGATGCCGGCGAGCAGCGAGAGCAGCGCGATCCGGCCGGCCGGGCGCGCGCCCTCGTCGTTGCGGACGATATGGCCGCCTTCGATATGGCCGAGTTCGTGGGCGATCACGCCCTCGATCTCATTGGCGTTGTCCGCCGCCTCGATCAGGCCGGACTGGATGTAGATGATCTGCCCGCCCGCCACGAAGGCGTTGATCTCGGGATCCTGGATCAGCACGATCTGGAGCGCGCCGGGCGCGAGGCCCGCCGATTTCGCCAGCGGCTCGGAGATATCCTTGAGGAAGGTCTCCGTCTCGGTGTCGCGCAGGATCTGCGGCGCGGCCTCAGCCAGCACCGGCTGCGCCGCCACCGTGACGGTGAGCAGCAGCAGCGCCCAGAATCGGATCAGGCGGAAAAGTGCCGCGGCCATGCCCCCTCCTCGGCCCGCCCCGCTGAACCCGCGCTGAAAGCGGGTCCATCGGGTGCGCGACGGGGAGACGGCATGGCCGCTCACGTCCGTTCGGCTCAGTTGCCGAAGGTGCGCTGCCACCAGCCGCGACGCGGCGCGCCGTCGTCGCCACCGTCCGCCTGCGCCGCCTCGTCATTGGCGGGCTCGGCCGGAGCGGCCTCCTCGGCCACGGGGGCTTCGGCGGCGGGCGTCGCCTTCTTGCGGGTGCGGCGCGGCTTCGGCGCGGGCGCGGGCGCGGGCGCGGGCGCTTCCTCGGCGACGGCCGGTTCCGGCGCGGCTTCGGCGGCTTCGGCCTTCTTGCGCGGGGCACGACGCTTCTTCGGCGCAGGGGCCTCCTCGGCGGCCTCGACCACCGGCTCGGCCGGAGCGACCGCAGGCGCTTCCTCCGCCGCACGGGCGCGCGGACGGCGGCGGCTCTTCGGCTTGGCCTCGGCTTCGGCGGCGGCCGGCTCCGGCGCGCTCACCGGCGTCGCCTCGACAGGCTCGGCCTGGGTCAACACCTCGGGCGCCACATCGGCCACGTCGGTCGCGGCCTGGCCGACATCGCCGGCGTCGATGATGAGCGCCTCGCCACCCTCGCGACGGCGACCGCCGCGACGGCCGCGACGACGGCGACGGCCGCCTTCGCGATGCGCCTCGGCCTCGGCTTCGGCGGACGGCTCGACCGCCTCGGCAGCGTCGTCCTCGGCGCCGGCTTCCTCGTCATGCTCGGCCTCGGCGCCGTTCTCCGGCTGGCCATCCTCGCGGCGACCGCCACGGCGGCGGCGGCGACGGCGGCGGCGACCCCCTTCGCGGCCCTCGCCCTCGGCGCGCTCGCCGCGATCGGCGGCATCTTCCTCCGCCTCGGCCTCGGCCTCGATCTCCTCCTCTTCATCCTCGATATCGTCGAGGAAGTCGTCGGGCTCGGGCTCGGGCAGCGGCGCCAGCTTCGGCATCTGCGCCGGCGGCGGGCCGGAGATGTCCACCGTCATGCGCGCGCCCTCGTCATGATGATCGGGCATCACGTCGATCTCGACGCCGTAACGCTCCTCGATCTCCATGATCTCGGCGCGCTTGCGGTTGAGGACGTAGATCGTCGCCTCGCGGCTGGCGCGCAGCGTGAGCTGGGTGCCGCGACCGCGCGCGGCGGCCTCTTCGAGCAAGCGCAGCGCCGACAGGCCCGCCGACGAGGCGGTGCGCACGAAGCCGGTACCCTCGCAATGCGGGCAGATGCGGGTGGAGGCCTCCAGCACGCCGGTGCGCAGGCGCTGGCGACTCATCTCCATCAGGCCGAAGGACGAGATGCGGCCGACCTGGATGCGGGCGCGATCGTTCTTCAGCGCCTCCTTCATCGCCTTCTCGACCTTACGGATGTTCGATCCGTTCTCCATGTCGATGAAGTCGATGACGACGAGGCCGGCCATGTCGCGCAGGCGGAGCTGGCGGGCGATCTCGTGCGCGGCCTCGAGGTTGGTCGCGGTCGCGGTCTGCTCGATATTGTGCTCGCGGGTGGAACGGCCCGAGTTGATGTCGATCGAGACCAGCGCCTCGGTCGGGTTGATGACCAGATAGCCGCCGGACTTCAACTGCACGACCGGCTGGTACATCGCGGTGAGCTGATCCTCGACGCCGAAGCGCTGGAAGAGCGGAACCGGGTCCACATAGGGCCGGATCTTCTTCGCGTGGCTGGGCATCAGCAGCTTCATATATTCGCGGGCCGCGCGATATCCGGTCTCGCCCTCGACGATCACCTCGTCGATCTCGCGGGTGTAGATGTCGCGGATCGCGCGTTTCACGAGGTTCGAATCCTCGTAGATCAGCGCCGGCGCCGACGAGGACAGCGTCGCCTCGCGGATGCCGTCCCACAGGCGGGCCAGATAGTCGAAGTCGCGCTTGATCTCGACCTTGGTGCGCGACAGGCCCGCGGTGCGGACGATGCAGCCCATCGTCTTGGGGAGCTTCATCTCCGCCATGATCGACTTCAGGCGCTTGCGGTCGGCGACGTTCGAGATCTTCCGGCTGATGCCGCCGCCGTGCGAGGTGTTGGGCATCAGCACGCAGTAACGGCCGGCGAGCGACAGATAGGTGGTCAGCGCCGCGCCCTTGTTGCCGCGCTCTTCCTTGACGACCTGCACCAGCAGCACCTGACGGCGGCGGATGACGTCCTGGATCTTGTAGCGGCGGCGCAGGTTCTGGCGGCTGCGGCGCAGCGCCTCGACATGATCGCCATCCCCGCCGCGACCGGCCGAACGCGACGGCGCGGGCTTCGCCTCGTCGCCATCCTCATGGGGATGATCCTCGGCGGCGTCGAGCGTTTCGTGGCCGCCATCGGTGTCGAGCCGCTCGATCGACGCGGTGTCGATGTCGTGGGCCTGATCCTCATGATCGTCGTAATCGTCGTCATGATCGCCCGACAGCGCCAGCGCCTCCTCGGCCTCCTCGGCCAGCAGCGCGTCGCGATCCTCCTTGGGGATCTGGTAATAATCCGGGTGGATTTCCGAGAAGGCCAGGAAGCCGTGGCGGTTGCCGCCGAACTCCACGAACGCGGCCTGGAGCGACGGCTCCACGCGCGTCACCTTGGCAAGATAGATATTGCCCTTGAGCTGCTTGCGTTCGGCGGATTCGAAATCGAACTCTTCGATCCTGTTACCCTTGGCGACCGCGACCCGCGTCTCTTCGGGGTGGCGCGCGTCGATCAGCATGCGCATCGTCATTTATGATTCTCCGGGCGCGCCGGCCGCCGCGTTGGGGCAGCGGGTGCGCCGATATGCTTGAAAGCGAAAGAAAACATGGCCCGGCCGGCGCAACGCGCCTGGGGGCCATGGAGATGAAAACAGGTGCAAGGCAGGCCGGCGTCTTCGCGTACCGGGCCATTTCGGCCGGGCGCCCCATCCGCACGCCTGCATCCATTCGGATGCGGTCTGTGCGGAAAAGGATATGCGACATTGTGACGTCAACCTAAGGTGCCGGCCGCCGGAACGGCGCCGGGCTGGGGGCACGGGGCGATCGCCTTCATCGAAGCCGGCCGCTCGCGCGACACCCGTCTGGAGTGCTAGCATCTGCGTGGGCGCACGGCAAGCGGCCCGCCCGCGCGGATCAGGAGACGCCCGCCATGCCGATCATCGCCCGCCACCTCGCCATCCACGGCCGCGTGCAGGGCGTCTGCTATCGCGACTGGACGGTGCGGACGGCGACGTCGCTCGGGGTTTCGGGCTGGGTGCGCAACCGGCCGGACGGCAGCGTCGAGGCGCTGGCGATGGGCGAAGCCGGCGCCGTGGAGGCGTTCATCGCGCGCTGCCGGGGCGGGCCGGCGTCGGCGCGGGTCGATGGCGTCGCCATAAGCGAGGGCGCGCCCGAAGCGATCCAGGGCTTCGAGCGCCGCCCCACGGGCTGATCTCAGCCGAGCGCCTTCCACGCCGCGACGATGGCGCGGGCGCGCTCGCCCACCACCTCGGCGCTGTCGCCCGCCTTGTAGATGCCGCCACCGACACCGAGGCCTTCGCAGCCGGCCTCCAGCCACTCGCCGATATTGCCGGCGCCCGTGCCGCCGACCGCCCAGGTCGCGACGCCCTTGGGCAGCACCTCGCGGATCGCCTTCAGATAGCCGGTGCCATAGCCGACCGCCGGGAACAGCTTGAGCCGGCGCGCGCCCGCCGCCGCCGCGATGAACGCCTCGGTCGGCGTCGCGAAGCCCGGCATCGGCTCCATGCCCAGCGACACCGCGCGCGCGATCACCGCCGCGTTGGTGTTGGGCGTGACGATCAGCACGCCGCCCACCGCCTTCACCGCGTCGACCGCCTCGGGCTCCAGCACGGTGCCGGCTCCGCACAGCGCGCGGTCGCCCACCGCCGCGACGAGACGACGGATGCCCTCCAGCGGCTCGGGGGAATTGAGCGGCACCTCGATCAGGCGGATGCCGGCCTCGACCAGCGCCTCGCCGATCGCCACCACCTCATCGGGCTTCACGCCGCGCAGGATCGCGACGACGGGGGGAGCGCCGGCCGCGAGGATATCGTCGATGGTCATCATGCCTCCAATGCGGCGAACTGCTCGCCCAAAACCGCCAGACCGGCGAGCGCACAGGCATCGCCGTCCAGCATCGTCACCTCGACGCTCCGCGCAGCGGCGGCCCTGGCGTAGATGCCGCCGAGACCCGGATCGCCGACCAGCACCAGCCGCTCCGGCACGCCGCCGATCAGCGCCAGACCTTCCGCGATCTCGCCGCCGATCAGCAGCCCCGAGAGCAACCCCAGCGCCCAGCCGAGGCTCTTGCCCTCGGTGAGCTGCGCCGCGCGCGCCTCGAACAGGCTGGCGATCAGGCCGGTGCCGGCGCGCTCCAGACCCGCCGCGAAGCCCTCGTCGCGGCCCGACTGGTCGGTGCCGGCACGGGTGAGCGTCGAATGGTCGCGCAGCAGGCCGAACAACTCGCCGGTGAAGAAGGTGTGGAACCGTTCCACCCGTCCGTCGACCAGCTCCGCCCATTTGCTGTGCGTGCCCGGAAGCACCAGCAGATGCCGCCCGACGCCGAGCGACGGATCGACCCGCGCCGCGCCGAAGATCTGCGTCTCCTCGCCGCGCATCACGTCGGCGCGGCCGGCGAAGTTCGCGCCGCTCAGGCCCGGCGCGACCGTCACCCGGATCGCGCCGACGTCCACCGAGGCGGTCGAGCGCGCCCAGCCCGCCACGTCCGCCGGACAGCCCGCATAGGGCACCTCCAGCACGCCGTTGCGCGAGCCGGCCATGCCGCAGAGCAGCACGCCCGAGGCCTCCGCCTCGGCACGCCACGGCGAGACGGTCGCCGCCAGAGTCTCCGCCGGCGAGGCGTTGAGCTGGCCGATGCCGGGGCCGGCGAGCCGGTCCACGATCCGCCCTTCCTCGATGCGGAACAGGCGGAGCCGCGTCGTGCCCCAGTCGCCGAGGATCGCCATCAGCCGAGCTTCACCGGCGTGACAGGTGCGCCCGGCACATCGACCTCGAACGAGAAGAGGCCACCCGCGAGCGGCTGCTTCTCCAGCCCCGCCTCGTCGATGCCGATCCGCGCGGTGGTGGCGTAAGCGGTCTTGAGGTCCGGCCCGCCGAAGGCGAGCTTGGTGATGTTGGCGACGGGGAACTCCACCACCTGCACCAGCGTGCCGTCGGGCGCATAGCGCCGCGCCGACCAGCCATTCCAGAGCCCCAGCCAGACATGATCCTCGGAATCGATGGTCACGCCGTCGGGGAAGCCGTCCTTGGGGTCGATGCGGGCGAACACCTCGCCATCGCGCAGCATCGGATCGGCCGAGATGTCGAAGCGCCAGATCAGACCGCCCAGCGTATCGACATGGTGGAGCCAGCGCCCGTCGCCGCTGATCGCGGGGCCGTTGGTGATGGAGCACTCGCCGCCCGCGACATGGATCGCGCCCTTGTCATAGACATGGACGGCGCCGCTCAGATCGACCTCGGCATTGTCCATCGAGCCGAACCACAGCCGCCCCGAAGGATCAACCGAGGCATCGTTGAAGCGGTTGTTCGCGGCCATCTCGACACGGCCCAGTTCGCCGGTCACGCGGGTGCCGTCGAAATGCTGGAGGACATGGCCGTTGCCCAGCACGAAGCCGCCATCGTCTGCCGGCAGGATGAAGCCCGGCGATCCGCCGACCTCGAACGTATCCTGCTTGCCCGACGCGGGATCGTGGCGATGCACCCGCCCCTGCTTGATGTCGACGAACCAGAGCGCACCCGAGCGCGCATCCCACAGCGGTCCTTCGCCCAGCGTCGCGCCGAGCGGCCAGATGCACTCCACAGCCATCCCTTCCTTCATCCCGATTTACATCGTCCAATAATCATATAAATGGGCGACACAAGCCGCAAGCGCCGACCGGGATACCGGATCGGGCCGCAGAGAGGAAAATCCGTGCCGCTCGCCACCATCGATATCGCCGTCATCATCGCCTACGCGATCGCGATCTTCGGTCTCGCCCAATGGGTGAGCCGTGACAAGGCGGGCGCCGGCCCGAAGAACACCACCGACTATTTCCTCGCGTCGAAGAATCTCCCCTGGTGGGCGATCGGCGCGTCGCTGATCGCGGCCAACATCTCGGCCGAGCAGATCGTCGGCATGTCGGGCTCGGGCTATGCGATCGGCCTCGCCATCGCCTCCTATGAGTGGATGGCGGCGCTGACGCTCTTGATCGTCGGCAAGTTCTTCCTGCCGATCTTCCTGCGCAACGAGATCTACACGATGCCGCAGTTCCTCGAGAAGCGGTACGGCAGCGGCATCCGCACGCTGATGGCGATCTTCTGGCTCGTCCTCTATGTGTTCGTGAACCTCACCTCGATCATCTGGCTGGGCTCGATCGCCGTCACCAAGGTGGCGGGCGTCGACCAGACGGTGGCGCTCGTGGCGCTGGGCACCTTCGCCTTGCTCTACCAGATCCGCGGCGGCCTGAAGGCGGTGGCGCTCACCGACATCGTGCAGGTGACGCTCCTCGTGCTGGGCGGCCTCATCATCGCGTGGCTGACGCTCGGCAAGCTGGGCTCGGGCGACGTCTTCGCCGGCTGGCACAAGCTCGTCACCACCATCCCCGATCACTTCCACATGATCCTGAAGAAGGGCGATCCGCATTACACCGACCTGCCGGGTCTCTCTGTGCTAATCGGCGGCCTGTGGATCGCGAACCTCAGCTACTGGGGTTTCAACCAGTATATCATCCAGCGCGCGCTCGCCGCCAAGAATATCGCGGAAGCCCAGAAGGGCGTGCTGTTCGCGAGCTTCCTGAAGCTGCTGATGCCGCTCATCATCGTGCTGCCGGGCATCGCCGCCGTGGTGCTGGCGCCGGGCCTCGCCAAGCCCGACGAAGCCTATCCGACGATGATGCGCCTGCTGCCGACCGGCCTGCTCGGCCTCGTCTTCGCGGCGCTGATCGCGGCGATCATCGCGTCCACCGCGTCCAAGATCAATTCGATCGCCACCATCTTCACGCTCGACATCTACAGCAAGTTCGGCCCCAAGCGCGACGAGCGCCACCTCGTCATGGTCGGCCGCATCACCGCCGTCGTCGCGATCATCATCGCCATCCTCACCGCCCGCCCGCTGGTCGGCGCTTCGGAGCAGGCATTCCAGTTCATCCAGGAGTTCACCGGCTTCTTCACGCCGGGCATCACCGTGATCTTCCTGCTCGGCCTGTTCTGGAAGCGCGCCAACGAAGCCGGCGCCGTCACCGCCGCGATCGCCTCCGTGGTGCTGTCCTGGCTGTTCAAGGTCCAGTGGGCGTCGCTGCCCTTCATGGACCGGATGGGCGTGGTGTTCCTGATCGCGCTGGCGCTCGCCGTGATCGTCTCGCTGGTCACCCCGGCCCGCCGCGACACCGACACCATCACGACCGGCGACGTCCACTACGCCACCCGCACCGGCTTCAACATCGGCGCCACCGCCGTGATCCTGATCCTGATCGCCCTCTACGCCACCTGGTGGTAAGTCCCCCAAGGAACCCTGACGTCTGATGTCCACGACCGACAATAGCCCCCGCCGCCTCCGCTCGCGTGAGTGGTTCGACCGGCCGGGCGATCCCGACATGACGGCGCTCTATCTGGAGCGCTATCTGAACTACGGCCTGACCCGCGAGGAACTCCAGTCGGGCAAGCCGATCATCGGGATCGCGCAGACGGGGTCCGATCTGTCGCCCTGCAACCGCCATCATGTCGAGCTGGCCAAGCGGGTGCGCGAAGGCATCCGCGAGGCGGGCGGCATCGCGATCGAGTTCCCGGTCCATCCGATCCAGGAGACGGGCAAGCGCCCGACGCCGGGGCTCGATCGCAACCTCGCCTATCTGGGTCTGGTCGAGACGCTCTACGGCTATCCGCTCGACGGCGTGGTGCTGACCATCGGCTGCGACAAGACCACGCCCGCCATGCTGATGGGTGCTGCGACCGTGGACATCCCGGCCATCGCGCTCTCGGTCGGGCCGATGCTCAACGGCTTCCACAAGGGCGAGCGCACCGGCTCGGGCACGATCATCTGGAAGGCGCGCGAGATGCTCGCCGCCGGTGAGATCGACAATGCCGGCTTCATCGATCTGGTCGCCTCCTCGGCGACGTCGGTGGGCTATTGCTCGACCATGGGTACGGCGACGACGATGAACTCGCTGGCCGAGGCGCTGGGGATGCAGCTTCCGGGCTCGGCGGCGATCCCGGCGCCCTACCGCCAGCGCGCGCAGGTGGCCTATCTCACCGGCAAGCGCATCGTCGAGATGGTGAACGAGGATCTGCGCCCGTCGAAGATCATGACGCGCGATGCCTTCCTCAACGCCATCGCGGTCAACTCCGCCATCGGCGGCTCGACCAACGCGCCGATCCACTTGGCCGCGATCGCGCGCCATATGGGCGTCGAGCTGTCGTTGCAGGACTGGCAGGAGATCGGCCACGACATTCCGCTGCTGGTGAACCTGATGCCGGCGGGGCAGTATCTCGGCGAGGATTATTACCATGCCGGCGGCGTGCCGGCGGTGGTGGCCGAGCTCATGCGTCATGGCCTGATCCGCGAAGGCGCGATGACCGCCAACGGCCGCACCATGGGCGACAATTGCCGCGGCGCCGAGATCGTCTCGCCCGACGTGATCCGCACCTTCGAGACGGCGCTGAAGCAGAAGGCCGGCTTCCGCGTGATGACCGGCAACATCTTCGACAGCGCCATCATGAAGACCAGCGTGATCTCGGACGATTTCCGCGCGCGCTATCTCTCCAACGCCGACGATCCCGAGGCGTTCGAGGGCAAGGTCGCGGTATTCGACGGGCCGGAGGACTATCACCACCGCATCGACGATCCCGCCGAAGGCATCGACGAGTTCACCGTTCTCGTCATGCGCGGCGCCGGGCCGATCGGCTATCCGGGCGCGGCGGAGGTCGTGAACATGCGTCCGCCGGCCTCGCTGATCGAGCGCGGCATCACGGCGCTGCCCTGCATCGGGGATGGCCGCCAGTCGGGCACGTCGGGTTCGCCCTCGATCCTCAACGCCTCGCCGGAAGCGGCGGCGGGCGGCAACATCGCGATCCTGAGGAATGGCGACCGCATCCGCTTCGATGTCGGCCGGGGCCGGGTGGATGTGCTGATCGACGAAGCGGAGATCGCCACTCGCCGCGCCGCTCTGGAGGCGGCCGGCGGCTATCGCTACCCGGCGAGCCAGACGCCGTGGCAGGCGATCCAGCGCGACATCGTCGGCCAGCTCGGCACCGGCGCGATCCTCGAAGGCACCGAAGCCTTCCAGCGCATCGACGAGACCAAGGGCCTGCCTCGCGACAGCCATTGAGGCGCACACGCTCTTCGCCGTCGTGCCGGACTTGATCCGGCATCCAGAGCAACAGGCGCGGCGCTTGCGGCTCTGGACCCCGGATCAAGTCCGGGGTGACGAAGCGGGAGCGGCCTAGACCCGCTTCCCCTCGCGCCCCGCCAGCTCGACCACATAATGCCACGCCACCCGGCCCGAACGCGCGCCGCGCCCCGTCGCCCAACTCACCGCGTCGGCTCCGTCGAACGGCAGGCCGAGCTTCCTCGCATAGGCCTCGACCATCGCCAGATAGGTCGGCTGGTCGACATTGTGGAAGCCGATCGACAGTCCGAAGCGGTCGGCCAGCGCGAGGCGATCATCCATCACGTCGCGCGCATTCACCGCCCGGTCCTCCTCGCCGAACTCCCGGCTGACGATGTGGCGGCGATTGGCGGTGACGTGGAGCCGCGCATTGTCCGGCCGCGCCTCGGCGCCTCCCTCCAGCAGCGAGCGCAGGGTGCGTGGCCCCGCCGAGCCCTCCTCGAAGCCGAGATCGTCGACGAACAGCGCGAAGGCGCGGGGGCTGTCGGCAATGAGATCGAACAGATGCGGCAGCGTGTGGAGCGCGTCCGGCGCGACCTCGACCAGCGCGATATCCCTGCCCCCGGCCTGAAGCGCGCCGACCACGCTCTTCACCAGCGACGACTTGCCCGTCCCGCGCGCGCCCCAGAGCAGCACGTCATGCGCGGGCAGGCGATCGGCCAGCCGCGCCGCGTTCTGGAGGATCGCGGCCTTCTGCGCCTCCACCCCGGTCAGCAGGTCGAGCGCCAGCGGCCGGAAGGCGCGCGTCGCCACCAGCACGCCCTCGCGCCACACATAAGCGGGGTGCGCGGCCGGATCGGCGGCGGGCGGCGGCGGTGGCGCCATGCGCTCCAGCGCGGCGGCGATGCGGGTGAGGGTCGCGGGATCGGTCATGGCCGAACCCTCTAGGCGATTATCCCGACAGCGCAACAAAACATCACGATCGTCGTGAAATTAGAAATTATGCCACGCGTCAGGATTGGAGATCATAGGCATTGAGCAGATCGTAGAGCGTCGGCCGGCTGATCCCGAGCAGCCGGGCGGTGGCCGAGATATTGCCGTCCGCCCGCGCCAGCGCCTCGACGATCGCACGCCGGTCGGCGGCCTCGCGCACAGCGCGCAGGTTGATCGGCAGCGGCTCCTCGCAGGCACCGGCGGGGAGGTCGAGATCGGCGGCGGTGATGAGCTTGCCCTCCGCCATGATCGCGGCGCGCTTCACGCGGTTCTCCAGCTCGCGGACATTGCCGGGCCAGCTCCAGCCCGCGATCGCGTCGGCGGCGTCGGACGCGAGGCCCTTCACCTGCGGATTGATCGCGGGCGCGTGCCGCCTGAGGAAATGCCGCGCGAGCAGCACCGCGTCCCCCGCCCGCTCGGCCAGCGACGGCAGCCGCACCACCATCTCGGCGAGGCGATACCAGAGATCCTCGCGGAAAGCGCCGGACGCCACCATCGTCTCCAGATCGCGGTGCGTCGCGCAGACGATGCGGACGTCGACCGGGATGCCTTTCCGTCCGCCGATCCGCTCGATCACCCGCTCCTGGAGGAAGCGCAGCAGCTTTACCTGGAGCGGCAGCGGCACGTCGCCGATCTCGTCGAGGAACAGCGTGCCGCCGGACGCCTGCTCGATCTTGCCCTCGACGGTGCGGATCGCGCCGGTGAACGCGCCTTTCTCATGGCCGAACAGCTCGGCCTCCAGCAGCGTCTCGGGGATTGCGGCGCAGTTGATCGCGACGAACGGCCCCTTGGCCCGCCGGCTCGCCGTATGGAGGCCCCGCGCGACGAGCTCCTTGCCCGTGCCGCTCGCGCCCAGCACGAGCAGCGACACGTCGGTCTGCGCCACGCGCTCGACGGTGCGGGCGACCTTGAGCATCTCGGGCGCGGCGGTGACGATCGTGCCCAGCACCGTGTCGCCGGCCAGCGCCGCCAGCCGCGCATTCTCCTGTTCCAGCGCGTGGACGTGGAAGGCGCGCGCCACGATCAGGCCCAGCGTGTCGATGTCGACCGGCTTGGCGTAGAAATCCCACGCCCCCAGCGCAATCGCCTCGCGCGCGCTCTCCCGCGCCTCATGGCCGGAAGCGACGATGATCTTGGTATCGGGCTTGATCACCAGCATCTCGGCCAATGTGGCGAAGCCCTCGGAGGTGCCGTCGGGATCGGGCGGCAGGCCGAGATCGAGCGTCACCACCGCAGGCTCCTCGGCGCGCAGCGCGTCGATGGCGGCGGCGCGATCGGCGGCGATCACCACCTCATAGCCGTCATAGGCCCAGCGCAACTGCCGTGCGAGGCCGGGATCGTCCTCGACGACCAGCAGCTTGGGAAGCGCCTCTCCGCTCATGCCGCCACGGGCTCCTCGGCGAAGGGCAGCAGGATGGCGAAGCGGCTGCCCTCGCCCTCGCGGCTTTCCACCTCCAGCCGCCCGCCCATGCTGGCGACGAGCGAGCGCGCCTCGAACGCGCCGATGCCGAAGCCGCCGAGCTTGGTGGAATTGAACGGCTTGAACAGGCTGTGGCGGATGAAGTCCGCGCTCATCCCCCGGCCGCGATCGAGCACCGTCACCTCCACTTCAAAGCCCCGCCGGTCGATCGAGAGCCAGACGGGCTCGTCGGGCGGGCTCGCCTCGATGGCGTTCTGCACGAGATGGCCGATCGCCAGCTCCAGCCGCGCCGGATCGAACAGCGCGTGGACATCCAGCCGGCCGGACAGCGCGATCGGATGCTGGGTGCGGCAGCGCGCGGCGATCGCCTCCAGCACGGCGCGCGGGCGCGCCACGCGCGGCGGATCGGGGCGCTGCGTCCCCTGCGGCGAGAGGCGGGCGAGCAGGTCGTTCAGCCGCTGCACCGAATCCCGGAGCGTCGTCACCATGTCGGCGCGGAATGCGGGGTTGTCGGCGTGACGCTCGGCATTGCGGGCGACGAGGCCGAGCTGGCTCGCCAGATTCTTGATGTCGTGGACGATGAAGGCGAAGCGGCGGTTGAACTCGTGGAAGCGCCGCGCCTCGGCCAGCGCCTCCTGCCCCTGCGCTTCGGCGAGGTGGCTCGCCACCTGCCGCCCGGCGACCGAGAGGAGGTCATGATCCTCCCAGTCGAGCCGACGATCGACCGGCGGGCGCGCGAGCAGGATGAAGCCGGTCAGCCGATCGCCATGGACCAGCGGCACGCCCGCCCAGATCGAGGGGTCGCCGAGCACCCATGCCGGAATCAGCCGCCGCTCCTCCTCCGGCGCGGCGCGCAGCGCGTCGAGATCGAGCACGCGCGGATCGCGTTCCACCATCCTCGCGAAATCGATGCCGCAGCCCGCTGCGGCCCCGTCCGGCCACGCCGCCGGCTCGGCCGCGTCGAGCCGGCCCGACGACGTCATCACCAGCAGCCGCGCCTGCGGGGCGTCGGTGATGTCGGCGAGCGCGCGCTCGATCCTCTCCTCCAGCGCCTCGTCCGCGCCGCCGTCGCCGAGCGTGCGGGTGAAGCGCAGCCACTCGGCGCGATAGTCGTAGCGGTGGCGGAAGAGATGCTGGGCGAGCCGCAGCTTGAGCCAGCTCCGCGTCCGGCCCGGCGGCAGGATCATCATCGCCGCGAAGCTCGCCCCGAACACCACCATCGCGCGCGCCAGCCAGGCATAGACGAGGCCCAGCGGCTCCACCGCGTCCAGCAGCACCAGCGTGACCGCGAGATAGGCGAGCGAGGCGGCGATCGCCAGCACGCGCAGGATCATGGTGCGCGAGAGGTGGAGCGCACCCGGCCGCATCGCTCAGCGCGCCCGCACAGGCGTTGCGGGGACGCTCACCGCGCCCCCGATGGCCAGATCAGCACGCGCACCGTCTGCAACAGGATCAGCAGATCGAGGAAGGGCGTGTAGTTCTTGGCGTAATAAAGGTCGTATTCCAGCTTGTTGTGCGCATCCTCCAGGCTCGCGCCATAAGGATAGTTGATCTGCGCCCAGCCGGTGATGCCGGGCTTCACCATGTGCCGCTCGTCATAGAAGGGAAGCTGCTCGGCGAGGCTGGTGACGAACTGGAGCCGCTCGGGCCGTGGCCCGACGAAGCTCATCTTGCCTTTCAGCACCACCCAGAGCTGCGGCAGCTCGTCGATGCGGACCATGCGGATGAAGCGGCCGACGCGGGTGACGCGCGGATCGTTCTCCTGCGCCCAGACGGCCTGCCCCGCGACCTCCGCGTCCTGCCGCATCGAGCGCAGCTTGATGACGTCGAACTCCTCGCCGAACAGGCCGACACGCTTCTGCCGGTAGAAGGCCGGCCCCTTGCTCTCCAGCCGGATAGCGATCGCGGTCAGCAGGATCAGCGGCGCCGAGACGATCAGCATGAGGAGGCTGACGAGGATGTCGAACTGCCGCTTGGCGATGCTCGACAGGAAGCGGCCGGACGCGAACCCGTCCGAGAAGATCAGCCAGCTATGGCTCGCCGTGGCGAGATCGACGCGCCCGGTCTCGCGTTCGAGGAAGGTGGACAGCTCGCTGACATGCACGCCGGTCGTCTTGAGGCGCAGCAGATCCTTGAGCGGCAGCGCGTTGCGCCGCTCCTGAAGCGCCAGCACCACCTCGCTCGCCTTGAGGTTGACGACATGGTCGGCGAGGCTCTCGATCGCATCGCGGTTGATCGCGCCGCGCACCGCGTCCGGCCCGTCGTTCATGCCGATGAAGCCGCAGACCACGAAGCCTGCCCCCGGCTTGTCGCCCAGCGCCTTGATCCGCGCCGCGCGCGGCCCCGCGCCCAGCACCAGCAGCCGCCGCTTGAACGTCTCGGAGCCGAGCAGCCGCCCCAGCATCAGCCGAGCAGCCGTCAGCGCCGTGGGCGCGATCAGCGCGGCGTAGAGCGCGTTGGAGCGCCACAGCGTCAGCCCCGGAAACAGGAAGGACAGCACCGACACGATAATCATGCCGACCGCGACGCCGACGATCAGCCGCACCGCCGCGAAGCGCACCGAATGCAGCGCATCCAGCCCATAGACGCCGACAGCGACCAGCGCCGTCTCCACCGCCACGGCAAAGGTGATGAGCGGCCCGAGACGGTGGGTGAAGGGGGTGACGGCCATGCCGATCTGCCAGGCGCGCAGCACCCAGCTCGCCTCGGCCGCGCAGAACAGCAGCACGACGTCGACAAGGCCCAGCAGCAGCACCGCATGGGGGACATAATGCTTGAACAGTCTAATCACGCCCGCTTCCCCGCTTGCTGGGCCGACTTACCCTCGATGGGAGGGGGTGTCGCTCAAATTGACAAATAAATCCTGAAACCATCGCTGCGCTGGAGGATTGAGCGCATAAGGGCGGCTGTCCGGCAGGCCCAGTCACCGAATCGAGGCACTTGCATGACCGAGCGACGGCGGATCACCCCTGTCATTCTTTCGGGGGGCTCCGGCACGCGATTGTGGCCGTTGTCCCGGACGGAGCGTCCGAAGCAGCTCCTGTCGCTGACGCATGTCGAGACGATGCTCCAGATGACGGCGCGGCGGACGACGGGGGCGGAGCGCTTCGCGGCGCCGGTGGTGGTGGCGAGCGCCGCCCATGCCGACGCGATCGAGGCGCAGCTCCACGAGGCGGGGATCGAGCCCGGCACGCTGATCCTCGAACCCGCCGCCCGCAACACCGCGCCCGCCATCGCGCTGGCGGCGTGCGCGGCCGAGCCCGACCAGATGCTGCTGGTGATGCCGAGCGATCACGTCATCGGCGACGTGGCCGCCTTCCACGCCGCGATCGAGAAGGCGGTGCCGCTGGTGGAAGCGGGCTGGCTCGCCACCTTCGGCATCGCACCGACCTCGCCCGAGACGGGGTACGGCTATATCTGCCGCGGCGAGGAGATTGCGGCAGGCGTCCAGCGTGTCGCCCGCTTCGTCGAGAAGCCCGATCTTGCCACCGCCGAGAGCTATCTCGCTCAGGGCTGCTATTCGTGGAATGGCGGCATCTTCCTGTTCACCGCCGCGCGCTACATGGCGGCGCTCGATCTCCACGCGCCGGGCATCGCGGCGGCGGCCCGCGAGGCGGTGGCGTCAGGACGCTGCGAGGGCGGCCGGCTCCATCCCGATCCGCTGGCGTTCGGGCGCTCGCCATCGGATTCGATCGACTATGCGGTGATGGAGAAAGCCGATCGCGTCGCGGTCGTGCCGGTCGAGATGGGCTGGTCGGACGTCGGGAGCTGGGATGCGCTCCATGAGCTGGCGGTCAAGGACCATGACGGCAACGCCCATCATGGCGAGGTGCTCGCCATCGACACCTCCAACTGCCTGATCCGCTCCGAAGGCCCGCTGGTCGCCGCCATCGGCGTCAAGGATGTCATCGTCATCGCCACCCGCGATGCCGTCCTCGTCATGCCCAGAGGCGACAGCCAGCAGGTCAAGCGCGCCGTCGATCAGCTCAAGCGCTCCGGCCACGCCACGCTCGACCGGCCTTGCTGAGTCAGGATTCGGGCACCAGCTCCATCACGTCCATCTTCGATTCCCACGCCGGATAGGGCAGCAGCATCCGCCACTGATGCTCGCCCACCCGCTCGATCGCACCGACCATGTCGCGGTCGACGTCGCGGCCATAGGCGATCGGCTTCGATTCATCGCCAAGGATCATCGTGCCGAGGAAGATCGAGCGCGAGGCGCTGTCCGGGTAGATCCGCCCCGACGGCCGCTGGAGCCCGTTCAGCTCGATCAGCCGCTGCAACCTGTCCGACGGGCGAATCTGGCAACGGTGCATCGGATAGGCGACGAACGTCAGATGCCCCTCCTGCCTGGCGCCGAGCTTGATGACCCGGCAGCGATAGAAGCCGGCCGGCAGCGCCGCGCCGTCCAGCGCCGCATCGGGATCGAGCAGCCGCCCTTCGGCGTCGATCTCCGCGCCATGGCCGTGCGCGCGCGCCTCCGTCAGCGAATCGACGAACGCCTTGCGCCATGCGCGCAGGCGGACATGATCGGGATCGCTGATCGCGTCACGCCAGTCCGGCATGGGAGACTGGCCCGCGGCGCTGGCCGGCGGGCAGGCCCCCTTGGTCGCGCATCCCGACAGCCCCGCGAGCATCATCAGGGCGACGGAGGACACGACGGCACGGACGGGCATGGACGACCTTTCGACAGACTGGACGCAACCATAGCCTGCCCTGCCCGCCGCCGACAACGGCCGCCGCCTCAGCTCACTCGGCCGTCCAGCCGCCATCGATCGAATAGTTGGAACCGGTGATCTGCGCCGCCTCGTCGCGGCAGAGAAACACCGCCAGCGCCGCCACCTGCTCGGCGGTGACGAATTGCTTGGTCGGCTGGCCATCGAGCAGCACGTCATTGATGACCTGCTCGCGGGTGAGCCCGCGCGCCTTCATCGTATCGGGGATCTGGTTCTCGACCAGCGGCGTCCAGACATAGCCCGGCGAGATGCAGTTGACCGTGATGCCGAAGGTCGCCGTCTCCAGCGCCGCTGTCTTGGTGAGGCCGTCGATGCCGTGCTTGGCGGTGACATAAGCGGACTTGAACGGCGAGGCGACCTTCGAATGGGCCGAGGCCGTCGAGATGATGCGGCCCCACTTCTTCTCCTTCATGAAGGGGATCGCCGCCTGCATCAGATGGAAAGCGGAGGAGAGGTTGATCGCGATGATCTGGTCCCACTTGGCGACCGGGAAGGTGTCGATCGGCTCGACATGCTGGACGCCGGCATTGGCGATCACGATGTCCGGCCCGCCCAGCTCGTCATGGCAGCGCCGGACCATCGCGTGGATCGCGTCCGGCTTGGTCATGTCGGCGTCCGAATAGAGCGCCTTGCCGGACGTCGCCTCCAGGCCGGCGCGCTCCTTCTCGATCGCGGCGGCGTCGCCGAAACCGTTAATCATCACCTGCGCGCCCTCGGCCGCCAGCGCCTTCGCATAAGCGAGGCCGATGCCCGAGGTGGAGCCGGTGACGAGCGCGGTCTTGCCCTTGAGGAACATGAGGCTGTTCTCCTTGCAGTGGATGGTGCCGTCAGCGCGGCGTGAGATCGAAAGCGGCGGTCTTGCCGTCGAGGATGTTGGTGGCGAGCAGCGAGGCGTTGCGGATCGTCTCGGCGACGGCGTTGTGGCCGGCCTGCCAATGCTCGGCCTTGGTGCGTTCCGAAAACTCGTAATCGCGCGAGCCGCCCTCCCACGCGTTGGCGCGGTAGATGAGCTGGACGAGGCTCACCGCATATTCGTGCGCGATGGCGGTGAGCGCCTTGACGTCGGGATCGTCGCGCAGCTCGGGCGGCAGCTTGGCGAGCACGCGCGAGGCGACCTCGCGGCGCTTGCGCGCCTTCATCCGTTCGTCCGAGATGGTGCGCGTGCGGCTGGAATATTGGATCTCCTTGGAGCGGGCCATCACATCCATCATCGTCCTGGGCTTCACGCCCTGCGACGAGAACAGGTCGACCTGGAAGATCAGCAGGTCCGTCGTCTGGTTGTCGAGCACATGGCTGAGCGGCGTGTTCGAGACGACGCCCCCGTCCCACCACCATTTGCCGTCGATCTCGACCGGCGGGAGGCCCGGCGGCAGCGCGCCCGACGCCATGATGTGGCGATGGTCGATCCGGCATTTCCTCGTGTCGAAGAAAAAGAAATTGCCGCTCTCGATCTCGACCGCGCCGACCGACAGCCGCACCGGGCCGTCATTGAGCAGATCCCAGTCGACCAGTTCGTTGAGCGTCGCGATCAGCGGGGTGGTGTCGTAATAGCTGAGCGCCTCGCAGCTTCCCGGCGCGGCCATGATCGGCGGCAGCGGGCGCGGCGCGAAGAAGCCCGGCACGCCACCCGTCGCCACCATCGCGGCGGACCATTCGTGCAGCACCTCGCGCATCGAGTCCGACGCCCAGGGGATCGGGAAGCTCGGCAGGCTGGACGTCACCTTGTCCCAGAACTGCCGAAGCCGCTCGACCCGGCGTTCGGGCGGGTTGCCCGCGATCAGCGCGGCGTTGATCGCCCCGATCGAGATGCCGGCCACCCAGTCGACCTCGATGTCGACCTCGGTCAGCGCCTCGTAGACGCCGGCCTGAAAGGAGCCCAGCGCACCCCCGCCCTGGAGGACGAGGGCCACCTGATCGGGCAACGGCATGGGCGCATGGGTCTTGCGCCGGCGAGGATCGGCATCGGACATGGCGGTCATCCTGCGCCTGTTGTTGCAACGCATCAAGCATGGGTTCATGACAGTTTGGCAACCCAGGGCCAGGCCCGCGCATTCTTGGCGCGCAACGAATTTCGGGGAGGAAGCCGCCATGCGGCTCGACGACTACCGGACCAGCGACAATGTCGGCGACGAGCGCGGCCAGAATTATGGCGGCGGCGGAGGGTTCGGAGGCGGCGGCGGCATGTTCCCGCTGCTGCTCGGCTTCGTCTTCAACCGCTTCGGGATCGGCGGAATCGTCGTCCTCATCATCGGCGCGCTGATCTTCGGCGGCAATCCGCTGGCGCTGATGGGCGGCGACCATGCGCTGCCCCAGGGCAATGCCCCCGCCATCACCAGGGAAGGCGCGGCCCATGCCTGCGCGGTGGATGCGGCGAGCAAATTCTCCTGTCAGGTGCTGGCCTCCACCGAGGACACCTGGGCCAAGCTCTTCGCCGCGCAGGGCAAGCAATACACGCCCGCCGGCCTGATCTTCTACAGCCGCAGCGGCCTGTCCGGTTGCGGCGCCGCACAATCGGCGATGGGGCCGTTCTACTGCCCGAACGACCAGAAGGTGTATCTCGACACCAGTTTCTATGACGAGCTGAAGAGCCGCTTCGGCGCGCCGGGCGATTTCGCGCAGGCCTATGTCGTGGCGCACGAGGTCGGCCATCATGTGCAGGATCTGCTCGGCATCCTCCCCAAGGTGAGCGCGCAGCAGCGCAGCCTGAGCGCCAAGCAGGCCAATGCGCT
Source organism: Sphingomonas oligoaromativorans (assembly GCF_011762195.1). Classification (GTDB taxonomy): domain Bacteria; phylum Pseudomonadota; class Alphaproteobacteria; order Sphingomonadales; family Sphingomonadaceae; genus Solisphingomonas; species Solisphingomonas oligoaromativorans. The sequence continues at coordinate 301,387 of NZ_JAASQK010000003.1, read as the reverse complement.
TCAGGTGCGTGTCGAATTGCAGGCGGATTGCTTCGCCGGCGTCTGGGCCGCCAACAACCGCGACCGGCTCGATCCGGGCGACGTCGAGGAAGGCATGAAGGCCGCCCACTCGATCGGCGACGACACGCTCCAGCAGGAGGCGCAGGGCCGCGTCATGCCCGACAGCTTCACCCACGGCACCTCGGCACAGCGCATGGAGTGGCTGAAGAAGGGCCTCGATTCGGGCGATCCCGCCCAGTGCGACACCTTCGCGGCGGATGCGGACGCCTGATCGCATCCCGCAAGCCCCCTCCCGGAGGATCGACATGGACTATCTCAAGCTCGGCAACACCGGACTCGACGTCTCCCGCCTCTGCCTCGGCTGCATGACCTATGGCGTGCCGGATCGCGGCAACCATGCATGGACGCTCGACGAGGAGAGGAGCCGCCCGATCATCCGGCAGGCGGTCGAGGCCGGGATCAATTTCTTCGACACCGCCAACGTCTATTCGGACGGCACCTCCGAAGAGATCGTCGGCCGCGCGCTCAAGGAGTTCACCCGCCGCGAGGAAGTGGTGATCGCCACCAAGGTCCACGGCCGGATGCGGCCCGGCCCGAACGGCGCGGGGCTCTCCCGCAAGGCGATCCTGACCGAGATCGACGCCTCGCTGAAGCGGCTCGGCACCGATTATGTCGACCTCTACCAGATCCACCGCTTCGATCATGAGGTGCCGATCGAGGAGACTCTGGAGACGCTCCATGATGTCGTGAAGGCGGGCAAGGCGCGCTATATCGGCGCCTCGTCGATGGCGGCGTGGCAGTTCGCGACGATGCTCCACGTCGCCGAGCAGAATGGCTGGACGCGCTTCGTCACCATGCAGAACTATCTGAACCTCCTCTACCGCGAGGAGGAGCGCGAGATGCTGCCGCTCTGCGAGGCGGAGGGGATCGGCGTGATCCCGTGGAGCCCGCTCGCCCGCGGCCGCCTCACCCGCGACTGGGACGAGGCGACGGCCCGCTCCGACACCGACAATTTCGGCCGCACCCTCTACGCCGACACCGCCGCCGCCGACCGCAAGGTGGTGGAGCGCGTCGCCGAGATCGCGAAGGAGCGCGGCGTGCCGCGCGCCCAGATCGCGCTCGCCTGGGTGCTCTCCAGGCTCGAGGTGTCGGCGCCGATCGTCGGCGCGTCGAAGGCGGGGCATCTCGACGATGCGATCGCCGCGCTCGACATCGAGCTGAGCGACGAGGAGATCGAGCGGCTGGAGGAACCTTATGTTCCCCATGCGGTGGTGGGCTTCGAGATCAAGTCCTGATCCGCGAACGGCGCGCGTTCGTGCATCGCCCGAGCGGAGGATGACGGCCGTGGAACGCACGCCGCCTGTCCGCCTTTCGTCGCGCCTCGGCGACATGGCTTCCCTCCCGCCGCGAAAAGGGGTCTAACCGCAGCGGACATCGATGGAGGGATTGCCGATGAAGATGCGTCTCCTCGCAACCGCCGCCCTGCTGCTCTGGCCCGATATCGCCCTGGCGCAACAGCCGCAGACCCGACCCGCCCCCGGCGCGCGGCCCGAGCGGCCCGGGCCGAGCCGCCCCGGCGCCGGGCGTCCTGGAGGGCCGGGCCAGCATCCCGGCGGCCCCGGTCGTCCCGGTGGCTCCGTCGGCCCCAATCGCCCCGGTGGTCCGGGTCGCCCCGGCGGCAATGTCCGGCCGCCCAACCCCGGCCCCGGAGCCCAGCCTTCCCGTCCGGGCCGCCCGCCCGTGGGTCAGCATCCCGGCATCGGCCAGCGACCGCCCCAGCATCGCCCCGGCGCCGGCCGTCCGCCGCGCTTCAAGCCGATCCACGGGCCGGCCTTCCGCTATCCGCGCGGCTACAGCTATCGCCGCTGGTCCATCGGCCTGCTCCTGCCGAGCCTGTTCCTGTCCTCCAGCTATTATTTCGACAATTATCCCGCGCTCGGCGTCGGGCCGCCGCCGCCGGGCTGCCGCTGGGTGCGCTATGGGCCGGACCTGCTGCTGGTCGACGTCCGCACCGGCCGCATCCGCGACGTCCTCTACGGCGCTTTCTACTGACCCTGGACGGCGCGTGGCCTCAGGCCGAGGCCCGCGCCGCTTCCAACCCGCCGGTCAGCGCGCGCAGCACCGCCCCGTCCCGCAGTCGCGCGGGCTCGACATGCGCGGCGTAGAGCAACCCGATCTCGCGCACCTCCGCGAAGTCGGCGAGCTTCGGCCGCGCCACGCCGGGCGCGTGGAACCCCTCCGGCATCACCGTCACCCCCAGCCCGGCGCGGACCAGCGCGAGCGCGCGCTCGTCGCTGGTGGTGCGCGCCGCGAAGAAGGGGCGGACGCCGCGCGCGGTGAAGTGGCGGCTGGTGGCGGCGAGCATCTCGCACTGGCGGCGGACGATCATCGTCTCCCCCGCCAGTTCCTCCGCCTCGATCGCCACGCGCCCGGCCAGCCGGTGCCCCGCCGGCAGCGCCAGCGCATAGCCCTCGCGGAACAGCGGCTCATGGGCGAAGCGGTGATCGCCATGGACGAGCGTCAGCGCCACATCGATGCGCCCCCTCGCCAGCCGCTCCAGCAACTCCCGCTCGCGCCCTTCGACCAGCTCGACCCGCCCGTCCGACGGATGCAGCCGCGTCAGGAACGCCTCGATCCACGCCCCCGGCAGCGTCGGCAGCAGCCCGAGACGGACCGTCGCCTGCACCGTGGTGCCGCGCACCTCGCGCTCGGCATGGGCGAACTCGGCCTCGATGCGCCGGGCATGGACGGCGAAGCGCGCGCCCGCCTCGGTCAGCTCGACGCGCTTGTTGGTGCGGTGGAACAGCGCGCGGCCCATCTCGCGCTCCAGCTTGGCGATCCCGACCGACAGCGTCGGCTGCGACACGTTGCAGGCGGCCGCCGCCTTCGAGAAATTGCCCTGATCGATCACGCTCAGGAAATAGCGCAGCAGATAGCGGTCGATCATAGACCCCATCTATGATGTTCCCGAACGGCTTTCAATTTTCCTCGGGAGAGCCGCTGCTGTATCTAACCGGCAAAATGATCGGAGAGTGATATGCAGGCGTTCGACTTCGCTCTGGGCGAGATGGCGGACATGATCCGCGACACCACCCGGCGCTTCGCCACCGACCGGATCGCCCCCCTCGCCGCAGCCATCGACGCCGAGGATCGCTTCCCCGTCGAGCTGTGGCCGGAAATGGGCGCGCTCGGCCTGCACGGCGTTACGGTGGAGGAGGAGTATGGCGGGCTCGGCCTCGGCTATCTGGAGCATGTCATCGCCTGCGAGGAGGTGGCGCGGGCCTCCGCCTCGGTGGGCCTCTCCTACGGCGCGCACTCGAACCTCTGCGTCAACCAGATCCGCCGCTGGGGCTCGCCGGAGCAGAAGGCCAAGTATCTCCCCGGTCTGATCTCGGGCGAGCATGTCGGCTCACTGGCGATGTCGGAGGCGGGCGCCGGTTCGGATGTGGTGAGCATGAAGCTGCGCGCCGACAAGGTGGATGGCGGCTGGCGGCTCAACGGCACCAAATTCTGGATCACCAACGCGCCCTATGCCGAGACGCTGGTGGTCTATGCCAAGACGGCGCCGGACGCGGGCTCCAAGGGCATCACCGCCTTCCTGATCGAGAAGGGTTTCGCCGGCTTCTCGATCGGCCAGAAGATCGACAAGATGGGGATGCGCGGCTCGCCGACCGCCGAACTCGTGTTCAACGACTGCTTCGTGCCCGACGAGAATGTCATGGGGCCGGTGAATGGCGGCGTCGGCGTGTTGATGTCGGGGCTCGATTATGAGCGCGTGGTGCTCTCGGGCATCCAGCTCGGCATCATGCAGGCGTGCCTCGACGTGGTCCTCCCCTATGTCCGCGAGCGCAAGCAGTTCGGCAAGGCGATCGGCACCTTCCAGCTCATGCAGGGCAAGGTGGCGGACATGGTCGTCGCGCTCAATTCGTCGCGGGCCTATGTCTATGCCGTGGCGCGCGCCTGCGATGCGGGCCAGACGACCCGCTACGACGCGGCGGGTGCGATCCTGCTCGCCTCCGAGAATGCCGTGAAGGTCGCCAACGAGGCGATCCAGGCGCTCGGCGGGGCGGGCTATACGAAGGACTGGCCGGTCGAGCGCTTCGCCCGCGACGCCAAGCTGCTCGACATCGGCGCGGGTACCAACGAGATCCGCCGGATGCTGATCGGCCGCGAGCTGGTCGGCGCATGAGCGGCCGGGCGCACATCCTCCCCTGCAAGGGGAGGGGGACCGCCGAAGGCGGTGGAGGGGCGTCGACGCCCATGGCGAACGTCGCGCGTGCAGAGGGGGGCATACCCCTCCACCAGCCTGCGGCTGGTCCCCCTCCCCTTGCAGGGGAGGATTTCTGATGGGGCCGGTCCTCTCCACGCTCGCCGATCCTTCGTCCGAGGATTTCCGCCGCCGCGACGCGCACAACCGAGCGCTGGCCGACAAGCTCCGCTCCGATGTGGCGACCGCCGCGCTCGGCGGATCGGAGGCGTCGCGGGAGAAGCATATCGCGCGCGGCAAGCTCCTGCCCCGCGATCGCGTCGGCCATCTGCTCGATCCCGGCGCGCCTTTCCTCGAGATCGGCCAGCTCGCGGCGCATGGCCTCTACAAAAGCGAGGTGCCGGGCGCGGGGATGATCGCGGGCATCGGCCGCGTCTCGGGCCGGATGTGCATGATCGTCTGCAACGACGCGACGGTGAAGGGCGGCACCTATTACCCCCTCACCGTGAAGAAGCATCTGCGCGCGCAGGAGATCGCGCGGGAGAACCGCCTCCCCTGCATCTACCTCGTCGATTCGGGCGGGGCGAACCTGCCGCACCAGGCCGAGGTTTTCCCCGACAAGGAGCATTTCGGCCGCATCTTCTTCAATCAGGCGCAGATGTCGGCGGAGGGCATCCCCCAGATCGCCTGCGTGATGGGAAGCTGCACCGCGGGCGGCGCCTATGTGCCGGCGATGTCCGACGAGACGGTGATCGTCCGCAATCAGGGCACGATCTTCCTTGCCGGCCCGCCGCTGGTGAAGGCGGCGACGGGCGAGGTGATCTCGGCCGAGGATCTGGGCGGCGGCGATCTCCATGCGCGGAAGTCCGGCGTGGTCGATCATCTCGCCGAGAATGACGAACATGCGCTGACGATCGTCCGCGACATCGTCGCGACGCTGCCAACGGATCGCACCCCCGACATTGCACTGAAGGAGCCGCGCCCTCCGAAGCACGATCCGGCCGAACTCTATGGCCTGATCCCCCGCGACGTCCGCGCGCCCTACGATGTCCATGAGGTGATCGCCCGCATCGTCGACGGATCGGAATTCCACGAGTTCAAGGCGCTCTACGGCACCACCCTGGTCTGCGGCTTCGCGCATATCTGGGGGATGCCGGTGGCGATCCTCGCCAACAATGGCGTGCTGTTCTCCGAAGCCGCCGTGAAGGGCGCGCACTTCATCGAGCTCGCCTGCCAGCGCCGTATCCCGCTCTTGTTTCTCCAGAACATCTCGGGCTTCATGGTCGGCGGCAAATATGAGGCCGAGGGCATCGCCAAGCATGGCGCCAAGCTGGTGACGGCGGTCGCCACCGCGTCGGTCCCCAAGATCACCATGCTGATCGGCGGATCGTTCGGCGCGGGCAATTACGGCATGGCGGGGCGCGCTTATTCGCCGCGCTTCCTGTTCTCATGGCCCAACAGCCGCATCTCGGTGATGGGCGGCGAGCAGGCGGCCTCCGTCCTCGCCACCGTCCACCGCGACGCCGACAAGTGGACGCCCGAGGAGGCCGAGGCCTTCAAGGCCCCCATCCGGCAGAAGTACGAGGACGAAGGCAACCCCTGGAACGCCACCGCGAACCTGTGGGACGACGGCATCGTCGATCCCGTCCAGACCCGCGACGTGCTGGGCCTGAGCCTCGCCGCCTGCCTGAACACCCCCATTCCCGAGCGCCCGGCGTTCGGCGTGTTTCGGATGTAATGCGATGATCGAAAGCCTCCTCATCGCCAATCGCGGCGAGATCGCCTGCCGGATCATCCGCACCGCGCGAAAGCTCGGCATCCGCACCGTCGCCGTCTATTCCGACGCCGACGCGCACGCCCTGCATGTCCGCATGGCGGATGAGGCGGTCGCGATCGGCCCGGCCCCGGCGCGCGAAAGCTATCTCGTCGGGGATCGCATCATCGCCGCCGCCAAGGAGACCGGCGCCGAGGCGATCCACCCCGGCTATGGCTTCCTCTCCGAAAATGCCGACTTCGCCGAGGCCGTGACGGCGGCGGGGATCGTCTGGGTCGGGCCGAAGCCCTCCAGCATCCGCGCCATGGGCCTCAAGGATGCCGCCAAGAAGCTGATGCAGGAAGCGGGCGTCCCCACCACGCCCGGCTATCTCGGCGAGGACCAGCGGCCCGAGCATCTGAAGGCGGAGGCCGACACGATCGGCTATCCGGTGCTCATCAAGGCAGTCGCGGGCGGCGGCGGCAAGGGGATGCGGAAGGTGGAGGCGTCGGCCGACTTCCTCGACGCCCTCGCCTCCTGCCAGCGCGAGGCGGCATCGAGCTTCGGCGACGACCGGGTGCTGATCGAGAAATACATCCTCTCGCCCCGCCATATCGAGGTGCAGGTCTTCGGGGACGAACACGGAAACGTCGTCCACCTGTTCGAGCGCGACTGCTCGCTCCAGCGCCGCCACCAGAAGGTGATCGAGGAAGCCCCCGCCCCCGGCATGGACGAAGCGACGCGCGAGGCGGTCTGCGGCGCGGCCGTGAAGGCGGCCAAGGCGGTCGACTATGTCGGCGCGGGCACCATCGAGTTCATCGCCGACGCATCCGAGGGCCTGCGCGCCGACCGCATCTGGTTCATGGAGATGAACACAAGGCTTCAGGTCGAGCATCCGGTGACGGAGTCGATCACCGGGCAGGATCTGGTCGAGTGGCAGCTCCGCGTCGCGAGCGGTGAAGCGCTGCCGAAGCGTCAGGACGAACTCGCCATCGACGGCTGGGCGATGGAAGCGCGCATCTATGCGGAAGACCCGGCCAAGGGCTTCCTGCCGAGCATCGGGCCGCTCACCATCTATCGCGGTTGGGACGATGTCCGCGTCGACAGCGGCGTCGAGGAAGGCGGGCAGGTCACACCCTTCTACGACCCGATGATCGCCAAGCTGATCGCCCACGAGGCCACCCGCGAGGCAGCAGCGGAAGTGCTGGCCGAGGCCTGCGCCGCGACCGACATCTGGCCGGTCAGGACCAACGCCCCCTTCCTGTGGCGGGCGCTCGACCATGAGGACTTCCGCGCCGCCCGCATCGACACAGGCTTCATCGAACGCCACGGCGACAGCCTCCTCCCCCCCGCCGAGCCGACCGAGGACATGGTCCTGCAAGCCGCCGCCGCGATCGCGGTGCAGGAGGCGCATGGCGAGCCGACGATGGTCGATGCGGTCGACGGCAGCCTGCTCGGCAAGCCCGAGCGCGGCAGCGTGTGGCGCTCGCTGATGGGCTTCCGCGCCAATGCCGGGGCGGATCGCCGCATCCGCGTCGAGATCGACGGCAAGCCGTATGAGGCCGAACTCCCGCGCGACTGGGAGAAGGCCCCGGTGATCGGCGAGCCGGTCGATGACGGCGTGGTCGTCAATGACGACGGCTTGTCCTTCCTCGCCAGCGTGCCGCGCTATCATGGCGACACGGCGGGCATCTCCGACGGAGCCCTCACAGCCCCCATGCCGGGCCGCGTCGTCTCGGTGGAGGTGGCCAAGGGTGACAAGGTCGCCAAGGGCCAGCGCATCGTCGTCATCGAGGCGATGAAGATGGAGCAGGCGCTCATCGCCCCGTTCGACGGAATCGTGGCCGAGCTCGGCCCGCAAGCTGGCGCGCAGGTTTCCGAAGGCACTTTGCTCGCCCGCATCGAGCCGGAAGGATAAACACCGTTCGCCCTGAGCCTGTCGAAGGGCTGTTCTTCTCTTCAGGAAAGACACGGGCTTCGACAGGCTCAGCCCGAACGGATTGGGAAACGGAAGCGGAGTTGGGGATGCCCGGCAAATATTTCGACGAATGGCAGGTCGGCGACCGGATCGAGCATCCGATCCGCCGCACCGTCACCGAGACGGACAATCTCCTCTTCTCGACGATGACGCACAACCCGCAGCCGCTCCACCTCGACGCCGAGGCGGCGAAGGCCAGCGAGTTCGGCCAGATCCTCGTCAACGGCACCTTCTCCTTCGCGCTGATGGTCGGGCTGACGGTGGGCGAGACGACGCTCGGCACGCTGGTGGCGAACCTCGGCTATGACGCGGTGGTGATGCCGAAACCCGTGTTCATCGGCGACACGCTGCGCGCGACGAGCGAGGTGGCGGCGCTCAAGGACAGCAAGTCGCGCCCCAACGCCGGGATCATCACCTTCCGCCACGAACTCATCAACCAGCGCGGCGAGGTGGTCTGCCGCTGCCAGCGTTCGGCGCTGCTGCTGCGGAAGCCGGCATGAGGCTGCGCTCGCTGCTGTTCGTGCCGGGCGACCGGCCGGACCGGATGGAGAAGGCGCTCGGCTCCGGCGCCGACGCGCTGATCCTCGATCTGGAGGATGCGGTGACGCCCGCCGCCCGGCCTGAGGCACGCAAGGCCATTGCCGACTTCCTTGGCCGGACGGATCGGACGACGAAATTGTTCGTCCGCGTGAATCCGCTCGACGGCCACGACACCGATGCAGACCTCGACGCCATCGCCAAGGCACGGCCCGACGGCATCGTCTTCCCCAAGGCCGAGGGCGCGGCGTCGGTGCAGGCCCTGCTGGCGAAGATGGCGGCACGCGGGATCGACGCGCCCCTCATCCCCATCGCCACCGAGACGCCCGCCGCCATCTTCCAGCTCGGCAGCTATGCGGCCGTCGCGGGCAAGCTCTGCGGCCTCACCTGGGGCGCGGAAGACCTCCCCGCCGCGATCGGCGCCGCCACCAGCCGCGAGGCGGACGGTCGCTACACCGCGCCCTACGAAATGGCCCGCGCGCTGATGCTGTTCGGGGCCGCCGCCGCCGGGATCGCGCCGATCGAGACGGTCTATCCCGCGTTCCGCGATCTCGATGGCCTCGCCGCCTACGCCGCCCGCGCCGCCCGCGACGGCTTCACCGGCATGATGGCGATCCACCCCGCGCAGGTGACGGTCATTAACGAGGCCTTCACCCCCTCGCCGGACGCCGTTGCCCATGCCCGCGCGGTGGTGGAGGCCTTCGCCGCCGCCCCGTCCGCCGGCGCTCTCCAGTTCGACGGCAGGATGATCGACGCGCCGCATCTGAAACAGGCGAAAAACCTCCTCGCCCGCGCCGGAGAGGTTTGACGAACCACGCCTCCCCTCCATACATCGGACAATATGGAGACAATCACGAGCCAACGCCCCCGCCTGCTGGTGACACGGCGGTTGCCGGAGGCGGTCGAGGCGCATCTGTCGGCGCGGTTCGAGGCGGATTTCAACGCCGATGACACGCCGCTCGGCCGCGCCGCCCTGGCCGATGCGATGACGCGCTACGACGCGATCCTGCCCACGATCACCGACCGGCTCGACGCCGAACTCCTCGCCATTCCCGGCGCGACCGTCAGGATTCTCGGCAATTTCGGCGCAGGCTTCGAGCATATCGACCTCGCCGCCGCGCGGGCCGCGGGGATCGCCGTCACCAACACCCCCGACGCGCTGACCGATGCCACCGCCGACCTTGCCATCCTGCTGATGCTGATGGCCGCGCGGCCCGCCGGCGAAGGCGAACGCGAGCTGCGCGACGGCCGCTGGACCGGCTGGCGGCCCACCCACCTGATCGGACAGGGCGTCACGGCCAAGACGCTCGGCCTCGTCGGCTTCGGCCGCATCGCGCAGGCGACCGCGAAGCGTGCCCGCGCCTTCGGGATGTGCATCCGCTATGTCAGCCGCACCCGCGCTTCCGAGACGATCGAGGCGGCGTGCGACGCCACCCCCGCCGACACGCTGGAAGCGCTGGCGGCCGAGGCCGATGTCCTTTCGCTCCATGTGCCGGGCGGGGCGGCGACGCGCCACCTGATCGACGCGCCGCTGCTCGCGCGGATGAAGCCCCACGCCATCCTCATCAACACCGCGCGCGGGCCGGTGGTGGACGAAGCAGCGCTGGCCGAGGCGCTCGCGCAAGGCCGCCTCGGCGCGGCGGGGCTCGACGTCTATGAGCGGGAACCCGCCGTCCACCCCGCGCTGCTGGCGTGCGAGCGGGCTGTCCTGCTCCCCCATCTCGGCAGCGCGACGATCGAGACGCGCACCGCCATGGGGATGCAGGCCGCCGCCAGTCTCGAAGCCTTTTTCGACGGACGGGAACCGCCCAACCGTGTCGCGTGACGCCCTGCTCGACGCGACGGCGGCATGGCTCGCCCCGCTGCTCCGCGAGGCCCCGGCGGGCCGGCCGTTCGTGCTCGGCCTGTGCGGCGCGCAGGGCAGCGGCAAATCGACGCTCGCCGCCGGACTGGCGGAACGGTTCGAGCGGACGGCCATCCTCTCGCTCGACGATCTCTATCGGACGAAGGCGGAGCGTGTCGCGCTGGCCCGCACCACCCACCCGCTCCTCGCCACGCGCGGCGTGCCGGGGACGCATGACGTGGCGCTCGGCCTCGCCACCTTCGACGCGCTCGGCCGGGGCGAGGCGGCGGCCCTTCCCCGCTTCGACAAGGCCTGCGACGATCGTGCCCCGGCCGGACGATGGGGCCATGCCCCCGCCGGCACCCGGCTGCTGATCTTCGAGGGCTGGTGCATCGGCGCGCGGCCTCAGCCGGAAGTGGCGCTCATCGAGCCGATCAACGCCCTCGAACGCGAGGAGGATGCCGGCGGCCTCTGGCGCCGCGCCGTCAACGCCGCGCTGGCCGGCGAGTATCAGCGGCTGTTCGCGCGGATCGACCGGCTGATGCTGCTGGCGGCGCCGGGCTTCGAGGTGGTGCGGGGCTGGCGGATCGAGCAGGAGCGGGAGCTGCGCGCCCGCGCCGCCCCCGATGCGCCCGGCCTGATGGGCGACGCCGAGGTGGCGCGCTTCATCCAGCATTATGAGCGGCTGACCCGCCATATCCTCGCCGAAATGCCTGCGCGCGCCGATTGCGTGGCAAGGCTTGCGGCCGATCGCTCCTTGTTGTCTGTTCATGGTTCATGACACCGATAGCAATCCTCGATTCCCACCAGCATGTCTGGACGATCGGCGGCCCCGGCCAGAGCTGGCCCGGCCCCGATCTGCCCGGCCTCCACCGCGACTTCGGCCTCGCCGACCTGCGCGCGGCGGCGGAGGGCGTGGAATTGGCGGGCACGGTGCTGGTCCAGTCTCAGCCGGACGACCGCGACACCGACTGGATGCTGGCGCTGGCCGAGGGCGATCCGCTGGTCCGCGCGGTGGTCGGCTGGGCCGATCTGGCGAGCCCCGACGCGGCCGGGCGCATCGCGGCGCTCGCCCGCCATCCGAAGCTCAAGGGGCTGCGGCCCATGCTTCAGGCGATCGAGGACAGCGCGTGGATCCTCCGCCCCGAGCTCGCCCCCGCCATCGAGGCGATGATCGCGCACGGCCTGCGCCTCGACGCGCTCGTCCAGCCGCGCCATCTGCCCGCGCTCGCCCGCTTCGCCGCGCGCTGGCCGGCGCTGCCCATCGTGATCGATCATGGCGCCAAGCCCTTCGCCGCGACGCACGAACTCGATCCGTGGCGCGAGGAGATCGCCGCGCTCGCCGCCCTGCCCCATGTCCACGCCAAGCTCTCGGGCCTGCGCACCGAGCAGGCGCCGGGCCAGAGCGCCGACGCTCTCGCGCCTTATGTCGCCCACCTCGTCGCGCAGTTCGGCGAGCGGCTGATGTGGGGCAGCGACTGGCCGGTGCTGCTGCTCGCGGGCGATCGCTATACGGATTGGGTCGCGGACGCGGAGCGGCTGGCCGCCCCCGCCGACGAGGCCGCGCGCCGCAGCCTGTTCCACGACGCCGCCGTCCGCTTCTACGGGCTGTGACGCCTCCTCGATCCCTTCCAGCACTGGTAGACCGGACCCGATGATTATCTCCTCGACGCACGACTTCCGCGAAGCGGCCCGCCGGCGCCTGCCGCGCTTCCTGTTCGATTATGCCGACGGCGGCGCCTATGCCGAGGAGACGCTGCGGCGGAACGTGTCGGACCTTGCGGGGATCGCGCTGCGCCAGCGCGTCCTGAAGAACGTCGCCGACATCGATCTGTCGACCGAGCTGTTCGGCGCGCGGCGGCCGCTCCCCATCGCGCTCGGGCCGGTCGGCATCAGCGGCATGTACGCGCGGCGCGGCGAGGTGCAGGCGGCGCGCGCGGCCCATGCCGTGGGCATCCCCTTCACGCTGTCGACCGTCTCGCTCTGCTCGCTGACCGAGGTGACGGCCGCCACGCCGGGGCCGATGTGGTTCCAGCTCTATGTCATCCGCGACCGCGCTTTCATGCGCGACCTGCTCGCCACCGCCCGCGCGCGGGGCGCCGAGGCGCTGGTCTTCACCGTCGACATGCCGGTGCCGGGCGCGCGCTATCGCGATGCGCATTCGGGCATGTCCGGCCCGCGCGGGCCGATGCGGCGGATGATGCAGGCGATCGGCAAGCCCGGCTGGGCGTGGGACGTGGGCGTCCGTGGCCGCCCGCATCTGCTCGGCAATCTGGAGCCGGTGCTCGGCAAGGACAGCGGGCTCAACGACTATATCGGCTGGCTCGGCCGCAACTTCGATCCGTCGATCTCGTGGGACGATCTCGACTGGATACGCTCCGAGTGGAAGGGGCCGCTCATCATCAAGGGCATCCTCGATCCCGAGGACGCGAAAGCCGCCGCCGGCATCGGCGCGGACGGCATCGTCGTCTCCAACCATGGCGGGCGACAACTCGACGGCGTGCTGTCCTCCGCCCGCGCGCTGCCGGGAATCGCGGACGCGGTGCGCGGCCAGCTCACCGTGCTGGCGGATTCGGGCATCCGATCGGGGCTCGACGTGGTGCGGATGCTGGCGCTGGGCGCGGAGGGCGTGCTGCTCGGCCGCGCCTGGCTGTTCGCGCTGGCGGCGCGCGGGGAAGCCGGCGTCGCGCAGATGCTCGATCTCTTCCAGCGCGAGATGCGCGTCGCCATGGCGCTCACCGGCGTGCGCACCATCGCCGGGATCGACCGCTCGATCCTCGCCTGAACTGGTGTGCCAGCGCTTGCATTCGCGCAGGCCTGCGCTTAGCGAGGACGACATAATGGTAAGGACAGTGAGAGGGAAAGTGGCCAGACAGCCTGTTCGGGAGCTGCGCGCATGATCGGCGCGGGACGCATCGTCTGCTTCGGCGAGCTGCTGCTGCGCCTCTCCCCTCCGGGGCGGGAGCTGCTCTTCCAGGGCGGCACGCTGGACGCCAATTTCGGGGGTGCGGAGGCCAATGTCGCGATCGGCCTCTCCCGCCTCGGCCACCGGACCGCGATGGTCAGCGCCGTGCCCGCCCATGCGGTTGGCCAGGGCGCGGTCGATCATGTCCGCCGCCATGGCGTCGATGCGAGCGGCATCGCGCGGACGCCGGGGCGGCTCGGCCTCTATTTCCTGACGCCCGGCGCATCGCTGCGCGCCTCCTCGATCGTCTATGATCGCGCGGGGAGCAGCTTCGCGGAGGCCGACGCCTCGTTGTTCGACTGGCCGACACTGCTCGACGGCGCGGCGATGCTCCACCTCTCCGGCATCACCCCCGCGCTCGGCCAGCGCTCGGCGGACATGGCCATCGCCGCCGCCCGCGCTGCGCGCGCGGCGGGGATCGCCATCTCGTTCGACGGCAACTACCGCCCCTCGCTCTGGCAGGCGTGGAACGGCGACGCGCGCGCCATCCTGTCCGAGCTGGTCGGCATGGCGGACATCCTGTTCGGCAACCATCGCGATGTCGCGTTGCTGCTCGACAAGCCGTTCGACGGCGACGGCCCGGACCGGCGGCGCATCGCGGCGGAAGCGGCGTTCGAGGCCTTTCCCTCGCTCAAGCTGATCGCCTCGACCGCCCGCCATGTCGTCGACGCCGACCATCACCGCCTCGCCGCCCGCGTCGACCTGCGCGATCGCGCGCACCAGACCGACGAGGTGGCCGTCACCGGCATCGTCGACCGGATCGGCGGCGGCGACGCGTTCGCTTCAGGGGTGCTGCACGGGCTGATCGCGACGGGCGACCCGGCCGAGGCGGCGCGCGCCGGCCTCGCGCTCGCGGCGCTCAAGCACAGCCTGCCCGGCGACGCGAGCCTGTTCGGCACCGCCGATATCGACGCCTTCTGGGACGGCGGCCTCGACGTCCGCCGCTAACCCCTCCCTTCCTCATCCCGACACCGGAGACATCCGCGTGAGCAAGCTCGAACTGCATCCCGACCGGCTCTTCCCCGCCGACCCGACCACCCGCGCCATCGCCCGCCGCCTCTACGAGACGGTGAAGGATCTGCCGATCGTCAGCCCGCACGGCCACACCGATCCGGCCTGGTTCGCCACCAACGAGCCCTTCCCCGATCCCGCGCGCCTGCTCATCACGCCGGACCATTATGTCTTCCGCATGCTCTACAGCCAGGGCGTGCCGCTCGACGCGCTCGGCGTGCCCACCGTCGACGGCAGCCCCACCGAGCAGGACGGCCGCAAGATCTGGCGCCTCTTCGCCCGGCATTATCATCTGCTGCGCGGCACCCCATCGCGCATGTGGCTGGACTGGGTGTTCGCCGAGGTGTTCGGCCTCGACGTGCTGCTCTCGGCCGAGACGGCGGATCATTATTACGACACCATCGACGCCGCGCTGAAGACCGACGCCTTCCGCCCGCGCGCGCTGTTCGAGCGCTTCAACATCGAGGTGATCGCCACCACCGAGAGCCCGCTCGATCCGCTCGACCACCACAAGGCGATCCGGGAGAGCGGCTGGAACGGCCGCGTCGTCACCGCCTATCGCCCCGATCCGGTGATGGACCCGGAAGACCCCCGCTTCATCGAGAATGTCCGCCGCTTCGGCGCGATGGCGGGCGAGGATGTCTCGACCTACGCCGGTTACCTCCGCGCCCACCAGAACCGCCGCGCCCATTTCCGCGCCGCCGGCGCGACCTCGACCGACCATGGCCACCCCTCGGCCTTCACCGCCGATCTGCCCCGCGCGGAGATCGAGGCGCTCTACGCCAAGGTGTTGACCGGCCCGGTGACGCCTGCCGAGGCGGAGCTTTTCCGCGGACAGATGCTCACCGAGATGGCGCGCATGTCGATCGAGGACGGGATGGTGATGCAGCTCCATCCCGGCGTCTCGCGCAGCCACAATCCGTCCGTCCTCGCCCGCTTCGGGCGCGACAAGGGCGCCGACATCCCGCTCGCCGGCGAGTTCGTGCGCTGCCTCAAGCCACTGCTCGACGCGCATGGCAATGATCCGCGCCTGACGCTGATCCTCTTCACGCTAGACGAGGATGTCTATGCGCGCGAACTGGCGCCGCTCGCCGGCCATTATCCGTCGCTGCGGCTCGGGCCGCCCTGGTGGTTCCACGACAGCCCCGAGGGGATGCGCCGCTTCCGCGAGCGCGTCACCGAGACGGGCGGCTTCTACAACACCGTCGGCTTCAACGACGACACCCGCGCCTTCCTGTCGATCCCGGCGCGGCACGACGTCGCGCGGCGGATGGACTGCGCCTTCCTCGCCCGCCTCGTCGCGGAGCATCGCCTCCCCGAGGACGAGGCGCTGGAGGTGGCCCATGCGCTGACCTACGGGCTCGTGAAGCAGGCCTACAAGCTGTGAGCCGCCTCTCCTCCGCGACGCTGGAGACGCTGCCCGTCGATGTCGAGCGCCCCGGTTACGACCGGGCGCAGGTGAAGACCGGCGTCGTCCATCTCGGCATCGGCGCCTTCCACCGCGCGCATCAGGCGGCCGTGTTCGACGCGGCGCTGACGGCGGGCGATCTGCGCTGGGGCGTGCTCGGCGTGTCGCTGCGCTCGGCCGGGGTGCGGGACCAGCTCGTGCCGCAGGACGGGCTCTACGGCCTCGTCGTGCGCTCGGGCGAGCAGCAGCGCATCCGCATCCTCGGCGCGGTCAAGGACGTGCTGGTCGCGCCCGAAGACCCGGCCCGCGTGGTGGCGGCGCTGGCCTCGGCGGACGTGCATCTCGTCACGCTCACCGTCACCGAGAAGGGATACCGGCTCGATCCTGCGACCGGCAGGCTGATCGAAGGCGATCCCGACATCGCCGCCGATCTCGCCGACCTGTCCGCCCCGCGCACCGTGCCGGGCTTCCTCGTCGCCGGCCTCAAGGCGCGGCGCGCGGCGGGGCTGCTGCCCTTCACCGCCGTCTCCTGCGACAACCTGCCGCACAATGGCCGCCTGCTGCGCAACGCGGTGCTGGCGATGGCGCGCGCGCATGATGCGGCGCTGGCGGCGTGGATCGAGGCGGAGGGCGCCTTCCCGCAGACCATGGTGGACCGCATCGTTCCCGCCACTACCGACGCCGACATCGCCGCGCTGGCCGAGCGGATCGGCGTCGAGGATCGCGCTATGGTGAAGACCGAGCCCTTCACCCAATGGGTGATCGAGGATCGCTTCTGCGGCCCCCGCCCGGACTTCGCCGCGCTCGGCGTGCGGCTCACCGCGGATGTCGCGCCGTGGGAGGAGGCCAAGCTCCGCCTGCTCAACGGCGCGCATTCGGGCATCGCCTATCTGGGCGGGCTCGCGGGGATCGAGTTCGTCAACCAGTTCGTCGCACGCCCCGAAGGCCGCGCCTTCGTCGAGGCGCTGTGGGACGAATCGGCCGAGACGCTCTCGCCGCCGGAAGGGCTCGATATCGACGCCTATCGCGGAGAGCTGATGGCGCGCTTCGCCAACAGCGCGCTCCAGCACCGCACCCGCCAGATCGCGATGGACGGCTCGCAGAAGCTGCCCCAGCGGCTGCTCGCGCCGATCCTCGCGCGGCGGACGGCGGGGAAGAGCGTCAACCGCCTCGCGCTCGCCGTCGCTGCGTGGATGCGCTGGCAGGGCGGCGTCGACGATGCGGGCCAAGGCTTCACCGTCGACGATCCGCTGGCGGGCCGCACCGCCGCCGCGCTCGAAGGCTGCACCAGCGCCGCCGCGCGCGTCGCCGCGCTGATGGCGATCGAGGCGATCGTGCCGCCCGCGCTCGCCGCTGATGCGGAGTTGGTCGCGGCCATCACCGGCCATCTCGACCGCATCGAACGCGAAGGCGCACTGGCCGCCCTTCGCGCTTGACCTTCCGGGGGACATGGGGGATCGCGCCCTCATGGTCCCCCGCATCCTGATCGACACCGCCGAGATCCCCGGCGGCGACACGCTCCGCCTGTTCCGGCGCGGCGCGGAATGGTCGATCATGCTTGGGCCCAACGAGCTGATGAACAGCCGGCTGTCGGGCTCCGAGGAAGCGCTGGCGACGATGTCGTGCGAGCGGATCGCCGGGCGGCCGAAACCGCATCTGCTGATCGGTGGGTACGGCATGGGTTTCACGCTGCGCGCGGCGCTGGCGGTGCTGGCCGGGGATGCGCGCGTCACCGTCGCCGAGCTGGTGCCCGCCGTGGTCGACTGGGCGAAGGGGCCGATGGCGGAGTTGACCGGAAACTACCTCGACGATCCGCGCGTGGACGTCCGCATCGCCGATGTGGCCACGCTGATCGGCGGCGCGCGGGGCGCCTATGACGCGATCCTGCTCGATGTCGACAACGGCCCGGACGGGCTCGTCCGCGCCGCCAACGACCGTATCTATGACGGCGACGGCCTCATGGCGGCGAAACGCGCGCTGCGGCCCGGCGGGGTTCTCGCCATCTGGTCCTCGGCACCCGACAGGAGCTTCACCCACCGGCTGAAGCGCGCGCGCTTCGACGTCGAGGAAGTGGCGGTCCGCGCCCGCGCCTCGGGGGCCGGCGCGCATCATGTCATCTGGTTCGCCCGCGCCTAGCGCCGGCGCCGCCCGCTCCCGATCGCGACCTTCACCGCCTCATAGGGGTTCATGCCCGATTCCAGCCGGTCGCGGATGAGTTCGGTGTCGGCCATCACCTGCGGCGCGTCGAGGCGCAACCCCGGCCCGATCCGGTGCCCGTCGCGCTCGCAATAGCGCTCGCCGGCCCCGTCCTCGTGCCAGCCCAGCCGGGGATCGCGGATGAAGGGGAAGTCCGGGCTCGGATCGGCATCGAAGGGCGTGACGCAGTAAAGCCGCTCGCCGATCTCGACCAGCGAATGCAGCACCAGCACATTGGGCTGGCGCCACCAGCCGGTCACCATCGTCGCGCGGCCGGTCGGATCATGCTCGGCGTAGAACCTCGCATTGGTGTGGCACTCGCGCGTCGGCGCGTTGAGGATGGCGGCGCCGCGCGGCACGCCGCGGATCGCACGCTCCACCGGCAGGCTCAGGATTTCGCGCACCGCATCCCGTTCCCAGCGCGACGGCGGAAACATCCATTGTTCGGCGCTGGCGAGGAAGGTTTCGCGCAGCCGCTCCAGCCGGGCCTTGGCCTCTCCCATGGCAAATCTTCTAACCCACTCAGGACACGAGCTTTAATGCACCGCCCCAGCGGAGGCGATCTAGCCATCAGTCTAACGCGGGAGACGGGGCTCCGATCCCGCACAGGGACTCGCCAAGCGGCGCGCGGGACGGCAGGATCAGTTCCATGTCGTTTCGAATCTCCGCCGATCGCCTCTCCTGGTCGCGTCTGGCGCCCATCCTGTCCCGTGTCGCCCTGATCGGGCTTGCCGGCGCGGCCGCCGCCGCCCCGGCCCCCGCGCCGCGCCGCCTGCCGGACGCCCTCAATTTCTCGACGGTGAGCGGCCCGGTCGTCGCGACCCCGGCCGACATCTACGGCCCGCTGTTCCGCGACGTGCAGATCGCCAGGATCTTCCCCGACGGCAAGACGTTCGCGGACGCCATTCCCAATCGCGATCCCGGCCAGATTCTCGCGGATTACAAGGCCGCGCACCTGAAGGGCGGGGCCGCGCTGCGGCGTTTCGTGCTCGCCAACTTCACCGTGCCTTCCGCCCCCTCGGCGCCGCCGCCCCAGGCAGGCGCCGCGAACACGCCGCTGCTCGCGCACATCGCCGCGCTGTGGCCGGTGCTCACCCGCCAGCCCGGCGCGGTGCCGCCGGGAAGCTCCGCGCTGGCGCTCACCAGCCCCTATGTCGTGCCGGGCGGCCGCTTCCGCGAAATCTATTACTGGGACAGCTACTTCACCATGCTCGGGCTGGTCCGCGACCAGCGCACCGATCTGGTGGAGGGCATGATCGACGACTTCACCACGTTGATCGAACGCTACGGCCATATCCCGAACGGCACGCGGACCTATTATCTCAGCCGGTCGCAGCCGCCGGTCTATTATCTGATGCTCGGCCTGTCGCCCGCGCACGACGTCGCCACCTTCCGGCGGCGGCTGGCGGCGCTGCGCCGCGAACATGCCTTCTGGATGCGCGGCGAGGACGGGCTCGCCCCCGGCCAGGCGCGGTTCCACGTCGCCCGCCTGCCCAACGGCGATCTCGTCAACCGCTATCGCGACGCGCGCGCCACCCCGCGCGAGGAAAGCTATGCGGAGGATGTCGCCACCGCCGCCGGATCGCGCCGGGTGCCGGGCAATCTCTATCGCGACCTGCGCTCGGCGGCGGAGAGCGGGTGGGACTTCTCGTCCCGCTGGCTCACCGATCCGCAGGATCTGCGCACCATCCGCACCACCGAGATCGCGCCGGTGGACCTCAACAGCCTGATGTACGGCATGGAGCGGATGATCGCGATCGCCTGCGCCCGCGCCGTCGATCAGGCCTGCGCGCGCGAATATACGGCGCGCGCCAATGCCCGCGCCAACGCGCTGCGCACGGATTTCTGGGCAAGCCGCGAAGGCCGCTTCGCCGATCTCGAATGGCGCACCGGCAAGCCGACCAGCCGGGTGACGGCGGCGACGCTCTTCCCGCTGTTCGTGGGCGCCGCGCGCCCCGATCAGGCGCACGCCGTGGCGCAGACGGTCCGCCGACAGCTCCTCGCGCCCGGCGGCCTGCGCACCACCACCATCGCCAGCGGCCAGCAATGGGATATCCCGAACGGCTGGGCGCCGCTCCAGTGGGTGGCGGTCGAGGGGCTGCGCCGCAACGGCGAGCAGGCGCTGGCGAAGACCATCGCGGAGCGCTGGCTGGGCACGGTGGCGAGCCGCTATCGCGCCTCCGGCAAGCTCGTCGAGAAATATGACGTCGAAAATCGCCGCGGCGGCGGCGGCGGCGAATATCCGCTCCAGGACGGCTTCGGCTGGACCAACGGCGTCACCCGCGCGTTGGCGGCCGATTACGCAATTCCCAACGGAAATTGAGGAATTCGAAGCACTTGCCTGAGAACTGTGCCCCCAGAGCCACACCCTCCCCCTAAAATGATGCAGTGCGACATAAGTCGACCGCCGTCGCAAATCTGACATTTGCCAACGCTAGTCGCCCCGCTAGCAGCGCGAAATACTCTTCGTCAGGGTCTACACAACAGGGGAATTCCAAAGTGAATATCGTGAAGCTTAGCGCACGCGCATCCGTGTCGCTTCTCGCGTTGGCGGCGATCACGCCGGCTTTCGCGCAGTCGACCGGCTCGCAGGATTTCGACCAGCCGCAGATCCTCGTCACCGGTTCGCGCATCAAGCCGCTCGAAGGCGTGTCGCTGCCCGATACGCCCAAGGCCCGTTATGTGCTGAATTCTGACTTCATCAAGAATCAGCGCCCCGGCCAGTCGATCGACGACATCATCAACATGATTCCGGGCGTCAGCTTCCAGAACAACGACCCCTATGGCAACTCGGGCGGTACGCTGAACATCCACGGCTTCGACTCGAGCCGTATTTCGCAGACGTTCGACGGCATCCCGCTGAACGACACCGGCAACTATGCCATCTACTCGCAGCAGCAGCTCGATTCGGAACTGATCGATCAGGTCAACGTCAGCCTCGGCTCGACGGACATCGACAGCCCGACCGCGTCGGCCACCGGCTCGACCGTCAACTACACCATCCGCAACCCCACCGAGGACTTCCACGTCCGTCTGGCGGGCTCGTTCGGTGAGTATAACTATCTCCACATGTTCGGCGTGGTCGACACCGGCACCTTCACGCCGTTCGGCACGCGCGCCTTCCTTTCGGCCAGCACGGCGTCGAACACCAACCCGTTCAACCATGCCAACCAGACCGAGAAATATCAGTACAACGCCAAGATCTATCAGCCGATCGGCGATAATGGCGACTTCGTCTCGGTCGCCGGCAACTATAACGTCGGCCGCAACGGCAACTTCTCGTCGATCCCGCTGCGTCTCGACACCGCCGGCCGTTCGGTCGGCCCGTCGAGCACGACCGGCCGCTTCCCGCTCACCAAGAGCGAGCGCGAATATGATCTCGGCCACTGCACGGCGGCGCCCGCCGTCGCCGGGCAGGTCGACAAGCCGGCCGCCGTGCCCTGCGGCTCGCTCTACGATTACAGCTTCAACCCGTCGCACACCGGCAACATCCGCGTGAACTCGCGCTTCACGCTGGCCGACGGCCTCGTCCTGACGTTCGATCCGAGCTATCAGATCGTCAAGGCCAACGGCGGCAACAGCGCCGTCACCGGCTTCGAGGGCACCTACACCAAGGCGGGCCTCCCCGCGGGCGGCATCACCGGCTATATCGGCGGCAAGCCCTATTTCGGCGGCGTCGACCTGAACGGCGACGGCGACACGCTCGACTCGGTCGAGCTGTATGCGCCGAGCCACACCGAGACGCATCGCTGGGTGATCCTCACCTCGCTGCGCTACGACATCAACAGCACCCAGACCGTCCGCGTCTCCTACACCTTCGATCATGGCCGCCATCGCCAGACCGGCGAGGTCGGCTATCTGAAGGCGGACGGCCATGCCGTGAACCTCTACCCGATCGAGAACCCGATCCTCGACGCCGACGGCAACAAGATGGAGAAGCGCAACCGCCTCTCCTACGCCATCCTGAACCAGGTGTCGGGCGAGTATCGCGGCACCTTCTTCGACAGCAAGCTGACCATCAACGCCGGTGTCCGCGCGCCGTTCTTCAAGCGCGATCTCACCAACTACTGCGTCAGCGAAGCGGGCGGCAGCGGCTTCGTCGACTGCATCCCCGACGCCGCCGATCAGCAGGCCTTCCTCGCCGCGAACCCGACCTTCGTCGGCCCGCAGCATCGCGTCATCAACTACAGCAAGGTGCTGCCGAGCGCCGGGCTGGTCTACAACTTCCTGCCGAAGTTCAGCCTGTTCGCCAGCTACGACAAGGGCCTCCAGGTTCCGGGCACGGACAACCTGTACAACGCCTTCGCCTATCCGCTGTCGAACCCGATCTCCAAGCCCAAGCCGGAGACGACCGACAATCTGAACGCGGGCGTGCGCTACAAGTCGAGCAAGGTGCAGGCCGAGCTGTCGGGCTGGTACACCTTCTACCAGAACCGCCTGGCCTCGTCCTACGACCCCGATCAGAACATCACGATCTACCGCAACCTCGGCACCGTGCATAAATATGGCGTCGACGGCTCGGTGTCGTACCAACCGATCCCGCAGGTCACCCTGTATGGCTTCGGTTCGTATCTGAAGTCGAAGATCCTCGACAATGTGGCGTCGGGCGCGACCAGCGTGTTCCTGACCGCCGGCAAGCGCGAATCGGACTCGCCGACCTACACCGTCGGTGGCCGCGCGCAGGGCAATTTCGGCCCGCTCGAGCTGGGCGCGCAGATCAAGCGCACCGGCCCGCGCTACGTCAACGACCAGAACCTGCCGGTGTTCGCGAACGGCGTGCAGGTCTATGGCGCGAAGGCTCCGGCCTACACGCTGGTCGATCTCGACGCGCGCTACTCGCTCGAGGGCCTCGGCCTGAACGACCGCACCTGGGTGCAGCTCAGCATCACCAACCTGTTCGACAAGCTCTATGTTGGCGGCTTCAGCTCCAACACGTCGAACACCTCGATCCCGTTCGCGTACATCGGTTCGCCGCGTACCATCTCGGGCACGATCAACTTCGGCTTCTGATCTCGATCGGAAGCGTCGCTTCGGGGGCGGCCGGCCATGCGCCGGCCGCCCCTTTCTTTTGTGCGACCGGGCCGCATTTCGCCCCTGACATTCGCATGTAACACGCGCATATGATGCGCGCCGCTCATGATCGGCCCAGCCTCACCCCGCTCGACCCGGATTCTCGCGCTCTCGACGCTGCTCACGCTGGCGGCCTGCGGGGGCGACAGGAAGCAACCGCCCAAGCCCACGCCGACCGTCGGCGTGGTCGTCGCCCGGCCGGAGACCGTCGCGATCGACACGGAGCTTCCCGGCCGCACCGACGCCTATCTGATCTCGGACGTGCGCCCGCAGGTATCCGGCGTGGTGCTCAAGCGGCTCTTCACCGAGGGCAGCCTCGTCCGCGAGGGGCAGCCGCTTTATTTGATCGATCCCGCGCTCTATCGCGCCGCCGTGGGGCAGGCGCAGGGCCAGCTCGCCTCCGCCGAGGCCAATGCGGTGGCCGCCCGTCTCAAGGCCGAGCGTTACAGCGATCTGGAAAAGATCAACGCGGTGGCCAGGCAGGACGCCGCCGACGCCCGCGCCGCCGCGGGCCAGGCCGAGGCCGCGATCCAGCAGCAGAAGGCCGCGCTCGACACCGCGCGGATCAACCTGCGCTACACCAGCGTGCTGGCGCCGATCTCGGGCCGGATCAGCCGTTCGTCGGTGACCCCCGGCGCGCTGGTGACGGCGGGGCAGACGACCGCGCTCGCCACCATCACCACGCTCGACCCGATCTATGTCGATATCCAGCAAAGCTCGACCGAGCTGCTCCAGCTCCGCAAGGCGATCGCGGCCGGCGGCGCGCTGCCCAACGAGGCCGCCGTCCGCCTCAAGCTGGAGGATGGCAGCGACTATCCAGAGACCGGCAAGCTCGAATTTTCCGAAGTGAATGTCGACATCGCCACCGGCGCCGTGACGCTGCGCGCGCGCTTCCCCAACCGCCAGGGCCTGCTGCTGCCGGGCATGTATGTCCGCGCTGTGGTGAGCCAGGCGCTGCGCAAGGATGCCTTCCTGCTGCCCGAGGCGGCGGTCGTCCATGATCCGCGTGGCGCGGCTTCCGTGCTGGTGGTCGGGCCTGACGACAAGATCGTGAAGAAGCTGGTCACCGATGAGGGCCTGCACCGGAATCGCTGGATCGTGACGCAGGGCATTGCCCCCGGCGACCGGGTGGTGATCGAAGGCAGCGGCAAGGCGCGTCCGGGTCAGGCCGTCCACGCCGTCCTCTCCACCGGCTCCCAGGCCGAGGCCGCCGCGATCGACCCCACGCCCGCCGCGGGCAAGGGCAAGGATGGCCGGTCGGGCGTCGCCCGATGATCTCGCGCTATTTCATCGAGCGGCCCATCTTCGCGTGGGTCATCGCGATCGTCATCATGCTGTGCGGCATCGGCGCGGTGACGCACCTGCCGATCGCACAATATCCCGACATCTCGCCGCCGCAGGTGAGCATCCGGGCCAATTATCCGGGCGCATCGGCGCAGGTGCTTCAGGATTCGGTCACGCAGGTGATCGAGCAGCAGCTCACCGGCCTCGACGGCCTGCTCTATTTCCAGTCGACGTCGAGCGACACCGGCTCGGTGCAGATCACCGCCACCTTCAACAACGGCACCAACCCGGACATCGCCCAGGTGCAGGTGCAGAACAAGGTGCAGCAGGCGCTGCCCCGCCTGCCCCAGCAGGTGCAGCAGCAGGGCCTGACCGTCGAGAAGCGCCAGCCCGACTATCTGATGCTGGTCGCCGTCTACGACAGCTCGAACATGACCCAGTCGTCCGACGTGGCCGACTTCATGGTCTCCAAGCTCCAGGATCCGCTGAGCCGCGTCGACGGCGTGGGCGAGGTCGACGCGTTCGGCACCCAATATGCGATGCGCGTCTGGATGGACCCTTACAAGCTCAACGCGCACCAGCTCCAGCCGGCGGACGTGTCGGCCGCGATCCAGGCGCAGAACGTGCAGGTCGGCGCCGGCCTGATCGGTGCGCAGCCCTCGGTGAAGGGGCAGGAACTGAACGCCACCGTCACCGCGCAATCGCGCCTCAACACGCCCGACCAGTTCCGCGCCATCATCCTCAAGACCGAGAGCGACGGCTCGGTGGTCCGCATCGGCGACGTGGCGCGGGTGGAGCTTGGGCAGGAAAGCTACACCTCGATCTCGCGCTTCTCGGGCCATCCGGCCGCCGCGATCGCCGTGTCGCTGGCGCCCGGCGCCGACGCGCTCAAGACGGCGGAGGCGGTGAAGGCGCGGGTGCAGCAGCTCTCCAACATCTTCCCGGACGGCTACAAGATCTCCTACCCACGCGACAGCACGGACTTCATCAAGCTCTCCATCGCCGAGGTGGAGAAGACGCTGTTCGAGGCGATCGTGCTGGTCGTCATCGTGATGTTCGTCTTCCTCCAGAGCTGGCGGGCGACGCTGATCCCGGCGATCGCGGTGCCGGTGGTGCTGCTCGGCACGTTCGGCGTGCTGGCGCTGTTCGGCTATTCGATCAACACGCTCACCCTGTTCGGCATGGTGCTGGCGATCGGCCTGCTCGTCGACGACGCGATCGTGGTGGTCGAGAATGTCGAGCGCATCATGGAGGAGGAGCGCCTCTCCGCCCATGATGCCACCATCAAGTCGATGAGCGAGATTTCGGGCGCGCTGGTCGGCATCGCCATGGTGCTGTCGGCGGTGTTCCTGCCGATGGCCTTCTTCGGCGGGTCGACGGGCATCATCTATCGCCAGTTCTCGATCACCATCGTGTCGTCGATGGTGCTGTCGGTGATCGTGGCGCTGATCCTGACCCCGGCGCTCACCGCCGCGCTGCTCAAGCCCAGGCATGAGGAGCACAAGAGCGACAACGCGTTCAACCGCGCCACGACCCGCTTCTTCACCTGGTTCAACGATCGTTTCGACCGGGGCGTGAAGAAATATCAGGCTGGCGTCGGCTATGTGATCGACCGGACGCGCTGGTTCATGATCGCCTTCGTGGGCGTGGTGGCGCTGCTGCTGTTCCTGTTCGTGCGGCTGCCCACCGGCTTCCTGCCCACCGAGGATATCGGCCAGGCGATCGTCCAGTATTTCCTGCCCGCCGGCGCCACGCAGGATCGCACCATGGCGGTGAGCCAGGCGGTGGAGAAATATTTCCTGCATCAGGAACATGATGTGCAGGACATGTTCGCCAATTCGGGCCGCAACTTCTCGGGCTCGGGGGACAATGTCGGCCAGGCCTATCTGATCCTGAAGCCGTGGGACGATCGCAAAGGCCCCGCGAACAGCGCCAACGCCATCACCCAGCGCGCGCAGAAGGCGCTCGGCGGGATGCGCGACGCGCGCGTGCTGACCGTGCTGCCGCCCGCCATCCGCGGCCTCGGCCAGACCAACGGCTTCACGCTCGAGATCCTCAACCAGGGCGGGCTCACCGATCAGGAGTTCGCCGCCGCCAAGGACAAGCTGATCGCGGAGGCCAATGCCGATCCGCTGCTGGATGCGGTCCGCCTCGGCAGCCTCGAGGATACGCCCCACCTCCATATCGACGTGGACGAGTCCAAGGTCGGCGCGCTCGGCCTGTCGCAGAGCGACGTGAACTCCACGCTTTCGGCGGCGTTCGGCGGCACCTACATCAACGATTTCGTCGATCGCGGCCGCGTGAAGCGCGTCTATATCCAGGGCGACGCCCCCTATCGCGGCACGCCCGAGGATCTGGCGGCGTGGCACGTTCGTTCGTCCAACGGCACGATGGCGCCTTTCTCGGCCTTCTCCAGCTATAGCTGGACCAAGGCCCCCTCGACGATGCAGCGCTTCAACGGCGTCTCCTCCTACGAGATTCAGGGGCAGGCGGCGGCGGGCCACAGCTCGGGCGCGGCGATGGACGAGATCCAGAAGCTCGCCGAGCAGATTCCCGGCATCGGCACCGCATGGTCCGGCCTCTCCTATCAGGAGCGGCTCTCCACGGGGCAGGCGCCGACGCTCTATGCGCTGTCGGTGCTGGTGATCTTCCTCTGCCTCGCCGCGCTCTATGAGAGCTGGTCGATCCCGATCTCGGTGCTGCTGGTGATTCCGCTGGGCGTGATCGGCGCGGTGCTGGCGGTGATGGTGCGCGGGCTCGACAACGACATCTATTTCCAGGTCGGCCTACTCACCACGATCGGCTTGTCGGCCAAGAATGCGATCCTCATCGTCGAGTTCGCGGAATTCGCCGAGGAGCGCGGCAAGACGCCGCTCGAAGCCGCGCTCGAAGCGGCTCGCCTGCGTCTCCGCCCGATCCTGATGACGTCGCTGGCGTTCGTGGCGGGCGTGATCCCGCTCGCCATCGCAACGGGTGCCGGCGCGCAGAGCCGGGTCGCGATCGGCACGGCGGTGGTCGGCGGCATGATTACGGCCACCAGCCTCGCGATCTTCTTCGTGCCGATGTTCTTCGTCGCCGTCCGCTGGCTCTTCACCCGCGGCGGCAAGAAGGCCCACGCGATCGATTGACCCCCATGACCCCGGTCAGGCGGCGGCCAGCGCCGCCTCGGCCGGGGTGGTCTCCTCGATCCAGCCGCCGCCGAGCACCCGGTCGCCGGCATAGAGCACCGCCGCCTGCCCCGGCGCGACGCCATATTCGGGCGCGTCGAACGTCACGGTGTCGCCCTCGAAGCGCGCCGGCACCGGCTTCGCCATCGAACGCACCTTGGCGGTGATCGGGCCTGAGAAATCCCCGCCCAGCCAGTTGATCTCGGAGAGGCGCGCGGCGCTCACCCCCAGCGCCCGGCGCGGGCCGACGATCACGCGGTTCCGCTCGGCATCGAGCTTCACCACATAGAGCGGCTCGGGCGAGCCCCCGATCTCCAGCCCACGGCGCTGGCCGACGGTGAAGTGGATGAGGCCGCGATGCCGGCCCAGCTCGCGCCCCTCCAGATCGACGATCGCGCCCGGCGCCTCGGCCTCGGGGCGGATCTTGCGGACGACGCCGGCATAATCCCCGTCGGGCACGAAGCAGATGTCCTGACTGTCCGGCTTGGCGGCGACGGCGAGGCCCATCCCGGCCGCGATCTCGCGCACCGCGGGCTTGGGCATTCCGCCCAGGGGGAAGCGGAGGTAGTCGAGCTGGTCCTGCGTGGTGGCGAAGAGGAAATAGCTCTGGTCGCGCGCCGGATCGGCGGCACGGTGGAGTTCGGCCCCGGCCGCGCCCTCGACGCGGCGGACATAATGGCCGGTGGCGAGGCAGTCCGCCCCCAGCTCGCGGGCGAGGCGCAGCAGGTCGGTGAATTTCACCCCCTGATTGCAGCGCACGCAGGGAATCGGGGTGCGCCCCGCCATATAATCGTCTGCGAAGCGGTCAATCACGCTCTCCCGGAACGCGCTCTCATAGTCGAAGACATAATGCGCGATGCCGAGCGTGTCGGCGACGGCGCGCGCATCGCGGATGTCGCGGCCGGCGCAGCAGCTCCCGGAGCGGCCGACGGCGGCGCCATGGTCGTAGAGCTGGAGGGTGATGCCGATCGTCTCGGCGCCGCTGCGCGCGGCGAGCGCGGCCACGACGGAACTGTCGACGCCGCCGGACATGGCCACGACGATGCGACGGCCGGCAAGATCGGCCCCAAGCTGGAAATCGGCGTTCATGATGGCGGCGCCCATAGCCGATTCCGGCCCGCACGGCAAAAGCGCACCCGCGTTTACCAATCGTTATCCATCCCAGCCCTAGCCTCGGAGCCCCCTCCACGATGCGGTGCTGCTTATGGACCCCAATCGAATCGCCGCCATGCCGAACGAGCTTCCGCTCGATCATGCGCTGCTGATCGCAGGCGCGGCCGTCACCCAGGCATCGACGCGCACCGCCGTGCTGGCGGAGAGGATGGCGCAGCAGCGCCAGGCGCATTTCGGTGATTCGGTGAGCGCGCTCGTGGAAATCTTCTCCGGGCGCGATGCCACGGCGGCGGCGCAGCTTCAGGGCAGCTTCCATCCCCGCGTGGCCCATGCGGCGGCCGGAAAGGTTCGATCAAGCTTGATGAAGCCGGGCTTTACCTTGGCATTTTAGCGTTCTTTCAACCGGTGATGCGTAAGGATCACCCAACACGACGGGGGAGCGTCGTCGGCCCATGGCCCAGTTCGAGGTGTAGATGATCGAGAACCAGAAGATTCGCCCGGCACAGGTTATCGGACCGCTCGGCGAGCCGCTGACGCTGGACAGCCTTCCGCCGCCCGAGACGCAGCGCTGGGTCGTGCGTCGCAAGGCGGAGGTGGTGGCCGCCGTCAACGGGGGGCTGCTGACCGTGGACGAGGTTTGCGACCGGTATCGGCTCAGCCTGGAGGAATTCGCGAGCTGGCAGCGCGCGGTGGACCGTTCGGGGATGCCGGGCCTGCGCGTGACGCGCATCCAGCATTATCGCTCGGTGTACGAACGCCAGCAGAAATACTGACGCCCTCTTCCGCGGCGTTTCAGCAGACGGCCGCCCGCGCACCCGCGCGGGCGGCCGTTCGCATATGGCCCCGATCAGGAACGTAATCGTTGGCCATGCGTATCAACTCCCAGCAGCACCGTTTGGAGGAAACAACACCGAACGGCGCCGGAGGAGGGTAAAATGGCAATCATCATCTGGCTGGTTCTGGGCGGCGTCATCGGCTGGCTGGCGAGCATCCTGATGCGGACCGACGCTCAGCAGGGCATCATCCTCAACATCGTGGTCGGGATCGTGGGCGCCTTCATCGGCGGCATCATCTTCAACCATGACATGAACAATATGGACTTCTCGCTGACCGCGCTCATCGAGGCGTTCATCGGCGCGGTGATCCTGCTCGCGATCGTCAATCTGGTGCGTCGCGGCTCGGTCCGCTGATCGTCCCTCGCGAAGTTCGGGAGGCGCGCCCGCCGGTGCGCCTCCCCCGTCGGATCACTGAAGCTCGAAGGTGACGTTCAGCGACACGTTGACCTTCTGCTCGCCGGGCTGAAGCTCGGTCGAGGCCTTGTCCATCCGCGCCATCATCATCGGGCGCGGGGCCGCCGGCGGGCTGTAGCCGCCCGCCTCGCTGATCGCGACGATCCGCTTCACGCCCATCCCGGCCGCCCTGGCATAAAGATCCGCCCGCGCCCGCGCCTTCTGGAGCGCCTGCGTCCGCGCCTCGTCGAGCGCGGCCTCGGGATGCTCGATGCCGAAATCCGGCCCGTTGATCTGGTTCACGCCCTGCCCGACCAGCGCGTCGAGGATCGGCCCCGCCCGCTGGATGTCGTGGAAGACGATGCTGAGCTGGTTGGACGCCTGATAGCCGGTGATGACCGGCGCCTGCCCCTCGGCATAGCGATATTGCGGCTGGAGGCTGAGCGAGGACGTGCGGATATCCTTGTCGGCCACGCCCGCGCGCTTGAGCGCCGCCACCGCCGCCGCCAAGCGCTTCGCATTGTCCGCCATCGCCGAGGCCGCGCTCGACGACTGGGTGGTCACCCCGGCGCCGATCGTCGCCATGTCGGGCGCGCGCGTCACCTCGCCCTCGGCGCTGATGTCGAGCCGGGTGCCCGCGATCGGCACGGTCGCCGGCTCGTCGGCGCGGGCGGCGACGGGCAGCGCCATCGTGGTGGCGATCGCGAGCGCAGGCAGCAGCATGGCCTTCATAGAGATACTCCCCAAAACCGGGCGGACCCTGCCCGGACATGCGACGTTCCGTGCCGATCCGCGGCCGAACCGTGGCTGAACGGCGCCGACAGCGATCATTCACCTCTTTTGGGGGAGAATGAAGCCCCGCCCGAAAAGCCACGGCTTCTCCTTATCCATCGCTTGCGCCTAGTGATGTATTCATATAATACACCAGTGGGACGCCCTATAGGGCGAGGCAGGATATCGGGTGAGGGGCATGAATTACGAGCATGGCGGGTGGAGCGATGACGTCGACGAGACGGCGCCCGACAACAGCACGACCACCCGCCGGCGCCGCCTGATCCTGATCGCGGGCGTGTCGATCGCGCTCATCGTCGTGCTCGGGCTCGCATTCGGGCGCGGACACAACAAGCCTGCCGCGTCCGGGCCTTCGGTGCCCACCGTCACGGTGATCGTGCCCGGCCGCATCTCCGTCGCCGCGACCACCACCGCCACCGGCAACCTCCAGGCCAAGCGCGCCATGCCGGTGGGCGTGGCGGGCGAAGGCGGCATGGTGAGCCGTGTGCTGGTGGACGCCGGCCAGTGGGTGAAGGCGGGGCAGACGCTCGCGACGGTCGATCCCGCCGTGCAGGCCGCGCAGACCAGCCAGATGCAGGCGCAGATCACCTCGGCCCAGGCCGACGCCAAGCTCGCCCAGACCCAGCTCGACCGGGCGCTCGCGCTCGTCTCGCGCGGTTTCATCAGCAAGGCCGACATCGACCAGCGCACCGCCACCCGCGACGCCGCCAACGCCAAAGTGAAGCTCGCCCAGGCGCAGTATCGCGAGATGGCGGCGCGCCTCGGCCGGCTCGACATCCGCTCGCCGTCGGCGGGCCTCGTCCTCGAACGCAACGTCGAGCCGGGGCAGATCGTCAGCTCGGGCTCGTCCGCCCTGTTCATGGTCGCGATGGATGGCGTGCTGGAACTTCAGGCCAAGCTCGCCGAGCAGGATCTGGCGGACGTGAAGGTGGGGATGCCCGTCACCGTGACGCCGGTCGGCGCGTCCAGGAGCTTCACCGGCACGGTGTGGCAGGTGTCGCCGATCATCGACCCGACGACCCGGCAGGGCGTGGCGCGCGTGCAGCTCGCCTATTCGCCCGAGTTGCGCCCCGGCGGCTTCGCCACGGCCATCTTCTCGGCCCAGCACGTCCAGGCGCCGGTGCTGCCGGAATCGGCGGTGCTGAGCGACGCGCAGGGCAATTATGTCTATGTGATCGACAAGAACAACATGGTCGCGCGCCGCGGCGTGAAGATCGGCGACGTGTCGGATACGGGGATCGCGATCCTCTCGGGCCTTAGCGGCGACGAGCGGGTGGTCTATTCGGCCGGGGCCTTCCTCAATCCCGGCGAGAAGGTCATCCCCGACCTGAAGCGCGCGAACTGACGGCCGACGATCGAGGACGGGACAAGAGCGATGCGTAACATCTCCGCCTGGTCGATCCGCAATCCGGTGCCGTCGCTGGTGCTGTTCGCGGCGCTGACGCTGGCCGGCATCATCGCGTTCATGCGGATGGACGTGAACAATAACCCGGATATCAGCTTCCCCGGCGTCAATGTCGACATCAGCCAGCCAGGCGCCGCGCCGACCGAGCTGGAGACGCAGGTCACGCAGCGCGTCGAGGCCGCCGTGCGCGGCATCTCGGGGGTCGACGAAATCCAGTCGACGATCACCGAGGGCTCGTCCTCCACCTTCGTCCAGTTCACCATCGGCACCCCGGTGGACCGCGCCGTCAACGACGTGCGCGAGGCCGTGTCGCGCATCCGCTCCGACCTGCCGGACGGCATCCTCGAGCCGCAGGTCAGCCGCGTCGACATCGACGGCGATCCGATCGCCTTCATGTCGGTGGAATCGACCGGCATGACGCTCGAACAGCTCTCCTGGTACGTCGACAACACGATCGCGCGCCGCCTGCTGTCGATCTCCGGCATGGCGCAGGTCGAGCGTTCGGGCGGCGTGACGCGCGAAATCCGCGTCGTGCTCGATCCGGCCAGGATGCAGGCGCAGGGCGTCACCGCCAGCCAGGTCAACGCCCAGCTCATGGCGATGAACCTCAACGCCGCCGGCGGCCGCGCCGAGATCGCCGGCGCCGAACAGTCGGTCCGCGTGCTCGGCAACGCCAAGGATGCCTATGCGCTGAGCCAGAAGCAGATCCAGATCTCGGCCGGCCGCATGATAAAGCTCGCCGACATCGCCACCGTGAAGGACAGCTACGCCGAGCAGCGCAAGCTCGCGAAGATGAACGACCGGCAGGTGCTGAGCTTCGATCTCCAGAAGGCCAAGGGCTATTCGGACGTCACCGTCTACGACGAGGCGATGAAGGCCCTGAAGCAGATCGAGAAGGACAATCCCAGGGTCCACTTCACCCAGCTCTACGCCTCGGTCGACTATACCAAGATGCAGTACAAGTCGGCCATCCACGCGATGATCGAGGGCGCGGTGCTGGCGGTCGTGGTGGTGTTCTTCTTCCTGCGCGACTGGCGCGCGACGGTGATCTCCGCGCTCGCCATCCCGCTCTCCGCGATCCCGACCTTCTGGGCGATGGACCTGCTGGGCTTCACGCTCAACGGCATGACGCTGCTGGCGTTGAGTCTCGTGGCGGGTGTGCTGGTCGACGACGCCATCGTGGAGATCGAGAATATCGTCCGCCACATGCGGATGGGCAAGACCGCCTATCAGGCGGCGATCGACGCCGCCGACGAGATCGGCCTCGCCGTCGTCGCCACCACCTTCTCGATCGTGGCCGTGTTCCTGCCGGTCGGCCTGATGCCGGGCGTCGCCGGGCAGTTCTTCAAGAATTTCGGCCTGACCGTCGTCGCCGCGGTGCTGATGAGCCTTGCCGTCGCGCGTCTCGTGACGCCAATGGTCGCCGCCTATTTCCTGGAGGCCCACGGCGCGCAGGAGCATGGCGAAAGCTGGATGATGCGGCGCTACATGAAGGTGCTGCGCTGGTCGCTCAAGCATCGCTGGTGGACGATGGCGGGCGGCGCGGCGGCGCTGGTGGCGACCGTCTTCTCCTTCGCGACGCTGTCCTTCCAGTTCCAGCCGCCGCTCAATTTCGACTTCAGCCAGGTGAAGATCCAGCTCGTGCCCGGCGCGACGCTGGAACAGACCACGGCCGTCGCCGACAAGACCGCGGCGCTGGTCCGCCAGCAGCCCGAGGTCGCCGCCGCCTTCGAAAGCATCCGCGTCGGCAATGCGACGATCTTCATCACGCTGAGGAAGGACCGCAAGCGCACCTCAATCCAGTTCGAGCGCGATCTCGCGCCGGTGCTCAACAAGATCGCGGACGCCCGCATCAACTTCCAGTCGCAGTCGGGCGGTGGCGGTCGCGACATCTCGCTGCTGCTCGCCAGCGACGATCCCGACAAGCTGGAAGACGCCGCCAACAAGGTGGTGGCCCAGATGAAGGGCATCTCCGAGATCGTCGCTCCGCGCGTCGAAGGCGATCTGCCGCGGCCCGAACTCATCATCAAGCCGCGCTTCGATCTCGCCGCCGACATGGGCGTGTCGACGCAGGCGCTGTCCACCGCGATCCGCATCGCGACGCTGGGCGACATCGACCAGAACGTGGCGAAGTTCTCGCTCTCCGACCGCCAGATCCCGATCCGCGTGGTCATCAACGAGAACAGCCGCCGCGATCTCTCGACCATCCAGAACCTGCCGGTGCCGACGACGCGGGGCGGATCGGTGCCACTGCGCGTCGTCGCCGATATCGGCTTCGGCGAAGGCCCGTCGCAGATCCGCCGCTACAATCAGGAGCGCCGCCTGCTGATCTCGGCGGACCTCGCGCCGGGCGTGGTCGCGGGCGACGCGATGAAGAAGATCTACGCGCTGCCGGCGGTCGCCCACCTGCCCGACGGCGTCGAGCGGCCCAATTATGGCGATGCCAAGTGGCAGGCCGAGATGATTACCAACTTCGTGATCGCGCTCGCCTCCGGCATCCTGCTCGTCTTCGCGGTGCTGGTGCTGCTCTACAAGCGGGTGGTGCCGCCGTTCGTGAACCTGAGTTCGCTGCTGCTGGCGCCCTTGGGCGGTGCGCTTGCGCTGCACATCGCCGGCATGGCGGATTCGCTCCCGGTGCTGATCGGCGTGCTGATGCTGCTCGGCATCGTCGCCAAGAACTCGATCCTGCTGATCGACTTCGCGATCGAGGAGATGGCCCGCGGCACGCCCAAGTTCGAGGCGATCATGGAAGCCGGGCACAAGCGCGCCCAGCCGATCATCATGACCACGGTGGCGATGGTCGCCGGCATGATCCCGACCGCGCTTTCGATCAGCGGAGACGGCTCGTGGAACCAGCCGATGGCGGTGACCGTGATCGGCGGCCTGATCTGCTCGACGATGCTGACGCTGGTGATCGTGCCGGCGGCCTTCAGCCTCGCCGACGGGTTCGAGCGCCGGATCGGGCCGTGGGCGCGCCGCGTGTTCACCACCGGCGGCCAGCACGGCCATGGCCAGGCGACCGGCCCGCATCCAATCAACGTGAGCCAGGCGGCGGAATGAACCTTCTGCCGCCTCGCGCCTTGAAGGGGGCATGACGAGCGTAGCGTCCTTGGCCCGACACCGCGTTTCCCTGTCCGACAACGGCGCCGCCACCATGCGCAGGGTGGCGGGCGGGTTGCTGCTGGCGATGGCAGCGCTCTATCTCGGCGCGCGCGCGCTGGAGCCGCACCATCCCGCGCTGGGCTATGTCCGCGCCTTCGCCGAGGCCGCGATGGTGGGCGGGCTGGCCGACTGGTTCGCCGTCACCGCGCTCTTCCGCCATCCGCTCGGCCTGCCGATTCCGCACACCGCGATCATCCCGCGCAACAAGGATCGGATCGGCGACAGCCTCGCCGCCTTCCTGCGGCAGAATTTCCTGATCCCCTCGGTGGTGGCGCGGCGGATGCGCAGGCTCGATCTGGCGGGCGCGGCCGGGCGCTTCCTCGCCGCCCCCGGCGCGAGGGCCGAGGAGGCCAGCCGCCTCAGGATCGGCGCCTCGCGCCTGATCGCGGATATCGTCGGCGCGCTCGATGCCGAGCGGCTGGGCGGCATGGTCCGCTCCGCCGCCGCGCAGAAGCTGCGCGCGCTCGATGTCGCCCCGATCCTGGGGCAGGCGCTTGACGCCGCGATCGACCGGGATCGGCACATCCCCATCCTCGACGGCGCGATCGACTGGCTGGGCCGCGCGCTGCTCGCCAACGAGGATGTCATCCGCGCGATGATTAGCGAGCGCGCCGGATCGGTGCTGCGCTGGACGGGCCTCGACGAGACGCTGGCCAACAAGATCCTCGACGGCCTCTACCGCCTGATCGACGAGGTCGCGACCGACCCGGACCATCCGTTGCGCGACAAGGCCGAGGCCGGGCTGATCGACCTCGCCCGACGCCTGCGCGAGGACGAGGCGCTCCAGCAGAAGGTCAACGCCTTCAAGGACGAGGTGATCGACAGCCCGGCGGTCGGTGCGTGGCTGGATGGGCTGTGGGGTCAGGCGCGGCTCGCGCTGCTGAAGGGCGCGCGCGATCCCGACGCGGCGATGGCCGGGCGGCTAGGCGAGGCGCTGCGCCAGTTGGGCGCCACGCTCCAGAGCGAGCCCCGCCTCGCCCGCACCATCAACATCTTCGCCAGGCGGGCGGCGGTGGGCGTGGCGGCGGCCTATGGCGACGGCATCGTGCGGCTCGTGTCGGACACTGTGCGCGGCTGGGATGCCGTGACCGTCACCAACCGGCTGGAGCAGGCGGTGGGCCGCGACCTCCAATATATCCGGGTGAACGGCACGCTGGTGGGCGGGCTGGTCGGCCTCGCCATCCACATCGTCGACCGGCTGCTCTGACACGGCAGAACAGGCGCCCTCCCGAAGGAAGGCGCCCGTCCTGAGGCCGGCCCGGTCAGGCGGCCATGCGGATGTCGGCGGCGTGATCGGGATAGGGGGCGTGATCGGCCTGATCGACGGCTTCCCCGGCCAGCTCGCTCGCGAAGCCATGGTTGACGTCGCGGTGATGGGCCTCGTCCTCGCGGATCACCAGCACCACGTCGCGCAGCGTCGCTCCGGCCGGCAGATGCCAGTAATGGCGGGCGATCGCGGGGGCCGGCCCATTGGCGTGGCGGCCGGCGTCGATCTCGGCGAGATAATGGGTGTAGCTGACGACCGCCTCTTCCTCGAAATAGCCGACCAGCCGGTGCGCCACGCGCGGCGCCAGAAGATAGAGCGCGAAGAAGCCGATGTAGAACAGCCACTGCACCGCGAGGATCAGCATCCGCTCGAACAGGTTGGGCCGGGCCACCTCGATGAAAGTCATCAGGTGCATCCGCTCATTCTCCGCTTCCTCCATCAGGGTGCGGATCCAGCCATGATCGTCGGTCATGCGGCGCAGGCAGCGCAGATGGGTGAGCGTCGCGCCGACCATGCCCGGCACGGCGGCCACCGTCTCCAGCACGATCGCGCGGTGGCCATAGCGGCGGGCGAACAGCGTGTCGGCGAAGAAGCGGAGGAACTTGGTCACTCCATATGCGAACGCATCGCCCGCATCCCGCGGCTCGTGATGGCGTTCGGCGAAGGGTTTGGCGGCTTCGGTCATGACACGAACTCCCTTTGTCCGGGCCGGTCTCCGCCGGCCGAGTCACGAATGATGCATGTGGAATACTCCTTTCAACGTGCCGGTCAATATAAGATGCATTTCTTAAGAATCTTTTTTGTGCGCTGCACCCGGGCGAATGAAAACGACCGCCGGCGGGCCTCCCACCGGCGGTCGCGATGCTGTCTCTCCCTACGGGGCGGGCGCTTATTCGTCGGGTTGGCGCTCGATCTCGGCACCGACGGCGGAGAGCTTCTCCTCCAGCCGCTCATAGCCGCGATCGAGATGGTAGACGCGATGCACCTTCGTCTCGCCCTCGGCGGCGAGGCCGGCGAGCACGAGGCTCATCGAGGCGCGCAGATCGGTCGCCATCACTTCCGCGCCGACCAGCCTGTCGACGCCGCGCACCACCGCCGCGCGGCCGCGGACCTGGATGTCGGCGCCCATGCGCGCCAGTTCCGGCACATGCATGTAGCGATTCTCGAAGATCGTCTCGGTCAGCACCGAGGCGCCATCCGCCAGTGACAGCATCGCCATGAACTGCGCCTGCATGTCGGTCGGGAAAGCCGGATAGGGCGCGGTCGAGATGGTCAGCGGCTTGAGCTTGCCGTCGGCCGCGACGCGGATGCTGTCGGCCGTCTCGGTGACGTGCAGCCCCGCCTCGCGCAGATCGGCGAGGATCGCGGTCATGTCCGCCGCCCGCGCGCCGACCAGCTCGAGATCGCCGCCGGTGATCGCCGCCGCGCAGGCATAGCTGCCCGCCTCGATGCGATCGGGCATGACCTGATAGGTGGCGCCGTGGAGGCGCGGCTTGCCGTGGACGATCAGCCGCTCGGTGCCGATCCCCTCGATCTCCGCGCCCATCGCGACGAGGCAGCGGCAGAGATCGACGATCTCGGGCTCGCGCGCGGCATTGTCGATGATCGTCTCGCCGGTGGCGAGCGCGGCCGCCATCAGCGCGTTCTCGGTGGCGCCGACCGAGACGATCGGGAAGACGATCTGCCCGCCGCGCAGGCCACCGTCCGGCGCGATGGCGCGGACATAGCCATGGGTGATCTCGATCTCGGCGCCCAATTGCTCCAGCGCCTTCAGGTGAAGGTCGATCGGCCGGTTGCCGATCGCGCAGCCGCCGGGCAGCGACACGGTCGCCTCGCCCATCCGCGCGATCAGCGGGCCGAGCACGAGGATCGAGGCGCGCATCTTGCGCACGAAATCATAGGGCGCGGTGGTCGACGTGATCCGCTTGGCGTCCAGAGTCATGGTGCGGCCGAACTCGTCGGGGCTGCCGCCGGCGATCGCGGTCGAGACGCCCATGCCGTTCAGCAGATGCCCGAAGCCGTCGACATCGGCCAGACGCGGCAGATTGCCGAGCGTCAGCGGCTGATCGGTCAGCAGCGCGCAAGGCAGCAGCGTGAGCGCGGCGTTCTTGGCGCCCGAGATCGGAAGACGGCCCGAAAGCGTGCGGCCACCACGGATGACGATCCTGTCCATGACAGCGCTCCTAGAGCATCCCCACGCGCGCGCAAGACAACACTCGCGCGGGCACGAGCCGCCGTCTCCCCGATCGTGCCAAGTGCTTCAAAATCTTGATCGTTGTTAGCGCGGAATGGGCGCGTTCCGCCTACAGCTTGGCGCGATTGCAAGGGGGCGCAGCGGAGAAGCGGTGGAAAAAAGCTGTCTGGCGGAACGGCTCGGCCGATATCTGCATCTTGTCGAGTCCGAGCGCCGGGCGCTTCTGGAGCTGGAGGAAGTCGAGCGGTCGGTTCCGCGCGGCACGGTGCTGCGCGCCGAACAATCCCCCACGCGCGAGCTATATGTGGTGCGCAAGGGCTGGCTCTACAGCTCGATGCTGCTGGCGGACGGCAACCGGCAGATCCTGACGCTCCACCTCCCCGGCGAGCTGGCGGGCGAGACCAGCCTTGCCTGGAACCACGCCCCCTTCACCATCACCGCCGCCACCGACGCGACCATACGCATCATCGACAAGGCGGCGCTGCGCGGCCTGTTCGAGCGGCATCCCCGGCTGGCGATGCTGATCCACACGCTGGCGCAGGCCGAGCGGGTGATGCTGGCGGACCGGCTCGCCTCGGTGGGCCGCACCTCGGCGCGGGCGCGGGTGGCGGCGTTGCTGGTCGACGCGCTGCGCCGGCTGCGCGCGAACGGCGAGCCGATCGAGGAGGGCATCCCCCTCCCCCTCACGCAGGAGGAGATCGGCGACGCGACGGGACTCACCGCCGTCCACGTCAACCGGATGATCCGCCAGCTCGCCGAAGCCGGGCTGATCTCGCGCACCAATGGGCGGGTGCGCATCCTCGACGAAGCGGAACTGGCCGCCGTCGCCAACCATGTCGACCGTTACGGCACGATCGACACCGGCTGGCTGCCCAGCGCGCTGTCCTGAAGGTTCAGCCGAGCAGCGCCTCGTTCGGCGTGCCGCCCGGATAGGCCACGAGCAGGTCGATGCCGGGCTTCACCTCGAAGGGCACCGCACTGTCGGCCAGCCAGACGCCGCCCGGCCCGATCGGCTGACCGTCGATCACGCCCTCGCCCTTGAGCGGCACCAGCCACACCGGCCGCTCATGCGTCGCGGCGAGCGTGCCGGCGCGCACCGAAGTCCAGCGTTCCGTGACGAAGGCGCATTCGGCGGAGAGCAGGCGACGGCCCGGCTCGATGTCGCGCGGCTGGAAGGGCGCGACATAAGGCACCGGGTCCGCCACAGCCACGCCGTCGTCGACATGCAGCTCGCGTGCGCTGCCATAGTCGTAGAGCCTGTAGGTCAGGTCGACATTCTGCTGAAGCTCGACCAGCACGAGCCCCGGCCCGATGGCGTGGACGGTGCCCGCCGGCGAATACCAGAACTGATCCGCCTTCACCGCCTTCCAGTCGAGCTTGTCCTCGATCGATCCGTCGAGCGAGGAGGCGCGCAGCTCGTCCTTGGTCATCGGCGAGCGGGTGCCGATGGCGATGGTGGCGTGCGGTTCGGCGGCGAGGATCTGCCACGCCTCGCTCTTGCCGCGCTCATGGCCCCGCGCGCGGGCGTCGGCGTCGTCCGGGTGGACCTGCACCGACAGCTTCTCCGAGGTGAAGAGATATTTGACGAGGAGATCGGGATCGTCCTCGCCGACGCCCTTGGGCGCCTGGAACCAGATCTCGCCGACGGGATCGCCGCCTTCGGGAACATCCTCGAAGCCCGGCCACAGATCATGGCGCCCCCAGGGCTTCTCGACGCGCTTGGTTTCGAGGCGGATGACGGGCATCGGAAGTCTCCAGTCTGGGGCGTCTGCCGAACGCCTTCGACAGTGATCCGTTTCCCCTGCCCGCTCAAGCGTCAGTTGGGAAGGTGCGTGTCGACCTTTTCCACCCATTCCGGGAAAAAGCTCGGCTCGCGTGACGACCAGCCCACCGCCGTCGCCGCCGCCTCGCTGATCGACTGGAGCAGCGCGCGCCGCCGATCGGGATGGAGATGCGGCAACGCCGCCGCCGCACAGAACGCCCCCGGCAGCCATGGCCGCACCGACGCACCCAGCAGCCGCTCGTAGAGGAAGCGATATGCGCCGAAGCTGCACAGCCGATCCTGCCCGAGATCGAACGCCGACATGGTGACCAGAGGCGCCATGAACGGCTCGATCGCGTCCAGCCCGCTATCGTCCGGGATGATGTCGCGCAAGGAGGTGAGCCGCCCGTACATGCGGGTCTGCGCCCGGATGCTGGCGGATTCCACCACGTCGCGCGACCAGCGGCCGAGCGCGTCCTGACGATCGAGCCCGACGTCGAGCGAACGCCGGATATATCGCTGCGTCGAAGCGGGGAAGGAGGCAAACTCCCTCATCTCCGCCAAAGCCATTGCACCGTCTGCCGGTCTTGCCTGCGTACCCATTGCCTTTCCCCACCATGGCAACAGAAAGGTTACGCCTCACCCGGTTGCGCGAGGATTAACCGTCACCGCTGCCGTGGCACAAAAGAAACACATAGAACCGTTGCGGCGCAACATCCGTAAAGCCTGTCATGAAGGGATTAGTGCCGAATAGGGGCAGGCTGTATCCGAACGGTAACGGTCAAAAGGCCTGCGAGTCAGCCGGTTAGGTGGATTCGGAGCCGGCAGCGCGCTGTCCGGCGCCCTGAAAATGGCGCTGCTCTGGCGGGCCGGGAAAACTTTCGTCTAATCCGATCGGCTGCTGTGTCGGGGCCGACACGCCCCCGCGCCAAAGGGGTGCATCGGCGCGCATGAATCGCTAAGGGGCGCCCCCATGACCGATCCCTTGACGATCCGCCGGCTCTATGGCCGCCGGCAGGGCCACGCGTTGCGCGCCGGACAGGCCGCGCTCGTCGAAGAGTTCCTGCCCAAACTGTCCGTGCCCGAGGAAGGCCCGCTCGATGCCGCGCGCCTGTTCGGCGCCGACCGGCCGCTTGCGCTGGAGATCGGCTTCGGCAAGGGCGAGCATATGGCGCAGCAGGCCGCAATGCGCCCCGAGATGGGCTTCATCGGCTGCGAGCCCTTCCTCGACGGCGTGGTCGGCGCGCTGATGCAGGTGCGTGACCGGGGGCTCTCCAATGTCCGCATCCATATGAACGACGCGCTGGAGGTGATCGAGCGGCTCCCCGATGCGAGCCTCGACCGGGCGTGGCTGCTCCATCCCGATCCCTGGCCCAAGGCGCGCCACGCCAAGCGCCGCTTCATGAACCCCGGCCCGATCGGCCTGCTCGCGTCCAAGATGAAGCCGGGCGCCGAGTTCCGCTTCGGCACCGACCATCCGGTCTATGTCCGCTGGGCGATGATGGTGATGGGCTCGCTGCCCCAGTTCGAATGGCAGGCGAAGGGGCCGGGCGACTTCCTCGTCCGCCCCAACGACTGGCCCGAGACGCGCTATGAGCAGAAGGCGCGAGCGAAGGGCCATGAGGTCTGGTATTTCCGCTACATCCGCACGGATGTGCCGGCCACGGTGCGTTCCGCGGCGTGACGAGCCCTCGGGGCACCGCTCGGGAGAGGCGCCCCGACCGGCCGCTTACTTCTTCTTCGGGGTCAGCTTGATGAGGCGGCCGGCGTCCTCGTCCTCGATCACCCAGACCGCGCCGTCCGGGCCGACCGCCACGTCGCGGATGCGGTGGCCCATGTCCCAGCGATCCGCCTCGCGGGCGCCGTTGGGGCCGTCGAACGCGACGCGGACCAGCGACATCGCCTTCAATCCGCCGATGAAGGCCGAGCCCTTCCACTGCGGGAACAGGCTCTTGTAGTAGAAAGCGAGGCCCGCCGGCGCGATCACCGGGGTCCAGTAGACCACCGGCTTCTCGAACTCGGGGCGGGTGTCGTGCGGCGGGATCGGCGAGCCGTCATAGTTGATGCCGTTCGAGACGGTCGGCCAGCCATAATTCTTGCCCGGCGTGATGATGTTCAGCTCGTCGCCGCCCTTCGGCCCCATCTCGACCTCCCAGAGCGTGCCCTTGGCGTCATAGGCGAGGCCGTAGGGGTTGCGGTGGCCGGTGGTCCAGGTCTGCGCCTTGACGCCGCCCTCGGCGTACATCGGATTGTCGGTCGGCACCGAGCCGTCGAGGTTCAGGCGGATGATCTTGCCGAGCGCCTGATCCGGGTCTTGCGCCGGCGTCTTGCGCATCCGCTCACCGGAGGCGAACAAGATATGCCGGCCGGCCGGATCGAAGGTGATGATGCCGCCGAACTGGCCGCCGTCGCCCTTGGGCATCTGCCGCCAGATCACCTTGAGGCCTTCGAGCGCCGTGCCCTTCAGCGTGGCGCGCGCGACGGCGAGGCTGCTTCCGCCCTCGCCGGGCTCGGAATAGCTGATATAGACCTGATGGTCGGCCGCGTAATGGGGCGAGATCGCGACGTCGAGCAGGCCGCCCTGCCCTTCATACTGCACCGCCGGCACGCCGGAGACCTCCTGCTTCTGGCCGGTCTGGCTGACGAGGAAGATTTTCCCCGGCTTCTCGGTAATCAGCATGTGCCCGTCGGGCAGGAAGGCGATCGCCCACGGGAAGTTGAAGGTCGCGACCGGGGTCTCGACGAAGGGCTTCACCGGATTGGGCCTGGCGTTGCCGAAATTCATCTCGGCGGCCACCGGCATCGCTGTCATCGCGGCGGTGGCGAACAGGGCGGCGGCGAAAAGGGCTTTGCGCATGGGATGAGTCTCCGAACCGGCTGCCCGCCCCCCGGCATCGGCAGCCTGCGTTCCGCACCACGCTTGCCGATCGTCGTCAACCGGATTATAGAGACGGTGCCTTCTCGACATTGGAAACTCTGCCGAGGCTGGTCCCAGACGGGGCCGGCTGGAAGGCGCTTGACCATCCAGCCGGGAATCGCATGACCGACATCGCCGTCCTCACCAGCCTGATCGAGCCCGAAGCGAACGCGCTCGGATTCGCGCTGGTCCGCATCAAGATGATCGGCGGCAAGTCCGACCCGACGCTCCAGATCATGGCCGAGCGCCCGGATACGCGCCAGCTCGACATCGCCGATTGCGAGGCGCTGAGCCGCCGAATCTCGGACGTGCTCGACGCCGCCGATCCGATCGAGGAGGCCTATCGGCTGGAGGTGTCGTCGCCCGGCATCGACCGCCCGCTGACCCGCGAGAGTGACTTCGCCGACTGGGCCGGCTTCGACGCCCGCGTCCGCCTCGCCGAGGAGATCGACGGGCGCAAGCAGCTCGACGGCCGCATCCTCGGCATCGAAGGCGGCACCGTCACCGTCGCCCTTTCGAAGGGCGGCGCCGAGTTCGCCTTTCCCTTTTCCGCCATCGCGTCGGCCAAGCTGCTCTTGACCGACGCGCTCATCAAGGCCACCGCGCCCCTCTCGACAGAGGGTGCGGACTCTATCGTCAAGGAAGGATAAGCCCGTGGCCACCGCTATTTCCGCCAACAAGGCCGAACTGCTCGCCATTGCCGATTCGGTCGCGCGCGAAAAGCTGATCGACCGCGAGATCGTCATCGAGGCGATGGAAGACGCGATCCAGCGCGCCGCCAAGACGCGCTACGGCGCCGAGAACGACATCCGCGCCAAGATCGACCCGAAGACCGGCGACCTCCGGTTGTGGCGCGTCGTCGAGGTGGTCGAGGCGGTCGACGACTTCTTCAAGCAGGTGTCGGTCGCCGACGCCCAGAAGCTCCAGAAGGGCGCCGCGATCGGTGACTTCATCGTCGATCCGCTGCCGCCCATCGAGTTCGGCCGCATCCAGGCGCAGGCCTCCAAGCAGATCATCTTCCAGAAGGTCCGCGATGCCGAGCGCGATCGCCAGTTCGCCGAGTTCAAGGATCGCGTCGGCGAGGTCATCACCGGCGTCGTCAAGCGCGTCGAGTTCGGCCATGTCGTCGTCGATCTCGGTCGCGCCGAGGGCGTCATCCGCCGCGACGCGCAGATCCCGCGCGAAGTCGTCCGCGTCGGCGATCGCATCCGCTCGCTGATCCTCAAGGTCGCGCGCGAAGTGCGCGGGCCGCAGATCTTCCTCTCCCGCGCGCACCCGGACTTCATGAAGAAGCTGTTCGCGCAGGAAGTCCCCGAAATCTACGACGGCGTCAT
Organism: Sphingomonas oligoaromativorans; assembly: GCF_011762195.1. Lineage (GTDB taxonomy): Bacteria > Pseudomonadota > Alphaproteobacteria > Sphingomonadales > Sphingomonadaceae > Solisphingomonas > Solisphingomonas oligoaromativorans. The sequence goes on along the minus strand of NZ_JAASQK010000003.1, from coordinate 256,793 downwards.
CACCATCATGGCCGCCGCCCGCGATCCGGGCTCGCGCGCCAAGATCGGCGTCATCAGCCGCGATTCGTCGATCGATCCGGTCGGCGCCTGCGTCGGCATGAAGGGCAGCCGCGTGCAGGCCGTCGTGCAGGAGATGCAGGGCGAGAAGATCGACATCATCCCCTGGTCGCCGGACGTCGCCACCTTCGTGGTGAACGCGCTCCAGCCCGCGCATGTCGCCCGCGTCGTCATCGACGAGGATGACGAGCGCATCGAGGTGGTCGTCCCCGACGATCAGCTCAGCCTCGCGATCGGCCGCCGCGGCCAGAATGTCCGTCTCGCCAGCCAGCTCACCGGCAAGGCGATCGACATCCTGACCGAGGCCGACGCCTCCGAGAAGCGCCAGAAGGAATTCGTCGAGCGCTCCGGCATGTTCGAGGGCGAGCTGGACGTCGACGAGACGCTGGCCCAGCTCCTCGTCGCCGAGGGTTTCGGCGCGTTGGAGGAGGTCGCCTATGTCGACCCGGCGGAACTCGCCGCGATCGAGGGCTTCGACGAGGATCTCGCCGCCGAGCTTCAGAGCCGCGCGCAGGAAGCGCTCGACCGCCGCGAGCAGGCCGCCCGCGAGGAGCGTCAGGGCCTCGGCGTCGAGGACGGCCTGGCCGAACTGCCCTATCTCACCGAAGCCATGCTGGTGACGCTGGGCAAGGCGGGCATCAAGACGCTCGACGATCTGGCCGACCTCGCCACCGACGAGCTGGTGCAGAAGAAGCGCTCGGAACCGCGCCGCCGCAACGACAGCGCGCCCTCCAAGCAGCGTTCGGAGGACAAGGCCGGCGTGCTCGCCGACTATGGCCTGACCGACGATCAGGGCAACGAGATCATCATGGCCGCGCGCACCGCCGCCGGCTGGTTCGCCGATCTCGAGCAGACGCAGGAGGACGCGGCTGCGGATGGCGAGCAATGAGAACCCTGACGGCCTGACGCCGAAGGCATCGCGTACCCCACGCGAAACCCATGAGCCCGAGAGGAAATGCATCCTCTCGGGCGAGCATGACGCGCGCGACGCGCTGATCCGCCTCGCCATCTCGCCCGACGGGCTGGTGCTGCCCGACGTGCGCGCCAAGGCGCCGGGTCGCGGCGCGTGGCTCGGCGTGGACCGGCCGACGCTTGAGGCGGCGATCGCCAAGGGCAAGTTCCGCGGCGCGCTGGCGCGGGCCTACAAGGGCAAGCCGCTCACCGTGCCCGACGATCTTGGCCAGATGATCGAGACGGCGCTGGAACGCGCCTTCCTCGATCGGCTCGGCCTGGAATCGCGCGCAGGCAAGCTGGTGATCGGCAGCGACCGGATCGACGAAGCCGCCCGCAAGGGCCGCGTCCACCTGCTGATGCACGCGTCGGACGCCGGCGAGGATGGCTCGCGCAAGCTCGATCAGGCGCTGCGCGTCGGCTCCGATGCCGAAGGAAGTGGCTTGCGGGGTCTGGTCATTCCGGTCTCGCGCACCATATTGGCAATGGCGCTGGGCCGCGAAAATGTGGTACATGTCGCGCTCGTCGACCGGGCTGCCGCCCGGCGCGTCGGCGATGCGCTCGCGCGCTGGCGCGGATTTATCGGACGGGACGGTGAGGCCGAGCCTCGCGACTCTTCGCGGGGCCGTTCGGCTTCGGCCACTTTGAACGAAGCGGGCCTTCCCGCCGATGGTGATGACGATGGCGGCCATGCCGCCCTGGATGACGTGGGGATTTGAGTAGTCGATGAGCGATCAGGACAAGCCGAAACTGGGTATGCGCGCGCCGCTGGGCCTCACGCGCACGGTCGAGACGGGCAAGGTGAAGCAGAGCTTCAGCCATGGCCGTTCGAACACCGTCGTCGTCGAGGTGAAGCGCCGCCGCGTGCTCAGCCGGCCGGGCGAAGAGCCGCAGGTCGAGGCACAGGCCCCCGAACCCGTCGTCGAGGCGCCCGTCGTGGCTGCCCCGCCCGCGCCGACCCCGCCGCCGGCGCCCGCGCCTGCTCCGGTCGAGCCCGCCCCCGTGGTGGCCGCGCCGGTCGAGGCCGCGCCGGAACCGGCTCCGGCCGCGCCGACGCCCGCCCCGGTTGAGCCGGTCGCCGAGGCGCCCGCCGCCGCCGCGCCGGAAGCCCCGGTGGCGAAGGCTCCCGAGCCTGCGCCCGCCCCGGCCCCCAAGCCAGCGCCGGCTCCGGCGCAGCAGGCTCCGCGCCCGGCCCCCACGCCGGCCCGCGCCGCGCCGCCGCGCCCGAACCGCCCGCTGACCCCGCTCGAGCGTCGCGAGCAGCTCGAGCGCTTCCAGCGCGAAGCCGAGGAAGCGCGCATGGCCGCGCTTGAAGACGCCCGCCGCCGCGAGGACCGCGCCCGGCAGGAGGCTTCCGAGGAAGAGAAGCGTCGCGCCGAGGAAAATCGCCGCGCCGCCGAGGAAGCCGAGCAGCGCGCGGCCGAAGAGGCTGTCCGCGCCGCCACCGAGGCGGCCGAGCAGGCCGCCGCCGCCAAGGCCGAAGCCGAGGCCGCCGCGTCTCAGCCCGCCGAGCCGGAAGCCCGCACCGCCGGGGGCGCCAACCCGCCGCCGCGCCGCTTCACGCCGGTCGCGGCGCCCAAGCGCCCCGAGCCGGCGCGCCCGTCGCGCGGCCGTCAGGGCGACGATCGCCGCCAGTCCGGCAAGCTCACCGTCACGCGCGCGCTCGACGACGAGGGTGGCGCCCGCGCCCGCTCGCTCGCCGCGCTCAAGCGCGCCCGCGAGAAAGACAAGCGCGCCCACCAGTCGGGCGGCCCGCAGGCCAAGCAGGTCCGCGACGTCGTGGTGCCGGAGGCGATCACCGTCGCCGAACTGGCCAACCGCATGGCCGAGCGTGGCGCCGATCTGGTGAAGGCGCTGTTCAAGATGGGTATGCCCGTCACGCTCACCCAGACGATCGATCAGGACACCGCCGAGCTGCTCGTCACCGAGTTCGGCCACAACCTGAAGCGCGTCAGCGAGAGCGACATCGACATCGTGGCCTCCGAGGACAATGATCCCGAGGACAAGCTGCTGCCGCGTCCGCCGGTCGTGACGATCATGGGCCATGTCGACCACGGCAAGACCTCGCTGCTCGATGCCCTGCGCGGCACCGACGTGGCGGCGGGCGAGGCCGGTGGCATCACCCAGCATATCGGCGCCTATCAGGTGACGGTGAAGTCGGGCGACAAGGTCACCTTCCTCGACACGCCGGGCCACGAAGCCTTCTCCGACATGCGCGCGCGCGGTGCCAACATCACCGACATCGTCATCATCGTGGTGGCCGCCGACGACGGCATCCGCCCGCAGACGATCGAGGCGATCAACCACACCAAGGCGGCCGGCGTGCCGATGATCGTGGCGATCAACAAGGTCGACAAGCCGGGCGGCAACCCGCAGCGCGTCCGCGAGGCGCTCCTCCAGCACGACGTGCAGGTGGAGAGCATGGGCGGCGACGTGCAGGAGGTCGAGGTCTCCGCGCTCAAGAAGACCGGTCTCGACGAGCTGATCGACAAGATCCTGCTCCAGGCCGAGGTGCTCGAACTCAAGGCCAATCCCGATCGCGAGGCCGAAGGCACCGTGGTCGAGGCGCAGCTCGACAAGGGCCGCGGCCCGGTGGCGACGATCCTCGTCCGCAAGGGCACGCTCAAGGTCGGCGACATCTTCGTCGTCGGCGCCGAGAGCGGCAAGGTCCGCGCGCTGATCGACGACAAGGGCAAGAATGTGAAGCAGGCCGGCCCGTCCGTGCCCGTGGAGGTTCTCGGCCTGTCGGGCGTCCCCGGCGCCGGCGATCCGCTGTCGGTGGTCGAGAACGAGGCGCGTGCCCGCGAGGTCGCGGCCTATCGTGCCGGCGTCATCCAGCGCAAGCGCACCACTTCGGCTCCCGCGAACCTCGAGACGATGTTCTCGGCGCTCCGCGAGAAGCAGGCGCAGCAGTTCCCGGTGGTCGTCAAGGCGGACACGCAGGGTTCGGTGGAAGCCATCATCGGCTCGCTCAACAAGATCTCGACCGACGATATCCAGGTGCGCATCCTGCACTCGGGCGTCGGCGGCATCACCGAGAGCGACGTGACGCTGGCGGCCGCTTCGCGCGCGCCGATCATCGGCTTCAACGTCCGCGCCAATGCCAAGGCCCGCGAGATCGCCACCCGCGATCAGGTCGCGCTGAAGTATTACGACGTGATCTACGACCTGCTCGACGAGATTCGCGCCGCGATGGCCGGCCAGCTCGGGCCGGAAGCGATCGAGCATGTCGTCGGCCGCGCCGAAATCCGCGAGGTCTTCTCGGCGGGCAAGCATGGCCGCGCCGCCGGTCTGCTCGTGGTCGAGGGCTTCATCCGCAAGGCGCTCAAGGCGCGCATCACCCGCGAGGATGTCATCATCTACAACGGCTCGATCGCGTCGCTGCGTCGCTTCAAGGACGATGTGGCGGAAGTCCGCGCCGGCCTGGAATGCGGTGTGACCTTCGAGAGCCACACCGACATCAAGCCGGGCGATTTCCTCGAGACGTTCGAGGTCGAGCTGCGCGAGCGCACGCTCTGATATTGATCGTCATGCCAGCGAAAGCTGGCATCTCGCGCGGCTGGACGGGCACGATCCCTCCAGCCGCCTGAGGCCCCGGCTTTCGCCGGGGTGACGAGCCTTTTTGGGAAGTCTCGCCATGCGCCACAACGAAACCTCCGAGGGCCGCTCCGTCCGCCTGCTGCGCGTGGGCGAGCAGGTCCGCCACATCCTCGCCGAAGTGCTGGCCCGCGGCGACGTGCATGACGACACGCTCGCCAGCCACACCGTCTCGGTGACCGAGGTCCGCATGTCGCCGGATCTTCGCCATGCCACCGTGTTCATCAAGTCGCTGCTCGGCGCGGACGAGGAGGCGGTGCTGAAGGCGCTGCGCACCAACACCGCCTATCTCCAGCGCGAGGTGGCGCGGCGCGTGAACCTGAAGTTCGCCGCCAAGCTGAAGTTCCTTGCCGACGAGAGCTTCGACGAGGGCAGCCATATCGACAGGCTGCTGCGCGATCCCAAGGTGGCGCGCGATCTCGACGAAGCGCCCGCGTCGCTCGATGGCGGCGACGACGAGGAATAATATCCGGGTCAAATTGACTCGCATTTGATCCGGGTATAAATCATCCTCCGCAACAGGGGATGATGATGAAGACCTACACCGCTTTCGCCCAGGACATGTGGCTCGCCACCGGCACGCGCGAGGAGGTGGCCGCCGCGCTCCGCGCCATGCCGGAGATGGAGCGGTCGTCCGATCTGCTCGTCTTCGACGATGAGGATGGCCGCCAGATCGACTTCGACCTGCGCGAGACGCCTCCGGTGGAGGAGCCCCCCCGCCCGCGCGGCCGCCCCAGCCTTGGCGTGGTGGCGCGCGAGGTGACGCTGCTGCCCCGCCACTGGGACTGGCTAAGCGAGCAGCCCGGCGGCGCATCCGCCGCGCTCCGCAAGCTCATCGACGCCGCCCGCAAGGCGGAGGGCAATGGCCCCGCCCGCCGCAATGCCGCCTATCGCTTCATCACCGCCATCGCCGGCGACCGGCCGCATTATGAGGAGGCGATCCGCGCGCTCTATGCCGACGACCGCGCCCGTTTCGAGACATTGAGCGAAGGCTGGCCCAGCGCGGTCCGCCGCCACGCGATCGGCCTGGCCTGGGCGGATGATGAGGCGGGCGGGGCGAAGGCCGATACCGCGCCTTAACGTCTCGCCGTCATGCTGCCCGGTCGAATCGGACGGAGTGCGGATATGCGGGGGTTCGCGATCGGGGCGCTGGTGGCGGCCGCGCTGATCGGCTGGGCGGCGGGCGGCGGACGATGGCCGGCGCTCCGCCCCGCGCCATCCGCGCCGCATGTCCTGATCGCCCACGCCAGGCCCGCCGCCACGCCGCCCGCTCCGGCTCCGGCCCCGGTGCCCTTCCTCACCCCCGGCACGCTCACCATAGCGCGCGGGGCCGAAGGACATTTCTTCGTGGACGGCGACATCGCCGGCACGACGCTCCGCTTCGTCGTCGACACCGGCGCCTCGGCGGTCGCGATCGGCCGCGACGATGCGCAGAGCGCCGGCATCAACCTCGCCGCGCTCGATTTCAACCATGAGGGGCAGACCGCCGGCGGCACCACCCGCTACGCCCCGGTGACGCTGCCGCGCGTGCGGGTGGGCAGCATCGAGCTGCCCGACGTGCAGGCCGTGGTGCTCGACGTGCCCAGCACGCCGCCGCTGCTCGGGCAGAGCTTCCTCGGCCGCATCGACAAGGTGTCGATCGAGGGCGACCGGATGACGCTCAGCAAGCTCTAGGGCGATTCCGAAGCGGGCGGATTCCATCCGCCGACCCGGAAATCGCGGCAAAGCGGAGCCCCGTTGCACGGGGCGGCCGCGCGTGACAGACGGAGCACTGCCATGGCCAAGCTCTATTTCTATTATGCCTCGATGAACGCGGGAAAATCGACGATCCTGCTGCAATCGAGCTTCAACTATGCCGAGCGCGGGATGCGGACGATGCTGTTCACCGCCGCGGTCGACGATCGCCACGCGCAGGGCGTGATCCACTCGCGCATCGGGCTGGAGGCGAGCGCCATCCCCTTCGACGCGCAGACCGACCTCCACGCCATGGTCGCCGCCGAGACGGAACAGGAGCCGGTCGGCTGCGTGCTGGTCGACGAGGCGCAGTTCCTCAGCCGCGCGCAGGTGTTCCAGCTCGCCCGCGTCTGTGACGAGTTGGGGGTGCCGGTGCTCTGCTACGGTCTGCGCACCGATTTCCAGGCGGAATTGTTCGAGGGATCGGCGACGCTGCTCGGCATCGCGGACAGCTTGCAGGAGATCAAGACGATCTGCTCGTGCGGCCGCAAGGCGACGATGAACCTGCGCGTCGATGCCGGCGGCCACGCCATCACCGAAGGCGCGCAGACCGAGATCGGCGGCAACGACCGCTATGTCGCGCTGTGTCGGCGCCATTATATGGAGCAGATGGGGCAATGAAGGCCGACGTCGGCGCCCTGAGCCCCGCCATGGCGGACGGCGCGCTTCGGCTGGAGCCGCTCGCGGAGGCGCACCGCGCCGGCCTCGCCGATGCCTGTGCCGCCGACACGACGATCTGGGACATCTATCCGAGCGACTGGTCGCCCGCCGGCTTCGACGCCAATTTCGACGCGGTGCTGGAGGCGGCGCACCGCATCGCCTTCGCCATCCTCGACAAGGGCGTGGTGGTCGGCATGTCGAGCTATCTCAACCCCAGCGCCGTCCATGGCTCTACCGAGATCGGCGGCACCTATCTCGCCCCGCACGCACGCGGCACCGGGATCAATGCCCGCTTCAAGCGGCTGATGCTGGAGCGCGCGGCGGAGGCCGGCTTCCACCGCATCGAATTCCGCGTCGACACGCGCAACACCCGCTCGATGGCGGCGGTGGAGAAGCTCGGCGCCACGCGCGAGGGCATTCTGCGTCGCCATATGGTCACATGGACCGGGCATGTCCGCGATACGGCGCTCTATGCCCTGTTCATCGACGGGTTCGACGAACCGGTCTAGCCTCGGCGCCGATCCGACCGGGAGAAGAGCCCATGCGTGCCCTGTTCGCCGCCCTGCTGATCGCCACCCCCGCGCTGGCCGTGCCCCAGGCGCCCGAGCCGCCGACCGGCCCCGAGGCCGTGGTCCTGGGTTTCCGGCAGGACGGCCTCACCGATTATCGCATCGACGGCAAGCGCGGCATCTATCTGCGCGCGCAGGATGGGCACTGGTATTATCTCCGCGTCCGCCCCGAATGCCCGCGCCTCGCGGCCGCCGACGGCTTCGGCGTGGAGACGGGGCCTGCGGGCCGGCTCGACAAATACAGCACCATCAGCGTGCAGGGGCAGCGCTGCTGGCTGAGCTCGGTGGTCCGCTCGCCGGAGCCGCCGGGCTATCGTTCGGGCAAGCGCAAGCATCGCTGAGGCTTGCCGCCGGGAGCCCGCGGGCCTAGGCCGCGCGCCCATGACACAGGACAGGAATGGCCCGGCTCTCCACGGCTGGCTCATCATCGACAAGCCGCTCGGCCCCGGATCGACCGACATCGTCTCCGCCGCCAAGCGCGCCTTGCGGCAGGGCGGCTATGCCAAGGTGAAGGTCGGCCATGGCGGAACGCTCGATCCGCTCGCGTCCGGCGTGCTGCCGATCGCGCTCGGCGAGGCGACCAAGCTGTCCGGCCGGATGCTCGATGCCGACAAGGCCTATGCCTTCACGGTGAAGTTCGGCGAGCAGACCGACACGCTCGACCTCGAAGGCAAGGTGATCGCCACTTCCGATGTCCGCCCGACGCGCGAGGTGCTGGAAGTGGTGCTGCCGGACTTCACCGGCCCGATCGCGCAGGTGCCGCCTGCCTATTCCGCGCTCAAGGTCGACGGCCAGCGCGCCTATGACCTCGCCCGCGCCGGTGAGGAGGTGCAACTCGCCAGCCGCAACGTGACGATCCATGCGCTCACCATCGAGGCGGCGAGCCCGGAAGAGGCCACCCTCGTCGCGACCGTTTCGAAGGGCACCTATATCCGCAGCCTCGCCCGCGACATCGCGCTGGCGCTGGGCACGGTCGGCCATGTCACCATGCTCCGCCGGCTGAAGGCCGGGCCGTTCACGCTCGAAAAAGCGATATCGCTGGACTCTCTGGCCGATCTGGGCCAAGGGCGCACGCTTGAACAGGCACTCTTGCCGCTGACGGCGGGGCTGGACGACATCCCGGCTCTACCCGTCACGCCCGATCAGGCAGGGGCGCTCCGTCAGGGGCGTCAGGTGATCGGGATCGCTGCAACACCAGGCCCCTATCTCGCGACCGCCGGGTCTGTTCCGGTCGCCCTCGTCGAGAGTGACGGGATGGGGATCAGGGTGGTGCGCGGATTCAACCTCTGATCGAAAGGATGACACGATGTCGATCACTGCCGAGCGCAAGACGACGCTCATCGAAGAGAATGCCCGCGTTTCCGGCGACACCGGTTCGCCCGAGGTCCAGGTCGCGATCCTGACCGAGCGCATCAAGAACCTCACCGAGCACTTCAAGGGCCACGCGAAGGACAACCACTCGCGCCGCGGCCTGCTCATGATGGTCAACAAGCGCCGTTCGCTGCTCGACTATCTGAAGAAGAAGGACGTGCAGCGCTACGCTGACCTGATCGCGAAGCTCGGCCTTCGCAAGTAAGTCGGACGGCCCGCCATCGGCGGGCCGTTTCGCATTTGCGGAATTGAAATTCGGGCTGGCGCTTTGCGTCGGCCCGTTCCAGCATCCAAGGCTGGAGAAAAACGACAGCCAGGCAATCCGGCCGACTGTCGAGGGACCACCGGTTCCGAACCGCGCAGACCGGCATGTCTGCAACTGAGGCCCCGGCCGCATAGGGCGCCCGGAGTGAAGGAAATAAGATGTTCGATATCAAGAAGGTGGAAATCGAGTGGGGCGGCAAGCCCCTGACGCTCGAGACGGGCCGCGTCGCCCGTCAGGCCGACGGCGCGGTGATCGCGACGCTCGGCGAGACGGTGGTGCTGGCCGCGGTCACCGCCGCCAAGTCGGTGAAGGAAGGGCAGGACTTCTTCCCGCTGACCGTCCACTATCAGGAGAAGTATTTCTCGTCGGGTCGCATCCCCGGCGGCTTCTTCAAGCGCGAGCGTGGCGCGACCGAGAAGGAGACGCTGGTCTCCCGCCTGATCGATCGCCCGATCCGCCCGCTCTTCCCGGAAGGTTTCTACAACGAGATCAACTGCATCGTGCAGGTGCTCTCCTATGACGGCGAGAACGAGCCTGACATTCTGGCGCTGGTCGCCGCGTCGGCCGCGATGACGATCTCGGGCGTTCCCTTCATGGGCCCGATCGGCGCCGCCCGCGTCGGCTACAAGGATGGCGAGTACATCCTGAACCCGACCGACGCCGAGGTTGCCGAAGGCGAGCTCGATCTCGTCGCCGCCGCCACCCATGACGCCGTGATGATGGTCGAATCCGAAGCCAAGGAGCTTTCGGAAGAGACGATGCTCGGCGCCGTGATGTTCGCGCACAAGGCCTCGCAGCAGGTGATCGACGCGATCATCCAGCTCGCCGAGAAGGCCGCGAAGGATCCGTGGGAGCTCAAGACCGGCGCCGACAACACGAAGGTCAAGGCCGAGCTCAAGAAGCTCGTCGGCAAGGACATCGAGAAGGCCTACAAGCTGGTCGACAAGTCGGCCCGCTCGAACGCCCTCAACGAGGCGCGCGCGAAGGCCAAGGCCGCGATGGCGGAGAAGACCCCGCAGGAGCAGCTCGTCGCCGCCAAGCTCGTCAAGAAGCTCGAAGCCGACATCGTCCGCACCGCGATCCTCAAGGACGGCCGCCGCATCGACGGCCGCGACACGAAGACCGTGCGCCCGATCGAGGCGACCGCGCACTTCCTGCCCCGCGCCCATGGCTCGGCGCTATTCACGCGCGGCGAGACCCAGACCATCGCCACCTGCACGCTGGGCACCAAGGACGCCGAGCAGATGATCGATGGCCTGACCGGCCTGCGCTACGAGCATTTCATGCTCCACTACAACTTCCCGCCCTACTCGGTGGGTGAAGTGGGCCGCTTCGGCGCGCCGGGCCGTCGCGAGATCGGCCATGGCAAGCTGGCGTGGCGCGCGCTGCACGGCGTGCTGCCGACGAAGGAGGAGTTCCCCTACACGATCCGCCTGACCTCGGACATCACCGAGTCCAACGGCTCGTCGTCGATGGCGACGGTCTGCGGCGGTTCGCTCGCCCTCATGGACGCCGGCGTGCCGATCAAGCGCCCGGTCTCGGGCATCGCGATGGGCCTGATCCTCGAAGGCAAGGACTTCGCCGTCCTGTCCGACATCCTCGGTGACGAGGATCATCTCGGCGACATGGACTTCAAGGTGGCCGGTACGTCGGAAGGCATCACCAGCCTTCAGATGGACATCAAGATCGCCGGCATCACCGAGGAGATCATGAAGGTCGCCCTCGAGCAGGCGAAGGGTGGCCGCGCGCACATCCTCGGCGAGATGGCCAAGGCGCTCGACCACACCCGCACCGAGCTTTCGGCCCACGCGCCGCGCATCGAGACGATCAGCGTCCCCAAGGACAAGATCCGCGACGTGATCGGCACCGGCGGCAAGGTGATCCGCGAGATCGTCGCCACCACCGGCGCCAAGGTCGACATCGACGACGACGGCACCGTCAAGATCTCGTCGTCCGACGTGGCGCAGATCGAGGCCGCCAAGAACTGGATCATCGGCATCGTCGCCGAGGCCGAAGTCGGCAAGATCTACAACGGCAAGGTCGTCAACATCGTCGACTTCGGTGCGTTCGTGAACTTCATGGGCGGCAAGGACGGCCTCGTCCACGTCTCCGAGATGAAGAACGAGCGCGTCGCGTCGCCGAAGGACGTCGTGACCGAAGGCCAGGAAGTGAAGGTCAAGGTTCTCGAGATCGATCCGCGCGGCAAGGTTCGCCTGTCGATGCGCGTCGTCGATCAGGAGACCGGCGAAGAGCTGCCCGACACCCGCCCGCCGCGCGAGCCGCGTGAGGGTGGCGATCGTGGCCCGCGTGGCGACGGCCGTGGCCCGCGTCGCGATGGCGATCGTGACCGTGGTCCGCGCCGCGACGGCGGCCGCGGCGGCGAAGGCCGTGGCGATCGCGGTCCGCGCCGTGAGCGCGGCGAAGGCGGCAAGGATGACGGTGGCGAGTTCGCCCCGGCCTTCCTGACCCGCAACGACGACTGATCGATCCCCTCAAGGGATCGTGAAGACCGGAAGGGGCCTCGTCGCGACGAGGCCCCTTCTTCGTTTGGGGCTATGGCTGCTGCTGCGGCGCCGGCTGATCCGCGCCCGATTTGCGGATGCCCTTGGCCCGATCCTCGCCTTCCTCGCGGATGGCGTCGGCCTGATCCTTGTAGATGTCCCTGGCGATGCCGGTGGGCTGGGCCTGTGCCTGGCGCTCGATCGCATCGGCGCGGGCATCGTAATTCGCCTGCACGGCATCCGCATTCGTGCGGTGGCAACCGCCGAGCCCGGCCAGCAGGATCGCGAACATGATGGCGGCACGCATCGCCCTCTCCTCCCAGTCGCGGCTAAGCGACCGAGCTTCCCCAAGGGTTCCGTCGATGTCGAGAGAAGTGGGGAGCTTCTGTTGCTCGGTGCTCCCCGTACCGCCGGTGTCCGATTCTGTTGCCCGGTTCGGCCCGAACCGCGTTCAAGCCTTGTAATCTAAGCCGTGAGGCCTTGATTACGCGGCAATCGCGAGCGCCTCGTTATCGTTGGCACTTGTGGATTTGATCGGTTTAACGGCTCAATCAGGCCGGGCAAAAACCTCGCGCTCGTACACACGTCGATCCTAGTTCGGCCCCATCAGAAGACCGGACCGAAGTCCGGCTTGTGGTGGAGCCGCCGGGTACCGCCCCCGGGTCCGCTGCGCCTCACACGAAACCATTTATCACCATAGCCGGGCGAACCCGGCACCACCGGATATAGGGGTGCGCGGCCGCCCGTGCAACCGCGCATCGCCCGCTCAGCCGCGCTTGCGCAGCTCGTCGCGAATCTCGCGCAGCAGCGTGACGTCGGCGGCTTCGGTGGCCGGCGCTTCCGGCGCCTTGGGCATGGCACGGTTCACCGCGCGGACCAGCAGGAAGATGATGAAGGCGATGATGAGGAAATCGACCGCCTGCGTGATGAACTCGCCATAGCCGAGCAGCGGCACGCCCGCTTTCTTGAGCGCGGCATAATCGGTGAGCGAGCCGGTATATTTCTCCGGCACCGGGCCGAGCTGGATGAAATAGCCCGAAAAATCGAGGCCGCCGAAGAGCTTGCCGACCACCGGCATGATGATGTCGTCGGTCAGCGAGGTGACGATCTTGCCGAACGCGGCGCCGATAATGACCGCGACGGCCAGATCCATAACGTTGCCGCGATTGATGAAATCCCTGAATTCCTTGAACATGGCCGCCCTCCTTGTCGTTCGTGCCCTGACGTCAGGGTGGACCGATCGCCCGACAGGCACAAGACGACACGTTGCGGCCCCCCTGCCGGCAGTGTATTGCCGGGATCAGACGCCTCGTGGAGTTCCGACGCATGATGTTTCGCCGCCTCTCCCTCGCTGCCCCGCTCGCCGCGATCGCACTCGCCGGCTGCGGCGTGAACGCGATCCCCACCGCCGATGAAAATGCCAAGGCCAAGTGGGCCGACGTGCAGAACCAGTATCAGCGCCGCGCCGATCTGATCCCCAACCTCGTCGCCACCGTGAAGGGTTATGCCACGCACGAGCAGCAGACGCTGGAAGGCGTGACCGAGGCGCGCGCCAAGGCGACCTCGATCACCGTCTCCGCCGACGATCTCAAGGATCCGGCGAAGGTGAAGGCCTTCCAGGACGCGCAGAACCAGCTTTCGGGCGCGCTCGGCCGCCTGCTGGCGGTGCAGGAGAGCTATCCGCAGCTCCAGGCGGACCAGAACTTCCTCGCGCTCCAGAGCCAGCTCGAAGGCACCGAGAACCGCATCGCCGTCGCGCGGAGCGACTATAATGCGGCGGTGCAGGCCTATAACACCCGCATCCGCACCTTCCCGGATACGATCACGGCGAAGATCATCTACGGCGCCAAGCCGATCACGCCCTTCACGGCGACCGCCCCCAATGCCGAGGCGGCGCCGAAGGTCAGCTTCTGACGAAGGCCATGCGCGCATCCCCCCTGCCCCGTCTCCGCGCCGCCTTCGCGGGCGCGGTGGCGATGCTGCTCCTGCTGATGGCGACGCCCGCCTTCGCGCAGAGCTTCCCCGCGTTCACGGGGCTGGTGGTGGATGCCGCCAACATCCTCCCCGCAGACCGCAAGGCCGCGCTGGAGCAGAAGCTGGAGGCCTTCCAGCAGAAGACCAGCCGCCAGCTCGTCGTCGCCACCATTCCCGATCTCGGCGGCGACGACATCGCGGATTATGGCTACAAGCTCGGCCGGGCGTGGGGCGTGGGGCTCAAGGGCGCCAACAACGGCGCGATCCTGATCGTCGCGCCCAACGACCGCAAGATGCGGATCGAGGTCGGCTACGGCCTCGAAGGCGTGCTGACCGACGCCTATTCGAGCGTCATCGTCAACACCAAGCTCCGCCCCGCCTTCAAGGCCGGCGACCTGCCCGGCGGCATCGATGCGGGCGCGGATGCGATCATCGACATCCTCTCCGTCCCCGACGATCAGGCCCGCGCCAAGGAGCAGGCGGCGGTCGCGGCCTATGACAAGGCGCATAAGCGATCGGGCGAAGGCGGCGTGCCGCTGGGCGCGCTGATCCCGATCATCGTCATCGGCTGGGTGGTGCTGGGCGGCCTGTTCAGCCGCCGCCGATACGGCGCGCGTTATGGCGGCAGCAACTGGCCGATCTTCCTCTGGGCCGCCGCCGATGCGCTGAGCGACCGGGGCCGGGGCGGCGGATGGAGCGGCTGGGACAGCGGTGGCGGCGGCGGTTCGTCCGACGGCGGCGACGGCGGCTGGGGCGGCGGCGGCTTCACCGGCGGCGGAGGAGGCTCCTTCGGCGGCGGCGGATCGTCGGGTAGCTGGTGAGGGGCATGATGAAGCTCAGCGAGCAGGACCGTATCCGCGTCGGCGAGGCCGTGACCCGCGCCGAGGCGGACAGCGACGGCGAGATCGTCACCGTCGTCTCCAACTTCTCCGACGCCTATCATGACGCGGTGCTGCACTGGGCGCTGCTGGTCGCCTTCCTCGCGCTGGCGGTGGTGGCGGCGGCGCCGGGATTCTTCATCGGCCTGCTGGACCGGATCACGGGCGGCTGGCTGATCTGGACGCCGCGCGAACTGATGACCGCGCTGCTGGCGATGGTGCTGGTGAAGTTCCTCGTCGCGCGCTGGATCTTCGGGCTGAAGGCGATCCGCTTCGCGCTTGTCCCGGCCTCGACCAAGGCGCGCCGGGTGCGCCGCCGCGCGCTCCTCCTCTTCCGCCTCGCCACCGAGAACCGCACCCGCGCCAAGACCGGCGTGCTGCTCTATTTGAGCCTCGCCGAGCATCGCGCCGAGATCGTCGCAGACGCCGCGATCAACGCCAGGGTCACGCCCGAGACATGGGGCGAGGCGATGGCCGCCCTGCTCTCCGCCGTGCGCGACGGGCGGCCGGGCGACGGCATGGTGGCGTCGGTCGAGAAGATCGGGCAGGTGCTTGCGACACATTTCCCCCGCTCGCCCGACGACAGCAACGAACTGCCGGACCGCCTGATCCTCCTATGACCGATCCCGATTTCACCGCCCCCGAGGAGATTCGCTGGGCGGGCCGCTTCATCGCCGCCAAGACGCGCGGCAAATGGGAATATGTCGGCCGCACGCGCAACGTCCGCGCCGCCGTGATCGTCGCGGTGGACGACGGCCATGTGCTGCTGGTCGAGCAATATCGCGTGCCGCTCGGCCGCCGGTGTCTCGAAGTCCCCGCCGGTCTCGTCGGCGACGAGACCGAGGGCGAGCCGGTCGAGGCCGCCGCCGCGCGCGAGCTGGAGGAAGAGACCGGCTACCGCGCCGACCGGATCGAGACGATCGGCGAGTTCGCCTCCTCGCCCGGCATGGTATCGGAGACGTTCACCCTGGTCCGCGCCGTCGGGCTCACCAAGGTGCATGAGGGCGGTGGCGTCGAGGGCGAGAACATCACCGTCCACCGCGTGCCGCTGGCGCATGTGGCGCAGTTCCTCGCCGAACGCCGCGCGGCGGGCGTGATGGCGGATGTGAAGCTGCTGTTGCTGCTCGGCGCGGGAATCCTCGCGAGCGCCTGACGCCGGACAGCAAAACGGCCTTCGCGGCCTGAAGGAGACTTACTCGCCGGCGGGCGTGATCGGGCCGACCGCGAAATTCTCGGCATAGGTCTGGAGCTTCAGCGTGCGCTCAGGCCCCGTCACCACGCTCACGGCGATGCCGTACTGATCGGCATAGGCCCTGGCCGCCTCCAGCGACGGGAAGGTCAGGCGCACCTGCTCGTTGGTGTCGCCGGAGCCCGCCCAGCCGGTGAGCGGATCGGGCTTCTTCGCCTCGGCCGGCTCGAACTCGAGCGTCCAGGTGCCGACACGGGCGCGGCCCGACTGCATGGCATTCTTGATCCGCTGATAGATGCGCGCGGCCATTGTCGTTTCCTCGGGGATTCTTGCTTGGGGAGCGCTTGCCGCACGGGGCAAGCCCCCGTCAAGCCCGGCGTGGTCAAGTCCGCCGGGACGCCTTCTTGGTGCGCAGCGTCGGATCGGCGGCGGCGGGATCGTCGGGCCACGGATGGCGCGGGTAGCGGCCGCGCATCTCCTTGGCGACGGCGGACCAGCTTCCCGCCCAGAAACCGGGCAGGTCGCGCGTGGTCTGGATCGGCCGCCCCGCCGGCGAGGTGAGCGAGAGGATAATCGGCACCTGCCCGCCCCCGACGGTCGGGTGAACGGAAAGGCCGAACAGAGCCTGCGGCCGCAGCTCGACGGTCGGCCCGCCATCGGCGGCATAGTCGATGGGATGCGAGCTGCCGGCCGGAGTCGAGAGCCGGTCCGGCGCCAGCCGGTCGACGGTGCGGCGCCCGTCCCAGCCGATGAGCCCGTCGATGGCATTGGCGATGTCGCCCGCCGGGATCGCATCGAGCCGCCGCCGCCCCTCGACCAGCGCGGGCAGCCAGTCGTCGAGCCCAACGAGCAGCGCCTCGTCGGAGAGATCGGCGAGTGCGGGATCGAACCTCCGCGCGAAGGCGGCCCGCTCGCGCAGGCGGGCGACGCCTTCGGGCCAGCCCAGCAGGCCGAGCCCCCCGGCTCGCACGCCCTCGACGAGCGCGGCGGCGACGGCCTCCGGGTCGGGCTTGTCGTCCGGGCCGCCACCCAGCCGAAGCTGGCCGAGCCGCCGCTCGCGGGTGGCGACGATGCCGCCGGTCGCCGGATCGAACCGAACGGAGCGGACCGCCTCGATGCGATCGCCATAGAGGCGTTCGATGGTCGCCCGCTCGATGGTCGCGGCGGAGAGGATGCGGGCGCCCGCGGCGATGCCCTGCGTCTCGGCGACGGCGAGCCACGCCTCGCGCGCGAGGGGCGACAGCGGATCGAGCCTGAAGCCGCGACCGCCCGCGCTCGCCCATGTCTCGCCCGAGGTGTCGCGGCGGCGCGCGATCCGGTCCGGGTAGGCGAGCGCCACGCAGGTCGCGACCTCCTCGCCATCGACCGGGCCATGCGCCGCATCGCCGCCGACCAGCTTCGCCCAGCGCCAGGCGAGGCCCCGCGCCGCCTCAGCCCGCTTGCCGCGCTCGCCCCGCCAGCGCTGGAGCCGCTGCGCGAGATCGGGCGCATCGCCGCCCAGCCCGCGTTCGGAGAGCAGCGCCGCCACTTCGCCCGCCACGCCGGCCAGCCTCAGAGGCGCGGCCGCCACGAGCATATGCCCGAGCCGCGGCGGGAGCGGCAGTGCGGCGATGGCGCGGCCATGCGCGGTCGGCCGCCCGTCGGCATCGATCGCGCCGAGCGAGGCGAGCCGCCCCCGCGCCTCCGCCACGGCGGCGGCAGGCGGCACGTCGAGCCAGCGGAGCCGCGCCGGATCGGCCACGCCCCAGATCGCGCAATCGAGCAGCAGCGTGGAGAGATCGGCTTCGAGAATCTCGGGCGGATCGTAGGGCGGCAGGCCGGCGGTCGCGGCGGCCTCCCACAAGCGATAGACCACACCCGGCGCCTGACGCCCGGCACGGCCCGCGCGCTGGGTCGCGGCGGCCTGGCTCACCCGCTCGGTGGAGAGGCGGGTGACGCCCGCCGCCCGATCGTAGCGCGGCCGGCGTGCAAGGCCGGAGTCGACAACGATCCGCACGCCGTCGAGCGTCAGGCTGGTCTCCGCGATCGACGTCGCCAGCACCAGCTTGCGCGCTCCCGCCGGCGCGGCGGCGATGGCGGCGCGCTGCTCGGCGGGGTCGAGACTGCCATGGAGGCGGTGGAGAAGGATGTTCGCCGGAAGACGGTCGAGCCGCTCGGCGGTGCGCTCGATCTCGGCGACGCCGGGCAGGAAGGCGAGCAGACCGCCCTCCGCTTCGTCGGCCAGCGCCTGCCGGATTGCGGCGGCCATCGCGTCCTCGATCCGCTGGTTCGAATCGCGACCGAGATGGCGATGCTCGATCGGGAAGCTGCGGCCGGCGCTCTCGATCAGCGGCGTGCCCTCGCCCATCAACCGGGCGAAGCGTTCGCCGTCCAGCGTCGCCGACATCGCCACCAGTCGGAGATCGGGGCGGAGCGCCCCCTGCGCATCCAGCGCCAGCGCGAGGCCGAAGTCACTGTCGAGGCTGCGCTCATGCACCTCGTCGAACAGCACGGCGGAAACGCCCGCCAGTTCGGGATCGGCCTGGATGCGGTTGCGGAAAATGCCCTCGGTCAGCACCGTGACGCGGGTGGCGGCCGATCGCTTCGTATCGAGGCGGGTCGCATAGCCGAAGGTCTTGCCGACCGGCTCGCCCGCGAGCTGCGCCATCCGCTCGGCCGCCGCGCGCGCGGCGAGGCGGCGGGGCGAGAGCAGCAGCACCTCGCCCGCACACCATGGCTCGCCGATCAGCGCCGGTGCCACCGCCGTCGTCTTGCCCGCCCCCGGAGGCGCCACCAGCACGGCCGACGGCCCGGCGCGGAGCGCGGCGAGGAGATCGGGAAGGACGGCATGGATCGGCAGGTCGGTCACGCCGAGCGGCTTAGGACGGTCGCGAGCGGGCGTCCATCGCGGGCTCTTGTCGCCGCCCCCGCCCCGTCCCAGACTGCCCGCATGAACTGGGTGACGCGATTCTATCTCGCTCTCCGCGGCAATGGCTGGTTCCAGCCGAATGCGGCGGGCGGCCTCCTGCCCTTTCCGTTCGCCTGGCAGGCGTGGCTGATGACGCTGGGCCTCGTGCTGCTCCTGCTCGCCACCATCTGGCTTCCGAACGCCGTGGCGTGGGCGGCGCGCATCGCGCTGGCGACCCTCTATATCCTGGTGGGTATGCTCACCTACGAGCAGCCCGACCGACCGCCTCAATAGGCGCGCGACACCGCGAACTGGGCGGCTTCGATCAGCGCGGACTTGGCTCGGCCGTCCGGGAAGCGGCCGAGCGCCGCGATCGCGCGCTGGCCGTAATGGCGGGCGCGGGCCAGCGTGTCGGCCACGGCGTTCGACTCTTCGAGCAGGGCGTTGGCATGGGCGAGATCCTCGTCCGACACGCGGCGGCCCTCGATCGCGTCCTTCCAGAACTTCCGCTGGACGTCGTCGCCGCGCGCATAAGCGAGGATGACGGGCAGCGTCACCTTGCCGTCGCGGAAATCGTCGCCGGTGTCCTTCCCCATCGTGTTGCCGTCCGACGCGTAATCGATCGCGTCGTCGACGAGCTGGAAGGCGATGCCGAGGTTGCGGCCATAGGCGTCCAGCGCCTCCTCGTCGGCATCGTCACGCTCGGCGACCACGGCGGCGATGCGGCAGGCGGCGGCGAACAGCGCGGCGGTCTTGGCGCCGATGATCGCGAGATAGCGCTCCTCGTCGGTCTCGATGCGGCGCTGGGCGGTGAGCTGGGCGACCTCGCCCTCCGCGATCACGGCGGACGCGTTGGAAAGGATGCGCAGCACCCGCAGCGAGCCGTCCTCGACCATCAGCTCGAAGGCGCGCGAGAACAGGAAATCGCCGACCAGCACGCTCGCCGGGTTGCCCCAGATGATGTTGGCGGTGCGGCGGCCGCGGCGCATCCCCGAGCCGTCGACGACATCGTCATGAAGCAGCGTCGCGGTGTGGATGAACTCGACCGTCGCGGCCAGTTTATGCTGCCGCGTGCCGCCATACCCCAGCAGCTTCGCGCAGGCGAGCGTCAGCATCGGGCGCATCCGCTTGCCGCCGCCGGCGATCAGATGACCCGCCAGCTCCGGGATGAGCGGCACCTCGCTCTGCATCCGCTCCAGGATCACCGTGTTCACCTGGTTCATGTCCGACGCGATCAGCGCCACCAGCGGATCGAGCGAGGGCGCGGGCGTGCCCGGCGCGGCGGAGTGGAGGGGATGGACAGTCGCGGTCATGTCGGGCCGTCCTGTGAGCCTTGATGCGTATAAAGGCAAGCGAGGCTTGCATGTCGGGCGGGCGCCCGCGAAGAGAGCGGGGGATTTTGCCGGAGGACGCACGCAGGATGACCGACGACACGCTCAAGCGCTACCGCGAGAGTATCGACAATATCGACGCGGCGCTCGTGTTCCTTTTGGCCGAGCGCTTCAAGGTCACGCAGGCGGTGGGGCGCTACAAGGCCGACGTGGGCCTGCCGCCGGCCGATCCGGGCCGAGAGGGCCAGCAGATCGCCCGGCTGCGCGGCCTCGCCGAGGCGGCGCATCTCGATCCCGATTTCTCCGAGAAATTCCTGCGCTTCATCATCGACGAGGTGATCCATCACCACGAGCGCGTCCGCGAAGGCTGACGCGCCCGGAGGCCGGCGCGCCGCCCGTCAGTGGGCGAGCGCCCGGTTGTCCACCATCACGCGCACTTCGTCGGCGAGGTGGATGGGGTTGAAGGGCTTCACGATCACGCCATGCACGCCCATCCGGCGATAGGCCTCGATATCGGCCTTGCCGGCGCGCGCCGTCATGAAGATCACCGGCAGATTCGCGTAGACGGCGAAGGCGCGCACCGCCTTGAGCGCGGCCGGGCCATCCATATCCGGCATCATCACGTCGAGCAGGATCGCGTCCGGTCGCCAGCGGGCGGAGCGGAGCAGCGCCAGCATCTCGATGCCCGAGCCGACGGAGCGCACCTCCATCCCCGGATCGAGCCCCAGCGCCATCACCGCGATGGTGCGGATGTCATGATCGTCGTCGACGCACAGAATCTTCATGGGTTCGTTCATAAGCCAGCCACGTTAACAGGCTCCCCGGCCAGGATCTGGCGGATCGTATGCGCCAGGCTGGTCAGCGAGCGTCGGGATTTGATGAGCACGGCATCGACACGGCCCCGTACCTCGGGGCCGACATCCTCGGCCGAATAGATGATGGTGGGGATCGCCCTTCCGTCGGCGGTGGACAGATCCGGCAGCAGATCGAGCCCGGAGCCGTCGGGCAGGTTGAAGTCGAGGATGACGACATCCGGCACATGGTTCGCCAGCAGCGCGCGCGCCGAGGCGATGCTGGTCGCGCGCAGCACGCGGCCCTGATCGGCCAGCGCCATGGCGGTCACCTCCTGCACGTCGGGATCGTCGTCGATGTGCAGGAGGGTCGGGCGATCGGAGGACATATGGCCGACGGCGCGGCCGATCGCCTGGCGCAGCCGCTCGGGCTCGAGCGGCGTGTCGAGCCAGTCGACCAGATCGAGCCCCTCCGGGCCGCTCGCCTCCGCCCCGGCGCCCGAGACGACGATCACCGGCAACGCGCGCGTCACCGGATTGCGCCGCAGCGCGCGGACCGTCTCCAGCCCGTCGCCGTCCGGCAGCATCCGCTCGATCAGCATGACGTCATAGCGGCCGGAAGCCATGCTCTCTTCCGCCTCCTGCCCGGTGCCGACACGATCGACGACATATCCCTCCTGATCGAGGACGGCGCGGAGCGCGGCGGCCGGCTCCTCCTGCGGCTCGCAGAGCAGCACGCGGGCGCGGCCCTGCTCGTCGGCGGTGAGCGCCGCCTTGTGGGCCAGCGGCAGCGAACAGGTGAGCCGCGCGCCGCCGCCATCGGCGCTGCCGAACCAGATGCGGCCGCCATGGGCCGCCATGATCTCGCGCGAGATGGCGAGGCCGAGGCCGGTGCCGCCGCCGGTCGCCCCCGCGCCGGCGCCGTCTCGCGCGGCAGGGTGACGCGCCTGGGCGAAGCGCTCGAAGATGCGGCTGTGAAACTCGGCGGGGATGCCGGGGCCTTCGTCCTCGACCGCCAGTTGCGCGGTGCCGCTCTCCGCCAGCAGCGACACCCGCACCTCGCCCCCTTCCGGCGAATAGCGGATCGCGTTGGACAGCAGGTTGGTGACGACCTGGAGCAGCCTCTCCTCATCGCCCTGCACGACGATCGGCCGTTCGCGCGCCGACAGCTCCAGCCGCACCCGCCTTGTGTCGGCGAGGCCGCGGCTTCCCTCGATCGCGCGCTCCGCCATCGCCACCAGATCGACCGGCTCGCATTCGAACCGCATCCGGCCCGAGCTGATCTTCTCGATGTCGAGAATGTCGTTGATGAGGCGGATCAGGCGGCGGCTGTTGTTCTCGGCGATCTCCACCAGGCGATGCGCCGCATCGGGCAGCTCGCCCACCGATCCCGCCCGCAGCAAGCCCAGCGAGCCGACCACCGAGGTGAGCGGCGTGCGCAGCTCGTGGCTCACCGTGGCGACGAACTCGTCCTTCAGCCGCTCCACCGCCTTGCGCTCCGAAATGTCGCGGATCGCGGCGACGATGTGCAACTCGCCCGGCAGCGGCATCAGGCCGAGCCCGATATCCACCGGCACGAGATGTCCGTCGCGATGGCGGACGGTGCGATCGAGCCAGCCGGTCTGCTCCAGCCGCCCGTCGACCAGCCCGACGCGCGTGTGGAAATGCCCCTCGCCGTCCATCACGTCGAGCAGGGTGGAGGCATCGCGACTGACCAGCTCGGCCGGGCCATAGCCCAGCATCCGCGTCGTCGCGGCGTTCACCGCCTCGATCATGCCCTGCGGATTGAGGATCACGATCGCGTCGGTGGTGCTGGCGAAGATCGCCCGGAGCCGCGCCGCCGCATCGTGCGCGCGAAGCTCGACGCGATGCTGCTCGATCCGCGAGCGCCAGAGCATCCACAGCGCCAGCATCAGGATCAGGCTGACCGTCAGGTTCAGCGCCCAGACGAAGCGCTGAAGCGAATCATTGCGATCGCGGATGAGCTGGAGCCGGGCCGCGAGCGTGCCCTCCTCCTTGGCGATCAGCGCGGTGACGATGCCATAGGCCTCGTCCGCCTGACGGCGCTCGTCCGGGCTCGGGAGGTCCGCCTCCGCCGCCGTCCCCGGTTCGCGTCCGTGGATCGCGTCGGTCATCCGGCCGAGCCGGGCGCCGAGCAGGAGTTGGAGCCGCGCGATCCGTTCGGACTGCGCCGGCTCGTCGTCATATAGCTCGTTCAGTTGCGCGAGATCGGTCGCCACCCGCAGCCGCGAGCGATCGAAATTGCGCAGCATCACGGCATCGCCGGTGAGGATATAACCCCGCTCCGCCGCCTCGGCGTCGGACAGCTCGCGCAGCAGCTCGCTGGTGACGATCCGCTTCTCGAACGAGGCGCGGATGACGCTCCGCATCGCCCGCAGATGGCCCGTCTGCAAGCTGAACCACAGCGCCAGCGCGAACAGAAGCAGCGGGCTCAACATGCCCAGAAGCAGGAACGGCGTCCGCGACGGCCGGCGCTGCACGGGTGCGGCGGGCGCGAGCAGCGCCTCCATCATGGGACGTCGTCCGGCCGATCCGCCAGGAGGGGTTGCATGGCGAGGATCGCCTGGGTGCGGTTGGTGACGCCGAGCTTGCGGAAGATCGCCGTCATGTGCGCCTTCACGGTCGCCTCCGTGACACCGAGTTCGCCGGCGATCTGCTTGTTGAGGCGCCCGTCCGCCAGCGCCATCAGCACCCGGAGCTGCGCATTCGACAGTTCGGAGATGCGCTGCCGCGCCACCACCGTTTCCGTGCGCCCGTGGCCGATACCCGCGGGGAAGACCGTCTTGCCGGCCAGCACCATGCGGAGCGAGGCCAGCGTCTCGTCGAGCGGCTGGGCCTTCGACAGATAACCGGCCGCGCCGAGCGCCCGCGCCGCCTCCACCAATTCTGGCTGCTGCCGGGCGGAGACGATCACGATCGGCACGTCGCCCAGCGCGTGCTGGAGCCGCAGGAACCCGGAGAAGCCCCGCGCATCCGGCAGGATCAGATCCAGCAGCGCGAGCCGGTAGCCCTTGTGGCGGGCTATGGCCGCCTCGGCTTCGGCGATG
Organism: Sphingomonas oligoaromativorans; assembly: GCF_011762195.1. GTDB lineage: Bacteria > Pseudomonadota > Alphaproteobacteria > Sphingomonadales > Sphingomonadaceae > Solisphingomonas > Solisphingomonas oligoaromativorans. Next base: position 232,970 of record NZ_JAASQK010000003.1, on the reverse strand, counting down.
CTGCCGACACTGTCGATGGTCAATTCCGGCATGGCGACGCGCGCGGCGAGGGCCAGCCCTTCACGGATCAGCGGATGATCATCCGCAAGCAACAAACGCGCTGCCAAACGCCACCCCCTGTCTGAACGGAGCGCCCCCGCACCCCTTTTCCTCTACCTTGGTCGATATTTGCTTTAGAATTTGCAGAAACTCCCTCTCTATTCAATGAAGCATTCGCCCAGATTTGGGGCAACAGAGAGAAATGTGATTTGCACAGTCGTGCTACAAACTGGATTAATACGATGGTGGAAAATCCATCCATTCTTGTTGTAGATGACGAAGCGGTTAATCGCGGCATCGCGTCCGTGATGCTGGGGCAGGCCGGCTGGCATGCCGACACGGTGGAAGACGGGGCTTCGGCGATCCTCGCCGTGCGCAGGCGGGCTTACGCGCTGGTGCTGATGGACATCCAGATGCCGGACATGGACGGCTTCGAGGCGGCCGCGGCGATCCGTGGCGAGGGCGGCACCATGCCGATCGTCGCCTTCACCGCGCTGTCGCATACCGAGACCGCCGCTCGGCTCCATGGCGCGGGCATGGACGGCTATATCGGCAAGCCCTTCACCGCGCCCGAGCTGCTCGCCGCGGTCGAGCCGTGGCGGCCGTCGGCGAGGCCGCATGACAGCGCACGCCTCGCCGCCCTGTTCGGCGAGGCGGAGATCCTCGCAATGCTGGGCCGCTTCCGCGATCAGCTCGCCGATGCCCTGACGGCGCCGGACGGCCCGGGTGAACGCCGCTCCCGCGCGCATCGGGTGGCGGGGATCGCCGGCACGCTGGGTTTCCCCGAAGTCTCCCGCATCTGGCTCGCCGTGTCGGAGGGCGAAGATTCGCAATGGGAAGCCGCCCGCGTCGCCGCCCGCAAGGCGCTGGCGGAGCTTGGCCGCCCGCAGGAAACGCCCGGAGAGGCTAGACCCTAGTCTAAATCGCCCGGCCGGCGGCTTTTCCGCAGAAGCTTGTTAACCATGCCCGGCGCTTCTCGATCCTGCCAAGCACAACAGGATCCAGCCATGTTCCAGCCTCATTCACCGACCCGCGTCATCGGCCTCGCGGCCCTTGCCGTCGCCGCGACGGCGCTGGGCTCCGCGCCGGCCAAGGCCGACTCCTCCACGGGCACGATCGGCGTCTCGCTGAACGTCAACGCCTCCTGCATGGTTAACGGGGCCGCGATGGCGTCGAGCCTCGGCCAGATCGGCAGCATCGCCTTCACCGATCAGTCGGGCATCTTCGGGGACACCAGCGCACAGCTCGTCGCCACCGGCGGCGGCAACGCCATTTCGGTGCTCTGCTCACCCGGCCTCACGCCTTCGCTGACGATCGGCACGGGCGCGCACGACGACAGCGGCGTGCATCGCATGGCGTCGGGCAGCAACATGCTCCCCTATCATCTCTACAGCGACGCCGGCGCCACCGACGAGATCACCATCAACCAGCAGATCAGCCTCGGCACCGCGACGACGACTGCGTTCAGCGTGCCGCTCTATGCCCATGTCAACAGCGGCGGCGTGATCCTGCCCGCGGGCTCCTATACGGATACGATCCAGGTGACGCTGAACTGGTAGCATCGGGGGAAGGCGGGAAAGGGCGATCGCCGTGCGCCGCCTCGGGCCTCTCGCAACCGCCCTGATCGGCCTACTCGCGGGAGGGCCGGCCTCGGCGCAGATGACCAAGGCGTTTCAGGTTTCCGCCGATATCGTCAACGGCTGCCTCGTCGCCACGGGCGGATCGGGCCATTGGGGCGACATCGCGCTGGGCAGCGTCTCCAGCTCGGCGACGGGGACGGTGGAGGCGGACCTGCTCTCGGGCGGCGCGAACGGCATCCAGATCGACTGCACGCCGGGCCTGACCGTCAGCCTGACCGCCGACAACGGGAACCAGCCGAGCGGAGGGGTGCGTCAGCTCGCCATCGCGGGGAATGCCGGCGCGCGGGTGCCGTACCAGCTCTACGCCAACGGCAGCGCCACGCCGTGGACGAGCCAGGCGGTCAGCCTCTCCTTCCCGGCGGGCACCTCGCACATGGCCTTTCCCGTCCACGCCAAGGCCACCTTGCCCGGCTCGATGGTGGCCGGCGCCTATTCCGACACGGTTCGCGTGACGCTCAGTTGGTGAGCGCGCGCCTCGCATTGGGGGGATTGATGTGATGACATGCCGCGCCCTTGCGCTGCCCTTTCTCGCCGCCGCGATGCTGGCCGCCACGCCATCGCACGCGGGATCGGTGGTGCTGTGGCCGATCGATCCCGTCATCGCGAGCGGCGAGAAGGCCACCGCGCTCTGGATCGAGAATCGCGGCAACACCCCCGTCACGCTCCAGATCCGCTCCTTCGCGTGGAGCCAGTCCGGCGGGGACGATCGTTTCGACCGGCAGGACGAGGTGATCCCGAGCCCGCCCATCGCCAATGTCGCGCCCGGCCAGCGCCAGCTCGTCCGCATCATCCGCCGCGCCGCCGGCGCGGCCTCGGCGGAGCATTGCTATCGCCTGCTGATCGACGAGCTGCCGCCGCCGATCGACTCCTCGCGCACCGATGCGGTGGGCGCGCATCTTGCGGTGCAGATGCGCTATTCGATCCCGCTCTTCGCCTATGACGGGGCGGGCGCCCATGGCACGCCCGCGCTCGCGGGGCGCACCGTGCTGGTGGGCGGCAAGCCCTATGCCGAAATCCGCAACACGGGTGATCTCCACGCCCGGCTGGTCGATCTGCGGGTGGTGCGCGGCGGGCGGACGGTGACGGCGGCGGGCGGGCTGCTCGGCTATGTGCTGGCGGGCTCGACGATGCGCTGGCCCCTGCCGGCGGACGCGCCGGTCGACGGCACGCTCGTCGTCAACGTCAACGGCCGCGACATCAGCCTGACGCCGACAGCCTGAGCCCGCGCACCGATGCCATGCGGCGCCTCCTTCTCCTCTTCCTCCTTCCCTCGGGGCTCGGACAGACCGGGGCGGCAATCGCGGCCGCCAGCCTGCCGCCGATCGACCCGGCGCCGGCCAGCCAGCCGCTGTTCGTGGAGATCGTGCTCAACGGCCGCCCGTCCGGCGACGTGGTGCCGCTGATGCTGCGCTTCGGCCAGCAGATGGTGAACAGTGCGGACCTGCGCGCGGCCGGGCTGCTGGTGCCGGGAGACGGCCTCGTCGACGTGGCGCATATGCATGGCCTGACCGCGCAATATGACGCGATGGGGCAGACGCTGCGCATCGACGCCTCCCCCGATCTGCTGCCGACCAGCCATATCGTCGCCGAGAATCGCGAACGCAGCCCGACCGTCGCCAATGTCGGCGCGATGCTGAACTACGACGCCTATGTGCAGCACGGCGGCGGCATCACCAGCGCATCGCTGTGGACCGAGCAGCGGCTGTTCGGTCCGTTCGGCACGCTCTCCAACGACGGCACGCTGCGCGCGGTGCAGGGCGGCGGCTCCTCCGCGCCGCAGGGCTATCTGCGCTACGACACGCGCTATCGCCATGTCGACGAGGACCATGCGCTGGCCTTCACGGCGGGCGACCTCATCACCCAGTCGCTGCCCTGGACCACTTCGGTGCGGATGGGCGGCTTCCAGATCGCGCGGGACTATCGGGTGCGGCCGGACCTGCTGACCATGCCGCTGCCGAGCTTCGCGGGAAAGACGGCGGTGCCCTCCGCCGTGGACCTGTTCGTCGACGGCTATCGCCAGCAGGGCGCGGACGTCGCGCCGGGCCGCTTCGTGCTCGACAACATCCCGGTGGTGAACGGCGCGGGCGAGGCCACCATCATCACCACCGACGCGGTCGGCCGTCAGGTGGCGACCACCATCCCCTTCTACGTCTCCTCCCAGCTCCTCAAGCCCGGCCTGCTCGACGGCTCGGCCGAGATCGGCTTCCTGCGACGCGCCTATGGCGTCCGAAGCTTCCGGTACGGCGCGCTGGCGGCCAGCGGCACGGTGCGGCGCGGGCTCACCAGCCATGTCACGATCGAAGCGCATGGCGAGACGACGCGCGGGCTGGCGCTGGGTGGCGCGGGCATCGTCTGGGCGCCGGGGCTGATCGGCACGCTCGCCGTCTCCGCCGCCGCCAGCCATGCCGATGGACGCACCGCCAGCCAGTGGACGGTGGGCTACAGCTATTCCTCGCGCCGCTTCACGATCGGCGCCGAGCATGACCAGCGCTCCGGCGCCTATCGCGACCTCGGCAGCTTCGACCTCGCCAGCTTTGCCCCGACCCGCCGCAGCGACCGCGTCGTGGCCAGCGTCAATTTCGATCGGCAGGGCAGCGTCGGCCTTGCCTTCATCGACGCGCGCACGCTCGCCGGCCCGCGCACGCGGATCGGATCGCTCTCCTATTCCCGATCGCTCGGCCGCGTCGCCAGCCTGTTCCTGAGCGCGGACCACGACTTCAACGCCCACAGCAGCAGCGCACAGCTCCGCCTGATCGTGCCGTTCGGCCGCAACACGGTGAGCGCGGGCATCAGCCATGATCCGAGCCGGGGGCTGCTCGGCGAGCTGGATTATGCCCGCTCGGTGCCGAGCGAGGGCGGTCTGGGCGCCAATGCCAGCCTCGCCTCCGACGAGCATGGCCGCGCTTATGGACAAGGCACGCTCACCTGGCGCGGTCCGGCGGTGGAAGTGCAGGCCGGGGGCGCCTTCGCGCGGGGGCAGAACTCGCAATGGCTGGGCGCGACCGGCGCGCTGGTGGTGATGGATCACGACTGGTTCGCCGCCAATCAGGTATCGGACGCCTTCGCCGTCGTCTCCACCGACGGGATGCCGGGCGTACCGGTCTCCTACGAGAACCAGCCGATGGGCGTCACCGACAGGCGCGGCCATCTCTTCGTGCCGGTCATCACCTCCTATCATACCGGCCGCTTCGCCATCGACACGCTGGGCCTCCCCGCCGACCGCGTCGCGACGACGGTGGAGCGGCGCGTCGCGCTCCGCGAGGGCACCGGCGCGCTGGTGCGGATGGGTGTACGCACGGTGCGCAGCGCCACCGTGACACTGGTGGACGAACGCGGCCGTCCGCTGGCCCCCGGCGGCCGGGTCAGCCGCGCCAACGCCGCCGACACCGAGATCGGCTGGGACGGCATCGTCTATCTCGACGACATCGCCGGCCGCACGACGCTCTCCGTGCTCCGTCAGGACGGCCAGCACTGCCGCGCGGAGGTGGTGCTGCCCGCCGACGCCAAACCGCTCGCGCAGATCGGGCCGGTGCCATGCCGGTGAGCCTCGCCCGCCTCCTCGTCGCCCTGCTGCTGGCGCTGGGCGTGCCCGGCGTGGCGCAGGCGGCATCCTATTGCACCGTCTCGAACCCGGCTTTCACCTTCCAGCCCTCCTCTTCCTACGACGTGCAGGCACAGACCATCCCGGCCATCAACGGATCGGCGGGCCTCACCTGCAACGCCTCGGCGATCGCCTTGCTCGGCACCAACTATGCGAACGCGACGATGACGAGCGCCAACGGCTTCAAGCTCCTGACCGGCCCCGGCAGCGATGCCATCCCCTTCAGCGTCTCGGCCGATCAGGCGGGGACCATCCCGTTCACGCAGGGCGGGACGGTCAATTATACGGACAGCGCGCTCCTCTCGCTGGGCATCCTGACCGGCGGCACCTTCACGCCGAAGATGTATATGAAGCTCAGCGCCGGCCCGAACGTCGCCGCCGGCACCTATACCGGCACGCTGACGGTCGCCTGGAGCTGGAACATCTGCATCGTGGCGGTGGTGGTGTGCGTCACCTCCGATACCGGCACGGGCACCTCGACGATCGTGGTGACGCTCAAGGTCAACGCGGACTGCAAGATCACCGCGAACGACGTGAGCCTCGGCAGCGCCCCGCTCGCCAGCCAGTTCGGCATGGCCACCAAGGCGGTGCTGACCGACTGCACCAGGGGCAGCAGCTATCAGGTGTCCTTCACCGCCGGCGGCAACACCAGCGCGCGGCCATGGCGGGCGATGAGCGACACCGGCGGCCACAGCCTCCAGTACAACATCTATCTTCCCGACGGCGTCACCATCTGGGACCAGAGCAATCCGCAGACCAATCAGGCCAATGGCGGCAAGGGCACCGGCCTCGTCTCGCCGGCCCAGCAGCAGACCTACAAGATCGGCGTCAACCCGGCCCAGACGACGCCGCCGGCCGGCCATTATACCGACACGGTCAGCGTCGTGCTCAGCTTCTGAATGCGCCCGGATGGCTCGACAGGCGGGGGATTCTGTGGTGGGGGAAGGCCATGTCGACGCCCCTTGCGCTGCTTCCGCTGCTGGCCCTGCTGGCCCTGCCCGCCCCGTCGCAGGCCGCCGCCATCGACGTGGCCGTCACCAACGTCACCTCGGCCAAGGGGCGCATCCATGTCGACATCTGCCCGCAGGAGAAATTCCTGAAGGAGGATTGCCCTTATTCGGCCGAGGCACCGGCGACGATCGGCACCACCGTCGTCACCGTGCCCGACGTGCCGCCCGGCCGCTATGCCGCGCAGGTCTTCCACGATCGCAACGGCAACGGGAAGGTGGACCGCGCGCTGTTCGGCATCCCGACCGAGCCGCTCGGCTTCTCGCGCGACGCGCCCGTCCATATGAGCCCGCCCAAATTCGCCGATGCCGCCTTCGATCATGGCAGCGAACGGCAGCGCATCACGCTTGCGCTGCGCAGCTTCCTCTGAGGGCGCCGGCATGATCCGTTCCCTCGATCGCCTCGTCGCGCTTGCCTGCCGTCGCCCGTGGTGGGTGCTGGCCGCCGCGCTGCTGCTCACCATCGGCGCGCTGCTCTTCACCAGCGACCGCTTCGCGATGACCACCGACACCTCGGCGCTGATCTCCGACACGGTCGGCTGGCGCGTGAACGAGAAGAAGATGGACGCCGCCTTCCCGCAGAACGGCGATTCGGTGCTGGTGGTGATCGACGGACAGACGCCCGAGCTGGCCGAGCGCGCCGCCGCCGGGCTCGCCGCGAAGATGGCCGCCGACCCCGCCCATTTCCGCCGTGTCGTGCGCCCCGACGGCGGCGACTTCTTCGCCCGCGAGGGCCTGCTGTTCGGCAGCGAGGCCGATGTCGCCGCCGCGACCAGGCAGATGGTGGACGCCCAGCCCTTCCTCGGGCCGCTCGCCGCCGATCCCTCGCTGCGCGGGATCGCGGGCGCGCTCGACACGATGTTGCAGGGCGTCGCGCGCGGCGACGCGACGCTCGCCCGGATCGACCGGCCGATGGCGGCGCTGGCCGACGCGCTCGACAGCCAAGCGGCGGGCAAGCCGGCCTTCTTCTCGTGGCAGGCGCTGTTCGGCTCCGACAAGGGATCGCTGGCGGCCCCCAGGCGCCGCCTCGTGCTGGCGACGCCGGTGCTCGACTATGGCTCGCTGATGCCGGGAGAGCCCGCCACGAACGCGGTGCGCACCGCCGCGACGCAGCTTGGCCTCGACCCCGCCCATGGCGTGACCGTCCGCCTCACCGGCTCGGTGCCGCTCGCCGACGAGGAGTTCGCCAGCCTCGCCGATCATGCCTGGCTGGTCGGCGCGGTGATGGTGCTCGCCATGCTGCTGACGCTGCGTCTCGCGGTGCGCTCGTGGAAGATCGTCGGCGCGATCCTCGTCACCACCATCGCCGGCCTCGTCATCACCACCGGCATCGGCCTCGCCGCGGTGGGGCAGCTCAACCTGATCTCGGTCGCCTTCATCCCGCTGTTCGTCGGGCTCGGCGTCGATTTCGGCATCCAGCTCGGCGTGCGCTTCCAGGCCGAGCGGCTGGAGCATGAGGACCATGCCGCCGCGATGTGCGCCGCCGCCCGCGCGCTGGGCGCGCCGCTGCTGCTGGCGGCGGGCGCGGTGTGCCTCGGCTTCATGGCCTTCCTGCCGACCGCCTATGTCGGCATCGCGGAACTGGGCGTGATCGCCGGGCTCGGCATGATCGTGGCGCTGGCGCTGTCGGTGACGCTGCTCCCCGCGCTGCTGATGCTGCTCAAGCCCGGCCACCCGCAGGCCGAACTCGGCAATCCCAGGCTCGCGCCCGTCGACGCCTTCCTGATGCGCCGCCGCAAGCGGGTGCTGGGCGTGTTCGGGGTGTCGATGGTGGCGAGCATCGCCAGCCTCGCCTTCGTCCATTTCGACTTCAACCCGCTCCACCTGCGCAATCCCGCCGGCGAGGCGATGGCGACACTCTCCGATCTGGTCCACGACCCGGATCGCGATCCCAACACGATCGACATCCTCGCCACCGACCTCACCCATGCGCGGGCGCTGGCCGACACGCTGTCCAAGCTGCCCGAGGTCGGCCACGCCGTCACCGCCGCGAGCTTCGTGCCCGAGGATCAGGCGCCCAAGCTGGCGCTGATCGGCAATGCCTCGGCGCTGCTCGACTTCACCCTCAACCCCTTCGCGCCCGCCTCACCTCCGAGCGATGCCGAGACGATCGCAGCGCTCCGCCACACCGCCGAGGGCCTGCGTACCGCCGCCACCGGCTCGACCCGCGCGGACGCCGACGCCCGCCGCCTCGCCGACGCCTTCACCCGCCTCGCCGGCGCCCCCGAGACGGCACGCACCGCCGCGACCGCGATGCTGGTGCCGCCGCTCGGCACGATGCTCGATCAGATGCGCGCCGCCCTCTCGGCCCAGCCGGTGACGGTCGACACGCTGCCCGCCGACATCCGGCAGGACTGGATCGCCAGGGACGGGCAGGCCCGCGTCCAGCTCGTCGCCGCCGGCACCGATCGCAGCGGCCCTGCGCTCGCCGCCTTCGTGCGCGCCGTCCGCCATGTCGCGCCGTCGGCCACCGGCACCGCCGTCTCGACGCAGGCCGCCGCGCACACCGTCGCCATGGCCTTCGTCGAGGCCGGGCTGCTCGCGCTGCTCGCCGTCAGTCTGCTGCTCTATGCGGTGCTGCGCGATATGCGCGAGGTGGCGTTCACGCTCGCGCCGGTGGTGCTGTCGGGCTTCCTGACGCTCGGCACCTGCGTGCTGATCGGGCAGCCGATCAACTTCGCCAACATCATCGCCTTCCCGCTGCTGTTCGGCGTCGGCGTCGCCTTCCACATCTACTTCGTGATGGCGTGGCGGAGCGGGGCGACCGATCTGATCCAGTCGCCGCTCGCCCGCGCGGTGTTCTTCTCGGCGCTGGCGACGGGGAGCGCCTTCGGCTCGCTCTGGCTCTCGCGCCATCCGGGCACGGCCAGCATGGGCAAGATCCTGATGATCTCGCTCGCCTGGACTTTGGTCTGCGCGCTGATCTTCGAACCGGCGCTGCTGGGGGACAACAAGCGCGTCCGCCGCGCCTGACGCCCCCCGCGCGAGCTTATTTCACCGCGTCGAGCTGGCCGAGGCGCTTCACCATCGCGGGAAGGCCGCCTTTGGCGACGGTGGTCGCCAGATCAGCGCGCTGGAGCGCGAGATTGGAGACGCCGCTGGAGATCACGTCGACGATCTTCCACTGCCCGGCCGACTGGCGCATCCGGTAGAACAAAGGGGTGCCGGCGATCGTCACCTTCACAACCCGCTCTGGCCCGCGCTCGATCACCTTGGGATCGACGATGAACTTCTCCCCCGAATAGCTGGTGAAGTTGCGCGCCAGCGACACCGCCGAATGCCGCGTCAGCGCGCCGATCGCCGCCGACTTGTCCGCCGCCGACGCACTCGCCCAGGCCGGCCCGGCCACCAGCGCCGCGATTCCGGGCATGTCGTAATAGGCCTTCACCACCGTCTCGAAGCGCTCGGCGCGCGCGGGGAGCGGCAGCTTCGCCTTCATGATGGCGATCACCGCGTCGTTATAGGCCCCGATCCGTCCCGCCGAATCGCCGGGCTCCGCCTGCGCCGCGGCCGGGATCGCCATCAGCGCCAGGGCGGCGGCAATGCGTGTCTTGTATGTCACGGTCGTCATCCTTTGGTCAGCGAGGCTTCATCGCGGATGGCGTCATAACCGGCTCTGAACAAGGGTCGAGCCGAAAGGTTGCACGCTGTGACCTTTCGCCGATGCGGCGAAGCGACTATGTGTGCGCGCCATACCCGCCTGGAGATATTGATGGTAAAGGTGCTTCTCGCCCAACCCCGTGGCTTTTGCGCAGGCGTCATCCGCGCGATCGACATCGTGGATCAGGCGCTGGATCGGGTGGGGGCGCCCGTTTATGTCCGTCATGAAATCGTTCACAACCGTCACGTCGTCGACACGCTGAAGGCAAAGGGCGCCGTGTTCGTCGAGGAGCTGAACGAGGTGCCGACCGGCGCCGTGACGATCTTCTCCGCGCATGGCGTCAGCCGCACGGTGCAGGCCGATGCCGAGGCGCGCGGCCTCCCCGTGATCGACGCCACCTGCCCGCTGGTGAGCAAGGTGCATATCCAGGGCCGGCGCTACGTCCAGGCGGGGCGCACGCTGGTGCTGATCGGCCATGCCGGCCACCCGGAAGTCGAAGGCACGCTCGGCCAGATCGACGGCGAGGTCCATCTCGTCGGCACGCCCGAGGAAGTGGAGAGCCTGCCGCTCGCGCTCGACGCGCCGATCGCCTACATCACCCAGACGACGCTCTCGGTGGACGACACGCGCGCGATCATCGCGGCGCTGACCGCCCGCTTCTCCGACGTCACCGGCCCCGACACGGCCGACATCTGCTACGCCACGCAGAACCGCCAGTCGGCCGTGCGCGAGCTGTGCGAACATGCGGACATGCTGCTGGTCGTCGGCAGCCCGAACAGCTCCAACTCCAACCGCCTGCGCGAGATCGGCGAGGAGATGGGCAAGCCGAGCTTCCTCATCGCCGACGGCTCGCAGCTCGATCCGGCCTGGCTGGACGGCGTCGGGACGATCGGCCTCACCGCCGGCGCGTCGGCGCCCGAAGAGCTGGTGCAGAGCGTCATCACCGCGATCCGTGCGATCACCCCCACCACCGTCGAAAAGCTCGACGGCCTCGAAGAGAATGTGCAGTTCCGCCTGCCGCCGGCGCTGGAGCGCCTGCCCCAGCGCGCCCGCGTAGCCTAAGGACTTATTATGGGCCTCCCCCTCGCCGTCACCGCGCGCATCGGCGCCTACACCGTCAAGCAGCACATCAAGGGCGGCAAATATCCGCTCGTTCTGATGCTGGAGCCGCTGCTGCGCTGCAATCTCGCCTGCCCCGGCTGCGGCAAGATCGACTATCCCGATGCGATCCTGAACCAGCGCCTGAGCTATCAGCAGTGCATGGACGCGATCGACGAATGCGGCGCGCCCGCCGTCTCGATCGCGGGCGGCGAGCCGCTGCTCCACCGCGAGATGCCTAAGATCGTCGAGGGCTATCTGGCGAAGAAGAAGCTCGTCATCCTCTGCACCAACGCGCTGCTGCTCAAGAAGAAGATCGACGACTATAAGCCGCATAAATTCTTCACCTGGTCGATCCATCTCGATGGCGACAAGGGGATGCACGACCATGCGGTCGATCAGGACGGCACCTATGAGGTCGCGGTCGAGGCGATCGAACTCGCCAAGTCCAAGGGCTTCCGCGTGCAGGTCAACTGCACCGTTTTCGACGGCGCCGACCCGGCCCGCCTCGCGGCCTTCTTCGACGAGATGAAGCGCCTCGACGTCGAGATCACGCTGTCGCCGGGCTATGCCTATGAGCGCGCCTCGGATCAGGAGCATTTCCTCACCCGCGAGCGCACCAAGAAGTTCTTCCGCGACGTGTTCTCGCGTGGCAACGGCGCGAAGAACTGGGCGTTCACCAACTCGCCGCTGTTCCTCGATTTCCTCGCCGGCAATCAGAGCTACCAGTGTACGCCATGGTCGATGCCGCTGCGCACCGTCTTCGGCTGGCAGAAGCCGTGCTATCTCGTCGGCGAAGGCTATGTGAAGACCTTCGGCGAGCTGATGGAAGGCACCGAATGGGACAAGTTCGGCGTCGGCAAATATGAGAAGTGCTCGAACTGCATGGTCCATTGCGGCTTCGAGGGCACCGCGGCGACCGACGCGATCCGCCATCCGTTCAAGATGATGGGCGTCGGCCGCAAGGGCATCCGCACCTCCGGCCCGATGGCGAAGGATATCGACCTCAGCACGGCGCGCCCCGCCGAGGACGTCTATTCAAGCCATGTCGAGCGCGAGCTAGCGCTGATCGCCAAGAACAAACCCGGCGCGTCCAAGCATGTTGTAACCGCGGACTAATGTCCGCATCGCGCGATCGGCGTCCATCGCGACGCCGATCAGCGCGGGAAGCTGCCATGGCCGCGTCAGGATCGCGAGCAGCACCGCCCCGATCCTGACGCCGCCGTCCGGCCCCATCGCCACCTGCGCCGCCTTGGGCAGCGTGCGATCGGCGGCATCCGAGATCACGCGGGCCACGACGAAGGGCAGATTGTGCCGCTCGGCCACGCGCGCGGCGATGTGGCTCTCCATGTCGCAGGCGCAGGCGCGGGTGGAGAAGTGCAGATCCTCCTTCTGCCGCGCCGTCACCACCATCGCGCCGTCCGCATGGATGCGGCCGACCACCGCGCCCGGCAGGATTTCCGCCACGCGGTTGATCCACGCCTTGGAGGCCTCCGTCTTGCGCGAAGGGGCCTGCCCCAGCGGCTTGTGCTCGCGACGCGCATTGCCCGCGCCGACGCTCCATTCGCGCCGCTCCATGCCGGAGGGCGAGATGGTGCCGACCACCCAGTCCCCCACCGCCATGCGCGGCGCCAGAGCGCCCGCCAGCCCCATGGAGAGGATCGCGGTCGCGCCCGCCGCGACGCCCGCCTCCAGCTCGGCCTCCAGCCGCGCCGGATCGGTGCCGCCGACCACGACCTGAACCCCATCGCGCTTCAAGGCCTTGGCCTCGCGCTTCATGCCTGTCGCGATCAGGATCATCACATGCCGTAGGCTACGCGCCGCGTGTTGCCGCGCTTGAGGTTGCGATAGCGGGCGAGCGCCCAGAGCGGGAAATATTTCGGGTAACCGTGGTAGCGGAGATAGAAGACGCGCGGGAAGCCGCCGCCGGTATAATGCTCCTGCCCCCACAGGCCATCCTCGGCCTGATGGCGTTCCAGCCACGCGATGCCGCGCACGACGGCCGGATGATCCACCTCGCCGGCCGCCATCAGCCCGAGCAGCGCCCACGCCGTCTGCGAGGCGTTGGAGGGCGCCGGCTCATGACCTTTACGCGCCAGATCATAGCTGTCGCAGCTCTCGCCCCAGCCGCCGTCGGCGTTCTGGATCTGGATCAGCCAGCGCGCCGCGCGGCGCATCATCTGGTTGGCCGGATCGATCCCGGCGGCGTTGAGAGCGCACAGCACCGACCATGTGCCGTAGATGTAATTGACGCCCCAGCGGCCCCACCAGCTCCCCTCCGGGTGCTGATCGCGCTTCAGCCAGTCGAGCGCGGCCACCATGCGGGGGCTGTCGAGCGGCTCGCCGACCTGCGCCAGCATCGACACCACGCGCGCCGTCACGTCGGCGGTCGGCGGATCGAGCAGCGCGCCATGATCGGCGAAGGGGATGTCGTTCAGGTAGAAATGCGTGTTGTCGGCATCGAACGCGGCATAGCCGCCGTCATGGCTCTGGAGGCCGACATTCCACTCCACGCCGCGATCGATCGCCTCGTCATAGCGATCGCCGAGCGCCGGCCGCGCGCGATCCATCGCCATCACCACCACGGCGGTGTCGTCGAGGTCCGGGTAATGATCGTTGCCGTACTGGAAGGCCCAGCCGCCGGGGCGGACGTCGGGGCGCGTCTCCTGCCAGTCGCCCTTCACGTCGAGAATCTGGCGCGGTTTCAGCCAGTCGAGCCCGCGCACCGCCGACGCCTCCGCCACATCCCCGCCGGCTTCCAGCATGGCGTGGGCGGCCAGCGCCGTATCCCACACCGGCGAGACGCAGGGCTGGCAATAGACCTCGCCATCCTCGCGGCGGACGAGCAGCTTCTCGACCGAGGTACGCGCGATCGCCCGATGCGGATGATCGGGCGCGTAGCCGAGCGCGTCGAACATCATCACGCTGTTGGCCATCGCCGGATAGATGGCGCCGAGGCCATCCTCGCCGTTCAGCCGCTCCACCACGAAATCGACGCAGGCCTGTATGGCGCGCTGGCGCAGCTTCTTCGGCCAGAAGCGGCGACCGCGCTTGAGCACGATGTCGAGCGCGCCGAAGCCCGTCTCCCACACCCACTTGCCCGGCAGCGCGCGCTTCAGGATGTGGCGGCCGGGCGCGTAAAGCTCGTCCACCTTCACGCCGCGCGGATTCCTCGCGACCGGGCGCTTGGCCGCCAGCACGAGCAGCGGCACGATCACGGTGCGCGCCCAGTAGGACATGCGATAGAGGTTGATCGGGAAATTCTTCGGCGCGAGCATCAGCTCGACCGGCATTTCCGGGATCACGCTCCACTTGCCCGCCCCGAACAGCGCGAGCTGGATACGCGTGAAGACGTTGGAGGCCCCCGCCCCGCCGCGCTTCAGGATTTCGGCGCGGGCGCGGGCCATGTGCGGCGCGTCGATGTCGTCGCCGATCATCTTGAGCGCATAATAGGCCTTCACCGTCGCCGAAATGTCGAAGGCGCCGTCCTGATAGAGCGGCCAGCCGCCATGGCCGCCCTGAATCCGGCGCAGATAGCGGCCGATCGCCGCCTCCAGCTCCAGATCGTCGGGCTCGCCGAGATAATGGCGCAGCAGGATATATTCCGACGGGATGGTGGCGTCGGCTTCCAGCTCGAACACCCAGTGGCCATCCTCGCGCTGGGCCTTGGTCAGGGCCTCGGCGGCACGGCCGATCGCCGCTTCGACGCTGTCGAGCGGGTCGGTGGGCAGTCCTTCGGCGAGATCGTCAGCGCGCAACAGTTCCGGTCTCCATCTGGTGAGCGCACGCCGCAGCCGTCCGGCCGGAGCGGAGCGCGCCTTCGATGGTCGCCGGTAGCCCGGTTTTCGTCCAGTCGCCAGCCAGGAACAGGTTGTCCCATTTCGTTTGGGCGCAGGGGCGGCGGCGATCCTGCTCAGGCGTGGCCGCGAAAGTGGCGCGTTTCTCGACGACTAGCTGCCAGCGGGGGAGGTCTGCGGACAGGTTGTGGACCTTCGCCACATCCGCCCAGAGGCGGGCCGCGAGCGCCCCGCGATCCTCGTCGAGCAAGCGATCGCCCGCGCTGGTGGTGGTCGAGAGTCGATCGGGAAAGGCGAACACCCACTCCGCCGTCCCGCCGATCACGCCGGTGATGGGCGCGGCGCCGGGAGGCGCGGGATGAAGGAAGTGGGCGTTGACGATGGCATTGTGTTCGTCAGGGACGGTCAGGCCGGGAACGAGGTCCGCCGCCACCCACGCCGGCACCGCCAGCACCACAGGCTCTCCGGCCGCGATCTCCTCACGGCCATCGGCGAAGTCTAGCGCGGCGATGCGCCCCTCACCCCACTCCACCGAGCGGAGGCGGCGGCCGAGGCGGATCGTCGCGCCCCGCGCCTCCAGCCACGCCAGCGCGGGCTCGACGAAGGCGGCGGCCAGTGTCGGCTCGGCAACGAGCGGGAAGCAGGCCGCCCCGCCCTTCGCCAGCGTCTCACGCACCACAGCCCCCGCGAGCGCGGCCGAGCCCTCCGCTGCCGGCGTGTTCAGCGCCGAGACGAGGAAGTTCGCCAGCAGCCCGTCCCAGAGCGGCCCTTGCGTCGGCAGCACATCGCGGATGCGCTGGTCAGGCCGCGCCCCGAGGAGCTTGGCCAGCGCCAGATAGTCGCCCGGCTTCGTCCCCGGCACCCGGCGGTTGCGGGCAAGAATCCACCACGGCAGCGGCCCGCTATTGGGGCGCAGTTCCCAGCGCCTGCCCGAGGCCACGTCCATATAGGGAAAGCGCGCCTCGCTCGGCCCGGCGAGGCGATCGCCCGCGCCGATCTTCGCGAGATAATCGCGCACCCCATGATTGCCCGAGAGGACGAGGTGATTGCCGTTGTCGATCACCAGCCCAAGCTGCGGATCGCGATAAGAGCGGCAGCGCCCGCCCGCCTGCCGCGCGGCATCGCTGAGCGTGACGGCGAACCCGGCCTCGGTCAGCGCGACGGCGGCGGACAGCCCAGCCAGCCCCGCGCCGACGATATGCGCCCTCTTCACCGCCCGAGCCGCAGCCGGATCAGCGTCCAGGCCAGCGCCAGCCGGTTGTGGCGGACGCGGCTGCGCGGCGCGGTCCAGCCCGCCTTGAGCATCCGGCGCAGCAGCTCGGAATAGGCCGCCTCCATCAGCCGCGGCGCGATCAGATGGCCGCGCGGGCGGGTGGAGAGGATGCGGTGCGCCTCGGCATAATGGCGCTTGGCCCGCTCGGCGACAATGCGCGCCGCGCCGTCGATGCGGGGATCGTCGATGACCGCCGCGATCTCGTCGCCGATCGCGATGCCCTGCGCCTCGATCGCCTCGCGTGGCAGATAGGCGCGGCCGATGCCGGCATCCTCGTCGATGTCGCGCAGGATGTTGGTGAGCTGGAGCGCGCGACCGAGATGATAGGCGAGGTCGATGCCCGGCGTCTCGTCCATGCCGAAGATGCGCACCGACAACCGCCCCACGGCCGAGGCCACCCGATCGCAATAGAGATCGAGCTCGTCCATCGACGGGAAGCGGATGTCGCGGTCGAGGTCCATCGCCATGCCGTCGATCACGGCCTCGAAGTCGGCGCACTTGAGGCCGAAGGCGCGGATATGCGGAACCAGCATCGCCGCCACGCCCGGCTCGCCGCCCGCGAAGAGACTGTCGAGATCGATCCGCCACTGGTCGAGCGCGACCCTGCGGCTGGCCGGATCGCCCTGCTGATCGTCGGCGATGTCGTCGACGATGCGGCAGAAGTCATAGACGGCGTACATCGCCTCGCGCTCCGCCTTGGGAAGCACCTTCATGCCGGCGTAGAAGGAGGAGCCGGCGGCGGCGGGCTGGGTCTGCGCGGTCATCGGAACGCCACCAGCCGGCCAAGCGCCGCGCCGGACGCGAGCAGCAGCGCCTCCGCCTTGCCATGATGCACACGCTCGGAAAGCGGATCGCGGCGACGCAGGCGCGCGGCGAGGCTGACGGCAAGCCGCTGGATCACCGCCACCTCGACGCCCAGCCGCCGGTCGCGGATCGAGCGCGCGAAGGGAGCCGACTCCGCGAGCAAATGCTGGCAGCGCTCGGCCAATGCGGAAATGAGCTGCTTCAAGGCCGGGGAGGCCCGATCCGCGCCCAGTTCCTCGACCGTCACCCCGGCCGCCTTCATCAGATCCCGCGGGATATAGACGCGGTCGATCGCGCGAACATCCTTTCCGCAATCCTGAAGATGGTTGATGATCTGCAACGCCGCGCAGAGCGCATCGTTCATGGGCCACGTCGCGCGGCTCTCGCCATGCACGTCGAGCACGAAGCGGCCGACCGGCATCGCCGAATAGCGGCAATAGTCGATCAGATCGTCCCAGCTCTCGTACCGCAGCTTGGTGACGTCGCGGCGGAAGGCTTCCAGCAGATCGAGCGCGTGGGAAGGATCGAGCCCGCGCTCGGCCATCACTTGGCGCAGGGCCACAGCACTCGGCTCGGCGTCGGACTCGCCGGTAATGCCGGCGCGCATCGCTTCCAGCCGGGCGAGCTTTTCGGCGGCCGGGGCCGTCTCATGATCCGCGATGTCGTCGGCCAGCCGCGCGAAGCGGTAATAGGCCATCACCGGCGCGCGGTACTGCGGCGCGATCAGCACCGAGGCGACAGGGAAATTCTCGTCGCTATGGCCCTTGCCCGAGGCGAGGTCGGCTGCGGTCGAAGCGCTCATGATTGCATCCGGGCCTGCGCCCGTCCCTTCCACATGCCGCCGCGTCCCTGCCAGTGACGCCACGCGGAGAACCAAGTCGCGCCGGCGTAGAACATGCCGATCAGGGGCAAGGCAAGCCCCCAGAGCGGCGAACGGCGGTAGAAGCGCAGCATCGGCTGGAGGCAGATCGCCATGGCGAGCCACGCCAGCGCGCCCGCGACCCGAGCCCCGCCATGCCCGAACAGCGCCAGCAGCGGCGGCGCCAGATAGACGATGCCCATGCCGAGGAGCGTGCCGAGCAGCATCAGCGGCGAATAGCCGAGCTGGGCATAGGCCGAGCGCGCGATCATCATGCCGACCTCGCGCCAGCCGCCATAAGGCCGGATGCTCGCCGAGCGGCGCGTGAGCGAGAGGCGGATCGGCCCCTGACGCTTCATGGTCGCGCCCATCGCGCAATCGTCGATGATCGCGTCCGCAATGACGGCGACGCCGCCTGCATCGGCCAGAGCCTGACGCTTCACCAACATGCAGCCGCCCGCCGCCGCCGCCATCTTCGCGGCCGGACGGTTCACGCGGGCGAACGGGTAGAGCATCTGGAAGAAGAAGACGAACGCCGGGATCAGCGCCTTCTCGGCGAAGGTGGAGCAGAGCAGCTCCGCCATCAGCGAGTTGAGCGCGAGGCCGTCCTTCTCGCTCCGCGCGACCAGCGAACGCAGCGTGTCGGGCTGGTGCGCGATGTCGGCGTCGGTCAGCCAGAGATAGTCGGGCGCGACGCCCGCTTCCTCGATGCCGTTGCGCATCGCCCAGAGCTTGCCCGTCCAGCCGGCGGGCGGGGGCGAGCCCGCGATCACGGTCAGCCGGTCGGAACCGAGCCTGGCGGCCGCCTCGCGGGCAACAGTCGCGGTGCCGTCGCTGCTGCCGTCGTCGACCAGCACGATGCGGAATTGGCCCGGATAGTCCTGCGCGATCAGCGAGCCGATCGCCTGCCCGATCACCGCCGCCTCGTCGCGCGCGGGGACGACCGCCGTGACGCTCGGCCAATGGGCGAGAGCGGGCGCCATGCCCTCGTCGGTGTCGCGCGCCAGCCAGAAGCCGTCGCGGAACAGCAGCATCCCCAGCCAGACGAGCAGCGACAGAAGGCCGAGGATCATCATCCGATCATGCCCTCCTGACGGAACCAGCCGATCGCGTCGGCGACGGCTTCGCGCCACGGCCGCGCGGTGTAGCCGAGTTCGGCCTTGGCCCGCTCCGAACTGAAGAACATGCGGTATTTCGCCATGCGCAACGCATCGCGCGTCAGCATCGGCTCGCGGCCCGTCATCCGCCCCCATGCCTCGGACACGACCGCCAGCGGCATCAGCGGCAGACGCGGCAGGCGAATGGTCGGCGGCTTGCGGCCGACGAGGTGCGCGACCTCGGCCAGCATCTCCTGCAACGACACATCCTCGCCGCCGAGGATATAGCGCCGCCCCGGCACGCCCTTCGTGAGCGCCAGCAGATGCCCGCGCGCCACATCGTCGACATGGACGAGGTTGAGCCCGGTATCGACGAAGGCCGGAATCTTGCCGGTCGCCGCCTCGACGAGGATACGGCCCGTCGGCGTCGGCTTCACGTCGCGCGGGCCGATCGGGGTCGAGGGATTGACGATGACGGCGGGCAGGCCCTGCTCGGCCACCATCCGCTCGACCAGCCGCTCGGCGACCACCTTGGAGCGTTTATAGGCGCCGATCGCAGTCTGCTCGGTCAGCGGCCGGTCCTCGCCCGCAGCCCCGCCATCGAGCGGCGCGATGGTGGCGACGCTGCTGGTATAGACGATCCGCTTCACGCCCGCCGCCAGCGCCGCTTCCATCACGGCGCGCGTGCCTTCGCGGTTGTGGCGGACGATCTCTTCCGGGTCGGGCGCCCAGAGGCGATAGTCGGCCGCGACATGGGCGAGCGCGGTGCAGCCCTCCAGCGCCCGCTCGATCGAGGCGCGGTCAAGCATGTCGCCGCGCACGATCTCGCCGGGGAAGTTTTGCAGATTGGTCGCCGGGCTCGTCGAGCGCGCGAGGCCGCGCACGCGCCAGCCCTCGGCTGCCATCACACGCGCCACCGCCGCGCCGACGAAGCCCGACACGCCGGTTACGAGGATCGTTTCGTCTCTTGCCATCGGGGCTGGCTTCTAGGCGTCGGGAGAGGCATTTGGGAAGCTCAGAAGCGCCCATCATGACGCGCGTTTAAGGATTTGGTGTGCCCGGCTTCATCTCGATGGCCCTAGCGTTCGTCGCCATGATCGGGGTCGCCTACACGCTCGCCGCAACGGCGCTGGCCGGACGATGGCGTCCGCGCGACCCCGCCGAGGCGCCGGCGGATGCGCCCTCGGTCACGATGCTGAAGCCGCTCCACGGGCCGGAGCCGATGCTGGAGGCGAAGCTCCGGGGCTTCCTCGATCAGGACTATCCCGCGCCCGTCGACATGGTCTGCGGCGTCTCCCGCGCCGACGATCCCGCAGCGAAGGCCGCGCGCGCGGTGGGCGCGACGCTGGTGGTGGATGGCAGCCGGCATGGCAGCAACGCCAAGGTCTCCAACCTCATCAACATGGCCCCGCAGGCCAAGGGCGACATCATCATCCTCTCGGACAGCGACATGGCCGTGCCGCGCGACTATGCCGCGCGCATCGCCGCCGAGATGGCCACGCCCGGCGTCGGCATCGTCACCCTGCTCTATGCCGGGCGCGGCGACGGCGGCGGCTGGTCGAGGCTCGCGGCGGCGGGCATCTCGTGGGGCTTCCTGCCGAGCGTGATGGTCGGGCTCGCCACCGGCATGGCGCACCCCTGCATGGGCTCCACCATCGCGATCCGCCGCGAGACGCTCGATGCCATCGGCGGATTCGAGCGCTTCAAGGATCTGCTCGCCGACGACCATGCCATCGGCGCGGCGGTGCGCGAGACGGGGCTCGCGGTGGTCGTGCCGCCGATGATCGTCGCCCATGGCTCGACCGAGGCGAGCCTCGCCGAACTGGTCGCCCACGAACTGCGCTGGAACGCCACCGTGCGGATGCTCGATCCCGCCGGCTATGCGGGCAGCGTCGTCACCCATCCCACCGCCTTCGCCCTTCTCGCCATGGCCATGGGGGCCGGCTGGTGGGTGCTGGCGGCCGCGCTTCTCTCCCGGCTCGCACTTGCCGCGCGGATCGACTATATCGCCGGCGAACGCACCGCGCCGCTCTGGTGGCTGCCGGCGCGAGACCTGTTGTCGTTCGGCCTCTATGTCGGGGCCTTTTTCACCCGCCGTGTTGATTGGCGCGGGCAGCGCCTTCATATGGCCGATGACGGCCGCATGACGGCCGAGACGGAGACTCGATACCCATGACGCTGCGCACTCTGTTCATGCAGGGCCCCTCGTTCGACGGCTATGACGGCGGCGCCGGCGCCCGCTACCAGATGAAGCGCGAGGTCAAATCCTTCTGGTATCCGACCTGGATCGCCCAGCCCGCGGCGATGATCGAGGGCTCGCGCCTGATCGACGCCCCCGCGCAGGACCAGAGCTGGGACGACATCAAGCATGAGGTGGACGACAAGGATCTCATCATCCTCCACACCTCGACGCCGAGCTTCAATCAGGACACGCGCACCGCCGAGCTCATCAAGGAGCGCAACCCCAAGGCGCTGGTCGGCATGGTCGGCGCCAAGGTGATGATCGAGGACCAGAAGAGCCTCGAAGCCTGCGCCGCGCTCGATTTCGTCTGCCGCGAGGAATATGACTTCACCTGCGTGGAGCTGGCCGAGGGCCGTCCGCTGGCGGAGATCGACGGCATCACCTGGCGCGCGCCCGACGGACAGATCGTCCGCAACAAGGACCGCGCGCAGATCGAGGACATGGACGTGCTGCCGATGGTGTCGCCGATCTATCGGCGCGACCTCGACCTGCTGAAATATTATGGCGGCTACCAGCGCCACCCCTATGTCTCGTTCTACACGGGCCGCGGCTGCAAGAGCCGCTGCACCTTCTGCCTCTGGCCGCAGACGATCAGCGGGCACAATTATCGCCACCGCACCGTCGGCAAGGTGATCGAGGAGGTCCAGTACATCCTCAAGGAAATGCCGGAGATCAAAGAGATCTTCTTCGACGACGACACGCTGGCCGATGCGCATGAGTTCGTCGTCGAGCTGTCGGGCGAGCTGAAGAAGCTTGGTTTCGGCAAGCCCGGCTTCCCAGTGACGTGGGGCTGCAACGCCAAGGCGAACGTGCCCCAGCCCGTCCTCAAGGCGATGAAGGAAGGCGGCTGCCGCGTTCTGCTCGTCGGCTATGAGAGCGGCAACCAGAAGATTCTGCACAACATCAAGAAGGGCCTGCGCGTCGATGTGGCGCGCCAGTTCACCAAGGACGCGCACGCGCTCGGCCTGACGATCCACGGCACCTTCATCCTCGGCCTCCCCGGCGAGACGCTGGAGACGATCGAGGAGACGATCAAATACGCGATCGAGATCAACCCGCACACCATCCAGGTGTCGCTGGCGGCGCCCTATCCGGGCACGTTCCTGTATAACCAGGCGGTCGAGAACAAGTGGTTCGACGGCAGCGACCATCTGCTGACCGACGGCGGCACCCAGATCGCGCAGCTCAGCTACCCGCACCTCTCGTCGGAGGTGATCTTCGACAAGGTCGAGGAGTTCTACAAGCGCTTCTACTTCCGCCCCCGCAAGATGGGCGCGATGGTGGGCGAGATGCTGCGCGACTGGGACATGATGAAGCGCCGCCTGCGCGAAGGCGTCGAGTTCTTCTCCTTCCTCCACAACCGGAAGAAGGCCGCGTAAACCCTTTCGCCATGCTGACGCAGGTCAGCATCCATTCGCGCTCCGTCGGGGGAGCGCGAATGGACCCTGAAACAAGTTCAGGGTGACGAGGAATGGACGGGATGGCACGCACTCTCATCGTCACCTCGGATGATTTCGGGGCGTCGCCCGCCGTCAACGAGGCGGTCGAGCGAGCGCACGCCCACGGCATCCTCACCGCCGCCTCGCTGATGGTGGCCGGCGATGCCGCCGCCGATGCGGTGGCGCGCGCGAAGCGGCTGCCGGCGCTAGGCGTGGGGCTGCATCTCGTGCTGGTCGAGGGGCGGCCGATGCTGCCGGCGCGCGAGGTGCCCGATCTTGTCGACGAGACCGGCCATTTCCGCACCAACATGGCGCTGGCCGGCGTCAACTTCTTCTTCCGCCCCTCCGTCCGCCGGCAGCTCGCGGCCGAGATCGAGGCCCAGTTCGCCGCCTTCCACGCGACCGGCCTGCCGCTCGATCATGTCAACGCGCACAAGCATTTCCACCTGCACCCGACGATCGCCGGCCTGATCCTCTCGGTCGGCCGCCGCTACGGGCTCGCCGCCGCCCGCGCGCCGGTCGAGCCGCTGGAGATGATCGCCGCGATCGAGCCCACCCCGCAGACGCTCGCCGGGCGCATCGCCGGGCCTTATGCGAAGAGCGTCGCCCGCCGCTTCCGCGCCGCCGGGCTGGTGGTGCCGGACCGGGTGCTCGGCCTCGCGTGGAGCGGGCGCATGACCACCGCGCGGGTCCGAGCCCTGATCGAGCGGCTCCCCGACGGCGTCTCCGAGCTTTACTGCCATCCCGCCACCGAGGACGAGTATCCGGGCTCGGCGCCGGGCTACGCCTATCGCGCCGAGCTGGCGGCGCTGCTCGACCCCGGCGTCCGTGCGGCGGTGACGCAACGCGGCATCCGGCTCGGTCGTTTCGCCGATATTCCGGGGAAGCGGGAGCTGGCGGCATGAGCATTTCGAAAGGCCCGAAGACACAGTGACGTCCCATCTGCGCTGGCCGATCGCGCTGGCCACCCTTGCAGGCCTCGGCGCCGCCATCTGGGCGATCGGCTCGGTCGGCTTCTCCGCGCTCGCCCATGCCGCGCTGCGCATGGGGGCCGGCGGCTTCCTGCTGTTCTGCGTCGGCAGCCTCGCGCTCTCCGCCATATTGGGAGCGGCGTGGCTCGCCTCGATGCCGGGGCAGCCGCTCCGCCAATGGCCGCTCTTCACCTGGGCGCGGATGGCGCGCGAGGGAGCGAACGATCTCCTGCCCTTCAGCCAGGTCGGCGGCCTCGTCGTCGGCGCGCGGACGCTGACCGGCGCCGGCCTGCCGGGTGCCCGCGTCTATGCCGCGATGGTGGTGGACCTCACCACCGAGATGGCGGGCCAGGTGGTGTTCACGCTGTTCGGCCTCGCCGTGCTGGGCTCGGTGCTGGTCGACGGCACGCAGCACAATGTCGCGCCGCTGGCATGGGTGGGCGCGGGCGTCACCATCGCGATGACCGGCGCCTTCATCCTGCTCCAGAAACCGATGCTGAAGCTGGCCGGCGCGCTGGCCGAGCATCTGCTGCCCAACGCGCATATCTCGCTCGACCGGCTCCATGCCGAACTGTCGGACATCTACCGGCGGCGCGGCGCGGTGGCGATGTCCTTCCTGCTCAACCTGCTCGGCTGGTTGGCGGCGTCGCTGCTCGGCGCGCTGGCGCTGATGCTGATCGGCGATCCGATCCCGGTGTGGCGCGTGATCGCGCTCGAAAGCCTGATCTTCGCGATCCGCGCCGCCGCCTTCGTCATCCCCGGCGCGATCGGCGTGCAGGAGGCGGGCTATGTGCTGCTGGGGCCGCTGCTCGGGCTCGATCCGCAGGCGGCGGTGGCGCTGTCGCTCATCAAGCGCGCGCGGGATATCGTGATCGGCCTGCCCTCGCTGATCGCATGGCAGGCGAACGAGATGCGGCCGCGCCGGGCGGGCAGGGCCTGATGCGGCGGGCGGGCCAGCTTCTCGCGGCGCTACTCGCCGTCGCAGCCGCGCCGCCGCCGTCCGCGCCGGAGCCCGGTACCGACGAGGGCCATTGCCGCCCCGGAGACAGCAGCCCCACCATCGAAGTCAGCGTCGAAGGCCTCAAGGACCGCACCGGCGTGCTGCGGCTGGAGCTTTATTCCTCCGATCCCAAGGATTTCCTCGCCGGCGACAAGGATCTGCTGGCCGCCGGCAAGACCTTCCGCCGCGTCGTCGAGGCGCCGCCCGCGAGCGGCCCGGTGAAGATGTGCCTGCGCGCGCCCGCTCCCGGCACCTATGCGCTGGCGCTGATCCACGATCGCGACAACAAGCGCAGCTTCAGCATCTGGCACGACGGCGTCGGCTTCGCGGGCAATCCCCCCGTCACCCATGGCAAGCCGCCGCCCGAAAAGGCCCGCATCACCATCGGAAACGGGCGGACAGAAACCGTCATCATCATGAACTATATGCGGGGGCTGTTCACGTTCGGGCCGATCGGGGGGAAATGATGGCCGGCATCCCGCATCGCGGGCCGCGCGCGGGGAAAGCGCTGCGGACCGCCAGTTATTCGCGCTTCTGGGCGGAGATCCTGATCTGGGCGAGCCGCCGCTGCCCGCACTGAGCGGCGGCTCCCCCGGTCAGAAGGCGTCGGCGTCCAGCGCCATCAGCGAGCGCTTGCCCGACTTGATGGCGAGGAACATCGCCGTCGCCTGCGGCAGGATGCGATCGAAGAAGAAGGACGCGGTGGCGAGCTTCGCCTTGTAGAAACCCGCATCCTCGCCCGCCCCTTCCGCAAGCCTGGCGGTCGCGATCGTCGCGGCCTTGAGGAAGGTGTAGCCGATGCCGACCAGCCCCATCAGGCGCAGATAGTCGGTGGCGGCGGCACCCGCCTCCTCGGGGTCTTTCAGCCCTTTCTGCGCGATCATGCCGGTCGCAAGCTGGAGCGCGCCGAACGCCTGCTGGAGGCCGCCGGTGAAGGCTTTCAGCGCCTTGTCCTCGGGCGCGCCCATCTCCTCGATCAGGTTGGAGACGGCGTGGAAGAAGGGCCTGAGGTTCCGCCCCATGTTCGCCGGCAGCTTGCGGCCGACAAGGTCGAGCGCCTGCACGCCGTTGGTGCCCTCGTAGATCTGGGCGATGCGGCTGTCGCGGACGAACTGCTCGACGCCATGCTCGCGGATATAGCCGTGCCCGCCATAGGTCTGGACGGCGAGATTGGCCGCTTCCGAGCCGAAATCCGTGAACAGCGCCTTCACCACCGGGGTCATCAGCGCGATGAAGTCGGTGGCGCGCTGCTTCACCTCGGGGTCGTCCGAATGCTTCTCGGCGTCGAGCGCGCGCGCGCACCATTGGCCGAGTGCGCGGCAGCCTTCCGCATAGGCGCGCATCGTCATCAGCATCCGGCGCACGTCCGGGTGGACGATGATCGGGTCCGCCGGCAGGTCCGGGCGCTTCGGGCCGGAGAGCGAGCGGCCCTGCAAGCGGTCCTTCGCATAGGCGACGGCCGACTGGTACGCGATCTCGTTGATGCCGAGGCCCTGCACGCCGACCGAGACGCGCTCGGTATTCATCATCGTGAACATCGCCGCGAGGCCCTTGTTGGGCTCGCCGACGATCCAGCCGGTCGCCTCGTCGAAGTTCATCTGGCAGGTGGCGGACGCCTTCATGCCCATCTTGTGCTCGATCGCCGCGACCGAGACGCCGTTGGACGGGCCGGGCGTGCCGTCGTCCTTGGGCAGGAACTTGGGCACGAGGAAGAGCGAGATGCCCTTCACGCCCTTGGGCGCATCGGGAAGCCGCGCCAGCACGAGGTGGATGACGTTCGACGTCAGGTCATGGTCGCCGGCCGAGATGAAGATCTTGGAGCCGGTGACCTTGTAGCTGCCGTCCGCCTGCGGCTCGGCCTTGGTGCGCAGCAGGCCGAGATCGGTGCCGCAATGCGATTCGGTGAGGCACATCGTCCCCGACCATTCGCCGCTGACCATTTTGGGCAGATAAGCCTGCTTGAGCGCATCGGTGGCATGGCCCTCAATCGCGGTGGTCGCGCCGTGGGTGAGGCCGGGATAGAGGCTGAAGGACAGGTTGGTCGAGCAGATCATCTCCTCGACCAGCTTGTTCACCGTCTCCGGCAATCCCTGCCCGCCCCATTCGGGATCGGAAGCGAGCGCCGTCCAGCCGCCTTCGCGGAAGGTGTCGTAAGCCTGCCTGAAGCCCTGTGGCGTGCGGACGACGCCATTCTCATAATGGCAGCCCTCGATGTCGCCGCTCGCGTTGAGCGGCAGCAGCACGTCCTTGGCGAGCTTGTTGGCTTCCTCCAGCACCGCGTCGAGCAGGTCTGGGGTGAACTCCTCATGCGCCTTGAGGCCGCCGAAGCCGTCGCCCTCGAACAGCTCGTGGAGCACGAAGCGCATGTCGCGCAGCGGCGCGTCATAGGTCTGCATCGTCTCTTGTCCTCTCAGTTGCGCAGCGGCTTGCCGGTGGTGAGCATATGCTCGACACGGGCCTGCGTGCGCGGATCCTTGACGCTGGCGAGGAACGCCTTGCGCTCCAGACGCAGCAACTGCTCCTCGGTGACGGTATCGACCAGATCGGCCTCGCCGCCGGTCAGCACCTCGGCCAGACGATCGGAGACGACACCGTCATAGGCGGTGGCCATGCCCTTCTTCTGGAAGTCCTTGACCGCGAGGCCGAGCCCGACGCGCCCGCTCTCGCCGGGCAGCCTGAACACAGGCGGCTCGGGCGGGGTGTAGCCGTCGGCCAGCGCCAGCGCCTTCGCCTTGGCGTCGGCCAGCAGCCGGTCGCGGTTCATGGTGATGCCGTCCGTCTCCCGCAGGAAGAGATGCTCCTTGGCCTCCGCGGCCGACTTGGCGACGGTCGCGGTCGAGACGGTCTGGAACACCTTGGCGACGGCCGGCATCGGCCCCCTGGGCATCGCCTTGGCCTTCTGCCAGCGATCGAGCATCTCGCCGTTTCCGCCCCAGCCCGGCACCAGCCCGACGCCGCATTCGACGAGGCCGATATAGGTCTCGGCATGGGCCTGGATGGCGTCCGCGTTGAGGCAGATCTCGCACCCGCCGCCGAGCGCGAGGCCCGCCGGCGCCGCGACCACCGGGAAGGGCGCATATTTGAGCGCCTTGAACGCCGCCTGCCCGCCCGCGATCAGCTTGTCGATCTCGCTCCACGCCGCGATGTTCACCGCGAACAGCGCGAGGCCGAGGTTCGCGCCCGCCGAGAAGTTCGAGCCCTCGTTGTAGACCACCAGCGCCTTGAACTGCGCCTTCACCAGCGGGATCGCCTGTTGGATGAGCTTGATGATCTCCTCGTCGAAGGAGTTCATCTTGCTGGTGAACTCGAGCACGACGACGCCGTCGCCCACATCCCACAGCGAGGCCGAGGCGTTCCTGAGCAGCGGCTCGGAATGGCGCTTGATGTCCTCCAGCAGCACCACGCCCTCGGCGCGGACGACATCGCGATAGCTGCCGTCGGCCGCGAGATACTGCCGCTTGCCGTTCTCGACGCGGTAGAAGGGGTTGGTCCCCGCCGCCTTGAGCAGCGCCGGCACCGGACGGCCCTCCGCCGCCAGACGCTCGGCAAGCTTGCCCGGCCCGAGCTTGTCGATCAGCTCGAACGGCCCGAACTTCCAGTTGTAGCCGAGTTTCATCGCATCATCGATGGCGACGATGTCGTCCGCCGCCTCGCCGACCAGCTTGGCCGCATAGGACAGAACATGGCCGAGGATCGTCCACGCATAGTCGCCGGCCTTGCCGGGCAGCGCGACGAGCGCGGCGAGATCCCTGTCGGCCTTGCCGGGCAACTTCTCGGGCTTGCGCTCCGGGCGATATTCGCCGGTCGAAAGGTCGAGCGCGAACTTGGTGCGCTTGCCGTCCGCGCCCTTCTCCAGCTTGTAGAAGCCGCCCTTGCCCTTTCGGCCGGTGAAGCCGTCCGCGATCATCCTGTCCACGAGCGGCATCGGCCGCACCGTGTCGAAATAGGGATCGCCCGCGGGCAGGGTGGAGGACAGGCTCTTCGAGAGCAGCGGCATCAGGTCCACGCCGACCAG
The DNA here is from genome assembly GCF_011762195.1 of Sphingomonas oligoaromativorans. Taxonomy (GTDB): domain Bacteria; phylum Pseudomonadota; class Alphaproteobacteria; order Sphingomonadales; family Sphingomonadaceae; genus Solisphingomonas; species Solisphingomonas oligoaromativorans. The sequence continues at coordinate 204,487 of NZ_JAASQK010000003.1, read as the reverse complement.
ATCGATCAGCGCGAAGATGCCGGTCTTGGGCACGCCCATCGGGCTGCCGCCGATCTGGTCCGCCTCCTCGATCGAGACGCCGAGGTCCATCGCCGCGTTGACCGCGATGGCGAGCCAGTAGGTGCCCAGGCGATTGGCGATGAAGCCCGGCGTGTCCTTGGCTCGGATCACCCGCTTGCCGAGCGCGCGGTCGGCGAAATCCTCGACCTTGCGGGCCAGCGCCTCGTCGGTCGCCGGGCCGGTGACGATCTCCAGCAGCCGCATGTAGCGCGGCGGGTTGAAGAAGTGGGTGATGAGGAAATCGCGCTTGAACTGGTCCGAACGGCCCTCGACCAGCCTCTCCAGCGGGATGGTCGAGGTGTTGGAGGAGACGGCGGTGCCCGGCTTCTTCACCTCTTCCAGCTTGGCATAGAGCGACTGCTTGATGTCGAGCCGCTCGACGATCGCCTCCACGACCCAGTCGCATTCCGCGACGCGGCCGAGATGATCGTCGATATTGCCCGTCTCGACCAGCTTGGCCGCGCGCTTCGACATGAAGGGCGCCGGATCGGTCTTGAGCATTTTCGCGACCGCGCCCTTGGCGATGGCGTCGCGATCGGCGCCGTCCTTCGGCACGATATCGAGCAGGAGCACCGGCACGCCCGCATTGGCGACCTGTGCGGCGATGCCCGCGCCCATCGTGCCGGAGCCGATGACGCAGACTTTCCTGATGCTGTCGGCCATGGTCATGCGCGCTCCAGAACGGTGGCGATGCCCTGCCCGCCGCCGATGCACTGGGTGGCGAGCGCGTACTTGCCGCCCTCGCGCTCCAAGAGCGCCGCCGCCTTGCCGACGATGCGCGCGCCGGTAGCGCCGAGCGGATGGCCGATGGCGATCGCGCCGCCGTCGATGTTGATCGTCTCTTCCTTGAGGCCGAGATCGCGGATGCAGGCGATCGCCTGGCTGGCGAAGGCCTCGTTGATCTCGACCACGTCGAGGTCGGCGGCGGTGATGCCGGCGCGCTCCAGCGCCTTCCTGGACGCGCCGATCGGGCCGAGGCCCATCGTCTCGGGCGCGCAGCCCATGATGCCGACCGACTTGATCTTGGCGAGCACCTTGAGGCCATGCTTCGCGGCGAACTCCGCCGAGGTGACGAGCACGGCAGACGCGCCGTCGGTCAGCGGCGAGGAGGTGCCGGCGGTGACGGTGCCGTCCTTCGAGAAGGCGGGCTTGAGGCCGGCGAGGATCTCGGCGGTGGTGTCCGGGCGGATGATGCCGTCCTCGGAGACATCGCCGGTCTTCGTCCTGATCGGGATGATCTCGTCGCTGAGCTTGCCCGAGGCGCGGGCGGCGGCGGCCTTCTGCTGGCTCTTCACCGCGAGCGCCTCCTGCTCGGCGCGGGTGATCTGGTATTTCCCGGCGACATTCTCCGCCGTCTCGCCCATGCCCATATAGGCGCCGGGGCGCTTGGCGACGAGCTCCGGCGAAGGCAGCGGGTTGAAGCCCATCATCGGCACCCGGCTCATCGATTCGATGCCCGCGCAGATGAAGGCCTCGCCCGCGCCGATCGCGATCTGGCCCATCGCATAATGGATCGCGCTCATCGACGAGCCGCAGAAGCGGTTGATCGTGACGCCGCCCACCTGAAGCGGGAAGTCGGCCAGCAGGCCGATGAGGCGCGCCACGTTGAGGCCCTGCTCGCCCTCGGGGAAAGCGCAGCCGAGCACGATGTCCTCGATCTCGGCCGGATCGACCTTGGTCTTCTCCAGCAGCCCGCGAATCGTCTGGGCGGCGAGATCATCCGGCCGGACACGCGCCAAGGCGCCCTTGTTGGCGAGGTGGAAGGGCGAACGGGCGTAACCCGCGATCACGACATCGGTCATGCGAATCCTCTCCAAGAACGGCCCGGACGATCAGTGCCGCGCCGTGTTGCCTTTAAGGTGCGATGATTTCCCTATACGTCAACCAAATTTTCGGTCACAGTCTGCGAGTCGCCCCGCCCCAGCGGCGGGTGACGACCATAAGCGCCATCAAAGAGCGCGGGTATGTTGAGAAGCATATGGAGGAGAGGCGATCGTGATGACGATGCTTTTCGCGGCGTTGCTCGCCGCCCCGTCGGCCGACAGCGTCGTCGGCCAGTGGATGACCGAGACCCGCCACGGGATCGTCAACATCCAGCGCTGCGGACCCTCGATCTGCGGCACGCTCATCACGTCGGACGGCATCAAGGCCAATCCGGCGCTGAAGGACGCCAACAACAAGGACGAGAAGCTTCGCGATCGTGCGCTGAAGGGCGTCACCATGCTGCAAGGGTTCACCCAGAGCGACGGCATGTGGGACGGCGGCACCATCTACAACGCCGAGGACGGCCGCATCTACAAAGCGCGAATCACGCCGGTGGATGCCAACACGCTCAAGCTGCGCGGCTGCGTGTTCGTCCCTCTTTGCAAAACGCAAACCTGGACCCGCGTACGCTAAGCGTCCGCCGGCAGTCCGCCGACCAGCAGTAGGGGAGTTGCATAATGAGAATCCGTAGGGGAATCGCCCGAAAGGGAGCGCTGGCTGCCGCCACCGCGGTGTCCGCTCTGGCGATGGCGGGGCAGGCCCATGCCGCCGCTTTCTACATTCAGGAGCAGTCGACCAAGGGCCTCGGCCGCGCCTTCTCGGGCGAAGTGTCCGAACAGGGCGCGCAGCAGATGTGGTGGAACCCCGCCGCGATCGGCGGCATCGACAGCATCCAGAACTATGTCGGCTTCACCGCGATCATCCCGCACGCCGACGCCACCAACGTCAATTCGACGATCACCCGGCCGGGCTTCCCGCTGGGCGCCGCGGTCGGCATTCCGGCGCTCGGCAACATCGCGGGCGGCACCTATCCGGTGGGCGGATCGCAGAACACGCACAACCCGATCAACACCGGCTATCTGCCCAATGGCGGCTTCGCGCTGCCGCTCGGCGACAGCCTGGCGTTCGGCTTCACCATGACGTCGCCGTACAGCTTCACCAGCAATTACGACGCCGATAGCTGGGCGCGCTATGCCGCCGACAAGTCGCGCCTGCGCACCTTCGATCTCCAGCCGGTACTCGCCTATCACAGGGGCGGGCTCAGCATCGGCGCCGGGCCGAACGTGGAATATGTCCGCGCGACGCTCAGCAACTATCTGCCCGATCCGCTGCCGAGCCTGGCCGGCATCCCGGTCGTCGGCCCCGGCCTGTCGGCGGCGCTCAACACCAATGACGGCCACCAGTATCTCAAGGGCTCGGGCTGGGACGTCGGCTTCTCGGCCGGCTTCCAGTATCATAACGACAAGATCGATCTCGGCGTCAGCTACAAGTCGAAGATCAAGCATCATCTGAAGGGCCACCTCATCATCGACGGGCTGACCGGCCTGCTCGCGACGCAGGGCGCCAACCAGCGCGTCGACGACGCCCATGCCGACTTCACCACGCCCTGGCAGGTGATCTTCGGCGCCCGTTACCATGTCACGCCGCGGCTCACCCTCAACGGCCAGATCACGCGCTTCGGCTGGAGCAAGTTCGACGCGATCAACCTGTCCAACCTCGGCGCCAATGCCGATCAGTCGGTGCCGGAGAAATACCACAATAGCTGGACCTATGCGGGCGGCGTGGACTTCAAGGTGACGCCGGTCTGGACGCTGCGCGCCGGCGTGCAGCGCGATCTGTCGCCGATCGGCGCCGGCGAGCGCGATCCGCGCGTGCCCGACGGCAACCGCTGGAACTTCGCGGCGGGCACCAGCTACGCCATGACCAGCCACTTCACGATCGACGCGGGCGCCAGCTACGACAAGATCAAGAGCAACCCGATCGACAAGACCGAGGCCGCCTATGTGGGCACCCCGCTCCAGACGATCATCCAGAATGACGGCGTGCTGCACAACGCCAACGCCGTCATCCTTTCCATTGGCGGGAGCGTGACCTTCTGATGACTATGCCGGCCGTTCATTCCGGGGAGCGGCCGGCGCCGCCGGGGGGTGGCCCGACCGGCCAATCCCCCACCTTCGCGCCGCGGCTGCTGACGGACCTGCTCGACAATGCCGTCGCCCGCTGGGGCGAGCGGATCGCGATCGATTTCCTCGGCCATCGCTGGACCTACGGCGAATTGGGAACGCTGGTGGAGCACGCCGCGCGCGGGCTTCAGGATATCGGCGTGAAGCCGGGCGACCGGGTCGGGCTCTGCCTGCCCAACATGCCGCATTATGTGATCCTCTATTTCGCGACGCTCAGGATCGGCGGCATCGTCGTCAACCTGAACCCGCTCTATGTCGAGCGCGAACTCTGCCACCTTCTGGAGGATTCGGGCGCCAGCGTCGTCGCCACCGTCGACATCGCCTCGATCCACGACAAGGTCACCCACGTCGCCGAGAAGGTCGGCGTGCGCAAGCTGATCGTGTGCCCGCTGTCGGAGGCGCTGCCGCGCTTCAAGTCGATCGCCTATCGCGTTCTGAAGCGGAAGGAGATCGCGCACGTCCCGCATGACGCGCTGCACATGTTCTTCGCCCAGCTCACCGCCAACCACCGGCCGCACACGCCGATCACGGTGGCGCCGGACGACGTGGCCGTGCTCCAATATACCGGCGGCACCACCGGCGAGCCCAAGGCGGCGATGCTGACCCATGCCAATCTCACCGCCAATTCGGCGCAGATGATCGCCCATGTCGGCCACCTGCCCGACGAGCAGGAGCACACGCTGGGCGTCCTCCCGCTGTTCCACGTCTTCGCGCTGACGACGGTGCTCAATTACTCGGTCGACACCGGCGCCGAGATGGTGCTGCTGCCGCGCTTCGAGCTGAAGCAGATGGTGGACACGGTCGCCCGCACCCAATGCACCCAGCTTCTCGCCGTGCCGACCATCTATGGCGCGCTGAACGGCCTGCCCGACAGCGAGCTGGCCAAGCTCAAGTCGGTCAGGCGCTCGATCTCGGGTGGCGCGCCGCTGCCCTTCGACGTGCGCCAGCGCTTCGAGGCGCGGATGGGAACGCCGGTGGTGGAGGGCTATGGCCTGTCCGAGGCCTCGCCGATCATCACCTGCAATCCGCTCGGGAAAGAGCCCAAGGACAACAGCGCCGGCCCCGCCTTCCCCGGCACGACGATCGAGATCCGCGATCTCGACGATCCGCACAAGATTCTGCCGGTCGGCGAGCGCGGGGAGATCTGCGCGCGCGGGCCGCAGATCATGAAGGGCTATTGGAACCGCCCCGACGCCAACCAGGAGGTGTTCGTCGACGGGGCGCTGAGGACGGGCGACGTCGGCTATCTCGACGAGGACGGCTATCTCTTCATCGTCGACCGCATGAAGGACATGATCCTGTGCGGCGGCTACAACGTCTATCCGCGCACCATCGAGGAAGCGCTCTACGAGCATCCGGCGGTGGCGGAAGCGGTTGTCATCGGCGTGCCCGACACATATCGCGGCCAGGCGCCGAAGGCGTTCGTGTCGCTGCGGCCGGGCATGGCCGCCACGCCCGAGCAGCTCCGCGGCTTCCTCACCGACAAGCTCAGCAAGATCGAGATGCCCCGCGAAATCGAAATCCGAGACAATCTGCCCAAGACGCTCATCGGCAAGCTCTCCAAGAAGGAACTGATCGCAGAGGAGCTGGCGAAGGCCGCCCATGACTGACGATGGCCCCAAGGCGCAGGGCGACACCGACCTCAGGGGCATTCAGCAGGTCGCGTCCGATCTCGGCGTCACCACGCGGACGCTGCGCTTCTACGAGGACAAGGGGCTGATCGAGCCGCGCCGGGTGGGCACGACGCGCGTCTACACAAGGCGCGAGGTCGGGCGGATGCATCTCATCCTGCGCGGCAAGCGGCTTGGCTTCTCGCTCCGCGAGATCCAGGAGTTCCTCGACCTCTACGACGCCGATCCGCAGCATGTGGAGCAGATGCGCCGCCTTGCCACCCGCGCCCGCGAGCGTGCCGACGAGCTGGAGCAGCAGAAGATCGCGATCGAGCAGACCATCGTCGAGCTGCGCCAGATCGAGCGCGAGGCGCTGGAGCGCGTCGAGGGCGCCTGAGCCGACGTTCGACGGGTGACAGTCGGCCCCGTCATGCTACAGGCGGAGGGTCTGGGGGAGGCTCGTCCGGGTGCGATACCATAAGACCCTGCGTTATTTCGTCATTCTACGCCGCCAATTCCGGCAGAGCGAAGCGAGCTTCATCCTGCTCGCCGTTCTGGTGGGTGCGCTCGGCGGCGGGCTGGCGGTCGCGCTGGGGCTGGCGGCGCACATGCTCCAGCATCTCCTCTACGCGCTGCCCGGCACGACCCGGCTGAGCGGGATGACCGCGCTCGAGCCGATCCGGCTGCTGGCGCTGCCGCTGGGGGGCGCGCTGCTCGGCCTGCTCCACCTCGCGCTCCAGCGCTGGCGGCGGCGCACGCCGGTCGACGTCGTCGAGGCGAACGCGCTGCATGGCGGCGCCGTGCCCTTCCGCGACAGCCTGACGGTGACGGGGCAGACCTTCATCTCCAACGGCTTCGGCGCCTCGGTGGGGCTGGAGGCGGCCTATGCGCAGATCGGCGGCGGGCTCGCCTCGGTGATCGGCCGCTGGTTCAGCCTGCGCCGTTCGGACCTGCGCACATTGGTCGGCGCCGGCACGGGCGCTGCGATCGGCGCGGCGTTCGGCGCGCCGCTGACCGGCGCCTTCTACGCCTTCGAGATCGTCATCGGCGCCTATACGCCCGCCGCGATCGCGCCCGTCGCCGCCGCCACCATCGCCGGCGTCGCCACCGCGCGGACGCTGGGCGCGGTGCCCTATCTCATCACCGCCGCGTCGACCGGCATCACCCGCAACCTGGATTATCTCGCCTTCGTCGGCATGGGGCTGGCCTGCGCCTTCGTCGGCATCCTGCTGATGCGGGCGGTGAGCCTGCTCGAGATCGGCGTGCGCAAGACCGGGCTACCGCCCGCGCTCCGCCCGATGATGGGGGGCATCCTGCTGATGCCGATCGCCTATCTCGCCCCGCAGGCGCTCTCGGCGGGCCACGAGGCGCTGCACCTCACCCTCGCCAGCGACGTGCCGCTCGCCATGCTGTGCGCGATCTTCGGGCTGAAGATGCTGGCCTCGTCGGTGTCGCTCGGCTTCGGCTTCCGCGGCGGGCTGTTCTTCGCCTCGCTCTATCTCGGCGTGCTGGTCGGACGCATCTATGCCGACGTGGTGGAGCTGTTGCTGCCGGGACAGCATCTCTGGACGCAGGACGCCGCGCTGGTCGGCATGGCGGCGCTGGCGGTGTCGGTGATCGGCGGGCCGATGACGATGAGCTTCCTGGTGTTGGAGGCGACGCGCGATTTCCAGCTCACCGCGATCGTGCTCACCGCCTCGCTGGTGGCGAGCGCGCTGGTGCGAGAGCTGTTCGGCTACAGCTTCTCGACCTGGCGCCTGCATCTGCGCGGCGAGGTCATCAAGTCGGCGCGCGACATCGGCTGGGTGCGCCAGCTCACCGCCGGCAAGATGATGCGGCGCGCGCCCGCCTGCCTCCCCGCGGACACCAGCATCGCGGAGTTCCGCCGCCGCACCCCGCTCGGCTCGACCAGCCGCGTCGTGCTGCTCGACGAGAAGAATCAGTATGCCGGGCTGGTGCCGACCGCGCAGGCCTATGTCGACGGGCTCGACCTTCATGCCAAAGCGACCAGCCTCGCCCGCCACCCCGACGACACCATCACGCCGGACAGGAACATCGCCGAGGTGATGCAGGTGTTCGACCGGCTGGGCGTCGACGATCTCGCGGTGGTCGCCACCGACGGCACGCTGCTCGGCCTGCTGACCGAGGCGCATGTCCGCAAGCGCTATGCCGACGAGCTGGAGAGCGCCCAGCGCGACCTGTTCGGCGAAAGCTGAACCCTTATTCCTCCCAGCCGCCGCCGAGCGCCAGGAACACGTCGATCTGCCGGTCCGTCAGCTCCGACTGCGAGGCGGCGAGCGCGGCCTCGGCATTGGCGAGGTTGGACTGCGCGGTCAGCACGTTGATGAAGCCGGTGCGGCCGAAGCGGAACAGGCGGTTGGCCTGATCGCTCGCCTTCTCGGCATCGTCGCGCGCCAGTGCGAGCGCATGGTCATGGTCGATCTCGCGCGCATAGGCGGTAAGCGCCGTCTCGGTCTGGCGCAGCGCCTCGATCACCGTGCCGTCGAAGCGCGCGGAGGCGATGTCCGCCGCCGCGCCCGCCGCGTGGATGCGCGCATGGATCAGCTTGCGGTTGGGGAAGTTCCACGACACCAGCGGGCCGATGCCGCCGCCGAACGTGTCGCCCGAGTTGAACAGCTTGAACGGGCCGGCAAAGCCCATCGAGCCGCCCAGCGTCACCTTGGGATACAGCTCCGCCATCTCGACGCCGATCGTGGCGGTGGCGGCGGCGAGGTTGCGCTCGGCCGCGCGGATGTCGGCGCGGCGGCGGATCAGGGCCGAGCCGTCGCCGATCGGGATGGGCTGCCTGAGCGCGGGCGGGGCCGGACAGCTTTCCAGCTCCCTGGGATAGTCGGACGGCGCGCGGCCCATCAGCGCCGCCAGCTCGAACAGCGCCGCCTGACGTTTGGCGATGATCGTCGGGATGGCGGCGGCGCTCTGGTCGGCGGCGCCGCGCGCGCGCGTCACGTCGAAATTGGTGCCGCGCCCGCCCTTGAACAGCCGATGGGTGACGTCGAGCGTCTGGCGCTGGATGTCGAGCACATGTTGCGTCGCCGCCAGCGTGCGGTTGGCCGAGCAGGCCGCCGCATAGCTCCGCGTCACCGCCGCCGCGATCGCGACGCGGACCTGATCGCGTGCCGCCTGCGCCGCCTCGGAACTGTCCTTCGCCGCCTCGATCCCGCGACGGATGCCGCCCGCCAGATCGAGCGGATATTCGACGCCGACCCCCAGCGTGTAGGAATAAGCGGTGCCCGGCAGCGGCTCGGTGAAGAAGCCCACCCGCGCCGCCTCGGCACCGGTGGTGATGCTGGTCTGGATGGTGCGCCCGGCCTCCGCCTCGCGCACGATATAGCTCGCGCGGCGCAGGTTGGCGTCGGCGGCGCGCAGGTCGGTATTCGCCTTCAGCGCCTCGGTGACATAGCTGTCCAGCCGTGCATCGTCATAGAGCCGCCACCAGTGATCGGGCAGCGGCGCCTGCGCATAAGCCGGCTCATCCCCGCTCGCGAAGGCGCGGTTGGCGGCCGGCGCCTTGGCCATGGCGTTATCCGGCACATGATAGTTCGGCCCCGCCGTGCAGGCGGCCAGCGCCAGCGCGAGCAGGGAAGCGGCGGGCGCGATCCTCACCGGCGCGGCCCCTGCGTGTTGGCGGCGGGCTGGGGTTGCGGCTGGGGCTGCGCCGGCTTCTGCTGCTCGGGCTGGAGGATGGTGACGGTGGCCGTCCGCCCGGCGATGAGCTGCGTGCCCCTGGGCATCCGGTCGACATGGATGCGGACCGGAATGCGCTGCGCGAGGCGGACCCAACTGAAGGTCGGCTGCACCTCGCGGAGCTGATTGGCGGTATCCTTGCTCTGATCGTCGGCGATGCCGGCGCTGATGCTGTCGACATGGCCTTCGAGATCGCGCTCGTCGCCCATCAGGCGGATCTTCGCCTTGTCGCCGACATGGATGTGGCGGAGCTTGGTCTCCTCGAAATAGCCCTCGATGCGCAGCGAATCCATGTCGACCACCGCCATCGCCTGATGGCCGGCGCCCAGATAGTCGCCCGGATGCAGATCGAGATTGGTGACGATGCCGTTCACCGACGCGCGGATCGCGGTGCGCGCGACGTTGAGCGAGGCGGTCTGGCGGGCGGCCAGCGCAGCGTCGAGCGCGGCGGCTGCGGTCGCCACCTTGGCGACATTCTCCTCATGCGTCTCGGTCGCGACCAGATCGCCCAATGCGAGGTCGCGCTTCGCCACGCGGCGCGCCTGCTCCAGCGTGGCCCGCGCGCTGGCGATGCTGGCGTCCGCCTGGTTGAGCGCATCGGCGTAACGTGGCTGGTCGACCACGAACAGCAGATCGCCCTTGTGGACGAACTGGTTGTCCCTCACCGCCACGGAGGTCACCAGCCCGCCGACGTCCGGCGCCACGCGCACCACGTCAGCGCGGACATGGCCGTCGCGCGTCCAGGGATCGGTCTCGTAATGGCGCCACAGCCGGACCGCCACGAGGACGGCCAGCACGACGATGCTCAGGGTCACGGCCCAGCGGGCGAGCGGCGCGAGGATACGGTTCATGGATGCAGTCCGAATGTGGTCGTGAGGGAGGCCAGAAGGCCGAGGATGAGCAGGAACAGCGCCACGTCCACCAGCGGACGATAGGCGACCAGCCGATAGGCGCCCACCAGCGCCAGCAGGCGCGAGAGCAGCACGACGATCGCCAGCGCCGCGATGGCGAGCACCAGCAGCGAGGGCAGGAACACGCCCCCGATCGAAACCTCGCCGATCATGCGGGCGATCCCCTGTAGGCCGGCGCCTGCGGGAACAGGTTGCGGCGCAGGCTGGTGAGCAGCACGAGGCCCTGCCGCCGCCGCTCGGCCAGCGGATCGGCGGCGAAGGCGGCCACGGTGCGGTCGATCTCGGTGAGCAGCCCTTCGGGCGGCGGCACCGTCCGCACCGGATCGAGATCGATGAAATGGCGCCAGATGCCGGCCAGCGTATCGGCGATCAGCCCGTGCTGCTCGGGCGTGGAGCTGTGGCCGAGCCGATCCAGCTCACCGGCGACGAAGCCGATGCGCAGGTCCACCAGCGCGTCGAGCAGCGGCTTGCCGGGATCGGGCGCCTGCTTCGCCAGCCGGGGCAGCAGCAGGCCGATCCGGTCGAGCATCCCGCTCGTCCAGCGCGCGGTGCCCGGCGCCCGGCCCCGCGCGCGGCGGGCCACGTCGCGCCAGCCGGCGCGGACCAGACGGGCGACGCTGTGCTCGGTGCCGATCGTCTGGAACAGCCCGACCGTCACCACCGCGAACCCGGTGCCGACGAGTTGCGACAGAGCCCCGTTGGCGAAGGCCGCGAAACTGTCCTTGTAGGTGGCGTTCAGCCCCACAGTGTTGGGGAAGGCGAGCAACATGCCGAGCGACACCAGCGTCAGCGGCGGCCGCGCCAGCATCGATCCCATCAGCAGCAGCGGCGGCGCCAGCACGGCGGCGAGCGTGACGAAATCGGTGGTGCGGGGCAGGATCGCATAGGCCCACAGCATCGCCACGCCGAGCCCGATCGCCGAGCCGATGAAGAAGGTGAAGATCACCGGCCCCGGATCGTCGACATTGCCGAACAGCGCGCAGCACACCCCCGCGATCAGCACCGCGCCCGCGCCGTCCGGCCAGGCGGTGCCGATCCAGAAGGCGCAGCCGAGCGCGATGGTGGTGATGGTGCCGAAGGCGGCGCGCACCGCAAGCCCCCGATCGCGATGGAGCGCACGCCCCCCGGCCTGCGCCAGCAGCTCGCCGACGCGCGGCGAGAGCGCGCGCGGGCTGGGCGAGTGGATCTGATCCTGAAGATCCCGGCAGTCGCGATGCGCGGCGATCAGGTCCGCCACGCGCGCCAGCAGGTTGAGCAGCAGCATGTCGCGCCAGACCGGCTCCGGCCCGCCGGGGGGCGGCTCCAGCATCCGCGCCTCGTCGATCATCCGGGCGGCGGTCTCGCCCCGATCCGGCCTGTGTACGCCGCCCTCCAGCCAGATGCGGACCCGCCCGACATACTCCGCGACGGGCTCCGGCACCCCATCCTCGCAGGCGGAGAGCGCCACCAGCCGGTCCTCCACCGTGCTCGCCAGCGGCAGGAAGAGCGAAAGCTGATCCTCCATCGCCCGCACCGTCCGCACGCGGGGCAGCAGGCGCGCGGTGTCGAACGGCAGGTGGATCGAGAGCTGGTGCAGCTCGGAGAGATCGATGGCGAGGCGGCGGCGTTCGCGATCCAGCGTCTCCTCGCGCACGCCCGACAGCGCGGCGCGCGACCAGCGCTCGGCATCGTTGAGGATCGTCTCGATCCGCTGGAGCAGCCGCGCCGTCACCGAACGCGGCAGCACGAGGCCGTGGACCAGGCTGCCCGCGAGGATGCCGATGGTGATCTCCTGCACGCGCAGGCTCGCCACGTCGAAGATCGCGCCCGGCGTATCCACGCTCGGGAAGCCGATGATGCTGGCGGTGTAGCCGGCCAGCAGGAAGATGTACGCGCGCGGCGTCCGGTCGAGCAGCGAGACATAGAGGCACGCGCCCAGCCACAGCGCCAGCGCCATGCTGAGCACCGCCGGTTCGTTGACGAAGGTGGGCACCAGCACCACCGCCGCCGTCGCGCCGAGCAGCGTGCCGATCAGCCGGAACGCCGCCTTGGAGAGCACCGCGCCGGCCAGCGGCTGCGCCACGATGTAGGAGGTCGTCACCGCCCAATAAGGCCGCACGAGCCCGATCCTGAGCGCGACATAATAAGCCAGCATCGCCGCGATGAAGCATTTGACCGAGAAGAGCACGGCCTCCGCGTCGGCCTTCACCGCGCCTTCTCCCGCTGGGCCAGCATCCGCTGGTCGAGCCAGGCGAGCACCCGGTTGGCGGTATCGAGATCCTTGTCCTCGACGCCCTCGAACAGATGATGGCGGATCGCGCGGAGCGAGGTTTCGATCCGGCCCACCATCGCGCGGCCGGGCTCGGTCAGAAAGATGCGGTTGGCGCGGCGATCCCGCGCGTCGGTGCGGCGTTCGGCCAGGCCGGCCGCCTCGAGCTGATCGACGAGGCGCACCAGCGATGCGCCCTGTATGTCGAGCGCCACGGCCAGCTCCGTCTGGCGCACGCCGTCGCCGAGCCGCCCGACATGGAGCAGCAGCCAGCCCGTCGCATCGGACAGGCCGAGATCGGCCACGGCGCGATCGGCCTCCGCCCGCCAGCGGCGCGCGAGCGGCAGGATGCGGCGCGCGAACTCCGCTTCGGCTTCGGCTCGTGAAATCATTAGTGGCCTAATCATTTTAAGGCGGCCAAAATGCAAGCCGAAAATCGGGGTGGAGGCCGCATCAGGATGCGGGCCTCACCTGCTCGGCGATCCAGTCGAGATAGTCCGCCGCGCCGCCGATCACGGGCGTCACCAGCACCTCGGGCACGGCATAGCTGTGGAGCGCGAGGATGCGGGCCTGCACGGCGAGCGCGCGTTCGGCGCTGGTCTTGATCGTGAGCAGCAATTCGCTGGCCTGCTCCACCTCGCCCGCCCAGCGATAATGGCTCTCGATGGCGGACACCTGCACGCAGGCGGCGAGCCGTTCCTCGACGAGCGCGCCGGCAACGCGATGCGCGTCCTCCCGCCCCGCGACGCTGGTCGTGATGACAACGCATTCGGTCACCGTCGCCCCCTCCGCCCGCCGATTCGTAGCCGCCAAGATCGCACGCCCGGCGGGAAAGTCACGCCCCGCCGCGACCGGCCAGCAGGGCGGCCGCGGACGCCACCTCGTCGCGCAGCCAGGCGATGAACGCCTCCACCCGCGCCACGCGGCGCATGTCGCGATGGACGACCAGCCAGAAGCTCCGCTCGATCGACACCTCGCGCCTGAGCACACGCACGAGACCGGGCGTGGTGTCGCCGAGGAAGCAGGGCAGGATGCCGCATCCCGCGCCGCTCGCGATCAGACGCGCCTGCGCGGTGATGCTGGAGGATCGGATCTCCGCCTCCAGCCGCTCGTCCACCTCGGCGAGATAGCGCAGCTCGGGCGCATAGATGAGATCGGGCACATAGCCGACCAGCCGCCGCCGGGTGAGCGCATCGACACTCTCGACCGGCCCGGTGCGATCGAGATGCTCGCGCGCGGCATAGACGCCCAGCCGATAGTCGGTGAGCTTGGCGGCGATCAGCGGGCCGCCCCGTGGCCGCGCGAGCATGATCGCGATATCCGCCTCGCGCCGGGAGGGATTGAGGAAGCCGGTCGACGCGATCAGGTCCACCGCCACGCCGGGATGCCGCCCGGCGAAGCCCGCGAGCCGAGGCGCGATGAAGCCGCTGCCGAAGCCTTCCGACACGCTCAGCCGGATCGTGCCGCCGAGCGCCGCCCCCTCCTCCGCCTGCTGCTGCACGGCACGCGCCCCCGCCTCCATCGCCTCGGCATGGGCAAGCAGGCGATGGCCGCCTTCGGTGAGGCTCTGACCCGCCGGTCCATGCTCGAACAATGTGGTGGCGAGCGCCGCCTCCAGCCGCTGGATGCGCCGGGCGACGGTGGTGGCGTCCTGCCCCGCCGCGCGCGCCGCCGCCGCCAGCGTGCCGGTGCGCGCGAGCGCGAGGAAGACGCGCATGTCGTCCCAGTTCATCGCGGGAAAATCCCGCCCTGCGATTTCGCAGATCGTGTTTGCATTTCGTCGCCCTTGCCTGCGGGACTGCATAGGCCGATGACGGCCCAAACGACAAGGAGAGGCAGTGTGCTGGATATCGGCCATGTGATCGCCGGTGGCGCTTCGGATGCGGCAAGCGCGCGCTACGGCGACGTTTTCGATCCCAATTCGGGCAAGGTGCAGAAGCGCGTGGCGCTGGGCACCGCCGCCGATCTGGAGCGCGCCGTCGCCGCCGCGCAGGCCGCCCAGCCCGGCTGGGCCGCGACCAACCCGCAGCGCCGCGCCCGCGTGATGTTCAAGTTCAAGGAACTGGTCGAGGCGAACATGGAGGAGCTGGCGCACACGCTGGCCTCCGAACATGGCAAGGTGATCGCCGATGCCCGTGGCGATCTCATGCGCGGCCTCGACGTCATCGAGTTCAGTTGCGGCATCCCCCACGCGCTGAAGGGCGAGTTCACGCAAGGGGCCGGCCCCGGCATCGACGTCTGGTCGATGCGCCAGCCGCTCGGCATTGGCGCCGGCATCACCCCGTTCAACTTCCCGGCGATGATCCCGATGTGGATGTTCGGCGTCGCCATCGCGGTCGGCAACGCCTTCATCCTCAAGCCCTCGGAGCGCGATCCGTCGGTGCCGGTGCGCCTCGCCGAGCTGATGCTCGAGGCGGGGCTTCCCGAGGGCATCCTCCAGATCGTCCATGGCGACAAGGAGATGGTGGACGCGATCCTCGATCATCCGGCGATCGCGGCGGTGAGCTTCGTCGGCTCGTCCGACATCGCGCATTATGTCTATTCGCGCGGTGTCGCGGCGGGCAAGCGCGTGCAGGCGATGGGCGGCGCCAAGAACCACGGCATCGTCATGCCCGACGCCGATCTCGATCAGGTGGTGAACGACTTGTCCGGTGCCGCTTTCGGCAGCGCGGGCGAGCGTTGCATGGCGCTGCCGGTCGTCGTGCCGGTCGGCGAGGATACGGCGGAGCGCCTGCGCGCGAAGCTGATCCCCGCGATCAATGCGCTGCGTGTCGGCGTCTCGACCGACCCGGAGGCGCATTACGGCCCGGTCGTCACCGCCGCGCACAAGGCGAAGATCGAGAATTACATCCAGATGGGCGTCGACGAGGGCGCCGAACTGGTGGTCGACGGCCGCGGCTTCACGCTTCAGGGGCATGAGGAGGGCTTCTTCGTCGGCCCGACGCTGTTCGACCGCGTCACGACGAAGATGAAGACCTACAGGGAAGAGATTTTCGGCCCCGTCCTCCAGATCGTGCGCGCGCATGATTTCGAGGAGGCGCTGCGTCTCCCCTCGGAGCATCAATATGGCAACGGCGTCGCGATCTTCACGCGCAACGGCCACGCCGCGCGCGAGTTCGCGGCGCGCGTGAATGTCGGCATGGTCGGCATCAACGTGCCGATCCCGGTGCCGGTCGCCTATCACACGTTCGGCGGCTGGAAGCGCTCGGCGTTCGGCGACACCAACCAGCATGGCATGGAAGGCGTGAAGTTCTGGACCAAGATCAAGACCGTCACCGGCCGCTGGCCCGACGGCTCGGCCTCGGGCGACAACGCCTTCGTCATCCCGACGATGGGGTGATACGCACTCATTTTCGCGACATTTCGCCCACCCAGACGGAGTGCGAATGGATGCTGAAACAAGTTCAGCATGACGAAGATAGAAACGTCACCCTGACGAAGGTCAGGGTCCATTCGCGCTACGCCCGTGGCGGAAAGCCCAGTTCGATCGCGCGATCCTCCCATAAGGGGTTGGCACGTTCGATCAGATTAACCTTCCATTCGCGCCGCCACGCCTTGAGTTGTTTCTCCCGCGCGATGGCGGCGGGCATGGTGTCGAAAATCTCGTAGTGGACCAGCCGATGCACCGCGTAACGGCTCGTGAAACCCGCCATAGCACCACCCCGATGCTGGTGAACACGCGCCATCAGATCGGATGTCACGCCGATGTAGAGCGTTCCGTGCCTGCCACTGGCGAGGATATAGACGCAAGGCTGGCGTTCGATCATCGGGCCTAGTGAGAATGGATGCTGACCTGCGTCAGCATGACGAAAAGAGAGGATGCGGCAAGCGCCGATGACCCAGTTCGACCTCACCGACGATCAGCGCGAGATCCAGGAACTCGCCCGCCGCTTCACCGCCGACGCCATCACCCCCCACGCCGCCGAGTGGGACGAGAAGCACATCTTCCCCCGCGCCACCGTCAAGGCCGCCGCCGAGCTCGGCTTCGGCGCCATCTATGTGTCCGAAGAGTCGGGCGGCATCGGGCTCGGCCGGCTGGAGGCCGCGCTCATCATGGAGGCGATGGCCTATGGCTGCCCCTCCACCTCCGCCTTCATCTCGATCCACAACATGGCGACCTGGATGATCGATCGCTTCGGCGGCGAGGCGGTGAAGGCCAAATACCTCCCCGATCTCGTCCAGTGCGAGCGGATCGCCTCCTATTGCCTCACCGAGCCGGGCTCGGGCTCCGACGCCGCCGCGCTCAAGACCAAGGCGGTGCGCGACGGCGACCATTATGTCGTCACCGGCTCCAAGGCCTTCATTTCGGGCGGCGGCGAGAATGAGGTCTATGTCGTCATGGTCCGCACCGGAGAGGACGGGCCGAAGGGCATCTCCTGCCTCGTGATCGAGAAGGACATGGCGGGCGTCAGCTTCGGCGCGCAGGAGAAGAAGCTCGGCTGGCGCTCGCAGCCGACGGCGCAGGTGAATTTCGACGGCGTGCGCGTGCCGGTGGAGAATCTGGTCGGCGCCGAGGGCGAAGGCTTCAGGATCGCGATGGCGGGCCTCGACGGCGGCCGCATCAACATCGGCGCCTGCTCGCTTGGCGGCGCCCAGCGCGCGCTCGACGAGGCGCAGCGCTACACCTCCGAGCGCCGCCAGTTCGGCACCCGCATCATCGATTTCCAGAACACCCAGTTCCAGCTCGCCGACATGGCGACCGAGCTGGAGGCCGCCCGCGCCCTCCTCTACATGGCCGCCGCCAAGGTGACCGACGGCGCCCACGACAAAACCAAATTCGCCGCGATGGCCAAGCGCCTCGCCACCGACACCGGCTCGGCCGTGGTCGATCGCGCGCTCCAGATGCATGGCGGCTATGGCTATTTGCAGGACTATCCGATCGAGCGGATCTGGCGCGATCTGCGCGTCCACCGGATCCTCGAAGGCACCAACGAGATCATGCGCATGATCGTCGCGCGGGAGATGATGAAGCAATGACCTACGAAACCATCCTCGTCGAGCAGCACGACGCCGTCACGCTCCTCCGCCTCAACCGTCCGCAGGCGCTGAACGCGCTCAACTCGACGGTGCTGAAGGAGATGGTCGCGGCCGCCCGCACCTATGACGCCGATCCGAGCCAGCGCTGCATGGTCGTGACGGGCAGCGAGAAGGCGTTCGCGGCGGGCGCCGACATCAAGGAGATGGAGGCGATGGGCTTCGCCCATGCCTATGGCACCAACTTCTTCGCCGGCTGGGAGGATTTCACCCGCACGCGCAAGCCGATCATCGCGGCCGTCGCCGGCTATGCGCTGGGCGGCGGCTGCGAGGTGGCGATGATGTGCGACTTCATCCTCGCCGCCGACACCGCCAGGTTCGGCCAGCCCGAGATCAAGCTCGGCGTCGGCCCCGGCATGGGCGGATCGCAGCGGCTCACCCGCGCGGTGGGCAAGGCGAAAGCGATGGAGATGTGCCTCACCGGCCGGATGATGGACGCGGTGGAAGCCGAGCGCTCCGGCCTCGTCGCCCGCGTCGTCCCCGCCGACGAGCTTCTCGACGAAGCGATGAAGACCGCCAGGACCATCGCCTCGATGCCGCCGCTCGCGACGCTCGCCAACAAGGAGATGGTCAACGCCGCGTTCGAGACCGGCCTCGCGCAAGGCATCCTGTTCGAGCGGCGCCTGTTCGCGGGCCTGTGCGCCACCGACGACAAGGCCGAGGGCATGAAGACCTTCGTCGAGAAGCGCCCCGGCAACTGGACGGGCAAGTGATCCCACAACCGTCATCCCGGACTTGATCCGGGATCCAGAGCCTCAGGGCACAAGGTTCGGGGCTCTGGATCCTGACGTTCGTCAGGATGACGGAGACTGCAAATGGAGAGGACAGGACATGGCACGCATCGGCTTCGTCGGGCTTGGCAATATGGGCGGTGGGATGGCGCTCAACCTCGTGAAGGCGGGGCATGAGGTCGTCGCCTTCGATCTCGCCGAGCCAGCGCTCGCCCGCGCGCGCGACGGCGGCTGCGCCATCGCGGAATCCGCCGCCGAGGCCGCGGCGAAGGTCGATGCGGTCGTCACCATGCTGCCCGCAGGCAAGCATGTGGCGAGCGTCTATGGCGAGCAGATCTTCGGCGCGGTGAAGCCGGGCACGCTGCTGATCGACTGCTCCACCATCGACGTCGCCACCGCCCGCGCGGTGATCGCGCAGGCCGCGGAGCGTGGCTTCGAGATGGTCGACGCCCCCGTCTCGGGCGGGATCGCGGCGGCCAATGGCGGCACGCTCACCTTCATGGTCGGCGGCACGGATGCGGCCTTCGCGCGCGCCGAGCCGATCCTCGCCCGGATGGGCAAGGCCGTCATCCATGCCGGCGACGCGGGCGCGGGGCAGGCCGCCAAGATCTGCAACAACATGATCCTCGGCAGTCAGATGATCGCCACCTGCGAGGCGCTGGCCATGGCCGTCCGGCTCGGGCTCGATCCGCGGAAATTCTACGATATCGCGTCCAAGGCATCCGGCCAGAGCTGGTCGCTGACGAGCTATTGCCCACTGCCCGGCGTCGGCCCGGAGAGCCCCGCCGACCGCGGCTATGAAGGCGGCTTCGCGGCGGCACTGATGCTCAAGGATCTGAAGCTCGCCATGCAGGCGGCGCAGGGCGTCGACGCCGCCGTTCCGATGGGATCGGCCGCCGAGGCGCTTTATCAGAGCTTCGTGAACGCCGGCGGCGGGCACCGGGACTTTTCGGCCATCATCGCGATGCTCGACGGCCGCCAGCCCGGCTGATCGACTCCGCAACAATCGGACATCCGCCCGACAGATAGGCCTGCCACTGCCCTCTTCGATGAAGGAGAAGGCAGCGATGGCCGGGAGAATGACTCGGGCGGAGCGTTGCCGGGCCGGGCGGCACACGCCCGTTCCGGCGCGCCGACAGCCGGATGGCGATGTCGATCGCGGCGTCTGCCGCTATTGCCGCCGGCCGATCATGCGGACTCAGGCGACGCGAATCTGGTTCCTGGCGACGATGCTCGCCTGAGCGGGCGGAGGCTCAGCCCCCGAAGCCGCCACCGCCCATGCCGCCGCCATGGCCGCCATGATGACCGCCATGACCGCCTCGCCCACCGCCGCCGCCGCCGTTGCGGCCGCCATAGCCGCCCTTCCGGCCGACATGGAGATCGAGCTTGGGCAGTTCGTCGCGGGTCAGCACACCGTCGCCATTCGCGTCGAGCAGCTTGAAGCGCTTGGACGCCGTCATCGCGAACTCCTGCCGCGAGACGGCACGGTCGAAATTGGTGTCGGCCGACACCACCGGTTCGGGCGAATCGAGAAAGCCGTAGCGCCCCGCGCCGAGTCGCGTCGGATAGGGCGGCGGGGTGACATGGCCGTCGTCGTCCGTCTTGGCGAGCGACGGGTCGCCATAGGTGCTCAGCACGCGGATCTCCGGCGCGACGTCGGTTTCGTAATGCTCGATCTCGTCCGGGCCGATCAGCCCGTCATGATCGGTGTCGAGCGTCGCGAAGAAGCGCATCGCATCGGCCTCGAACTCCTTGGGCGTGATGCGGTTGTCATGATCGGCGTCGGCCTTGCGGAACCATTCCTCCGCCCCCGACACGCCCTCGGCGCCGTGGAAGGGCTCGCCCATCGGGCTGATGAAGATGTGCCCGCCGGCCAGCGGCGTCACCGCCGGCGCGGGCGCGGAGACAATCACGGACGAAGCCGGAGCGGGCGCGGCCCCCGGCGGCGGCGTATCCTGCGGAGCCGCGACCGCCGCGCTCCCCATCAGCAACCACGCCCCGAACGACCATCCCGCGAACCGCATGCCCATATCCTCTGGTCCTCTTGTCCCTGTGCCGATAGCGCGATGGGCGCCGCTGTCAAAGCGGCAGCAGGACGCGAGCAAGCAGACCGCCGCCGGCCCGGTTGAAAAGCGTCACGTCCCCGCCGTGCGCACGCGCCACCGCCCGCGCGCTGGCGAGGCCGAGGCCGCTGCCGCCCGTCTCCCGGTTGCGGGAAGGCTCGGCGCGGAAGAAGGGCTCGAACACCCGCTCCAGCAGCGCCTCGGGAAGCCCCGGCCCGTCGTCGGCCACCTCGATCAGCGCATGACCGTCGGGCCTGGCGATCCGCACCCGCGCCTGCCCCGCATAAGTGACCGCATTGCCGATCAGGTTGGAGAGCATCGCCTTCAGGCCCGCCACATCGGCCTCGATCACCAGATCCTCGCCAGGCTCGACCGTCACGTCCGCGCCCATGTCGACCATGCCGTCCGCCACGCTTTCGGTAAGCGCGCGGAGGCTGAGCTTCTGCCGGCGCGGCGGGCGGCCGGTGTCGCGCACGAAGGCGAGCGCGGCGGCGATCATCTCCTTCATCTCGCCGATATCGGTTTCCATGGCGGAACGCTCGGCGGGCGCGACCTTCTCGACACGCAGCGCGAGCCGCATCAGCGGCGTGCGCAGATCATGCGCCATCGCCGCCGCCATCGTCACGCGATCCTCGACATAGCGGCCGATGCGGGCCTGCATCTCGTTGAAGGCGCCCGCCGCGAGCGCGACCTCGGCCGGCCCGTCGACCAGCAGCGGCGGCGCGCGGGGATCGCGGCCCAGCCGCTCGGCGGCGGCGGCGAACAGCCCGATCGGCTTGGCGACATGCCGCGCCACCAGCCAGGCGAAGGGCAGTGCCGCCACCAGCGTTCCCAACAGCCACAACAGGATGCGCCAATGCCAGGGCTCGATCCCCTGATGCCGGACCCTGACCACGCGCCAGCGCCCGTCCGCCATGCGATAGGCGGCGGTGAAGTGCCCGAACAGGATCTCGCCCTGCTCGCCATGCGCATGTTCGTAACGGCGCGGCCTCGGCGGCCCCATGAACAGCGGCGGCCGGTCGATCACGACATGGACGTCATCGACGGACGCGCCGAGTCGCTCGGCCAGACGCTGCCGCACATGCTCGCCATGGGGCTGGCCGTCATCCGGCGGCGGCGCCCATTCGATCGAGACGTGATAGTCGCCATTGCCCGGCACATCGCCATGCAGCACCTGCGCCACCTCGGCGATCGGATAGAGGCGCGGCGTCGGCGGCGGCACCGACACCAGCATCGCGAAATCGAGCAACTGCGCGCCGAGCAGCGCGAACAGCATCACACCGAAGATGCGCAGGAACAGGGGCAGCCGGTGCCGCGCCGGAATGGCCTTCACGCCTGCGTCACCTTGGGCACGAACATATAGCCTTCGTTGCGGACGGTGCGGATCAGGTCGCTGTCGCCGGCGCGCAGCTTGCGCCGCAGGCGGCTGACCTGCACGTCGATGGCGCGATCGAACGCATCCGAATCCGGCCCGCGCGCGCTGTGGAGCAGCTCCTCGCGGGTCAGCACCCGGCGCGGACGCTCGGCGAAGACGCGCAGCACCGCGAACTCACCGTCGGACAGATGGACCAGCACGCCCTCCGGGTCGAACAGCTCGTGCGAATCGAGATCCATCCGCCAGCCCATGAAGGCGAAGCCCCGCCGCGCCTCGGCCTCGGGCGCCTTCTGCCGGCGCAGCAGCGCGCGGACATGGGCGAGGATCTCGCGCGGGCTGCACGGCTTGGAGAGATAATGGTCGGCGCCCAGCTCCAGCCCGACGATGCGATCCTGCTCGTCGCCCAGCGCGGAGAGGAGGATGACCGGAGGCCCGCCCGCCTGCACCAGGCGCCGGCAGGCGGTGAGCCCGTCCTCGCCCGGCATCATCACATCGAGGATGACGAGATCGACCCCGCCGCGCGCCAGCACCCGGTCCATCTCCGCGACGCCGGACGCCGTCGTCACGCGATAGCCGTAGGTGCCGAGTCGCTCGGCCAGCAGCAGGCGGATGCCGGCGTCGTCGTCGACGACCAGCAGATGCGCGATCGACTCTGCGGCGCGCTCGGGGAACGGTGCCTCCATGTTCATCCTCCCGCGATGCCGCGAAGATGTGTGCGGCGGATTTCGATGG
This sequence comes from Sphingomonas oligoaromativorans, assembly GCF_011762195.1. Lineage (GTDB taxonomy): Bacteria > Pseudomonadota > Alphaproteobacteria > Sphingomonadales > Sphingomonadaceae > Solisphingomonas > Solisphingomonas oligoaromativorans. The sequence goes on along the minus strand of NZ_JAASQK010000003.1, from coordinate 182,071 downwards.
TGCTACTCTGCGGACATTCCGCCGACACAAAAGCGGGTGAACCAGGATCGTCAACCACTTGAGGGGATATCCTTTGCGCACGCTGTTCCTGATCGCGCTCGCGGCCGGCCTTGCCGCACCGGCGCTCGCCGCCGATCCGGCGACGCCCGCCCGCGCTCCGCACGCCGGCTGGGCCAGGCCGGACTTCGCCAAGATCCGCGCCCAGCATGTCGACGACGTCGCGCTGCTGCTCGGCCTGCGGGCCGATCAGCGTCCGGCGCTCGAGGCCTTCCTGAGCGCGATCGAGCCGCATCATGGCTTCCGCGAAGGCGGGATGCGGCCGCCGGAGGGCGCGACGCCACCCAGCGCCGACGAGGGCACTCTGGCCCGGCTCGACCGCATGTCCGCCCACCTCGACCGCCGCGACGCCGACGCCAAGCAGAAGATCGACGCCACGCGGAAATTCTACACCAGCCTCACCCCCGATCAGCAGCATCGTTTCGACGCGCTGGACCGGCTCCACCATCATGCGATGGGCGAGCGGATGGGGATGCGCGGCGGCCGGCAGGGCCATGGCCATGGCGGCCACGGTGGCAAGGACATGCCGCCGCCCCCGCAGAACTGATTTCCTGAAAGCCTCCCGGCCGGGCGTCCGATCAGGCGCCCGGCTTCAGGCGATAACCCACGCCCAGCTCGTTGACGATCAACGACGGGCGCGCCGGGTCCGCCTCCAGCTTCTGGCGCAGGCTGCGCACGACGATGCGCAGATATTCCACCCGATCGGCCTGCGCCGGCCCCCATACCTCGCGCAGGATCTGGGCGTGGCTCAGCACCCGGTCCGGCTTCGCCGCGAGCAGCGCGAGTACGCCATATTCCTTGGGCGCGAGATGCACCTCCGTGCCCGAGCGCGTGACGCGGCGATGATCGAGATCGATCACCAGCCCGCCGCCCGCCTCGATCCGGTGCGTGGCGCCCTGCGCGTCGAGCCGGTGGCGCAGCGCCGCGCGGATGCGCGCCAACAACTCCTCGGTATCGAACGGCTTCACCAGATAATCGTCGGCGCCGAGATCGAGCGCGGCGACCTTCTCCGACGTCGCCTCGCGCGCCGAGACGACGATCAGCGTCGCCTCGCCGTCGCGCTTGAGCAACTGCACCAGCTCCAGCCCGTCCCGATCGGGCAGGCCGAGATCGAGCAGGATCACCTGCGGCTTCTCGATCGGCAGCAGCGACAGCGCCTCGCGCGCGCTTCCGGCCTCGGCGACGGCATGGCCGGCCCGCTCCAGCGTGACGCGCAGCAGGCGGCGGATGGCGGGATCATCCTCGATGACGAGCAGCTTGGGGGGCAGGGCCATGGCGCGACGATTATGCCGTTGCCGCGCCTGCGTCGAGCCAGCCGGTAGCCTGATCCGTTATGCGGGCGTACAGATCGTCCCTTATGGCCAGCCATACCGCCCAACCGCCCCGCCCCTCACCCGAAGCCCTGCTGCGCCACGCGACGCGCGAGGCGCGCGGGCAGCTCAAGATCTTCCTCGGCGCGGCGCCGGGCGTCGGCAAGACCTACGAGATGCTGACCGACGGCGCCGAACGGCTGCGCGCCGGCGTCGACGTGGTGGTGGCCGTCGTCGAGACGCACGGGCGCGCCGAGACCGAGGCGCTGATCCAGCCGTTCGAGATCATCCCCCGCCGCGAGATCGAGCATCATGGCCGCCCGCTCACCGAAATGGACATCGACGCGGTGTTGGCGCGCCGGCCGCAGCTCGCCCTCGTCGACGAATATGCCCATTCCAATGTCGAGGGCAGCCGCCATCCCAAGCGCTGGCAGGATGTCGAGGAACTGCTCGCCGCCGGGATCGACGTCTACACCACGCTCAACATCCAGCATGTCGAGAGCCTCAACGACGTGGTGGCGAGCTTCACCCGCGTCCGCGTCCGCGAGACGGTGCCCGACAGCGTGTTCGAGGGCGCCGAGATCAAGGTGGTCGACCTGCCGCCCGACGAGCTGATCGAGCGGCTGAAGGACGGCAAGGTCTATGTGCCGGAGGAGGCGACGCGCGCCCTCCAGCATTTCTTCTCCAAGCCCAACCTGTCGGCGCTGCGCGAGATGGCGCTGCGGCGCGCCGCACTCAGCGTCGACCGGCAGATGCTGGAGATGCTCGACGCGGGCGCGCTGCCCGGCGTCTATGCCGGCGGCGAGCGCGTGCTGGTCGCCGTCAGCGAGCAGCCCGGCGGCGACGCCCTGATCCGCGTCGCCAAGCGCCTCGCCGATGCATTGCGCGCGCCATGGTCCGCGATCGTGATCGAGACGGCGCGGGCCGAAGGCTTCAACGAGGCGCAGCGCCAGCGCGTCGCCGACGTGCTGAGGCTCGCCGCCAGCCTCGGCGCGACCATCGCGCGCGTGCCGGCGGAAGACGTCGCCTCCGGCCTCATCGATCATATCGCGGGCACCCGCACCACCCAGCTCGTCATCGGCAAGTCGCGGCGGAGCTGGTGGTTCGAGGCGCGCCACGGATCGGTGGTGGACCGGCTGCTCAAGGAGGGGCCGGAAGGCCTCGCGCTCCACGTCATCCCCGCCACCGCGCCGGCCGAGCGTCCGCGCCGCGGCCTCGCGCCGCTGACCCGCGGCTGGGGCGGCCCGTCGAGCTACGGCGCGGCGCTGGCGCTGGTGGCCGTGACCACGGTGATCGACCATTTCGTGGAGCCGCTGGTCGGCGCGGGCGGGCTCGATCTCATCTATCTGCTGCCCGTGATCCTGACGGCGGCGCGCTTCGGCCTGCGCACCGGCCTGTTCGCCAGCCTCGCGGCGGGGCTCGCCTACAATTTCTTCTTCCTGCCGCCGCTCTACAATTTCACCATCGCCGACCCGCAGAGCCTGCTCACCATGCTGGTGCTGATCGGCATCGCCGGGCTGGTCAGCCATCTCGCCGGGCGGCTCAAGGCGCGCGCGACGCTCTCCACCCGCAGCGCCACCGAGAACGCCTCGGTCGCCGCCTTCGCGCAGGCGCTGGCGCGCTCCTCGACCTGGCAGGAGACGGCCTCGACGATCTGCACCGAGGTCGGCCTGCTGCTCGGCTGCGACACGCTGCTGCTGGCCGAACGCGATGGCGTGGTGATGGTGAAGGCCGCCGTGCCCGAGGCCGCGCCGCTCGGGCCGGTGGATCAGGCGGCGGCCGAATGGTGCTGGAGCCGGGGCGAGCCCGCCGGGCGCGGCACCGCGACGCTCACCGCCGCCGACTGGCAGTTCCACCCGCTCAAGACGGCGCTCGGCACGCTCGCCGTGCTCGGCCTCGCGCGCGACGACGGCACCGATCCGGTGCCCGCCGATCGCACCGTGCTGCTCTCCACGCTCGTGGGCCAGGCGGCGCTGGCGCACGAGCGGCTGCGGCTGGAGGGCGAGATGCGCGAGCTCGGCCTGCTCAAGGAGCGCGACCGGCTGCGCGCCGCGCTGCTCTCCTCGATCGGGCACGATCTGCGCACGCCGCTCACCTCGGTGGCGGGCGCGGTCGAGGCGCTGGCGGCGGAAGCCCCCGCCTCGCCCGCCGTGGCGATGGCCCGCGCCGAGGTCCGCCGCCTCAAGCGCTTCCTCGACAATCTCGTCGACATGGTCCGCATGGACGCGGGCGCGCTCCAGCTCGTGCCCGAGCCCATCGATCTCACCGACGCCGTCAGCAGCGCGGTCCACGATCTGCGCGACACGCTGCGCCACAACCGCATCGACCTCGCCATCCCCGGCACGCTGCCGCTGGTGCGGACCGATCCGCGGCTGCTCCACCACATCCTCATCAACCTGCTCGCCAACGCCACCCAGCATGGCGGGCCGGAGGGGCCGATCGCGATCGAGGCGCGCCGCGTGGCGGGCGGGCTGCTGCTCGAGGTGCGCGATCATGGCCCCGGCATCGAGCCCGGCGCCGAGGAGGCGATCTTCGAGACCTTCGCGCGCGGCAAGGGCAGCGACCGGAGCGGCGATTCCGGCCTCGGCCTCGCCATCGTCAAGGGTTTCGCCGACGCGCTCGGCATCGGCGTCGCCGCCGCCACCGATCCGGCGGGCGGCGCCATCTTCACGCTGGACATCCCCGAAGAGGCGCTGGTCGCAGCCTGAAGGGGGTATCACGGATGGCCGTTGCCGCAGCGGGCGGATCGGCCGATAGGCTCCACCACCGCTCGCCGGGGACGCATGGGATGAACCGCTGGACGATCGCCGATATGGGCCGGCAGGATGGCCGACGCGTCATCGTCACCGGCGCCAACAGCGGCATCGGTTATGAGACGGCGCGGGCGCTGGCGGAAGCGGGCGCGACGCTGATCCTCGCGGCGCGGGACGAGGCCAGGGGCCGGGCCGCGGCGGAGGCGATCGGCCATGGCGCGGTGTGGCGGCCGCTCGATCTCGCCTGCCTCGCCTCGGTGGAGCGATTCGCCGGCGAGCAGCTCGCCGCCGGCCATCCGGTCGACCGGCTGATCCTCAACGCCGGCGTGATGGCGCTGCCCGAGCGGCGCGTCTCGGCGGACGGGTTCGAGCTTCAGCTCGGCACCAACCTGCTCGGCCATTTCGCGCTGGCGGCGCGGCTCTGGCCGCTGCTGGCGGCAGGCGCGCGGGTGGTGCCGCTCGCCAGCATCGCCGCGTGGCGGGGGCGGATCGACTTCGCAGACCCGATGGCGGAGCGGCGTTACGACCCCTGGGCCGTCTATGCGCAGAGCAAGCTCGCCATGCTGATGTTCGGGCTGGAGCTGGCGCGCCGCGCGGTGGGCACCGGCGTCGCGAGCGTCCCCGCCCATCCCGGCTTCGCGCGGACCAGCCTGCTCGCCAACGGGCCGGGGACGCGCGGCCTTCGCGGCTGGTCGATCCGCTATCTGGGCAATCTCGTCAGCCAGTCGGCCGCCGCCGGCGCGCTCCCGGTGCTGCGCGCCGCCACCGATCCCGACGTGCATTCGGGCGATTATCTGGGCTCGACCGGCCCCTTCGAGCTGCGCGGACCGCCGGGGCGCGCCGCGCTTCCGCCCGCGACGCGCGACCATGACGCCGCCGCCCGGCTCTGGGCGATGGCCGAGGACTGGGTGGGGCTGCCCTTCCGGCCCTAATCCTCGCGCTTCGCCCCATCGAGCAGCGCCTTGCGCCGGGCCTGTTCGGCGGCCTCGGCCTCGCGCTCGGCCCTGGTGCGGCCGAACTTGGCGCGGTTCGCCTCGGCCTGCTTCGCCGCATCCACGCGCGCCTTCGCCTTGCGGGCGCGGTTGAGGTTGACGATCTCGGCCATCAGCGATGCTCCAGTTGGGCGGCCAGCCAGCGGGCGGCGGCCTCGGGGCTCGCCTTGTCGCGATCCCGGTCGACCATGTAGTTGGCGCGGCGCATCGCTTCCACCGGGATCGCGCCGATCAGCGGCCGGATCGCGCCGAGAAAGCGCTGGTCTTCCGCATGGGCCGGCGACACCAGCAGGATCGCGTCATAGCCGGGCAACGCGTGCGCCGGATCGGGGAGCACCGCCAGATCGTCCGCCGCGATCCGCCCGTCGCTGGAGAAGGCGGAGATGACGTCCGCCTGTCCGCTTTCCAGCGCGCGATACATGAAGCTCGGCGCATAAGCGCGCGAGGCGGCGAAGCGCAGCCCATAGGCCTCGCGCACCGCCCGCCATTCGGGCCGCGACAGGAATTCGAGGTCCGCCCCCAGCGTCAGCGACGGCGCGGCCGCCGCCAGCGTGCGCAGATCCGTGACATGATGTCGCGCCGCGCCGGCCTTCGTCATCGCCAGCGCATAGGCATTCTCGAAGCCCAGCGGCCCGAGTAGCGCGGCAGGCTTCAGGAAATCGGCGATCCCGGCCAGCGTCTCTGGTTTCGGCGCAGGCTTGCTCCGGTGCATCGAATCCGCCCAGATCGTGCCCGAATAATCGACATAGACGTCGATATCGCCCTGCCCGAGCGCCCTCAGCGCCACCGCCGAGCCCAGCCCCTCGCGATAGCTGACCGCATAGCCTGCCCGCTCCAGCCGTGCGCCGATCAGCCGGGCGAGGATGAACTGTTCGGAGAAATTCTTGGCGCCGACCACCACCGGCCGCGCGCCTCCGCCCAGCATCGGCGCGCAGGCCAGCAGCAGCCCCGCCACGACACCGAGGCTGCCGAGCGTCAGAGACCAGCGCTCGCGCCGCGCCAGCCCGCGCTCGATCAGCGCCAGCAGCCCGTCCGCGACGAGGGCCAGCGCCGCCGACGCGAGGCAGCCGGCCAGCACCTGCGACCAGTCCTCGGTCTGGAGGCCGGAGAAGATGAGGTTGCCGAGGCTCGCCGCGCCCACCGTGGTGGCGAGCGTCGCCGCGCCGATGGTCCAGACGGTCGCGGTGCGGATGCCGGCCATCACCACGGGCGCGGCGAGCGGCGCCTCGACCAGCCGGAGCCGCTGCCCGGCCGTCATGCCGAGGCCGTCCGCCGCCTCGATCACCGCCGGATCGAGCCCGCGCAAGCCGGCCACGACGTTCCGCAGGATCGGCAGCAGCGCATAGAGCGCGAGCGCCAGCCACGCCGGCAGGAAGCCCAGCGCCGGCACGCCATGCCCGATCGCCAGCAGCAGCGGATAGAAGAGCGCCAGCAGCGCCAGCCCCGGAATCGTCTGGATCACCCCCGCCACGCCCAGCGCCGCCCCCGCCAGCCGGGGCCTGCGCGCCGCGACGAGCCCCAGCGGCAGCGCCACCACCAGCGCCAGCCCCAGCGCCGCGGCCGACAGCAGCAGGTGATGCGCGGCGAGGCCGGGCAGCGGAACGAGCAATTCGCTCACGCCTTCAACGCCTCGATCCGTTCCGCCTGCCGCGCCGCCACCGCGACGAGCGCGCTCGCCTCCTCGCCCGCGCGGCCGGCGAGCATGTCCGAAGGCGTCGCATCGCCGACGATCCTGCCCTTCGCCATCACAAGGATACGGTCGGCCAGCAGCAGCGCCTCGGCCATGTCGTGCGTCACCATCAGGCTGGTGAGGCCGAGCCGCTCGTGCAGATCGCGATACCGCCGGCCGATCGCATCGCGCGTCACCGGATCGAGCGCGCCGAAGGGTTCGTCGAGCAGCATCAGCCTCGCCCCCGTCGCCAGCGCGCGGGCGACACCCACCCGCTGCCGCTCGCCCCCCGACAGCGCCGAGGGCGCGCGGGACGCATAGGCGACAGGCAGTTCCACCATCTCCAGCAGCGCCGCGACATCGGCCGGAGGATCGCCCGCAAGGCGCGGCACCAGCGCGATATTCTCGGCGACGCTCATGTGCGGCATCAGCCCGATCGACTGGAAGACATAGCCGATCCGCTGCCTGAGCGCGTAGGCCGGCCCCTCCGCCACATCCGCACCGCCGAGCAGAACGCGCCCCGAATCGGGCTCCACCAGCCGGTTGACCATGCGCAGCAGCGTCGACTTGCCCGCCCCCGATCCCCCGACCAGCGCCACGAAGCTGCCCGCCGCAATCGTGCAATCGACGTCCGAGACGGCGGCGCCGGCAAAGCGTTTCGTCACGCCTTCGAATCGGATGTCCGGCCCGCGCTCGTCCAATCGCCCCTCCGCTGGCGCACCGCCGCCGGCTCTTCTACTGTCCGGCAAGCATGACCGTCCGTCAAACCCCCTGGGGGCCTTCCCCCGACGCCGCCGCCATCGACGCGATGGCCCGCGCGACCATGGCGCGCCTGCCCGAGCCCTTTCGCCTTCATCTGGGCGATGTGGTGCTGCGCGTCGAGGAGTTCGCCGACGAGGCGACGCTCGACGAGTTGGGCATAGACGATCCCTTCGCGCTTTCCGGCCTCTATCGCGGGCGGCCCGTGGGCATGAAAAGCGTCGAGGATAGCGGCGCCCTGCCCGACATGGTCCACCTCTATCGCCGCCCAATCCTGGACGAATGGGCTGAGACGGGGGTGACGCTGGAGGCTCTGGTCGCGCATGTTCTGATCCACGAGGTCGGCCATCATTTCGGCCTGTCGGACGACGACATGCACGCGCTGGAGGCCTCCGCCTCATGATGCTGGCGATGCGGGGGATCGCCTGCCTGCGCGGCGAACGGCTGCTGTTCGAGGGGTTCGATCTCGTGCTGGAGGCCGGCGGCGCGCTGGTCGTCACCGGCCCCAACGGCATCGGCAAGTCGAGCCTGCTGCGCATCGCCGCCGGCCTGCTCCGCCCCGCCGCCGGAGCGGTCGAGCGGCCGGCGCGGGTGGCATGGCTGGGCGAGCAGGCCGCGCTCGACGGAGACCGGACGCTCGGCGAGGCGCTCGGCTTCTGGGCGAAGCTCGACCGCGCCGAGGGACTGGAGGCGGCGATGGAGGCGATGGACGTCGCGCATCTCGCCCGCGTGCCGGTGCGCTGGCTCTCGACCGGCCAGCGCCGCCGCGCCGCGATCGCGCGCACCATCGCCGGCGCCGCGCCGCTGTGGCTGCTCGACGAGCCCTCCAATGGGCTCGACGTCGAGGGCATCGAGCGGCTCGGCCACGCCATGGCCGCGCATCGCGCGAAGGGCGGAGCGGTGCTGGCGGCGAGCCATGTGCCGCTGCCGCTCGACGGCGCCCGGACGCACGCGCTGGCATGATCCTCACCCTCATCCGCCGCGATGCCGCCCGTGGCCTGCGCGCCGCCGGATTGCCCGTCGCCTTCTTCCTGATCGCGGCGACGCTGTTCCCCTTCGCGGTCGGGCCGGACGCGAAGCTGCTGGCGAAGACCGGCGGCGGAATGCTGTGGCTCGCCGCGCTCCTCGCCGCCCTGCTGCCGGTGGAGCGGCTGGTGGCGCCCGATGCCGAGGCCGGCATCCTCGACCAGCTCGCCGTGCGCGGGTTCGCGGACGAGGCGGTGGCAGCGGCCAAGATCGCGGCGCACTGGCTGGGCTTCGGCCCGCCGCTGATGCTGGCGGCGCTGCCCGGCGCGGCATTGCTCGGGCTCGACGGGGCGACGCTCCTCCGGCTGGAGGCGGGGCTCGCCATCGGCACGCCGGCGCTGGCGGCGCTCGGCTTCACCGTCGCGGCGCTGACGGCGGGCCTGCGCGGCGCGGGCGCTCTCGCCGGCCTCATGCTGCTGCCGCTCGCCGTGCCGCTGCTGATCTTCGGCGCGGGTGCGATTCAGCCGGACGGAGCCAGCGCCATGAAGCTTCTCGCCGCCGTGTCGCTGCTGTTCGTTACGGGTGCATCCTTTGCCGCCGGTGCCGCGTTGAGGGCGATCAGGGAATGACCATGAAGGAGACCATGATGCGCAAGACGATGCTGCTCGCTGCCTCTCTTCTCGCCGCCGCGCCGGCCCTCGCCGCGCCGCCGCCGCCCAAGCCGACCACCGTCACGGTCAACATGGGCGACCGCAAGTTCCACCCGCAGGTGATCCGCCTGAAGGGAGGCCAGCTCTATCGCCTGCGCCTCGTCAACCCGGACCGCACCGAGCATGATTTCTACGCGCCCGCCTTCTTCGGCGCGGCGAGGCTGTTCCCGGCCGATGCCGGCGCGCTCCAGAAGAGCCGACTCAACGTGCCGGGCCATTCGAGCCGCACCATCCGCCTGATCCCGCGCCGAGGCCATTATGATCTCAAATCCTCGAAGGCGCTCGATGTCGCCTCGGGGATGCAGGGGCAGATTCTGGTTTACTGAATCCTTCTTTCGTCATGCCGGCTTCCGCCGGGATGACGGGCGGGAAGCGGCGATCAGTCCCGCGTCCAGCGGGCGAAGATGGCGGTGGGGAGCAGCAGGCCGCGCGCCTCCTCGCGCACCGCCATCTCGCCGGCCTCGACCCGCCCGCCGAGCGGGGCGGTCGCCTGCCGCAGAAGCTCCGCGATCGCCAGCGCCGACATGCGCACCGCATAGGCGGTCAGCACGAGGAACTTCGACTCAGGCGTCAGCAGCTTCACGCAATCGGCGATCAGGCCGGGGAGCCCCTCCTCCAGACGCCATGTCTCGCCGGTCGGCCCGCGCCCGAACTTGGGCGGATCGAGCATGATGCCGGCGTAGGTCCGCTCGCGGCGCACCTCGCGCGCGGTGAACTTGACGGCATCGTCGATCATCCAGCGGATCGGCTTGTCGGCCATGCCGGACAGCACCGCGTTGGCCTTGCCGTTCTCGACCGACTTCTTCGACGCATCGACATGGGTGACGCGCGCGCCCTTGGCCGCCAGAGCCAGCGAGCCGACGCCGGTATAGCCGAACAGGTTCATCACCTCGTCGCCCTCGGCCACCCTATCCCGCATCCACGCCCATTGCGGCGCCATGTCGGGGAAGAAGGCGAGGTGGCGGAAATTGGTGTTGGCGGCGTGGAATTTCACATCCTGCCAGCCGAGCGGCCAGTCCTTGGGTACGTTGCGGCCGAGATGCCAGCGGCCGCCGCCCTCCTCGTCGGAAGCGCCGACGAACTCGCCGTCATGCTTCCACTCGTCGGACGCCGGCGCCCACATCGCCTGCGGCTCGGGGCGGACGAAGCGGAAGCGGCCATAACGCTCCAGCTTGCGGCCATGGCCAGAATCGACGAGCCCGTAATCGGCCCAGGGTTCGGTGATGAGGGTATCGAGCTTCACCGGATATCCGTTCACGCCACGCGGGCGAGCTTGCCGCCGACGCTGGCGGTCGCGAGGCCGCCGGAGAGCGCCGTCGCCCCCGCCTGACGCGCCTGTGCGAGATCGACGCCATCGATCTGCGCCACCGTCTCGGCGACGGGGACGATGCGGCCCTGCACCTGCACCTGCCGCGCCAGATGATCGCAGCGCGACTGCACCGATTCGAGGCCCATCAGCAGGCCGGCCTTGGCCTGCGCCTTGGCACGCTGAAGCTCGACCTCCGCGAGATCGTCGGCGGAGCGGGCCAGCACCTCGCGCGAGAGCGCGAAGGCACGCGGCGCCTCCGCCTTGGCCGCCGCGCAATAGACGCCGAGCTGCCCGGTGTCGGCAGAGGCCGCGCTCCACGCATAGATGGAGTAAGCCAGCCCCCGCTCCTCGCGCACCTCCTGGAACAGCCGCGACGACATGCCGCCGCCGACCGCACTCGCGAAGAGGTTGAGCGCATAGACATCGTCATGGCGCTGATCGACGCCGGGATGGGCGAAGGCGATGTGGACCTGATCGAAGCGCCGCGCGTCGGTGACGACGCCGCTGGTGAAACGCGCGGGCTCGAACACCGGCGGGCGACCCGCCGCGAGATCGCCGAAGCGCGATTCCGCGAGCTTGAGCAGCGCATCCTCGTCGACCTTGCCGGCAGCGGCGAGGATCAGGCCGGACGGACGATATTGCTCCTCCAGCCAGCGGCGCAGCGCCGCCACGTCGATCGCGGCGATGCTGGTCTCGTCGCCCAGCACGGGGCGGCCATAGGTCTGCCCCTGATAGGCGGCGGCCGAGAGATGATCGAAGATGATGTCGTCCGGCGTGTCACGCGATTCGCCCAGTTCGGCGAGCACGACCTGCTTCTCGCGCTCCAGCTCCTCGGCCGAGAAATGGGGGCCGCGCACCAGATCGGCGATGAGGCCCACGCCCAGCGCCAGATCGTCCGGCAACAGGCGGGCATGGAAGACGGTGGTGTCGCGCGAGGTCCAGGCGTTGAGCTGGCCGCCGACATCCTCGGCGGCTTCCGCGATCGCGCGCGCGCTCCGCTCGCCCGCGCCCTTGAACACCATATGCTCGACCATGTGAGCGAGGCCGGTGAGATGCGCGGGCTCGGACCGGCTGCCGACATCGGCATAGAGGCCGACCGCCAGCGTCTCGACACCGGGCATCGGGTCGATCGCGACGGTCAGCCCGTTGGGCAGACGGTGGAGCTTCGCGGTCATCCGCGCGCGACCGCCCGCTCGGCGATATAGCCGGTGATGGCGTCGAAGCTGGCGGGGAGGACGGCGCAGCGCTCCTCCTTCTCCATCAGCCCCGCAATCCGCTCAGGGAGCGCCGGGCGGACACCGGTCGCCGCCTCCACCGCATCGCCGAACTTGGCCGGATGCGCCGTCGCCAGCGTGACCACCGGCACGTCGGCCGGCAGATCGGCGGTGCGCGCGGCGGCGAGCCCGATCGCGGTGTGCGGATCGATCACCTGCCCCGCCGCGCCATGCGCCCAGCGCATCGCCTCCGTCATCGCGGCATGATCGACGCGGGCGCTCGCGAAATCGGCCGCCGCGCGATCGCGCATTCCGGTGGCGAGCGTCATCGTGCGATCCCGCTCGAAGCCCTGCATCGCCGCCGACAGCGCAGCGCCATCGCGACCGTGCAGATCGAACAGCAGCCGCTCGAAATTGGAGCTGACCTGGATGTCCATCGACGGCGTCGCGGTGGGCGAGACGGTGCCGGTCGAGTAATCGCCTGCCGACAGTGCGCGGTGGAGGATGTCGTTGACGTTGGTCGCGACGATCAGCCGCGCCACGGGAAGCCCCATGCGGCTCGCCACATAGCCCGCGAACACGTCGCCGAAATTGCCGGTCGGCACCGAGAAGGCAACCGCGCGATGCGGCGCGCCGAGGCGGACGGCCGTGTAGAAATAATAGACGATCTGCGCCGCGAGCCGCGCCCAGTTGATCGAGTTCACCGCAGAAAGCTGGAAGCGGCCGGCGAAATCCCTGTCGCCGAACATCTGCTTCACCAGCGCCTGCGCCTGGTCGAAATCGCCCTCGATGGCGATGTTGTGGACGTTGGACGCGAGCACCGTCGTCATCTGCCGGCGCTGCACGTCGGAGACGCGGCCCTTGGGGTGCAGCATGAAGATGTCGACATGCGCGCGGTTGGCCACCGCCTCGATCGCCGCCGATCCGGTATCGCCCGAAGTCGCGCCGACGATGGTGAGATGCTGGTCGCCCTTCGACAGGAAGCGCTCGAACAGCAGGCCGAGAAGCTGGAGCGCCACATCCTTGAAGGCCAGCGTCGGCCCGTGGAACAGCTCCAGCAGGAAATGGCGCTCGTCGAGCTGCGTGAGCGGCGTCACGCCGGCATGGCTGAAGCGGCCATAAGCCGCCTCGCACAGCGCGCGCAGCTCCGCCTCGCTCAGCGCCTCGCCGACGAAGGGCGTGAGAATCCGCACCGCCGTCTCGGCATAAGAGAGGCCGGCCAGTGCCTCGATCTGGGCGCGCGTCAGCGTCGGCCAGTTTTCGGGGACATACAGGCCGCCATCGGAGGCAAGACCGGTGAGCGTGGCGGCTTCGAAGCCGAGCGCGGGAGCGCGCCCTCGGGTGCTGATATAGCGCATATGGCCCGGCGGCTTAAACGTCGGGGGCCGGGGCGGCAAGCAAACAAGACTTGTCGCCGCCGCAGATGACCCTTGTCAGGAAGCGGCAGGCGGCCGCCGGCGCCGGAGCGCGATGCCATAGATGACCACCGCCACGCCCGCGAACAGGAACCACTGCACCGCATAGGCGAAATGATTGTTGGGGATCTCGTCCAGGCTCGGCGGCGCGCTGGGCTGGAGGCCGGGCGCGGGCTCGTCCGACACGAGCAGCACCTGGCCGTCATGATCGGGGCCGATCACGCCGCGAACCTCTCCGCCCTTCCACTGGGCGGGCGCGCCGGAATCCTTGGACCAGCCCATGTCGACCGCGATGCCCGGCCCCTCGGCGCCGGTGCGGCAGTCGGCGACGTGCCGCCAACCGGGCTCGCCCGCGCGGTTGCGCCCCGCGCTCGCGCGCCAGCCGACCGGTTGCAGGCAGAAGGCCTCGGCATGGCGGAACAGCAAGGCCCGGTCGGTCGGGATGCGCGGGAAGGCCACCACCGGCTTGCCGGCCGCGGCGGCATATTCGGCGAGCAGCGTCTCCTTCTGGTGCAGCCGCCCGATCTGCCAGACGCCGAGCGCCACCATCGCCGCCACCGCCAGCGCGACGAGCAGCGTGGGCAGCACGGGCAGGCGCAGACGGTCGCTCATCGCTCGGCCCGATCTTCGACGATACGCCCCTCACGGGCACGATGACGATATTCGGACGCGATCAGCATCCCCTTTGCGACGCGCAGCGCCCCGATCACCAGCCCGATCGTGATGGGCGGCCACAGCAGGACATGCACCCAGACCGGCGGATGGGCGGTCAGTTCCAGCGTGATCGCGCCGATGGAGACCAGCGCGCCGATGACGAGCGTCAACAACGCCGCCGGGCCGTCGCCGACATTGAAGGCGTCATAATCGAGCCCGCAGGCCCGGCATCGCGACGCGAAGCGGATCATGCCGGCGAACAGCGTCGGCGCACCGCAGCGCGGACAGAGCCCCTTCAGCCCCGCCTCCACGATCGCGGGCGGAGGCGAAGCCGGCGGGTCGATCTCGGGCGCGCCCGTCATCGCGGCATTCTCCGGGGCGGAATGAAGGGCGGAAGCCTCCGCCCCCGCCCTTCATTCCTGGGCATCGCGGGGTCGTCAGCTCGCGTAGGTCGCGCCCCAGCCACCCCAGACATAGATCGAGATGAACAGGAACAGCCACACCACGTCGACGAAGTGCCAGTACCAGGCCGCCGCCTCGAAGCCGAAATGCTGGCGCGGCGTGAAGTCGCCCCGATAGGCGCGGAACTGGCAGACCGCGAGGAAGATGGTGCCGACGATCACATGGAAGCCGTGGAAGCCGGTCGCCATGAAGAAGGTCGCGCCGAAGATGTTGCCCTTAAAGGCGAAGGGCGCGTGGATATATTCCCACGCCTGGATCGACGAGAACGCCAGGCCCAGCGCGATCGTACACCACAGCCCCTGCTTCAGGCCCCTGCGGTCGCCATGGATCAGCGCGTGGTGCGCCCAGGTGACGGTCGTGCCCGAGCACAGCAGGATCATCGTGTTGAGCAGCGGGAGCTGGAACGGATTGAGCGGCGTGATCCCCTTGGGCGGCCACACGCCGCCGACCGCTTCCACCGCCTTGGGGAAGAGCGAGGCGTCGAAGAAGGCCCAGAACCAGCCGAGGAAGAACATCACCTCCGAGGCGATGAACAGGATCATGCCGTAGCGCAGATGAAGCTGCACGACCGGCGTGTGATCGCCGGCATGGGCCTCCTTCACCACATCCACCCACCAGCTCGCCATGCAGAACAGCACAAGCAGAAACCCCGCCGGCGCGATCAGCGTGCCGTAGGGGACGGAGTGAAGATACATGACGAAGCCGGAAGCCAGCACCAACGCCGAGAAGGCTGTCAGCAACGGCCAGGGGCTCGGGGGCAAGATATGATAGTCGTGGTTCTTCGCACCGGCCATCGCTGCATCCCTTGTTTCCGGCTCTATTCGGCCTGATTCATCCTGAGCTTAGCTATCGCTGGGCTTCTGGTCCACAGGATAGAATGTGTAGGAAAGCGTGATTTCGCTGACCCCCTGATCGTCGCGATCCTTGAGGAATTGGGGGTCGATGTAGAACACCACCGGCATACGCTGCGTCTCGCCGGGCTGGAGCGTCTGCTGGGTGAAGCAGAAGCACTGCACCTTGACGAAATATTGCGCGCTCTGATCCGGCGAGATGTTGAAGGCGGCCGAACCCGTCACCGGCTTGTCGGTGAGGTTGGTGGCGTTGAAGAAGGCGAGCTGGCGGGCGCCGATCGCCACGCGCTCGGTCTTCTGCTCGGGCTCGAAGCGCCAGCCGAGCGCGGGGCTGACATTGGCGTCGAAGCGGACGGTGACGATGCGGCCGGTTGAGCCCGGCGCCTTCGCCCCCTCCTCGATGCGGGCGGTGCCGCCGAAGCCGGTCTTCTGGCAGAAGATACGGTAGAGCGGCACCGCGGCAAACCCCACGCCGACCATCGAGCAGGCGACGGCGCCCGCGATCAGGCCGGTGCGGAGATTGCGCGAGACGCTCACCCCGCTCTCCTCATAGCATCTTCGCGATGCTGATCGCGTAGAACAGGACGACCAGCGCGAACAGGATCAGCGCGGTCACGATCGAGCGCGACCGCTGCCGCTTGCGGATCGCCTCGTCGTCGGCCGGGGTGGGATCGGGCTGGGCCATCAGGCGAACCACAGCCTGTCGACCACCAGCACGCCGAAGCTCGCGAACAGATAGAGGATCGAATAAGCGAACAGCCGCCGTTCGGCCTTCATCAGCGCGGGGTCTTCCTCGCGGCTGAAGCCGACGCGGATGGCCAGCATCAGGAAGATCGCGTTGAGCACCGCCGCGGCCACGCCATAGATCGGCCCGGCAAGCCCCAGCGGCCATGGCAGGATCGCGACGGCCACCATCGGCAGCGTGTAGAGAAAGGCCTGGAGCCGCGTCGCCCTGGTGCCCGCCACCACCGACATCATCGGCACGCCGGCGGCCGCATAATCCGAATTCACGAACAGCGACAGCGCCCAGAAATGCGGCGGCGTCCACAGGAAGACGAGCAGGAACAGCAGCACCGGCAGCAGATCCACCCGTCCCGTCACCGCCGCCCAGCCGATCAGCGCCGGGAAGGCGCCGGCCGCCCCGCCGATGACGATGTTCTGCGGCGTCCGGCGCTTCAGCCAGACGGTGTAGATCAGCACATAGAAGAGGATCGACACGGTGAGGATCGCGGCCGCCAGCAGGTTCACCGCCAGCCCCATCAGCACCACCGAGAAGGCGCCCAGCCCGACGCCGAAATGCAGCGCCGCCTGCCGCTCCATGCGCCCCGCCGGCAGAGGCCGGTTGCGGGTGCGTTTCATCTTGGCGTCGAGATCGGCCTCATACCACTGGTTGAGCGCCGCCGCCGCGCCCGCGCCCATGGCGATGCACAGGATCGCGGTGAACGCCAGCACCGGATGGATATGCCCCGGCGCGATCAGCAGCCCGCATAGCCCCGTGAACACCACCAGCGTCATCACACGCGGCTTGGTCAGCGCCCAGAAGTCGCGCCAGTCGGCTGGTAGCCCCGCAGCAGGGGCGTCGATAGGCGCAGTCGCCATTCGGTCCTTCATCGTAAATGCCGTCACCCGGAATGAGTCCCCATCCCGGGCGCGGCCCTTAGCAGAAATCCGCCCTGCTGTGGAATCGGGCGCACCCGAAGGATCAGTCGATCCTCGGGAGCGTCTCGAACTGGTGATAGGGCGGCGGGCTCGGCAGCGTCCACTCCAGCGTGGTGGCGCCTTCGCCCCAGGGATTGGCCGGCGCCTTCTTTCCCGCCGCGAACGTGTAGATCACGTTGACGAAGAAGATCATCATGCCGACGGCCATCACCTCATAGCCATGGCTGGCGACGCCGTTCCACTTGGCGAAAGCATCCGGGTAATCCGGGTAACGCCGCGGCATCCCCTGCGCGCCGAGGAAGTGCATCGGGAAGAACAGCATGTTCACGCCGATGAAGAATATCCAGAAATGCAGGTGGCCGAGCAGCTCGCTGTACATCTTCCCCGACATCTTGGGGAACCAGTAATAGAAGCCCGCGAACAGCGAGAACACCGCGCCCAACGACAGCACATAGTGGAAGTGGGCGACGACGTAATAGGTGTCCTGGAAATAGTTATCGATGCCGCCATTGGCGAGCACCACGCCGGTCACGCCGCCGACGGTGAACATGAAGATGAAGCCCAGCGCCCACACCATCGGCACCCTGAAGTCGATCGAGCCGCCCCACATCGTCGCGATCCAGGAGAAGATCTTGATGCCGGTCGGCACCGCGATCACCATCGTCGCGGCGGTGAAGTACATCTTCGTGTTCACGTCGAGGCCGGTCGTATACATGTGGTGCGCCCACACGACGAAGCCGACCACACCGATCGCGACCATCGCATAGGCCATGCCGAGATAGCCGAACACCGGCTTCTTCGAGAAGGTCGCGATGATGTGGGAGATCATGCCGAAGCCCGGCAGGATCATGATGTAGACCTCGGGATGCCCGAAGAACCAGAACAGATGCTGGTAGAGGATCGGATCGCCACCGCCCGACGCATCGAAGAAGGTCGTGCCGAAATTACGATCGGTCAGCAGCATGGTGATGGCAGCGGCCAGCACCGGCAGCGCCAGCAGCAGCAGGAAGGCCGTCACCAGCACCGACCAGGCGAAGAGCGGCATCTTGTGCAGCGTCATGCCCGGCGCGCGCATGTTGAAGATGGTGGTGATGAAGTTGATCGCGCCGAGAATCGACGAGGCGCCCGCGAGATGGAGCGACAGGATCACCATGTCGACCGATGGCCCGGCGGACCCCGATGTCGAGAGCGGCGCATAGAGCGTCCACCCCGTCCCCGCGCCATTGGCCGTGCCTCCGCTTACGAACAGCGAGCCCAGAAGCAGTGTGAAGGACGGCACGATCAGCCAGAAGCTGACATTGTTCATGCGCGGGAAGGCCATGTCCGGCGCGCCGATCATGATCGGCACGAACCAGTTGCCGAAGCCGCCGATCATCGCCGGCATCACCATGAAGAACACCATGATGAGGCCGTGCGCCGTCACCATCACGTTCCAGAAATGGAGCGCCGCGTCGTTGCCGGCGGGCTCGTGGAAGAAATGCGCCATGGCGGGCAGATACTGGATGCCCGGATGGGCCAGCTCGGCGCGCATCATGCCCGAGATCGCGCCGCCGATGATCCCCGCGGTGATCGCGAAGATCAGATAGAGCGTGCCGATATCCTTGTGGTTGGTCGACAGGAACCAGCGCGAGAAGAAGCCTGGCTTGTGATGGGCGTCATGATGCCCATGGCCTTCTTCGTGCTGGAAGAAATGGGCGTTGGCCGTCGTGTCGGTCATGATCCTCGCCTCAGTTCGTCGTGGCGACCGTCGTCGCGGGCTGGGCCGCGGCGGTCGCATTCTCGGTTGGGGTGGAGGGTGCGCCCGCCATCGGCGTCGGCGAGGCCGTCGCCGCCGGCGGGTTGCTGATCGGCGAGTTGGCCGTCGCATCCGGGCTCTTCGGCTGGCCCTTCAGCGTGCCGCCATTGGCCGCCACCCACTGGGCGAACTGCTGCTTGGTCACCACCTCGACCGCGATCGGCATATAGCCGTGCCGCGCGCCGCACAGTTCCGAGCACTGGCCGTAATAGAGGCCGGGGCGATCCACCTTGAACCAGGTTTCGTTGAGGCGGCCAGGCACCGCGTCCATCTTGATCCAGAAGGCCGGCACCGCGAAGGAGTGGATCACGTCGTCGGACGTGGTGATGACCTTCACCACGGCGCCCGCCGGCACCACCATGCGGGCGTCGACGCCAAGCTGGCGGGGTTCGCCGCGCTTCTTGTCCTCGTCGTCCTTGAGGATGTTGGAGACGACCTCGAAATCGCCGTTGTCGGGATATTGATAGGACCAGTACCACTGGTGCCCGATCACCTTCACCGTGATATCCGGCTTGGGCGTCGAATATTGCGCCGCGAGCAGCTTGATCGACGGCACCGCGATCACCAGCAGGATCAGCACCGGCATCACCGTCCAGATGATCTCGATCACGGTGTTGTGCGATGTCCGCGAAGGCACCGCGTTGGCGCGGCGATTGTAGCGCACCGCCACCCACAGCAGCAGGCCCAGCACCAGCAGGCAGATGACGCTGATGATCGGCATCAGCACGGTGTTGTGCATCCAGGCGGCGAACTTGCCGAGGTCGGTCACCTGGGTCTGGAGGGCGATCTGGTCGGTCGGCTGGCCGATGCCCGGCGTCGGGCCGTAGAATTCGGGGATCGGCGTCTTGCCGGGCTCCGCTGCCGGCTGAGTCGCCGTGGCGGCGGGAGCGGGTGCCGGTGCGTTGGCCGAAGAGAGGATCTGCGGCGCCTGTCCTGAGGCCGGCGCGGTCGCCGTTGCCGTGGGAGATGCTGTTGCCGCCGCTGGTGCCGGCGCTTGCGCCGATGCGGCGCCCGTCAGCGCCAAGACCCCCAGACCGACCGCGATGAGCTTTGACTTCACCCTCGTCATGTCACCCCTCTTCCCGCGATGGACTGCCGCGGACAGTAAGCCCTGCAACGACCATTCGAGACCGTTATAACAGCGGTTTTCCAACCCTCAAGCGCCGGTCCTGCCAAATAAATGCGAAACAAAGCGGGACTGCGAACCGCCACAGCACCATTGATGCGCAGGCTCCGCACGCCTATCAGGCCGCCATCCGGGGGCTGGTTGACGATAGAGGCGATTATGACGGACGACGAAGTGCTGGCGGAATTCCGCGCGGCCCATGCCCTGCTGGACGGGCATTTCATTCTGTCGTCGGGCCTTCGAAGCCCCACTTATCTCCAGTGCGCCCGCGTGCTGATGGACCCGAAGCGCGCCGCGCGCCTGTGCGCCGAGCTGGCCTCGCGGCTGACGCCCGCCGTCCATGCCGGCGTCTCGGCCGTCGTGTCGCCGGCGATGGGCGGCGTGATCGCGGGCTATGAGATGGCGCGCGCGATGGGCGTCGAGGCGATGTTCGTCGAACGCCCGACCGGCACCTTCGAGCTGCGCCGCGGCTTCGCGCTGGAGCCGGGCCAGAAGGTGCTGATGATGGAGGACGTCATCACCACCGGCCTCTCCTCGCGCGAGGCGATCAAGGCGATCGAGGCCGCCGGCGGCCGCGTGATCGCGGCGGCCTGCCTGGTCGATCGCTCGGGCGGCAAGGCCGACATCGGCGTGCCGCTGAGCGCGCTCGTCACCATGGAAGTGCCGACCTATTCCCCCGACTCGCTGCCGGCCGAACTGGCCGCCATCCCCGCGATCAAGCCCGGCAGCCGGGCCGCCGCGTGAAACCCGTCGCGAGCGTCCTGGCGCTCGCATTGCTGGCGGCGGCCCCCGCGCCGCGCCAACCGCTCGACCGGCTGATCGCGGAGGCCCATTTCAACGGCATCGCGATCGCCGGCGGTGCGGACAAGCCCGATACCGTGATCGCCACGGGGCTTGCCGCGAAGGGCATCCCCAACCGCGCCGATGCGATCTGGCGCTGGGCGTCGGTCACCAAGCAGATCACCGCCACCATCGCGATGCAGGAGGTCGAGGCCGGCCGACTCGATCTCGACCAGCCGGTGACGGCCACCTGGCCGGACTGGCCGCAGGTCTTCTCCGATCGCATCACGATCCGCGACCTGCTCCGCCACACCAGCGGGCTGGCCGATCCCAACCAGACCGGACCAACCCTGCCCGACGGGCTGCCGGCCTTTTATCGCCCGCCTGCCGGCCAGGGCGGCATGGCCTATGAAGCCACCCATTTCTGCGCCGAGCATCCCCGCGCCGAACCGGGCGTCTCCTATCGCTACAACAATTGCGACTTCATCGTGCTGGGCGCGCTGCTGGAGCGGACCACAGGGCGGAGTTTCGCCACGCTGGTGGAGGAGCGGATCGCCCGGCCGCTCGGCCTCGCCATCGGCCTGTTCGATCCCGAGCGCCCGCCGGTGCGCCACGTCCTCGGCCTCGCCGCACCGGGCAGGCCCGAAGATATCGGCAATCTCGGCAGCTATGGCGCGGCCGGTGCGCTCTATGGATCGCCGCTGGCGCTCTATGCCTTCGACCGGGCGCTGCTCGATCACAGGCTGCTCGGCGAGGCCGCGACCGCCGAGATGTGGAAGGGCGACCCCGGCCTCGGCGCCGCCGCCCTGGGGCAATGGCAATATGAAGCCCCGCTCGCCGGCTGCCCCGCCCCCGTCTCGGTGGTCGAGCGCCGGGGGCAGATCGGCGGCGTTCAGATTAGAAACTTTATCCTGCCCGAAACGAAGCGAGCCCTTGTCCTCTTCACGCGGCGGGGCGATTTCGATTTCGGCGAGGTTTGGCAGGCCAAGGGCTTCGCGTATGAAATGCTGTCGACGATAGGGTGCAGGGCATGACCGCAAGACTGAGGCTGGGCGTCAACATCGATCATGTCGCCACCATCCGCAACGCGCGGGGCGGCGGCCATCCCGATCCGCTGCGCGCCGCCCATATCGCGGCCGCCGCCGGCGCCGACGGCATCACCGCGCATCTGCGCGAGGATCGCCGCCACATCACCGACGACGATATCGCCCGCCTCCGCGCCGAGATCGCGCTGCCGCTCAACCTGGAGATGGCCGCGACCGGGGAGATGCTGGCGATCGCGCTCCGCCATCGCCCCCACGCCGCCTGCATCGTCCCCGAGCGGCGCGAGGAGCGCACCACCGAAGGCGGCCTCGACGCCGCCGGCCAGATCGAGACGCTCACCCCGATCGTGGCGAAGCTCCGCAACGCCGGCATCCGCGTCAGCCTGTTCATCGAGCCCACCCCCGCC
The DNA here is from genome assembly GCF_011762195.1 of Sphingomonas oligoaromativorans. Lineage (GTDB taxonomy): Bacteria > Pseudomonadota > Alphaproteobacteria > Sphingomonadales > Sphingomonadaceae > Solisphingomonas > Solisphingomonas oligoaromativorans. The sequence goes on along the minus strand of NZ_JAASQK010000003.1, from coordinate 160,140 downwards.
CAGATCGAGGCGGCGGTGAGGCTCGGCGCGCCGGTGGTCGAGTTCCACACCGGCGCCTATGCCCATCTCGCCGAGGCCGATCGCGCGCCGGAACTCCGCCGCCTGACGGATGCCGTCGCGCTCGCCGCCAAGAACGGCATCGAGCCCCATGCCGGCCACGGCCTCACCACGGCGAATGTCGGCCCGGTCGCGGCGATCCCGCAGATCGCGGAGCTGAACATCGGCCATTACCTGATCGGCGAGGCGATCTTCATCGGCCTCGACGCCGCGATCCGCGAGATGCGCGCCGCCATGGACGTCGCGCGGTGATCGTCGGTATCGGCTCCGATCTCTGCAACATCGAGCGCATCCAGAACTCGCTGGATCGCTTTGGCGAGCGCTTCATCCAGCGCTGCTTCACGGAGCGCGAGCAGGCCAAGGCCGAGCGCCGCACCCTCACGCGCGCCGCCACCTACGCCAAGCGCTTCGCCGCCAAGGAGGCATTCAGCAAGGCGGTGGGAACCGGATTCAAGCAGGGCGTGTTCCTCCGCGACATCGGCGTGGTGAACCTGCCCTCGGGCGCGCCGACGCTGGCGCTGACCGGCGGCGCCAAGGCGAGGCTTGACGCGCTGATCCCGGCGGGCCACGCCGCGTCTGTGCATCTGACGATGACCGACGACCATCCCTGGGCGCAGGCCTTCGTCATCATCGAGGCGCTGCCGATCACATCCGGCGCGAAATGAGGATAGCTGAGTTGAGCGACACCGAGGCCGAAGCGCCCGCCACCACCGCCCCCGCCAAGCAGGACACCGACTGGGCCGCCGAAGGGCGCGGCATCCTGTGGCTGGTGCTGGGCGTGCTGGCCTTCTGGTGCTTCATCGCCAAGCCCTTCTACATCCCCAGCGAATCGATGATGCCGACGCTCATCAAGGGCGACCGGCTGGTGGTGACCAAATATCCCTATGGCTGGAGCTATGTGTCGCCCAGCTTCCATGTCCTGCCCTTCATCCACGGCCGCCTGTTCGGCCATATGCCCCAGCGCGGCGACGTCGTGATCCTCACGCCTCCGGGCGAGAGCAGCGATTACATCAAGCGCGTCATCGGCCTGCCCGGCGACACGATCGAGGTGCGCGAGGGCGTGGTGTGGCTGAACGGCAAGCCGATCCCGCGCGTCGGGCGTCCGGCCGCGATGATCCCGGTCGACGCCAACGTGCCGTGCGATCGCGGCCTCGAAGCCGCGCACCGCATCACCGGCAAGGACGGCAAGCTCTACTGCGCGTTGCCGATCTTCCGCGAGACGCTGCCGTCGGGCCGCAGCTACGACACGGTGGACATGGGCTATATCCCCGGTTCGGGCGACGATTACGGCCCCGTCACCGTCGGCCCCGGCCAGGTGTTCGTGATGGGCGACAATCGCGATGAATCGGCCGACAGCCGCTATCCGATCGAGGAAGGCGGGCTCGGTGGGCCGGTTCCGTGGGAGAATCTCGGCGGCCGCGCGGAGTTCATCACCTTCTCGCTCGACGGCACGTCCGAGATCTGGAACCCGCTGAGCTGGTTCACCGCGCTGCGCGGCGGACGGGCGGGGACCAACCTCCACCCGGCCATCGCCGCCCCGGCCCGGCATTGATGCCGCGCCGGGTGCCCTCGAACCCACCCCATGTCGAGGCGCCCGGCCCTGTCGAGATGCGTGACCCGCTGACGCGGGCCGAACTCAAGCGCGCGATCGTGTGGGTGTCGGTCGTGCTTGCGGTGGTGCTCACTTATGTGCTGGCGCAGCCGCTGCTGCTGATCGTCGGCGGCATGGTGTTCGCCGCCATGCTGGACGGCGGTGCCCGCCTCATCGGCCGGGTGCTCCCGATCAGCCGGGGGCTGCGCATCGCCATCGTCGCGCTGTTCGCGCTGCTCTTCCTGATCGGCGTGGTCTGGTATGCCGGCGTCGAGCTGGTCGGCCAGTTCGAGGCGCTGAAGGCCGTCGTCACCACCCAGCTCCAGCGTATCCAGGGCTGGGCGAGCCAGCTCGGCCTGATGCCCAGGGGCGGCCCGGCGGAGGATATCGGCCGCCAGCTCATGGGTTCGCTCGGCCAGCTCACCAGTGCCGTCGGCACCGCGCTCGGCGCCGTCTCCAGCCTCGCGATGATCGTCGTGCTCGGCCTGTTCATCGCCGCCGAGCCGCGCATCTACGAGCGCGGCCTCGCCTGGATGCTGCCGATCGACCAGCGCGAAGGCTTCTACGACGCCACCACCGACATGGCCCGCACGCTGCGCCGGCTGATGGCGGGCCGGCTGCTGGGCATGGCGGTGGAGGGCTTCTTCATCTGGATCGCGCTCACGCTGGTCGGCGTGCCGATGGCCGGCCTGCTCGGCCTCATCACCGGCATCCTCGCCTTCCTCCCCAATATCGGCGCGATCGTGTCGGGCGTGCTGACCATCCTCGTCGGTTTCTCGGCCGGCACCGACACCGGCCTGCTCGCCATCGGCGTCTATGCGATGGTGCAGATCTTCGACGGCTATGTGGTGGTGCCGATGGTGGCGCGCCGCTCGGTCGATCTGGCGCCGGCGCTGGTGCTGGGGATGCAGCTCCTGCTCGGCGCCTTGTTCGGCATCCTCGGACTGATGTTCGCCGATCCGATCGTGGCGATGACCAAGGTGGCGCTGGAGCGCCGCTCCGGCCTCGATCCCGAGCAGGAACGCTAGATACGAAAACGGCGCCGCTGCCGGATGGCAGGGCGCCGTTTCGAGTGGCTCGGATCAGAGACCGATCAGGGCTGGCCGCCCGGACCGCTCATGCCCGCCTGACCATAGCCCGGCTGCTGCGGCGCGATCTCGCGCAGCGACACATCGAACTGGAGCACGCTGTTCGGCGGGATCACCCCGTCCCCCGCGCCCTGCTCGCCATAAGCGAGCTGCGGCGGAATCCAGAAGCGATAGCGCGCGCCGCGGTTCATGAGCTGGAGACCCTCGCTGAAGCCGGGGATCGAGCCCGCGACCGGCATCACCGCCGGCTGGCCGTGCTGCGCCGTCGAATCGAAGGTCTGGCCGTTGAGCAGCTTGCCGTCATAATCGATCAGGACGATGTCCTGCGGCCCGGCCTTCGCGCCCTGGCCTTCCGCCAGAACCTGATATTCGAGGCCCGACGGCGTGGTGACGACGCCATGCTTCTTGGCGTTGGCGGCGAGGAAGGCGGTGGGCGATTCGCCCATCGCGACCTGCCGGTAGGTGCCGGCCCAGGCCACGCCCGCGCCGATCACGACGGCGACGCCTACGCCCAGCCACAGCTTGGTCAGCGTTCCCTTGGCGACGGGACGCAGGGGAACGGCGGTGACTTTGGACATAGGCGACCTCGCTCGGATAAGGACAGGCGTTAGGCCGGGCTTCTGCCCGGTGATGCGCGCCGCGTCCAGAGACAGAAGCAGCGGGGCGGGTCAACCGCCCCGGCGCATTGTCTCACCGAACGCCGTCACGCTCCGCGCGCTTGCGCTCGAGCTTGCGGGCGCGGCGGATGGCGGCGGCGCGCTCACGCGCACGCTTCTCCGAGGGCTTCTCATAGTGACGGCGCAGCTTCATCTCGCGATACACGCCCTCGCGCTGGAGCTTCTTCTTGAGGGCCCGGAGCGCCTGGTCGACATTGTTGTCGCGAACGATGATCTGCATAAACCCGTCTATCTCCAGCAGCGCCGCGTGGGGACCGGGGCCTCCTGCCCCGCAGAACCACGACAGCGCGTCGAAAAAGGCCCGTCGTGGCTGACCCACGCCGGGAAAGGGCGCGCCCTAGCAGCGAATATGATTCGGGGCAAGGTTTCGCGGGGCGTCAGGCGATCATCCGTCGCAAGGCCGCAATCAGATCGGCCTCGGCGGCCGGCTTGTCGGCGCGAATGCGGCGGATGCGGGGAAAGCGCATGGCGAGGCCGGACTTGTGCCGTTTCGATTCATGGATCGAGTCGAAGGCGACTTCCAGCACCAGCGTCTTGTCCACCTCGCGCACGGGGCCGAATCGCTGGACGGTGTGGTTGCGCACGAAACGGTCGAGCGCCTTCAGCTCCTCGTCGGTGAAGCCCGAATAGGCCTTGCCCACCGGCAGCAACTCGCCGCCCTCCTCGGGCGGGGCGGTCCAGCACCCAAAGCTGTAGTCCGAATAGAAGCTCGATCGCTTCCCATGGCCGCGCTGGGCGTACATCATCACGCAGTCCGCCACGAGCGGATCGCGCTTCCATTTGTACCAGAGCCCCGCGCGCCGCCCGGCGACATAGGGGCTGTCGCGGCGCTTGAGCATCACGCCTTCTATCGCGGCGTCGCGCGCGCCGAGGCGGATGTCCGCGAGCGCCTCGAAATCCGCCGCCGCGATCAGCGCGGAGAGATCAAAGCGGGCGGGCGGCAGGCGCTCGACGAACGATTCCAGCCGCTCCCGGCGTTCCGTCCACGAGAGCGCGCGCAGGTCTTCCGCGCCGTCGAAAAGGATGTCGTAGAGGCGGACGAAGGCCGGATAATCCGCCTGCATCTTCGCGCTGACCTGCTTGCGGCCCAGTCGCTGCTGGAGCGCGTTGAAGCTCGCCGCGCCGCCGCCATGCCCGGCCCCGCCCTGCGCCTCGCCGCGCACGAGCAACTCGCCGTCAAGCACGCCCGTCCCCGGAAAGGCGGCCGCCACATCGGGAAAGGTCGCGGTGATGTCGTCGCCCGCGCGGCTATAGAGTCGCACGGCCCCGCCGATGCCGACGATCTGGACGCGGATACCGTCCCACTTCCATTCGGCCGCATAATCGGCGAGGTCGACCGCCCCGCCTTCCAGCGGATGCGCCAGCATGAAGGGCCGGAAGACGGGCAGATTCTCGGGCACGGGCCGCTCGCCGCGCCCCTCGGCCCAGTCGAACAGCGGCGCATAGGGTGGCGCGAGGCCGTGCCACAGCTCCTCCACCTGATCGACGTCGAGCCCGAAGGCCTGCGCCAGCGCCGTCTTGGCGAGCCGCGCCGAGATGCCGACCCTGAGCGCGCCGGTGGCGAGCTTGATGAGCGCATAGCGGCCGGACGAATCGAGATGGTCGAGCATCGCCGCCAGCTCGTCCGGCGCACGGGCGCGGGGCGCCGCCTCCAGCCGCCCGATGACGGCGGAGACGGTGAGCGATCCGTCGTCCAGCTCGGGCTCGAATCCCTCGGGTTTGGGCCAGATCAGCGCCACCGTCTCGGCGAGATCGCCGACGAAATCGCGGCTCATCGCGAACAGCGCGGCGTCGACACGCCGCTCCACCATCGCGCGGATCGCGGCGGGCTTCACCGCCTTGAGGTCGATCGCGCCGGTCAATGCCGCCATCGTCCAGCCACGATCCGGGTCGGGCGTGGCACGGAGATAGTCGGCGATCAGCTTGAGCTTGGCGTTGCGCGAGCGCGTATAGACGAGGCCGTCCAGCAGCTTGGCGAAGGCACGCATTCAGAAAGGATGCGCCGCGCGGGCGCGCAAGGGAAGCCGATGCAAGACGGGCGCGCCCCCGAAAAGGACGCGCCCGCACCGCGACACCACTCTCTCCCCGTTACAATCGATTGGCGATGCCCCGACCGGCCAGAAGACCCGCCACGAGGAGCAGCACGAACACCGCGATCGCGATGAAGAACAGAATCTTGGCGATACCGATAAAGGCGCCACCGATGCCGCCAAATCCAAGGACCGCCAGCACGATGCCCGCGATCAGGAACAGAAGGGCCGCTCTCAGCATGGTTTCAGTCCTCTCGATCATTCTTGAGGACCGAACGTATGAGGGCACGGCGTCGTTCCGCCGCGCCCCCAGCATTGCATCAGGCCTTGCGGCTGGCCTCGAACAGGAACCAGGCGCGCTCCTCGGCCAGATCGGTCCAATCGTCGAGGATGCCGGAGGTGGCGTTGTCCTTCGCCTCGTCGACGATATCCTTCGCCTCGCGCAGCGTCTCGACCAGCGCGAGATTGTCCTCGCGCAGCTCGGCCAGCATGTCGGCGGCGGAGACGAAATCCTTGTCGTTGTCCTTGATGCGCTGGCGGCGCGAGACGTCGCCGATCGAGCGCAGCGTGGTGTTGCCCGTCTTGCGGACGCGCTCGGCGATCTGGTCGGTGGTGCCGAGGATCTGCGTCGCCTGATCGTCGAGCATCAGATGATAGTCGCGGAAGTGCGGGCCGGAGACGTGCCAGTGGAAATTCTTGGTCTTGAGATACAGCGCGAAGCTGTCCGCCAGGATCGCGTTCAGCGCGTCGGCGACGGTCGCGGCCTTGTTGCTCTTGATGTCGGTCGGCGTGTCGAGGGGGGCGGGGGCGTGGTCAGCCATGAGGCAACTCCTGTTCAGAGGGGCAGTTGGTTCGCGTCAACAACGAGCTAATCGCCCGAGGGTTCGCGCGAAAGAGGGTTCGACGTGGAATTATCGCGATTGCCCTGATCGATGGAATCAGGACAAGCCGAGCGCGCCGATCACCAGAACGGTGCCCGCCAGCGCCAGCGCGATTCCCGCGCCGATGCGGATCGCCTTGAGCGGCACGAGCTTCGGCCAGCGCTCGCCCAGCACCACGGCGGGCGCGTTGGCCAGCGTGACGCCCGCCGCGGCCCCCGCCGCCGCCAGCGCCGGGTGCCCGCTCCCCGCCGCGATCGTCGCGGTCAGGAATTGCGTCTTGTCGCCAAAGGCGAGGATGAAGAAGGCCCCGGCCGAGGAAGCGAAGGCGCCCAGCGTCCAGCGATCGACCGACGGTGCCGGCTTGACCCGCAACACCGCCCCCGATGCCGCGAGCAGCAAGGCGAGGCCGGTCATGAGCTGGACGGCGCGATGCGGGATGAGGGCCGCGATCTCCATGCCGACCGCGCCGGCGATCCCCATGTTGACGATGGCCGCGACCGCGATCCCCGCCAGCACGGCGGCGGGCGCGCGGAAGCGGGAGCCGAGCAGCATCGCGAGCAACTGGGTGCGATCCCCCAGCTCTGCCAGCAGCGCGACGATGAAAGCGGGTACCAGGGCGTCCATTCAGCGCCGGTCTGCCATGAAAAACGTCATCCGGCGAGGCGCACCATCACCGAGGCGAGCCAATTGTCGCCGCCGCTCTCGTCCACCGCCTCGCAGCCGATCGAATCGCGCAGGCGCTCGATCCATGGGCCGATCGCCGCGCCCCGCCCGCCGGAGCCCAGCGCCACCGCCAGCCCCTCGGCCAGACGCTGCGTGGGGATCATGCCATATTCGCCCGCAAGCGAGGCGATGATGCCCGCATCCGACGCCACCCCGATCGATCCGCGCGCGGCGAGCCCGGCCTCCAGCCTGTCCAGCCGGCCGCACAGATCGGCCCGCACCAGCTTCAACCCCTCGCCCGTTCCAGCGGCCACGGCATCCTCCGTTCTCGTTGGAAGCCATGATATCAGCGGAGGATTGCAGGCCGGTTAAAGCCTTCGGGAGGATGGCCGGAATCGCGCCCGGACTTGACAGCGCGGCCTCTCTGCCGCAGGAGCGCGCCCGATGGGAGCGGCTTCAGCGCCGCTTTTTGCATTTTCGGCGATTCGGCAAACCCGGCCTCCGGTGGCGGCGAAGCGCGCATTGAGTTCAGAGGGCATCATGGCCAAGCCGACCACCGTCAAGATCAAGCTCGTCTCGTCCGCCGACACCGGCTTCTTCTACGTCACGAAGAAGAACCCGCGCACCAAGACCGAGAAGCTCTCCTTCTCGAAGTATGATCCGGTCGTGCGCAAGCATGTCGAGTTCAAGGAAGCCAAGATCAAGTGATCCGGCGGCGGGGCTGACGCTCCGCCTTCGCGCATCGCTTTCCTCAAAGGGCGCCGTGCCCGTCGCGGCGCCTTTTGGCGTGCCCGCCCGATATCAGGCGGGCGGCGCCAGCCGCTCGACCGCCTCGATGAAGCGCATCAGCGAGATCGGCTTGGAGACATAGGCGGCGGCGCCAGCCGCGCGCGCCTTCTCCTCGTCGGCGGGGGACGCATAGGCCGTCACCGCCAGGATCGGGATCGAGGACAGCGCCTCATCCTCGCGCAGCGCCGCGATCAGCTCCAGCCCGCTCACATGCGGAAGCTGGATATCCATCACGATCAGGTCCGGCATCACCGCGCGCGCGGTGTCGAGCGCCTCGCCGCCATCGCGGACGGGCGTCGGCTCATAGCCATGGACCTCCAGCAGGTCGCAGAACAGTTTGAGATTGAGTTCGTTGTCCTCGACAACGAGCACCTTGCCCGGCAAAGCCCGCTTTCCTTCCGAAGAGACATGCGGAGATAAGCGATGCGCGCCCGCGATACAAACCATCCCGATGCGGCCACGCTCGCGCTCTCCGCACTGGCCTGGGTGCTGAGCGATTCGCAGCGGGCCGAGCGGCTGCTGGCACTGACCGGCCTCGACGCCGGAGAGCTGCGCAAGCGCGCCATGGACCCCGCGCTGCAAGCCGCCGTGCTGGGCTTCCTCGGCTCCCACGAGCCCGATCTCACCGCCTGCGCCGATGCGCTCGACATCGCCCCGCACGCCCTCGTCACCGCCCAGCGGGAGCTGGAGGCATGAGGCGCCCCCTGCTCATCACCGACTGCGACGAAGTGCTGCTCCACATGGTCAGCCACTTCCGCGACTGGCTGGCCGACGCGCACGGCATCGACTTCGCGATCGAGCATGAGGACTGGGGCCAGGCGCTGGTCCGCCGCGATACCCGCGAGATCGTGCCGACCGATCAGGTCTGGCCGTTCGTCGACGGCTTCTTCGACACCGAGATGGCGCGACAAGGCCCCGTCCCCGGCGCGATCGAGGCGCTCGAGCGAATCGGCGCCCACGCCGACATCGTCGTCCTCACCAACCTGCCCGATCATCGCCGCCAGCCGCGCATCGACCAGCTCGCCAGCCACGGCATCCGCCACGAGGTCTATTGCAATCAGGGCGGCAAGGGCCGTGCGCTCGCCGCCATTCTGGAGGCGCACCGGCCGGACGTCGCCGTGTTCGTCGACGATCTTTCCACCCAGCACGCCTCGGTGGCCGAACATGCCCCGCATGTCTGGCGGCTGCACATGGTGGCGGAGCCGCTGGTGGCGCGACACCGCCCGCCCGCCGCGGCGGCCCATGCCCGCATCGACGGCTGGGCCGAGGCGGCAGACTGGATTCTCGATCGTTTCGCCCAAGGCCCGGCTCCGGCCTTGACCCAACCCACGCACGAGGCATAGCGGACATATGGATATCGAAGCGCGCTTGGGGCAGCTCGGCCTCACCCTTCCGCAGGCCGCCGCCCCGGTGGCAGCCTATGTCCCCGCCGTCGAGGCTGGCGGGCTCCTCCACATCTCGGGCCAGTTGCCCTTCGACGAGGCCGGCCAGCTCATGCGCGGCCGCCTCGACGGCGCCGACGACGTCGCGCGCGGTCAGGAAGCCGCCAAGCGCTGCGCGCTGATGCTGGTCGCCCAGATCAAGGCGGCACTCGGCGGCTCGCTCGACCGGGTGGAGCGCATCGTCAAGCTCGGCGCCTTCATCGCCTCCGGCCCCGAATTCACCGATCAGCCCAAGGTCGCCAACGGCGCCTCCGAGCTGATGGTCGCGCTGTTCGGCGAGGCGGGCAAGCACGTCCGCTCGGCGGTCGGCGTGCCGGTGCTGCCGCTCGGCGCGGCGGTGGAAGTGGATGCGATCGTCGCCCTTCGCGGCGCTTGATCGACGGTGGGCGGCGGCCCCCGAGGCGGGGCGTGTCGCCTTCCTGCGATCGCATGACATCGCCCACCGCGGCCTGTGGGGCGCTGGCGTGGCCGAGAATAGCCTCGCTGCCGCCCGCGCCGCGATCGAGGGCGGTTTCGGCATCGAATGCGACGTCCGCCTGTCGCGCGACGGCACCGTCTTCGTCTTCCACGACGCCGACACCGAGCGGCTGACCGGCGAGCCCGGCCCGCTCGGGCAGCGCGACGCGCGCGCCATCGCCGCGCTCCGCCTCGGGGACGGCGACGAACCGGTGCCGACGCTGGCGCAGCTCCTCGCGCTGATCGCCGGGCGCGTGCCGCTCATCATCGAGATCAAGACCGACCGGATGACGGATACCGCCCCGCTCTGCCTTGCGGTGCGGCGCGTGCTGGAGGGCTATCGCGGGCCGGTGGCGGTGATGGGGTTCAACCCCGAGGTTTCGCGCTGGTTCGGACGCCACGCGCCGCGCATCGTCCATGGCCTCGTCATGACCGAGCATCGCGAGAGCCCTTTCCGGGCCTTTCGCGATGCCGTCGCGAGACGTCTTGCGGTAGCGCGGGCGAAACCCGATTTCCTTGGCTATGATGTCCGCTTCCTGCCCTCCGCCCTGCCCGTCGCGCTCCATGCCGGGGGAATGCCGGTGTTGAGCTGGACCGTGCGGACGCCGGACGAACGGGCGATCGTCGCCGCTCATGCCGACCGGCCGATCTTCGAGGGGCCGCGCACCGCATGAGCGAGCCCGTCACGGCGCGCATCGCCAACGGCATCGGCGCGATCGCGGCGGAGGACTGGGACGCCTGCGCCGGCGCGGACAATCCTTTCCTGAGTCATGCCTTCCTCTCCGCGCTCGAGGATTCGGGCAGCGCGGTCGCGCGCGCCGGGTGGCAGCCGGTGCCGCTCGTGATCGACGGCGCGGACGGGCGCCCCGCCGGCATCGTCCCCGCTTATGCCAAGAGCCACAGCCAGGGCGAATATGTGTTCGATCATGCCTGGGCCGAGGCATGGCAGCGGGCGGGCGGCGAATATTACCCCAAGCTCCAGATCGCCGTGCCGTTCACGCCGGTGCCGGGGCCACGGCTGCTGCTGCGCGATCCGTCGGCCGCGCCCGCACTGATCGCCGCCATCGAGGCGATGGTGGCGCAGCACGAACTCTCCTCGGCGCACGCGACCTTCCTGACACCCGAGCAATTGCCGCTGTTCGAGGCCGCCGGCTGGCTGATCCGTCAGGGCACCCAGTTCCACTGGCACAATCAAGGCTATGCGAGCTTCGCCGACTTCCTCGGCGCGCTGGCGTCGAGGAAGCGCAAGGCGATCGTCAAGGAGCGCGCCGCCGCGCGGGAGGGGCTCGACATCCGCGCGCTCACCGGCGCCGCGCTGGGCGAGGCCGAGTGGGATGCCTTCTGGACCTTCTATCAGGATACCGGCAGCCGGAAGTGGGGCCGCCCCTATCTCACCCGCCGCTTCTTCTCGATGCTGGGCGAGCGGATGGCCGACAAGGTGCTGCTCCTGCTCGCCTATCGCGACGGGCAGCCGATCGCGGGCGCGCTCAACCTGATCGGCGGCGACACGCTCTACGGCCGCTATTGGGGCTGCACCGAGGAGGTGCCCTTCCTCCATTTCGAGCTGTGCTATTATCAGGCGATCGAGGCCGCCATCGCCATGGGCCTCCAAAGGGTCGAGGCCGGCGCGCAGGGCGAACACAAGCTCGCGCGCGGCTATCGCCCGGTGCCGACATGGTCGGCGCATTTCATCCCGCACCCCGGTTTCCGCCGGGCGGTGGCGGACTTCCTGACGCAGGAGCGCCGCGCGATGGAAGAGGAGATCGAGCTGCTCGATCAGATGGCGCCGTTCAGGAAGGACGGCTGAGGCGGGCTCCTACGCGGCGCGGCGCTGGTTGAGCGCGAGCCAGGCGCGGGCCTGACGCTGGGCCTCGGCGATCTCGCGGGCGGTCATCTCGTCGGCGATCTCGGCGCGGCATTCCTGCGCCTCGACCGAGCCCGACAGGGCCGCGAGGTTGAACCACTTGTGCGCCTGGATCAGGTCGACATCATAGCCGCCGGTGCCCGACGAACAGGCGATGCCGAGGTCATAGAGCGCGGCGGCGTCGCCCATCGCCGCGATGGCAAGGCGGTTGTCTGTCAGTAAGGCGGCGGACTTGTAGCTGTTTCCCATCTGCTGATTCCCCCGTTCATGCGGCAGGGTTTGGCAGCAGCTCCCGAAAGAAATGGTTAACGGCGGGGATTAGACGCTGGTCGTAGGCTCGACGGGGAGATTGTCGATCAGCCGGGCCGGCCCCATCCGCGCCGCCGCCAGCAGCCGGGCGGGCGCTTCGCCGAGCGCTTCGATCGGCTGGAGCGTGGCCGCGTCGCGCAGCGTGACATAGTCGATGTCGGTGAAGCCCGCTTCGGCGAGCCGCGCGGTCGCCGCCGCCAGCGCGGCCTCGGCCGGCTCGCCGCGCCCGATCGCCGCCGCGGCCTCGCCCAGCGCGCGGGGCAGCGTGCGCGCCGCCACCAGCTCCTCCTCCGACAGATAGGCATTGCGCGAGGAGAGGGCCAGACCCTGATCGTCGCGCTCGATCGGCACGCCGTGGATCTCGACCGGCAGATCGAGGTCGGTCGCCATGCGGCGGATCACCGCGAGCTGCTGCCAGTCCTTCTCGCCGAACAGGGCGATGTCGGGCTGGACCTGGTTGAGCAGCTTCAGCACCACGGTGGAGACGCCGTCGAAATGGCCGGGACGCGCTGCGCCCTCCAGCACCTCGGACACGCCCGACACCGACACGGTGGTGGCGAAGCCCTCCGGGTACATCGTCTCCACCGCCGGCGCCCACAGGATCGCGCAGCCATGCTTCTCCAGCATCTGCGCGTCGGTGCGCTCGCGGCGGGGATAGGCGGCCAGATCCTCGTTCGGGCCGAACTGCCTGGGGTTCACGAAGATCGAGGCGATCACGGCATCGGCGCGGCGCAGCCCTTCCTCGATCAGCGCCATGTGCCCGGCGTGCAGCGCACCCATCGTCGGCACCAGCGCGATTCGCTTGCCGGACCCGCGATATTCGGCGACCGCCTGACGCAGCGCCTCCAGTTCACGGATGATTTGCACGACGACAGGGCCTCCGATATGGCATTGGGCGTGCTCTCTGCGGCGGCGTCGGGGCCAAATCAAGAGCCGCCTGGGGTGGATTGGGGAAGTTTCGAACAGCATGGCTTCGCGCGCGCATCTCATCGTGTTCGCCAATGAAAAGGGCGGCACCGGAAAGTCGACCACCGCGATGCATGTCGCCGTCGCTCTCGCCACGCAGGGCCGGCGGGTGGCGGCGATCGATCTCGACACCCGGCAGAAGACCCTCGCCCGCTATCTGGAGAACCGCACCGCCACCGCGCGGCGCGAGGAGATCGATCTCCCCTGCCCGCGCTTCGCCGTGTTCGATCCCGAGAAAGACCCCGCGATCGAGCGCCAGATCGATGGTCTGGCCGAAGACGCGGAGTTCGTGATCGTCGACACGCCGGGCCGCGACGACCCTTATGCGATGAAGGCCGCCGCGCGTGCCGATACGCTGGTCACGCCGATCAACGACAGCTTCATCGACCTCGATCTGATCGGTCAGGTCGATCCCGAAACCTATCGGATCAAGCGGCCGAGCTTCTATGCCGAGATGGTGTGGGATGCCCGAAAGGCCCGCGCCAAGATCGATGGGGGTACGGTCGACTGGGTGGTACTCCGCAATCGCCTCCAGCATCTGGAGGCGAAGAACATGCGCCGCGTCGGCGCGGCGGTGGACGAGCTGTCCAAGCGCGTCGGCTTCCGGGTGATCCCCGGCCTGGGCGAACGCGTCATCTATCGCGAGCTGTTCCCGCAGGGGCTGACTCTGCTCGACCTGAACGCGATCCGCGACGTGGGGCTCAGCCACGTCGCCGCCCGGCAGGAGCTGCGCGAGATGGTGTCGGGCCTGCAACTGCCGTTGGCCGAGGACATGACCAGCCGCGCGGCCGTCACCGTCGGCGCCTGAGCGCCGGCACCCGCGCATGAAGTTCCTCATCGCCTGCGCCGTCATCTACGCCATCTGGTGGATGGGCGGCCGCCGCAAATCCTCTACGCTCTCGCTCCGCGAGGCGCGCGAGCTGCTCGGCGTATCGGCCGGCGCCGGCGAGGAGGAGATCCGCGCCGCCCATCGCCGGCTGATCGGGCGCGTTCACCCCGATACCGGGGGGTCTGCCGCGCTGGCGGGGCGGGTCAACGCAGCGCGGGATTTGCTTGTCACGGAATTGAACCGAAAACGCGTTTGAGCGTCTGGACGCCAGATTTTCAGTATAGGAGTTGCCGAATGACCCATCGTTTCGATCCGACGTCGCTTCGGGAATATGACATCCGCGGCATCGTGGGAAAGACGCTGGGGCCGGCCGACGCCACCGCGATCGGCCGTGGCTTCGCCACGCGCGTGCGCCGCGCGGGCGGCACCCGCGTCGCCGTCGGCTATGACGGCCGCACCCACTCGCCGCTGCTCGAAGCGGCGCTGATCGAGGGGCTGACCAGGGGCGGCGTCGACGTCGTCCGCATCGGCATGGGGCCGACCCCGATGCTCTATTTCGCGGAAGCGACGCTGGAGGTCGACGGCGGCATCCAGATCACCGGCAGCCACAATCCGGCCGATTACAACGGCTTCAAGATGGTGCTCCAGCACAAGCCCTTCTTCGGCGCCGACATCCAGGATCTCGGCCGCCTCGCCGCCGAGGGCGACTGGGAAGAGGGCGAAGGCGCCATCTCCACCTATGAGATCATGGAGGATTATGTCGCGCGCCTGATGGTCGGCTATGGCGGCGGCGCGTTCAGGATCGGCTGGGACGCTGGCAACGGCGCCGCCGGCCCGGTGATCGATCGCCTCGTCAAGCTGCTGCCCGGCGAGCATCATACGCTCTTCACCGAGGTCGACGGCAATTTCCCCAACCATCACCCCGATCCCACCGAGGAGAAGAACCTCGCCGATCTCCAGAAGCTGGTGAAGGACAAGGGCCTGGACTTCGGCATCGCCTTCGACGGCGACGGCGACCGCATCGGCGCGGTGGACGGACAGGGCCGCGTGGTGTGGGGCGACCAACTCCTCGCCATCCTCGCCGAGCCGGTGCTGCGCGAGCTGCCCGGCGCCACCATCATCGCCGACGTGAAGGCCAGCCAGGCGCTCTATGACCGCGTGGCGGAACTGGGCGGCACGCCGCTGATGTGGAAGACCGGCCACAGCCTCATCAAGACCAAGATGAAGGAGACCGACTCCCCGCTCGCCGGCGAGATGTCGGGCCATATCTTCTTCGCCCACGATTATTACGGCTTCGACGACGCGCAATATGCCGCGATCCGCCTGATCCGCGCCGTGCGCGTGCTGGGCGGCTCGCTGACCGCGCTCAAGGATGCGATGCCGGTGATGGTCAACACGCCGGAGATGCGCTTCCAGTCTTCCGAGGACCGCAAGTTCAAGGTGGTCGAGGAAGTGCTGGACCGGCTCGCGGCGCAGGGCGCCGACGTCAACCGCACCGACGGCGCGCGCGTCAACACGGCGGACGGCTGGTGGCTGCTCCGCGCGTCCAACACGCAGGACGTGCTGGTCGCCCGCGCCGAGGCGAAGGACGAGGCGGGCCTGGAGCGTCTGATGGGCCAGATCAACGACCAGCTCGCCCGGAGCGGCGTCGAGCCGGTGCTCGCCGGCCACCACTGATCGACGGATTCTCCCCCTCCCGCCGCTCGACGGGAGGGGGAGACGCTTCGTTCACCGCCGATCAAGCTGGCGGCACGTCTTGCTCCCCGGATAAGCATTCATCTCCAGCAAGGGGATATGCGATGCGGGTTGAGCGACTGGCGGCTTTCACGGACGGCGTGGTGGCGATCATCATCACCATCATGGTGCTCGAGCTGAGGGTGCCGCATAGCGGCGAGTTGCACGCCCTCCTCGCCGCCGCGCCGATCCTCGGCGCCTATGTGCTGAGCTACGTCAATGTCGGGCTCTTCTGGAACAACCACCACCACCTGATCCAGACCGCCGAGAATGTCGACGGCCGCGGATTGTGGGCCAATCTCTTCCTGCTGTTCTGGATGTCGCTGATCCCCTTCGTGATCCGCTGGATCGACGAGGCGGGCTTCGTGGCGGCCCCGGTGGCGGCCTATGGCGTGGTGCTCGGCATGGCGGCGGTGGGCTATCACTGGCTCCAGAACGCGATCATCGAAGCCAATGGCGGAGCCTCCTCCACCCTCGCCGAAGCGCTGGGCCGCGACCGCAAGGGAATGTGGTCGATCATTGGCTACGTCTTAGCAGTGATCGCCGCTTTCTTCGAACCGCTGATCGCGATCGGCCTCTACATCGCTCTCGCCGCGGTGTGGCTGATTCCCGACAGGCGGATTGAGCGTCGGTTGACGGAGACACGCTGAACGGAGAGGCCACGGGCCGATGCGTAGTGAGAATATCGTTCCCCCTCCCCGCTCCATCCTGGGATCGGGCCGGCGTCTTCTGCTGATCGCCCTGTTCGTCGGCCTCGCCGTCCGCGTCGGGTGGGCGATGCTGCGGCGGACGCCCTGGGCGACTGGCGAGGCCCCCAATGTCGCGATGGCGCTGGCGCAGGGCCATGGCTTCTCGGACGCCTTCATGGCGGGGCAGGGGCCGACCGCGCATCTGCTGCCCCTCGCCCCCGCCATCGCGGGCGCGGTCTACTGGCTGTTCGGCATCCGCACGGTCGCGGCCGAGGCGGTGCTGTGCGCCTGGTCGATCGGGATCAGCTTCGCCAGCTACGCGCTGCTTTACGCCGTCTTCAAGCGGCTGGGGACGCCCCGCTGGGCGCGGCTGGGGGCGCTCGTCTTCCTGCTGGTGGCGCCGATCTACACCACCAACGAGGCCTTCGAATGGCGCGTGTGGGAAGGCGGGCTCGGCCTGCTGCTCGGCAATCTGACGCTCTATCTGGTGGTGCGGGCGGACACCGGGCAGCCGGTGCGCCGCTTCGGCCTGTGGCTGGCGGTGCTGCCGGCCTTGACCTTCTTCGTGAACCCGGTGATCGGGCTCGCCGCCTATGCCGGCTGGGCGCTCTATCTGTGGCGCAACCGGCGCAGCATCTCCGGCATCGCCCGCGCCACCGCCGGAACGCTGCTGGCGCTGGCGCTGCTGATCGGGCCGTGGACGGCGCGCAACTGGCTGGTGATGGGCCACCCCATCCCGCTGCGCGACGATCTCGGCATGGAGCTGGCCGTCGCCAACTATCCTGAAGCCGTCCACGGCGATGATCGCAACACGGTGTTCTACGACCGGCTGACCGCGATCCAGCCCTATATCCACCCCATCGCCCAGCGCGCGATGATCGAGGCCGGCGGCGAGGTCGCCTATTCGCAGAAGCTCGGCCGCGAGACCAAGGCGTGGATCGCCGCCAACCCGTCCGACTTCCTGCTGCTCTGCCGCCGCCATCTCGGCCAGATGACGCTGCCGGGAACGTGGATGTTCATGACGTCGCACGGCGTCTGGCTGCCGGTGGTGCGCTCCTGGCTGGCGCGGACGGTCAACATATTGGGCTTCCTCGGCCTCGCCTTCGCGCTGGCGCGGCGCTCGCCCCGCTATCTCTATGTGCTGCCCTTCGTGATCGGGCCGGCGCTCCTCTATATCCCGTTCCAGCCGGTGATCCGCTATTGCTGGCTGATCTATCCGGCGCTGACCTGCCTCGCCGGCGATTTCGTCGCACGGGTGTGGCTGCATGTGGGGCGGAGGCGACGTCAGCAGGCCATGCTCAATCGTCTTCATCCTCATAGCCGGACAGAGCCAGCGCCCGCGCCCTGATCTGGTGCATCTCGCACCAGCGGACGAGCGCCTCCTCGCGGCCGTGGGTGACCCATAGTTCCTGTGGGGCGAGTTCGCGGATGGTGGCGGTCAGCTCGTCCCAGTCGGCATGGTCGGAGACGACCAGCGGCAGCTCGACATTGCGCTGCCGCGCCCGCTGGCGGACCCGCATCCAGCCGGACGCCATCGCCGTGATCGGATCGGGCAGCCGCCGCGACCAGCGATCGTTGAGCGCGCCGGGCGGCGCCAGCACGACCCGCCCCTTCAACGCCGCCGCCGGCAACCCGGTGACCGGCGCCAGTTCGCCGAGATCCACGCCCAGCTCGACATAGAGCGCGCACAGCCGCTCCAGCGCGCCGTGGAGATGGATGACATCATGATGGCCGCGCCGGCGCAGCTCCGCGATCAGCCGCTGGGCCTTGCCGAGCGCATAGGCGCCGACCAGCACGCAGCGTTCCGGGTTGGCGTGGAGCGCCTCCAGCAGCCGGTCCACCTCCGCGCCGGTATCGGGATGGCGGAAGACGGGGAGCCCGAAGGTCGCCTCGGTGATGAAGATATCGCAGGGCACCGGCTCGAACGGCGCGCAGGTCGGGTCGGGCCGGCGCTTGTAATCGCCGCTGACGACGATGCGCTCGGAGCCCCGCTCCAGCACGATCTGCGCGGAGCCCAGCACATGCCCCGCCGGCACGAACCTGACTGACACCTCCCCCAGCCGCACCCCCTCGCCATAGCGGATCGGCTGGCCATTCTGCGGGCCGTAGCGCGTCGCCATGATCGCCAGCGTCTCGGGCGTGGCGAGCACCGCGCCATGGCCGCCGCGGGCATGGTCGGCATGGCCGTGCGTCACGAGCGCGCGGGGCTTGGCCTGAGAGGGATCGATCCACGCGTCGGCGGCGGGGACATAGATGCCCTCGGGGCAGGGCTCGATCCAGGAACCGAGGCGCGGCATGGGGTCTATATGGATGGCGAGCGCGGCGGTTCCATCCGGCCGCCCGTCATCCTGACGAACGTCAGGATCCAGAGCGTCTCGCGGAAAGCCTGGGGCTCTGGATCCCGGATCAAGTCCGGGATGACGAAGGGAGGAGCCCCGGAGCCCTCCCCCTAGCGCAGCTTGGCGATCTTGAGACCGTCCTGCTTGGCGCGCGCCTGGATCGACTCCTCGCTGCGGGTGAGCGCCTTGCCGATCGCCTTCAAGGCCATGCCCTTGGCGGCGAGGCGGTGCAGCTTCTGGATCTCATCCGAAGTCCAGGGCTGTTTGTGTCGAACGAAGCCCTCGGCCATCGCGCATCTCCTTGTCGGCCTAGCTGTAGACCGCCGCCGCGATGCTGGCGAGGGCTGGCGGAACGGGCCTCGAACGCCGATGTTCTGAAACGAATGTCCGAGCTTCCCCCGATTCTCGACCGATGGTTCGCAGGCCGCGGCTGGACGCCGCGCCGCCACCAGCTCGCCATGCTCGACGCCGCCCGCGCGGGGCAGAGCGCGCTGCTCGTCGCCCCCACCGGCGCGGGCAAGACGCTGGCGGGCTTCCTCCCTTCGCTCGTCGAGCTGATCGAGCAGCCGGCCGATACGCTCCACACCCTCTATGTCTCGCCGCTGAAAGCGCTGGCGGTGGACGTGCAGCGCAACCTGCTCGGCCCGATCGAGGAGATGGGTCTCCCCATCCGCGTCGAGACGCGCACCGGCGACACCCCCTCCGACCGCAAGGCCCGTCAGCGCGTCAAGCCGCCGCAGATGCTGCTGACGACGCCGGAATCGCTGAGCCTCCTCCTCTCCTATCCCGACGCCGCGCAGATGTTCGCGGGCCTGAAGACGCTGGTGATCGACGAGGTCCACGCCTTCGCCCCCACCAAGCGGGGCGATCTGCTGGCGCTGTCGATGGCCCGCCTCGCCCGCCTCGCGCCCGAGATGCGCCGCGTCGCGCTCTCCGCGACGGTGGCGGAGCCGGACCTCTATCGCGGCTGGCTGTCGGGCACGGGCGATCTCGATGCGGTGAGGCTGGTCGAGGGCGATCCCGGCGCAGATCCCGACATCGCGATCCTCCTCCCCCATGGCACCGTGCCGTGGGCGGGCCACTCCGGCCGCTATGCCGCCGAGCAGGTGATGGCCGAGATCGCCGCGCACCGCACGACGATCATCTTCTGCAACACCCGCAGCCTCGCCGAACTGATCTTCCAGGATCTCTGGGCGGTGAACGAGGCGCACCTGCCCATCGGCATCCATCATGGCAGCCTCGACATCGCCGCGCGCCGCAAGGTGGAGCAGGCGATGGCCGACGGGCGCCTGCGCGCGCTGGTCGCCACCGCCAGCCTCGATCTGGGGGTGGACTGGGGCGATGTCGATCTCGTCATCCAGATGGGCGCGCCCAAGGGATCGTCGCGCCTGCTCCAGCGCATCGGCCGGGCGAACCACCGGCTCGATGTGTCCTCGAAGGCGCTGATCGTGCCGGGCAACCGCTTCGAATATCTCGAGGCCCGCGCGGCCGTCGACGCCGTGGAGGCCGGCGAGCGCGATCCCGACATCTTCCGCGAAGGCGCGCTGGACGTGCTCGCCCAGCACATCATGGCCATGGCCTCGGCCGAACCCTTCGCCCGCGACGCGCTGCTGGACGAGGTACGCGAGGCCGCGCCTTATGCCACCCTCCCCGCCGAGGCCTTCGACCGCGTGCTCGGCTTCGTCGCGACCGGCGGCTACGCGCTGCGCGCCTATGACCGGTACAGGCGGCTGACCGAGGGTGTCGACGGCCTCTGGCGCGTCACCCATCCCCGCTTCGTGACGCAGTTCCGCATGAACGCCGGCATCATCGTCGAGGCGCCGATGCTGACCGTGCGCTTCAGGAACGGCCGCTCGCTCGGCAAGATCGAGGAGGGCTTCGCCGCCACCCTCTCGCCGAAGGACACCTTCTTCTTCTCCGGCCTCAGCCTGGAGGTGGAGGGGGTGAAGGGCGAAGACCTGATCGTCCGCGCCACCGCCCGCCCCGCGCGCATCCCCACCTATGGCGGCGCGCGGATGCCGATCTCGACCAACCTCGCCGATCGCGTCCGCCATTTCCTCCACGAGCCGGAACAATGGCCGCGCTTCCCCGACGATGTGCGCGACTGGCTGGAGATGCAGCAGCGCCGCTCGCAACTCCCCGCGCCCGAGAGACTGCTGATCGAGACCTTCCCGCGCGAGGGGCGGCACTACATGGTGGTCTACAGCTTCGAGGGCTGGAACGCGCACCAGTCGCTCGGGATGCTGGTCACGCGGCGGATGGAGACGGCGGGGCTGCAACCGATCGGCTTCGTCGCCTCGGATTATGCGATCGCCACTTACTCGCTGAAGCCCGTCACCGATCCGAGGCCGCTCTTCTCGCCCGATATCCTCGAGCATGAGTTCGTCGACTGGGTGCAGGAATCGGCGCTGCTGAAGCGCGCCTTCCGCGAGGTGGCGGTGATCGGCGGGCTCGTCGAGCGCCAGCATCCCGGCACGCGCAAGACGGGGCGGCAGGTGAGCTTCTCGACCGACCTCATCTACGACGTGCTGCGCCGCTACGAACCCTCGCACCTGCTGCTGGAGGCGGCATGGGCCGATGCGAAGGCGCGGATGACCGATGTCGGCCGCCTCGGCCGCCTGCTCGACACCGCCGCCGGGCGGATCGAGCATGTCGCGCTGGATCGCGTGTCGCCGCTGGCCGTGCCGGTGCTCGTGCTGATCGGGCGCGAGCGGGTCGCGCAGGGGACGGTCGACGACGCGCTGCTGATCGAGGCGGAGGCGCTCGTCGCCGAAGCTATGAACGAGCGTTAACCCTTGAGCCCCGGAACTCGGCTATCCAGCGAGTCGTTCGGCGAAACGATCCGGGCAGGGTGTTGATATCGTGAAGGGGTTTCTATTCGCGGGGTGTCTGGCGGTGATGGCTTTGGCCACGCCCGTCGCCGCGCAGGATGACGACAGCGACGGCCGCATCGGCAACGGCCTCGAATGCGTGCCCTTCGCGCGCCAGATGTCGGGCATCCAGATCTTCGGCGATGCCTGGACCTGGTGGAATCAGGCCGCCAATCGCTATGAGGAAGGCAGCCAGCCGCGCGTCGGCGCCGTGCTGGTATTCCGTCCGCACGGGCCGATGCGCCTCGGCCATGTCGCCGTGGTCAGCCGCATCGTCAGCAACCGCATCCTGATGATTACCCATGCCAACTGGTCCCGGATCGGCGGCGTGCGCGGGCAGATCGAGCGCGACGTGACGCTGGTCGACGTCTCGGCCGGCAACGACTGGAGCCAGGTGCGCGTCTGGTGGCGCGATCATCATGGCCTCGGCACCACCGCCTATCCGGTCTACGGCTTCATCTATGGCCGCTCGGCCACCTCGGGCGTGCAGATCGCGCACCCGAGCAAGGAGCTGTCCGGCCCCTCGCCCGACATCGTCGGCGCGGTGATCGACTCGCTCGGCTAAGCCAGCCGCGCGGCGGCGAGCAGACGCCTCGCCCGGAGCGCCATCTCCACCCGCGTCGCCGCGATCAGCCCGAAGGCGAAGGCCATCAGGATGTCGGTCGCCAGCATCGCGGCGTGATGATCCACCTGAGGGCCGGCGCTTCCGCCCATCTCCTGCCGCGCGACGCTGCGCACGAGGACGAGGCCGATCAGCAGGAAGAAGGCGGCCGGAGATGCCTGCTGGCTCAGCTCATGCGTCTCGGGATCGACGGTGATCCGCATCATCCGCCCGCGATACCAGCCGATCGCCGCTCCGCCGCCAAGCGCCAGCGCCGACCAGAGCCAGCCGCTCGGCCCCGGCGGGCTTTCGAAGAAGACCAGCGCCATGATCGCGGCATAGACCGCCGGCAATATCCACAGCATCTCGACCCGAAGCTTGCGCGCGCGCCGCATCGAGCGCCAGCGCAGCGCCATCACCACCGCGATGATCGCGAAGGGAATCGCATAGCTCAGCCACGGCCCCGCCGCCTGATGCCCCTGCATGATCCGGTCTCTCCCCCTGTCCCCCGCCGGCTGTATTGCATGGGCAAACCACCCGCCGCAAGCCGGCTTGCCTCCACACGGGGGGCTGTTATGGGCGAGGCATGGTTCGCTTTTCGTTCGCCGGGGCCGAACTGGCCGCGCTGGCGCCGGGCGCGCTCGCCTGGCCGGCCCGGCGCGCGCTGCTGGTGGCCGATCTGCATCTCGAGAAGGCAAGCTTCTACGCGCTCGGCGGGCAGATGCTGCCGCCCTATGATTCGCACGCCACGCTGGGCGAGCTGGCCGCGCTGGTCGACGCGACGGGGGCGGAGGAGGTCTGGTGCCTCGGCGACAGCTTCCATGACACGGAGGGCTGCGAGCGGCTGGCGCCCGAGACGCGCGACACGCTCCGCCGGCTGACCTCCGCGACGCGCTGGACGTGGATCGCGGGCAACCACGATCTCCACGCCGCCCGCCTCGCCGATCATTGCGGCGGGCGCGTGGTGGGCGAGGTGGAGGTGGACGGCCTGCTGCTCCGCCACGAGGCCGATCCGGCCGAGCCGCGCCCCGAGCTGTCGGGCCATTTCCACCCCAAGCTGCGGATGACGATCCGCGGCAAGCATGTCGCCCGCCGCTGTTTCGTGGCAAGCGCGACCAAGCTGATCCTGCCCGCCTTCGGGGCGCTGACCGGCGGGATGGACGCGGGCGATCCGGCGATCCGCGCCGCCCTCGCCCACCGGCCGGCGGACGCGCTGGTGCCCGTCGCCGGCCGGCTGCTGCGCTTCCCGATCACGGCTTAGCCAGTGCGACTCCCGTCGTGCCGGGTCGTGCCCGGCATGACGAAAGAGGGACGGCTCAGGCCTTCCAGCTCATCGGGAAGATGCGCTTCAGCGCCTCGACCTTCGGCCGGTCGTTGATGACGATGTACGGATAGCCCGGATTCCGGGCCATGAAGTCCTGATGATAGGATTCGGCCGGGAAGAAGCCGGGCGCCTTCTCGATCGTCGTCACGATCGAGCGGCCATAGACATGCGCGGCGGAAAGCTGCGCGATATAGGCGCGCGCCACCTTCTCCTGCGCGGACGACTGCGGGAACAGGGCCGAACGATATTGCGGGCCTGAATCCGGCCCCTGCCGGTTGAGCTGGGTCGGATCGGTGATGACCGAGAAATAGATGCGCAGCAGATCGGCATAATTGACCTGCGCCGGATCGAACACGACCTTCACCGATTCCGCATGGCCGGTGGTGCCGGTCTCGACATCCTCATATTGGGCGGTCGAGGCGCGGCCGCCGGTATAGCCCGAGGTGGTGTCGACCACGCCCTTCACATGGGCGAACACGCCCTGCACGCCCCAGAAACAGCCGCCGGCGAAGATTGCGGTCTCGCGATGACCGGAGACGGGTTCGGTGAGTGCCGGAGCCGGCGCCTTCACCACCGCTTCGGCGGCAATGCCCGGCTGGACGGCGAGGAAGAAGGCCGCGCCGGCAACCAGCGCAACGGCCAGGGGAAGAGAACGGGGCATCGGGGGCGCCTTATCAGGGGAACATGCCCCCTGATCCGTTCGGCGCCCCCGATCGGTTACAGATCAGCGCAGCGCGTGGACCGCCTCGGCAATGCGGTTGCACGCCTCGGTCAGCAGCGCGTCGGAGGTCGCGTAGCTGACGCGGAACGCCGGCTCGAGGCCGAAGGCGCCGCCATGCACCGCCGCCACCCGGCCCTCGTCGAGCAGATAGCCGACCAGCTTCTCGTCGGTGTCGATGAGGAGGCCGCCCGGCGTCGTCCTGCCGATCAGGCCCGAGACGTCGGGATAGACGTAGAAGGCGCCTTCGGGCGTCGGGCAATGGATGCCGGGGATGGCATTGAGGCCCGCCACCACCAGATCGCGGCGGCGCTGGAAGGCGGCGGCGCGCTCCTTGAGGAAGTCCTGCGGGCCGTTGAGCGCCGCGGTCGCCGCCGCCTGCGCGATCGAGCAGGGGTTGGAGGTCGACTGCGACTGGAGCTTCGCCATCGCCTTGATGAGCCACCGCGGGCCGCCGGCGAAGCCGATGCGCCAGCCGGTCATCGCATAGGCCTTGGACGTGCCGTTCACCGTCAGCGTGCGCTCGTAGAGCGACGGGCAGACCTGCGCGATCGTGGCGAACTCGAAATCGTCATAGACGATATGCTCGTACATATCGTCGGCCATCACGAAGACCTGCGGGTGGCGCTCCAGCACCTCGCCCAGCGCCTTCAGCTCGGCGGCCGAGTAAGCAGCGCCGGTCGGGTTGGACGGCGAGTTCAGGATCACCCAGCGCGTCTTCGGCGTGATCGCCGCTTCGAGCTGCTCGGGGCGGATCTTGTAGGCCTGGTCCGCGCCCGCCTTGATGATGACCGGCGTGCCGCCCGCGAACTGCACGATATCCGGGTAGCTCACCCAGTAAGGCGCCGGGATGATGACCTCGTCGCCCGCATCGACGGTCGCGACCAGCGCGTTGAACAGCGTGTGCTTGCCGCCAACGTTCACGCTGATCTGGCTGGTCTCGTAGGAGAGGCCGTTGTCGCGCCTGAACTTGGCGGCGATCGCTTCCTTCAGCTCGGCGGTGCCGTCGACATTGGTGTATTTGGTCTTGCCCTGACGGATCGCCTCGATCGCGGCGTCCTTCACGAAGTCGGGCGTGTCGAAGTCGGGCTCGCCGGCGCCGAGGCCGATCACGTCGATGCCCTGGCGCTTCAGGTCCAGCACGCGGCTGGTCATGGCAAGGGTGGCGGACGGCTGGATACGGCCGAGCGCTTCCGACGTGGTTCGCATGGGACAAGGCTTTCCGGTGGGAGGAAAAGGACGGGCGGGCCTATAGCCGGATGTCGCGCATCAGGGCAACCGCGCTCGAATCAATCCTCGAAGCGCATTTCCAAGCAAGAATCCGTCCCGAAGATCGGCCTCGACGATATCCGATTCGACCGCCTGCCCCTCGGCGAGCAGCCGTTCGCGCAGGATGCCGGGGAGCAGCCCGCGCGCCAGAGGAGGCGTGCGCAGCCGGCCATCCTCGCCGCGCACGAAAAGATTGGTGAAGCTGCCCTCGGTGAGCAGCCCGTCGGGCCGGACGAACAGCACCTCGAAATGCCCGGCCCGCGCCGCATCGTGGAAGGCGCGGTCGCTGGTCTTGTGGGCGAGGCGGAAGTCCGACGGGTCGACCGACAGCGGCACGACCGGCGCCACCACCGGCTCGATCGGCGGAGCGGGCAGCGGGCGCACCTCCACCGCGGCGCGGCCCGTGCGCGAGACGCGGAGCCGGACCCGAGCCGGATCGCGCAGCCGGAAGGTCGCCGCCTGAAGCTCGTTGCGAACGTCGTGCCGGTTGAAGACGAAGCCCAGCGCCTGCGTCGAGCGCTTCAGGCGCAGCAAGTGACGCTCCAGCTCCATCACCCCTTCAAGGGGATCGAACAGCATCGTCTCGAGGAGATCGAAGGGCGGACAGGCCGCACCGATGAAGCCGCCCTTGGCAAGGCATTCGCGCCACTCCGCCCCGACATCCGAATCGGCGACGATGCCCGAGCCGAGCCCGATCGCGGCCCGCCCCGCCTCGCCGATGGTCAGCGTGCGGATGGCAACGTTGAAGGCGGCGTCCCCGCCCGCGTCGATCCGCCCGATCGCGCCGGTATAGGCGCCACGCGGCCCCTGCTCGACCTCGGCGGCGATCTCCATGGCGCGCAGCTTGGGCGCGCCGGTGATGGAGCCGCAGGGAAAGGCCGCCTCCAGCACGCCGACCGCATCGCCGCCTTCGGCCAGTTCGGCGGTGACGGTGGAGGTCATCTGGTGGATGGTCGGATAGGTCTCGACCGTGAACAGCGCCGGCACCGCGACGCTGCCCGGCACCGCGATCCGCGACAGGTCGTTGCGGATCAGATCGACGATCATGAGATTCTCGGCCCGCTGCTTGGCGTCGCTGGCGAGGGTGCGGATCGCCTCGGCGTCGGCGAGAGGATCCGCGCCCCGCGTCGCCGTGCCCTTCATCGGGCGCGCCTCGATGCGCCGGCCGTCGAGACGGAAGAACATCTCGGGCGAGAAGGAGAGCAGGGTCCGCCGTCCGTCATGGACGATGCCGCCCCACCCCGCCGCGGCCCGGCCCCGGATGCGGGCATAGAGCGCCAGCGGATCGCCCGCCGTCGCCACATCCGCCTGAAAGGTGAGGTTGGCCTGATAGATGTCGCCCGCCGCGATATAGGCCTCCACGCGGGCAAAGGCCTCGGCATAGGCGGCGAAGGCGATGCGCGGCGCCGGCGCCCCCGCCCACGCGCCCGCCGGATCGGGAAACAGCGACGGCACGTCGGCGGCGGGAATCGTCTCGTAGCGCTCGAACAGGCCGAACCAGAGCAGCGGCCCCTCGCCCACCGCGCCGGTCGATGCCTCGCCCGGAGCGCCCGCGTCATAGGCGATCCACCCCGCCGCATGGAGCCCCCGCGCCTGCGCCGCGCGCAGCGCCGCGAACGCCTCGGCCAGCCCCTCGCGGGTGGAGGCGGTCACCACCTCTGCCGGATCGCGATAGAGCCGCGCCGGGCCGGTCCCCGCCCCGGTCGCGTCGTCGAGCAGCACGAAGGGGCGCGAACGGTCGAGGCGCGGAAGGGACGGAGCGACGGTCATCCCAGCCTCCCTGCCCGCGACGGGGCGATCGGGGCAAGCCTCTCCGAACCATGCGCTTGCATCGCCGGCGGCGCGTGCCCATCAGGCGGGGCATGACCGACACGCCCGCCAAGCCCGTCCCGCCGCTGCGCGCGGCGGTGGTTCCCGTCACCGCCTTCCAGCAGAACTGCACCTTGCTCTGGTGTACCAAGACGATGCGCGGCGCGTTCGTCGATCCCGGCGGCGATCTGGATCGATTGGAAGCGGCGGCCGCCCGGCACGGCGTGACGGTGGAGAAGCTGCTGCTCACCCATGGCCATGTCGATCATTGCGGGCAGGCGGGCGTGCTGGCCGCGAAGCTCGGCGTGCCGATCGAAGGCCCTCACGAGGCGGATCGCTTCTGGATCGCGCGCCTCGACGACGATGGCCGCCAGTGGCAGATTCCGAGCCGGAGCTTCGAGCCGGACCGCTGGCTGGTCGACGGCGACACCGTGACGGTGGGCGAACTCACCCTGCACGTCCGCCACACGCCGGGGCACACCCCCGGCCATGTCGTGTTCCTCCACCCCGAATCGCGATTCGCTCTCGTCGGAGATGTCCTCTTCCGCGGGTCGATCGGGCGGACCGACTTCCCGATGGGCGATCATGCCACGTTGATCGACTCGATCACCACTCGACTTTGGCCGATGGGCGACGACGTCGCCTTCGTGCCGGGCCACGGCCCGACCTCCACCTTCGGGGTGGAGCGCCGGACCAACCCGTTCGTGGCCGATTCGCAGTTCGGCTGACGCCCCGCCTCAGAGATAATGGACGGCCGCCGGCGCATGGGAGGCCATCCAGATCGCCCACAGGCCGAGGCCGAGCAGGATCGCCCAGGTGACGCAGGCGCCCACCCCACGCGCGGGATTGGGCATGGAGCGCCTGTCCATCCCGAAGGCGTGGACGATTCGGCCCAGCACATAGACGATGCCGATTCCCCACAGCCACGGCTTCGGCCCGCCGGCGATCTCGATCAGCGCCATCAGGATCAGGACGAAGGGTGTATATTCGACGAAATTCGCCTGCGCCCGCATCCGGCAGACGAGCAGCGGATTGTCGCCGTCGCCCACCAGCACCTTGCCCGAGCGCCGCACCTGGATCACGCGGAAGGCCAGCCAGAGGTTCAGGAGCGCCAGCGCGCCCGCGAAGGTCAACGAAACGGAGGGCATTGGCGGACGGGCTCCCGAGGCTCAAGAAAGGGTCTTCCTCGCTCGCATGGCAAGCGCCTGCTTGCAACAGCGCGGAAATTCGGTATAGGGCGGCCACTCGCGTCGAGGCTGGCCGCTGAATGGTCCGCGGCCGTGAAGGCTGTGGCGATTTGGATGGTATGCGGCCCCGCATCCATTGAACGAACGAAGGTGCCGAGATGGCCGTCCCCAAGCGAAAGACCTCGCCCTCGCGGCGCAACATGCGTCGCAGCCACGATGCGCTGACCGTGCAGGCGTTCCAGGAATGCCCGAACTGCGGCGAACTGAAGCGCCCGCATAACCTGTGCAACGCGTGCGGCCATTATAACGGCCGCGAGATCGTCTCGGCCGAGGCCTGATCTTACGCACGCAAAAGGCGGATTGATCGTGGACGCGCCGCGGATCGCCATCGATGCGATGGGAGGAGATGGCGGGGCGGCCACGATGCTGGCAGGCGCCGCTCTGGCCCTGTCGCGGGCTCCCGATCTGAAATTCCTGATCGTCGGCGACGAAGCCGTCGTCGGGCCGGAGCTTGCACGCCATCGCGGCCTCGCGGCCGCGTGTGAGGTTCGGCACGCGCCTGATATGATTTCGGGTGACGACAAGCCGAGTCAGGCGATCCGCCGCGCCAAGACCACGTCGATGGGCCTCGCCATCGCCGCCGTGAAGGACGGCGATGCGGGGGCTGCCGTGTCTTCGGGCAACACCGGCGCGCTGATGGCGATGTCCAAGCTCGCGCTGCGCACCATGCCGGGCATCGACCGGCCGGCGCTGTCCGCCCTGATGCCCAGCCTCGGCGAGACCGACACGGTGATGCTCGACCTCGGCGCCAACACCGAGTGCGACGCCAACAATCTCGTCCAGTTCGCGCTGATGGGCGCCGCCTATTCGCGCACCGCGCTGGACATCGCGCGCCCCAAGGTGGCGCTGCTCAACATCGGCACCGAAGAGCTGAAGGGCACCGAGGAGCTGAAGCGCGCCGCGCAGATGCTGCGCGACGCCTCGGCCTCGCTGCCGCTCGAATTCATCGGCTTCATCGAGGGCAACCGGATCAGCCGCGGCGATGTCGACGTGGTCGTGTCGGACGGCTTCTCGGGCAATATCGCGCTCAAGACGGCCGAGGGCACGGTGCGCTTCGTCACCGATCTGCTCCGCCGCTCGTTCAGCAGCTCGTTCCGTTCGAAGATGGGCTTCCTGCTGTCGAAGCCGGCGCTGCACCTGCTGCGCGTCCATCTCGATCCGAACAACCATAATGGCGCGATCTTCCTCGGCCTCAACGGCATCGTCGTGAAGAGCCATGGCGGCGCCGACGACAAGGGCGTCGCCAACGCCATCGCGGTCGCCGCCAAGGTGCTGCGCGAGGATCTGGCCCGCCGCATCGCCCATGATCTCGCCGATTATCGGGCAACCTCCCCTTCCGAATCGATCGCGGTGAAATGACCGATCAGCTTCCGATCTCCGCCCCCGTCCTGCGCGCCGTGATCGCGGGGACCGGCTCCGCCCTCCCCCGCCGCCGCGTCACCAACGCCGAGCTGGCCGAGACGGTGGACACCTCCGACGAGTGGATCGTCGAGCGCACCGGCATCCGCGCCCGCCACATCGCCGCCGAGGACGAGACGACATCCTCTCTCGCCACCGACGCCGCGCGCAAGGCGCTCGAGGCCGCCGGCATGGATGCGAGCGAGATCGGCCTGATCGTCCTCGCCACCGCGACCCCGGACCAGACCTTCCCGGCGTCCGCCACCAAGGTGCAGGCCGCGCTCGGCATCAACGACTGCGTGGCGTTCGACGTGCAGGCGGTGTGCTCGGGCTTCCTCTACGCGCTGTCGGTCGCCGAGAGCATGATGCGCGGCGGGGCGGCCAAGGCCGCGCTGGTGATCGGCGCCGAGACGTTCAGCCGCATCCTCGACTGGCAGGATCGCGCCACCTGCGTGCTGTTCGGCGATGGCGCCGGCGCCGTGGTGCTGCGCGCAGAGACGAGCGCCGCCGATCCCGCCGACAAGGCCGCGCGCGGCCTGCTCTCGTCGCGCCTCCACGCGGACGGGCGCCATAACGAGCTGCTGTTCGTCGACGGCGGCCCGTCGACCACCGGCACGGTCGGCAAGGTCCGCATGAAGGGCCGCGAGGTGTTTCGCCATGCCGTGGTCAACCTCGCCTCGGTGCTCGGCGAAGTGCTGGCCGAAGCCGGCCTCACGCCCGCCGACATCGACTGGCTGGTTCCCCACCAGGCGAACGCCCGCATCCTCGACGCCACCGCGCGCAAGCTCGACCTGCCGGCCGAGCGCGTCATCGTAACCGTCGACGAACATGCCAACACGTCGGCCGCCTCGGTGCCGCTGGCGCTCGACGTCGCGGTGCGCGACGGCCGCATCAAGCGCGGCGACCTGCTCGTCCTCGAGGCGATGGGCGGCGGCTTCACCTGGGGCGCGGCGGTCGTCCGCTACTGATACCGGCCGATCGCAAGCCCCCATTGGCGGCCGCCCTCGGTGCCGCTAATATTGCGGGTCTGCAATACGAGTCCTGACGGGGGGGAATTCATGGCCGATATCGAGACCTTGACGCGTGCGGACCTCAGCGATGTGGTCCATCGCGAGATCGGCCTGTCGCGCGCGGATTCGGCCTCCATGGTCGAACAGGTGCTGTCGCTGATGTGCGGCGCGATGGCGAACAGCGAGAACGTCAAGATCTCCGGCTTCGGCACCTTCGTGCTGCGCGACAAGGGCGAGCGCATCGGCCGCAACCCCAAGACCGGCGTCGAGGTGCCGATCGCGCCTCGCCGGGTTCTCACCTTCCGCGCCAGCAACATGCTGCGCGATCGCATCGCAGAGGCAAGTTGAACGAGAGCATGGATAAATCCGACGCCGCCTTCCGCACCATCGGCGAGGTTTCGGAAGAACTGGGCGTGGCGCAGCATGTGCTGCGCTATTGGGAAACGCGCTTTCCGCAGTTGAAACCGATCCAGCGCGCCGGCAATCGCCGCTATTACCGGCCCGCCGACGTGACGCTGGCCCGCCGCATCCACACGCTGCTCAACCGCGACGGCTATACGGTGAAGGGTGTGCAGAAGCTGCTCGCCGCCAGGGGAGCGCCCGATGCGGAGCCGGTGGCGGTGGTCGCGGCCCCACGGCCCGCGCCGATCATGACGCCATCGGTGCCGCTCGACGAATTGCGCGCGATCCGCTCGCAGCTCGCCGATCTGCTCGCGGCGGGCTGAGGCCGCTCAGAGGCGCCGGTCCGGCCCCAGCGCGGGATCGAGATCGCGCGGGCGGATGAAGCGGACGAGATGCCCGTCGCCGGCGTGGATATCCTGCCAATGGTCGGCGTCGAAATGGATCTCGGCGACGCTGGCGGTGGGATATTTCTCCCCGATCGAATCGCGCGTGCCGCCGTCCGTCGGCCCTTCCGATCCGGCGAGCAGCAGCACCAGCTCCTCCAGCCCCGGATTGTGGCCGACCAGCATCAGCGCCTCGACCCCGTCGGGCGTCTCCTGCACCATCTCCAGCAGCGTCGCGGCGGTGGCGAGATAGGCGCGCCGGTCCCAGCTCGGCGCCATGCGGCGGCCATAGCCGTCGAACATCGCGTCCAGCGTCTCGGCGACGCGCACCGCGGGAGACGCGACCACCGAATCGAAGCGCAGCCCGAGCTGGCGCATATGCCGCCCCATGGTCGCAGCGGCGCGGCGGCCCTTGTCGTTGAGGGCACGGTCGAAATCGCGGATCGCAGGCTGATCCCAGCCCGATTTGGCGTGGCGGAAGGTAATCAGCCGCTTCATGCCACCTCCCCGCTGCCGACCTCCGCTGGGTGATGCCCGATCGGGCCGGCCGTGGGAAGGCCGCTTGCGACGGCCGCCACCGCTTCGTCGAGAGTCACCCGCCGGACGCGGACGCCCGCCGGAAACGCATCGAGCAGCCGCGACGGCGTGGCGGAGGAGAGCAGCACGAAGCGCCCGCGATCGTCGCCCCGGCGGATCAGCCGCCCGAACGCCTGCGCGAGCCGCGCGCGCACCACTTCGTCGTCATAGGCCGAGCCGCCGCCCGCCGCCCGCCGCGCCGCGTGAAGCACGTTAGGGCGCGGCCACGGCACCTGCTCCATCACCACGAGGCGGAGCGAATGGCCGGGCACGTCGATGCCGTCACGCAGCGCATCGGTGCCGAGCAGCGAGGCGCGCGGATCGTCGCGGAAGATATCGACCAGCGTGCCGGTGTCGATCGGATCGACATGCTGGGCGTAGAGCGGCAGGCCTTCGCGGGCGAGATGGTCGGCGATGCGGGCATAGACCGCCTTCAGCCGCGCGATCGCGGTGAACAGGCCGAGCGTGCCGCCCCGCGACGCCTCGATCAGCCGGGCATAGGCGTGGGCGAGCTGGGGCATGTCGCCGCGCTTGAGATCGGTGACGACCAGCACTTCGGCCGCCTTGGCATAGTCGAACGGGCTGGCGGCGGCGAAATGCTCCACCGCCGTATCGAGATGACGGGTGCCGGCGCGCGCTTCGGCCCGTGCCCAGCCGGCCTCGGGCGAGTTGGCCGCGCCCGTCAGCGTCGCGGACGTCACCAGCACGCCATGCGCGGGCGCGAGCACGGTGGACGCGAGCGGCCGGCCGGGATCGAGCCAGTGCCGGTGCAGCCCGATGTCGAACTCGCGGCCCTCGATGCGGTCCACCGCCAGCCAGTCGACGAAATCGGGATCGACCTCGCCGCCAAGCCGCCCGAGCAGCGCCAGCCAGCCCGCGATCATCCGCGCCCGCGTGCCGAGCCCGGCCGCCGCCCCTTCGATGCGCGCGCGGGCCGGGCCGTCGAGCCAGTCGGGCGCTTCCTCCAGCACCGCGAGCAGGCGGCCGCTCAGCGCCACCATCGGGCGCATCAATTGTTCGAGCGCGGTGGAGGCCTCGCCCGCCGCCTCGATCGTGGCGCCGTCGAGTGCGACCGCCTCGGTCTCGATGCCATATCCCGCATCCGCCGCCGTGGCGCGGGCGAGCACGGCCCCGCGCACCGCCGCGAGCAGCTTCTCGACCGGCCCCATCGGCAGACCTTCGCCGATCCGGCCGAGCCAGCCGTCCGCGACCAGCGCCTGCGCGCCCTGCACCACCGCATCGAGCGCCAGCGCGCCCGCCTCGTCATAGGAGACGACGTCCGCCAGCCGCGCCGACAGGCCCCGCCGCCGCCCGCGCGAGGCACGTTCGGGGCCGACGATCCATCGGCGCAGCTCGATCGCCTCCTGCCCCGTCAGCGCGGAGGAGAAGGTCGAGTCGGCGGCGTCGAACAGGTGATGCCCTTCGTCGAACACGATCCGGCCGAGCGCCCGTCCCTCTTCGCGCCGCCGCTCGGCGAGCAGCATGACCAGCGCATGGTTGGCGATGACGATGTCCGCTTCCTCGGCGCGGCGCACCGAATGTTCGATGAAGCAGCGGCGATAATGCGGGCAGCCGGCATAGACGCACTCGCCGCGCCGGTCGGTGAGCGCGGTGGCGCCGGCGCGGCGGAACAGCGTCGGCAGCCAGCCGGGAAGGTCGCCGCCCACCATGTCGCCGTCGCGCGTATAGGCCGCCCAGCGCGCCACGAGCTGCGCCAGCACCGCCGCGCGGCCCTGGAAGCCGCCGAACAGCGCGTCCTCCAGATTGAGCAGGCAGAGATAATTCTCGCGCCCCTTGCGCACCGCCACCTTCTGCCGCCGCACCGCCGGATCGGGGAAGAGCCGCTCGGTCTCGCGGTCGAGCTGGCGTTGCAGGGCGCGCGTGTAGGTCGAGATCCACACCGTCCCCTCGGCCCGCTCCGCCCACAGGCCGGCGGGGGCGAGATAGCCGAGCGTCTTGCCGATGCCCGTGCCGGCCTCGGCCAGCATCACGCGGGGGCGCCCCTCCGCCATGCGCGGCGCGAAGGCATGGGCGACGGCGGCGGCATAAGCCCGCTGGCCGGGGCGAGCCTCGGCGCCCTGCCCGGTGAGCGTGGCCAGCCGCTCCACCGCATCCCCCTCGCCGATGCTGACGGTGCGGGGTGCCGGGCGCGGCGCCACCTCCTCCCATTCGGGGAGCTTGGCGAAGAGGCCGCGCTCGGTCCGCTCGGGCTCGGTCATGCGCTGGATCAGCGCCTGCGCCCAGGGCCAGCGCAGGCGGCCGAGCGCGTGCGCCACGTCCCACGCGCCATGCCGCTCGGGCCAGTCGCCCTCCGCCACCATGAGGAGCCTGTCGGCGCAGGCGAGCAAGGTGGCCGTGGCGGAAGCATCGTCGGCGGGCGGCTCCAGCCCCAATGCGCGGGCCATGCCGGCGGGCGTCGGCACCGCGAAGCGCGCCGGATGGAGGAAGGCGAACAGCTCCAGCAGATCGAGCCCGTTGATCTCGGCATAGCCGAGGCGCTGGCCCACCAGCGGCGTGTTGAGCATCACCAGCGGCCGCTCGGCGGCGAGCGCGATCGCCTCCCCCCGCGACACCGCGCGCGTCGGGCCGTCCCGTTCGGCAACCCAGATGCCGCCATGGGTGGCGTGGAGAGCGAGGGGCGGCAGCAGGAAGGGAGTCACCCGCTTTGTATAAGGCGGAGCGAACGGAAGGGAAACGACCTCCGTCTCTTCTTCTCCGCCACCCTGCCGAAAGCCGGAATCTCCCGGAGGGACCACGGCGCCCGCCCCGACGAGATCCCAGCTTTCGCTGGGATGACGATGCCCTTAAAGGAGCGGGCATCATGACCGACACTCCAGCCACCGCCCCCGATCACCGCACCGCCGCCCTCGCCAGCAAGGCCTGGCCCTATGAGGAAGCGCGCAAGCTGATGAAACGGTGGCCGGAGGGGAAACCCGCCGATGCGGCGATGCTGTTCCAGACAGGCTACGGCCCCTCGGGCCTGCCGCATATCGGCACCTTCACCGAGGTGGCGCGCACGTCGATGGTGCGCAATGCCTATGAGGAGATGACCGGCGGCAGGACGCGCCTCGTCGCCTTCTCCGACGACATGGACGGGATGCGCAAGGTGCCGGGCAATCTGCCCGAGCAGGAGATGCTCCACGCCCATCTCGACCTGCCCTTGAGCCGCGTGCCCGATCCGTTCGGCACGCATGAGAGCTTCGCCGCCCACAACAATGCGCGCCTGCGCAGCTTCCTCGACCAGTTCGGCTTCGATTACGAGTTCATCCCCGCCTCCGAGGCCTATGCCGACGGCCGCTTCGACGAGACGCTGAAGTCCATCCTGCGCCATTACGACAAGATCATGGGCGTGATGCTGCCGACGCTCGGCGAGGAGCGCCGCAAGACCTATTCGCCGATCTTCCCGATCCACCCCGAGACCGGCAAGGTGCTCCAGGTGCCGATCGAGGTGGTCGATGCGGACGCCGGCCTCGTCGCCTACATCGATCTCGTCTCGGGCGAACGCCGCGAGCAGTCGGTGCTGGGCGGGCTCGCCAAGGCGCAGTGGAAGGTCGACTGGGCGCTGCGCTGGGTCGCCTTCGGGGTCGATTACGAGATGGCGGGCAAGGATCTGATCGATTCGGTCATCCAGTCCGGCAAGATCGCCCGCGTGCTCGGCGCGACGCCGCCCGACGGCTTCAACTACGAGATGTTCCTCGACGAGCATGGCGCCAAGATTTCGAAGACCAAGGGCAACGGCCTGACGATCGAGGAATGGCTGACCTACGCCCCGATCGAGAGCCTCGCCTTCTACATCTATCGCGAGCCCAGGAAGGCCCGCGCGCTGAGCTTCAGCGTGATCCCGCGCGCGGTGGATGAGTATTACCAGTTCCTCGCTACCTATCCGACCCAGCCGATCGAGCAGCAGCTCGGCAACCCCGTCCATCATGTCCATCTGGGCCAGGTGCCGGCGGTCGACATGCCGCTCAGCTTCGGCCTGCTGCTCAACCTCGTCAGCGTGGCGATGACCGAGGACAAGGCGCTGCTGTGGCGCTACGTCCAGCGCTACGCCCCGCAGGTGAGCCCCGAGACGCACCCGGAGCTGGACAAGCTGCTCGGCTATGCCGTCGCCTATTTCCGCGATTTCGTGGCCGCCACGCTCCAGCGCCGCGCGCCGACGGAGATGGAGAAGGCCGCGCTCGCCGATCTCGACGCGCGCTTCGCCGCCCTCCCCGCCGATGCGGACGCCGAGGCGATCCAGTTCGAGGTCTATGAGTGCGGCAAGGCGCACCCGTTCGAATCGCTGCGCGACTGGTTCAGGACGCTCTACGAGACGCTGCTCGGCTCCAGCCAGGGGCCGCGCATGGGCAGCTTCGCGGCGCTCTACGGCCTTGCCGAGACGCGCCAGCTCATCGCCGACGCGCTCGCCCGGACAGGCTGAGCGAAGAACCGATCGGGCCGTGATGCGTTCATCCTCACGGCCCGCCCTTTCGGATCGATGCCCGCGCGATCCGGGTTCGCGCGGCGCGGCCATGCGGAGCTTCCCTGCCTTCCGCCATCTCGCCGCAGTCAGTCGACATTCACGTCCGGCCCCGGAATAAGGAGCCGTCATGCATCCAGTTCTGCGCGGCGCCGCCGCGATCGCCATCGTCACCACCATCGCCGGCTCGGCCCAGGCCGAGAGCCCGCGCGATACCCTCATCCGCGCCGCCTTCGGCACGCACGACAAGGCGCAGGCGCTGGCGCTCGTCAACGAGGCGATCGCCGAGACGCGCACGGTCTCCGACCATGAGGCGCAACTCCAGCACGCGCTGGGCATCGGCTATCGCGGCCAGCTCACCCGCTCGCCGTCGGACGCCAAGGCCGCCCACAGCGCGCTGGAGGCCATCGCCGCCGCCGATCCACGCGATGCCGAGACGCAGGTCGCGCTTGCCGGCTGGCATCTGACGGCGGTCGGCGATCTGGGCGATTTCCTCGCCCGCGCGCTGCTCGGCGCGAGCCGGGCAAAGGGGCTGGCGGCACTCGACAAGGCGGTGGAGATGGGCAGCAACCGCGCCTTCTTCCCGGCCTATGCGGCGCTGATCCGCATCAAGCTCGACACGTCGGACACCGCCACCGCGCTGCGCCTCGCCGAACGCGCCGCCGCGACGCCCGCGCCGACCCCGCTCGACCGCATCATGCAGCGCGCCGCCGCCCGGCTGATCCCGTCGCTTCAGGCCGGCAAGGGCGACGCCGCCGCGCGGATCGCCAAGCAGCTCCTGCCGTTCGGCTCGATCAGCTAGGCTTTCGGTTTCGGGCGGATGTGGATCGCGCGTCCGCTGGTCCGGCGTACCTCAAACGCCCCGGTCTTCTCCACCAGCGTCACCAGCTTGGCCTGACCGAAGGTGCGCGGGTCGAAATCGGGAGCGAGCGTCGAGAGTCGCTGCCCGACACCGCCGAGCGTCACCCAGCCATCATCATCTTCGAGCTGCGCCACCGCGCGGCGCAGCAGCGGCACCGCCGCGCTCGCCGGGCGTGCCACCGAGGCGGGGCGCGCATCGGGCCGTTCGGGCTCGTCGGCGGCGGGGGCTTCGGGCAACAGGTTCTCGGTGTAGATGAAGCGGCGGCACGCCTGCCGGAACGCCTCCGGCGTCTTCTGCTCGCCGAAGCCATAGACATCGACGCCCTGCTCGCGGATGCGCGCCGCGAGGCGGGTGAAGTCGCTGTCCGACGAGACGAGGCAGAAGCCGTCGAACCGCCCCGAATGGAGCAGGTCCATCGCATCGATCACCAGCGCGATGTCAGAGGCGTTCTTGCCCTGCGTGTAGGCGAAGTTCTGGTGCGGCAGGATGGCGTGGGCGGCGAGGATGTCCGCCCACGACTTCAGGCGGGGACTGGAGAAGTCCCCATAGATCCGCCGCACGCTCGCCTCGCCGATCTTGGCGATCTCCTCGAACAGGCCGGGCGCGATCCGCGCGCTGGCATTGTCCGCATCGATCAGGACGGCAAGGCGGGGCGCGCGGACGGGTTCGGATGCCATGACGCTCACTTCCCCTTCTGCGCGGCGATCCAGTCGTCAATCTTCTTTTCCAGCACCGTCATCGGCAGAGCCCCCGTGTCGAGTACCTGCGCATGGAACGCGCGGGGATCGAACCTGGCCCCGAGCGCCGCCTTGGCCTTGGCCTTTTCCTTGAGGATGGTGAGCTGGCCGACCTTGTAGGCCAGCGCCTGCCCCGGAATGGCGATGTAGCGCTCGACCTCAGCGGTGACGTCCGCCTTCCCCATGGCGGAGTTGGTGGTCATGTAGGTGATCGCCTGATCGCGGGTCCAGCCCATCGCGTGGATGCCGCTGTCCACCACCAGACGCATCGCGCGCAGCATCTCGTCATTGAGGCCGCCGAAGCGCTGGTACGGATCGGTCTCCATCCCCAGCTCCGGCCAGAGCGATTCCGAATAGAGCGCCCAGCCCTCGACGAACGCCGTGTTGCCGCCGAAACGCATGAAGTTGGGGAGCTTGGTATTCTCCTGCGCCAGGCTGATCTGGAAATGATGGCCGGGGATCGCCTCGTGCAGGAACAGCGTCTCCTCGCCCCAGGTGAAGCGGGTCGGGAGGTCGTATCCGTTGTAATAGAACACGCCCGGACGCGTGCCGTCCGCCGAGCCCTGCATATATTCGCCGGCCGCGGAGGACTTCTCCTTGTAGGCCGGCTCGGCGCGGATCTCGAACGGCGTCTTGGGGACGAGCGAGAACTGCTCGGGGATGCGCTGCTCGATCCGCGCCTGAATCTGGCGGTAGCGCGCCTGGAGCCAGTCGCGCGAGGGCGGCGCGAACTTGGGGTCGGTGGTCATGTAGTGGAAGAAGGCGTGGAGATCGCCCTTGAAGCCGACCTTGGCCTTCACGGCCTCCAGCTGCCTGGTGATCCGCGCCACCTCGTTCAGGCCCAACTGGTGGACCTCCTCCGCGGTCATCGGCAGCGTCGTGTTCTGCTCGATCAGGTAATTATAATAGGCCTTGCCGCCGGGCAGCGCCCCCAGACCCACCGTATCGCGCGCGTGCGGCAGATATTCGGTCTTGAGGAAAGCCAGCAGCTTCGCGTTGGCGGGCAGGATGCCGTCGCGGATGGCCGTCGTGTAGGCATCGCGCAGGCGCGCCTGATCGGCGGCCGGAATCGTGTCCGGGAAGCTCTTCACCGGGCCGTAATAGGGCGTGCCCTCGACGCCGCCCGCGGCCTGAAGCGTCAGCTCGTCGATCATGTTGTTCACGACCAGCTTGGGCTCGACGATGCCGGCGGCGATGCCCTGGCGGAAGCGGGCGATGATCTCGTCGACCAGATGCGGATATTGGGCGTGGCGCTTCAGCGCGTCCTCATAATCCTTCACCGTCTTGAACGGCGCCGCGCCCTGCCCGGAGGAGAGGTCCGCATAATCGAGGTGCAGGCCATAGAAATGGTTGATCGGCATCACCTCCGCGACCTTGAGCAGATCGGGGCGATAGCTTTCGAGATCGATCTCGGTGTTCCGCTTGAACGTGTCGTAGGCGATCCGGTCGGTCGGATCGAGCGAGGCGCGCGGGATGGCCGAGAGCTGCTTCAGCGCATCCTCGTCGGCGGTCTTCTCGCCGGCATAATGGGCGTCGGAATAGAGATCGCCGATCTGGTCGGCATAGCGCAGGTCGCCGCGATAGAGCGCCTGGAGCGGATTGCGCTTGAGCAGCCCCTCGTCGGTGTCGGCGAACAGCCTGTGGAGACGCGTCGCGGCGTCGGGCGTGGCGGGCGCGGCATAAGCGGACGCGGGCAGCAGCGCGGCGGCGAGCAGGAAGGTGCGAAGGGAACGGGCAACGGTCATCGGGAAAGCCTCCGCGATTCAGATGGATCGCGGAGGCTTATCGACCGGCCGTCACACCGGCAAGCAAGGCGTCTTAGAAGAAGAACCCGCCATAGACGTTCAGGACGCGGCCCGAGCGGGTGTCGACCAGCACCACGTCGTTGCCGTAGCGGACCCAGCGCTGATAGCCGACGACCGGGGGCAGGCGGTAACGGACCGGATCGATCCAGTAGCGGCGATTGTAGAAGCCCGGCTCGAAGCGATAGCCGACCGCGACCGGACGATAGCGCCAGCCGGCGCGCGGGCCGACATAGGCCGGGCCGCGGAAAGCTTCGGGATGCGAGCGGCGATAGTCGCGCCAGTCGCCACGGGCCTCGCGGCGGTCATTGCGCAGATCGCGGCGCGCATCGCGGACGTCATGACGGTCGCCACGGGCATAAGCGCGGTTCAGATCGCGCTGATCCTGACGAATCTCGCGCTGGTCGTGGCGAACCTCGCCATAGGACTGGGCCATGGCCGCCGCCGGCAGCAGCGTCGCCATGAGCGCGGAAGCGAGAATGAGCTTACGCATGTTGAACATCCCTCTCTGTTTCGGGCCTGGTTGGAAATCACACCCTGCCGATAGCTTTGATTTGCCACGATCGATATGAACGCCGCCGGAATGATGCTTTTATCCGGGATTCATCTTCGATATTCGTGATTTCGTCTTCATGTCGGCCGGGCCGATCGCCGGGCGCCGATAACGAAAGACCCGGCGCGAGGGTTCCCCCGCGCCGGGCCGTTCCCGCGATCCCGCCTCGCCTACCAGAAGAAGTCCGGTATCTCGTCGACCACATAGCCGGTGGAGACATCGACCAGCAGCGCGTCGTTGTAATAGCGGACCCAGCGATAGGGGCCGTAAGCCGGCGGCAGGCGATATTCCCACGGATCGGCGATCCAGTAGGCCGAGCTGAAGAACAACGGCGCCAGCCGCACGCCGATGCCGTAGCGGCGATAGCCCCAGCCATAGCCCGACGGCGGACGATAGCGGCCGACATGGAAGCGATCGCGGTTCGCGTCGCGCCAGCCGCGCCAGTCATAGCGGTTGTCGTTGCGCCATCCGCTGTTCCAGCCCCCGCCCGGACGACCATGGTTCCAGTCGTTGCCGGAGCGGACATGCACCCCGCCATAGCCGGGCCGGCCATGATCCCAGTCGCCCCCCGGACGCCCCGGAACGGCATTGCCCGGACGGCCATGGTTCCAATCGCCGCCGCCGGGGCGGCCGTCATGATGGTCGCCGCGGTCCCAGCCGCCGGGGCGGCCGGGGGCGTTATTGCCCGCCCAATGCCCCTCGCGCGGGCGGACCTGGCCGGCATTGGCCGGCACGTTGGGGCGCGGCTGCGCGCCGCCGCCCTGCCAGCCGCCCGGACGGCCGTGATCGCCATGGTCGGCCCAGTTCTGCCCGCCACCGGGCTGCCCCTGCGGACGCGGCTGCGCCTGCGGAGCCGGGCCGGGTCGTCCCTGCCCTTGCCCCCGGCCCTGCCAGCCGCCGCCACCACCATGATGGTCGCCGCCACCCTGACGCTGGCCGCCGCCCTGATGCTGGCCGCCATGATTCCAATCCTGCGCCACCGCCGGCGCCGCCGCGGCCGAAGCCAGCAACATTGCGGAGATCAACAGTCGCATCCCACTCCACCTTCCATTCGTGCGGGCGCAGCGTGCGCCACCATGTCGCCGCAATGCGCCCGGCCGGATGACACGGCGCTGAACCCCTTAGTCAGCAATCGGAAAGCATCTCACAAGGCCGCAACGAACGCCTCGGCGGCACGGCTCCGATGCCGTTCTCGATGCGCCAGCATGGTGAAGGCGCGCTCCGGCAACGGGAAGTCGAGCCGCGCGACATGCCCCGCCGCCAGCCGCGCCGCCGCCGCGAGATCGGAGACGGCGGCGACGAGCCCGCCCGCCTCCACCGCCGCCAGCACCGCCCCGTTGGAGGGCAGCTCCAGCCGCACGTCGAGATCGGGCAACGCCACGCCCACCGATGCGATCGCCTGCGCGAAATGGTCGCGCGTGCCCGATCCGGGTTCGCGCAGCACCCAGGCAGCCTGGCGCAACGAGACGCGATCGATCCGCGCGCCGAGCAAAGGATGCCCCGGCGCGACATAGAGGCCGAGCCGATCGCCGCCCACCTCGGCGGCGCGCAGGTGCGGATCGTCCACCCGCCCCTCGACGAAGGCGAGGTCCGCCTCGCCCGCCAGCACGGATGCCGCCGCCTGCGTGCTGTTGCCCACCGTCATCGACAGCTTCACGCCGGGCTGCGCGGCTGCGAAGCGCGCCA
Organism: Sphingomonas oligoaromativorans; assembly: GCF_011762195.1. GTDB lineage: Bacteria > Pseudomonadota > Alphaproteobacteria > Sphingomonadales > Sphingomonadaceae > Solisphingomonas > Solisphingomonas oligoaromativorans. The sequence goes on along the minus strand of NZ_JAASQK010000003.1, from coordinate 118,030 downwards.
TGCGTGCCGGCAACCAATAGCCCGCCACCGTCTGGCTCGCGGCGAGGCGCAGTTCGCCCCGCCTGAGCCCGGCGAGATCGTCGAGCATCCGCTGCGCCGCCGCCGCGCGCGCCAGCACCGCCTTCGCCTCGGGCAGGAACACCCGCCCCGCCTCCGACAGCGCCAGCCCCCGCCCGACCCGGTCGAACAGCCGCGTGGCGTGCCGATCCTCCAGCGCCGCGACCGCCGCGCTGACCGCCGGCTGGGTGAGATGCAGCGCCTCCGCCGCACGCGTCATGCTGAGCCGTTCGGCGACGCCGACGAAGATACGAAGCTGCTCCAGAGTCATTCAATAACTATAATCTATGGATTATACATTATCAATCGATTGGATTTGTCTAACCGTCGGGCGCACTCCAGCGCCATGGCTACCGCACCTCTCCACACCGCTCCGTCGACGATCATGCAGCGCGGCTCGGGCCTTCTTCCGGGCATCGTCCTGTGTGCAGCCGTCACCTTTGCCGCCCTCACCGCGCAGCGGATCGAGGTGGCGCTGACCGGTCGCGCCTGGCTGGAGGCGCTGGTGCTGGCAATCTTGATCGGCACCGCGGTGCGCACCGCCTGGTCGCCCGCCGAGCGCTGGCAGGCGGGCATCCATTTTTCCGCCAAGACGCTGCTCGAGCTGGCGGTGGCGATGCTGGGCGCGACGATCAGCCTCGGCGCGATCGTCGGCGCGGGCGCGCCGCTGGTGGCGGGGATCGTCGCCGCGGTCGCCATCTCCATCACGGCGAGCTTCACGCTCGGGCGGCTGTTCGGCCTGCCGCGCAAGCTCGCCATGCTCATCGCCTGCGGCAACGCGATCTGCGGCAATTCCGCCATCGCCGCCGTCGCCCCGGTGATCGATGCCGAGAGCGACGACGTCGCCGCCTCGATCGCCTTCACCGCCGTGCTTGGCGTGGCCGTGGTGCTGCTGCTCCCGCTCATCGCCCATGTGCTGGGCCTCGGCCAGCACGGCGGCGGCGCGCTGGCGGGGCTGACCGTCTATGCCGTGCCGCAGGTGCTGGCCGCCGCCGCTCCGCTGGGCGTCGCCGCCGTGCAGCTCGGCACGCTGGTGAAGCTGGTGCGCGTGCTGATGCTCGGGCCGGTGGTGATGACGCTCTCGCTTATCATGGGCCGCCGCCACGGCGCGGAGCGCGCGCCGGTGGCCAGCCATTCCATCGCCTCCATCACCCGCTTCCTGCCGTGGTTCATCCTTGCCTTCCTCGCGCTTGCCGCCGCGCGGTCCCTGGGGCTGCTGCCGGAGGTGGCGGTGGCGGGCGCGGGCCAGCTCGCAGGGCTGCTCACCATCGTGTCCATGGCGGCGCTCGGCCTCGGCGTGGATCTGCGCAGCGTCGCCGCCGCCGGGCCGCGGGTGACGGCGGTGGTCACGCTGTCGCTGGTGATCCTCGGCGCGGTGGCGCTGGTGGTGATCCGCCTCGCGGGGATCGCCTAACGCCGGGGCGGGGCGAGCGCGGGAACGGCCCGCGCCGCGTCCGCCGGATCGATGCCGGGCGGGGGAGCCGCGAGAATGGCTTCCTCGCCCCGCGCCATCGCCGCCGCCCGCCGAATCGCCGCAACGAGGCGCGGCTGAACCCCACAGCGGCAGAGATGGGTGATCGCCGCGACGATCTCGGCATCCGCGACACTGGGCCGGGCCTCGATCAGCGCAGCGGCCGTCATGATGATGCCGGGCGTGCAGAAGCCGCATTGCACCGCCCCTTCCGCCGTCATCGCCTGCTGCACGGGATGGCCGCGATCGCGCGACAGCGCCTCGATCGTGGTGACGAACGTCCCCTCCGCCTCGGCGATGCTGACCCGGCAGGAGCGCGCCGCCTTGCCGTCGACATGCACCGTGCAGGCCCCGCATTCGCCCGTGCCGCAGCCATATTTGGTGCCGGTGAGGTTGGAGACGTCCCGCAGCGCGAACAGCAGCGGCGTCTCCGGTGCGAGACGATAGCGCACCGGCTGGCCGTTGACGGTGAGTGCGGTCACTCCTTCCTGCCCGCCAGCGTGCGCGCCGCCTCGATCAGCTCGACCGGCAACATCGCGATCACCGTGCTGTTATGCTCGGCACCGATTTCGGAGAGGGTCTGGAGGCGGCGCAGTTCGAGCGCCCCCGAACTGGTGCCGATGGTCGACGCGGCATCGGCCAGCTTCTGCGCGGCCTCCTGCTCGCCCTCGGCCTTGATGATGCGCGCGCGCTTCTCGCGCACCGCCTCGGCCTCGCGGCCGATGGCGCGCTGCATCGCCTCGGGGATGTCGAGATCCTTCAGCTCCACGGCATCGACCGCCACGCCCCATTGCTCGACCGCGCGGGTCAGCATTCCCATCAACCGCTGGTTGATGACGGCGCGATCCTTGAGGAGCTGATCGAGATCGGACTGGCCGATGGCGTCGCGAAGGCCCGTCTCGGCGGCCTGGAGCACGGCGCGCTGCCACGCCTCCACCACCGTCACCACGCGCACGGGGTTGATCGCGCGGAACCACAGCACCGCGTTGACGCGCACCGCCACGCCGTCGCGGGTGACCGTCTCCTGCGTGTCGAGCGCGATGGTGACGGTGCGGGTGTCGATCCGCACGGCGCGGTCGACGAAGGGGATCAGCCAGTACCAGCCCGGCCCCTTGGGCTCGGTGACGCGCCCCAGCCGGAAGACCACGGCACGTTCATATTCCTGGTTGATCCCGAAGGTTTTCAGCGCCGCCGTCAGCAGGATAATCAGCGGAATCGCGAGCAGGCCCAGCATCATCGACACGTCACGCCCCCTTGTCGCGGCGCAGTCAGCCGCGCGGAGGCACGCTAGAGCAAATCGCGCGCCGGGTGAATGGGAAGCCCCCTCCACCCCGGCGGCATCCGTGCGCGGCCACCCGGAAGGCCGCGCCCGGCCAAGCAAAAGGCCCGGCCCACGCTCGTTGACGTGGGCCGGGCCTCCGGCATCCCCCTCCCGGGAAACTTACTCGTGAACGGGCGTCAGGTTCACGGCGGCGTACTTGCCGCGACGATCGACCTCGAGTTCGAACTCGAGACGATCACCCTCGTTCAGCGAGGTCATGCCCGCGCGCTCGACCGCCGAGATGTGCACGAACGCATCCGGCTGGCCGTCATCGCGCTGGATGAAGCCGAAACCCTTCATCGGGTTGAAGAACTTCACGGTGCCGGAAGCCTTCTCGCCGGTGAGCTGACGGGCCGGGGCGCGCGGCGCCTCGGTGACCGGGAGCGCTTCGCCCTCGATCTTGAGGTCCGACGCCGAGACGCGGCCGCCGCGATCGACGAGCGTGAACGCCAGCGTCTGGCCTTCCGCGAGGCCGGTCAGGCCCGCCTGCTCGACGGCCGAGATATGCACGAAGACGTCTTCGCCGCCATCGTCACGGACGATGAAGCCGAAGCCCTTCTGGCCGTTGAAGAACTTCACGGTGCCCTTGGCTTCGCCGATCACCTGGGCGGGCATTCCGCCGCCGCCGCCACGGCCGCCGCCGAAGCCGCCACCGCCGCCGAAGCCGCCGCCGCTACGACCACCGCCGAAGCCGCCGCCACCGCCGCCGAAGCGACCACCGCCGCCACCGCTGCCGAAACGGTCACCACCGCCACCGAAGCGATCGCCGCCACCGCCGAAACGGTCGCCGCCGCCGCCGAAGCGATCACCGCCACCGAAGCCGCCGCCGCCGTAGCCACCGCCAAAATCGTCGCCGCCGAAGCCGTCGCGCTTGTCCTTGCCGCGCTGCCCGCGCCGCCCACGATCGAAACTCATGCTGGAATAATCTTTCCCGGGTCGCCCATCATATCTTGAAGATGACACACCGGGCGCAGCGTGCAAACTCCGGGCGCGAAACAAAGTGCGCGCTTAGACCCGTCATACCGCAAAACCATTAGCCTCGCGAGCCATTTTGTCGCGAGCGACTGGCGCAACACCGCATCCGCGTGACAAAGTTGCAACTAACCTCGTCGAAATGCTTGCTGAGGCCGGAACGACAAGGCACGGTCGCGGCCGTCATGCCCGATCTCCTGTCGCTCATCGCCAATCCCGGCACCTGGATCGCTCTCGCCACTCTCGTGGTGATGGAAGTGGTGTTGGGAATCGACAATCTCGTCTTCGTCTCGATCCTGTCGAATCGCCTGCCGCCGGCGCAGCAGACGAAGGCGCGCCGGATCGGCATCGGGCTCGCACTGGGCCTGCGCCTCGCGCTGCTGTCGGCGATCGCCTGGCTGGTGGGGCTGACCGCGCCGATCCTCGATCTCGGCCTCACCGGGCCGCTGGTGGACGGGCATCCCGCCTTCGAGACGGCCTTCTCGGCGCGCGACCTGATCCTGATCGCCGGCGGCCTGTTCCTGATCTGGAAGGCCACCAAGGAAATCCATCACACGATGGAGGAAGGCGGCGAAAAGCCCGAATCGGTCCATGCCGGCCATATCGGATTTGGCTCGGCGATCGCGCAGATCGTGGCGCTGGACATCGTCTTCTCGATCGATTCGATCCTCACCGCGGTGGGCATGACCAGCGAGCTTCCGGTGATGGTGGCGGCGGTCGTCATCGCGGTGGGGTTAATGCTGGTCGCCGCCGATCCGCTGGCGCGCTTCATCGGCCGCAACCCGACGGTGGTGATGCTGGCGCTGGGCTTCCTGCTGATGATCGGCGCGATGCTGATCGCGGACGGCTTCGGCATCCATGTGCCGAGGGGCTATGTCTATGCCGCGATGGGCTTCTCGGCCGGCGTGGAGGCCCTCAACATGGCCGCGCGCCGCCGACGCGGAGGCGCGGGCCATTGAGCAACGCCGCGCGAAGCCCTATGCGCGGGGAATGACCGTTTATTTCCACGAGGAAGACCTTCCCGCCGGCGTGTTCGCCCCCGGTGCCGCCGTTGCCGTCGACACCGAGACGATGGGCCTCATCACGCCCCGCGACCGGCTGTGCGTCGTCCAGATCTCGGATGGCCGCGGCGACGAGCATCTCGTCCGTTTCGGGCCGAACAGCGACTATGCCGCGCCCAATCTGCGCGCCGTGCTGGCGGACCCGGATCGGCTGAAGCTCTATCACTTCGCCCGCTTCGATCTCGCCGCGATCCGCCATTATCTGGGCGTGGTGGCGGCGCCGGTCTATTGCACCAAGATCGCCTCGCGCCTGATCCGCACCTATACCGACCGCCACGGCCTCAAGGAGCTGGTGCGCGAGCTGCTCGGCGTCGACGTCTCCAAGCAGCAGCAATCGTCGGACTGGGGCGCGCCCGAGCTTTCGGATGCGCAGAAGGATTATGCGGCCTCCGACGTGCGCTATCTCCACGCGATGAAGGAGAAGCTCGACGAGCGCCTGATTCGCGAAGGCCGCATGGCGCTGGCGCAGTCCTGCTTCGACTTCCTGCCCGCCCGCGCCGAGCTGGATCTCGCCGGCTGGCCGGAGGTGGACATCTTCGCCCATGCCTGAGAGCGTCGCCGGGCCTCTTTCCGATGCGGCCCGCGCCGAGCGACGCCGCCGGCGGGCCTGGGCGAATCCGGGATCGAGCCATGACCGGGTCATCGCCATCGGGCGCGTGGTGCTGCCCGCCGCGGTGGGCGTGCTCACCATCGCGCTGGCGACCGCACCGCTCACCTCCGGGCGCGATATCTCCTTCGTGCTCTCCAAGGATCGCGTCGCCGTCGCCAAGGAGCGGATGCGCGTGACGCAGGCGCTCTATCGCGGCGAGGATTCGAACGGCCAGCCCTTCTCGCTGACCGCGAAGTCGGCCGTGCAGCAGACGTCGGCCGATCCGATCGTCCGGCTCGACCAGATCTTCGCCAAGATTCAGCTTCAGGGCGGGCCGGCCGAACTGGTCGCGCCCAAGGGCCGCTACAATCTCGACAACCAGCGCGTCGCGCTGGACGGCCCCGTCAACTTCCACAGCAACGACGGCTATACGCTCCAGACCCACGACGTCATCCTCGACATGCAGAGCCGCCAGCTCGCCAGCCGCGCGCCGGTGACGGGCACCATGCCGCTCGGCAATTACAGCGCCGACCGGATGCATGCCGATCTCGACAATCATGTGGTCATCCTCGACGGGCACGCCCGCTTGCATATCGTGCAGCGAAACGGCACATCGCGGCGATGAAACTCGCCACGCCTTCCATGCTTGCCGCCCTCGTGCTGGTCGCGGGGGGCGCCGGCCTTGCCCATGCCCAGCAGGCGAAGCATGACAGCAACGCCCCGATCGACTGGGATGCGGACCGCATGGAGGTCCACGACAAGGATCATCGCGCGATCCTGATCGGCAACGTCAAGGCGGTGCAGCAGGACATGACGCTCACCGCCGACCGCGCGACCGCCAACTATACCGGCAGCGTCGCCAACAGCGGCGGCACGGGCGCGGGCGGCGGCAACCCGCAGGTCCACCGGCTGGACGCCAACGGCCATGTCGTCGTCACCCGCCCCAACGAGGTCGCGCACGGCGAATATGGCATCTACGATCTCGACAAGCGGCTGGTCACGCTGATCGGCAATGTCACGCTCGATCGCACCGGCCCCAATGCCGGCACGGTTCGCGGCGGGCGGCTGGTCATCAACCTCAACACCAATCAGGCCAACATGGATGGCAGCGCGGTCGGCGGCAACGGCACGGCCGGCACCGGCGGCCGGGTGTCGGGTCGCTTCACCGTGCCCCAGCACGACAATGACAAGAATTCGTCCGGTACGCCGGCCGCCAAGCCCGCCACCGCGCCGAAGCCGGCACAATCCTGACGCGGCGGCGTCCTCCGGGGCTTGATCGCCCGGCGGGACGCCTGCCAGATGTCCGGGGCCGCACTCGCCCAAGAGATCATAGACGATGAACGACAACGCCCCCTCCCACCGCGACAGCGCCTTCCCCGCGCCGCCGCAGACGCGCGCGCTGTCGATCGTCTCGATCGCCAAGGCCTATGACGGGCGGCCCGTCCTTCAGGATGTCAGCCTCGAAGTGGCGCGTGGCGAGGTGGTCGGCCTGCTCGGCCCGAACGGTGCCGGCAAGACGACCTGCTTCTATTCGGTGATGGGCCTGGTGAAGCCCGACGCCGGGCGCATCCTGCTCGACGGCGAGGACATCACCGCGCTCCCGATGTATCGCCGCGCGATCCTCGGCCTCGGCTATCTGCCGCAGGAGACGTCGATCTTCCGCGGGCTGACCGTGGCGCAGAACATCTCCTCGGTGCTGGAAATGAGCGAGCCCGATCCCGAGCAGCGCGAGAAACGGCTCGCGACGCTGCTGGAGGAATTCCACATCGGCCACCTCCGCGACGCGCGCGCCACCGCCCTGTCCGGCGGCGAGCGTCGCCGCTGCGAGATCGCGCGCGCGCTGGCCGGCGAACCCTCGATCATGCTCCTCGACGAGCCTTTCGCCGGCATCGATCCCATCTCGATCAGCGACATCCGCGATCTGGTGAAGGATCTGAAGCGCCGCGACATCGGCGTGCTCATCACCGATCACAACGTCCGCGAGACGCTCGATATCGTCGATCGCGCCTGCATCATCTATGATGGCAAGGTGCTGTTCCAGGGATCGCCGGCCGCGCTGGTCGCCAATCCCGACGTGCGGCGCCTCTATCTGGGCGAGGGATTCGCACTGTGACCTATTGCCGCCCCTTCGGCGGTAAGCGCTAGCGACGGGACCAGCGATGGCGCTCGGCCCTCGCCTCGACCTGCGCCAGTCGCAGTCGCTGGTGATGACGCCGCAGCTTCAGCAGGCGATCAAGCTGCTGGCGCTCTCCAATCTCGAGATCGAGGCGTTCATCGCCGAGGAGCTGGAGAAGAACCCGCTGATCGAAGCGGGCTCCTCCGACGAGAGCGACGCACCGCCCCCCGACAATGACGACGCGTCCGACGGCGACGGTGGTGCCGAACCCGAGCCGACCGACGCGCTCTCCGGCCTTTCCGCCGGCAGCGACGAAGCCCCGCTCGACATCGATTATGCGGCCGAGACCTTCCACCATGATTCCCCCTCGGACATGCCCGCCGGCCAGGGCCTCGACGGCTCGCTCGGGCTCGACAGCGGCGCCACGGGCGGCGGCGAAGGCGGGGACTTTCAGGATTCGCTGACCGGCAGCCTCACCCTCGCCGATCATCTGATGGCGCAGGCGGGCGCCGTGCTGTCCAGCGAGAAGCTGCTGATCGCCGGCCATATCATCGATGCGCTGGACGAGGCGGGCTATCTCACCACGCCGCTCCTCGACATCGCCGAACGGCTGGGCGTCGCGCTCTGCGATGTCGAGCGCGTGCTGGGCGTGGTGCAGGGCTTCGACCCCACCGGCATCGGCGCGCGCGACCTCGCCGAGTGCCTCGCGCTCCAGGCGCAGGAGGCGGACCGCTACGATCCCGCCATGGCGGCGCTGATCGGCCATCTCGATCTGCTCGCGCGCGGCGGCCTGCCGCAGCTCCGCCGGCTCTGCGGCGTGGACGACGAGGATCTGGCCGACATGATCCGCGAGCTGCGCGCCTATGATCCCAAGCCCGGCCTGCGCTTCGCGCCCAGCGACACGCAGACGGTGGTGGCGGACATCTTCGTCGCCCGCACCGCCACCGGCTGGGCGATCGAGCTGAACAACGCCACCCTCCCCCGGCTGATCGTCAATCGCGGCTATTATGCGGAACTGTCCGGCGCCGCCCACGATCAGGCGAGCCGGGCATGGCTGGGCGAGCGGCTGCAAAGCGCCAACTGGCTGCTGAAGGCGCTCGACCAGCGCGCCCGCACCATCATCAAGGTCGCGACCGAGATCGTGAAGCAGCAGGAAGGCTTCTTCCGCCACGGTGTCGAGCATCTGCGCCCGCTGACGCTGAAGACGGTGGCCGAAGCCATCGGGATGCACGAGTCGACGGTCAGCCGCGTCACCACGAACAAATATCTGTCCAGCGATCGCGGGCTGTTCGAGCTCAAATATTTCTTCACCAGCGCGATCCAGGCCGCCGACGGCGGCGAGGCGGCTTCGGCGCAAGCGGTGAAGAGCCACATCGCCAGGCTGATCGCCGAGGAGCCGGCCAACGCCATCCTCTCCGACGATTCGCTCGTCGATCTGCTGCGCGAGCGAGGGTTCGACATCGCGCGCCGCACCGTCGCCAAATATCGCGAATCGCTCGGCCTCGGCTCGTCGGTGCAGCGCCGACGCCAGAAATTGCTGGCGCGCTGACCCAAGGCACAAAAAAAGGCCGCCCCAAGGGACGGCCTGAAGTTTTAGGAGAGGATGCCTGAAAGGCAGGTTCTTTGTGCGCTGCGTCATAGATTTTTGCAAGTGCGAACAACAAAATCATGATTGCGCTACCGGAAAGCTGGTTTGCAAAAGCGGAAAGGGCGCTCCTTCCGGCACGGCTCGCCGCCCGCATTACCTCTTCCGGGAACTTGACGCGCTCCCGCCTCCCGATCGAGATGACCCGCCGCTGCCAATCCAGGGGGAGCGGCGCAGGAGTGGACTGTGGCGATCTTCGAGATCGGACTGGAGGATCTCCAACAGGGTGTGTTGGCGGCCGCCTTCCTGCACGGTGCGGTCGCGGCGGTCATCCGCTGTGACGGCCGGTTGCGCGCGCTCTGGCGGCGGCTCCTCGAAAATCCGGCGGAACGCCTTCCCTGGGAAGCGCCGCTGATCGACATCGCGCGCAACCATCATGGCTCAAAGGACATCACCGTCAGCCTTGGCGACGTCTATTATTTCCAGCCCGGCCTGCACGGTTATATCGCCCGCAAGCTGGAGATCGACCGGCCGCCGGGTGCGGGTCCGGCCGCGCTGCATCCGGCCCGCTTCCCTCAGGGGGACGACACCTACGCGCCGCCCGCCGACCTGATCGACGAATGCTGCTCGATCACCGACAGGATCGCGCTCGCCATGACGCCCGAACGGGCGGAGGCTCCGCCCTACAAGGTCGCCGTCCAGCGGCTCAAATATCAGAGCAGCAGCGACGATCTCGGCCTGCTCGCGGAGCTGACCGCCCATTCGCTCGGCCGGTGGGGGCGGTTCGGCTATGCGATCGACTGCCAGCGCCAGCGTTTCGCCGGCATGTCCGCCCGCAAGGGGCCGGCCGATCTTTATGGGTTGCTGATGATGGTGCCGTTCGCCCGCAACGTGGCGCAGGCGGCCAATGCGCTGGCTGGGCGGATCGACGGCCGCTACCGGATCGACGACGACCAGCGGGTGATCGAGGGACCGCATGTCGACAGCCGGCTGTTCACCGGGCTTTGCGGGCGGCGCGCCAATATCCACACGCAGGTCTATGCGGGCGACCGCTGGGAGGAGCTGCCGGTCGGGCTCGATTCGATCGCGGTCTTCCCCGGCCGGCTGGCGGAGCGGTGCTATGGCCTGCCGGCGACGCTCCACCGGGTGCTGCAACAGGGCGGGGACACCGCGCCGAAGCCCGACGATCCCCGCACCTCCAACGTCACGCTGCTGCTCGGCGCGACCTGATCAGACGTCCAGATTGGCGACCGAAAGCGCGTTTTCCTGGATGAACTCGCGGCGGGGCTCCACCACGTCGCCCATCAGGCGGGTGAAGATCTCGTCGGCGAGATCGGCCTGCGTCACCTCGACCTGCAACAGCGAGCGGTTGGCCGGATCCAGCGTGGTCTCCCAGAGCTGTTCGGCGTTCATCTCGCCAAGGCCCTTGTAGCGCGCGATCGACAGGCCCTTGCGCCCGGCGGCGAACACCGCGTCGAGCAGCTCGGACGGGCGGCCGATCGAAACGCCCTTGGGATCGGCGGGGAGATCCTCGTCCTCGCCCTCGGCGCGCTCGGCGGTCTTGATCGAGACGAGGCGCGAGGGCGACGCATAGGCATCGGCCTGCTCGGCCGCGAGGCCGTGCAGCTTGCGCGCCTCGGCCGAGCCCAGGAAGCCCGCATCGATCTCGTGGATGTCCGACACGCCGCGCCACTTGCGGACGAGACGGTAGCCGCCGATCTCCGGCGCCTCGCCGGTCCACTCCGCCTCGGGATCGGCCGAGGCCAGCCACGTCGCCACGCGCGCGGCCGCCGCCGTGCGATCGACCGACGGCTCCAGCGCGCCGTTGAGCGCCAGCGCCTCGACGATCGCCGGCTCATAGCGGCGCGGCACATAGGACATCAGCGTCCGCATCCGGCGGCTATGGTCGATCAGCGCCTGAAGATCGTTGCCCGCACGGCGGCCGCCGACGGTGTCGAGCGCCATCGTCGCGACGCCGGCCTCGACCAGATAGTCGTCGAGCGCCTTCTGGTCCTTGAGATAGACCTCCGAGCGGCCCTTCGCGACCTTGTAGAGCGGCGGCTGGGCGATGAAGAGATGGCCGCGGCTGATGATCTCCGGCATCTGCCGGTAGAAGAAGGTCAAGAGCAGCGTGCGGATGTGGGCGCCGTCGACGTCGGCGTCCGTCATGATGACGATCTTGTGGTAGCGCAGCTTGTCGGCGTTGAAATCGTCGCGGCCGATGCCGGTGCCGAGCGCCTGGATCAGCGTGCCGACTTCCTTGGACGAGAGCATCCGGTCGAACCGCGCGCGCTCGACGTTCAGGATCTTGCCCTTCAAGGGCAGGATCGCCTGATTGTGGCGGTTGCGCCCCTGCTTGGCCGAGCCGCCGGCCGAGTCACCCTCGACGATGAACAGTTCGGACTTGGCGGGATCGCGCTCCTGACAGTCGGCGAGCTTGCCGGGCAGCGAGGCGATGTCGAGCACGCCCTTGCGGCGCGTGAGATCGCGCGCCTTGCGGGCGGCCTCGCGCGCGGCGGCGGCGTCGATGATCTTCTGGACGATGGTGCGCGCGTGGGCGGGGTTTTCCTCCAGCCACTCGGCGAGCTTGTCCGCCATCAGCGATTCGAGCGGCGCGCGCACCTCGGACGAGACCAGCTTGTCCTTGGTCTGCGAGCTGAACTTGGGGTCCGGCAGCTTGACCGAGACGATCGCCGAAAGGCCCTCGCGCATGTCGTCGCCGGTGAGGGAGACCTTCTCCTTCTTCAGCAGGCCCGACTTGTCCGCATAATTGTTGAGCGTGCGGGTCAGCGCCGCGCGGAAGGCCGCGAGGTGCGTGCCGCCGTCGCGCTGCGGGATGTTGTTGGTGAAGCAGAGAACCTGCTCATAATAGCTGTCGTTCCACTCCAGCGCGACATCGATGCCGACATCCTCGCGCTGCCCGGTGATCGCGATCGGATCGGGCATCAGCGGCGTCTTGGCGCGATCGAGATATTTCACGAAGGCCGCGATGCCGCCCTCATAATAAAGCTCGACCTCCTTGCGCTCGGCATGGCGCGCATCGGCCAGCACGAGGCGGACGCCCGAATTGAGGAACGCCAGCTCGCGATAGCGATGCTCCAGCTTCTCGAAATCGAACTCGGTGATCTTGAACGTCTCGACGGACGGCAGGAAGGTGACGCGGGTGCCGCGCTTGCCCTCGGCCTTGCCCACCACCTTGAGCGGGGCGACCGCGTCGCCGCGCGCGAAGCGCATGTAATGCTCCTCGCCATCGCGCCAGATCGTCAGGTCGAGGAAATCGCTGAGCGCGTTCACCACGGACACGCCCACGCCGTGCAGGCCGCCCGACACCTTGTAGGCATTCGAGTCCGACGTGTTGTCGAACTTACCGCCGGCGTGGAGCTGGGTCATGATGACCTCGGCCGCCGAGACGCCCTCTTCCGGGTGGATGCCCGTCGGGATGCCGCGGCCATTATCCTCGACCGAGACCGAGCCATCGGGGTTGAGCGTGATGAGCACCCGGTCGCAATGACCGGCCAGAGCCTCGTCGATCGCGTTGTCGGAGACCTCGAACACCATATGGTGCAGGCCCGATCCGTCGTCGGTGTCGCCGATATACATGCCCGGCCGCTTGCGGACGGCATCGAGGCCCTTCAGCACCTTGATCGAGGAGGCGCCGTAATCATTCTGCTCAGGAGTGCTTGCCATGGCGATGATATAGGCAGGCGGAGCCTGAAACTAAAGCGAAATGGGGAGCTTTCGCGGCAGGATGGCGATGGAAAAATACGGGCTGTGGCCCATGTCGATCGAAACGCTGAGCGCCGTGAGCCCGCACGGCACTTCACGCCCGGCGACCTGGGCGACAACGCGGCAGGCATGTTCATGCACCCGCCCGAACGGCAGCGCCAGGATCGACACGAAGATCATGCCGCACAGCGCCAGCGTGCCCAGGATGTCGCGGCGCAGGGCGCGGCGGCGATCGGAGGGGCGGCGGCGATGCATGATCCGGGGGGGCTCCTGTGGCTGACGCGGGCGGACCATAAACGGCCCGGCCCGCGAGGGCTAGCGCCCGTGCCTGTCGTTTGTCGAACGCTTTCCGCCGTTGGTGGAACAGGGATTGGCGGTTCAGCCGGGCAGTGCCGCGCCCTGTTGCACGGCGAGCCATGTCGCGGCGCCGAGCCCCTCGAACAGCGCGCGCTCGGTGCCCGTCATCCACACCTGACCGCCGCCGGCCGCCAGCCGCTCGAACAGCGCGGCGCGGCGCAGCGGGTCGAGATGCGCCGCCACCTCGTCGAGCAGCAGCAGCGGCGGACGGGCGAGACGCTCGGCGACGAGATCGGCATGGGCCAGCACCATGGCGAGAAGCAGCGCCTTCTGCTCGCCGGTCGAGCAGCGGTCGGCGGGCTGCGCCTTGCCGAGATGGGTGACCAGCAGGTCCGAGCGATGCGGCCCGGCGAGCGTCCGCCCGGCGGCGGCATCGCGGGGGCGCCCCGCGCGCAGTTCGGCGGCGAAGGCCGCCTCGTCCGCCGCCGGCCAGCCGTCGAGCGCGAGACCGGCGCGGGCGAACGGCCCCTCGGGCTGGCCGGCGAGACGCTCGGCCAGCGCCGCGACGGTGCGGACGCGGGCGGCGGCGATGGCGGCGCCATGCTCGGCCATCCCCGCCTCCAGCGCGGCGAGCCAGGCGGGATCGGCCTGATCCGGTTCGGCGAGCAGCTTGTTGCGCGCCCGCATCGCGGCCTCGTAGCGCGCGGCGTGGTGGCCGTGCGCAGGCTCCATCGCCAGCACCAGCCGGTCGAGGAAACGGCGGCGCCCACTCGCGCCCTCGGTGAAGAGGCGATCCATCGCCGGCGTCAGCCACAGCACGGAAAGCCATTCGGAGAGCGCCGTCGCCGACGCCGTCGCGCCGTTGATGCGCACCTGCCGCCGCTCGGGCGCGCTCGGCGTGGTGCCCGTGCCGATCTCGATCTCGGGCTCCAGCCGAGCGGCCACCGCGAAGCCCCCCGCCCCGCCGCTCCGCGCCATCTCGGAGAGCGCCGCGCCGCGCAGGCCCTTGCCCGGTGCCAGCAGCGAGACGGCCTCCAGCACGTTGGTCTTGCCCGCGCCATTCTCGCCGGTCAGCACGACGAAGCCCCGCCCCGCCTCGATCGTCGCGGCGGCGTAGGAGCGGAAATCGGTGAGGATCAGGCGGGAGACATGCACGGCGTCCTCCCTGGGGCTTCCGGCCCGGACGATCAATCCTCCACGATCGCGCTTGCATCCTTGGTCTCGCGCATCCGCAGATAGGCGATCAGCGACACCGCCACGAGCCCGGTCACATACCAGTAGAAGCCGCGTTCCAGCCCCGCCTGCTTGAACCACAAGGCGACATATTCGGCGGTGCCCCCGAACAGCGCGTTGGCGATCGCATAAGGGAGCGCCACGCCAAGCCCGCGCACCTCGGCCGGAAACAGCTCGGCCTTCACCACCGCGTTGATCGAGGTGTAGCCGCTGATCGAGAGCAGCCCCGCCATCACCAGCAGGAACGCGCCCGTGGCGGAGTGGACATGCTCCAGCGCGGTGAAGATCGGCACGGTCAGCAGCACGCCCGAAACGCCGAAGCCCACCATCAGCGGCTTGCGCCCGATCACATCGCTGAGCGCCCCCGCCGCCGGCTGGAGCGCGGTGTAGAGCAGCAGCGCCAGCGCCATGATCGCGCTTGCCGTGCCCGCGCTGAATCCGGCCGTGTTGGCGAGGAATTTCTGCATGTAGATCGACCAGGCGTAGAAGGCGACGGTGCCGCCCGCCGTCAGCGCCAGCACCAGCGCCGCCTCGCGACGATGCGGCCCGAGGAGATCGGCCACCGCACCGCGCCGCCTGCCGCTACGCTGGACGTTCCGAAAACTCTCGGTCTCGGCGAGCCCGCGCCGGATGCGCCACACGATGATCGCCAGCCCCGCTCCGATCGCGAAGGGGATGCGCCAGCCCCACGCCGCCATCTGCCCGTGGTCCAGCAGGGCCTGCAACACCAGCAGCAGCGCCAGCGACACGAGCTGGCCCGAGATCAGCGTCACATATTGGAAGCTCGACCAGAAGCCGCGATGCCGCCGCCCCGCCATCTCGGAGAGATAGACCGCGCTCGCCCCATATTCGCCGCCGAGGCTGAGGCCTTGCAGCAGCCGCGCCACCACCAGCACGACCGGAGCGGCCGCCCCGATCCGCGCATAAGGCGGGCACAGCGCGATCAGCAGCGCGCCCGCGCACATCAGCACCACCGAGAGGGTGAGGCCCGCCTTGCGCCCCTGGCGATCGGCGAACGCCCCCATCAGCCAGCCGCCGACCGGCCGCATGACGAAGCCGACCGCGAAGACGGCGGCGGTGTTCAGGAGCTGCGCGGTCTGGTCCGCCTTGGGGAAGAAGGCGCCCGCGAAATAGAGCGCGAAGGCCGAATAGGCATACCAGTCATACCATTCGACCAGATTGCCCGCGGCACCTCCGAGGATCGAGCGCAGCCGGAGGCCCGGCGACGGCGCGTCCGGCCCTTCCGCGATGGGTGCGGCCATCGTCGCGAGCGCCCGCTCAGCGCCGGCCTGCCGCCTCGCGGATCTTCTGGTCGGTCTTGTATTGGCTCAACGCATAGACCGACCAGATCGCGGCCGGCAGCCAGCCGATGATCGTCAGTTGCAGGATCAGGCAGACGATCCCCGAGATCGGCTTTCCGATCGTGAAGAATTGCAGCCAGGGCAGCAGCAGGGCGAGAATCAAACGCATCGCAACCAATCCCCTCTTCGCTCGAAAGGCACGCCGTCCGTTCCGCCTTTCAAGCACCGGAACGGATGTGCGGGAAGCCGAAAAGAAAAGGGCGGCGGCATCGCCCGACGCCGCCGCCCCTGTTCAGGCGATCGAAGCCCGGCGCGTCACACGCGCATCGGCATCAGCACATAGAGCGCCGGCGCGTTGTCGCCCTCGCGGATCAGCGTCGGGCCGGCGGCGTCGGCGAGGTGGACCTCCACCTCGTCGCCCTCGATCTGGCCGAGGATGTCCATCAGATAACGCGCGTTGAAGCCGATATCGAAGCCGAGCGAGGCATAGAGGCCGGGCACTTCCTCGGCCGCCGTGCCGTTCTCGGGCGACGTCACCGAAAGCGTGATCTTGTCGCGATCGAGGCTCATCTTCACCGCGCGGGTCTTCTCCGACGCGATGGTGGCGACGCGGTCGACGCCCTCCATGAAGCTCTTGGGATCGATCTTCAGCAGCTTGTCGTTCGCGGTCGGGATGACGCGCGAATAATCCGGGAAGGTGCCGTCGATCAGCTTGGAGGTCAGGATCGCGGTGCCCAGCCCGAAGCGGATCTTGGTGGCCGAGAGCGACACCTCGACCGAGCCGTCCACCTCCTCGAGCAGCTTGCGCAGTTCGCCCACGCACTTGCGCGGGATGATGATGCCCGGCATTCCGGCGGCACCCTGCGGCTGCGGCGCGGTGAAGCGCGCGAGGCGGTGGCCGTCAGTCGCCGCGGCCTTGAGCACCGGGCCTTCCGGGCCGTCCTCCGCGGCGTGGACGTAGATGCCGTTCAGATAATAGCGCGTCTCTTCGGTCGAGATGGCGAAGCGCGTCTTGTCGATGATCTGGCGCAGGGTCGCGGCTGGAAGATCGAACTTGGTCGGCAGGTCGCCCTCGGCGATCACCGGGAAATCGTCGCGCGGCAGCGTCGCGAGGTTGAAGCGGGCGCGGCCCGCCGTCACCAGCATCTTGCCCTCCGAGGCCGAGAGCTGGACCTGAGAGCCCTCGGGCAGCTTGCGCACGATGTCGAACAAGGTGTGCGCCGACACCGTGGTGGCGCCCGCCGTATCCACGGCGGCATCGACCGTCTCGACGATCTGGAGATCGAGGTCGGTCGCCATCAGCTTGAGGCCGCCTTCCGCCGCCGCCTCGATGAGCACGTTCGACAGGATCGGGATGGTGTTGCGCCGCTCCACCACGGACTGGACATGGCTCAGCCCCTTGAGAAGCGTTGCACGCTCGATCGTCGCCTTCATTCCGTCCCCGCTACACGCATGATTGGGAGCCGGTTATAGCGCGCGCGCCGGCCACCGCCAGCCCCGAAAGCCCCCAAGCAAAAGGGGCCGGAGCGTCGCCGCCCCGGCCCCCATGTCGATCCGTCCTTGCGGACGGCCCGCTCTTAGAAGCGGACGCCGAAGCCGGCGATCGCCGCGTCGCGGCCACCGAAGTTGTTCTCATACTCGGTGCGGCGATATTCCGCCGAGATGTAGGTGCGCGGCGTCACCGAATATTCGAGACCGCCGCCGTAACGGACGCCCTCGAGGTTGGTGTGGCCGGCGCCCGCGATGTCGAAGCGGGTGGTGTCGTAGCCGACCTTGGCGAAGCCGAGCAGCTTCGGCGTCAGGACATAGCCGACGCGGCCCGAGATGGCGACGTCACGCGAGGCGTGGATGCCGGCGCCCTTGGCGGTCGAGTCCTCGAAGGTCGCCTCGGCGCCCACGGTGATCTTCGGCGCGACGAGCTTGTCATACCCGATGGCGCCGCCATAGGTGAAGCCGTCCTGGCCATGGGCCTTGTCCCAGCCCAGGGTGGCGCCGATACGCGCGCCGGTGAAGGGGGCAGCGTCCTGCGCGAAGGCAGGAGCGGCGATGGCAATGGCCGCAACGGCGGCAAGAGCAATACGCATATCTAAACTCCTTACGCTTGCGTCCCGGCTGATTGAGGGGGATGCCGGGTTCGCGGCGGGGCCTCTGGAACCCGGCACATGAACGTCACATAAACGTCATATCGGCTGTTGCCGCAGTGCAACATTCGTTGGGGGATTGCGGGCTTTGGGACTTGAAACTCGTCTGGCGATACTATGCGCGGGCCTGCTTCTGGCCTCCGCGGCCCATGCCGGAGAGCGTTCCTCGCTCGCCGTCTTCCGCGATTGGGGCGCATTCCGCGAAGGTTCCGAAGGATCGTCGACACGCTGCTTCGCGATCGCCGAGCCGCCGCCCGGAACGCGCGCCGCGGGGCGAGGCGCGTTCGCCTCGGTGGCCAGTTGGCCCCAAAAACGAATCCGCGCGCAAATTTCGATCCGCCTCAGCCACGACCATCGCGACGGCGCGCCGGTGACGCTCATCATCGGCGATTCGGCTTTCCGGCTCGTCGCGCAGGGGCGATCCGCCTGGGCGCGGGATCGTCATGCGGACGCGCGGATCGTCTCGGCGATTCGATCGGGCAGTTCGATGAGCGTGAGCAGCGTCGCGCCGGACGGCACGCCCTTTGCCGACGCCTATCGCCTGCGCGGCGCGGCGAGCGCGATCGACGCGGCGATGCTGGCCTGCCCGATGCGCTGAAGGCCCGCTCCCGCCAGCGCTGGAAAAATCGCCCATCTTCGCCTATGTGCGCGACCATGCAGACCGCCCCGAACCTGATGCCGATTCCCGGCCACGTCGATCCCGTGCCCGTTCCGCGCGCCACCCCGGCCCGCGCCGACGGCAAGATGGACCTCGTCGGCCTCACCCGCGATCAGATCCGGGGCGCGCTGGAAGCCGCCGGCATGGAGCCCAAGCAGGCCAAGCTCCGCTCCAAGCAGCTCTGGCACTGGATCTACAACCGCGGCGCCACCTCGTTCGAGACGATGACCGACATCGCCAAGGCCCAGCACCCGTGGCTGGCCGAGCGCTTCGCGGTCGACCGTCCGGCGGTGGTCGAGGCGCAGGTCTCGTCGGACGGCACGCGCAAATGGCTGCTGCGCTCCACCGACGGCCATGATTTCGAGATGGTCTTCATCCCCGACGCGGATCGCGGCACGCTGTGCGTCTCGTCGCAGGTCGGCTGCACGCTCAACTGCCGTTTCTGCCACACCGGCACGATGAAGCTGGTGCGCAACCTGACGCCGGGCGAGATCGTCGGCCAGGTGATGCTGGCGCGCGACAGCCTCGGCGAATGGCCGAGCCAGCCCGAAGGCCGGATGCTCACCAACATCGTGATGATGGGCATGGGCGAGCCGCTCTACAATTTCGACGCGGTGCGCGATGCTCTCAGGATCGTGATGGACGGCGACGGCCTCGCCCTCTCCAAGCGCCGGATCACCCTCTCCACCTCGGGCGTGGTGCCGATGATGGCGCGCGCCGGCGAGGAGATCGGCGTCAACCTCGCGGTGTCGCTCCATGCCGTCACCAAGGAGGTGCGCGACGAGATCGTGCCGCTCAACAAGAAGTACGGCATCGAGGAGCTGCTCGCCGCCTGCGCCGCCTATCCGGGCGCCAACAATGCGCGGCGCATCACCTTCGAATATGTGATGCTGAAGGACAAGAATGACAGCGACGCCGACGCGCACGAGCTGGTCCGCCTGATCCGCAAGTACAAGCTGCCTGCCAAGGTGAACCTCATCCCGTTCAACCCGTGGGAGGGCGCGGCCTACGAATGCTCGACGCCGGAGCGCATCCGCGCCTTCTCGAACATCGTCTTCGAGGGGGGCATCTCGGCTCCGGTCCGCACCCCGCGCGGCCGCGACATCGACGCCGCCTGCGGCCAGCTCAAGACATCGGCCGAGAAGCGCAGCCGCGCCGAACTCGACCGTCTCGCCGAAGAGAAGCAGGCCGCGCTCGGATAAGCTTGCGAAATCAACACGGAGCCGGTTAACCTCGGTTTCGACATGCTACTTGATCCGTTCCTGCGCCGTATCGTCCGGTCGGGCGAATTGATCGTCACAGATGCCTCCGGGCAGACGCGCCGCTACGGCGCGCCGGACCCGGAGCGTCCGCCCATAACGCTGCGCTTCCACGACAAGCGCGTGCCCCTCGACATCATGCGCCGCCCGACGCTCGGGATGCCGGAAGCCTATATGGACGGCCGGCTCGACATCGAGGGCGACGACATCCTCGGTTTCCTCGATCTCTTCCGGTTCAACACGGCGTGGGAGAAGGCGGTCGAGGACGGGCTCGGCATCGGCGAGCATCCCTGGCTGATGAAGCTCGGCCGGGCCAACTCGCTGCTCCAGTCGAAGCGCAACGTCGCCCATCATTACGATCTCAACGACCGGCTCTACGACCTCTTCCTGGATCGCGACCGCCAATATAGCTGCGCCTATTTCGGCGAGGACAACCGCGCCCACGATCTCGAGCGCGCACAGCTCGACAAGAAGGCGCACATCGCCGCCAAGCTCAACCTCAAGCCCGGCCTCAAGGTGCTGGACATCGGGTGCGGCTGGGGCGGCATGGCGCTTTATCTCCATCGCGTGGCGGACGTCGACGTGCTCGGCATCACGCTCAGCGAGGAGCAGCTCAAGGTCGCGCGCCGCCGGGCGCAGGAAGCCGGCGTCGCCGATCGCGTGAAGTTCGAGCTGATCGACTATCGCACGCTCGACGGCCGATTCGACCGGATCGTCTCGGTCGGCATGTTCGAGCATGTCGGCGCGCCGCATTTCCGCAGCTATTTCGCCAGGGTCCGTGAGCTGCTGGCCGAGGACGGCGTGGCGCTGATCCACACCATCGGCCGCGTCGGCGGGCCGAGCTACACCGACAGCTTCACCGCCAAATATATCTTCCCCGGCGGCTACATCCCCGCGCTCTCGGAGGCGGTCGCCGCGAGCGAGCGCGAGCGGCTGATGCTGTCCGACGTCGAGATACTGCGCCTCCATTACGCGCTCACCATCGAGCATTGGTACGAGCGCACCACCGCCGCCAAGGCGCAGATCGTCGCGCTGTATGACGAGCGTTTCTACCGGATGTGGCGCTTCTATCTCGCCGGGGCGCTGACGGCGTTCCGCTGGGGCGAGATGGTCAATTTCCAGCTCCAGTTCGTGAAGGACCGCCGCGCGCTGCCGATCACCCGCGACTATATGGCGCGGGCCGAGAAGGACTTGCTGGCGAAAGGCTGAGCGCTATTGCGCGCGCCCGGCCTTCATCGCCTTGCGCTTCATCTTCGCGGCCTTGCGCGCCTCGCCGGGGGTGACGATGCCGTCCCGGTTGAGGTCGGCCCCGTCGAAATGAGCCGTGGCGGCGGCGATGAACTGGTCACGCGGGATGTGGCCGGTGTGGGACTGGTCGACCGCATCGAACTGCGCGTCGACCATCGCCCAACCCTTCTCCGTCGGAGTCGCGCTCTTCGCTTTGGCGATGGCGGCGAGCGCCGCGTGATATTCCTCGCGGGTCAGGATGCCGTCATGATTGGTGTCGGCCCGGTCGAACATCGTCGCGGCGCGGTTCACCACATCGGCGCGCCTGACCGGCGGCGGATCGGCAAATGCCATCCCGGAGACACAGATCATGGGCAAAAGAAGCAGCCCGCATCTCGACATCATGACACTCCGGGTTGAACCGCGAGCGTCGCGATGGCACAGGCGCGCCCGATCCGTAACCCCCAAACCCCACGAAGGAATCAGCCATGACGCAACAGGTCAATCGCGTCGTCCTCGCCTATTCGGGCGGCCTCGACACCAGCGTCATCCTCAAATGGCTGAAGGAGACCTACAATTGCGAGGTCGTCACCTTCACGGCCGATCTCGGTCAGGGGGAAGAGCTGGAGCCGGCGCGCGCCAAGGCCGAGCTGATGGGCGTCAAGCCCGAGCATATCTTCATCGACGATCTGCGCGAGGAATTCACCCGCGACTATGTGTTCCCGATGATGCGCGCCAACGCGCTCTACGAGGGCACCTATCTGCTCGGCACCTCGATCGCGCGTCCGCTGATCGCCAAGCGCCAGATCGAGATCGCCAAGCTGGTGGGCGCCGATGCCGTCAGCCATGGCGCCACCGGCAAGGGCAACGACCAGGTCCGCTTCGAGCTCGGCTATTACGCGCTCCAGCCCGACATCAAGGTGATCGCGCCGTGGCGCGAATGGGATCTGACCAGCCGCACCAAGCTGATCGAATATGCCGAGAAGCACCAGATTCCGGTGCCCAAGGACAAGCGCGGCGAATCGCCCTTCTCCACCGACGCGAACCTGCTCCACACCTCGTCCGAGGGTAAGGTGCTGGAGAATCCGTGGGACGAGGTGCCGGACTATGTCTATTCGCGCACCGTCAACCCGGAGGACGCGCCCGACGCGCCCGAATATATCACGATCGACTTCGAGCGGGGCGACGGCGTCGCGCTGAACGGCGTCGGCATGTCGCCGGCGACGCTGCTGGCGGCGCTCAACGATCTCGGCCGCAAGCATGGCATCGGCCGCCTCGATCTGGTCGAGAACCGCTTCGTCGGCATGAAGTCGCGCGGCATGTACGAGACGCCGGGCGGCACCATCTATCATGCCGCCCATCGCGGCATCGAGCAGATCACGCTCGATCGCGGCGCGGCGCATCTGAAGGACGAGCTGGCGATCCGCTATGCCGAGCTGATCTACAACGGCTTCTGGTTCTCGCCCGAGCGCGAGATGCTCCAGTCGGCGATCGACCACAGCCAGGAGAAGGTGGCCGGCACCGTCCGCCTCAAGCTCTACAAGGGCGGCTGCTACGTCGTCGGCCGCAAGTCGCCGAACACGCTCTATTCCGAGAAGGTCGTGACCTTCGAGGACGACGCCGGCGCTTACGACCAGCGCGACGCGGCGGGCTTCATCAAATTGAACGCGCTCCGTCTCCGCCTGCTCGGCCGCCGCGACGGCCGCTGATCGGCGAATCGATTCGAAGAAGGGCGGCGAATCCTCGCAAGGGATTCGCCGCCCTTTCTTTTGCCGTCATCGCGACTCGGGCGGCGTTAACCCTAAATTATTTCTCCACAGGCATCCCGAGGGCATGGATCTTCGGGAGAGGCGTGTGGGCGCTCGGCATCAGGACAAGGTGGACGTCGCCATCATCGGCGCGGGGCCTGCGGGCCTCACCGCCGCCTATCTCCTCACCAAGGCCGGCAAGCGTGTCACGGTGATCGAGAAAGACCCGGCCTATGTCGGCGGCATCAGCCGCACCGTCGAGCACAAGGGCTTCCGCTTCGACATCGGCGGCCATCGATTCTTCTCGAAATCGCGCGAGGTGGTCGATCTCTGGAACGAGATCCTGCCGGACGACTTCATCGAGCGGCCACGCATGAGCCGCATCTATTACGAGGGCAAGTTCTACAGCTATCCGCTGCGCGCGTTCGAGGCGCTGTGGAACCTCGGCATCCTGCGCTCTGCCCTGTGCATGGCGAGCTATCTGCGCTGGAAGCTCTTCCCCAAGAAGGAGGCCCGCTCCTTCCAGGATTGGACGATCAACCAGTTCGGCGCCAAGCTGTTCGGCATCTTCTTCAAGACCTACACCGAGAAGGTCTGGGGGATGCCCTGCGACGAGATCTCCGCCGACTGGGCGGCGCAGCGCATCAAGGGCCTGTCGCTCGGCAAGGCGGTGCTGGACGGCTTCAGGCGCTCGCTGGGGCTCAACAAGAAGCCCAATGACGGCATGGAGACCAAGACGCTGCTAGAGAGCTTCCGCTATCCGCGGCGCGGCCCCGGCATGATGTGGGAAGCTGCGCGCGATCGGGTGGTCGAAGGCGGCAACACGGTGCTGATGGCCCATGCGCTGAAGCAGCTTTCGCAGGATGCCGGCGGCTGGCGCGTCACCGCCACCGGGCCGGATGGCGATCGCATCATCCGCGCCGACCATGTCATCTCGTCCGCGCCGATGCGCGAGCTGGCGGGGCGCATCCATCCGCTGCCGGCCTCGCTTCCGCAAGCGCTCGACCTCAAATATCGCGACTTCCTGACCGTCGCGCTGATGATCCGCTCGCCCGATCTCTTCCCGGACAACTGGATCTACATCCATGATTCGAAGGTGAAGGTCGGCCGCATCCAGAATTTCCGGTCCTGGTCGCCCGAGATGGTGCCCGATCCCGATCTCGCCTGCGTCGGCCTCGAATATTTCTGCTTCGAGGGCGACGGCCTGTGGACCTCGTCCGACGCCGACCTCGTGGCGCTCGCGACCCGCGAGATGGGGCTGCTCGGCCTGTGCGACCCGGCCGCCGTCGAAGGCGGCGTGGTGGTGCGGCAGGAGAAGGCCTATCCGGTCTATGACGACGCCTATGCGCAGCACGTCACCGCGATGCGCGAGGAGCTGGAGGCCGCCTATCCGACGCTCCACCTCGTCGGCCGCAACGGGATGCACCGCTACAACAACCAGGATCACGCGATGATGACGGCGATGCTGACCGTCCGCAACATCCTGGCCGGCCACCGCCAGTTCGACGTCTGGGCGGTGAACGAGGACGCCGAATATCACGAGGCGGGCAACGAGGGCGAAGCCGCCCGGATCGCCCGCCCGATCGAGGATGACGCTCGCGCGGCGCTGGGCTCGGTCCGCGCCGTGCCCCGCCGCCTGCACGCGGCATGAGCGACACACGGTTGGCGGACGGGGCCGCCGGCGCATCGGACTCGTCGGGGGGCGAGCCGATGCGCCTATCTCCGCGTCTCTACGGGCTGTTGCTGACTGCGATCATCCTGCTGTTCTACGGGCTGATGGTGTTCAGCTCCTGGTCCGGGATTCGGGGCGAGCGCTTCCACGATCCCGACGATCTGATGCGCCTCCAGCAGGTGCGCGACTGGATCGCGGGGCAGAGCTGGTTCGACGTCACCCAGTATCGCGTCAATCCGCCGGCCGGCCTGCCGATGCACTGGTCCCGCCTGCTCGACGTGCCGATCGCGGCGGTGATCCTGCTGTTCCGGCCGCTGCTCGGCCAGCCGGCGGCGGAGCTGGTCGCCTGCGTCGTCGTGCCCTTCCTCACCTTCGCGGCGCTGACCGGGCTGATCGCGCGCATCACGCGGCAGATCTTCGACAGCCGCCCCCTCGCGCTGCTCGCCGCCGTCTTCTGCGGCGCCGATGCGGGCAGCTACGCCCTCGCCCACCCGCTGCGCATCGATCATCATGGCTGGCAGGCGGTCTGCGCGCTGCTGATCGTCTCGGCCCTGCTCGGCCGGCGCAGCCCCCGGCGCGCGGCGCTCGCCGGAGCCGCCGCCGCACTGTGGATGCATATCTCGCTCGAAGGGATCGTCTTCGCGGCGGCGTCCGGCGCCGGGCTCGGCCTGCGCTGGGTGGTCCAGCCGCAGCGCGAGCGCTCGGCCCTCCCCGCCTATCTCGGCGCGCTGACGCTGGCGAGCCTCGCGCTGTTCCTCCTCGCCCATGGCGGCGCGCTGTTCGACCGGACCTTCTGCGACGCGGTGTCGCCCGTCCACATGGGCATCTTCGCATTGGCCACGCTCGGATCGCTCGCGGCGCTGCGTTGCGCCGAAAAGGGGCCGGCTGTGCGGCTTGTCGCGCTGGGCCTCACCGCGCTCGCCTGCGCCGCGCTCTACAAGGCCTGGGCGCCCCAATGCGGCGCGGGCGCCTTCTCGATGCTGACCCCGCTCGACGTCCGGCTCTGGTACAGCCGCGTCGCCGAGGGGCAGCCGATCTGGCATGAGCCGATGCACGATATCATCGGCTGGCTCGGTTTCCCGCTGATCGGCCTCGTCGGCGTGATCGCCGAACTGCGCTCGCCGCGCCGCAGCCCGATTCTCGTCGATTATGGCTTCCTGCTGCTCGCCGCCACCGCGATCGGCGTGCTCGTGCTGCGCGCGGGCGCCGTCTCGAACATCCTCGCCATTCCCGGCGCGCTGATGCTGCTCAGGATCGTCAGCACGCCAATCCGGGCGTTCCGCCTGCCCGCCGCCCGCATCCTCGCGCAGGCAGGCGCGGTGCTGCTGCTGCTGCCCGTCACGCCGGCGATGCTGGCGGCCGGCGCGGTGACCCCGCCCGCCAGCGAGAAGCGCGCGGGCGACGCCTTCGCCGCCTGCACCGATCTCGCGCATGTCCACCGGCTCGACGCGCTGCCGACCAGCCTGTGGCTGTCCGACCTCGATTTCGCGAGCGCGATCGTGTCGAGCACGCGCCACAGCGTGATCGCCGCCAGCTATCACCGCACGCCGCAGGCGATGGACGACGTGCTCCGCTTCTTCGCCACCGACGAGGCGCAGGCGCGCGCCGTGGTGGAGCAGAGGCGGCCGGCCTATGTCTATTTCTGCCCGGCCTCGAACAGCGCACGCGGGCTGGCGCAGGCGGCGCCCGGCGACATCGCCGCGCGCCTGATCGCGGGCAGGCCGCCATCCTGGCTGCGGCCCGTCGCCATGCCCGAAGTCCCCGATGCGCAGGTCTATTCGGTGATCTACTGATCCGGGGCCTGCGAAGCCCGCTTGCTCGCAGGCCCCGGCGCGGACTATCGCCGGAATCCGTATGATCGAACCGTCGCCGTCACCGCGTCCGTCTGCCTGGTGGGAAACCCGCGCCTTCGCCTTCGCCATGATCGCGTTGGCGCTGGTGCCGCTGCTGCTGCCGCCGATCCCGCCGCTCACCGACCTGATGGGGCATATGGGGCGCTACCGCGTCCAGCTCGAGATCGACAGCTCGCCTTTCCTGTCGCGCTATTACAGCTTCAACTGGGCGCTGATCGGCAATCTCGCCTGCGATCTGATGGTGCAGGTGCTGGGGCCGATCCTCGGGCTCGAGCTGGCGGTGAAGCTGATCGTCATGGCGATCCCGGCGGTGACGGTCGCGGGCCTGCTGCTGATCGCGCGCGAGATCCACGGGCGGGTGCCGCCCACCGCGCTCTTCGCGCTGCCTTTGGCCTATGGCTATCCCTTCCAGTTCGGCTTCATCAATTTCGCGATGGCGATGGGGCTGATGCTGATCGCCTTCGCCTTCTGGCTGAGGCTCGCGCGGACGGGGCGGCTGAAATACCGGCCCCATATCTTCTTCGTCGTCAGCTTCCTGATCTGGGTGGCGCACAGCTTCGCCTGGGGCGTGCTCGGCATCCTCTGCTTCATCGCGGAGGTGGTCCGCTGCCGCAGGGAAGGGGAGGACTGGGTGCAAAGCGGCTGGCGCGCCTTCGTCGCCTGCCTGCCGCTCGCGCCGCCGGCGATCCTGCTGCTGCCATGGCGCGGCGGCAGCGCTCCGCACGGCACGTTCGACTGGTTCAAATGGTGGTTCAAGTGGCGCTGGCTCTATTCGGTGCTGCGCGAGCGCGTCGAGCTGTGGGACGAGGCGAGCGCCGCCATCCTGATCCTCGTCGGCCTGTCGGGCTTCGCCTCGAGGCGGCCGTGGCGGCGCTATGAGGCGACGCTGGGCATCATCTCCATCCTGCTGGCGATCGTCTTCATCTGCCTGCCGCGCGTGCTGCTGAGCTCGGCCTATGCCGACATGCGCCTCGTCCCCTATATGGTGGCGATGCCGATCCTGGCGCTGCGCCCGATCGCCAACAAGCGGGTGGCGAACGCGGTGGCGGCGGCCGGCCTGCTCTTCTTCGGCGCGCGCGTGGCGGTGTCGACGCTCGCCTTCCTCAAGTTCGAGCGCAACTATCAGCAGCAGTTGAAGGCGCTCGACCATGTGCCGATGGGCAGCCGGGTGATGGCGCTCGCCAACGTCCCCTGCCGCAGCGCCTGGTACACGACGCGCATGGAGCATCTGAGCTCGATGGCCACGGTTCGCCGGCGGGCCTTCGTCAACGACCAGTGGGAGGCGCCCGGCGCCCAGCTCCTGCGCGTGCGCTACCGGGATGCGGGGCGCTATTTCTCGCACGATCCGTCACAGATCGTCCGCCGCCCGGATTGCCGCGCGCGCAACGAGCCGATCCTCGAACTGGCGCTGCAATATTTCCCGCGCAACGCCTTCGATTATGTCTGGATGATCGACATGCCGCGCGATCGCTGGCCGGTCGACCCGGATCTCGTGCCGATCTGGGAGGGCAAGCGCTTCGGCGTGCTCTATCGCATCGTTCACCGCGGGGCGGGTTCGACCACCGCCAGCAACGAGACGCCGAAGGGCAGCGTGCCGCGCGTCACCCAGTGACGCTCGGCCGCGAAGACGCGCTCCAGCACCGCATTGACCAGCGGCGAGGGCATCGCCTCGTCGCTGCCTTCGCGGTGGCGCAGCCGCCCGGCGATCCGCGCGGCGGCGATCAGCGGATAGAGCAGCGTGTTGAAGTGGCTCATGTGCCGCACGCTGAGCCCGCCCGCATCGAAGGCGGCGCGGAGCGTGCGCGCGGTGTAGCGGCGCTTGTGATGATGGGCGACGTCGTGGGCGCTCCACATCCAGGGGGACGCCGGCACGGTCAGCACCATCCGTCCGCCGGGCGCGAGCTTGCCGCGCAGCACGCGGAGCGAACCATGATCGTCCCCGATATGCTCCAGCACGTCGAGCAGCAGGATCAGGTCGTAATGCCGGTCCTCCAGATGCACCCGGTCCGGCAGCGTCCCGCCCTCGACATGGATGCCCGCCCGCCGGCTGGCGAGCGCGCGGGCCTTGGCGTCGGGCTCGATCGCGTCGACATGGCCCATCCCCTGAAGCATCGTCAGGTTCGAGCCGGTGCCCGCGCCCACCTCCAATATCTCCGCGTGCGGGCTCAGCGGCACCTGATCGCGGATCAGCGCGGAGACGATCCGCCGCCGCGCCGCAAACCACCAATGTTCGGCATCTATTTCCGCCATGCGGTCATAGATGGCCCGATCCATCAGCCCGCCATCGGCTGGAGCGAGGTGCCTATCGTCTCGCGGACGACATAGATCGGCCGGTGCTTCGTCTCGACGAGGATACGCCCGACATATTCGCCGAGCACGCCGAGCGAGAGAAGCTGCACGCCCCCGAAGAACAGGATCGCCACCATCAGCGAGGGATAGCCCGGCACGTCGCCGCCATGGATGAAGGTGCGCAGGACGAGGAACCCCGCATAGACCAGCGCCCCCACCGCGACGATGCCGCCCAGATAGCTCCACACCCGGAGCGGCAGGGTCGAGCCCGAGGTGATGCCGTCGAGCGCCAGCGTCCAGAGCTTCCAGTAGTTGAACTTGGTGGTGCCGACGTTGCGCGGCACGCGATCATATTCCACCGCCGCCTGGCGGAAGCCCGCCCAGGCGAACAGCCCCTTCATGAAGCGGTTGCGCTCGGGCATCGAGCGGATGACGTCCACCACCTTGCGATCGAGCAGGCGGAAATCGCCGGCATGTTCGGGAATCTTGTCCGCAGAGAGATAATTGTGCGCGCGGTAATAGAGGTCGGCGGTCAGCCGCTTGGGGAAGCTGTCCGTCTCGCGGTTGCGGCGGACGCCGTAGACCACGTCGTTGCCCTCGCGCCAGCGCGCCACCATCGTGCCGATCACCTCGGGCGGGTCTTGCAGGTCGACGTCGAGCGGGATCACCACCTGCCCCGCCGCATGGTCGAGCCCGGCGGACAGCGCCGCCTCCTTGCCGAAATTGCGCGACAGCGAGAGGCAGCGGACCCTCGGGTCCGCGCGATGCGCCGCCAGGATCGCGGCCAGCGTGTTGTCGCGGCTGCCATCGTCGACGAACAGGATTTCCCAGCCCTGCGGCTCGTTCAGGGCCTCCAGCACGGCGCCGACGCGCTCGACGAAATGCCGGATCGCATCCTCCTCGTCCTTCACGGGGACGAGGACGGTCATCAGAGGGGAGGCATCGTTCATCAGCATACCTTAGGCGCGTTCCGGCTTACTCGAAAACCCACATGCGGTTCAGCCAGAACAGAAGGGCGGGTGTCACGCAGAACATCGGCACGGACGGCCAATGGGCGGAGAGGTGCAGCGCGGAGGTGAACAGCCACACCCAGAAGCTGTTGGCCGCGAAGCCCACCATGTTGGCGGCGACGAAGCGCAGGATGGCGCGCAGCTCGCTTTCCCGCTCGCCATGGCCGTCGAAGGTGAAGCGGCTGTGGATCGTGTAGCCGACCACCATCGCGGCGGCGGTCGCCAGCGTGTTGGCGACGAGCGGCGGGCGATGCCCGGCCCCGATCAGCAGATTGTAGATCGCGATCTGGAACAGCGTCACGCCGACGCCCACCACGCCATAGCGGATGAGCTGCACGAACAGGGCGCGACGCTCGGGCGTGAGCCCGTGCCACAACCTTACCATATCTTCACGCAAGACGCCGCCCCTTGTCCACCGCCGCGCAGGGACTAGAGCGGCGGACAGGGAATCTCAAATCCAATCGGACGAAGCGCGCCTCGCATGACGGATACCGGCCTCCAGCCCCCTGCCCCCCTGTCGCTCGTCGATCGTCTCGAACGGATGTTCGATCGCTTCGTGGCGACGCGCTGGAAGCTCGTCACGCTGCTGTTCTGGATCGGGACGGCCGCCGTGCTTCTCTATCAGAAGCAGAACGCCATCCACTGGTTCGCCTTGAGCGACACCGACGACAATATGCGCTTCGACCAGGTGCGCGACTGGCTGGGCGGCCAGGGCTGGTACGATCTGCGCCAGTATCGCCTCAATCCGCCGGACGGGTTCAACATCCACTGGTCGCGGCTGGTCGATCTGCCGATCGCCGGGCTGATCCTCGCCTTCCAGCCCTTCGTCGGCACGCAGCAGGCCTATCGCTTCGCCTGCGCGCTCGCGCCGATGCTGCCGATGCTGCTCGCCTTCCTGATGATGGCGGTGGTCGTGCGCCGGCTGGTGTCGAAGGGCAGCTATGTGGTGGCGCTCGCCCTCCTCCTCTGCGCGGGCAACGCGATGGGGATGTGGACCCCGCTGCGCATCGACCATCATGGCTGGCAGCTCGCCTTCCTGATGATGACGGTGGCGGGGCTGACCGAGCCCGACATGCGCCGCTCGGGCGCGATGATCGCGCTTTCCTCCGCGCTGTCGCTGGTGATCGGGCTGGAGATGCTGCCTTATGTGGCCTTCGCCGGCGCGGCGGTGGCTCTGCACTGGGCCTGGGACGCGCGCGAGACGCAGCGGATGCGCACCTACGGCCTCGTGCTGGCGGTGGCGGCGGCGCTCGGCTTCCTGATCTTCGCGCCCAACGACAATTGGCGCGCCGTCTGCGACGCGCTTTCGCCCGTCTGGCTGACGACCGTCTCGGCGGCGGCGCTGCTGCTGGTGGCCATCACCTTCGTGCCCGCGCGGCACCCGGCGGCGCGGCTTGCGCTGGTGCTGGTGGCGGGCGCCGCGGCGGGCGCGCTCTATATCCTCGCCTTCCCGCAATGCTTCGGCCACCGGCTGGAGGGCATCCCCCCCGAAGCCGAGCGGCTCTGGCTCAGCCATGTCAGCGAGGCGCGGCCGATCTATCTCCACCCGCTCTCGACGCTGGTGCCGATGGCCACCCTGCCCTTCATCGGCACGGTCGGCAGCCTGATGGCGATGTGGCGGCTCCGGGGGACGCGCAAGGCAGCCGAGTGGGCGCCCGTCTCGCTCTTCGCGCTGTTCGCGACGGCGCTGCTCTTCTGGCAGATCCGCACCAGCCCGAGCGCGCAGATGCTGGCTGTGCCGGGCGCGACCTGGCTGGCGTGGCGCATCTATCTGCGCATCGAGGCGGGCGGCTGGGTGCCGGGGCGGACCATCGGCGCGGCGCTCGCGCTCTGCGCGCTGGCGGGCGTGGTCGTGGCGGGCGGGCTCGACATCGTGCCGGGGCGCTTCGCCAATCTGAAGGTCGCCAATCTCTGGGCGATCGCCACCGGCCGCGAGAAGCTTCCCAAGGCCGCCGTGCCGGGCAAGAAGGCGCCCAATCTCACCAGGCTCGCCAACCGCCGCTGCCCGACCATCCCGGCGCTGGCGCCGATCGGGAAGCTGCCGCCGGCGACCTTCTTCACCCTGATCGACAACGGCCCGCGCCTCATCACGCTGACCCACCACCGCGCCGTCGCCGGCCCCTATCACCGCAACTGGCAGGCGATCCTCGACACCGAGCACGCCTTCCGCGGCACGCCCGATCAGGCGCACGCCATCATCGCCGGCCATCATGCCGACTATGTGCTGATCTGCCCGCACATGTCCGAGGCAACGATCTACGAGGTGGAGGCGCCGGGCGGCTTCTACGCCAAGCTGTCGCAGGGCTTCGTGCCGAACTGGCTGACGCGGGTGCAGTTGCCCGCGAACTCGCCCTACCAGCTTTTCAGGGTGGCGCGCTGACGGGTCAGCCGCCGAAGGAGGCGCGCACCCCGTCGACCACGAACTGCGCCGCCAGCGCCGCCAGCAGCACGCCCAGCAGGCGGGTGATGACCGCCTCCACCTTATAGCCTAGGAAGCGCATCAGCGGCCCCGCCGCGAGCAGCGCCGCCATCATCATCGCCAGCACGACGGCCAGCGCCCCCAGCACGACGATGTGCGCGACGAGGCCATGGCTGCGCTGCATCATCAGCATGATCGACGCGATCGAGCCCGGCCCCGCGATCATCGGCATCGCCATCGGGAAGATGGAGATGTCCTCATATTGCTCGGGATGCTGCTCGATCTCGTGGGCGCGCTCCTCGCGGCGCTGCTGGCGCTTCTCGAACACCATCTCCAGCGCGATCAGGAACAGCATGATGCCGCCCGCGATGCGGAAGGCGTCGAGGCTGATGCCGAGCGTCTTGAGCAAAGGCTCGCCGAGCAGCGCGAACACCAGCAGGATCGCGGCGGCCACCAGCGTCGAGCGCACCGCCATCGCCGCGCGATGCGCCATGTTGGTGCCGCGCGTGAGCCCGGCGAAGATCGGCGCGCAGCCCGGCGGATCGATCACCACGAAGAAGGTGACGAAGGCGGAGACGAACAAAGCAATCATGAACGCGTCCCCGTCACGTCGAACACCGCAAGGCGATAGCGCCGCCCGTCCCACGACCAGATGCGCAGCAGATGCGCGCCGGTCGCGGCATCGCGCACCGGGTTGATCCGCCAGCGCAGCGTGCGATCGACGGACGCCCCCTCCTCGGTCGCGTGGCCGAGATGGAGCGAGGCCGGCATCGGCCCGTCGGAGGCCATGATGAGGCTGGCGAGTGCCCCGCCCCTCAAGGTCGCGACCGGCACCGCCACGTCGGGCAGCACCTCGGTCTGCTCGCCGACCGAGCCGATCGGCCCCGGACAGGCGGCATAGTCCTCGGCGACGGCCCCGATCGGTGCGGATGCGAGCACGCCGCCATCATGGCCACCGTCATATATCCACTTCCAGCCGGCGGTATCGTGCCGCCAGAGCGTGCCGAAGCTCCCCGACTTGCCGTCCTTGGTCCAGGGGCCGGTCGAATAGGCCAGCGTGCCGTCGCATGACGTCAGCGTGTGCGCGGGCCGCCAGAGGAGCGGCGTGGTCGGCTCGATCGCGCGGGAGAGCACGGTGCGGGCCGGCGTCGCGGTGGGCGAATAGAGCACGGCATCGGGCGCGGCGAAGGCGCGGAAGGCGTTCCACTGCCCGCCGGTTCGCGCCTGTTCGGCGAACGCGCGCTCCGCATCGGCGACCGTCTGGCCCGCCGCGGCGGCCGCGGCGAGCAGGGCCAGCGCGGCGATCACCTCAGATGCTTCCCTTGTCCAGCGGAACGCCGGCACGGCGATAGGCGGAGACGAGCGTGTTGCGGAGGAGCACGGCGATGGTCATCGGGCCGACGCCGCCCGGCACCGGCGTGATCGCGCCTGCGACCGTCGCGGCATCCGCGAAATCGACATCGCCGACCAGCTTCGTGCCGCCTTCGCCATTGTCGATCCGGTTGATGCCGACGTCGATCACGGTCGCGCCCGGCTTGATCCAGTCGCTCTTGACCATCTCGGGCCGGCCGACGGCGGCGACGAGGATGTCGGCGGTGCGGCACAACGCGGGCAGATCCTTGGTCCGCGAGTGCGCGATGGTGACGGTGCAGCTCTTGGAGAGCAGCAACTGCGCCATCGGCTTGCCGACGATGTTGGAGCGGCCGATCACCACCGCGTTGAGCCCGGAGAGGTCGCCCAGACGATCCTCCAGCAGCATCAGGCAGCCGAGCGGCGTGCAGGGCACGAAGCCCTCAAGCCCCGTCGCGAGGCGGCCGACGTTGACGACATGGAAGCCGTCGACATCCTTGTCCGGGTCGATCGTCGCGATGACGCGGCTCTCGTCGATATGCCTGGGCAGCGGCAACTGGACGAGGATGCCATCCACGCTCGCATCGCCGTTGAGCTGGCGGACGAGATCGAGCAGCGCCTCTTCCGTGGTCTCGGCGGGGAGCTTGTGGGTGAAGCTCGCCATGCCGGAGGCTTCGGTCGCCTTGCCCTTGGAGCGGACATAGACCTGGCTCGCCGGGTCTTCACCGACGATCACCACCGCGAGGCCGGGCTTGCGCCCCGCCGCCGCCTCGAAGGCGGGCACGAGGCCGGCGACCTTCTCGCGAAGGCCCGCCGCGAAGGCCTTGCCGTCGATCACCGCAGCGCTCACGCCGTCGCCCCCATCAGCGAGGAGAAGATGTTGGGCAGCAGGATCTTCTGGAGGATCGAGATCGCCAGCAACACCACCATCGGCGAGAAATCCAGCCCGCCGAAATCCGGCAGGATGCGCCGGATCGGCCGGTAGAGCGGCTCCGTCACCCGATCGAGCGCATAGAGGAACTGGCGCACGAAATCGTTGCGCGTGTTGATGACGTTGAACGCCACCAGCCAGGACAGCACGATCTGGATCATGATGATCCAGAACAGCACGTCGAGCAGCAGCATCAGAATCTGGAAGATCGAAAGCATGGACAATCCCTCTGGCCCCGAGCCCTTCTATCCGAGCCCCGCGCCGCTTTCCACTCAGCCCGCGCGCACCAGCGTGCCCGCGCCCTGACGGGTGAAGATTTCGAGCAGCATCGCGTGGCGGATGCGCCCGTCGAGGATGACCGCCGCATCGACGCCGGCTTCGATGGCGTGGACGCAGGTCTCCATCTTGGGGATCATCCCGCCGGAGATCGTGCCGTCCGCCTTCAGCCGCTCGACATCCGAAGGCACGAGGTCCGACAGGAGCTTCTTCTCCTTGTCGAGCACGCCGGCCACGTCGGTCAGCAGGAACAGCCGCGACGCGCCCAGCGCGGCGGCGATCGCGCCCGCCATCGTGTCGGCGTTGATGTTGTAGGTGTGGCCGTCCGTCCCGATCGCGATCGGCGCCACCACCGGGATCACGCCCGAGGCGGAAAGCTGGTCGAGGATGGTGCGGTCGACGCGGGTCGGCTCGCCGACGAAGCCCAGGTCGACATGGCGTTCGATGCCCTGGAGCTTGTCGGGCTGCGAGCGGCCGACCTTCTCGGCCGTCACCAGTCGCGCATCCTTGCCCGAAAGGCCGACGGCGCGGCCGCCCGCCGCCCCGATCCAGCCGACGATTTCCTTGTTGATCGATCCCGCCAGCACCATCTCGGCGATCTGCGCGGTCTCGGCGTCGGTGACGCGAAGCCCGTCGACGAAGCGCGATTCGACGCCGAGGCGCTTCAGCATCGATCCGATCTGCGGGCCGCCGCCATGCACCACCACCGGATTGATGCCGACCGCCTTCAGCAGCACGACATCCTCGGCGAAGCTGCGCGCCAGCTCCGGGTCGCCCATGGCGTGGCCGCCATATTTGACCACGAAGGTCTTGCCCGCATAGCGCTGGAGATAGGGCAGCGCCTCGGTGAGCGTTTCCGCCTTGGCGAGCATGGCGGGATCGGGGAGGAGATCGGGCAGCAGCGTCATGGCTGCGCCATAGCGGGAGCGAGCCCCCGCCGGAACCCTCTTATGCCGCGCGCGCGTCGATCCGCCGGCCGAGCCACACCAGCCCGGTGATGAGCCACGGCACGAACACCACCGACAGCACCACCTTGGTCAGCATCTGCCCCGCCATCAGCGCGAGGATCGGGCGCTCGCCGAGGAAGGAGATGGTGATGAACAGCAACGTGTCGATGATCTGGCTGACCATGCTCGCGATCATGCCGCGCAGCCAGATCAGCTTGCCCTCGCCCCGCGACAGCTTGGAGAAGATCAGCACGTTGAGCGTCTGCGACGTGCCGTAGGAGATGAAGCCCGCCATCATCATCCGCGCGCCCTGCCCGACCACGATCGGGAAAGCGGAGACGGCCGGCGCGTACATATCCTTGTCGGCGGGCAGCAGCAGCACGATCTGGATCAGCACGGCGGCGGTAATCATCGGCACGAAACCGAAACGGACCAGCCGGGTTGCGGTCGCCTGTCCGTAAAGCTCGGCGGTGGCGCTGCCCAGCGCGACCAGCAGCAGGAAGGCGAAGATGCCCGCTTCCACCGCCAGCGGCCCGAGCGCGACCTGCTTCACGCCGAGAATGCCCGCCATGCAGACCATCCCGCCGTAGAAGAGCGAGAAAAGAAAGAGCGAGCGGGGGATCGGGTGGGTGGCGGGCGCCGTCGTCGTGGACATGCGCCCCACTATCCGCTTTCGGCGGAGACGAAAAGGCCGGACGCATCACGATCCGTCCGGCCTGTCGATCGATCAGATGCTGTTGCGCGAGATCGGACCGGGCTTGGCAGCGGCCGGCGTCGCCGGCGCGGCCGAAGGCTGGACCGCCGTGCCGCACGCCCCCGAGCTGCTGCGTTCGACCTTGGGCGCCTTGCCGTCGCCCATCGAGGTCACCTGCACGCTCTGGGTGCAGACGCCCTGCCCGTTCGACATCGACACCTGCGTGAAGCTGCTCGCCCCGGCCGGAGCGCCCGCCAGCGTCGCGGCGTGGATCGCCGTGTCCGGCGAGGAGCGCATCAGCGCCGCCTGCTGCATCATCATCGCGGCCTGCCGGTCCATCTCGGCGCCGATGCGATCGAGCGCGGCAAAAGGCGAATCGGGGCCGAAGGCCGTGTCGAAGAAGCCGGCGGCCGCCATCGGCACGGCCTCGTCGCGCACGACGACGCGCGGAGCGACGGTGCCGGTGTAGTGGATCTGCTCGACGCTGCCGTCGGGAAGCTGGACGGTCATCACATGAACGGGCACGCGCTCGGCCGCGGCGACGGCGGTGACGCCGGCCAGCGCCACGGCTACGCCCGTGAACATCAGGAGTCGCTTGGAAGGCATCGGAACATTTCCCTCATCGGTGGTGGACGGATGCGGGGGCCATCCTGCGCACCGCCACTGAACGTCCGTTGAACGGGACGGGGCCGAAGAACGGGACAGGGCGAACCGTGCGATCGAGGCTGGCTCAAATTGCCGCGCTGTGTATGAGTGCGATCCCGGCGCGGCCGGGGGGCGCGCGCCTTCCGCCCACGGGGAAGCCTGCCACTCGATGACCAAGTTCCTGACCGGCCTGGCCGGCATCGCCGTAATCCTGCTGATCGCCTATATCTTCTCGGCCGATCGCCGCGCCATCCGGCTGCGCGTGGTGGGGGCCGCCTTCGCGCTCCAGGCGGCCATCGCCGTGCTCGTCCTCTATGTGCCGACCGGCCGCTGGGTGCTGGCGCAGATGTCCGGCGGGGTGTCCGATCTGCTCGGCTATGCGAACGCGGGCACCCAATTCCTGTTCGGCGCGCTCGCGACCGACCGCCTCGGCCAGATGTTCGCCATCCAGGCGTTGCCGGTCATCATCTTCTTCGCAGCCCTGGTCTCGATCCTCTACCATGTCGGGATCATGCAGCTCGTGGTGCGCTGGATCGGCGGCGCGATCGAGACGGTGATCGGCGTCTCCAAGGTCGAGTCGCTGTGCGCCGCCGCCAACATCTTCGTCGGGCAGAGCGAATCGCCGCTCGTCATCCGCCCCTATCTCGCGGGCCTGTCGCAGACGCAGGTGTTCGCGGTGATGACCAGCGGCATGGCGGGCGTCGCCGGCACGATCCTCGCCGCCTATGCCTCGATGGGGATCAAGATCGACTATCTGCTGGCGGCGAGCTTCATGTCCGCGCCGGGCGGCCTGCTGATGGCCAAGATCATCATGCCCGACCGGATCGACCCGCATGTGCAGGACGAACAGATCGAGCTGGCGCAGGCCCGCATCAGCGGGCAGGGGCCGGCCGCCCTCCTCCCCGAAGGCGAGGCGCCGCCGCAGATGGAGGCCCATCATGGCGACGAGAAGCCCGCCAACATCATCATGGCGGCCGCGCAAGGGGCGCAGACCGGCGTCCGCCTCGCGGTGGCGGTGGGCGCGATGGTGCTGGCGTTCGTCGCGCTGGTGGCGCTCGCCAACGGCCTGCTGACCGGAGTCGGCCACTGGTTCGGCTTCGAGGATCTCACCTTCCAGCGCCTGCTCGGCTACTGCTTCGCGCCGGTGATGTTCCTCCTGAACGTGCCGTGGCACGAAGCGGGGATCGCGGGCGGGCTGTTCGGCGAGAAGATCGTGCTCAACGAATTCGTCGCCTACATCTCGCTCGGCAAGGATCAGGCGCTGCTCTCGCCGCACACGGTCGCGGTGGTGACCTTTGCCCTTTGCGGCTTCGCCAACTTCTCGTCGATCGCGATCCAGATGGCGGTGACGGGCAATCTCGCGCCCAACCAGCGGCCGACCATCGCCAAGCTCGGCCTCAGGGCGCTGCTCGCCGGCAGCCTCGCCAATCTGATGTCGGCGGCGTTCGCGGGGCTGCTGCTCGCCTGATCGCGGGAGGGGCGCCGCGCCACGGCGGCATCGGCGCCCGATCCGCTTACTTCTTCAGGCGGGTGTTGCAGGCGCTCCAATATTGCGGCCAGGTCTGGCCGGCGGGAATCTTGCCGGCGGCCTTGTCGGCCTTCCACATCTGGCCGCACTGGCGCTGGCGGTCGTGCATGGCCTGCATCGCCGGGCTCTGCGCGGAGGGCAGGTGCGAGGCCGGGTTCGGCTTCGCCGCCGCGACCGGCCTGACCGCCGGCGCGGGCGCAACCGGCTTCGCGGCCGGAGCCGGGGCAGCGGCCGCCGCCGCGCCCGATCCGCGGCACTGGGCGAGGAACTGGTTCCAGGTCTGGCCGGCGGGAAGCGTCTTGTTGGCCTTGGCCGCCTGATATTTGGCGCCGCAGACCTTCATGATGTTGTCGGCGGCGTGCGCCGGCATCGCCAGCCCCAGCCCCGCCGTGACCAGCAGCATCGAACTCGCGAAGATCATCTTCATGCTCGTTCCTCCTCCTTGACCCCATAGGACCATAACATAGGCGGCACGACATGCCATGGCCCGCTCAGCGCATGGCGGACCGGATTTTGGTCGCAATCGCGGCCAGTCGCGCGGGGTCGGCGGGCGGCTGCCTGTAGGACGTCCTGGCCAGCGGCACATCCTTCCATTGCGGGGTGACGTGCATGTGGAAATGGAAGACGGTCTGCCCCGCCGCCTCGCCGCTGTTCTGGCGGATGAAGATGCCGTCGGGATGGAGCGCGCGGGCCTCTGCCTTCGCCAGCCGCTGCGTCACCCGCATCAGATGGTCGAGCACGGGCGCGGGGATGTCCATCAGGTTGCGGTAATGCCCCTTGGGGATCACCAGCAGGTCGCCGGTCGAGAGCGGATGGATGTTCATGAAGGCCAGCACCTGCCGGTCCTCGTACACCTTCGTCGCCGGCAGCCTGCCCGCCAGGATGCGGGCGAAGGCGTTGCCCTTGTCATAGGCGCCATAAAGCCCCGTGGCGGAGCCCGGCGTGGTGCCGGGCGCCACCTCGGCCGCCGCAGGCGCGGCGAGCGCGAGGGCCGCCAGCGCGAGGGACAGCGCCCGCATCAGCGGGTCGGCACGGGCTCGGCGCCCGAATAGTCGTAGAAGCCGCGCTTCGTCTTGCGGCCGAGCCAGCCGGCCTCGACATATTTCACCAGCAGCGGCGCCGGGCGGAACTTGGGATCGCCGGTGCCGGTGAACAGCACCTTGGTGATCTCCAGGCAGGTGTCGAGGCCGATGAAGTCCGCCAGCGTCAGCGGACCCATCGGATGGTTGAGCCCGAGGCTGACCGCCGCATCGATGTCGCGCACGTTCGCCACGCCCTCGCCCAGCGCGAAGATCGCCTCGTTGAGCATCGGCATCAGCACGCGGTTGACGATGAAGCCCGGCGCGTCGTTGGCGTGGACGACCTCCTTGCCCAAGGCCTTCGCGAACGCCTCGACGCGCGCCACCGTCCCGTCCGAGGTGGCGAGGCCGCGGATCAGCTCGATCGGCTTCATCACCGGCACGGGGTTGAAGAAATGCACGCCCATGAAGCGCCCCGCATCCGGCGCCGCCTGCGCGAGGCGGGTGATCGGGATCGACGAGGTGTTGGTGGCGAGGATCGCGTTCGGGCCCATCCGGGCGCCGACCTCGGCGAAGATGCTGCGCTTGATCTCCTCGCGCTCGGTCGCCGCCTCGATGACGATGAAGGCATCCCCGAAGGCGCCATAATGGTCGACCGTCTCGATCCGGGCGAGCGCGGCTTCGGCATCGGCCGCCGCCACCTTGCCCTTCTCGACCGCCGAGCCGAGCCGCTTGGCGATGCCCGCCTTGCCCTTCTCGGCCAGCGCCACGTCGCGATCGGACAGCAGCACGCGGAAGCCCGACTGGGCCGCCACTTGCGCGATCCCCGCGCCCATCTGACCAGCCCCGATGACGCCGACGGTTTCCATGTGACTCTCCTTCAGGATCTTTGCGCCCGCCTAGCGGGGATCGCGCCCGAAGGACAGGGACATCAGGGCGCCGTGCGGGGCGGCTTCACCTCGGCGAGAAGGATGGCGAAGCGATCCTGCGGATCGGTCCATTCCGCGATCGGCGCCCAGCCGCCGGCGGCCAGCAGCAGGCGCGCGCTGCGGCGATCATATTTGTGGCTGTTCTCGGTG
This sequence comes from Sphingomonas oligoaromativorans, assembly GCF_011762195.1. GTDB lineage: Bacteria > Pseudomonadota > Alphaproteobacteria > Sphingomonadales > Sphingomonadaceae > Solisphingomonas > Solisphingomonas oligoaromativorans. The sequence continues at coordinate 77,556 of NZ_JAASQK010000003.1, read as the reverse complement.
TGGATCGTCTCGCCCTGCCGGATCGCGAAGCGATGGCCGGCGGCGGCGAAGCGCACGTCGCGCACCGCTTCGAGATGCATCTCGATCCGGGCCTCCGCGTCGTTCCAGCGCGCGACATGGCGGAAGGCCTCCACCGGAATGTCGCCGTCCAGCTCGCGGTTGATGCGGTGGAGGAGGTTGAGGTTGAACGCCGCCGTCACTCCCTGCGCATCGTCATAGGCGGCGATCAGCGCCGCCTCGTCCTTCACCCGGTCCATGCCGATCAGCAGCATCGATCCGACGCCCAGCGTCCCCGCCATCGCGCGCAGCAGGTCGACGGCGGTGGGCGCCGTCAGATTGCCGACCGTCGAGCCGGGGAAGAAGCCCAGCCGGGGGGCATGGCCGATCGCCTGCGGCAGCGCGATCGGATGCATGAAATCCGCCTCGATCGGATGCACGGGCAGACCGGGGAAGCGCTGCGACAGCGCGGCGGCGGATTCGCGCAGGAAGTCGCCCGAGATATCGATCGGCACATAGGAAGACGGCTCGACGGCGCCCAGCAGCAAAGGCGTCTTGGCCGACGATCCCGATCCGAACTCGACCACCGCGCGGCCGGGGCCGGCCAGCTTGGCGACGTCGCACGCATAGACTTCCAGCAGCGCGCGCTCGGTGCGGGTGGGGTAATATTCGGGAAGCTCGGTGATCTCCTCGAACAGCTCCGATCCGCGCCGGTCGTAGAACCAGCGCGCCGGGATCGCCTTCCGCTCGCCCGAAAGCCCGGCGATGACATCGGCGCGGAACGCGGGATCGGCGTCGGGCTTCGTTTCGCGTTCCGCTTCCAGCAGCATGTCAGAGATCCTTCGCGAGGCGGACGCCGGTGAACTGCCAGCGCTGATGGGGGTAGAAGAAATTGCGGTAGCTGGCGCGGGCGTGGCCGCGCGGGGTGGCCGAGCTCCCGCCCTTGAGCACGAACTGCCCGGACATGAACTTGCCATTATACTCGCCGACCGCGCCCGGCGCCGCGCGGAAGCCGGGGTGGGCGAGATAGGCGGACGCGGTCCATTCCCAGACGTCGCCGAACATCTGCCTGAGCCCGGCGCCGGGAGCGGCGGGGAGCGGCCGGATCGCGCCCGGACCATCCAGGAAGGTGCCGCGCATCGGGTCGAGCCCCTCGGCCGCCGTCTCCCACTCCGCCTCGGTGGGCAGCCGCGCGCCGGCCCAGCGGGCATAGGCGTCGGCCTCGTAATAGCTGATGTGGCGGACAGGCGCGGACGGGTCCATCGCGGTCAGCCCGTCGAGCCCGAAGCGGCGGCCCCAGCCGCCCTCCTCGTCCCGCCGCCAGTGGAGCGGCGCCTCGATCCCGTTCTGACGCACCCAGCCCCAGCCGTCCGACAGCCAGAGCGAGGCGGTGGCATAGCCGCCATCCTCGACGAAGGCGCGCCACTCGCCGTTGGTGACGACGCGATCGGCCAGCGCATGGGGCTGGAGCCAGACCGTATGGCGCGGCCCCTCGCAATCGAAGGCGAAGCCCGTGCCGTCATGGCCGATCTCCTGGCACCCGGCACGACCCTCGATCCAGCGGAGCGGCTCGGGCGCGGGGCTCGGCCGGCGCGGCTCGGCGGGCCACAGCGCGGGCGCCAACGGATTCTGCGCGAAGAGATGGAGGATATCGGTGACCAGCAGCTCCTGATGCTGCTCCTCATGATGACAGCCCAGCTCGATCAGGCCCAACGCCGCCTCGGGCAGCCCATCCCACGCCGCCACGATCGCGGCATCGACATGCGCGCGATAGGCGCGCACCTCGTCGAGCGAGGGCCGGGTCAGCATTCCCCGAGAGGCCCGCGCGATCCGCTCGCCCTCGGCCTCGTAATAGCTGTTGAAGAGGAAGGGCCAGCTCGCATCGAACGGCCGATAGTCCGCCACATGATCGCGCAGCACGAAGGTCTCGAAGAACCAGGTGACATGCGCCAGATGCCATTTCGCGGGCGACGCATCGGGCATCGACTGGGCGGTGGCGTCCGCGTCGGAGAGCCTTTCCGCCAGCGCCAGCGTCAGCGCGCGAACGCGGCGGAAACGATCGAGGATCGCACATCCCTCTTGTGGCGTGTCGCATGTCGGCGCGATCGCGTCGGCTCTTGCGGCCATCCCTGCACTCCCGCGGTAAGGAAGATTAACGAGCTCGTGCGCGTAAAGGTTGCGACGATCCGTCCGATTTCAAGGGCTTCAATCGCCGCGCGTTGCGCCTGGCCGCCACAGAACATCCCGCGTACCGCCATCGTTCAACACGCGACAAAGCGTGAACAAATGATCCGATAGCCGATTCAGATACCGCAACGCCAGCGGATTCAGCGCATGGACGGACGCCGCCGCCACCGCGCTCCGCTCCGCCCGGCGCACCGTCGCGCGGGCGAGATGGAGATGCGCCGCGCCCGGATCGCCACCCGGCAGGATGAAGCTGCGCAGCGGCGCGAGGCCCTCGTTCATCGCATCGATCTCGCGCTCCAGCCGCTCGATCTGGGAGGCGACGATGCGCAAGCTCATCCCGGTCGGGGCGAAATCCTCACCCGGCGTCGCGAGATCGGCGCCGAGGTCGAACAGCTCGTTCTGGATACGGCCCAGCATCGCGTCCGCCTCGCCTCCGACATGCAGACGCGCCACACCGATCGCCGAGTTCGCCTCGTCGACATCGCCGATCGCGGCGAAGCGGGCGTCGTGCTTGGGCGCGCGTGAACCGTCGACGAGGCCCGTCTCGCCGCCGTCGCCGGTGCGCGTGTAGATCTTGTTGAGCTTCACCATCGCGCGTGCCCGCGGATCAGGCGTGCGGATGGGCGAGCAGGAGGAGCAGCACCGCCGCGATCACGGCCAGCGCCTGGAACTGGATGCGCCGCCACATCATCTGGTTCTGCTTGAGGCTGGACGGGCTCGGCCCCTCCTGCGGATCGCGGCGCAGTTCCTCGTCGGTCGTGCGCAGGAACGTGACGATCCCCCGCACCAGCGCGACCAGCGCACCGATCGCGAACAGGATCACGAGGATGAACAGCACCGTCTGCATCCCCTCACCCTAGACCTGTTGACGCCCTTGGCAATCCTCTCTTCACGCGCCGCCGAGCATCGCCCCGAAGCTGTGCGGCAGCCGCCCGGCGCGCAGCGTCCCGACCAGATCGACGGGGTCCGCCCCCGCCTCGCGCAGATCGGCCAGCGTGCGGGCGCCGGCCCGCTTGGCGAGCCTGCGCCCCTCCGCATCGGCGAGCAGCGGATGGTGGTGATAGCGCGGCGTCGGCAGGCCGAGCAGCGCCTGAAGCAGCCGATGGACGTGCGTCGCCTCGAACAGGTCCAGCCCCCGGACCACGTCGGTCACGCCCTGCCACGCATCGTCGACGGTGACGGCGAGATGATAGGAGGCGGGCGCATCCTTGCGCGCCAGCACCACGTCGCCGAAACTCCGGGGATCGGCCTCGATCAGGCCGGCGGTGGCGTCATGCCAGCGCAGCGGCCCCGCGAGCGCCGCCGCGCGCGCCATGTCGAGCCGCCAGGCATGGGGCTCGGCGGCGATCCGCTCCCGACGCGTCGCGGGATCGAGCGCGCGGCAGGTGCCGGGATAGGCGGCGCCCTCCGGCCCGTGCGGCGCCGTCGCCGCCGCCGCGATGTCGGCGCGCGTGCAGAAGCAGGGATAGAGCAGCCCCGCGGCATCGAGCGCGTCCAGCGCCGCGCGATAGGCGTCGAGCCTCGTCGACTGGCGCAGCACCGGGCCATCCCATGTCAGCCCGAGCCAGCCCAGATCCTCCTCGATGCCCGCGACGAACGCCTCGCGCGAGCGGCCCGGATCGATATCCTCCATGCGCAACAGGAAGCGCCCGCCCGCCGCGCGCGCCAGATCGTGCGAACGCAACGCCGAATAAGCGTGGCCGGGATGCAACCGTCCGGTCGGGCTTGGGGCGAAGCGGGTGACGATAAGGCTGGTGGGGATCAAATTCATCAAACCGGCTCTTGACCGCGAGTCGTGAGACATGTTGTCATGCTCCGGTCACGCTGTTCGGGCATCCGGGGCGCGACGAAGAGACGACGCTGTGCCCTTACCGGCAACGCGTCCTGAGTGCGACAGGGCATGAAGCTGGCTCGGACGGGCGCCGCCGAGCGGAGGTCATGTCGTTCCATGTATCACCCCGATCTGATCCGGCACCCCGATGGATGTCCCACGCTGGTGCTCAACGCGGATTATACGCCGCTGAGTTACTATCCCCTGTCGCTCTGGCCCTGGCAGACCGCCATCAAGGCCGTCTTCCTCGAACGGGTCGACATCGTCTCCCACTATGAGCGTGAGGTGCATTCGCCCAGCTTCTCGATGAAGCTGCCTTCGGTGATCGCGCTCAGGCAATTCGTGAAGCCGTCGGCCTATCCGGCGTTCACGCGCTTCAACCTGTTCCTGCGCGACAGCTTCGCCTGCCAATATTGCGGCTGCCGCCACGATCTGACGTTCGACCATGTCATCCCCCGCGCGCAAGGCGGCCGCACCACCTGGGAGAATGTGGCCACCGCCTGCGCGCCGTGCAACCTGCGCAAGGGCGGCCGAACGCCCAGGCAGGCGCGTATGGAGCTGGCCAGCACGCCCGAACGGCCGACGAGCTGGGCGCTTCAGGAGAATGGCCGGCGCTTCCCGCCCAACTATCTGCACGATAGCTGGCACGACTGGCTTTATTGGGATGTGCCGCTGGAGGCATGATTTCAGAAAGATTCTGACCGGTATCGGGCAATTCAACGCAACAAAGCATTGACGTGGCCGCTGCTGCGATGCAGCACCCCCCGCCATGGCCACGACCTTCCCGATCACGCAAAACCCTGATGTCCGTTTCCTCGGCAAGCTGCTGGGGGATGTGATCCGCACGCATGGCGGCGACGCGCTGTTCCGGCGCATCGAATATATCCGCTCCGTCTCGGTGGACCGCGCGCGCGGCATCGCCGGCGCCGAGGCGATCGACACCGGGCTCGACGCGCTGACGCTCGACGATACGCTCGCCTTCGTGCGCGGCTTCATGCTGTTCTCGATGCTCGCCAACCTCGCCGAGGACCGGCAGGGCGTCGCCGCCGAACCCGATGCCGACGTGGCGCGCACGCTTACCCGCCTCGATCGGCAGGGCATCGGCCGCGACAAGGTGCTGGCGCTGCTCGAACATTCGCTGCTCGTCCCCGTGCTCACCGCGCATCCGACCGAGGTGCGGCGCAAGAGCATGATCGATCATCGCAACCACATCGCCGAGCTGATGCAGCTCAAGGATACGGGCGCGCTGGAGACGGAAGACGGCGATCTGATCGAAGAGTCGATCATCCGCCAGATCGCGCTGCTCTGGCAGACGCGGACGCTGCGCCGCGAGCGCCTCTATGTGGTCGACGAGATCGACACGGCGCTCGCCTATCTGCGCGACGTGCTGCTGCCGACCCTGCCGGCGCTCTATGCGCGCTGGGATCGGGCGCTGGGCGAGCACACCCCCTCCTTCCTGCGGCTCGGCAACTGGATCGGCGGCGATCGCGACGGCAATCCCAATGTCGGCGCGGATTCGCTGAACCATGTCCTCGCCCGCTCGGCCGAGGCTGTGATCGGCCATTATCTCGACGAGATCCACGCGCTCGGCGCCGAGCTCTCGATCTCGACCGAGCTGGCGCCGGTGAGCGAGGCGCTGGTCGCACTGGCCGACGCCGCGCACGATCCGGGCCGCGCGCGGGGCGACGAGCCCTATCGCCGCGCGCTGACCGGCATCTATGCGCGCCTCGCCGCGACCTATGCCGAGATCGTCGGCCATGCCCCGCCCCGCCCCGCCCGCGTCGAGGCGGAAGCCTATCCCGATCCGCAGGCGCTGCGCCACGATCTCTCGATCCTCGCCGGGGAGCTGGGCCAGGAGGGCGGCGGAGCGCTCGCCCGCCTGATCCGCGCGATCGACATCTTCGGCTTCCATCTCGCCGCGCTCGACCTGCGCCAGAATGCCGACGTCCACGAACGTGTCGTCGCCGAGCTGCTCAAGGTGGCGGGCGTCGAGGCGGACTATCTCGCGCTCGACGAACAGGCGCGCGTCGCCCTGCTGCGCCGCGAACTCGCCCATGCCCGCCCGCTGTCGAGCCCGTGGGGCGACTATTCGGACGAGGCGCGTTCCGAACTCGCCATCCTGCGCGCGGCCGCCGAGGCGCACCGGCGCTACGGCCCGGCCTCGATCGGCATCTATAACATCTCCAAGTCCGAAAGCGTGTCGGACATGCTGGAGGTCCACACGCTGCTCAAGGAGGTCGGCCTCTATCGGCCCGCCGCCAACGAGGGCGAGGCGCCGCACGCCGCGATCATGGCCGTCCCGCTGTTCGAGACGATCGGCGACCTCGAAAACGCCCCGAGCGTGATGGCCGACTGGCTGGCGCTGCCCGAGATCGCGCTGCTCACCCGCGCGCGCGGGCATCAGGAGGTGATGGTCGGCTATTCGGACTCGAACAAGGACGGGGGCTATCTCACCTCGGTCTGGTCGCTGCATCAGGCGAGCCGGGCGCTGGCCCCGGTGTTCGCCAAGGCCGGCGTGCGGATGCAGCTCTTCCACGGCCGCGGCGGGGCGGTCGGGCGCGGCGGCGGCTCCTCCTTCGCGGCGATCCAGGCGCAGCCGCCGGGCACCGTCAACGGTCGCATCCGCATCACCGAGCAGGGCGAGGTGATCGCCGCCAAATATGGCACGCGCGATTCCGCCGCGGTGAATCTCGAGGCGATGGCGTCGGCCACCCTCCTCGCCTCGCTGGAGGCGCCCAAGCTCCCGAACGCGGACTATGAGCGTTTCGCGGGCGCCATGGCGACGATCTCGGGCACGGCGTTCAAGACCTATCGCGACCTCGTCTATGGCGACGATGCTTTCCGCACCTTCTTCCGCCAGATCACGCCGCTGCCGGAGATTTCCGGCCTCAAGATCGGCTCCCGCCCCGCCAGCCGCACCAAGAGCGACCGGATCGAGGATCTGCGCGCGATTCCGTGGGTCTTCTCCTGGGCGCAGGCGCGGATCATGCTGCCGGGCTGGTACGGCGTCGGCCGCGCGCTCTCCGACTTCCCCGACATGGGCCTGCTGCGCGAGATGCTGGACGGCTGGCCCTTCCTCGCCGCCACGCTCGCCAACATGGAGATGGTGCTGGCGAAATCGGACATGAAGATCGCCGCGCACTACCTTCCGCTCGTCGAGGACAAGGCGGCAGGCGAGGCGATCTTCGGCCGCATCCGCGACGGCTGGGAACGCTCGCACGACGCGCTGCTGGCGGTCACGCGGCAGACGCGGCTGCTGGAGAAGCTTCCCGCGCTCGACAGCTCGATCCGCCTGCGCCTGCCCTATATCGAGCCGCTCAACCTGCTCCAGGTCGAGCTGCTCAAGCGGCATCGCGCGGGCGAGACCGACCCGCGCATCCGCGAGGGCATCGAGCTGTCGATCAACGCGATCGCGACGGCACTCCGCAACAGCGGCTGACGCCGCTCAGGCGGCGGCGGGCAGGTCCACCGTCACGGCCAGCCCGCCGCCGTCACGATTCCCGGCATGGATCGTGCCGCCATGCGCCTGCGCGATCGAGCGCGCGATGGCGAGGCCGAGACCGAGGCCCCCGGTCGAGCGGCTGCGCGACGGGTCGCGGCGCTCGAACGGCTCGAACATCCGCTCCAGTTCCTCCTCGGGGATGCCCGGCCCGCGATCCGCGACGGTCAGCCGCGCGCGATCGATGTCGCGCTCGACGATCAGCTCGGCGCCGCCGCCATATTGCACGGCATTGTCGATGAGATTCTGGATCAGCCGCTCCAGCGCCGAGCGGTCCCCGCTCACCACCGCGCGCTCGATCATCGCGATCGAGACGGGCGAGCCGGTATCGCTCGCCTCGCCCGCCAGCCGGCGCGCCAGCGCCGCGAGATCGACCGGATGGCGCTCGCCCGTTCCCGCGTCGCCGCGCAGGAAGCCGATCGTCGCCGTCACCATCTGGCGCATCTGCTCGATATCGGCCTGCACCGGCACGCGGATCTTGTCCGGCGCGCCCTCGATGCGGAAGGCGATGCGCGCCATCGGCGTGCGCAGATCGTGCGCGATCGCGCCGATCATCGCGGTGCGCTCGCGCAGATGGGCGTGGAGGCGCGCGTGCATCTCGTTCAGCGCCTGCGCGGTCAGGCGCAGTTCGGACGGCCCCTCGACCGGCACGGGCGGCGCGTCGCGATCATGGCCGAGCCGCTCGACCGCGCCGACGAAGCGCCGGATCGGCCGCGTCAGCCGCCGCGCGAACAGCCAGCCGAAGGGCAGCAGCGCCAGCGCCGTCAGCCCGAACCAGATCATCGTGCGCTGCTGCCACACGGTGATGCCCGCCTTGGGCGGCGTCCTCAGCACGCGCCAGCCGCCGGCGGGATCGCGCTCGGCGGCTTCCACCGTGTTGAAGAAATAGGGCTGGCCGTGGCGGATCGGCACGGCGCTGCTGCCCGGCTGGCGGGTGAAGGGAAACACCTCCGACTGGTCCGCCTCGAACAGCAGGCGGACATCGTCCACCGGCCGGCCGAGCTGATAGGCCAGCCGCTCGGTGATCGCCGGGTCCGAGATCATGCCGCCTTCGGCTACGGGCTCGCTGTCGACATGGCGGACGGTCAGCTCGTGGACCGAGCCCGGCTCCAGCCGCAGCCGCTCGGCGATCTCGGTCATGGTGTAGAAATCCGGCCGCGGCGCCGGCAGATAGATGACCAGCAGGATCGAGACGATCTGCGCCATCACCAGCCCCGCCAGCAGCAGGACCAGCGTCTGCCAGAAGATCGGCAGCGACCCGAAGCGCAGGCTGGCCCGGCGTTCAGCCATCCTCGGGCCTCAGCGCGAGCATATAGCCTTCGTTGCGGATGGTGCGGATCGGATCACCCGGCCCGAGCTTCTTGCGCAGCCGGCTGATGGTGACGTCGATCGCGCGATCGAACACGTCGGCGTCCGATCCCTTGGCCAGCTCGATCAGCGTGTCGCGCGAGAGGACTCGCTGCGGCCGGTCGAGGAAGGCGGTGAGCACGCGGAACTCCGCATCGGTGAGCGGCGCGTCGGGATAGCCGGTGCGATAGAGGGTCCGCTCGACCAGATCGAGCGACCAGTCCCCGAAGCGACGGCGCGGCGTCGCGCCGCCGCCGAGATCGGTCGTCACCTCGTCCGGGCGGGACGTCCGCCGGAGCAGCGCGCGCACGCGGGCGAGCAGCTCGCGCGGGTTGCAGGGCTTGGCGAGATAGTCGTCCGCGCCGACTTCGAGGCCGACGATGCGGTCCACGTCTTCGCCCATGGCGGAGAGCATGATGACGGGCGTCCGGTCCTTCCCCCGCATCCGGCGCAGCACCGACAGCCCGTCCTCGCCCGGCATCATCAGATCGAGGATCACGCAGTCGAAGCGCTGGCGGGCGAGCGCCGCGTCCATGCCCTCGGCGTCGGCGGCGGTCTCGACCTCGAGATGATGGTCGCGCAGGAAGCCTGCGATCAGGTCTCGCAGATCGGAATCGTCGTCGACGACCAGCAGGCGGGGCGGGGTGAGATCGTTCATCGCTTCTTCCTATCGGCCTCGGCGCGGCAGGCGTCGATATCCTTCTGCGCCGGCGAGCGGGGCAGCGTGTCATAGGTCAGAGTGCCGCGCCCCGTCGGATCGAGCAGCGGGAAGCGACGGGACGCCACCTCCGCCAGCTCGGCGCGGGAGACGCCGCGATTGAGATCGAGGTCGGCCGAGACGATCGGCTGCGGGATGTTGAGCGACGCCCAGATGCCCGCGCCATAGGGCGCCTCATAATCGGCGCGCCGGCGGGCGGCGGCCTTGGCCTCGTGCTTCTGTTTGCCTGTGCGGGGGCGCTTGTCCTGCCCGCGCTGGTAAAGCTTGATCTCGGGCGCGAGCGTGTTTTCGTAGAACGACATCTCCTCGGGATCGATCTCGCCCGAATGATCGCGGTCCAGCACGGTGAAATAGCGGTCCGCATCGGCCAGGAACTCGGCGAGGGTCAGCCTCCCATCATGATCGGCATCGGCGGCGGTGAACCAGGCCTTCATCGGGTCCGTCTGCCCGTCGGTGCGGAAGGGCTGGCCCATCGGCGCGATATAGGTGCGCGCGAAGGGCGGCCCGCAGCCGGCCGCAGCCCCCGTGACGACGATGTCGGACGGCGGCGGAGCAGGCGGAGGCGCTGCGTCCTGCGCCGCCGCGAGCAAGGCGAGGAGCAGCATCATTCGTGGCGCAGCGCGTCGATCGGGTTGAGCGAGGCCGCGCGGCGCGCCGGGAAATAGCCGAACACCACGCCGATCAGGCCCGAGAAGACGAAGGCCACGAGGTTGGTCCACGGATCGAACACGAACGGCACATCGAGCAGCTTCGACAAGCCGATCGAGGCGAACAGCGCCAGCACCAGCCCGATCAGCCCGCCGATGCAGGAGAGCACCACAGCCTCGACGAGGAATTGCAGCATCACCTCGCGCGCGACCGCGCCGATGGCGAGGCGGATGCCGATCTCACGCGTCCGCTCGGTGACGGACACCAGCATGATGTTCATGATCCCGATCCCGCCGACCAGCAGCGAGATCGCCGCCACCGCGCTGACGATCGCGGTCAGCACGCCGGTGATGCCGGACAGCGTGTCGGCGATCTGGCGATTGTCGAACACGGTGAAGTCGTCGACCTTGCCGCCGCTGATGTTGCGCCGCTCGCGCATGAGCGCGGTGATCGACTGCTGGACGTCGGCACTGTCATAAGCGGGGTCCGCGGCGACGATGATCGCGCGAATGTCGCGGTTGCCGGTGAAGCGGCGCTGAACCGCCTTGATCGGCATCACCACCGTGTCGTCCGCATCCTGCCCGAAGCCGCCCTGCCCGCGCGTATCGAGCACGCCGATCACCTCGCAACTGATATTGCCGAGGCGCAGGTTCGAGCCGACCGGCTCGTCCCGCGGATAGAGATTGGTCTTCACCGTGTTGCCGATGAGGCAGACCGACTTGCCCGCCTCCTGCTCCGTTTCGCTGAAACGGCGGCCTTCGGCGAGCTTCCAGTTCTCCGCGTCGAGATAGTCGTTGCTGGTGCCGTTGACCGTGGTGGACCAGTTGGCGGCGTTGTGGATCGCGGTGACCGAGGCCTGCGCCTGCGGGGCGACGGCGGTGACGCCCGACACCTGCGCCCGCAGCGCATCGAGATCCTCGGGCTTGAAGGGCGGCGGCGCCTCTCCGCCTCCGCCGCGCCCGTTGCCCTGCCCCGGCAGGATGGCGAGCACGTTGGCGCCGAGGTTCGACACCTGATCGTGGACCGACTTGGCCGCGCCATTGCCGAGCGTCACCATCGTCACCACCGCGAACACGCCGATGACGATGCCGAGCACGGTGAGGAAGGAGCGCATCAGATGCCGCCGGATCGCCCGGATCGCGAGCAGCATGGTGGTGCCGAGCAATCGCGTCGGGGAGATATGGCCGGGCGGCGGCGGGGCGTCGTGATCGAGGCTCATGCCGCCGCCTTCCGCTCGATCGTCTCGACGAGGCCGTCGCGGAAATGGACGATGGTGCGGGCATAGGCGGCCATCTCCGCCTCGTGCGTCACCATCAGCACGGTGATGCCGCTCTCCTGATTCAAGCGGGTGAGGAGCTGCATGATCTCCACCGAGCGCTCCGTATCGAGATTGCCCGTCGGCTCATCGGCAAGCAGCACGTCCGGCCGCGTGACGATCGCGCGGGCGATGGCGACGCGCTGCTGCTGGCCGCCGGAGAGTTCGGCGGGCGTATGCTTGGCCCAGTCGGCCAGCCCCACCTGCTCCAGCGCGTCCATGGCGGCAGCGTGGCGCGTCCAGCGATCCTCGCCGCGATAGAGGAGCGGCAGCTCGACATTCTCCAGCGCCGTCGTGCGCGCGAGCAGGTTGAAGCCCTGGAACACGAAGCCGAGATACCGCCGCCTGAGCAGCGCGCGCTGATCTCGCCCGAGGCTCTCGACATGATGGCCGCGGAACAGGAAATGGCCGGTGGTCGGCACGTCGAGGCAGCCGAGGATGTTCATCGTCGTCGACTTGCCCGAGCCCGACGGCCCCATCACCGCCATGAAGTCGCCCGCCTCGACATCGAGGTCGACGCCCTTCAACGCCTGAAACGCCGCCGCCCCCGCGCCGAAGCGCTTGGTGACGCCGCTCAGCCGGATCAGCGGTTGGGTCACGGCGGCGCTCACTTGCCCTTCTGGGCGAGGCGACCGGTGATGACGTTCATCCCCGGCTTGAGATCGGGGCCGGCCACCGCCGTCAGCGTGCCGTTGCTGCTGCCGACGGTCACGCGGATCGCCTTGGGCTCTCCCTTGGCGTCGAGGATGTAGACAGTCTGCTGGCTGCCCCGGCCGATGTCGGCGATCTTCTCTTGTCCCGCCACGCCGAAACCGCCGCTGCCGCGCTTCGGCCCGCCAAGCTGGAACGGCCCGCCACCGCCGCTCTTCCAGCCCTCGGGCGTGAAGCGCAGCGCCGCGTTCGGCACCAGCAACGCGTTATGCAACGTCTTGGTGAGGATCGCCGCCGTCGCCGTCATGCCGGGGCGGAGCAGCGTCTCGGGGTTCGCGACGGTCAGCGAGGCGGTGTAGGCGACCACCGTGCTGGTCGAATTGGTGGTGGTGCCGGCGCTGTTGACCGTCGGCGTCGCATTGGCGCCGAGATCGATGCGCGTCACACGGCCGAGGAAGGTGCGGCCCGGATAGGCGTCCACGGTGAAGTTCGCCGCATCGCCGACCGCGACCTCGCCGACATCGGCCTCGTCCACCTTCACGTCGAGCTTCATCTGGGTCAGGTCTTCGGCGATGGTGAACAGGGTCGCGACGTTGAACTGCGCCGCCACCGTCTGCCCCGGCTCGACCTGCCGCGACAGCACCACGCCGTCGACCGGCGAATAGATCGTCGCCTTGGCGAGGTTGGTCTGGTTGGTCGAAACCTCCGCCCTGGATTGCGCGACCTGCGCCTCGGCCGATTTGAGGTTCGCCACCGCCCGCGCATAGTCTCCGCGCGCGGTATCCATCTCGGTCGCCGACGGCACCTTGCCGCCCGAGAGGCGCGCCACCTCCTGATAGCGCTTCAGCGTCGCGCCCGACTGATCGACCGTCGCCTGATTCTGAAGCACCGCCGCCTGCGCCGCGAGCAACTGCGCCTGGCTCTGCACCAGCGCATCCTTGAGGCGCGAGGTGTCGAGGCGGGCGAGCGGCTCGCCCTTGGTCACATGGTCGTTGTTCTGGACGAACACGTCGGTGACGATGCCCGATTCCTCCGAGCCGACATTGATCTGCTTGGTGGGCGTGAGGTTGCCGGTGGCCGAGACCGTGACCGCCAGATCGCCCTGTTTCGCCGCGACCGTCGAATAATGCGGCCGCTCCTTGGCGCCCGATACGCAGCGGACGACGAGCAGCAGCACCAGCACCACGCCGACCGCAATGGCGACGCGCCGCGCGATGCGGCGGCCCTTGTGCTGGCCCTCGACGCCGAGGAAGCTGTCCAGATCGGTGTCGGCGGGCGCCGCGTTGGTGTGATCCACGTCAGGGCCTTTCGGAAGGGCGGATGGCGGTGGTCTTGATCGGGGCCGGGGTCGCATTGGCGTCCGGCAGCTCGATCGCCGCGGGGGTGTAGGGGAGTGCGCTCGCCGGCATGGGTGCTGCCTGCCAGCCGCCGCCCAGCGCCTTGTAGAGCTGGACGAGCGCGGTCGCCCGGTCGGCACGCGCCTGGGCGAGGCCGTCCTGGCTGGAGAGCAGGGTCCGCTCCGAATCGAGCAGCGTCTGGAAATCGATCAGGCCGGCGCGATACTGGCTCTGCGCGAAGACATAGGCCGCATGCGAATCCTCGGCCGCCTCGCCGAGCGTCACCACCCGCCGCCTGCTGTTGGCGAGCGAGACCAGCGCATTCTCGACATCCGAAAGCGCGGTCAGCACGGCCGTGCGATATTGCGCGAGCGCGAGATCGGCCCCGCCGCGCGCATTCTCGATCTGGGCGCGGATCGCGCCGCCGTCGAAGATCGGTGCGGTCACCGCCGCAAGCAGCGTGCCGGTGGAGAAGCGGGTGATGTCGCTGATCCGCGTGCCGTTGCCGCCAAGCGAGCCGGTGAGCCGCAGCGCGGGATAGAGCTGCGCCTTGGCGACGCCGATCCGTGCGGTGGCGGCGGCCAGCGTGCGTTCGGCGGCGCGCACATCGGGCCGCTGGGCCAGCACCGCGGCGGGCACATTGGCGCCGAGCGCGCGATCCGCCACCGGCACGGGGCGCGGCGGCTGCAATGCGTCGGTGACGGCGCCGGGCGCCTGACCGATCAGGATCGACAGCGCGTTGGCCGACTGGGCGAGGCTCGTCTCCAGCGCGGGGACGGTGGCGGCGGTCTGCTCGCGCTGGGCACGCGCCTGGGCGAGATCGAGGCTGGAGACCAGCCCCGCCTTCACCCGCCAGCCGACGAGCTGGACCGTCTCGTCCTGGCTCTTCAGGTTGGCGCGCGCGATCGCCAGCCGCTCCTGCGCCGAGCGCGCGTCGACATAGTTGAGCGCCACTTCGGCGACGATGCTGCGCTGGGTGTCGCGGAGCTGCTCGGCCGCGCTCGCATAATCGCCCTTCGCCGCCTCGACTGAGCGGCGCACGCCGCCGAACAGGTCCACCTCGTAGGAGGCGTCGAGCCCGGCGTTGAACTGGTCGGAATCGCCGCCGGTCGCGAAGGAGGTGGTGCCGCCGCCGGGATTGGTGATGAGGCCGGCCGCCCCCTTGCCGAGCAGCGACGTGTGGCCGACCGACGTGTTGCCGCTGATCGACGGGAAGAGCGACGCCCGCGCGCCCTTGTAGCTCGCCCGCGCCTGCCGGAGCCGCGCGCCGGCGGCCGAGATGTCCGGGTTGGCGGCAAGCGCCTCCGTCACCAGCCGATCGAGCACGGGATCGCCGAGCGACGCCCACCAGGTCGCCAGCTCGCGCTCGCCGGGCGCCACCGCGCCGGCCGGGATGGTGGTCGAGAAACGATAGGGCACACCGAGCTTCGTCGCCGATGGCGCATGATAATCGGGGCCGACGGCGCATCCCGCCAGCGCGAGCGACAGCGCGGCCGCGGCGATACCCGCCGTGCCCCGTCGCATCTTCCCCCCATTCCCTCCGGCAACCGCCATGTCGGCTCTGTTCACCCCATGTCTTGCTTGGCGATGTCGGCGCTGCAACGTCGACCGCGCCAGTGATAGCGTTGCATCTCGCGAATGCGAAAGCCCCGATGCGGATCAGTCGGCGGCAAGATGGACCAGTTTCGCCACCAATGCCGCCGTGCTGTCGACGAGCGGCACCGGACTTTCCTCCGGCCCGAGCAACAACGGCACCTCGGTGCAGGCCGCGACGATCAGCTCCGCCCCCCGCGCCGCCAGCGCTTCCGCCTGCGCCGCCATGCCGGCCCGCGCGGCCGCGCCCGTCTCGCCGCCCTTGACGCCGTAGACCAGCGCCATGAAGCCCGGCTGATCCTCGCTCAGCAGCACCTCGAAGCCCGCCTGCGCCAGCGGCCCCTGATAGAGCCCGGCGCCCAGACACGCGTCCGCCGCCAGCAGCCCGATCGTCCGCGCGCCGGGGTGATCGCGGCGGATCGCCTCCACCGTGGCGTCGATCATCGAGACGAGCGGGACGGAAGCCGCCGCGCGGATCTCTCCGGCCCAGGCATGGGCGGAGTTGCAGGCGATGGCGAGCATCTCCGCCCCCTGCGCCTCCAGCCCGCGCGCCATGGCGGCAAGCGCAGGCCCCGGCGAAGGCCCCTCGCCCGCGATGGCGCGGTTGCGATCGGGCACCGCCGGGTTGCTGTCGACCAGCAGGTGAAGGTGGCCGGCATCGCCCTGCGCCGGCGTCGCCGCGATGATCCGGCCCATCAGGTCGACAGTCGCCGCCGGCCCCATGCCACCCAGAATGCCGATGGCGCGGCTCACGCGAGCGGCACGCCCTTGGCCAGCGCCGGGCGATAGGCATAGAGCGCGGGCGATCCGCCGGTGTGGACGAAGAGGATGTTATCGCCCTTCTTCCAGCGCCCTTCGCGCACCTGCCCGATCAGCCCGGCCATCGCCTTGCCGGTATAGACCGGATCGAGCAGCACGCCCTCCCGCCCGGCGAGCATCCTGACCGCCTCGATCATGGTATCGGTGGGGATGGCATAGCCCTCGCCCACCCAGCGATCGTCCACCGCCACCTTGCCGGCCACCACCGACGCGTCGTGGCCGAGCAGCCCGGCCGTGCGCAGCGCCAGCCCCTCGACCAGCGCGGTCTGCTCGGCCACGGCGCGGCGGACGCTGACACCGGTCAGCGGCATCTGCGAGCGCGCCGCCTCCAGCCCGACGAGCAGGCCGGCATGAGTCCCCGCGCTGCCGCTGGCGCAGACCACCGCGTCGAACGCCACGCCCATATCGGCCGACTGCGCCACGATCTCGCCCGCGCAGGCGACATAGCCAAGCGCGCCCAGCGGATTGGAGCCGCCGCCGGGGATGACATAGGGCTTGCGGCCTTCCGCCTTCAGGCCTTCCGCGATCCGCGCCATGCCGGCCGCGAGATCGGTGCCGGCGGGCACCACCTCGATCGATTCCACGCCGAGCAGATCGAACAGGAAATGGTTGCCGCTGGCATCGGAATCGAAGCTGCCGGGGATGCGCTCCTCGATCAGCAGGCGGCACTTCAGCCCCTCCTTCACGGCGGCGGCGGCGGTCAGCCGGCAATGATTCGACTGCGGCGCCCCGGTGGTGACGAGCGTATCGGCGCCTTGCGCCAGCGCGTCCGCCACCAGAAACTCCAGCTTGCGCGTCTTGTTGCCGCCCGCCGACAGGCCGAGCTGATCGTCGCGCTTGATCCAGATCGTCGGCCCGCCGAGCGCCTCGCTGAGCCGGTCCAGCCGCTCGATCGCGGTCATGCCGGGCGTGTAACGGCGGCGGGGAAAGCGGGCGATGCTCATGCGATACTCCGAGAGAAACCGGGGTTTGCAATGGCATGGCGCGCCTGTCCGCGAACGGCAAGCCCGTCTCATCCTTTTACGGGGGTGATTTTACCCCCCCGAAACGGGACAGCATACACGCTTCCTTAGGAGGCTTACGACAAGGGTGCGGATGGTGTCGCCTGGCGATCACCCCTAACGCCGATATCTGTCATCTTCTCTTGCGGACTGACGCCATGGACCTGCCCCTGATCCGGCCCAACCCTCCCAAGCTCAGCCAGCTCACCGCCGGGCTGGAAGCGATCGAGGCCTCCGGCACCTTCAGCAACAACGGCCCCGTCGCGCGCCGCTTCGAGCACGAGGCGACGCAGGTGCTGTTCGGCGGACGCGGCGCCTGCCTCGCGGTCGCCAACGCCACGCTGGGGCTGATGCTGGCGCTGCGCCTCGCGCGGATCGGGCAGGAGGAGGAACGCCAGCTCGCCCTCCTCCCCGCCTTCACCTTCGCCGCCACCGGCCATGCCGCGATCTGGGCCGGGCTCACTCCGTTGCTCGCCGATTGCGACCCAGACGACTGGGCGCTCTGCCCGCGCGCCGAGGAGCGCCTGCTCGCCGAGCATGGCCGCCGCATCTCGGCGATCGTCCCTTATGCCACCTTCGGCAATTCGATCGACCTCGAACGCTATGCCTGGCTATCGCGCCGGCATGACGTCGCGATCGTGGTGGATGCCGCCGCCTCGCTCGGCTCGCTCGACGCCGAAGGGCGCGGCTTCGGCACCGATTGCCCCTTCCCGGTCGTCTATTCGATGCACGCGACCAAGACCTTCTCGACCTCGGAAGGCGGGCTCATCCACTGCTCGGACCCGGCCACGATCGAGACGCTGCGCGCCATGGCCAATTTCGGCTTCGAGACCGGCCGCGCCGCCACCCTGCCGGGGATCAACGCCAAGCTCGCCGAGGTCTCCGCGCTGATCGCCGAGGCCAAGCTCGGCGAGATCGGCAGGATCGCCGCCCACCGCGAGGCGCTGGCCGAACGATACCGTGAACGCCTCGTCGCCTTCTCGCTCCAGAAGCCGCGGGGCCATGCCCAGGCGATGCAGTTCATGGCGGTGTTGCTGCCGCGCGCGCTGGCGCCGCATCGGGCGCGGATCATCGCCATGCTCGCCGACAAGAGCATCGGCGCCGGCACCTATTTCAGCCCGCATCTGGGCGAGCAGCCTTATTTCCGCGAAGCCTGCGTGCTCGACGCGCTGCCCGTCACCGACGATATCGCGGCGC
Source organism: Sphingomonas oligoaromativorans (assembly GCF_011762195.1). Lineage (GTDB taxonomy): Bacteria > Pseudomonadota > Alphaproteobacteria > Sphingomonadales > Sphingomonadaceae > Solisphingomonas > Solisphingomonas oligoaromativorans. Next base: position 59,416 of record NZ_JAASQK010000003.1, on the reverse strand, counting down.
GGATGCTGGTGCTCCCCGTCACCGACAATATGACGATGGCGGATGTCGATCGCGTGTCGGACGCGCTGATCGCGATCTGCGACACGCTGCCCCGCACGCTCCCCACCATCGCCGCGACGCCGCGCGACCGCGTGCTGGGCGCGGTGGTGGTCGGCGGCGGGCCGGGCGGCACGGCGCTGCTCTGCGCGGCGGGCAAGGCCGGGCGGCTCGACGCGCTGGCGCAGGCCGGGATCGCCATCCTCGACCGGGGCGAGGCGATCGGCTCGGGCGAACTCGGCCGCTATGCCATCACCTCGGACAGCACGGCCGAGACCTTCCTCACCGCCGACAACGCGCTGCCCGCCGGGCTCGGCATCGCGGACGAAGCCGTCGGCCGCGCCATCGCCGAGCATAAGGGCGCGCTCGGCGTGCCGTTGCCCAAGGTGGGCGCCTATCTCGACCGTCTCGGCACGGTACTCGGCCAGCGGCTGCGCGCGCTCGGCGGGGATATCCTGAGCGGCCATGAAGTCGTCTCGGCACAACAGACCGCCGACGGCCTGTGGCGCACCCGCGCGCGCCGCATCGCCGACGGAGGCTCGATCGAGCTGCTTTCGCGCAGCCTGATCGTCGCCACCGGCGGGCACCAGCCGCCGATCCGGCTGGTCGAGCAGAAGGTCGCCGGCGCCTCGCTGGTCGAGCGCTGCGGCGACCGGCTGATCCAGTCCGGCACGCTGCTGGCCGAGGGCGGCCTCGAAACCATCCGCGAGCGGCTGCCGCGGGATCGCCCGGCGCGCATCGCCATCGTCGGCGGATCGACCAGCGCGGTCACCGCCGCCGTCCGCCTGCTCAAGGCGAGCCCGGCGCTGCCGCTGGGGCCGCAGTCGGTCACGCTGCTGCACCGCAGGCCGCTGCGCCCCTTCTATCCTTCGGCCGAATCCGCGCGGGCGGACGGCTATGCCGATTTCGGCCCGAACGACATCTGCCCGATCTCGGGGTTCGTCTATCGCCTCGCCGGCTTCCGGCTGGAGGCTCGCGAGGCGGTGATCCACGCGCTCGGCATCGGCGGGCGCACCGGCGATCCGCGCCTGCGCCTCCACCAGCTCTCCGGCGAGGAGGACGAGGCCGCCGCCGCGATCCTCGACGAAGCCGATCTCGTGGTGGCGGCGCTCGGCTATCAGCCGCACGCCCTGCCCCTCATCGACGCGCGCGGCCGCGCCATCCGCCTGCGCTGCGAAGGGCCGGTGCGCGGGCCGATGGTCGACGATCTCTGCCGCGTGGTGGATACCGACGCGATGCCGGTGCCCGGCGTCTACGGCATCGGGCTCGCGGCCGGCTTCGTCCCGCGCGGCAAGCTCGGCGGCGAGGCGAGCTTCCGGGGGCAGGCCAATGGCCTGTGGCTCTGGCAGAATGACGTCGGCCAGCTTATCGTCGATCAGATCCTGTCGTCCTGTCCGGCCCATGCCGCGGAGCGTGCCCTGGGATGAGTCTCGAATATCCGGCGGTCAGCGTCATCATGGCCGCCTATAATGGCGCGGCGTTCATCAGGGACACCATAGACAGCGTCTTTGCCCAGACCATGGCGGACTTCGAGATCGTCGTCGTCGACGACCGCTCGAAGGACGATACGCCGGCCGTGCTGGCGGCGATCGGCGACCCGCGCCTGCGCGTGTTCCAGGCCGAGCGGAACGGCGGCCCCGCCGTCGCGCGGACGATCGCGATGGGCCATGCGCGCGGCCGCTTCATCGCCGGGCTCGATCAGGACGATCTCTGCCGCCCCGATCGCTTCGCGGTGCAGCTCGCTTATCTGGACGCGCATCCCGGCATCGCGCTGGTCGGTTCCGCGATCGAGCCATTCTGCGGCGAGCGCGTGCGCCCCGGCCCCTTCCCCGATCTGGTCGAGCCCGAGCGGATCGACTGGATGATGACGATGCTCAATCCCATCGCCTGGTCGACCGTGATGATGCGGGGCGAGGTGGCGCGGGCGCTCGATCCGTTCGAGCGCGACGAGTATCGCTTCGCCGAGGATTTCGATCTCTATCGCCGCGTCCGCGCCCACGGACGGATCGGACGGATCGCCGAGCCCTTGGTCCGCTATCGCCTCCATCCCGGCGGCGCGTCGCAACGCCATGAGGAAGGGATGATCGCCTCGGCCGCGCGGGTGCTGCTCGAACGCTATGAGCCGCTGTTCGGGGATGGAGCCCTCGACTCCGCGCTGCTGATGAGCCGCTACGCCAGCGCGCGTCACGCCCCGCCCGACGCGCTGGTGCTCCAGCGTTGCGGCGCGGTGATGGAGCATCTGCTCGCGACGCAGGACGCGCTGCCGGCCGAGGAAGCGCTGGAAAGCGCCTCGCGGCTCTGGTGGCGGATGGCGCGGACGGGCCTGCGCGCGGGAAGTTACGGTTTGCCGGCCCTGCTGCGCGCGCAACCGCGTTTCGCCCATAGGCGCGGCGCGCGGGGGCGCTCGATCGGAGATGCAGCCATCGGCGCGGCCCGGATGCTCCGCTGGCGCCGCTGACCCCCATCCCGGCATGGAATGGGGTTCCCCCGCCAGGGGTTGATCCAGCTCTGTCTGTAAGATGGTGCGGTCGAGAAGACTCGAACTTCCACGGCCTTTCGGCCACAGCGACCTCAACGCTGCGCGTCTACCAATTCCGCCACGACCGCACGTCGTCTTGCCCGCCAGAAGAACCCGGCGGCCGGTAGGCGGGTGCCTCTAGCAGGGGCTTTCGGACCACGCAATGCACTTTGTTGCGCTTTTTTCAGTGGTCGCTCGTGCCCGCGAAACTGAGGTTCAGCGCCTTCGATCCGCGCGGAACGTCCACCTCCGCGCTGTCGAAGTCGGCCGAGCCCTTGGGGGCGAGCGCGCGCACCGGGGCGTTGATCGTCCAGCCATAGACGACGCGCCCCTGCCCGTCGCGGAGTTCGGCCCGGATGTCGGGCACCGGCTGGCGCACGTCGGTGGGGTTCACGATCCGTCCCGACACGGCGAACAGCTCGTTGCCGGTCGCCAGCGTCCGCCGCTCGGGCTTGCGCACCACCTGGAGCATCAGCGGGCTTTCCGTCCCCTTGCCCGTCAGGCCGGCGAACAGGCGCGGGCCGGCCCAGGCCACCGCCATGGCGGCCGCGACCAGCACCACCGCGATCACCACGGCGAGGATGGTCATCCGGCGCGCCGGATTGCGGCGCGGGCGGAAGGGCGGCTCGGGCGCATAGGGATCGGCCGCGTCGGCCGCCGGCTGGCGGACATGGGCGAAGGCCTCGGGCGGCGGAGGCGCCGTCTCGATCCCCGTCGGCGGCGCGGCCATGGCGCGCGCGGGCTCGGGCGGCGGCATCGGAATCTCGCCCTGCACCGGCTCCGATATCGCGAGCGGCGGAGGCGGCGCGGCATCGATGGGCGCCGGCTCCTGGAACCAGCTATGGCGACACGAAGCGCAGCGCACCTGGCGCCCGTTCACGCCGACCGCGCTGTCGGGCACCAGATAGCGGGTGCCGCACGCCGGGCAGGTCAAGATCATGCCTTTGTCGTCCGGCCTTTCTCACGCCGTATCAGAGGATCGCACCGGTCTAGGACGCAAGGCCGCCAACTGGCAAGCACCCCCGCGCTTGCTCCGGCCATCGGCCTTGTGCGAAAGCGGCCCCGAGTGCTCACCGGTGAAAGGCGTGAAGGCGAACGAATGGCCGGCATCGTGCAGTTCGAGAATGTCGGTCTGCGATACGGCACCGGCGCCGAGACGCTGTCGGACCTGAGCTTCAGCCTCGCGCAGGGCGGATTCTACTTCCTCACCGGCCCGTCCGGCGCGGGCAAGACCTCGCTGCTCAAGATGCTCTATCTGGCGCAACGGCCCTCGCGGGGCAGCATCCGGCTGTTCGGCGAGGATGTGGTGCAGCTCCGCCGCACCCGCTTGCCCGGCTTCCGCCGCCGCATCGGCATGGTGTTCCAGGATTTCCGGCTGATCCCGCACCTCTCCGCCTTCGACAATATCGCGCTCCCCTTGCGCATAGCGGGCGTCGACGAGCGCGATCTGGTGACGCCGGTGCGCGAGATGCTGGCGTGGGTGGGCCTTGCCGACCGTGCGTCGGCCCGCCCGCCGACGCTCTCTGGCGGCGAGCAGCAGCGCGTCGCGATCGCGCGGGCGGTGATCGGCCGGCCGGAGATGCTGGTCGCCGACGAGCCCACCGGCAATGTCGATCCCGAGATGGCGGCACGGCTGCTCCATCTGTTCGATGCGCTCAACACGCTCGGCACGACGATCATCGTCGCCACCCACGACATCCACCTGCTGAGCCGCGTCGCCAGCGCCAATGTGATGCGGCTCGATCGCGGCCAGTTGCAGGATCCGACCGGCGCCCTGCGCTATCCGCCCCGGCCCGATTTCGGGCAGGAGGCGCGGCCATGATGATGTTCGGCGCCTCCAAGGCCGACCGGCGGCTACTGCCCGAGGGGCGGCTCGCCGGGCCGATGCCGTGGGTGATCGCGATCATGATGTTCCTGACCGCGCTGGCGGCGGCGGGCGGCCTCGCCATGGAATCGGCGGCGGCGCGGCTGGGCGCCGATCTCGGCCGGCAGGTGACGGTGCAGATCGTGCTGGCCGATCCGGCGAAGCGCGATCAGGAGGCCGATGCCGCCCGGCAGCTCCTCGCCCGCCAGCAAGGCGTCACCGAGGTGCGCCGCATCGGCAATGACGAGATGCAGGCGCTGCTCCGCCCCTGGCTCGGCGATGCCGGGCTGGAGCGCGACCTGCCCCTGCCCGCGATGATCGACGTCTCGCTGTCGCGGGCGGGGCGCGACCGGCTCGGGGCGATCACGAACGCCCTGCGCACCGCCGCACCCCATGCGCGGCTCGACGATCATGCGAGCTGGCTCGCGCCGCTCGTCTCGCTGATCCGGGCGCTGGGGCTGCTCGCGGGAGGCATCGTCGCGCTGATGGTGGGGGCGACCGCCGCCGCCGTGGTACTCGCCGCGCGTACCGCGCTCAACACGCACCGGCAGACGATCGACGTCATGCACCTGATGGGCGCCACCGACGTGCAGATCGCCCGCCTCTTCCAGCGCCGTATCGCGCTCGATGCCCTGTTCGGCGGGGTGCTGGGCCTTGTCGGCGCGGTCGGCGTGATCCTGCTGCTCGGAGAGAGGATGCGCGAGATCGGCTCGGAGCTGGTCGGGTCGATCGCGCTGCCATGGACGGCGTGGATCGTGCTGCTCGCGCTGCCGCTCCTCGCCGGCGTGCTGGCGCTGACGGTGGCGCGCATCACCGTGCAGCGCGCATTGGGACGAACTCTGTGATCCTGCGCATCTTCTCCTTCCTCGTGATGCTGTGGGCGCTCGGCTTCGCGCTCTTCGCCCTCACCCTTCCCCGCCCCGCCGCCGACGATCGCCAGACCGACGCCATCGTCGTGCTGACGGGCGGCAAGGGCCGGCTGGAGCGGGGCGTCGCGCTTCTCGCCCGGCACAAGGCGCAGCGGCTGTTCGTCTCCGGCACCCAGCGCACCGTGCGCAAGAAGGAGCTGGCGCTGCGCACCCACATGCCGGAGGCGCTGTTCGACTGCTGCGTCGATCTCGGCCGGGAGTCGGTGGATACCCGTTCCAACGCGGTGGAGACGGCGAAGTGGCTGCGCGCGCACCATTATGCCAGCGTCCGCCTCATCACCACCGACTGGCACATGCCGCGCGCCCACGCGGACCTTGCGCGCGAACTCGGGAAGGATCACATCAGCATCCTTCCAGACCCGGTGCGCAGCGAGCCCGGTTTCGCCACGCTGTTCACCGAGTATCACAAATATATCCTACGCCGCCTCGCCGCTCCCTTCGGCTACTGACGTTCGAGACCCATGACCGCGATCCGCTCGGTACTGTTCTATCTCCTGTCCTATGTGACGACCGCCGTGATGGTGTTGGCCGGCATTCCGGTCGCGCTCGCCAGCCGGCGGGCGCTGGCGCTCTATGCGCGGGCATGGGCGCGCATCCTCGCGGCCTATGCGCGTTATATCCTCGGCGTGCGGCTGAAGCTCGAAGGGACGATGCCCGAAGGCCCGGTGCTGTATGCGGCCAAGCATGAGTCCGCCTATGAGACGCTGCTGCTGCTCGCGCTGATCGAAGATCCGGTGATCGTGCTCAAGCGCGAGATCGCCGACGTGCCGCTGTTCGGCAAGCTGACGCGCCGGCATGGGGTCATTCCGGTCGACCGGTCGGCCAGCTCGGCGGCGCTGCGCGCGATGCTCTCCGCCGCCGACGAGGCCAGGGCGCAGAACCGCGCCGTGCTGATCTTCCCCGAGGGCACGCGTGTGCCGCGTGGCCGCCGGCCGAAGCTCCAGGCGGGCTTCGCGGGGCTCTACGGCCGGCTCGGGCTGCCGGTGGTGCCGGTCGCGACCGACGCGGGGCTGGCATGGCCGCGCGGCTTCCTGAAGCGCCCCGGCATCGTCCGCATCCGCTTCGGCGACGTCATCCCCGCCGGAATGCCGCGCAAGGAGATCGAGGCCGAGGTCCACAACGCGATCAACGCGCTGAACGATTAATGCGTCAGTGCCTGCGCCCGAAATCGGGCGCGGGATCGTCCTGCCCCTGCTCGACGATCGAGCGGCGCACCGCGCGGGTGCGCGTGAACAGGTCGAACAACTGCTCGCCGTCCCCCCAGCGGATCGCACGCTGGAGCATGGTCAGATCCTCGGTGAAGCGCTGGAGCATCTCCAGCACCGCCTCCTTGTTGGACAGGAACACGTCGCGCCACATCGTCGGGTCGGAGGCCGCGATGCGGGTGAAGTCGCGGAAGCCGCCGGCCGAGAATTTGATGACCTCGCTCTGCGTCACCTCCTCCATATCGGAGGCGGTGCCGACGATCGTGTAGGCGATCAGGTGCGGCAGATGGCTGGTGATGGCGAGCACGCGGTCATGGTGCGCGGCATCCATCGTCTCGACCTCGGAGCCGAGCCGGTGCCAGAACTCGACCACACGGGCGACCGCCGTCCCGTCCGCCCCCTCGGGCGGCGTGACGATGCACCAGCGGCCGTGGAAGAGCGAGGCGAAGCCCGCGTCCGGCCCGCTATGCTCGGTGCCGGCGACGGGATGCGCGGGGATCACCTGACGGCCGGGCAGCGCCTCCAGAAGCTCGGCGAGCACCGCTTCCTTGGACGAGCCCACGTCCGACACCACCGCATCGGCGGCCACGTCGGCGGCGATCTCGCGCCCGACCGCGCCGATCGAGCGCGGCGGCACGCACAGGATGACGAGATCGGCATCCGTCACCGCGGCGCCCGCCGTGTCGGCCACATCGTCGACCAGCCCCAGCTCGACGACACGCGCGCGCACCGCCGGATCGGCGTCATGGCCGGTCAGATGCACGGTCGGCATCGTCTCGCGCACGGCGCGCACGATCGAGGAACCGATCAGCCCCAGCCCGATCACCGAGACACGCGAGAAAGGCAGCATCAGCCCGCGTCCGAGAGGAGAAGCGCGGTCACCCCGCGACGATCTCGCGCAGCGCGGCCATCATGCCCTGCGTCTGCTCTTCGGTTCCGATCGAGATGCGCAGCCCGTGGCGCAGCCCCTGCCCCGGCAGCCAGCGCACGATATAACCACGCTCCATCAGCCCGGTATAGGCCACCTCGGCGGTCACCCGGCCCTCGAACAGCACAAGGACAAAGTTCGCTTTCGACGGCACGGCGCGCAGGCCCGCATTGCCGAGGCTCCCGATCTGTTCGACCAGCCAGCCACGCCACGTCTCGTTGTGGACGCGGCTCGCCTCGACGAAGTCCATCGCCTTCAGGCTCTGGATCGCGGCCTGCTGGCCGGCGGTCGAGACGTTGAAGGGCGCGCGGATCTTGTGCATCGCCTGAATCACGTCGGCGGGACCATAACCCCAGCCGATCCGCTCGGCCGCGAGGCCGAAGATCTTGGAGAAGGTGCGCGTGACGAGGACGTTCGGCTCGCTGGTCGCCAGCTCGAAGGCGCCGTCGTCGTCCTCGGGCGAGAGATATTCGGTGTAGGCCTGATCGACCACGAACAGGCAGTCCCTGGGCAACCCGGCGTGGAGGCGCAGCAGCTCGCTCCTGGGCAGATAGGTGCCGGTCGGGTTGTTCGGATTGGCGATGAAGACGACGCGCGTCCTGTCGGTCACGGCGGCGAGGAGCGAATCCACGTCGGTGGCGTAATCGACGTCCGGCGCCTCGACCGGCGTCGCGCCCACGCGCCGCGCCGCGATCGGATAGACCGAGAAGCCGTAGCGGACATACAGCACCTCGTCGCCCGGCCCCGCGAAGGCGCCGCAGGCGAGATGGAGCACCTCGTCCGAACCCGTGCCATGGATCACGCGCGTCGGATCGACGCCATAATGCGCGCCGATCGCCTCGCGCAGCGCGGTCGCGCCGGCATCGGGATAGATGTTCAGCGTCGCCGCCGCGCTGGCGAAGGCCTCGCGGACGCTGGGCGCGGTGCCGAGCGGATTCTCGTTGGACGAGAGCTTGGCGGCCTTCACGCCGCTGTCGGTGGTGGAGCGGCCGGGCACATAAGGCGCGATCGCGTCGATCCAGGGTTTCGGCTTGAGCGTCGTCATGGGGGAGCGGTGTAGCGGCGAAGCGGCGCGGTGCAAACGGCCCACCCGGAATTTTGAGAAGTCGTGCCAAAACGGATCGATCCATCTCGTTATGAGACGCTCGCTCGACTTTGGTCCAAGCCGAATCCCGCCGCTGTGCGTTAGCCAGACACCCGTCCTCCTGTCGCGCAAGGCTTGCCATGTTGCTCGGTGTACCGATGGAGACCATCCATCTCCTCCTCGTGGGCGCGTTCGGCGCCTCGCTCGCCCAGGCGGCGCTCCGCCGCGATGCCCCGTGGATGCTGGCGCTGGCGGTGCCGCTGCTGCTCTGCGCGGATCGCGCCGGCCTGCCGGTGGCGCTCGTGGCGTGGGGCTGCGCGCTCTTCGCGCTGGGGGCCGGCGTTTTCCTGATGGCGATGGTGGTGCGCGGGCTCGGCCCGTCGGGCGGCCTCGCGGCCCTGGCGACGATGGGCATCCTCAGCCTCTCGGCCGGCACCGCGGATGCGCGCTATGTCGATCTCTCGGCCTCGTCGCTGCACAATCCGCCGCTGCTCGGCGTGGAGATGGAGGCGTGGCTCAGGGCCGTCTCGGGACGCTGACGATTGACAAGCCTTCCCGGCCGCCCCTAGCGCGGTCGCCATGGAGCATGACGAGCGTTTCGGACCGGCGCGCAGTGTCACCCTGCCGGGGCCGCTGGCGCTCGACGGCGGGCAGAGCCTGTCCCCCGTCACCATCGCCTACGAAACCTACGGCCGGCTGAACGCGGACGGCGGCAACGCCATCCTGATCTGCCACGCGCTGACCGGCGACCATCATGTCGCCAGCACCCACCCGCGCACCGGCAAGCCCGGCTGGTGGACGCGCATGGTGGGCGAAGGCAAGCCGATCGACCCGGCGCGGCACTTCATCATCTGCTCGAACGTGATCGGATCGTGCATGGGCTCGTCCGGCCCGGCGACCGCCGCAGCCGACGGCAGCCCCTATGCGATGCGCTTCCCGGTCATCACCGTCCGCGACATGGTCCGCGCGCAGGCGATGCTGATGGACCATCTCGGCGTCCGCACGCTCACCGCCGTCGGCGGATCGATGGGCGGGATGCAGGTGCTCGAATGGGCCGCGACTTACCCCGAGCGCGTGAAGTCCGCCGTCATCATCGCGTCCGCCGCACGGCACTCGGCGCAAAACATCGCCTTCCACGAGGTCGGCAGGCAGGCGATCATGGCCGATCCGAAGTGGCGCGGCGGCGACTATTACGAGGCGAACGACCCGCCCGCCGCCGGGCTTTCGGTCGCGCGGATGGCGGCGCACATCACCTATCTCTCCGAAGCGGGCCTCACCGAGAAGTTCGGGCGGCGCCTGCAGGCCCGTGACGCAAAGGGTTTCGGCTTCGACGCCGACTTTCAGGTGGAAAGCTATCTGCGCCATCAGGGGATCAGCTTCACCGATCGCTTCGACGCCAACTCCTATCTCTACATCACTCGGGCGATGGATTATTTCGACCTCGCCGAGGAGCATGGCGGCCGCCTCGCCGACGCCTTCCGGGGATCGAAAACGCGCTTCTGCCTCGTCTCCTTCGACACCGACTGGCTCTACCCCACCCGCGAATCGCGCGGCATCGTCCATGCGCTGAACGCGGCGGGCGCGGCGGCGAGCTTCGTCGAGCTTTCCTCCCCCTTCGGCCATGACGCCTTCCTGCTCGACGTGCCCGAGCTGTTCCGCGTGGTCGACGGCTTCCTGAAAGCGGGCGGGCTATGAGCCATTCCCTGTCCTTCGACCCGGCCGAACTCGATCTCGACACGATCCACGGCTTCCTGACGACCAGCTACTGGTCGCCCGGCATCCCGCGCGAGACGGTGGCGCGCGCCATCGCCGGATCGCTCTGCGTCGGCGCCTATCGCGAGCGTCGGCAGATCGGCTTCGCCCGTGTCGTGTCGGATCGCGCGACCTTCGCCTATCTCGCCGACGTCTTCGTGCTGGAGGAAGCACGCGGGGAGGGTATCGGCCGCGCCATGGTTCGCGCGCTGATGGAGCATCATGAGTTGCAGGGCCTGCGCCGCTGGTTCCTCGCCACGCTCGACGCGCATGGCGTCTATGAGGCGCTCGGCTGGCAGCCGGTCGCACACCCCGAGCGGCTGCTCGAAATCACCGTCCCGGATATCTACCGCCGATGAGCGAGACACTGCGCCCCGACCTCGCGATCATCGCCGACAATGTCGCGCCCGGCAGCCGCGTGCTGGATGTCGGCTGCGGCGACGGCGCGCTGATGGCGGCGCTGCGCGATCGGGCCGCCGCCGACGCGCGCGGGATCGAGATCGATGCGGCCAATGTGGCGAGCGCGGTCGGGCGCGGCCTCTCGGTGGTGCAGGGCGACGCCGACGAGGATCTGGCCGACTATCCGTCCGACGCCTTCGACTATGCGATCCTGAGCCAGACGCTCCAGACCACGCGCGCGCCCGACAAGGTGCTCGACGAGCTGCTGCGGATCGGGCGCAAGGCGTTCGTGTCCTTCCCCAACTTCGCTTACTGGAGGGTGCGCGCCTCGCTGATGTGGGGCGGAAGGATGCCGGTGACGCGGACGCTGCCCGTCGCCTGGTATGCGACGCCCAATATCCACCACCTGACCATCGACGATTTCCGCGCCTTCCTGAAGGAGCGCGACATCGTCACCGAAGGGGCGTGGTTCCTGAACGGCGACAGGCTCACCAGCGCGGCCGCCGCCAATTTCCGCGCCGAGCACGCGGTGTTCCTGATCCGGCGGGGATAACGCCTTCCCATTCGTCATCCCGGATCAAGTCCGGGATGACGGAAAGGCTCAGGCCTCCCCGATCGCCGCCTTACGCTGGCCGCTCCACAGCACGGCTTGGGCCACGATCGGATGCTCGCCATTGTAGCTGATCGAGGGCGAGCCATAGAGCGTATAGCCCATCGCCAGCGCCTCCGAGACGCGGCGGCAGAAGGCATCGTCGTCCTTGCCGGTCAGCAGGCGGTAAACGAGCTTGCCCTCGGGCGGCATGGCCGCATCCTCAGCCACGGAGCGTCGCTCCCTGCTTGGCCGCCGCCGAGACGATCTTGTCCGCGATGGCCTTCAAGGCCGCCTCGTCGAAGCTCTTGTCGGTCGGCTGCAACACCACCTCAAGCCCAAGCGACTTCTGCCCCTCGGGTACACCCTGCCCGGTGAACACGTCGAACAGCGAGACCTCAACGATCGCCTGCTTGTCCGCACCCTGGATGGCGCGGATCAGCTTGTCGGCCTGAAGATCGGCCGCGACGAGGAAGGCGAAGTCGCGACGTACCGCCTGCAACGCCGCCGGCGCATAGGCGGCACGGGTGCGGCCGGTGTCGCGCTTGGCGGGGATCGCATCGAGATAGATCTCGGCCGCGACCACCGGGCCTTCGACATCGAGCGCGCGCAGCGTCTCGGGGTGGAGCTCGCCGAAGGTCGCGAGGATCATCTTCGGCCCAAGGCCAAGCTGGCCCGAGCGCCCCGGATGCCATGTCTCGCCACCCGGACCGATCAGTTGGAGCCGATCGACCGGAGCCCCCGCCGCCGCCAGCACGCCCAATGCCTCGGCCTTGGCGTCGAAGGCATCGGCGCCGCGCGCCTTGCCGGTCCGCCAGTCGCGGCCCTGCGCTTCGCCCGCGATCAGCACGGTGAGCGTCTGCCGCTCGGCGTCCGTGAGGTAGCGGCGACCGAGTTCGAACAGCTTGACCGAGCGCTCGCCGCGATCGCGGTTGCGCTGGGCGGCGCGGGCGAGGCCGGGGATCAGCGACGGGCGCATCACCTTCAGATCCTCGCTGATCGGATTGGAGAGCGTCCAGTGTCCGCCACCGAAGGCCGCAGCCTCCTTCTCGGACAGGAAGCTCCACGTCACCGCTTCGGCGAAGCCGCGCGCAGCGGCGGCACGGCGCGCCTTGCGCTCGATGCGCTGCTCGGGCGTGGCGGTCGGCTTGGCGACGCCCTCCGCGCGGGGGAGCGGCGTCGAGGGAAGCTTGTCGAGCCCCTCGATGCGGATCACTTCCTCGACCAGATCGGCCGGGCCATCCACGTCGCGGCGCCATGTCGGCACGGTGACGGCGAAGTCGTCCGACACGACGAAGCCGAGGCGCTCCAATATCGCCTTCTGGCGATCGGCCGGCACGTCCATGCCACCGAGCGTCGCCACCAGCGCCGGATCATAGGCCACCGTCTTCGCCGCCACCGGCGCCGCGCCGGCGCGCATGATGGCGCTCGGGGTGCCGCCGCAATGGTCGAGCACGAGCTTGGTCGCGATGGCGAGGCCGTCGTCGAGGAAGGCCGGATCGACGCCGCGCTCGAAGCGCTGGCGCGCATCGCTGGTCAGCGCCAGCTTCTGGCCGGTCAGCGCGATATGGTCGGGATCGAAATAGGCGCACTCGATCAGCACGTCGGTGGTCGTCTCGCTGACGCCCGAATGCTCGCCGCCCATGATGCCGCCGATGTCGTGGACCGCCGCATCGTCGGCGATCACGGTCATCGTGGCGTCGAGCGTGTAGGTCTTGCCGTTGAGCGCAACCACCTGCTCGCCGTCCTTCGCCAGCCTCGCGACCAGCGCGCCGGTGAGCTTGGCACGGTCATAGACATGGAGCGGGCGGCCGAGATCGATCGACACGAAGTTGGTGATGTCGACCAGCATCGAGATCGGCTTCTGGCCGATCGCCTTGAGCTTGGCCTGCATCCATTCCGGCGAGGCGCCATTGGTGACGCCCGACACGGCCTGCGCGAAGAAAGCCGGGCAGCCGCCCACATCGTCCGTCCGCACGTCCGGCGCGGGGCCATCGCCCGCGATCGGCGCGAGCGAGGCCATGCGATAGACGTCGGCCAGCGGCTTCAGCGTCCCCAGACCCGCCGCCGCGAGGTCGCGCGCGATGCCGCGCACGCCCATGCAGTCCTGCCGGTTGGGCGTGATCGCCACGTCGAAAAGCGGATCGTCGAGGCCCGCCCATTCGGCATAGCTCTCGCCGACCGGTGCGTCCTCGGGCAGCTCGACGATGCCATTATGGTCCTCGCCCAGCAGCAGCTCGCGGAACGAGCACATCATGCCGTTCGACTCGACGCCGCGGATCGAGGTGAGCTTCAGCGTCATCTCCGGGCCGGGCACATACATCCCCGGGCCACCGAAGATGCCGACAAGGCCGGCGCGCGCGTTCGGCGCGCCGCAGACGACCTGCAACGGCCCCTCACCCGCATCGACCGACAGCACCTGGAGCTTGTCCGCCTGCGGATGCGGCGCGGCGGTGAGCACGCGCGCGATGCGGAACGGGCGCAGCACGTCGGCGGGGTTGGAGATGTCCTCCACCTCCAGCCCGATGCGGGTCAGCGCGTCGGCCACCTGGGTGGCGTCGGCGGTGGTGTCGAGATGTTCCTTGAGCCAGCTCAGCGTGAACTTCATGCGCCCACTCCCTGCGCAAGCGTGGGCACATCCAGCGCCGCGAAACCATAATGACGAAGCCAGCGCAGATCGCCGTCGAAGAAGGCGCGCAGATCGTCGATGCCATATTTGAGCATCGCCAGACGATCGATGCCGCAGCCGAAGGCGAAGCCCTGCCACTCGGTCGGATCGAGATCGCACGCCTCGATCACCTTGCGGTGGACCATGCCGGAACCGAGAATCTCCATCCAGCCATCGGGCTCGGTGCCGCCGATCATGCGGCGGCCCGACTTGTCGCGCGTATAGCCGACATCGACCTCCATCGAAGGCTCGGTGAAGGGGAAATAGCTCGGGCGCAGGCGCAGCACGATGTCGTCACGCTCGAAGAAGGCTTTGACGAAGGTCTCCAGCGTCCACTTGAGATGGCCCATGGTGATGCCGCGATCGATCACCAGGCCCTCGACCTGATGGAACATCGGCGTGTGGGTGGCGTCACTGTCGGAGCGATAGGTGCGGCCCGGCGCGATGATGCGGATCGGCGGCTTCTGCGACACCATGGTGCGAATCTGCACCGGCGAGGTGTGCGTGCGGAGCAGCATTTGCCGCCCCTCACCGTCCACTTCGTCGAAGTAGAACGTGTCGTGCATGGCCCGCGCGGGATGGGTTTCCGGGATGTTGAGCGCGGTGAAGTTGTGCCAGTCGTCCTCGATCTCGGGGCCGGTCGCGACCGCGAAGCCGAGATCGGCGAAGATTTCCGCCAGCTCTTCCATCACCTGGCTCACCGGATGCACCGAGCCCGTCGCAAGGCCGCCAATCGGCAGCGACATGTCCAGCGTCTCGGAGGCGAGGCGCGCATCGAGCGCGGCGCGGTCGAGCGCGCCCTTGCGGGTGGCCAGCGCCTCGGTGACGGCTTCGCGCAGGCTGTGAATGCGGGGGCCGGTCGTCTGCCGCTCTTCGGGCGAGAGCGCGCCGAGCGTCTTGAGGAGGCCGGTCACCGCCCCCTGCTTGCCGAGCGCGGTGACGCGCACGGCTTCGAGCGCGGCCAGATCGGCGGCGCCTTCCACGGCGCTCAGAAGCTCCTGGCGGAGCTGGTCGATGTCGGTGGTCATGTCGATCCGCATGATAGGAGAGATGGCCGAGCCCTTAGGACAGACGAGGCCCAAAAAGCAAAGGGCGCGGCGACCTTTCGGCCACCGCGCCCTCTACCGAAGCTCATCGCGTGGGCTGATTAGGCCGCGACGCGGGCACCCTCGGGCAGAGCCGCCTTGGCCTGCGCGACGATGGCCTTGAACGCCTCGCCCTCGTGCATCGCGAGATCGGCCAGAACCTTGCGGTCCAGTTCGATGTTCGCGAGCTTCAGGCCGTGCATGAACACGCCGTAGGTGAGACCCTCGGTGCGAACCGCAGCGTTGATACGCTGGATCCAGAGCGCACGGAACGAGCGCTTCTTAACCTTGCGGTCGCGATACGCATACTGGCCGGCCTTCTCGACGGCCTGACGGGCGATGCGGATCGTGTTCTTGCGACGGCCATAATAGCCCTTCGCAGCCTCAAGAATCCGGTTGTGCTTGGCGCGGGTGGTCGTACCGCGCTTGACGCGTGCCATTGCTCAGTACTCCTTAGTTCAGACCGTAGGGCGCCCAGAGCTTCACGCGGGCCGTATCGGCCTCGGCGAGCACGGTGGTGCCGCGGTTGGTGCGGATGTACTTCGAGTTATGGCTGATCAGGCGGTGACGCTTGCCGGCCACACCGTGCTTCACCTTGCCGGTGGCGGTGAGCTTGAAGCGCTTCTTCACGCCGCTCTTCGTCTTGAGCTTGGGCATTTTCGACTCCTTTTTGATGTCGATTGCGGACACGCCACGGCAGCCCTTACAGCCGGACGATCCCTCGATCGAAGCGCGGGCCTATAGGGGGTCTGCCGATTCGATGCAACCGCGCGGGCAGATCAGCCGCCCAGCCGCTCCAGCACCGGCTCCAGCAGGCGCGAATCGCCCAAAGCGACGACGCGGCCGTCACTCCCCTGCCCCAGCGGCTGGCCCTTCCAGTCGCGCATCACGCCGCCCGCGCCCTCGACCACGGGCACCAGCGCGGCGAAGTCGTAGAGCTTGAGATTCGCCTCGATCACGCCGTCGAGCTGGCCGAGGGCGACGAGGCCGTAATTATAGCAGTCGCCGCCCCAGATCGCGTCGCGGGCGTCCTGCGTCACGCGGGTATAGGCGTCGAGCTGGTCGCCCGAGAAGGCGGCGGGCGCGGTGCTGCCGAAATGCGCCTCGGCGAGGTGCGCGCAGTGGCGCACGCCCGCGAAGCCCTGATTGAAGCGGGTGCGCTCGCCTTCGGCGCCGGTCCAGCGCTCGTGGAGGATCGGCTGGTCGATCACGCCGATAACCGGGCGCCCCTCCTCCAGCAGCGCGATCAGCGTGCCGAACAGCGGCCGCCCGGTGACGAAGGCGCGCGTGCCGTCGATCGGATCGAGCACCCAGACGCGGGCGGCCTCCTCGCGGACGGTGCCATATTCCTCGCCGACGATGCCGTCCTCCGAGCAGCGTTCTTCGAGGATCGCGCGCATCGCGGCCTCGGCGGCGCGGTCGGCCTCGGTGACGGGCGAGGCGTCGGCCTTCTGCTCGCGATCGAAGCGGTTGCGGAAGAAGGGGCGGATCGCCGCCCCCGCCGCCTCGGCGAGAGCGTGGGCGATGGCGATGTCGGCGGAACGGTCGGCTACGGTCATGTGGTCGGCCCTTACGAAAGCGTCTAGGCTCCCTGCCATCGTTCCGCCCGTACGGGGAGCCCCGAATCATGTCCGTCCGCCCCGCGATCATCCCCTGCCTGCGCTATGAGGACGCTCCGCAGGCGATCCTCTTCCTTTGCGACGCCTTCGGCTTCGTGCCGCACGCCATCTACACCGACGAGGAGGACCAGCAGCTCGTCCACCATGCCCAGCTCCTGCTGGCCAACAATATGGTGATGCTGTCGAGCGCGCAGGAAGGCGAAGCGCAGGAGCTTTACGGCTGGAAGACGCCGCAGGAGGCCGGCGGCATCACCCAATGCGTCTATGTCGTCGTCGAAGACCTGGACGCGCATCACGATCGGGCCAGGGCGGCCGGCGCGGACATCCTCACCGAGCCGCACGACAATGAAGGCTATCCGGGCCGCGGCTACACGGCGCGCGACCCGGAGGGCAATGTGTGGAGCTTCGGCAGCTACGATCCGTTCGCCCCGCCGCCGGCGGACGCCTGACGACGCCCCCGCCGGATCAGTCGAACAGGCTCGACACCGAGCTTTCGTCGGCGATGCGCTTGATCGCCTCGGCGAGCAGCGGCGCGATCGGAAGCTGGCGGACCTTCTCCGCCCCGGCCACCGCCGGCGGGGCGGCGATCGAATCGGTCACCACCAGTTCGGAAAGCTGCGAGCCCTCGACCCGCGCCACGGCGCCGCCCGAAAGAACGCCATGGCTCACATAGGCCACCACGTCCTCGGCCCCCGCCTCCCGCAGCGCGGCGGCCGCGTTGCAGAGCGTGCCGGCCGAATCGACGATATCGTCGACGAGGATGCAGAAGCGCCCCGCCGGATCGCCGATGATGTTCATCACCTCCGATTCGCCCGGCTTCTCGCGGCGCTTGTCGACGATGGCGAGCGGCGCGTTGTTGAGCCGCTTGGAGAGCGCGCGGGCACGCACCACGCCGCCGACGTCGGGCGAGACGACCATCAGGTTCCTGCCCGAGAAGCGCGCGAGGATGTCGGCCGACATCACCGGCGCGGCATAGAGATTGTCGGTCGGGATATCGAAGAAGCCCTGGATCTGCCCGGCATGGAGATCGACCGACAGCACGCGGTCGGCGCCCGCCACCGTCACCAGATTCGCCACCAGCTTGGCCGAGATCGGCGTGCGGGGGCCGGGCTTCCGATCCTGGCGCGCATAGCCGAAATAGGGGAGCACCGCCGTGATCCGCCGCGCCGACGCGCGCTTCAGCGCGTCGATGATGATGAGCAGCTCCATGAGATTGTCGTTGACCGGGAAGGCGGTCGACTGGACGACGAACACGTCCTCGCCCCGCACATTCTCCTGGATCTCGACGAAGATCTCCTCGTCGGCGAAGCGGCGGACGCTCGCCTTGGTCAGCGGGATGTCGAGATAGTCGGCGATTTCCTTCGCCAACGTCAGGTTCGAGTTGCCCGACAGCAGTTTCATGGACGAATATCCCCAGCGGCACCGCTCAGGCGGGCATCTGTCCGCGCGCCTTAGCGGCGAGTCGCGCGCCTGCCAAGTTGCCGACCTGCCACAGGCTGCTAGAGAGCGCCCCATGACCGTCGTCACCCGCTTCGCGCCCTCGCCCACCGGCCGGCTCCATGTCGGCAATATCCGCACCGCTCTGGTCTGCTGGCTGGCGGCGCGGGCGGCGGGCGGGCACTTCATGCTCCGCCTCGACGATACCGATCGGGCGCGGTCGACCGAGGAATTCGTCGACGCGATCCGCGCCGATCTCGGCTGGCTTGGCCTCGTCCCCGACGGCGAGGTCCGCCAGTCGGACCGCTTCGCGCTGTACGAACGCGCCTTCGAGACGCTCCACGCCGCCGGCCGGGTCTATCCCTGCTATGAGAGCGAGGAGGAGCTGTCGATCAGGCGCAAGGTGGCGCTCGGGCGCGGCCTGCCGCCGATCTACGACCGCGCCGCGCTGAAGCTTTCGGCCGAGGAGCGGCAGGCGCTGGAGGCCGACGGCATCCGCCCGCACTGGCGCTTCAGGCTCGACGCCAAGCCGATCGAATGGACCGACCTCGTGCGCGGCCCCCAGCATTTCGAGGGCGCGGCTTTGAGCGATCCGGTGATCCGCCGCGCGGACGGGAGCTGGCTCTATCTGCTGCCGAGCGTGATCGACGATATCGACATGAAGGTGAGCCATGTCGTGCGCGGCGAGGATCATGTCGCCAACACCGCGATCCAGCTCCAGATGTTCGAGGCGCTGGGCGCCGCCGTGCCCCAGTTCGCGCACATGGCGCTGCTGGTCGGCACCGACGGCAAGCTTTCCAAGCGCGAGGGCGCGATCGGTGTCGGGCAGCTCCGCGATCAGGGGATCGAGCCGCAGGCGATGCTCGGCCTGCTGGCGCGGCTCGGCACCAGCGAGCCGGTGGTGGCGGTGGCGGCGATCGCCGAACTGATCGAGGGCTTCGCCTTTGCGCATATGGGCCGCGCGCCCGCCCGTTTCGATCCCGCGGAGCTGACGCAGCTCAACGCCAAGACGCTGCACCTCCTGCCCTATGAAGCCGTCCGCGAGCGCCTGCCCGAAGGCATAAGCGAGGCGGCATGGCTGGCGATCCGCCCGAATCTGACGACCCTGGTCGATGCCGCCGAGGGCTGGGCGATGATCGAAGGCCCCGTCCCGGCGCCCGCCTTCGAGGCCGAGGACAAGGCCTTCTGCGCCCGCGCCGCCGCCATCGCGGAAACGCTCGACTGGTCGGCCGATCCGTGGGGCCAGCTCGTCGGCGCGCTCAAGGCCGAGACGGGGCGCAAGGGCCGCGCGCTGTTCCTGCCGCTGCGTCAGGCCCTGACCGGCCGCGACCACGGGCCGGAGATGGCCGCCCTCCTCCCCCTGATCGGCAGGGATCGCGCCGTCGCGCGCCTCTCCGCCTAGCGTCCCGGCCCGAGGAGTCCTATCTTGCGCGCCATGGCCATTCCCGTTCTGTCGCGCTTTGCCGGCGCGTGGCGCGATCTGCGCGCCTTCCTGGTGACCCGCCAGCGGCATCAGATCGTCTTCGCGACTCTCTCGGTCGGCATCTGCGTGCTGCTGGTGCTGGGTTTCTACCACGACTCGAAATTCCCGTATCAGGAGCGGGTCATCTACGTCCAGAACTGGCCCGCCAACCGCACCGACGCCGAGATCATCGCCCAGCAGAAGGTCGAGCGCGCCCAGAAGCAGAAGGCGATGGCCGAGCGGCAGGCCGCCTATCGCCGCCTCGCCAAGATGACCGGCATCGAGTGATCCCACGCGGATGACCAGGGCCACCGCCGATGACGCCCGCTGGATGGCGGCAGCGGTGGCGCTGTCCGAACGCGGACGCGGGCGCACCTCGCCCAATCCCAATGTCGGCTGCCTGATCGTGAAGGACGGCCGCGTCGTCGGGCGCGGCTGGACCCAGCCCGGCGGCCGCCCCCATGCCGAGGCGATGGCATTGGCCGAGGCCGGCGCGGCGGCGGCGGGCGCCACCGTCTACGTCACGCTCGAACCTTGCGCCCACCAGAGCGCGCGCGGCCCCGCCTGTGCCGGCCTGCTGGCCGCAGCCCGCCCTGCCCGAGTCGTGGGCGCGCTGACCGATCCCGATCCGCGCACCTCGGGCGAGGGCTTCGCGCTCCTTCGCGCGGCGGGGATCGCGGTGACGGAGGCTGTCGGCGCGGACGGCGCTCGGCGCGCCATGGCGGGCTTCCTCGCCCGACAGGCGCTCGGCCGCCCGCATGTGACGCTGAAGCTCGCTACCTCGCTCGACGGGCGGATCGCGCTTCCCTCGGGCGAGAGCCGATGGATCACCGGCCCGCAGGCCCGTGCCCATGCCCATCTCGAACGCGCCCGCGCGGACATGATCGTCGTCGGTCGCGGCACCTACGAGGCCGATGCGCCGCGTCTCGACGTCCGCCTCCCCGGCCTCGACGACCGCCATCCGGCACGCTTCATCCTGACCTCCACGCGCATGGGCATCCTGCCCGAAGGCTGGGGCCTGCTCACCCGGCCCGAGGACATCGCGCTCCCCGGCGGCAATCTCGCCCTGATCGAGGGCGGCGCGGGCGCTGCGGCGGCGTTCCTCGCCGCCGATCTGGTCGACCGGCTGCTGCTCTACCGCGCGCCGATCCTGATCGGGAATGGCCTGCCCGGCATCGGCGACATCGGCCTCCACAATCTCCCCGCCGCTCATGGCCGCTGGGTTTTGGCCGATTGTCGGACGCTCGGGATCGACCGACTCGAAATCTACGAACGGCAGCGCTAGAGGCCTCCCATGTTCACCGGCATCATCACCGACATCGGCACCATCGCGAAGGTGGAGCAGCGCGGCGACCTCCGCCTCGTCATCGACAGCGGATACGACATGGGCGGCGTCGATCTCGGCGCCTCGATCGCCTGCTCGGGCGTGTGCCTCACCGTCGTCGACAAGGCGCCCGCCGGCCAGCCGGGCTGGTTCGCGGTCGACGTCTCGGGCGAGACCGTCTCGCGCACCGCGCCGGGGCTCTGGCACGAGGGCGCGCGCCTCAACCTCGAACGCGCGCTGAAGGTGGGCGACGAGCTGGGCGGCCATATCGTCACCGGCCATGTCGACGGCGTCGGCACGCTGGTGTCGGCGGTGCCCGAGGGCGATTCCACCCGCCTGCTGATCGAAGCGCCCGCCAGCCTCGCCCCCTATCTGGCGGCGAAGGGCTCGATCACGGTCGACGGCGTGTCGCTCACCGTCAACAGCGTCGAGGATCAGGCCGACGGCACCTGCCGCTTCGGGCTCAACATCATCCCGCATACGCAGGCCCTGACGACGCTCGACGCGCTGACGCCGGGCCGCCGGTTCAACCTCGAGATCGATATCCTCGCCCGCTATCTGGGCCGCATGGAGCAGCTTCGGAAATGACCCCCGAACCGTTGAAGCGTCCCCGCCACGCCTTCCTCTCCTCCACCGAGGAGATCATCGACGAAGCGCGCAACGGCCGCATGTTCATCCTCGTCGACGACGAGGACCGCGAGAATGAGGGCGATCTCGTCATCCCCGCGCAGATGGCGACGCCGGCCGCGATCAACTTCATGGCGACGCACGGCAAGGGCCTGATCTGCCTCGCGCTGGGCAAGGAGCGGGTCGACCAGCTCGGCCTCAACCTGATGAGCGCCAAGAATGGCACCCGCCACGAGACCGCCTTCACCGTCTCGATCGAAGCGCGCGAGGGCGTCACCACCGGCATCTCGGCGGGCGACCGCGCGCGCACCGTCGCGGTGGCCATCGATGCCGCCAAGGGGCCGGAGCATATCGTGACGCCGGGCCATGTCTTCCCGCTGGTGGCGCGTCCGGGCGGCGTGCTGGTCCGCGCGGGCCATACCGAGGCGGCGGTGGACGTCTCCCGCCTCGCCGGGCTCAACCCGTCGGGCGTGATCTGCGAGATCATGAAGGAGGACGGGACGATGGCCCGCCTCGACGATCTCGTCTCCTTCGCGCAGCTCCACGGCCTCAAGATCGGCACGATCCGCGACCTCATCGCCTATCGCCGCCGCCACGACCATAATGTGGAGAAGATCGCCGAGGCCCCCTTCGTCAGCCGCTGGGGCGGCGAGTGGGCCGCGATCACCTATCGCAACAAGGCGATCAATACCGAGACGCTGGCGCTGGTGAAGGGCAGGATCGATCCGTCCAAACCCACGCTCGTGCGGATGCACGCGCTCAACATCTTCGCCGACACGCTGGGCGAGGCGAGCGCGCGCGAGGGGCTGCTCGGCGCCGCCATGCAGGCGATCGCGGACGAGGGCAGCGGCGTGGTCGTGATCCTGCACCGCGACATGCCGCTCTCGCGGGTGATCCGCGCCCGCGCCGGCGAGAAAGTGCCCGAGATGAACGAGCTGCGCGACTATGGCGTCGGCGCGCAGATCCTCGCGGAGCTGGGCATCCACGACATGATCCTGCTCACCAATTCGCACCACACGCTGGTCGCGCTCGACGGCTATGGCCTGAACGTCGTGGCCGAGCGCCCCATTCCTTCGGAGACCCATTGATGGCCAAGATCCTCATCGTCGAGGCGCGCTTCTATTCGCACCTCAACGACCTGCTGCTCGAAGGCGCCCGCTCGGCGATCGAGGCCGCCGGTCACTCCCACGAGACGATCACCGTGCCCGGCGCGCTGGAAATCCCCGGCGCGATCGCGCTGGCGGCCGACCATTATGACGCCTTCGTCGCGATCGGCGTGGTGATCCGCGGCGAGACCTATCATTTCGAGATCGTGGCGGGCGAAAGCGCGCGCGCGCTGATGGCGATGACGCTCGACGGCCTCGCCATCGGCAACGGCATCCTCACCACCGAGAACGAGGCGCAGGCGCTCACCCGTGCCCGCAAGTCCGAGAAGGACAAGGGCGGCGAGGCGGCCAAGGCCGCGATCGCCATGCTCGAACTCCAGAAGAAGTTCGGCTGATAGGGAAAGGCCCCCTCCCCGCCATGGGGAGAGGGCCTTGTCCGTTCAGGCCGCCACCGTCTCCTCCGCGAGCGGATAGTCGGTATAGCCCTCGGCGCCCTGCGTGTAGAAGGTCGCCATGTCGGGCTTGTTGAAAGGCAGCCCGTCCGCGATCCGGCGGACCAGATCGGGGTTGGCGATGAACGGCCGCCCGAAGGCCACCGCATCGGCGATCCCGTCCGCCACCGCGCGTTCCGCGCTCTCGCCGGCGAAGTCCGAGTTCAGGATCAGCGCGCCGTCGAACGCCGCGCGGATCGCCGGCGCCACCACCGCCACCTCGTTCGGGCGGAAGCTGCTCTCGCCCTGCGGCTCGCGCAGTTCGAGGAAGGCGATGCCGATCTTCGACAGCGCCGCCGCCGCCGCCGGGAAGAGCGCGTGCGGATTGCTGTCGTTGGCGCCCTGCACGTCGCCGTTGGGCGACAGGCGCACGCCGGTGCGGTCCGCGCCGATCTCATCGGCCAGCGCCTGGGCCACCTCGGTGAGCAGGCGGATGCGGTTCTCGACCGGGCCGCCATAGAGGTCGTCGCGGAAGTTGGAATTGTCGCGCAGGAACTGGTCGATCAGATAGCCATTGGCAGCATGGAGCTGCACGCCGTCGAAGCCGGCCCGGATCGCGTTGCGCGCGGCGTGGCGATATTCGTCGAGCAGGCGCGGAATCTCGTGGATGGCGAGCGCGCGGGCCTCCTCATAATCCTGCTTGCCGTCATAGGTGTGCGCCTGATTGGGCGCGGTGGTGACCGAGGACGAGACCGGCTGCTGGCCGGTGACGCTCGAATGGACGACGCGGCCCATGTGCCAGAGCTGGGTGACGATCCGCCCGCCGGCCTCGTGGACGGCGTCGGTGACCGGCTTCCACGCCTCGACCTGCTCGTCGCTCCACAGGCCCGGCGCATAGGGCCAGCCGAGGCCTTCGCGGGTGATGCCGGTGCCCTCGGTGATGATGAGGCCGGCGGCGGCGCGCTGGCGGTAATAGTCGACCATGATCCCGGTCGGGACATGGGCGCGGGTGGCGCGGCCGCGGGTGAGCGGGGCCATCACGATGCGGTTGGACGCGTGAATCGCGCCAAGCTCGATCGGATCGAAAAGCGTGGGCATAAATTCAGTCTCCCTTTGCAACGGGACAAGCGTCGCAGGGCGCGTATATGGGGCGGGATGGCCCACCAACCAGACCCGCCCACCCCGATCTTCGAAGAAGAGATTCTATCGCCCGACACAGCGAAAGCTGCAACGGCGGGCGCATCGCCGCTGGCCTTCGTCGCGCTGATCGTCGGCAATGTGGTGCTGGCGATCGGGCCGTGGTTCGTGCGGATGGCCGATGTCGGGCCGGTCGCCTCGGGCTTCTGGCGGCTTGCGCTCGCGGTGCCCTTCCTGCTGCTGATCGCGCGCGCATCGGGCCAGCGCTTCGGCCGGATGCCGGGCAAGCTGTGGGCCGCGACGCTGGTCGCGGGCGTCTTCTTCGCGGGCGACCTCTCGAGCTGGCACGCCGGCATCCTCCATACCAAGCTCGCCAACGCGACCCTGCTCGGCAACATCTCCAGCTTCTTCTTCGCCGCCTACGGCTTCATCATCGCGCGCACGCTGCCGGGCCGCTGGCAGGTGGTGGCGATGGCGCTCGCGGCGTCGGGCACGGTGATGCTGCTCGGCCGCTCCTATCATCTGTCGCCGGATCATCTCCTCGGCGATCTGCTCTGCCTGATCGCGGGGCTTGCCTATACCGGCTACATGATCGCCATCGATCGGGCGCGATCCCGGCTCGGCACCTGGCCGACCCTCTCGCTCGCGACGATCGTGAGCAGCGCGCTGCTGCTGCCGGCCGCGCTCCTCATCGACGGATCGATCTGGCCCCAGCATTGGGGGCCGCTGGTGGCGCTCGCCATCGGCAGCCAGGTGATCGGGCAGGGGCTGCTCGTCTATGCGATCGGCACGCTGTCTCCGGTGGTGGTCGGGCTGGTACTGCTCTGCCAGCCGGTGGTGGCGGCGGCGATCGGCTGGGCCGCCTATGGCGAGAAGCTCGGCACGCTCGATCTCGTCGGCGCGCTCGCCATTGCCGCATCGCTGGTGCTGGTCCGCCGCGGCCGGGCGAGCTAAAGCGCTCCCATGGCCGATATCGTTCTCCCGCCCGATCCCACACTCGACGAGATGCGCGCCGCGCTCGGCGCCGCCATCCCCGCCCACGCCGTCTTCGACGGATGGCGCGACACCGCGCTGGAAAACGCCGCCCGCGCCATCGGCATCGATCCGGGCCATGCCCGCCTCGCCTTCCCCGACGGCGTGACCGGGATGATCGAGGCCTGGTACGCCAGCATCGACGCCCGACTCGCCGCCGCCTTCCCGCCCGAGCGCGTCGCCGCAATGAAGTTCCGCGACCGGATCTCCGAGCTGGTGCTCGCCCGCCTCGCGCTCGCCCGGCCCGAGAAGCAGGCCGCCCGCAGCGCCCTCGCCATCCTCGCCCAGCCCCGCAACGCCGCCACCGCCGCCAAGCTCGGCTGGCACGCGGCGGACCTGATGTGGCGACTGGCCGGCGACACCGCGACCGACCTCAACCATTACACCAAGCGCCTGACGCTTTCGGCGGTCTATGGCTCGACTTTGATGGTCTGGCTCGACGACGAAAGCGAGGGCGAGGCCGACACCCGTGCCTTCCTCGCCCGCCGGATCGAAGGCGTGATGCGCTTCGAGAAATTCAAGGCGCAGATCATCCCCCACCCCGAGCGCCGCTTCAGCATGAGCCGCTTCCTCGGCCGCCTGCGCTATCCCGCGCATTAAGGGGCGTTCCCGCACTGGCGCACCCCGGCACTAATTGATAATGACTTGCAGGGGAGTTTCTCCGTCGAAATTGGATTCGTGCCCGTGCGCCTCGATCAACTGCCACTGAACCGCCCGGCCAGAGTTTTGGCGATCGCGTGGGCGGACCTTGCCGATACCGCCGCGAAACGCCTGCGCGAACTGGGCTTTGACGAAGGCGTGACGGTGGAGGCGGTGCATGTGTCGCCGTTCGGGAAAGACCCCATCGCCTGCCGCGTCGGCCGCATGACGGTGGCGCTGCGCCGGGCGCAGGCGCAGGCCATTTCGGTGGAAGCCATCGCAGCATGAATCCGGCACCGGTGGTGGCGCTGGTCGGCAATCCCAATGCCGGCAAGAGCGCCCTGTTCAACGCGCTGACCGGCGCCCGCCAGAAGGTCGGCAATTATCCCGGCGTCACGGTCGAGCGGAAGGCCGGGCGGATGAGCCTGCCCGACGGCCGCCCGATCGAGCTGATCGATCTGCCCGGCACCTATTCGCTCGAACCCGCCTCGCCCGACGAGCAGGTGACGCGCGACGTGCTGTTCGGCAAGCAGGAGGGCGAGCGCCTGCCCGGCGCGATCCTCTGCGTGGTCGACGCGACCAACCTCGACAACCATCTCCGCTTCACGCTCCAGCTCATCGGGTTGGGGCTGCCGATCGTCGTGGCGCTCAACATGGTCGACATGGCCGAGCGCGACGGGCTCAAGATCGACGCCGCGCGGCTGTCCAGGGAACTGGGCGTCCCCGTCATCCCCACGGTCGCGGTGAGGAAGCGCGGCATCGACGAGCTGAAGGCGGCGATGGCCGGGCTGGTCGGCGATGGCGGCGTGCAGAAGATCGCGGCGGGCTCCGGCTTCCATCATGAGGATATCGTCGTCCTCCAGCGCCGCGCCCGCGCCATCGCGCTCGCCGCGACCACGGAGGAGCATGGCGCCCGCGCCTGGAGCCACCGCATCGATTCGATCGCGCTCCATCCGGTCGCCGGGCCGATCCTGCTGGCGGGGCTGCTGTTCCTGATCTTCCAGTCGGTGTTCGCCTGGGCACAGGCACCGATGGACGCGATCACCGCCGGCTTCGACCAGCTCGGCAAGTGGGTCGATACGGAGCTGCCGGCCGGCTTCGTGCGCAACCTGCTAAGCCAGGGCGTCATCAAGGGCACGGGCGCGGTCGTCACCTTCCTGCCGCAGATTCTGATCCTGTTCTTCTTCATCCTGCTGCTGGAGGCGACGGGCTATATGGTCCGCGCCGCGTTCATGATGGACCGGCTGATGGCGCGCGTCGGGCTTTCGGGCCGCGCCTTCATTCCGCTGCTGTCGAGCTTCGCCTGCGCGGTGCCCGGCATCATGGCGACCCGCACCATCGACGATCCCAAGGATCGCCTCACCACCATCCTGATCGCGCCGCTCACCACCTGCTCCGCGCGGCTGCCGGTCTACACGCTCATCATCGGCGCCTGCATCCCGGCGAAGCAGGTGCTGCCGGGGGTCGGCCTGCAGGGGCTGGTGCTGTTCGGGCTCTACATCCTCGGCATCGTCGGCGCGCTGCTCGCCGCGCTGGTGCTGCGGCGGACGGTCACCAGGGGGCCGAGCCATGGCTTCATGATGGAGATGCCCAAATATCAGAGGCCGTCGCTCCGCGACGTCGGGCTGGGGCTGTGGGCGCGCTGCCTGATCTTCCTGAAGCGCGCGGGCACGATCATCCTCCTGTCCAACATCATCCTGTGGGTGCTGGCCTCCTATCCGGTGGCGCCGGCGGGGCAGAAGCAGACCGAATATTCGATCGCCGGCCGCATCGCCTCGGGCATCGAGGTCGTGGTCAAGCCGATCGGGTTCAACCACAATATCGCGCTGGCCCTTCCGCCCGCGATGGCGGCGCGCGAAGTGGCTGTGGCCGCGCTCGCCACCACCTACGCGATCGATGCCGGCGACAATGAGGATGCGACCGATCAGGCCCTTTCGGGCAAGCTCGGCCGCGACTGGTCGCTGCCGACCGCGCTGGCCTTCCTGATGTGGTTCGTCTTCGCCCCTCAATGCCTCTCGACGATCGCCGTCACGCGGCGCGAAACGAATGGGTGGAAATGGCCCGCCTTCATGGTTAGCTACCTCTTCGTACTCGCCTATGTCGCGTCGGGCCTCACATTCTGGATCGCGACCTGGGCTGGCCTTTAACGGAGAATATTTGCCATGGCCGGCGTCAACAAAGTCATCCTCGTCGGCAATCTGGGGCAAGACCCCCAGTCGCGCAGCTTCCAGAACGGCGGCAAGGTGGTGAACCTGCGCATCGCCACCTCCGAAACCTGGAAGGACCGCAACACCGGCGAGCGCAAGGAGCGCACCGAGTGGCATTCGGTCGCGATCTTCAACGAGGGCCTCGCCAACACGGCCGAACGCTATCTGCGCAAGGGCTCGAAGGTCTATATCGAGGGCCAGCTCCAGACCCGGAAGTGGCAGGACAATAACGGGCAGGACCGCTACACGACCGAGATCGTGCTCCAGGGCTTCAACGGCTCGATGGTGATGCTCGACGGCCCCGGCGGCGGCCAGGGCGGTGGTGGCGGCGGCTTTGGCGGCGGGTCGCGCTCCGGCGGCGGCGACGAATGGGGCCAGGGCGGCGACGATTTCGGCGGCGGATCGCGCGGCGGCAGCTCGGGTGGCGGCGCCTCGCGCCCCGGCAGCGCGTTCGACAGCGATCTGGACGACGACGTCCCGTTCTGAGTCCGTCGACCAGCCTGGCCCGGTTTCCTCTCCTCCTCATGATCCGGGTGCCGTTGCGGCCGCGCCCGGATCATGCGACGACGAGACGTGTCGTTGCGAAGGGGGATCGAAATGCGTTCCTTGTCCTTGGCTTTGGTGGCGTCCCTGCTGGCCGTTCCGGCCCATGCCGCGCTACCGGCGAAATCCGGTGACATGCAGCTCGATCGCTGCCTTGCCCACAGCCCGCGGACGGCGATCGGCGTTTCCCATGTCCTCGATTGCTATCGCGCGGCGCAGCTCCGCATCGATACGGCGCTGGCGGCCGAGCGGCGCGTGATCGTCGCCAAGCTCCGCGCCGATCGGGCGTCCCAGGCGACGCTCACCGCCGGCGAGGCGGCGTGGGCCGGCTATCGCGACAAATGGTGCGCCTTCGAGGCGACGGCCGAGCGCGATTCCGGCTCGCGGGAGGCGACCGGGCTCGAATGCCGGGTCGAGCTGAGCCAGGCCCACCTCACCCGGCTGAGGGACGCCTATTAATCCTCCTTGAGGGACTTGAGCGCGGCGAAGGGGCTCGTCTCCCGCCGCTGCGCCTCGGCCTCCTCCTCGCTGGCGACGCCAGCCGCCCGGAGCCGTGCGTCGGCGTCCGCCACGCGCGGGAAGGGATCGAGCGCCAGCGCGAAGCCCTGCGCCACCGCCTCGCCCAGATCGATCGTGCCGCCTTCGTAGGTCAGCAGGTCGAGGTCCGACTCCTCCAGTTCCAGCTCATCCTCGGCGGCGGCACCGCCCTCGGGATCGAAGCGCAGCGAGAAAGGCTCGTCGATCCGCGCCCGGATCGGATCGCCGGTGGCGACGCAGCTCTGCACGGCCCTGGCGCGGATGCGGCCTTCCGCCCACACCCGCTCGCCCTCGCGGCGGATCGTGGCGTCCGCTTCCAGTGCATCGATCGAGACGAGGCCGAAGCGCGCCGCCAAAGCCGCCCGTTCCGCCTCGTCCGCCTCGATATGGACCGCGCGCGGTTCGCCGCCGATGCCGTCGAGACGGAACGGACGGGCGAATTCGGGGGCCTTGTTCATGCGATTTCTCCGGTCAGGATCTGGGCGAGGTCGCGCGCCGCCAGCGCCGCCACCAATGCCCTGAGCCCCTGCTCGACATGGGCGCGCGCCGCAACCGGCACGTCGGCCCCCCGGTGGATATTGCGGTCGATCGCCCCGGCGAGATCGCCCCCCTCCGCCAGCCCTTCGCGATAGGCGGTGAGGCGCCCGCCGAGCTGGCTCATCATCCGCCCGACATGCTTGCCCACCACCAGATCGCCGATGCCGCGCTGGCGGAGCTGCCCGTCCATGTCGCTGATGAACAGCTCGGTCACCCGCGCCGACGATTCGCGCGCCGGCTCACCCAGCGTCTCCAGGCGAAGCAGCAGCAGTGCCAGCACCGTCGACACCATGTCGAACCGGCCGTCGATCGTGTCGGGAACCGCGCCGTCCCGATACCAGTGCGGCAGGCGCGCCCGCGCGACAACCGACGCATAGAGCGGGGCGAACGCGTCCGCGTCGATCCGTGGCCCCAGGATACGCTTGAAGAGTGTGACCAATTCCGCCTGCCCCGTTCGCTGTCCATCTGCCCCATGCCGCCTTGTGCGGCGCGTGCTCACGGCATATTGAGCGGCTGGACCGCCGATGCAATGGCGCTTGATCTTGGGCCGGCAGGCGGTCGGACGGGGGGACTCCCCGGTGTGTGGAGGAGATGCGAATGACGGCCAGCAAGCGTCGCGTTGGGGTGATGGCCACGGCCGCCCTCGCGCTGGCCGCGGGTCTTTCGGGTTGCGCGGAAGTGCGCGGCCATCAGGGCTATGTGGTGGACCGCGCCCTGGTCGCCTCGGTGCAGCCGGGTGTCGATAACCGCGAATCCGTGCAGAAGACGCTGGGCGACCCCAGCTTCGCCGCGCAGTTCGACGACGGCACATGGTATTATGTGTCGCGCTCCACGCAGCAATTCTCGTTCGGCCAGCCCAAGCCGGTCGCGCAGCTCGCGCTGGCGGTGCATTTCGACAAGGCCGGCGTCGTGACCGGCGTGGACCGCACGGGGCTCGACCAGATCTCCACCATCCACCCGTCGGCCGACAAGACGCCGACGCTGGGCCGCAAGCGCAGCCTGTTCCAGGAGCTGTTCGGCAATATCGGCGCGGTGGGCGCGGCGGCGACGCAAGGCCCGACCTCGGACAACCCGACCGGCGGCTCGCGCCCCTAAGGCGCGTAGCTTGCCCCTGCGCGCCACCGGGACGCGCAGGGGCCGACATCGCCTAGCGGGCGATCCCGGCGGCGGCGAGCACCGCCAGCGTCACCAGTTCCGACGCGGTCGACGTCATCGAGGCGATCTGCACCGGCTTGTCCATGTTGACGAGCATCGGCCCGATCATCGCGTCGCCGCCCAGCTCCTTCAGCAGCTTGGCCGAAAGGTTCGCCGACTGGAGCCCCGGCATGACCAGGATGTTCGCCGGGCCGGACAGACGGCTGAACTCGTAATATTGCTTCATCTTCGGGTTGAGCGCGATGTCCGGCGCCATCTCGCCCTCATATTCGAAGCTCACCCCGCGCCCGTCGAGCACGGCCACCGCCTCGCGGATATTGCCGAGCCAGTCGCCGGTCGGGTTGCCGAAGGTCGAATAGGAGAGGAAGGCCACGCGCGGCTCCTGCCCCATGCGGCGGGCGACCTCGGCGGTCTGCTCGGCGATGTCGGCGAGCTGCTCGGCGGTGGGCCGCTCGATCACCGTCGTGTCGGCGATGAACACCGAATGATTGCGGCCGACCAGCAGGTGGATGCCGAACGGATGATGCCCCGGCGCGCAGTCGATCACCCGGCGCACTTCGTTCAGCGTCTGGCGGAAATGGCGGGTGACGCCCGTCACCATCACGTCGGCCAGCCCCATCTCGACCATCAGCGCGCCGAAGATGTTGCGGTCGCGGTTGACCATCCGCTCCACGTCGCGGCGCAGGAAGCCCTTGCGGCTGAGCTTCTCGTAGAGCCGGTCGACCATCTCGGCCCGGAACGGGGCGCGGCGGCTGTTGTGCAGCTCGAAGCCGGAGGGATCGTCGACGCCCAGCGCCTTCAGCCGGTCATGCACATCGTCATGGCCGACCAGCACCGGGATGCCGTAGCCGCCCTGCTGGAAGGCGATGGCGGCGCGCAGCACCACCTCCTCCTCGCCTTCCGCGAACAGCACGCGCTTGGGGTTGGCGCGCGCCGTCTCATAGACCGAGGTGAGTACCGAGGTGGTCGGGTTGAGCCGCGCCTTCAACTGCTCGCGATAGGCGGCCATGTCGGCGATCGGCTTGCGCGCGACGCCGGTGTCCATCGCCGCCTGCGCCACCGCCGACGGCACCAGCTCGATCAGGCGCGGATCGAACGGCGCGGGGATGATATAGTCCGGCCCGAAGCTGTGCGCGACGCCGTACGCCGCCGCCACTTCCTCCGGCACCTGCTGGCGCGCGAGATCGGCGAGCGCCTTCGCCGCCGCGACCTTCATCTCCTCGTTGATCGTCGTCGCCCGCACATCGAGCGCGCCGCGGAAGATGAAGGGGAAGCCCAGCACATTGTTGACCTGGTTCGGATAGTCCGACCGGCCGGTGGCGATGATCGCGTCCGGGGCGGCCTCCAGCGCGTCCTCGGGCAGGATTTCCGGGTCCGGGTTGGCCATGGCGAAGATGATCGGCTTGGGGGCCATCTTCCTCACCATCGCCTTGGTGAGCGCGCCCGCGACCGAGAGGCCGAAGAACACGTCCGCGCCCTCGATCGCCTCGTCCAGCGTGCGGGCCGTGGTTTCGGCGGCATGGGCCGACTTCCACTGGTTCATGCCCTCGGTGCGGCCCTTGTAGATCACGCCCTTGGAATCGCAGAGGATGACGTTGTTGGGCTTCACGCCGAGCGCCTTGGCCAGCTCGGTGCAACTGATCGAGGCCGCGCCCGCGCCGTTGACGACGATCTTCAAGTCCTCCAGCCGGCGCCCGGTCAGGTGGGCGGCGTTGATGAGGCCGGCGGCCGAGATGATCGCGGTGCCGTGCTGGTCGTCATGGAAGACCGGGATGTTCATGCGTTCGCGCAGAGTCTGCTCGATCACGAAGCATTCGGGCGCCTTGATATCCTCGAGGTTGATGCCGCCGAAGCTCGGCTCCATCAGCTCGACCGCGTCGATGATGCGGTCGACATCCTCGGTCGCCAGTTCGAGGTCGATCGAATCGATGTCGGCGAAGCGCTTGAACAGCACCGCCTTGCCTTCCATCACCGGCTTCGACGCCAGCGCGCCGAGATTGCCGAGGCCGAGGATCGCCGTGCCGTTCGAGATGACGGCCACCAGATTGCCCTTGGCGGTATAGTCGTAGGCGGTGTCGGGATCGGCGGCGATCGCCTTCACCGGAACCGCGACGCCCGGCGAATAGGCCAGCGCCAGATCGCGCTGGGTCGCCATCGGCTTGGTGGCGACGATCTCGATCTTGCCGGGCCGGCCCTGCGAATGGAACAGCAGCGCCTCGCGCTCGGAAAACTGTAGGCGCTCGGCCATGGACGTCTCTCCCGATGTTCGTTTTGGCCCCAATGCGGCATCGGACCCCGCGCCACAAGGCAAAGCGTCTTCTCATTTTCACGAAAGCCGATATCGACGCCTGACGATGGCAACCGCAGCAGCACAGGCCGGCGCGCAGACGCCGATGATGGCGCAATATCACGGGCTGAAGGCGGAAGCGCCGGATTGCCTGCTGTTCTATCGCATGGGCGATTTCTTCGAGCTGTTCTTCGAGGACGCCAAGGTGGCCGCCGCCTGCCTCGACATCGCGCTCACCCAGCGCGGCGACGGCGTGCCGATGTGCGGCGTGCCGATCCATGCCGCCGACGCCTATCTGGCGCGGCTCATCAAGGCGGGGCATCGCGTCGCCGTCGCCGAGCAGGTCGAGACGCCCGAGCAGGCCAAGAAGGCGCGCGGTTCCAAGGCGCTGGTGGCGCGCAAGATCATCCGTCTGGTCACCGCCGGCACGCTGACCGAGGAGACGCTGCTCGACTCTCGCAGCGCCAACTGGCTTGTCGCGCTCGTCGAGCAAGGCGGGCGGGTCGGCCTCGCGGCGGCGGATATTTCGACGGGGCGCTTCGAACTGGCATCGGTGGCGGCGACTTCGCTCGATGCGGAGCTGGCGCGACTGGGGCCGTCCGAGGTGGTGGTGCCTGAGGGCACGGAGATCGGGCGGGAGGATGCCGTCACCGCGATCCGCTCGACCTTTGCCAGCGCCGAGGGCGAGCGCCTCCTGAAAGCCCGATTCGGCGTGGCGACGCTGGATGGCTTCGGCCAGTTCGACCGGCCCGCGCTGGCGGCGGCGGGCGGTCTGCTCGCCTATCTCGACCGCGCCGCGCAGGGGGGCACGACCTTCCTCCAGCCCCCCGCCCCGCGCACCGCCGAAGATCATATGGCGATCGACGCCGCGACGCGCGAAAGCCTCGAACTGACGCGCACCCAGTCCGGCGATCGCAAGGGCAGCCTGCTCGACAGCGTCGACCGCACCGTCACCGGTGCCGGTGCCCGCCTGCTCGCCGCCGACATCTCGGCGCCGCTTCATGACGCCATCGCCATCGAAGCCCGGCTGAATCTGGTCGGCCGCTTCGTCGAGGACGGCGGATTGCGGGATCGGCTGCGGGGATCGCTCCGGGCGTTGCCCGATATCGGGCGCGCGCTGGGTCGCCTCGTGGCCGGACGCGGCTCGCCCCGCGATCTCGGACAGCTCCGCGACGGCCTCGCAGGCGCGCGCGATCTTCACGAGCTGCTCGATCGCCTCGAAGGGCCGCCCGCGCTTCTGGCGGCCCTGCTGCCGAGCCTGCGCGGCCATGGCGCGCTGGTCGACAAGCTCGGCCACGCCCTCGTCCAGACCCCGCCGATCGACGCTTCGGACGGCGGCTTCATCGCGGAAGGGTTCGACGCGGCGCTCGACGATCTGCGCGGCCTCGCCGGAGACGGCCGCCGCGCCATCGCCGCGCTGGAGGCCAGATATCGCGAGCAGACCGGCATTTCCGGCCTCAAGATCCGCCATAATGGCGTGCTCGGCTATCATATCGAGGTCGGCGCCAAGTTCGCCGATCCGCTGATGAAGGCGGAATCGGGCTTCACCCACCGCCAGACACTGGCCGGTGTCGTCCGCTTCAACGCGACCGAGCTGCACGAGCTGGCGACGAAGGTATCACAGGCCGGCGCCCACGCGCTCGCTGCCGAGCAGGCGCATCTGGAGGAGCTGATCGACCTCGCCCTCTCGCACCGCGACCCCATCGCCGCCACCGCCGACGCCATCGCGCGGCTCGATGTCTCGGCGGCGCTCGCCGAGCGCGCCATCGAGGGCGGCTGGTGCCGCCCCGAAGTCGTGCCGGAGGCCTGCTTCGAGGTGGAAGGCGGCCGCCACCCCGTCGTCGAGGCCGCCGTCGCCGCCACCGGCGAGCGCTTCGTCGCCAACGACTGCACGCTCACGGAAGCATCGCGCCTGTGGCTCGTCACCGGCCCCAATATGGGCGGTAAATCGACCTTCCTGCGCCAGAACGCGCTGATCGCGGTGCTGGCGCAGGCAGGGAGCTATGTACCGGCGAACATCGCCAAACTCGGGCTCGTCGACCGACTGTTCAGCCGCGTCGGCGCCTCGGACAACCTCGCGCGCGGGCGCTCGACCTTCATGGTCGAGATGATCGAGACCGCCGCGATCCTCTCGCAGGCGACGGAGCGCTCCTTCGTCATCCTCGACGAGGTGGGGCGCGGCACCTCCACCTATGACGGCCTCGCCATCGCCTGGGCGGTGGTGGAGGCGGTGCATGAGGCGAACCGCTGCCGCTGCCTGTTCGCGACGCACTATCATGAGCTGACGCGGCTGGCCGAGCGGCTCGACGCGCTCTCGCTCCATCATGTCCGCGCCAAGGAGTGGAAGGGCGATCTCGTCCTCCTCCACGAGCTGGCGCAGGGGGCTGCGGATCGCAGCTACGGCCTCGCGGTGGCGCGGCTGGCGGGGCTTCCCAAGCCCGTGCTGGCGCGTGCCAAGGATGTGCTGG
The DNA here is from genome assembly GCF_011762195.1 of Sphingomonas oligoaromativorans. Classification (GTDB taxonomy): domain Bacteria; phylum Pseudomonadota; class Alphaproteobacteria; order Sphingomonadales; family Sphingomonadaceae; genus Solisphingomonas; species Solisphingomonas oligoaromativorans. The sequence continues at coordinate 23,811 of NZ_JAASQK010000003.1, read as the reverse complement.
CGCGGCTGGAGAAGGGCCGCGAGAAGACCGGCGGGATCGCGGCGGGGCTCGACGAACTCCCGCTCTTCGCCGCCGCCGTCGAGCGCGAGGCGGAGGCCGTCGATCCGCTGCGCGAGGCGCTCGGCGCGGTCGACGCCGATGCGCTCAGCCCGCGCGAGGCGCTGGAGCTGGTCTATCGGCTGAAAGGCCTCGCCACGGGCTGAACGCGAGGCTGGCGCTCCCCCGCCAAGGCGTTACATCTTGGGCCATGGTCTCCCGTTTCGAAAGCCTGCCCAGCCGCCGCGCTATCGTCGATCGCCGCAAGCTCGCCGACGCGATCGCGGCGCTGCCCGACGATCCCGCGACGCTCAAGCGCGAGGCGACGCTGCTGCTGCGCGACGCGCTCACCAAGGGCCGCGAGGAGATCGCGCGACGCCTCTCCGAACATCCGTCGCGCGGGCATGAGACGGCGGCGAGCTACGCCTTCCTCACCGATCAGATCCTGCGCATCACCTTCGATCTCGCCACCGACCGGCTGCTCCCGTTCAGCAACCGCACGACCGGCGAGCGGCTGACGCTGATGGCCGTCGGCGGCTATGGCCGCGCCGAGATGGCGCTCCATTCGGACGTCGACATCGCCTTCCTCACCCCCTGGAAGCAGACCGCCTGGGCCGAGCAGGTGATCGAGACGATCCTCTATCTGCTGTGGGATCTGGGCCTCAAGGTCGGCCATTCGAGCCGCTCGCTCGACGAGATGGTGAAGATGTCGAAGGCCGATCTCACCATCCGCACCGCGCTTCTGGAAGGTCGCTTCATCTGGGGCGACGCCCAACTTTATGACGAGGCGAAGAAGCGCTTCGAAGTCGAGGTGATGCAGGGGACGGCCCGCACCTTCGTCACCGAGAAGCTCGCCGAGCGTGACGAGCGCCACCACCGGATGGGTGACAGCCGCTATGTGGTCGAGCCCAACTGCAAGGAGGGCAAGGGGGGCCTGCGCGATCTCCACACGCTGTTCTGGATCGGCAAATATATGTTCGAGGTGCGCTCCGTGCCCGAGCTGGTCGATGCCGGGCTGCTCACCCGCGAGGAGCTGAAGCAGTTCCAGCGCGCCGACAATTTCCTGTGGGCGGTGCGCTGCCACCTCCACATCCTCGCGCGCCGCGCCGAGGACCGGCTGACCTTCGACCTCCAGCGCGATGTCGCCCACCGGATGCGCTACAATGATCGCCCCGGCCGATCGGCGGTCGAGCGGTTCATGCAGCATTATTTCCTGACGGCGAAGATGGTGGGCTCGCTCACCGGCGTCTTCCTCGCCCATCTCGACGAGGCCTCCGCGCGCAAGGGCCGCCGCTTCGCGATGCCCGCGATCATCAGTCGCCGGCGCCCGCGCAAGCTCGACGGCTTCGTGATCGAACGCGGCCGCCTCGCCACGCCCTCGGACGACTTCTTCGCCGAAGACCCGGTGCGCCTGATCGAGCTGTTCGCCCTCGCCGACCGGCACGGGCTGGAGATTCACCCGCTCGCCATGCGCCAGGCCTCGCGCGACGCCAAGATGGTGGACGGCGTGCGCGACGATCCGCGCGCCAATGCCCTCTTCATGGACGTGCTGACCAGCCCGCGCACCCCCGGCATGGTGCTGCGATGGATGAACGAGGCGGGCGTGTTCGGCCGCTTCATGCCCGATTTCGGCCGCGTCGTGGCGCAGATGCAGTTCGACATGTACCACCATTTCACGGTGGACGAGCACACCATCCACGCCATCGAGCTGCTCAACCGCATCGAGAAGGGCGAACTGATCGCCGACCATCCGATCGCGACCGAGCTGACCCACCAGATCGTCGCGCGGCGCGTCCTTTATGTCGCCGTGCTGTTCCACGACATCGCCAAGGGGCGGGGCGGCGACCATTCGGTGCTCGGCGCCGAGGTGGCGAGGAAGCTCGGGCCGCGCCTCGGCCTCACGCCCGCCGAGACGGAGATGGTGGCGTGGCTGGTCGCCAAGCATCTGCTGATGTCCGCCACCGCCTTCAAGCGCGACCTCTCCGACTTCAAGACCATCCTCGATTTCGCCGAGCAGGTGCAGTCGCCGGAGCGTCTGCGGCTTCTCCTGCTGCTCACCATCGTCGATATCCGCGCCGTCGGGCCGGGCGTGTGGAACGGCTGGAAGCGCCAGCTTCTCGGCGATCTCTACGAGGCGGCCGAAGAGGTGATCCGCCTCGGCCACAAGCAGAAGGGCCGCCGCGAGCGGATCGAGGGCAAGCAGGCGCAGGTCCGCACCGCGCTCGGCTGGACGGAGGCGCGCTTCGCCGCCTTCGCCGAGCGGATGCCGGACAGCTATTGGGTCGCCGAGGCGCCCGATATCCTCGAAGCCAATGCCCGCGCCATCGCCGAGGCGGATGCGGAAAACAGTTCGCTCGCCATCACCACCACCGCCGATCCCGCGCGCGAGGCGACGCTGGTGGCGGTCTATGCGGCGGACCATCCCGGCCTGTTCTACCGCATCGCCGGCGCGATCCATGTGGCGGGCGGCAACATCATCGACGCGCGCATCCACACCACCCGCGACGGCATGGGCGTCGACAATTTCCTCGTGCAGGATCCGTTCGGCCGCCCCTTCGACGATCCCGAGCGGCTGGTCCGCCTGCGCGCCGCGATCGAGGATGCGCTCGCCAACCGCACGCGCCTCGCCGACCGGCTGGCCGCCAAGCCGCTGCCGCGCATCCGTGCCGACGCCTTCGACATCGAGCCGGTGGTGCTGATCGACAACAAGGCCTCCAACCGCTTCACCGTGATCGAGGTCAACGCCCGCGACCGGCCTGCGCTGCTCCATGCGCTGGCCTATGCGCTGTTCCAGTCGAAGGTGACGATCCATTCCAGCCACGTCGCCACCTATGGCGAGCGCGCGGTCGACACCTTCTACCTGACCGATCTGACCGGCGACAAACTGTCAGGCACGCAGCGGCTGAAATCGCTCGAACGGCGCCTGCTCGCCGCGGCGGCGGGAGAGGCGTTGACCGAGGCGGCCTGACCGCCGGGAGGGGAAGACGATGGGCGTCACGGGAATCGGCGGACTTTTCGATCTGGCGGCGGGCGTCGATCGGGGCGAGGCCGGAGCATGAGCCTCCCCCGGCTCTGGCACGCGGTGACGGCGCTGCTGGCGCTCGCCGGGCTCGGCATCGAATATAAGGTGACGATCGACGGCCATCCGGGGCGGCTTGCGGAACGGACGCTGATCTATCTGAGCTTCTTCACCATCCTCACCAACGCGCTGGTGATGGCGGCGAGCTTCGGCCTCGCGCAACGGAAGGGGGCGCTCCACCGCTGGGCGCGGCGGCCGACGACGCGGACGGCCGTGTCGGTCTACATCACGGTGGTGGCGGTGATCTTCCAGCTCCTGCTGGCGAAGCTCGTCCACCTGACGCCGCTCGGCTGGTGGGGCAATCTGCTCGTGCATCAGCTCGTGCCGGCCCTGTGGCTGGGCGGATGGGTGCTGTTCCACCCGCATGGCGGGATCGGGCGGACGGCGCACTGGCGCTGGCTGATCTATCCGCTCGCCTATGGCGGCTGGACGATCGCCCACGGAGCGATGACGGGCTGGTATCCCTATCCGTTCCTCAACGTCACGAAGCTGGGGGCGCCGCGCGTGGGCGTCAACATGGCGCTGATGGCGCTGTTCTTCGCGGGGCTGGGCCTCGCCTTCCGCTGGATGGACGAGACGCTCGCCACCCACCTGCCCCGCCACCGGGCGCGGGGCTGAGCGGGGTCCGGCGCATCGCCCGGACCCCGGACATCAGGCTTATTTCGGCGCGATGACCATCAGCATCTGACGGCCTTCCATGCGCGGGAACTGCTCGACCTTGGCGATCTCCGCCGTGTCGGCCTGCACGCGCTGGAGCACCTGCATACCAAGCTGACCATGCGCAAGCTCGCGGCCACGGAAGCGCAGGGTGCATTTCACCTTGTCGCCCTCGCCGATGAACTCGAAGATCTTCTTCATCTTGGTCTGATAATCGTGATCGTCGATGTTCGGACGCATCTTGATCTCTTTGATCTCCTGCGTCTTCTGGCTCTTGCGGGCGAGGTTGGCCTTCTTCTGCGCCTCGTACTTGTGCTTGCCCACATCGAGGAACTTGCACACGGGCGGATCGGCGTTCGGAGAAACCTCGACCAGGTTGAGGCCCATCTCATGCGCCTGCTCGATCGCCTCGCGCGTGTACATCACGCCCAGATTCTCGCCCGCCTCATCGATCACGCGCACCTTGGGCACGTTGATGAATTCATCAAAGCGGGGGCCATTCAGAGGCATCGGGGGCGCGCCCAGCGGGCGGCGCATCATCGGCGGTCGTATAGCGGCTTCTCCTGTTTGTAGCCCGAACGGGGGCGATATAGTGATTCACGAGCCAGAACGGAAGCCGTACTCAACGCCGCCCGACAAGGATCACCACACATCCTGCGAGGCATAGTAGCACGCCCGCCACATCTGCGCGCGTTACTGGCACCCGTTCGACCAGAACCATCCATCCCACGGCGCACAACACATAGATGCCGCCATAGGCCGCATAGGCCCGCCCCGCCGCCGCCGGTTCGGAGAGCGTGAGCAGCCAACCGAACAGGCAGAGCGAGGCGATGCCGGGCACGAGCCACAAGGGACTCGCGCCGGATCGCATCCAGCTCCAGAAGGCGAAGCAGCCCCCGATTTCGGCGAGGGCTGCGGCCAGATAGACCGCGAGAGTCGGCGCGACGCCGATCAACGCGCGAGATCGGGCGCCAGCGCTTCTCGGGCGAGCCGCTCGACCAGCGCGTCGAGGCCGATCACCTCCTGCCTCGCGTCCGCACCGAGCGGACGGAGCGCGACGGTGCGCTCCTCCGCCTCGCGCTTGCCCAGCACCAGCAGATACGGAACCTTCGCGAGGCTGTGCTCCCGCACCTTGTAGTTGATCTTCTCGTTGCGCAGGTCGGTCTCGACGCGGATGCCGGCGGCGCGCAGCGTTGCGGCCACTTCCTCGGCATAGCCGTCGGCGTCCGACACGATCGTCGCCACCACCGCCTGCACCGGCGCCAGCCAGAGCGGGAACTTGCCGGCATGATGCTCGATCAGGATGCCGATGAAGCGCTCGAACGTGCCGAGGATCGCGCGGTGGAGCATCACCGGGCGGTGACGGTTGCCATCCTCGCCGACATAGGACGCATCGAGACGCTCGGGCAGCACCGTGTCGGCCTGGATCGTGCCGACCTGCCACGTCCGGCCGATCGCGTCGGTCAGGTGGAATTCGAGCTTGGGCGCATAGAAGGCCCCCTCGCCCGGCAGCTCCTCCCAGCCGAACGCCTCGGTCGCGCGGCCCGAGGCGGCGACGGCGTCGCGCAGCGTCTGCTCGGCCTTGTCCCACATCTCTTCCGAGCCGAAGCGCTTCTCGGGGCGCAGCGCCAGCTTGATCGCATAGCTGTCGAAGCCGAGATCCTTGTAGACGCTGTCGAGCAGGTCGCAGAACTGGCTGATCTCGGCGACGAGTTGGTCCTCGCGCACGAAGATATGCGCGTCGTCCTGCGTGAACTGGCGGACGCGCATGATGCCGTGCAGCGCGCCGTGCGGCTCGTTGCGGTGGCAGCAGCCGAACTCGGCCATGCGGATCGGCAGGTCGCGATAGGACTTGATCCCCTGACGGAAGATCAGGACGTGCGCCGGGCAGTTCATCGGCTTCAATGCCATCAGGTCGCCCTCGCCGGAGAGGACGGGACCGTCCTCGTCGGTGTTCGGAATCTCGTCCGGCACGACGAACATGTTCTCGCGATACTTGCCCCAATGGCCGGACTGCTCCCACTGGCGCGCGTCCATGAGCTGCGGGGTCTTCACCTCGACATAGCCCGCGCCGTCGAGCCGGCGGCGCATATAGGCTTCGAGCTGGCGCCACAGGATGAAGCCGTTGGGATGCCAGAACACCGAGCCCTGTGCCTCGGACTGGAGGTGGAACAGGTCCATCTCCTGCCCGATCTTGCGGTGATCGCGCTTGGCGGCCTCCTCGAGGCGCGTCAGGTGCTGGTCGAGCTGCTTCTTGTTGAGCCAGCCCGTGCCGTAGATGCGCGACAGCATCGCGTTCTTCTGGTCGCCGCGCCAATAGGCGCCCGAGACGCGCGTCAGCTTGAAGGCCTGCGGGTCGAGCTTGCCGGTCGAGGCCAAGTGCGGGCCACGGCACATGTCGAGCCAGTCGCCGCCCGACCAATAGACCGTCAGCTCCTCATGCTCGGGCAGTTCGGCGGCCCATTCGGCCTTGAAGGTCTCGCCCTCGGCCGTCCAGCGCGCGATCAGCGCCTCGCGGGTCCAGACCTCGCGGCGGAGCGGCTTGTCGGCGGCGATCAGCTTGCGCATCTCGGCCTCGATCGCGGGCAGATCCTCCTCGGTGAAGGGGCGGTCCTTGGGCGCGAAATCATAATAGAAGCCGTCGTCCGTCGCCGGGCCGAAGGTGATCTGCGTGCCGGGGAACAGGTTCTGCACCGCCTCGGCGAGCAGATGCGCATAATCGTGCCGGGCGAGTTCGAGCGCATCGGCCTCGTCCTTCGCCGTCACCAGCGCGAGCTTCGCGTCGGCTTCCAGCGGGCGCGTGATGTCGCGCAGCTCGCCGTCCACGCGCGCCGCGATCGCCGCCTTGGCGAGGCCCGGCCCGATCGCCGCCGCGATGTCCGCCGGGGTAGTCCCCGGAGCCACCTCACGGACGGAACCGTCGGGCAGCGTGATCTTGAGCATCGCGGACATGGGAAAGACTCTCGATGAGATGGGGAAACGACCGATGTCGCTTACCCGCGTGGTCGTGATGGAGGCAAGTCGCCCCGTGCCCCATCGAATGCCCGATCAGGCGACGGCGACGACCCCCGCGCCGAGATAATGCCCCATGGCGTCGAAATCAAAGCCGACGACGATCGACCCCGCCGCCGCGCAGGCATGGCAGACGGCGGTGGGCGTGGTCAGCAGCACGCGCAGGTTGCCGGCCGGCGTCTTGCCGAACGACACCTCGCCCGGCGGCACCGGGAAGGCATCAGGATGTTCGGCCTGCGCGGCGCGATAATCGGCGCGCGCCTTGTCGTCGGCGGTCAGCGCATAGGCATCGGCGAGGATCGGATCGCCGGCGGTGGGCACCAGCACGGTCGCCATGTTGGTGTTGGCGCGAAAGGGGTAGGTGACCGTCGCGACGCCGATCGGCCCCACCTGCTTCCAGGCGGAGACATAGCCGGCATCCCCCGCCGCCACGAGCCGCTGGCTGAACGCGATCGAGCCCAGCGAGGCGCCTCCCTTGCGCATCTGCTCGATCAGGCAATCCCCAACCCCTTCCGTCCTGGCGCGGCAGGCTTCCAGCCCTTCGCCGGACCAGACGGCGCCGGCATCGAGCGCGGCGCTCAGCTTCTCCGGCGCGCGGCCGATCGGCGGCGCGTAGGTGAAGCCCACCAGCCGTTCGGTGTGCGCCAGCCTGCCGTGCCGGGTGACGAGGATGGCGGCGGGCTCGGTCCTGCGCGGGCGCTGGACGAAATAGACGAAGTCGGCATTGGCGAAGCGGAAGCCGCCCTGCGCGCCGACGATCTCCGACCCGCCGAGCAGGCGCAGCGTCGGCTTGTTGCTTTGCTGCACGCCGTCGGGGCGCGTCACCGGCCCGCGCTTCAGGAAATCGAAGCTCTGGTAGACGAGGCCCTGCGTCGTCTCGGTCACCACCACGCTGCGCCGCGAATCGAGGCCGATGAAGCGCGTGTGCGCCAGCCAGCGGCAGGAAAGCTGCTTGTCGTCGAGCTTCACCTCGACGATCGGCGGCACGGTCGCGCCGTCATCCTCGATCATGCCGGGATTGACGCCGTGGACGTCGCCGACGACCTGCCCGCCGCGGGACAGCGGCCAGTGGATCTGCCCCGCCCCCGGATCGGGCTGGCCCACCTGATAGCTCTGGGTGTCGAACCGGCCGGAGCGCCGGTCGAGCAAGGTGATGATGCTCGCGCCCCTCGCGTCCGGCTTTCCGGCGAACAGCGCATAAGGGCCGCTCACCGCATCGCAGACGAACCAGCCGTCGCGCGCGGGGATCGCGTTGATGCGGGTGACGCTGTCATCCGGCGCGGCCGCGCGGAGCGGCATGGCGGCCAGAAACAGGGCAAGGGAGACGAGATGCTTCATCGGCCCTCCGTAACGGTCTGTCACCTGAACCCACGATGATAACGCTTTACCGCACACTTAGCATGGCTTGACCGCGGGCGCCTGCTCGCCTCTTGTGCCGGCTCTGTCATTCCGGGGAGCATCCGTGGCGCAACGCCTGACCCTCTACATCCTGATCGGCATGGTTCTGGGCATCATCGCCGGGCTGGCGATGCACTCTCTCCTCGCGGAGCCGGCGCTGGGCCAGTGGGCGGGCCTCCTCACCATCCCGACCGATCTGTTCCTGCGCCTCATCAAGATGATTATCGCGCCGCTGGTCTTCTCCACGCTGGTGGTCGGCATCGCCCATATGGGGGACACCTCCGCGCTCGGCCGGATCGGCGCGCGGACGCTCGGCTGGTTTCTCGGCGCCACCCTCGTCTCGCTGACGCTCGGCCTCGTCATGGTCAACCTGCTCCAGCCCGGCGCGCATACCGGCCTTGCGCTTCCGCCCGCCGGCGAGGGCATGGGGCTCGATGCCAAGGGCTTCAACCTCCACGATTTCTTCGTCCACATCGTCCCCGCCTCGATCACCGAGGCGATGGCCAACAACGACATCCTGCCGATCGTCGTCTTCTCGGTGTTCATGGGCGTGGCGCTGGTCGCGGTCGGCGAGAAGGGCAAGCCGCTGGTCGCCGGCATCGAGGCGCTGGTCGCGGTGATGCTGAAGATCACCGACTATGTGATGCGCGTCGCCCCGATCGCGGTGTTCGCCGCCATCGCTCATGCCGTGGCGATCAATGGCGCGGGCATCCTCATCACCTTCGGGCGCTTCGTCGGCAGCTTCTACCTGACGCTGCTCGTGCTGTGGGCGGTGCTGATCGGCGCGGGCTTCGTGATGCTGGGCGGTCGGGCGCGGACGCTCGTGCGGCTGATCCGCGAGCCGACCCTGCTCGCCTTCTCCACCGCCTCGTCGGAGGCCGCCTATCCGCGCCTGCTGGAGGCGCTGGAAATGTTCGGCGTGCCCCGCCGCATCGCCAGCTTCGTGCTGCCGCTCGGTTATTCGTTCAACCTCGACGGCTCGATGATCTACATGACCTTCGCGACATTGTTCATCGCGCAGGCCTATGGCATCGAAATCTCGGTCGGGCAGCAGATCCTGATGGTGCTGATCCTGATGGTGACGTCGAAGGGCATGGCCGGCGTGCCGCGCGCCAGCCTCGTGGTGATCGCCGCCGTGATGGGGCATTTCCACATCCCGGAGGCGGGGCTGCTGCTGGTGCTGGCGGTCGACCAGTTCCTCGACATGGGCCGATCGGGCACCAACGTGATCGGCAATGCGGTGGCCACCGCCGTGGTCGCCAAATGGGAAGGCGCGCTCACTCCTCCGAGGGAGCGGCTGGACCTCGACACGCAAGCATAGGATAATGGCGGGTGGAAGCGGTGCGCCGCGTCCCGCGTCAGTCACAAGGAATCGCGCGATGCTGGGTAAGCTGTTCCTCGATCATCCCGCCGATGTCGGCGAGAGCTATGGCGAGCATATGCGCCATGCCTCGGGCTACGGCTTCGCGATGATCGGCGGCGGCATCGCCTGCCTCGTCCATGCGCTCGTGCCCGCGCTGTTCAAGACGCGCGGCAGCGAGACGATCGCCCGCCTCAACCAGAAGCTGGTCCGCTCGCGTGGCGCCAAGCGCGACGCCACCATCGAGATGCGCACCGGCGGATGGGTGATCTGACCGGCGCGGAGCCTCCGCGCTTCATCGAGACGAAGGACGGCCGCAGGCTTGCCGTCCGTTTCCGTGGCGGGCACGGCCCGGCGCTGCTGTTCCTGCCGGGCTATGCCTCCGACATGATGGGCGGCAAGGCGCTGGCGCTCGACGGCTGGGCGGAGCGCACCGGCCACGCCATGATCCGCTTCGACTATTCGGGCACCGGCGAGAGCGACGGCGCGTTCGAGGAGGGCACGCTCGCCCGCTGGCGCGACGACGCGCTGGCGATCGTCGATGCGTGCGAGGGCGATCTGGTGGTGGTCGGCTCGTCGATGGGCGGTTGGCTGATGCTGCTGGTGGCGCTGGCCCGGCCGGACCGGGTGCGCGCGCTGGTCGGCATCGCGGCGGCGCCCGATTTCTCGGACTGGGGCTATTCGCAGGACGAGAAGCTCGCCCTGTTGCGCGAAGGCCGGCTGGAGCAGCCCTCCCCTCATGGCGCGCCGATGGTGACCACCAGGGGCTTCTGGCAATCCGCCGAGGCGCTCCGCCTGCTCCATGGCCCCATCGCCTTCGACGGGCCGGTGCGCCTGCTCCACGGCGAGGCCGATGCCGATGTGCCGCCCTGGGTCGCCGGCCGGATCGCCGCGCTCGTCCGTTCAGCCGATGTGCAGACCATCCTCGTCAAGGACGGCGATCATCGCCTGTCGCGCCCGCAGGATCTCGCTTTGCTGGAGCGCACGGTGGACGTGCTGATGGAGAGCCTGTGATCCCCGCCCTCGCCCTTCTGCTGGCTGCCGCTCCGGCTGGCCCCGCCGACGCACGCAGCCCGCAGGCGCGCTATCAGGAGTGCATCAAGCAAAGCGACACCGATCCCGCCGGCGCGGCGCAGGCGGCAACGACATGGGCGGCCTCGGGCGGCGGCGCGCTGGCGGCGCACTGCCTCGGCATCGCGCGCAGCGCCACCGAGGACTGGAAGGGCGCGGCCGACGCCTTCACCGCCGCCGCCGACATCGCCTCCAAGACGCACGACCGCATGGCCGCGAGCTACTGGGTCTCGGCCGGCAACGCCGCGCTGGCGGCCGGCGATACCGCCCGCGCCCGCGCCGCGCTGTCGAGCGCGCTCGCCGATCCCGCGCTCGCCGAGCAGATGAAGGGCGAGGCCTATCTCGACCGCGCCCGCGCCGATGTCGCGGCCGGAGACCTCCCCGCCGCGCGCACCGACATGAACGATGCGCTGGCGCTCGTCCCCGCCGATCCGATGGCCTGGCTGCTCTCCGCCACGCTGGCGCGCCGCATGAACGACGGCACCCGCGCCGCCGCCGACATCAAGGAGGCGATGCTGCGCGCGCCCAACCAGGCGGATATCCTCTATGAGGCGGGCAATATCGCCGCGACCAATGGCCATATCGACGATGCCCGCGCGCAATGGTCCCGCGCGGTCGCCGCCGATCCGCAGAGCGACGTCGCGAAATCCGCCCGCGCCAATCTGGACGCCACCGGAGAAAGCGCGCCCAGGCCTGCGCCGAAACCCGGCCGCTGAGGTTCACAAGCCCCGCGCCGAAGCCTAGATTGGCGGGCATGAAATATCTGCACACCATGATCCGCGTCTCGGACCCGGCCGAGACGATCCGCTTCTTCGAGCTGCTCGGCCTGAAGGAAACCCGCCGCATGGAAAGCGAGGCCGGCCGCTTCACGCTGATCTACCTCGCCGCCCCCGGCGACGAGGCGGCCGAGGTGGAGCTGACCCACAATTGGGACGAGACGGGCTATGACGGCGGCCGCAATTTCGGCCACCTCGCCTATCGCGTCGAGAATATCTACGCGCTCTGCCAGACGCTGATGGACGCCGGCATCACCATCAACCGCCCGCCGCGCGACGGCCACATGGCCTTCATCCGCACCCCCGACGCCATCTCGATCGAGCTGCTCCAGGCGGGCGATCGCCTCGCGCCGGCCGAGCCCTGGGTCTCGATGCCCAACACCGGAAGCTGGTGAGCACCATGGCTCTGGAGATCGTCCCCGTCCCCGCGCTCAGCGACAATTATGTCTGGCTGATGCACGACGCCCGAAGCGGCGAGACGGTGGCGGTCGATCCCGGCGAGGCGGCGCCGGTGCTGGCCGCGGCCGACGCGCGCGGCTGGAGCATCACGCAGGTGTGGAACACCCACTGGCACCCCGATCATGTCGGCGGCAACGCCGCGATCAAGGAGGCGACCGGCGCCACCATCACCGGCCCTTCCGAGCAGGGCCGCATCCCCACGCTCGACCGCGTGGTCGAGGAAGGCGACACCGTCCGCATCGGCGCGCATGAGGGGCAGGTGATCGCGGTCGGCGCGCACACCGCCGGGCATATCGCCATCCACATCCCCGACGAGGCGGTGGTGTTCACCGGCGACACGCTGTTCGCCATGGGCTGCGGCCGGCTGTTCGAGGGGACGGCCGAGGACATGTTCCGCGCCATGGAGAAGCTCGGCACGCTGCCCGGCGAGACGCGGGTCTGCTGCGGCCATGAATATACCGTCGCCAACGGCCGCTTCGCCGTGGTGACCGAGCCCGGCAACGAGGCCGCGCGCGAGGCTCTCCGGCACGCCGAGCGGCTGCGCGCCGAGGGCCTGCCGACGCTGCCCTCCACCATCGCCCTCGAACGGGCCACCAATCCCTTCCTGCGCGCGCGCGACGCGCGGGAGCTTGCCGAACGGCGCGCCGCCAAGGACAGCTTCAAGGGATAGGGCGCCATTGGGCGCCCCTCTCGCGCAGAAAGGATCGAGTTCGATGCGTATCCTGACCCTCGTCGCCGTCGCGGCCGTCCTCGCGTCCGGCACGGCGGACGCCCGCACCCGGACGGTGGAGCAGGCCCTCGCCGGACGCACGCCCGGCAAGCCCGTTTCCTGCATCCAGCTTCCACGGGTCGACAGCTCGGAAATCTTCGATTCCGGGGCGATCCTCTACCGGATGCGCGGCGGGCCGGATTATCTCAACACGCCGGGCAACTGCCCCTTCCTGCGCCACGACCGCGCCATCTCCACCCGCACGCCCAGCACATCGCTGTGCAGCGGCGACATCATCCGAATCTTCGATGCCCCCTCCCATTTCGACTATGGAGGCTGCGGGCTGGGCGATTTCGTCCCCTATCCGAAGGTGAAGAAGGCTCAGTAGGCGGCCTGCTTGTAGAGCCCGTCGAGCCGCGCGCCATAGACGCTGCGGATGACGTGGCGGCGGATCTTCATCGAGGGCGTGAGCTGCGCATTCTCGATGGTGAAGGCCTCCTCCGCCACCAGCACGCGGCGCACCTTCTCGGTAGTCGAGAGATCGGCGTTCACCCGATCCACCGCCGCCTGCACGGCGCGGTGGAACACGGGATTCTGCGCGAGCAGGCCGATATCGTTGGCCACACCCTGCGCTTTCGCCCACTCCGCCTGCCACTCGGGATCGGGCACGACGAGGCCGACCAGATAAGGCCGCCGGTCGCCCATCACCATCGCTTGCAGGATTTCGGGCTGGAGCGTCAGCATCCCCTCGACGCGCTGGGGCGCGACATTGTCGCCCTTGTCGTTGACGATGATGTCCTTCTTGCGATCGGTGATGACCAGCCGGCCCTTGTCGTCGAGATGGCCGATGTCGCCGGTCGAGAGCCAGCCGTCGGCGCTCAGCACGCGGGCCGTCTCCTCCGGGTTGCGCCAATAGCCCTTCATCACCAGCTCGCCGCGGACCTGGATCTCGCCATCCTCGGCGATGCGAATCTCCACCCCGTCGAGCGGCGGGCCGACGGTGTCGAGCTTGATCCCCGCCTTTGGCCGGTTGCACGAGATGACCGGCGCCGCCTCGGTCTGCCCATAGCCTTGCAGCATGGTGAGGCCGAGCGAGGCGAAGAAGCGCCCGACATCGGGGTTGAGCGGCGCCCCGCCCGAGACGAGCGCCTTCATCCGTCCGCCGAAGCGTCCACGCACCTTGCGGCGGATGGTGGCGGAGAGCAGCAGGTCCATCGGCCGCTGCCAGAGCTTCGGCCTGTCGCCCATCGCCTCGGCCCGCGCGAGCAGCCAGCTCGGTACCGCGCCCTGCTTCTCGATCGCCTTGGCGATGCGCGTGCGCAGCACCTCGAACAGGCGCGGCACCACCACCATGATGGTCGGGCGCACCTCCTCGATATTGGCGGCGAGCTTCTCCAGCCCCTCGGCATAATAGATCTGCGCGCCGAGCCCGATCGGGAAATGCTGCCCGCCGGTATGCTCATAGGCGTGGGAGAGCGGCAGGAAGGAGAGGAAGATCTCGTCCCCCCAGCCGAAATCCTCCGAGATGACGCGCGCCGCGCCCGCGACATTGTGGAGGATCGCGCCATGATGCTGCATCACCCCGCGCGGCGCCCCGCCGGTGCCGGAGGTGTAGATGATGCAGGCGAGATCCTCGCGGCCGAAGCGCCCGGCATCCTCGGCGCAGGCGGCGACATCCGCATCGCCCGAGGCCAGCGCCTCGAACGTCTCGAAGCGGAAGGGGCCGGCCTGCCCGATCCGCATCGCATCGATGCCGACGACGAGCGTGCATTGCCCCGAACGCAGCACCGCCGGAATCAGCGTCGTGGCGAGCTTGGCCGTGGAGACGATCACCGCCTTGGCGCCGCTATTCTCCAGCACATGGGCATGATCGCGCGTGGTGTTGGTGACATAGGCCGGCACGGTGATGCAGCCCGCCGCCATGATCGCGAGATCGGCGATGCACCATTCGGGGCGATTCTCGGACACCAGCAGCACGCGGTCGCCCGGCTCCAGCCCCTGCGCCTTCAGGGATGCGGCGAGTGCCGCCACCTGTCGCGCCGCCTCGCGCCAAGTCGTCGGGCGCCAATCGCCCCCCGCCTTGTGCCAGAGGAAAGGCGCGTCACCCTTCTCGGCAGCACGCGCGAAGAACATGGTGACGAGATTCGGGAAATGTTCGAGCAGACGCATGACCTCTCCTGCCCGCGTTTCTCTGTCGCAGGCTAGCATGACGTTACGGTTTTGGCCGCTTATTGCGGAAGCGCAACCCCTTCGCTGCGCGTGACATCCGCGGCACCGCGCCAGCCGCCTTCGGGCGTGCGCTCGATGGCGTTGAGCTTGGAGGGGATCGGCACTTCGTTGGCCTGCTGGCCGAGCTTCGCAATTTCGGGCGCGAGGCCGTCCATCAGCGGGCTCTTCTCGACCAGCAGCGCGCCGCCGCCGAAGAACATGTTGGGCAGGTCTATCGCCTCCTGCGCGCTCATCTTCCAGTCGATGACGCCGACCAGCGTCTTCAGCACATGCATGATGATGCGCTGCCCGCCGGCCGAACCCACCGCCAGCACCACCTTGCCGGAAGGGTCGGTCACGATCGTCGGCGACATCGACGAGAGCGGCCGCTTGCCCGCTTCCACCCGGTTGGCGACGGGCGCGCCGTCCTTCTCGGGCGCGAAGGAGAAATCGGTGAGCTGGTTGTTGAGCACGAAGCCGTTCACGACGAGCTGGCTGCCGAAATAGCCCTCGACCGTGCTGGTCATCGTCACGATGTCGCCCGATCCGTCGGCGGCGACGAAATCGGTGGTGCCATGCTCGTCGACGCCGAGCCCGGCGGTGCGCTTCTCCGCGCCCGGCGGCGTGCCGGGCTGGTACTGGCCCAGCGAGCGCGTCTCGGAGATGAGCTTCGCGCGGCGCGCCAGATAGGCCTTGTCGATCAGGCCGGCGACCGGAACCTTCACGAACGCCGTATCCCCCAGATATTGCGCGCGGTCGGCATAAGCGAGCTGCATCGCCTCGCCGATCAGGTGCCACGCCACCGGCGAGTTCGGGCCGAGCTTCGCCATGTCGAAATGCTCGAGCATCCCGAGGATCTGGAGGATGGTGATGCCGCCGGAGGATGAAGGCGCCATCCCGCAGATCTTATAGCCGCGATAGGTGCCGCAGACCGGTGCCTGCGCGCGCGCCTGATAGGCGGCGAGGTCCGCCGTCGTGAACGGCGCCGGATTGCGCGGCGCGTTGCTGACGGCCGCTTCGATCGCCTCGGCATTGGCGCCCTTGTAGAAGGCGTCCGGCCCCTCGGCGGCGATGCGCTTGAGGAGGGCGGCCAGCTCGGGATTGCGGATCGTGCTGCCGACCGGCTTGGGCACGCCATCATCGGTATAGAGCGCGGCGATCGCCGGGAAATCCTTCCACAGCGGCACCATCGCCCGAAGCCGGCTCTCCATCAGCGGCGTCACCTGATAGCCGTCCTCGGCCAGCCGGATCGCCGGTTCGAGCAGCCGGCTCCACGGGAGCTTGCCCCACTTTTGATGCGCCAGCGCCGCGAGGCGGACATTGCCCGAGACGCCCACCGACTTGCCGCCCGGAAACTCCTGCGAGAAAGGCATCGGCTTGCCGTCGGGGCCAAGGAAGCGATCGGGGCGCGCGGCGGACGGAGCCACCTCGCGGCCGTCGATCGTCTCGATCCTGTTGGCCTTGGCGTCATAGTGGACGAAATAGCCGCCGCCGCCGATGCCGGAGCTTTGCGGCTCGACCACGGTCAGCGCGAAGATCATCGCCACCTCGGCATCGGCGGCGGACCCACCGGCGCGCAGGATCTCCCGCCCCGCCTCCGCCGCGCGCGGATCGGCGGCGGACACCATGCCCTTGCCCGGCGGCGAGACCGGCGGCGCATCGGCCAGAGCGGGGGCGGCGAGGAGCAGGGCGGCAGCGAGCGCGGTTCGGATCATGCCGGCGAAACTAGTGGCCGAATGAAACGGGGCAACCCCCTCAGGCGCCCACCGCCTCCGACAGGCTCGCGAAACCGTCGCGCCGGAGCAGCGGCACCAGAGCTTTCGCAATCCGCGCGGCCAGCCCCGGCCCTTCATAGACCAGCGCCGAATAGAGCTGGACGAGGCTCGCGCCGGCGCGGATGCGGGCATAGGCATCCTCCGCCGAGGCGATGCCGCCCGCCGAGATCAGCGGCACCTGCCCGCCCGTCGCCTTGCGGAAATCCTTCAGGCGCTGGAGCGCCAACGGACGCAGCGGCTCGCCCGACAGCCCCCCGCCCTCGCCGGCATGGCGCGAGGAGAGCGGCGGCCGCGACACGGTGGTGTTGGCGACGATCAGCGCGTCCACCTTGCGGTCCACCACCACTTTCGCGATCGCGTCGATGTCGGCAGGGTCGAGATCGGGCGCGACCTTGAGGAAGATCGGCGGCCCCTGCTCGCCCCGCGCCTCATACGCCGCCGCCAGCAGAGCATCGAGCGCGGCCGCCTCCTGCAACGCGCGCAGCCCCGGCGTGTTGGGGGACGAGATGTTGATCGTCAGATAGTCCGCCACCGGCGCCATCGCCTTCACGCCACGCGCATAATCGGCGGTGCGATCGGCCGAATCCTTGTTCGCGCCGACATTGACGCCGACGATCCCGCGCCGCTCGCGCTTCGACAGGCGCGCGAAGGCCTCCTCTTGCCCGCCATTGTTGAAGCCCATGCGGTTGATGACCGCGCGATCCTCGACCAGCCGGAAGAGTCGCGGCCTGGGGTTGCCCGCCTGCGGCCTGGGGGTGAGCGTCCCCACCTCGACGAAGCCGAAGCCCAGCCCCAGCAGCGCGTCGGGCACGCGGGCATCCTTGTCATAGCCCGCCGCCAGCCCGACCGGCGTCGGGAAATCGAGCCCCGCCACGCGGGTCTTCAGCACTTGCGCGAAGACGGGCGGCGTCCGGCGCGGCGCCTTCTCCAGCACGTCGAGCGACAGCAGATGCGCGCGCTCGCCATCGAGTCGGAAGATGAAGGGGCGAAGAAGGGGGTAGAGCGACATGGCCCCTGCCGCTATGGGACCGCGCGCCCGCTGTCAAAGCGGCCCCTTGACCCCGCGGCCATGCGCGACCACATGGCAATTCGGATCGAATCAGTCTGAATTGAGAACGGATCGCAATTGATGCGCCTGTCCAGCCTTGCCGATTATGCCGTGGTGATGATGGCCGCGGCCGCGCGCCATGGCGCGGGCGGGCGGCTGTCCGCGACGATCCTCTCGGCCGAGACGGGCGTGCCGCTGCCCACCGCGCAGAAGCTGGTGAGCAAGCTCGCCGGCGCCGGCCTTCTCGCCTCGCAGCGGGGGGCGGCCGGCGGCTTCGTGCTGGCGCGCGAGGCCGGGGCGATCAGTCTGATCGAGATTATCGAGGCGGTGGAAGGCCCCATCGCGCTTACCAGTTGCGTGGATGAAGCGAAGCATGACTGCGCCCTGGAGCAGGCCTGCAAGGTGAAGCCGCACTGGGCCGTCGTGAACGGCGCGGTGCGCAAGGCATTCGAGGACGTGCGGCTCGATCAACTGGCCGGCGTCGAACAAGAGGTGATGGCGTGAGCGTTCGCAACGAAGAGGCCCTGGCGGCGGCGGAGAAGCTCTCCACCTACGAATGGGGCTTCACGTCCGACATCGAGCAGGAATTCGCACCCAAGGGCCTCAATGAGGACACGGTGCGCTTCATCTCGGCCAAGAAGGGCGAGCCCGAGTGGATGCTCGACTGGCGCCTCAAGGCCTTCCGCCGCTGGCTGACGATGACGCCGCCGGACTGGGCGAAGCTCAACGTGCCGCCGATCGACTATCAGGACGCCTATTATTACGCGGCGCCCAAGGCCAAGCCGAAGCTCGGCTCGCTCGACGAGGTCGATCCCGAGATCCTGCGCACCTATGAGAAGCTGGGCATCCCGATCGCCGAGCAGAAGCTGCTCGCCGGCGTCGTCGAGGAAGCGGACCCCGATGCCCCGCCCCAGCGCAAGGTCGCCGTGGACGCGGTGTTCGATTCGGTCTCGGTCGCGACCACCTTCCGCGAGGAGCTGAAGAAGGCCGGCGTCATCTTCCTCTCCATCTCGGAGGCGATCCGCGAATATCCCGAGCTGGTGAAGAAGTGGCTCGGCAAGGTCGTGCCGCAGCATGACAATTATTTCGCCACGCTCAACAGCGCGGTCTTCTCGGACGGCACCTTCGTCTACATCCCCGAGGGCGTCCGCTGCCCGATGGAACTGTCGACCTATTTCCGCATCAACGCGGAGAATACCGGCCAGTTCGAGCGCACGCTGATCGTCGCCGACAAGGGCGCCTACGTCTCCTATCTCGAAGGCTGCACCGCGCCGCAGCGCGACGAGAACCAGCTCCACGCCGCCGTGGTCGAGCTGGTCGCCTTGGACGATGCCGAGATCAAATATTCGACCGTCCAGAACTGGTATCCCGGCGACGCCGAGGGCAAGGGCGGCATCTACAATTTCGTCACCAAGCGCGCGCTCTGCCAGGGCAGGAACTCGAAGGTGTCGTGGACGCAGGTCGAGACCGGCTCCGCGATCACCTGGAAATATCCGAGCTGCGTGCTGGCGGGCGAGAACAGCGTCGGCGAGTTCTACTCGGTCGCCGTCACCACCAATCACCAGCAGGCCGACACCGGCACCAAGATGATCCACCTCGGCAAGGGATCGCGTTCGACGATCGTGTCGAAGGGCATCTCGGCGGGCCAGTCGAACAACACCTATCGCGGTCTGGTGAAGGTCGGCCCGACGGCGGAGGGCGTGCGCAACTTCACCCAGTGCGACTCGCTGCTGCTCGGCGACAAATGCGGGGCGCACACCGTGCCCTATATCGAGGTCCGCAACCCCTCGGCCCAGATCGAGCATGAGGCGACGACCTCCAAGATTTCCGACGACCAGCTCTTCTACGCGATGCAGCGCGGCCTCGACGCCGAGGAATCGGTGGCGCTGATCGTCAACGGCTTCGCCCGCGAAGTGCTTCAGCAGCTCCCGATGGAGTTCGCGGTGGAAGCGCAGAAGCTGCTGGGGATCAGCCTTGAGGGATCGGTGGGATGATCTCCTTCTTCCCGTTCGTCCTGAGCTTGTCGAAGGACGTGCGGCAAACGGAGCGCTTGGGGCATGTGCTTCGACTGCGCTCAGCACGAACGGATTTGGAACGGGAACGTGATGCTGAAGATTGAAAACCTCCACGCCGAAGTCGACGGCAAGGCCATCCTCAAGGGCATCACGCTCTCGATCAATCCGGGCGAGATCCACGCGATCATGGGCCCGAACGGCGCCGGCAAGTCGACCACGGCCTATGTGCTCGGCGGCCGCCCCGGTTACGACGTGACCGAGGGCTCGGCCACCTTCGACGGTAAAGACCTGTTCGAGATGGAGCCGCATGAGCGCGCCGCCGCCGGCCTGTTCCTCGGCTTCCAATATCCGGTCGAGATTCCGGGCGTCTCCAACCTCCAGTTCCTGCGCACGGCCTTGAACGCCCAGCGCAAGGCGCGCGGCGAGGCGGAGCTTTCGGGCGGCGAGTTCATCAAGCTCGCCCGCAAGGAGGCGGATGCGCTCGGCCTCGATCCCGAGATGCTGAAGCGCCCGGTGAACGTCGGCTTCTCGGGCGGCGAGAAGAAGCGCAACGAGATGGTCCAGATGGGCATCATTGCGCCTAAGCTCGCCATCCTCGACGAGACGGACTCGGGCCTCGACATCGACGCGCTGAAGGCGGTGGGCCACGGCATCAACACGATCATGCGCCGGCCGGACCGCGCCGTGCTGCTCATCACCCACTATCAGCGCCTGCTCGACTATGTGAAGCCGGACTTCGTGCATGTGCTGGCCGCCGGCCGCATCGTCCGCACCGGCGGGCCGGAGCTGGCGCATGAGCTGGAGCGCGAAGGCTACGGCCAGATCACGGACGAGCTGGCGGCATGAGCCTCCTCGCCCTCCCCTCGGCACGCGACGAGGCGTGGCGCTGGTCGGACCTGTCCGGCCTGCCCGCCATCGCCGACGCGAAGCCCACGGGCCAGCCGCGTTCGGTCGATGATCTGTGGATCGACACGCCCGGCCCGCGCCTGCTGTTCGTGGACGGCGCTTATGACGCCAGCCGCTCGAACCCCGGCCCGGTGCAGATCGGTCCCGCCGACGCCAATGCCGGCCGCCACGCGCTCGGCAAGCTCGCCGGCTCGACCGGCTGGACGCTGACGCTCGGCCGTGACTGCGCGACCGAAGGCCCCGTCCAGATCGTCCATGTCGCGACGGGTGGCGCCAACCATCTCGCCGCCGACATCCGCCTCGACGAGGACGCGCAGGCGAGCATCGTCGAGAGCTTCGTCGGCGAGGGCTGGGTCAACCGCGCCGCTTCGCTCCGCCTCGCGCGTTCGGCTCGGCTGATGGTGGCGCGCCGCTTCCTCCACGAGAGCGGCTTCCAGAGTCATGCCGACACCGCCGAGATCGGTCAGGCCGCGAGCCTCACCATCGCCTCGCTGGTGGCGGGCGAGGCCGACAGCCGCCTCGACGGCCATCTGACGATCACCGGCATCGAGGCCTTCGCGGAGGCCGGCGGCGCGCTGCTCGGCCGCAAGAAGCAGCGCCATGACGCCGCCTTCGTCGTCCGCCACGCCGCCGCCCATGGCCAGAGCCGCCAGCTCTGGCGCGCGGTGGCCGACGAGCAGGCGGTCACCTCGGCCTCGGCCCGGGTCGAAGTCACGCGGGACGCCCAGAAGACCGACGGCGAGCAGTCGCTGCGCGGCCTGCTGATGGCGCGCACGGCGGCGGTGAACCTCAAGCCCGAGCTCGAGATCTTCGCCGACGACGTGAAGTGCGGCCATGGCGCCACCGTCGGCGAGCTGGATCGCAACAGCCTCTTCTATCTCGCCTCGCGCGGCATCCCGCCGGTCGAGGCACGCGCGATCCTCACCCACGCCTTCGTCGCCGACGCGCTCGCGCGGATCGGCGAGGATGCGGTGCGCGAGGCGTTCGAGGCGACCGCCAATAGCTGGCTGGGGATGATCGCATGAGCACCGTCCTCGCCTCCGACCGCCCGCTCGATCGGGTGAGCGACTTCCCGGCGATCCCGTCGGGCTGGGCCTATCTCGACACGGCTGCAACGGCACAGAAGCCGACCCCGGTGGTCGACGCGATCGACCGCGCCTATCGCGAGACCTACGCCACCGTGCATCGCGGCGTGTATCAGCGCTCGGCCGACATGACGCTCGCTTATGAGGCGGCACGCCGGCGGGTGGCGGGCTTCATCGGCGCCAAGTCGGACGGCGAGATCGTCTTCGTGCGCGGCGCCACCGAGGCGATCAACCTCGTCGCCCAGAGCTGGGGCACCACCCATCTCAAGCCCGGCGACCGCATCCTGCTCTCGACGCTCGAGCATCACAGCAACATCGTGCCGTGGCAGCTCATCCGCGAGCGGACCGGCCTCGTCATCGACGTCTGCCCGCTCACCGAAGACGGCCGCATCGATCTCGACACCGCCGAGCGGATGCTGACCCCCGCGCACAAGCTGGTCGCCTTCGGCCATGTCTCGAACGTGCTGGGCTCGATCCTCGACGTGAAGCGCGCGGCCGATCTGGCGCACGCGGTCGGCGCGAAGATTCTGATCGACGGTTGTCAGGCGGTCCCCCGCCTGCCCGTCGATGTGGCGGCGCTCGGCGTCGATTTCTACGCCTTCTCGGGCCACAAGCTCTATGGGCCGACCGGCATCGGCGTGCTCTGGGCGCGGGCCGAAATCCTCGATTCCATGCCACCCTGGCAGGGCGGCGGGTCGATGATCGACAAGGTGACCTTCGAGAAGACGACCTTCCTCCCCGCGCCTGCGCGCTTCGAGGCGGGGACGCCCCACATCGTCGGCGTCGTCGGCCTCCATGCCGCGATCGACTATGTGGAGGGCATCGGCCTGCCCGCCATCCACGCCCATGAGGCGGCACTCGTCGCCGAAACGCGCACGGCGCTGGCCTCGCTCAATTCGGTCAAGCTGTTCGGCCCGGAGGATTCGGCCGGCATCGTCAGCTTCGCGATCGAAGGGGTTCATCCCCACGACATCGGCACCATATTGGACGAGAGCCGGGTCGCCATCCGCGCCGGGCATCACTGCGCCCAGCCGCTGATGGCGCATCTCGGCGTCGAGGCGACCGCTCGCGCGAGCTTCGGGGTCTATAACGGGCCGGCCGACGTGGCCGCGCTGGTCGAGGGTATCGAGCGTGTTACGCGCATTTTTGGATAGGATTCGCCGGGTGAGCGATAAGGGTATCATGGTCGAGGAAGCGTCTGCCGCGCCCGAGAAGCCCGAACGCCCGCGTCTGACCGACGCCGACGTGCGGAGCGACATGCGCGAGGATTTCGAGCGCAAGAAGGATTATCTGGAGGGCTTCCTCTCCCAGAAACCCGCAGAGGTCGGCTCCGGCGAACCCGGCGGCGCGCTCTACGAAGCGGTGATCGACGCGCTCAAGGAAATCTACGATCCCGAGATTCCGGTGAACATCTACGATCTCGGCCTCGTTTACGGCGTCGAGATCGATGCCGGCCACGCGATCGTCACCATGACGCTCACCACGCCGCACTGCCCGGTCGCGGAATCGATGCCGGGCGAGGTGGAGATGCGGGTCGGCGCGGTGCCGGGGGTCGGCTCGGCCGAGGTGAACCTCGTCTGGGATCCGCCATGGGATCCGCAGAAGATGTCCGACGAGGCCAAGCTCGAACTGGGGATGCTGTGATGACGACGACCACCACCCGTCGCCCCCGCCCCGCCGCGATCATCCTGACGCCCTCGGCCGAGGAGCGCATCGCCAAGCTGATGGCCAAGGCCCCGGAAGGCGCGATCGGCGTCAAGCTCTCGACGCCCCGTCGCGGCTGCTCGGGCCTCGCTTACTCGGTCGATTACGTCACCGAGGCGGACCCGATGGACGAGCGCATCGAGACGCCCGGCGGCACCTTCTTCGTTGACGGCGGATCGGTGCTCTATCTGATCGGCTCGACGATGAGCTGGGTGGAGGACGATTTCACCGCCGGCTTCGTGTTCGAGAATCCGAACGCCAAGGGAAGCTGCGGCTGCGGCGAAAGCTTCATGGTGTGACCGTAGTACCACCCTCCCACCATTTAGATGGTGGAAGGGTGGCGTCAGAGATCGCTGTCCAGTGACAACAGATCATTTCCACATATGCGTGAAGACAAACACGCATATGTGGAAAACACTAGGTTGCGTTGACAAAGTGGATTCCCAAACGGCCTGAAGTTTGATTCAAGGCAGCTCTTTGCGGGGAGCAGCGATGGCGCGTGGGGATCTGACG
>NZ_JAASQK010000002.1 GCF_011762195.1 Sphingomonas oligoaromativorans | reverse complement strand
CGTCAGATCCCCACGCGCCATCGCTGCTCCCCGCAAAGAGCTGCCTTGAATCAAACTTCAGGCCGTTTGGGAATCCACTTTGTCAACGCAACCTAATCACCGCTGATCGAGGCCGCTAAATGATGTCCGCCGCAATGAGACGGAGGCGGAGCCATGACCGAGATGCCCATGCGTGCGCCGTGGGGCGACGTCGCGCCGAAATTGACCGAGATCACCGATGCCGTGCTGTTCGGCGACGTCTGGCGGCGTCCGGGGCTTTCCCCGCGCGATCGCAGCCTCGTCACCGTCGCCTGCCTGATCGCGCTCTACCGCACGAACGAATTGCCCTTCCATCTCGCCAGGGCGCTCGAGAATGGCGTGACGCGCGAGGAGATCGTCGAGACGATCACGCATCTCGCCTTCTACGCGGGCTGGCCGACCGCCGGCACCGCCGTCGCGATCGCCCGTACCATCTTCGCCGATGCCGATCCGGCCACGAATTGAGGAGAAACATCATGCAGACACGCGAACTCGGCCGCAGCGGCCTTCATGTCTCGGCCATCGGCCTCGGCTGCATGGGGATCAGCTTCGGCTATGCGCACACGCTTTCGAAGGACGAGGGCGTGGCGCTGCTCCGCGCCGCGGTCGATCGTGGCGTGACCTTTTTCGACACGGCGGAAGTCTATGGGCCGTTCGCCAATGAGGAACTGGTCGGCGAGGCGCTGCGCCCGGTGCGTGAGCAGGTCGTGATCGCCACCAAGTTCGGCTTCGACATCGATTCCGCGACCGGGGAGAATCGTGGCCTCAGCAGCCGGCCCGAACGCATCCGCGCGGCGGTCGACGGCTCGCTCAAGCGGCTGGGTGTCGAGACGATCGATCTTCTCTATCAGCACCGGGTCGATCCCCAGGTGGCGATCGAGGATGTCGCGGGCACCGTCCGCGATCTCATCGCCGAAGGCAAGGTCCGGCATTTCGGCCTGTCGGAGCCGGGCGTCCAGACGCTGCGCCGCGCGCATATGGTCCAGCCGGTCGCGGCCATCCAGAACGAATATTCGCTGTGGTGGCGGGCACCCGAGACCAATGGCGTGTTCGCGGCGTGCGACGAGCTGGGCATCGGCTTCGTGCCCTACAGCCCGCTCGGCAAGGGCTTCCTCACCGGCGCGATCGGCAGGGACACCAAGCTTGCCGAGGGCGATTTCCGCGCCACCACGCCGCGTTTCGCACCGGATGCGATGGCGAAGAACCTGGCCTTCGTCGATCTTCTCACGCATGTGGCGGAGGCGAAGGGCGCCACCCCGGCGCAGATCGCGCTCGCCTGGCTGCTGGCGCAGCGGCCCTCCATCGTGCCGATCCCCGGCACGACCAAATTGCATCGGCTCGAAGAGAATATCGGCGCGACTGACGTGACGCTGACGCCGGCCGAGCTGCGCGAGATCGATGCCGCCGCGTCCGGCATCGAGGTCGCCGGCGAGCGCTATGCCCCGCAGCATATGTCGATGGTCGGCCGCGAGGCGCCGCCGGCCGAGGCCGGCGCCTGAACCGGCCACGGAAACCGATCGGGCAGGATGGGGGTATGGTCTGATCGATGAGCATCCGTCGCATATCGAGCGGATGCGGATCGCGTTATCGGGCCGGGGGCACGCCGGCTAGTCGTGTCCCTCATAATGCAGGCCCGAGAAGGTCACGCTGCCGTTGCCGGACGCGAACAAGGCGGGGCGCAGGCTCATGAATCCGCCGGCCATATTGTGGTTATAGCCGGACACTTCATAGGATACGACCTTGCGCCACGGCTTCCCCGCCGATCGAATGTAGAAGGTGGCGACGTTCCGGTCGTTGGTCATCCGTATCGACATTGTCCGCCCCTCGGCGGGGCCGGGCGGCGGATAGCCCTCTTCGTTCCCCAGCTTGTAGGTGTGGAGCTTATGGGGATCCGCGCCCAGTCCGGCGAAGAGCTTGCCGTCATAGAAAAGGAGGAGTCCGCCCTGGGCTTCACCGTCAAGCTCAAGATCGATCGTCACTTCGCAGGATCGATCGCCGGCGATGAAAGCAAGCGGCGAGGAATCCGCCGGCCCCGTCCCCTGAGCCCGGAGCGTCAGCGCACCGGCGGCGATCGTCGCCCGGTCAAGATAGCCCGGTGCGGGCGCGAAGAAGGCCAGCCGGGAGCCGAGATCGCCGGCCACGAACGGCCCCGAAAGCCTGCTGCCGGCTCCCAGATCAAGCCCACCGCGCGGAACGGGCAATGGCTTCGACAGGTCTCCCCCCGTCATGCGCGGCCAGCCGTCGGCCTCCCATATGAAAGGCTCCAGCAGCATCTGCCTGCCCAGCGTGCGAAACCCGTTCTCATAGCCGTGATAGGCCAGCCACCAGTCGCCCGCAGGCCCCTGAACGGGCGTTCCATGCCCGCGTGACCACCATGGTTCGTCGGCGCTGACGGTGCGGACGATGGGATTGCGGGGGCAATTCTCCCACGGGCCGTCGATCGACCGGGAGCGGGCCACGATCACCATATGGCTGGTGGGAGGCCCTGCCGTCCCTCCCTGGCCGGAGAACAGGTAGAACCAGCCATCATGGCGCAGCACCTTCGGCCCTTCGAGCGCGGGGGCCTCGATGATCCAGTCCTCCGGGATCGGCCAGCCGCCATAAACCTGCTCGATGGGGCCATCGCGCCGGAGCCCGTCGTCGCTGATCCGCACCCGCGCGCCGCTGTTCAGGAAGAGATAGCGCTTGCCGTCCTCGCCGACCGCGTGACCGGGATCGATATAGCCCCGGATGTCCATGTCGATGGGCTCGCTCCACGGCCCGCTCATGCTGTCCGCATGGACCACGAAGATCTTGCTCGGGATCAGCGGGCCTGCCGCGAACGTCGGATCGCCGGCGTTGAAGACCGGGATATAGATGAAATATCGGCCGCCATGCCTGGCGATATCGAGCGCCCACACCGATCCGAGCGGCTTCGTCAGCGCCGGCCCGACCGGGGTCCAGTTGACCAGATCGCGAGAATGCCAGACGATGATCGCCGGATAATATTCGAAGGACGAAAAGGTCGCCCAATAGTCGTCGCCATCCTTCAGGATGTTGGGATCGGGGCGATCGCCGGACAGCACGGGATTGAGGAACGTGCCATTGCCCAAATCCGCCCGGCGTTGACCGTCGAGACCCTGCCGCCAGCCGGTCGCTTCCGCACAGCGCGCCAAGCGCGTGTCCGCCTTCCCGGAGGCTGGAATGGCCAATCCGGCTGTTGATGCCAGGCCGACGGCAAGCACGTCGCGACGCGAATGAACCAATCTCTCTCTCCAGACCGATCGGCGGTCGAGCGCGTGTCTGGAGAAACTCCCGTCCAGCCGCAATGGGAATGCGGCCGCTTTCTCGGGTCCGCTCCGATCTTTCCGGGCGCCCCGCCGGCTGCGCACAGATTCCGCTCATCCTTTTTCGCGTCACCCCTTTGGCCTCTGACAACGGGCCGGGCGATGGCTATGATCGCGCCGGGTCACCATGAGGGGTAGGGAATGGAAACCATCGGCCGGGATTTGCGCGAGATGCAGCGCGTGCCCCTGGCGGCGTCGCATGTCGAGGCGCTGCGCGGAGCGGGGAAGGTCGCGCATTATGCGGCGGGCACCATGATCGTCCGGCCGGGCGATCCGGCCGATCGCTTCGTCTATGTCGAGGACGGCGAGATCGAGGTCGTGAATCCCTTCACCAGCGAGCGCCATGTGCCTTCGACGCTCGGGCCGACCCAGTTCATGGGGGAGATATCCTTTCTCCACGGCGGTAGCTGGACGATGCCGATGCGCGCCGCCCGCGACACGCGGGCCATCGAAGTGCCGCGGGCCGCGATGATGCGGCTGATGTCGGAAATCCCCGAGATGTCGGACATCATCATCACCGTGCTGGCCGCGCGCCGGCGGCGCCAGCTCGATGCGCGCGACGGGATGCTGGTCCTGATCGGCGAGGAGGAGGATCGCGATATCCGGCGCATCGCCGAGTTCGCCAGCCGCAACCACCTGCCTTATACGACCTACGGCACGGCGAGCCCGGAGGCCGAGCGGATTTCGGCGAGCTGCGCCATCGACGCGGGGCGGCCGGCCGTGATCTTCGGGCGGGACGAGGTCGTCGCCGATCCGACGCCGGAGAAGGTCGCGCGTCTGTTCGGCATCAATCGCGATCTTGCCGAGTGCGAGCGGTTCGACGTGCTGATCGTCGGCGGCGGGCCGGCCGGCGTGGCGGCGGGCGTCTATGCGGGGGCCGAGGGGCTGAGCGCGCTGGTCGTCGACGATATCGCGATCGGCGGGCAGGCGGGCACGTCGAGCCGCATCGAGAATTATATGGGCTTCCCGACGGGGATTTCGGGCGCCGATCTCGTCTGGCGCGGCGAGGTCCAGGCGATGAAGTTCGGCACGCGCTTCGTCGTGCCGCGCCGCGTGGTGATGCTCGAACGGCTGGAGGACGGCCAGTTCTGCGCCACCTTCGATAATGGGCAGCGCATACGGGCCGGCGCGGTGGTGGTCGCGACCGGCGTCCAGTACCGCCGGCTCCCGATCGACCGGCTCGCCGAGTTCGAGGGCGCCGGCGTCTATTATGCCGCCACGGAGAATGAGGCGCGCTTCTGCAAGGAGGCCGAGGCGATCGTCATCGGCGGCGGCAATTCGGCCGGGCAGGCCGCGATGTTCCTGAGCCGCGCGGCGAGCCATGTCCGCGTGCTGGTGCGGGGCACGTCGCTGGCCACGTCGATGTCGAGCTATCTCTCCAGCCGTCTGGAGGCGGACCCCGCCGTCACCGTGGAATATGGCGCCGAGATCGTGGCGCTGCACGGCGCGGACAAGCTCGAAACCGTCACCATCCGCAATGTGCGGGACCGGACGGAGCGCGAGATCGCCCTGTGCGCCCTGTTCGTCATGGTCGGCGCGGCGCCCAACACGGAATGGCTGTCGGGGCTGGTCGCGCTCGACGACAAGGGCTTCGTGCTGACCGGGGACGCCGCGGGCGGCGGATCGCCCTATGCGACGTCGCAGCCGGGGATATTCGCCGTGGGCGATGTCCGCGCGGGCTCTGTCAAGCGCGTGGCCTCGTCGGTGGGCGAGGGCTCCGTCGTCATCTCCAAGGTATGGGAGCATCTCAACGGCTGATCGGCCGAAAGCGCTGGTGCGGGGCTGCGTTTCGTGCAGCCCCGCCATCGTGCGGTCGCGCCCGGTATCGGCATCGTCTTGTTCGCATTTCGTTCGCGATCTATAAGGCCTCCGTGGCTGACGAAACCGTGCGGAAGATCATTCATGTCGACATGGACGCCTTCTTCGCGTCCGTCGAACAGCGCGATGATCCGGCGCTTCGCGGCAAGCCGGTGGCGGTCGGCTATCCGGCCGCGCGCGGGGTCGTGGCGGCGGCCAGCTACGAAGCGCGCCGGTTCGGCGTCCGCTCCGCCCTGCCGTCGGTGACGGCGCTCCGGCGCTGCCCGGACCTGATCTTCGTATCACCCCGCTTCGACGTCTATCGCGCGGTTTCGCAGCAGATTCATGCGATCTTCGCGGACTATACCGATCTCATCCAGCCGCTTTCGCTCGACGAAGCCTATCTCGACGTGACCGCGAACAAGCAGGGGATCGCCACCGCCTGGGCCACCGCCAAGGCGATCCGCGCGCGCATCCTCGCGGAGACCGGCCTCACGGCTTCGGCCGGCATTTCCTACAACAAGTTCTTGGCGAAGCTGGCGTCCGATCATCGCAAGCCCAACGGCCAGTTCGCAGTCACGCCCGATATGGGCGCCGCCTGGGTCGAGACATTGCCGGTGGCGCGTTTCCATGGCGTGGGGCCTGTCACGGCGCAGAAGATGAAGCGGCTCGGCATCGAGACGGGGGCCGATCTGCGCGCGAAGACGATGGCCTTCCTGACCGAGCATTTCGGAAATTCCGCCGAATGGTATCACGCGATCGCACGGGGGATCGACGAGCGCCCGGTCAACCCCAACCGCGAGCGCAAGTCGTCCGGCTCGGAGACCACCTTCAACCGCGATCTGATCGAGCCGGCCGAGATCGAGGCCGGCGTGCTGCGCATGGCGGACGATGTCTGGTCCTGGTGCGAGAAGCGGCAGGCGTTCGGGCGCACGGTGACCGTGAAGGTGAAGTTCCACGATTTCCAGATCATCACGCGCAGCCGCACGCTGTCGGGGCTGGTCGACAGCGAGGGGGCTTTGCGGGACGTCAGCCTCGGCCTGATCCGGTCCGTCTATCCGGTTCCGAAGGGCATCCGTCTGGTGGGCGTGACGGTGTCGAAATTCGAGGCCCGGCCGATCCATGAAGAGGCAGAACTGCCGCTCGCGCCCGCCTGACGATAGCTGAGCAGCGCTAGGGGCGCTCGACGCGGAACCAGTCGATATCGATCGCGCCTCCCGCCGTGGCGGCGGTGGTGTAGGTGAACAAGGCGGGGCGGGCGCCCTTCCACCACGCGAAGCGCAAGGGGGAGGGCTCGCCGAACGGTGTGAAGCGGTGTCCGCCATCGATGCTGTAGGCATAATGCGCCACCTGATCGGCACCGACGGTCACCCGGAACTCCACCGTGCGCGCGGTGAGGACCGGGCCGAGGCTTTCCTCTCCCGCCTGCGCATAAGCGAGGCGGGTGACGCCATGCTCGCGCACCGCGCCGATCCAACTCGGCCGGGCCTGGAACATCGCCAGCCCCGCGCGCTGCCCGTCCGTCATGCGCGAAAGGTCGATCCGCGTCGTCATGCGCGAAGACGGCCCCCACAGGATCTGCGTCAGCGTGTCGCGGGCCGTGACGAGATAGCGCGAGGGCAGCGCGTGAAGGCGCATCCAGCCCGGCCGCTCGGTGAGGCTCCAGCCATGATCGTCGGGGTTGTGGTTCCATTCCCATTGCAGGCCGAGCCTGGGGCCGCCGAACTCGTCGCTGTCGGCGACGCGTGCGTTCGAGACGGGCAGATCCGGCGCGGTGTGGGTCGCCACGGGTTGGCCCGAGGTTTTGCCCGCGATCGGATCGCCGATCACCGGCCAGCCATCGTGCCAGCGCACCGGCTCCAGATAGGAGATGCGGCCGAACGCCCCGGTGCTGTTGAAGTGCAGGAACCAGCCCTGACCCGATGGCGTCTCGACATAGCCGCCCTGATGCGGCCCCTCGATCGCCGTCGAGCCCTGCTCCAGCACGGTGCGATGCTCGTAGGGGCCGGTGATGCTCCGCGATCGCAGCACGGTCTGCGCGCCCTTCTCGACGCCCCCGAAGGGCGCGAAGATATAATACCAGCCATCGCGCTTGTAGAGCTTCGGCCCCTCCAGAATCGGGAGCGCCTGCCGGTCCTCGACGATGGTCTTCCCTTCGTCGAGCACATGGGTGCCGTCCGGGCTCATGCGGTGGAGGATGAGCGGCCCGGCGCCGAGGCGCGAATGGACCAGCCAGGCTGTGCCGTCGTCGTCCCAGAAGGGGCAGGGGTCTTCGTAGCCGGGGCCGGCCAGCACCTGCACGGGCTTGCTCCACGGCCCCCCGGGGTGCTTGGCGGTGGCCATGAAGATGCCTTCGTCGGGCGTCGGCCAGTAGACGTAGAACAGCCCGTCATGGAAGCGGATCGAGGGCGCCCACACCCCGCCGGCATAGCGTAGCCCCGCGCCGACGGGCTTCGACGTCGCGTCGGTGAGCGTGAAGGGCGGCACCATGTTATAGGCCGGCGCGAAGGGAAGGCGCGGCAGGACATGGCCGACGATCGACCAGTGGACGAGATCGGTGGACTTCAGCACCGGAATGCCCGGCGAGAAATGGAAGCTGGAAGCGACGAGATAATAAGCGTCGCCCGCGCGGATCACGTCCGGGTCCGAATAGTCCGCGAACAGCACGGGATTGTGGAAGACGGGCGGGGCAGGCGGCTGCGCCGCGCCGAGCAGCAAGGCGGGGAGGAGCGCTATCATGCGGCGCGGGCCTTGGCGGCCTGGTTCGGGCTGTTCGTCGGCACTGTGTCGCTCCTCTCCTTGGGGAGGGCGGCTTGCGCGCCCCTGCGCCCGTCGATTCGAATCTCGCCGGCCGAAAGGCCAGCATTCGCCGGGAATGGCGGACTATTCCGCATGGTTTCGCCCTCTCCGCCGGCGTCGATCTCAATGACGGTTGCATAAGCGCGTTCGTCGGAATACACGAGCATCAACTGTGCCAGCGCTAGACACAGAGTCAGAGAGGAAATCCTGATGACCCGCCAGACCCGCCTTAACTTGCGTTCGACCGTATTTGGTAGCGCTCCCATTGCGCTTCTGCTGCTGTCCGCGACAGCCCATGCCCAGGTGACGCAGGCGGCGAGCGAAGCCCCGCCCGCCGACACCGCCTCCGCCCAGCCGGGCACGGACGCGACGCAGGCGATCGTGGTGACGGGCTCGCGCCTCACCTCGCGCGGCTTCGCGGCGCCCACGCCGGTGACGGTGATCGATCAGCAGGAGGCCAAGCTCTCCGGCACGCAGAATATCGAGACGCTGCTCGGCAGTTCGCCGCAGTTCGTCGGCTCGCAGCTCACCGGCCCGACCGCGAACACCGTACCCGGCGGCATCGCGACGCTCAACCTGCGCGGCTTCGGCGACCAGCGGAACCTCGTGCTGGTCAACGGCCGCCGCTTCACCATCTCCGGCCCGAACCAGACGACCGACATCAACACCATCCCCGTCGCGCTCATCAAGCGGACCGAGGTGGTGACCGGCGGTTCGTCGGCGGTCTACGGGTCGGACGCGATCACCGGCGTCGTCAACTTCATCCTGCGCGACGATTTCCAGGGCGTCGAGGTCAGCGGCCAGAACACGGTCGATCAGCATACGGTGACGCCGACCTACACCTTCGATGTTACCGCTGGCACCAACTTCGCAGGCGGCAAGGGCAACATCACCGCTTCGTTCAACTATCTGAACCGCGGAGGCTACACCGCGGGCGATCGGGGCGGCTGGGCGGCCAACACGCTGGCGGACGGCTGCGTCACCGCCGACTCCTTCAGCCGCAGCCATGCCGGCACGCCGCTCGCGGTTCCCGGCGGCTCGACCTGCCTCGCGGCCGGCGGACGCCCCGGCCTCGTGCTGAGCGGCAGCGGCACCATCCCCAACACGCGCATCGCGGGCATCCCGACGGTCGGCACGGCGAGCAACTCGCCGGGGCTCAACGCCGCGCTGATCGCCGCCGGGCTTTCGGGCATGACCTCGCGCGGCATCACCTTCGACGACGCCGGCACGGTGGCGCGGCCCGCGGTCACGCCGGGGGATGACTATAATCTCGCGCCCGATGCCTATCTGATCGTCCCGCAGCGTCGCCTGCTGGGCAATCTCTTCGCGCATTATGATTTCTCGGATGCGGCGACGGTCTACACCGAGGGCAGCATCAGCAACAACAAGGTGCGCGCGCGCCTTGCCCCGACCGGGGTGAGCGGCAATTTCCTCGTCAACACCGACAATCCCTATCTCTCGCCGCAGCTTCAGGCGGTGCTCAACCAGCTTGATCTGAGCGAGAACGGCACCACCACCGTCACCAACGGCACCAGCACGCTTTCCACCACGCGCGGGGACGGGCTGGCGGTGCTCAACATCAATCGCCGCCTGACCGACGTGGGGGACCGCGTCGCGCAATCCGACATCGACGCCTATCGCGGCCTGATCGGCGTGCGCGGGCAGATCGGCAGCGTGTCCGAGCATTTCCTGCGCGATCTGCATTATGACGTCTATTACAGCTACGCCCGCACCAACGAGACGGACACCACCGGCGGCGCCGTCTCGCTGAGCGCGTTCCAGAACGGCCTGCTCTCGCAGAACGGCGCGGCGCCGCTGCTCAACATCTTCGGGCAGAATCTGTCGTCGGAAGGCGCGGCCTCGCTGGCCGTGGACACCACCAACGTCACCCACGCCACGCAGCAGGTGGCGGCGGCGAGCCTCACCGGCGTGCTGTTCGAGATGCCGGCCGGCCCGGTTGACTTCAACACCGGCGTCGAGTGGCGCCGCGATTTCGCGAGCTTCTCGCCGGATCCGGTGCTGGCCTCGGGCGACATCTCGGGCTTCAACGCCGCCAAGCCCACCTCCGGCCACGAGACCGCGCGCGAAGTCTATGGCGAGGTGCGCGTGCCGCTGCTGGCGGACATGAGCTTCGTGAAGCGGCTGAACATCAATGGTGCCTTCCGCTACTCCAACTATGACCTGAAGGGCGTGGGCGGCGTCTGGACCTATTCGGGCGGCGCCGAATATGCGCCGACCAGCGACATCACCTTCCGCGGCCAGTATCAGCACTCGATCCGCGCGCCCAATGTCGGCGAGCTGTTCGGCGGCCAGACGACCAGCGGCCCGTCGCTGACCGATCCCTGCTCCAGCCGCCAGCCGGTGGCGCAGCAGACGGACGCCGTGCGCAACGTCTGCGTCGCGACCGGTGTGCCGGCCGATCAGGTGTTCGGCGCCAACGTCCAGCCCAACCAGTTCATCAACGCGGTGACCGGCGGCAATCCCAATGTCGGGCCGGAAAAGTCGAACACCAAGACGGTGGGCATCGTCCTGACGCCGCGCTTCCTGCACGGCTTCGCGTTCAGCGCCGACTATTTCAACATCGACCTGAAGGGCGCCATCGCGCCGCTGGGCGGCAGCCCGGCGAACGTGCTCAACCTCTGCTATAACGTCATCCAGAGCGCCGACAGCCCGTTCTGCCAGGCGATCCATCGCGATCCGATCAACGGGCAGATCACCGCCCCCAGCTACATCACCGCGACCAACGCCAACACCGGTGCGCTCAAGACCTCGGGCGTGGATTTCGAGGGCAGCTACAACTTCAACACCTCGGTCGGCCATTTCGAGCTGGGGACGGACCTGACCTGGACGCGCAGCTTCACCAGCGTGCCGGTGCAGGCGCTGCCCAACATCAAGAACCGCTGCGTCGGCTCCTTCGGCCAGACCTGCGGCCAGCCGATCCCCGAATGGAAGGGCGTGACCCGCCTGACCTGGAAGGACGGCCCGCTGACGCTCAGCCTGCGCCATCGCTTCATCGGCGCGGTGACGGTCGACACCTATGTGCTGCCCAAGCGCTCGGGTGGCACGGCGCCGAGCAAGGCGTCGCTCACCAACCCGACGATCCCGACGCAGAATTATTTCGACCTGTCCTCCGCGCTGGAGATCAAGCACGGGATCGAGTTCACGGCGGGCGTCACCAACATCGCCGACAAGAACCCGCCGATCGTGGGCACGCCGGCGCCGTCCGACAACACCTTCGCGGCGACCTACGACATCGCCGGCCGCACCTTCTTCATCGGGCTTTCGGTGAAATACTGATCCCCTCGTCCCTAGGGGACTGGGCGCGGCATCCGATCGGGTGCCGCGCCTTTTTCATGTCAGAGGGTCTTCGAGACGAGATCGTCGAAGCGGCTGTCCTCGATCCTGTGACTGCCGAAATGGCGGAAGCCGCGCACCCGATCGAGCGAGAAGGCGGGTGCCCCCGTCGGCACGCGCAGGCGGAAGAAATCCGCGTCCTCGACACTCTCCAGCCGGAAGGCGGGGCGCGGATCGGCGGCGGCCACCGCCACCTCGACATGGCTCATCTCGACGTTGCGCGCGTCGCGGATGAAGAAGCCGGTGGCGGGCAGATCGCCGAACATGTTGGGCTCGGGATAGGCCAGCTCCGCCAGCGGGGGCACGCGATGTGCCATCGCCTCGGGCGCGCCGCCGCGCTGCTCGACGAAGACGTTGCTGATCTTCACATCCTCGATCGGATGGCCGGGAAGCCCTGCGATGATCGAGGGCAGCCAGCCCGCGCCCGAACTCGTCACATTGTCGATCAGGATGCGCCGCATCGATCCGATCGGCCGCCCGGCCGGCCCGCGCATCCGCCGCCCTAACCGCAGGAAGAGCGGCGAACTGAAGCTCCCCCGCATCGCGATGTTGGAGATGGTGACATCCTCGAACACCGCGCCGTCCACCGTCTCCAGCGCGAGGCCCTGGCTGTCGTCGAACACGCAGTTGGTGACGGTGATGTTACGGAAGCCGCCGTTGGATTCCGTCCCGAATTTGATGCGGCCATGCACGGTCGGCGCAAAAGAGGGCGGCATCTTGCGCCAGCTCCCGTCGATCAGCGAGCCGATCTCGTAATTGCCGGTGACGAAGCAGTTGGAGATGGTGAGGTTCTCGGTCGCGCGCGGCTCGCCCAGCGCATAGCTGCTCTTCGGGCAGATGCCGTCGTCATAGGGCGAATTGACCGTGCAGTTGGTGATCCTGACGTTTCGGCAGCAATCGATGTCCATGCCGTCGCGGGTGGTGTCGATCAGCAGATTGTCGATGGTGAGGTTATCCACCCCCGTCGCGAGGATGGCGAACCAGCCGCAGGCCAGCATCTTCAGATCGCGCAGCAGCACGTTGCGGCAATTCTTGAGCGCGATCGCCTTGTTGCCCGTGCCGGGGCCGTTGGGGTCGGAGAGATAGGCATCCTTGCCGTCGCCACGCCCCAGCCCCTTGCCCCAGATCAGGCCGGAGCCGGTGATGGCAATGTCATGCAGGCCTTCGCCCCAGATCAGGCTGTTGCGCCAGTGATTGTGCCCGAAATCCTGGAAGGGCTCGATGGCCGGGTCTTGCGGCTCGGCGAGGTCGTAGCCGCCACGCCCGTTCGTGGGGGCGGGAGCGGCGAGGAGGGTGGCGGCGCCGTCGAGATGGAGCGTGATGCGGCTTTTCAGGCGGATGGAGTGGCAGGCATAGGTGCCCGGCGGGAAATAGATGGTGCCGCCGCCGCTCGCCGCCGCCCGCTCGATCGCGCGGTTGACGGCGGGGGTGTCGAGCGTATGGCCGTCGCCGGTCGCGCCGAAATGGCGGACGTCGTACCAGCCGGGCGCCGGGCCGGACGGGGCTGGCGCGGCTGCGGCGGCCGGGGCTATGGAGGCGGCGGACAGGAAGCCGATGCCTCCCGTCAACGCGGATCGCCGGTCGAGCGTCATAGGCTGCATCCCCTCATGGCTGATCTATCTTGCCAACGCTGGCACTTGCCCATCTTCGTGAGCTTCTGCAAGATGGCGACATGAATGGGAAATCCGCCGACGTTCGACGCGCCGCCACCATTGCCGATGTCGCGAGGGAAGCGGACGTCTCGATACGGACGGTTTCGCGCGTCCTCAACAATTCCCCCAAGGTCGGCAAGGAAACCCGCGAGACCATCGAGCGGACGATCGAGCGCCTCGGCTTCCGGCGATCGTTGCGGGCGCGGGCGCTGGCGTCGGGGCGATCCTTCCTGCTCGGCGTCGTGCAGGGCGATCATAACGCCCATGTCATCGGCCTCTTCCAGCAGGGCATCGTCGAAATCTGCTCGGAGGCGGGTTATGAGTTGCTCGTCCACCCCGCCACGGCGCAAGACCCGGATCTGACGTCGAACATCGAGGATTTCGTCCAGCGGACCCGCATCGACGGGCTGGTGCTGTTGCCGCCCCTGTCGGAGCTGCCGTCGATCCCGCGCACGCTCCGGCGGCTGGGGGTAGCGGCGGTCGGCATCGCGGCGGTGCGCGTGCCGGGCTATCCGGCGATGCTGGTCAGCGCCGAGCGGACCGCCGCCAACGAGATGGCGCGCTATCTGGTCGGGCTCGGCCATCGCCGGATCGGCATGATTACCGGCCCGATGCAGTTCTATTCGGCCAGCGAGCGCGAGCAGGGCTTCCACGAGGGGCTGGCCGCTACAGGCATCGCCATGCCCGCCGCCTATGTGCGGGAGGGCGACTATGGCTTCGAAAGCGGCCTCGCCGCCGCCGAGGCGCTGCTGAGCCTGCCCGAGCCGCCGACCGCGATCTTCGCCGGCAACGACATCATGGCGGCCGCCTTGCTCAAGGTGGCGCAGGGGCGGGGGCTGTCGGTGCCGGACGACCTGTCGGTGGCGGGCTTCGACGACAGCGACATCGCATCCATGATCTCGCCCGCGCTCACCACCATCCGCCGCCCGGTGCTGGAGATGGCGCGCGAGGCGACCGAGCGGGTGATCGCGCTCCTCGACGGGGAGGAGGACCGGTTGCCCGATTATTCCGTGGGGCTCGAAGTCATCGTCCGCCAGTCGACCGCGCCGCCACGCGCGGGCTGAGCCGGCCTCAGGGGAGTGGGCGGATGCCTTCCACCCGCACGCTCCAGCCGGCCGGGAAGCCGGGGGCGTGCCCGGTCGAGCCCTGCCACCCCGCCGCCATCATGCCGACCGCGAGCAGCAGCGCGCCGTTGGAAGGGAAATAGGTGTCGGCGAGGCGCGTCTCGGTCTTGCCGTCGGCGGCGAGATCGAAGCGGGGCGTCATGCCGGTTGCGCCCCAGCGGTTGTTGGGGGCGTCGCGCAGCAGCCAGTCGACGGCTTCCTCGGGGCGGCCGAGCCGGGCGGCGGTCATCGCGATCATCGGGAAGTCCCAGCCCCAGAGCTGGCGCATGTCCCAGTCCGCGTCTGTGGCGGCGACGGTGCGGGCCATGGCGGCCCGGTCCACCCGCGCGCTGCCGATCAGGCCGAAGGGCATCAGGAAGGAGGGATGGTCCCGATTGGTGCAGAGCGGCGGCCGGGCATCGCCGCGACATTCCGGCGAGGCGGCGCGCGCCCAGAAGCCGGGTTCGCCCGCCACGGGCACATAGCGCCCATCCTGCATCGGCATCGGCGCCATGCCGGCGATCACCTTGTCCCATTGCGGGTTGCGCGCCAGCCCGCGCCGCTCCCGCCACGCCTGCGCCCGCTCCAGCCCCCAGCGGAAATATTCGACCTCGAAGGCGGGATCGGCCGTGGTGAAGGGATCGTGATTTTCCTGCACCGGCACCACAGGCGGGCCGATATGATAGCGCCCGGTCGCCGGATCGAGCCGGGGCCAGCCCGCCAGCATGTTCGCCGTCGCCTCGACCAGCGGGGCATAGCGATCCAGCGTCGCGCGATCCGGGTGGGCGCGCCAGACCAGCTCGGCGAGATAGATCGGGTGCGGCTGCTGCCACAGGATGAAGGGGTTGATCGGGCTCGGGCTGTTGCGCCCCTCCGGCCCGGACATCTTGGGCCACCACGCGGCGGCGTTCAGGCCATGCCGTCGCCCCTCGGCGATCGCGTCGGGCAGGTACGCGCGATACCATTCGAGGCTGCGTTCCAGCAGCGCGGGACGGCCCCAACTCGCGAAATGCGCCGAATGCCAGGGGTGCATCTCCAGATGGAATTTGCCGTTCCAGCTATTGGAGAAGAGCCCTTCCTCCTGCGGCGGCAGCGAACCCGCCTCGTTGATCGCGGCGAGATATTGCGACAGCACCACGCGCCGTTCGAGTTCCGCCGCGCGCGGATCGTGGCTGCCGGAGAAGTCGACGATGCCGCCGTGCGTCCAATAATCCCGCCAATGCCGCTCGGTGGCGGCGACGGCGCGGGCATAATCGGGCGCCGGGGCGGGATGCGGGGAGCGCCCGAAGCCCACCATCGCCACCAGCCGGTCACCGTGCCCGCGGATCGCGAGGCGATGCGCCCCGGCCGGTATGACCGTGCCGCCGGGTGCCGTCACCGACGAGGTGGTGACCGTCTGGTCGATCCGGTTGCGGATTTCGATCCGGTCGGGCCGGCGGGCGATGATCCGGGTCCGATAAGCCTCGGGATGCGCCCAGTCGGACGGATCGGGATTGATCGCGCGCGAAACGCCCGGATAGGCGACGCGCACCGCCACCCGCCCGCTCGCGACCAGCGGCGAGCGGACCTCCACCAGCAGCATGTCGCGATCCGGGTGGACGCGCGTCGTCACCGTCACCGGCTCGCCGTCGAGCCGGAAGCGGCTGGTCAGCGTGCCGGTCCACAGGTCGAGGTGCTGGACGGTGTCGGTCAGATCCTCGAAGCGCACCGGGCGGCCATCCGCATGATGCATGTCGAGCGAGACGCGGCCGAGCGAGAAGCGATGCGGATTCTCGCGCAGCCACGCGATCACCGGGTCTTTCGCCGCGGCGGCGAGATCGCGGACATAGGCATAAGGCTGCGAACCCCGGCCGGGGACGGGCACCTGCACCAGCCCGGCCTCGGCATCCAGCGGACGGGGCGGGGGGAAGCTGTGCCACGCCCATTGCGCCATGGTGAGCAGCGGCGCCTGGCGGGCATATTGCTCGGGAAAGGTCTGAAGGCCGGTGATGTCGGCGGTGAAGGCGATCTCGCCATTGCCGATCATCGCGGGGGCGTCGCGGTCGATCGTCGTGAAGGTCACGGCATGACGCTCGACCAGCGCATGGCGATCGATGGGCACAGGCCCCGCCGCCGGCAATGCGAGGATCGCGGCGAGCGTCAGCAGAGGCCTCACAGGGTGACGCCTCGTTTCCAGATCGCGATCTCGCGTTCGTCGTTGCGCTCGGCGGCGGTCCGCTCGCCCGAGGCGATGGCGCAGATGGCGGCGAGCAGCGCCTCGGCGGTGGGCGCCATGCCGTCTTCGAGCGCGCGGCCGGCGTCGAAGTCGATCCAGTTGCGCTTGGCGGCGGCGAGCGTGCTGTTCGAGGCGATCTTGACCGTCGGCACCGGAAAGCCGAGCGGCGTGCCGCGCCCCGTGGTGAAGAGGATCAGCGTCGCCCCCGCCGCAGACAGCGCGGTGGAGGAGACCGCGTCGTTGCCCGGCCCTTCCAGCAGGGTGAGCCCGCGTGTGCGCAGCCGTTCGCCATAGCTCAGCACATCGGTGACGATCGCGCGGCCGGCCTTCTGCACGGCGCCGAGCGACTTCTCCTCCAGCGTGGTGATGCCGCCGGCGATGTTGCCGGGGGAAGGGTTTTCGGACACCGGCTCGCCATGCGCGGTGAAATAGGCCTTGAAGCCGTTCACCAGGCCGACGATCCCCTCGAAGAGCCGCGCGTCGGCCGCGCGATCCATCAGCATCTGCTCGGCCCCGAAGATCTCCGGGATCTCGGTGAGCAGGGTGCTGCCGCCCGCGCCCGTCACCCTGTCGCTCATCCGCCCGACGAGCGGATTGGCGGTGAGGCCGGAGAAGCCGTCCGATCCACCGCATTTGACGCCGAGCACCAGCTCGGAGAGCGCCGCCGGGGTCCGTATCGCAAGCCGGGCCTCGGCCGCGAGTTCGGCGACCAGCGCGACGCCTTCCTCCACCTCGTTGGCGGAGGATTGGGCGCGCAGGGTCCGCACCTTCGCCCGCGCGCTCTCGGGGATCGCGGCGAGCATCCGGTCGAGCTGGTTCGATTCGCAGCCGAGCCCGATCAGCAGCACGCCGCCTGCGTTGGGATGAGCCGCCAACCCCGAGAGGATCGCCGTGGTCGCCTCCAGATCGGAGCCGAGCTGCGAGCAGCCATAAGGGTGGGCGAAGGCGTGGATGCCGTCGAGGCCCTCGCCATGGAGCGCATCCGCCTTCCGCGCGATCTTTTCGGCGGTGCGCGCCACGCAGCCGACCGTCGGGATCACCCAGATCTCGTTGCGCGTGCCGACCCGCCCGTCCGCCCGCCTGTAGCCCCGGAAGCCGGGCGTCTCGGCGGGAACATCCGCCGGATCGAAGGCCGGCGCATAGGCATAACGGCCATCCGGTTCGAGCGCGGTCAGGACATTGTCGACATGGACGTGGGTGCCCTGCGGGATGGCGGCCGTCGCCCTGCCGATCGGGAAGCCGAATTTGAGCACCGGCGCGCCGGCCGCGATGTCGCGCACCGCCACCTTATGTCCGCGCGCGATCGGCTCGCGGACGGAGAGGGGAGCGCCGTCCAGATCGACGATGCTGCCGGCGTCGATATCACGGAGCGCGGTCGCCACGTCGTCGCGTGGATCGACGCGGAACAGAGCCTTTTCCATCCTTCTTCCCGATCGTGGTTTGTTGTTGGGTGATGGCCACGAGGGGCGCGGCCACCGTCATGGGCGATTAATGCCATCGCTGGCACTCCT
Source organism: Sphingomonas oligoaromativorans (assembly GCF_011762195.1). GTDB lineage: Bacteria > Pseudomonadota > Alphaproteobacteria > Sphingomonadales > Sphingomonadaceae > Solisphingomonas > Solisphingomonas oligoaromativorans. The sequence continues at coordinate 471,549 of NZ_JAASQK010000002.1, read as the reverse complement.
CTATCAACAGGAAAGATGCCCCGCATTTCCGGCTTCGGCGCCAGCCCGCGCCAAAGGACGATGCTAGAGGACGATCTCGAACCGCCCGCCGCCGCCTGGCTCGCCAGCATAGCGGATCGCGCCATGGTGCAGCAGCACCACCTGCCGCGCGAAGCTCAGTCCCACGCCGGTGCCCGACGGCTTGGTGGTGAAGAAGGGGAGGAAGATTTCCCCGAGGCTGGCGTCCGGCACGCCCGGCCCATTATCCTCGACGAGGATGCGGACACGCCCCGTCGGCAGGCCCTCGATGACGAGCGCGACGCGGGGCGCGGGCCTATGGGCGCTGGCCGCCTCGCCGCCATTCTTGAGCAGGTTCAGCACCACCTGCGACAGCAGCTCCGGGTCGCCGTCGATCATCAGCGCCTCGGGCAGGACGCTGACGTCGAGCGCCACATCTTCGCCCGCCGGCATCGCGCGATAGAGCCGGGTCAGTTCCTCGGCCCACGTCCGCGCCCGGAAACGGCGGCGGGCGAGGGCGGGGGCACGGCTGAACTCGCGATAGCTGTCGACGAAATGCATGATGCCGGAGGCGCGGCGCGCCAGCGTCTCCACCGCGATGCGCGCGTCGGCGATCGCCGGATCGTCGCCTTGGTCGATCTCCGCCATCAGCCCGGCCGCGCTTTCGGCGAGCGAGGTGACGGGCGTCATCGAGTTCATGATCTCATGGGTCAGCACGCGGACCAGATCGGCCTGCGTCGCGACCTCGGCGGCATCCAGCTCGCCCTGGATGACCTGTACCGAGGCGATCCGCCACGTCCGCCCCAGCCGCTCGACCTGCGTGACCGCCACCATCGCGCGTTGCGGCAATCCGCCCAGCACCACCCGGCAGAGGCGGCGGTCGCCCGGCACCACATCCGTGAGGGCCGCGACGAAGCCTTCGCCATAGGGCATCAACTCGGCGATGCCGCGCCCGCTCGCCTGCCCGAACAGGCGGCGCGCGGCCTTGTTCGAAAGCTCCACCCTGCCGTCCGGGTCTATGGCGAGGATCGGCGTCGGCGCCTCGTCCACCAGCGTGGCGGCGAAGCGGTTTTCGGCGGCCTCGGCGGCGCGATGCTCGCGCAGGCGCCGGATCGCGGCGTTGAGCGTCTCGCCCAGCGCGTCGAAGCCGCTGCCCTGATGCGTCTCGGGGAAGACCTGCGTCAGATCCTCGTGGCGGATCGCCGAGACGAAGCGGGTGAGCTGGGCATTGGTGCGGCTCACCGCCCGCCACAGCGCCCATGCCGCCGCCAGCGACAGCAGCCCGCAGAGCAGCTTGGTCGCGAGATGCCCCGGCACCGGCAGGAACCAGGCGAGCGCCACCAGCGTCGCGAGCAGCAGCAGCATATGCCCCGCCAGCCGTGCGACGAAGGGCGCCCTAGAGGCCATGCTTCTCCATCCGCCGATAGAGCGAGCCGCGCGTCAGGCCCAGTTCGGCCGCCGCGTTCGAGATGTTATAGCCATGCTTGTGGAGCGCGCGCTCGATGAGCTGGCGCTCGGCACGATCGAGGTTGAGGTCTGCGGGGGCGGGTTCGGCCACGGCGGCGGCCTGCACATAGGGGGCGGATGCGGCCTTGGGCAGCGGGAAGTCCTTGAGCGCCAGCGTCGCCCCGTCGGCGAGGATGATCGCCCGCTCGGCGGCATGGCGGAGCGCGCGGACATTGCCCGGCCAGTCATGGGCGACCAGCGCGTCACGCACCGCATCGGGCAGCACGGGCGCCGGCCTCTCGTAGCGGGCGGCGTAGAGGCGGAGATAATGATCGAGCAGCAACGGGATATCCTCGCGCCGTTCGCGTAAAGGAGGCAGCTCGATCTCCACCGTGTTGAGGCGATAGAGCAGATCCTGCCGGAAGCGGCTTTCCTGCCCGAGCTGATCCGGGGGCAGGTTGGTCGCGGAAATGACGCGCACGTCGATCGGCACGGGGGCGTTGGCGCCGACCGGCGTCACCTTGCGCTGTTCGAGCGCGGTGAGCAGCTTGGGTTGCAGATGCAGCGGCAGATTGCCGACCTCATCGAGGAACAGCGTGCCGCCTTCCGCCGCCTGCAAGCGGCCGACACGATCGGCGCGGGCATCGGTGAAGGCGCCCTTCACATGGCCGAACAGCTCGGAGTCGAAGAGATTCTCCGCCACCGCGCCGAGATCGACCGACAGCATGATCTTGCCCGCACGCCGCGAATGGCGGTGCAGTTCGCGCGCGACCAGTTCCTTGCCGGTGCCGTTCTCGCCGAGGATCAGGACGTTGGCGTCGGTCGGCCCGGCCTTCTCGATCAGCGACAGCACGCGCGCCATCGCCGGCGAGGAACCGAGCAGCGGGGTTTCGGAGCCGGATGCGGGGGCTGGGGACACCCCGTCGCTCTGCCGGCGCGAGCGGCTGAGCGCGGCGGCGGAGCGGACGACCGAGAGCAGCTTGTCGTTGGCCCAGGGCTTGGAGACGAAATCGGTCGCGCCCTGCTTCATCGCCTGCACGGCGGTCTGCACGCCGCCATGCGCGGTGATGAGCACCACCGAGGCCTGCGCGTCTCGTTCGAGGATGCGCCCGAGCCAGCGGAAGCCCTCGCTCCCGTCGGTGGCGCCGCGCGCGAAATTGGCGTCGAGCAGGATCACGTCCGCGCGGCGCTCGCCCATCCAGTCCAACGCCTCCTGCGGCGACGGCGTGACGCGCACCTCGGCGAAGAGCTGGCGCATCAACAGGCGCGCCGCCAGCAGGATATCCTCGTCATCGTCCACGACGATGCAGCAGTCGAACTTCTCGGTGCTCACTCTGTCCCTCCGATGGCGGTGCTGCCATCCTTCGGGCGGCGGCTCAACGTCTGTTTCCGAACACCTGACTGTCCGAAACCGGACAGTGCCAAGATGATGTGCAACGATCATTTGTCCATCGATCGTTATTTTTCAATGGTTTATAAAATTGGCACGGCTCCTGCTGAGGTTGTTCCGTGACCGACACGCCGCCGGCCACGAGGACAAGGAACAGAGCCATGTGCAAGTTCATCATCAATCTGATGTTCGCCGGCGCCGGCCTGCTCGGCACCACCGCGATCGTCGCTTATTCGGACCCGGCGGTCGCCGCCGTTCCCGCCGTGACCGTCCACTACACCGCCGCCGAGCTGGCCAGCGTCGATGGCCGCGCCGCGATCGCCAAGCGCCTTCACATCGCCGCCTCGCGCGTCTGCCCGGCCGGCAATATCGGCGAGTTCTTCGCCGCCCAGGCGTGCCGCAACGAGGCCTATGCCCAGGCGCAGGACATGCTGGGCAAGGCCGTCGCCGCCCGGACCGACCGCACCGTCCAGCTCGCGGCCCGCTGATGACCGTCTCCGGTTCGGCCATGGATCGCCGGGTGGAAAAGCCCCGCACCGACCGTCGCTGGCGCTGGATCGCCGCGGCGGTCGGCCTGCTGGCGGCGGTCCTGCTCGGCTGGCACTTCCTGCCGTCGAGCGGCTCGGCCGATATCGCCGCCGCCGATATCGAGACCGGCGCCGTCGCGCGCGACCGGTTCGAGGATTATCTGCCCGTCCGCGCCACCGTCGCGCCCAATGTCACCACCTTCGTCGGCGCCGTATCGGGCGGGCAGGTCGAGAAGCTGCTCGTGCAGGACGGCGCGGCCGTCACCGAGCGCCAGCCGCTCGCGACATTGCTCAATCCCTCGCTCAAGCTCGACGTGCTGACCCGCGAGGCGGAGATCGCCAGCCAGCTCGGTACGCTCTCCGGCGACGATCTGGCGCTTGAGAAGAGCCGCCTCGATCGCGCCAGCCAGACCGCGTCGGCCAGCTACGACCTCATCAAGGCGCGGCGCGATCTCTCGATCCGCCAGCAGCTTCACGATCAGGGCTTCGTCTCCGACGAGGGCGTGAAGAGCTATCGCGAAGAGGCGGATTATCAGCAGAAGCGGCTTGGCCAGCTTCAGTCCGGTCAGGCGAAGGAAGACCAGACCGCCAATCTTCAGGCCTCGCGCCTCGCCGAGACGCGCGCGCGTCTCACCAGCAATCTTTCCGCCGTCCGGGCGGGGCTCGACGCGCTGGTCGTGCACGCGCCGGTCACGGGCAGGCTCACCAATTTCACCATCCAGCCGGGGCAGATGCTCAAGGCCGGCGATCAGGTCGGTCAGGTCGACAGCGAGGGCTCGTGGAAGCTCGTCGCCGACGTGGACGAATATTATCTCGGCCGGGTCCAGCCGGGCCAGCACGCCAGCGGCGACAATGGATTGAACCTCGTCGTCACCAAGGTGCTGCCCGCCGTCACCAACGGCCGCTTCCGCGTCGAGCTGGGCTTCGTGGGCGCCGCGCCCAAAGGCCTCAATCGCGGCCAGACCGCCGATATCCGCGTGACGCTGGGCAGCGCGCGCGAGACGCTGGTCGCGCCGGTCGGGAGCTGGCTCGACAGCGGCGGCGGCAATTCGGCCTTCGTCGTCGATGCCGATGGGCGCCATGCCCGCCGACGCCCGATCCGCACCGGTGCGCGCAATCCCGAGCAGGTCGAGATCCTTTCCGGCCTCCAGCCCGGCGACCGCATCGTCACCTCCAACACCGCCGCTTACGACAAGAGCGGCGTCCTCAACATCCGCTGACGGAGCTTCCCATGATCCGCCCCATGATCTGTCTTGAATCGATCCAGCGCCGCTACGCCTCCGACGAGGTCGAGACGACCGCGCTCGCCGACATCAACCTGGAGGTCCGCGAGGGCGAGTTCCTCGCCATCATGGGGCCGTCGGGCTGCGGCAAGTCGACCTTGCTCAACATCCTCGGCACGGTCGATCGGCCGAGCGCCGGCCGCTATCTGTTCGGCGAGCGCGATCTCGCCGCGATGGACGAGGCGTCGCTCGCCAGGCTGCGCGGCGAGACGCTGGGCTTCGTCTTCCAGAGCTTCAACCTGATCGACGAGCTGACCATCCAGGAGAATGTCGAGCTGGGCCTCGCCTATCGCCGGGGACTGAACGGGGACCGGCGCAAGCGGGTGGAGCAGGCGATGGACCGCGTCGGCATCTCCCACCGCGCGCGCCATTATCCGCACCAGCTTTCGGGCGGCCAGCAGCAGCGCGCCGCGATCGCGCGCGCCATCGTCGGCCAGCCGAGCCTGATCCTCGCCGACGAGCCGACCGGCAACCTCGACACCGAGAACGGCCAGCAGGTGATGGACATCCTGACCAGCCTGAACGGCGAGGGCGCGACGATCGTGATGGTCACCCACTCGCCGAGCCATGCCGACATGGCGCTCCGGCGCATCGACATGCTGGACGGGCGGATCGTCTCCTCCGTCGCCCGCGCGATCTGAGGGGCAGGGCCATGAACCGTTTCGCTTTCGTCACTTTCTATCGCTCGCTGGTGCGCCACAAGCTTTATGCCGCGCTCAACATCGGCGGGCTCGCGGTGGGCATCGCCGTGTTCATCGTGCTCGGCCTCTATGTGCGGTTCGAGACCGGCTATGAACGGTGGATTCCGCATCACGACCAGATCTATCTGGTGCAGGACAACTGGAACCTGCCCGGACAGTTCGAAGGCCCGATCCCGACCACGGGCGGCGGCTGGCTGGAAACCTTCCGGCGGGATTTCCCCGGCATCGAGGGCACCCGGCTCGACGAGGAGAATGCGACCGTCCTGAAGAACGGCACGGCGACCAGCGAGAAGATGCAGCTCGTCGATCCCGAGTTCCTCGATCTCTTCGATCTGCCGATTACGCGCGGCAACGCGGCGGGCGTGCTGGCCGATCCGTCCAACCTCATCATCAGCGAGACGGTGGCCGGCAAATATTTCCCCGGCATCAACCCGATCGGTCAGCCGATGACGCTGGTGCTGAACGGCACGCCGCGCCTTTATCGCGTCGCGGCCGTGTTCGGGAACCTGCCGCGCAACACCGAACTCAAGGCGAACATCATCGCCAAGCTGGTGCCGCAGCAGGTCGCCGGGGATTATTGGTATCACTGGGGCAGCGAGTCCCTTTACACCTATCTCCGTTTCCCGACGCCGGCCGCGGCGAAGGCGCTCGCGGGCAAGCTCGACGATTTCGTCCAGCGCCATGCTGTGCAGGATCAGGGCAAGGATGTCCTCAAGGTCTTCCGCGAGACCCTGCTGCCGATCACCGACCTGCACCTTCAGGCGAAGGGCGCGAAGCTCACCGTCGCGACGCTGGGCATCGTCGGCACGCTGACCCTGCTGATCGCCATCGTCAATTATGTGAACCTCGCGACGGCACGGGCCAGCCTGCGCGCGCGGGAAGTGGCGATGCGCAAGGTGCTGGGCGCGGACCGCAAGACGCTGATGCGCCACTTCATCGGCGAGGCCATCGCGACCGCCGCGCTGGCCGCCTTCGTCGGCCTCGCGCTCGCCGAGATCGGGCTGCCGCTGGTCAATGCGGCGGGCAACCTCTCGCTGTCGATCCATTATGTCGGCGACAACGGCGTGCTGTTGCCGCTGGTGTTGCTGGTGGTTCTCGTCGGGGTCGCGGCGGGCCTCTATCCGGCCGTGCTGCTTTCCCGCTTCCCGGCGGCCGGCGTGCTGGCGGCCTCGCGCTCGGCCGGCGGCGGCCGGGCGGGGACGCGGGTGCGCGAGGCGCTCGTCATCCTCCAGTTCGCGCTGGCAACCGCCTTCATCGTCGGCACCATGGTGCTGACGGCGCAGACCCGCCATGTCCGCAACGCCGATCTCGGCTTCGCCCGTGACGGGCTGATCGTGGTGCCGAGCTTCATCGAGCCGCGCCTGACCGAGAGTCAGCGGACATCCCTCGTCAACGGCTTCGCGGCGCTTCCGGGCGTGCGTGCGGTCTCCCGTTCCGATACCGCGCCGGGCGACGAGCATTATCAGAACCATATCAACCTGAAGCTGCCCGGCATGATCGGCAACGGCCCGTCGCTGATGGCGATCGTGGTGGACCGGGGTTTCTTCCGGGTCTTCCGGCCGACGCTGCTGGCCGGCCGTCTGCCCGACGACGCGCATCGCGACGACGATATCGCCGGCAAGCCGGTGGAACAGCCTCACAGCGTCGTCATCAACCGCCGGGCCGCCGCCGAGTTCGGCCTGACCCCCCAGCAGGCGATCGGCAAGACGCTCACCAGCGGCACGTCGGTCCGCACCGTGATCGGCGTGGTCGAGAATATGCGCTTCTATTCGCCCCGCGACGGCACCCGCGCGGCCTATTACACCTATCGCTCGCGCGACATCACCTCGCCGATCGCCTCGGTGCGCTTCGACGGCGATCCGCGCGGCATGACCGAGGCGCTGCGCGGCGTGTGGCGCCGTATCGCGCCGGAGGTGCCGTTCAAGGCCGTCACCGCCGACCAGAATCTCGAAACCTATTACAAGTCCGACGATCAGGCCTCGCGGCTGTTCGCGATCGGTGCGGGGCTGGCGGTGGCGATCGGGTGCGTCGGGCTGTGGGGCCTCGCCTCGTTCAACACGCAGCGGCGGGTGCGCGAGATCGGCATCCGCAAGACGCTGGGCGCCTCCTCGCGCGATGTCGTGCTGCTGCTTGTCACGCAGTTCCTGCGGCCGGTGGTGATCGGCAACCTCATCGCGTGGCCGCTGGCCTTCATCGCGATGCGGACATGGCTGGCGGGTTTCGAGGACAGGATCGGCCTTTCGCCGCTCTATTTCCTCGGCGCGACGCTGGCCTCGCTGCTGATCGCGGTGGCGACCGTGCTGATGCAGTCGCTGCGCGCCGCGCGCGCCGCGCCGGCCTGGGCGCTCCGCCATGAATAAGCAGGGGTGGATGCTGGCGGGCCTGCTGCTCGCCGCCGCGCCGGCGCGGGCGGAGACGCTCGCGCAGGCGGTGGACGAGGCCTATGCCTCCAACCCCGTCTTCGCGGCCGCCCGCGCCCGCCAGCAGGGGCTGGAGGAGCTGCCCGAGCAGGCGCGCGCCGGCGGGCGCCTCTCGGCGGCGGCCGATGCGGCGGGGGGCTATGACAAGTTCGACTATGGCAAGGGCGGCGCCGCGACCGTCTCGGCCGATCTGCCGATCTGGACGGGCGGGCGCGTGTCCTCCGCCGTGCGCGCGGCGCAGGGCGACGTCGCGGCCGGTGCGGAAGGGCTGCGCGACAGCGAGGCGGCGCTGCTCACCGATGTGATCGGCGCCTATGCCGAGCTGCTCTACGACCAGCAGTCCGCCGACATCGCGCAGGCGGACATCGCGCTGCTCGATCATCAGGTGGCCGAAGCCAACGCCCGCTACAGGCTCGGCCAGGCGACGCGCACGGACGTCGCGCAGCTCGAAGCGCAACGCTCCTCGGCGGTGGCGACGCTGGCCGAGGCGCAGGCGACGCTGGCAACCACCGGAGCCCGTTATCGCGCCATCGTCGGCCGCGCGCCGGGGGTGCTGGCACCGCCACCGGAGACGTTCGCGGCGCTTCCCGCGAGCCTGGATCAGGCGCGCAACCGGACGCTCGACACCAATCCGCTCTATCGTCAGAGCCAGCGCCTTGCCGAGGCCTCGTCCGCGCGGATCGACGAGGCGCGGAGCAGCGGCGCGCCGACCGTCTCGCTCGGCGGCAGCTATGGCTATGACGTGCGTGCCACCGGCGGCGACGATCATGCCTTCCCACGCGCGGCGGCGGCCGGCGTGGTGCTGCATGTGCCGATCCTGACCGGCGGCCTCGTCGCCTCGCAGGTCCGGCAGGCGCGGGCGGACTATCGCGCCGCCCGCTTCGATCAGGACGCGGCCGCGCGCGAGGCGGTGCGCGCCACCGAGGCGGCGTGGGCCGCCATGACCGGCGCCCGCGCACAGGCCGAGGCGAACCGCAGCCGCGTCACCGCCGCCGACCTCGCGCTGAAGGGCGTGCGGGCGGAATATGGCTTCGGCCTCCGCTCGACGCTGGACATCCTCGTGGCGGACGAGAGCCTGCGTGCTGCCCAGCTCGCCGAGGCGCGCAGCCGCAGCGACCTGCTGATCGCCGAGGGCGCCCTGCTGCGCGCGACCGGCAAGATGGACCGGAGCATCTTCGGATAATCCGCGGGCGACTGGCAAGCCGGGGTGCGGGGCGATAGAAGCCCTCCGCCAGATGCTGGCGGCAACCGCATGGGATGGAACAGTGACGAAGCTCCCCGACGTGAACGAGGATCAGCAGGCCACGCTGATCGATCTGGACGGCGCCGCGCCCCTGATCGCGCCGCTCAACGAATGCGTGCGCCATTTCGCGGCGCTCACCGCCAGGGCGAAGGCGGATGCGCGCGTGCTGCTGACCAGGCCGGTGCCGCGCAAGGACCGGCCGACGCGGACGTGGATTCTCAATCCCGACGATCTTGAGGAACTGGCCCGCGCGCTTCCGGGGCGCAGCGTCCACTGAACGACGGCGCCCCTCGGGTCGGGGCGGGATAGCCGGCGCGCCTCCCGTCGCGCCGGCCGGCCGGGGCGCCCTCACTCGGGCGCCTCAGTCCGAGGCAGGCTCAGGCGTGCCCGGACTGGAAGAACTCATTTCCCAGGACGCCGGTCCGTGCCGCGAAAATCTCGATCTCCCGGTAGGTGATGAGGCTGCGCTGGTGCTGGATTCCGACGAGGAAACGGGATCGTTCGGTTTCGGGCTGGTCCCGCATCCAGCGTATCATCGCGCCCAGCGTGCCGCTGTGGACGATCTGCGCGGACGGCGCGGCGGGATTGACCGTGTCGGTAAGATGAACCCAGGCGCGGTGCGCCAGAGGGAGATGGTCCATGATAGTGCCCCTTCGGCCGGATATTTCTCCAAGCGGAAGCAACGACTGAACGCCGATATAGCACGTTCTGGCGCTCGCCGAGGGGCAAAAAAGAGAAGGCGTCCCGCTTCGATCCAGAATTTCGGACGAGGAGACGCCTTCCGGCAACAGGTGTTATTTCGCCTTGTCGGCGGTCCGCGCGACGGCGTTTCCGGCCGAGGCGACATCCTTGCCGGCGCCGGCGATGGTGTTGCAGGCCGTGGTGAGGCCGGCGGCGACGAGAAGAGCGAGCGTGAGGGTCTTGCGCATGGGAATCCTTTAGACTGGCTGGCGCAGATACGCGGCGGCGCGCGGCGGAAGTCAAGGATTTCAGGCGGTGACGATCGCACCGTCACGGACATGGACGGGCCACGCCGCGAGCGCCTGCCCCACGCACGGCCCGCCGACACAGGCGCCGCCCTCGATACGGAACAGTGCGCCATGCCAGCTACACGCGATCAGTCCGCCGTCGGGCGTCAGATAATCATCGAGCGTCTGGGCCAGCGGCAGGCCGGCATGGGGGCAGCGATCGACATAGCCATGCACCGCCTCGCCCTTGCGCACGACGAAGCCGTGGAAGCGGCCCGCGCGCATCTGGAGCACGAAATTGCGCGCCTTGCCGTCGGCGATGGCGTCCAGCGGGCAGAGCGTCACGCCGGCGGGCGTGCTGCTCAGCCGCGCGGCTTCGGGCTCGGCGTCGCTCACCTGGGGAACTGCGCCTTGGGGAAGCCCGACCACACCGCGTCATAGTCCGGCTGGCAGAGCGGCGTCTCCATCGCCCAGCGGGTCGGGCGGATGACGTGGCGGCTCTCGAACATGAAGGCCATGGTGCCCTCGATCCGGTGCGGCTTGAGATCGGCGGAGACCGCCTTCTCATAGCTCGCCCAATCGGGGCCATGGCCGTTCATCTGATTGTGGAGCGAGGCGCCGCCGGGCGCGAAGCCGCCCACCTTGGCGTCGTACACGCCCTCGATCAGGCCCATATATTCGCTCATCACGTTGCGATGGAACCAGGGCGGGCGGAATGTGCCTTCGGCCACGATCCAGCGCGGCGGGAAGATCACGAAATCGACGTTGGCGGTGCCGTGCGTCTCGCTGGGCGATGTCAGCACCGTGAAGATCGACGGATCGGGATGATCGAAGCTGACCGTGTTGATCGTGTTGAAGCGCCGCAGATCGTAGCGGAAGGGCGCGATATTGCCGTGCCACGCCACCACGTCGAGCGGCGAGTGGCCGAGCGTGGTGGTCCAGAGCCTGCCCTGGAATTTCTGGATGATCTCGGTCGGCTGGTCGACATCCTCGAACCAGGCGACGGGCGTCTCGAAGTCGCGCGGGTTGGCGAGGCCGTTGGCGCCGATCGGACCGAGATCGGGCAGGCGGAAGAGGTGGCCGTAATTCTCGCAGACATAGCCGCGCGCCGGGCCGTCCACCAGCTCGACGCGGAAGCGGATGCCGCGCGGGATCAGCGCGATGTGGAGCGGGGAGATCGTCATCGCCCCCATCTCGGTGACGAGGCGCAGCGTGCCCTGCTGCGGCACGATCAGCAGCTCGCCGTCGGCCGAGAAGAAGACGCGGCGCTCCATCGAGCGGTTGGCCGCATAGAGGTGGATGCCGCAGCCGCTCCCCGCCGCGACATCGCCATTGCCGCCATAGGTGACGAGGCCATCGACGAAATCGGTGGGCTGGTCGGGGAGGGGCAGCGGATCCCAGCGGAGGCGATTGGGGCTGGGCGGCACCTCGTCGAACGGGCCGGAGCGAAGCAGCGGCGCGCCGTCATAGGGGACGAAGGGCGCATGGTCCGCGGTCGGGCGCATCCGGTAGAACCAGTTGCGGCGGTTCTCGGCGCGCGGCGCGGTGAAGGCGCTGCCGGAGAATTGCTCGGCATAGAGGCCGAAGGGCGTGTGCTGCGGCGAGTTGCGGCCGACTGGCAGCGCGCCTTCCACCGCCTCGGTGGCGACATGGTTGGCGAAGCCGGGCAGATAGGTCTCGCTCACGCGCGTCTCGCTTGTCGTCGCTTCGACCATCGGCTTTTCCGCTCCCTATAATCAAGCCCCCTCCCACGGGCGAGCGGGAGAGGGCCTGTCTTTCTTATCTTATCTCACCGCCAGCCCGTCGGTCTCGGCGAAGCCGAGTCCCGTGGGCTGGCTCCGCCGCGCCGGCCGGTCGCGCTCCGGCATCCGTGGATGCCTTAGGCATCCACGGTAATGACGCCGCGACGAATCTGATCCAGCTCGATCGACTCGTAGAGCGCCTGGAAATTGCCGTTGCCGAAGCCCTCATTGCCCTTGCGCTGGATGATCTCGAAGAAGATCGGGCCGAAGGTGTTCTCGGTGAATATCTGGAGCAGGATGCCCTCGTCGCCGACATTGCCGTCGATCAGGATGCGGTTCTTCTTCAGCCGCTCCAGATCCTCGCCATGGCCGGGGACGCGCTTGTCGACCAGCTCGTAATAGGTCTCGATCGTGTCCTGAAGGCGCACGCCGCGGGCGCGGAGCTTCTCGACCGTCTCGTAGATATTGTCGGTGGTGAGCGCGAGGTGCTGGATGCCTTCGCCGTTGTAATCGCGGATGAATTCCTCGATCTGGCTCTTGTCGTCCTGGCTCTCGTTCAGGGGGATGCGGATCGCCTTGTCGGGCGCGATCATCGCCTGGCTGAACAGGCCGGTCGCCTTGCCCTTGATGTCGAAATACTTCTGCTCCTCGAAGCCGAAGAGCTTGTTGTAGAAGGCCGACCACACGCGCATCTGGCCGCGCTTCACATTGTGGGTGAGGTGGTCGAGCAGGTCGAGGCCGACATTGTTCTTCGCCGACGCTTCCTGCCAGCCGGGCACTTCCTCCCAGTCGGCGAAGGGATCGCTGTCGACCAGATACAGCAGCGAGCCACCGATGCCCTCGATCGCCCTGGCGTTCGGGAAGGCGCTGTTGGAGGTGTCGGCGTTGGTGGCGCCTCGCTCCAGCGCGATGCGGTGCGCGTCGGCGGCGTTGGCGACCTTGAAGGCCATGCCGTTGGCGGAGGGGCCATGCTCGGCGCGGAAGGCGGCGGCGTGGCCCTCGCCGGCGTTGAGCACGAAGGCGATGCGGCCCTGGCGATAGAGGGTCAGGCCGCGGGCCGGCACGCGGGCGGCCGGCACGAAGCCGAGCTGTTCGAGCTGGGCGCCCATGCGGGCCGGATCGGGCGAGGTGAATTCGCAGAAGGCGAAGCCGTCGAGCCCGAGCGGGTTCGTTTGATCCTGCGTCATGGTCGATCTCCAGAGGTCGGTAACAATCGTTACCAATATGGGATCGGGCGCCCCGGAGTCAAAGGGGGGGAGGGGCCAATTCGTGCATCCGCTGCGGCGGATGCGGGCCATGAAAAAGGGGGCGCGGCCTCGCGACCGCGCCCCTTTTCCTGGGCTCCCGATCAGAACCCGATCTGGAGCCCGGCACGCAACGCTACGGACACTCGATTCTGCTGCTGCTCGCCGCTGAACTCACCGCTGATGGTGTAGCCGCGGGTGCCGCCCTTGAGGCGGAAGGCGCCGGTCCAGCCGCTGGTGCGGTCTTCCGGCGTGAGGGTGAAATCCTGGCCTCCGGTGAAGTGGGCGGTGGTGCTGCCCAGCGACCCGCCGACGAGCTGGCGGCGGCCGCCCTCGATCTCGGCGCGGAAGAAGCCGCCCTCGTCCTCGGTGAGGTCGAAGAAGTTGTAGCCCAGCGCCACCGAGCCGTTGGCCGCCAGTTCGTCGCTGGTGCGGCCGTCGACGATCAGGTCCATGCCGACCCCGCCGCCGTCTTCGGCATAGTGGCCCTCGTGCAGGTGATAATAGTCGACCGAGGCCTGCGGACGCAGCGAGAAGCTGCCCAGTTGCAGCTTGTAGGAGAGGCCCGCCGTGCCGGAGTAGAGCTTGCCGCTCCACTTGCCCTCGGCGTTGCGCAGCACCTTGTCGTCGCCGTCCATGCCGTCGAAGCGGCGATGGCTCTTGAAGTCGATCGTCGCCCACGATCCGCGCGCGAAGGCGTGGAGAGGCCCCCAGTCGGAGCGCCAGTAAGCGGCCAGTTCATACTGGTTGGAGTTCACCTCGTTGGTGGTGCCGCTGTCATCGTCATTGCCCGCGAGATAGGCGACCGACACGCCGAAGCGGCCGAGTTCGCCCGCCTTGATCTCGGCGCCGCCCGACGCGCCCCAGCCGTTGATGTGATAGCCGGCCGTGTCGCTGATCGCCTTGGTGCGGCCCCAGCCGACCTGCTGGAGCCAGAAGGCCCAGCCGCCTTCGTCGGCGATCGGGGCATCCGGGTCGGCGAGCATCCGCGCGGTGGCGCGTGAGCCCGAGGTCACCGTGTCGAACGCGCCGCCGGCGAAATCCGGCAGCAGCGAGCGGAAGCTGTGGTTGAAGCTCGACGCATCGGTGATGCCGAGGAAGGAGTCGCCGATCGGCTTGTCCGCCGCGATCGCCGCGTAGACCGCGTCATAGGCGGCCGCCTGCGCGCGGTTGAGGCCGAGTTCGGTCGCCGACTTGCGGGCCACCGAGACGTCGATCTCGTTGGCGCCGTTGGCGGTGACGGTGGCTTTGTAGAGATAGGGCAGCACCGTGCCCGTCGTCGTCAGGTTGGTGGCGCCGGTGATCGTGTTGGCGGTCACCACCGCATAGGTGCCGACGGTGTGGTTGATGTCGGAGAAGTGCAGCGCAAGCTTCGAGCCGGTGTCGAAGCTGGCCGTGTTGGCGTTATAGATCGTATTCGCGCCCGTCGTGCCATCAATGGTGACGCCGAGGGTGCCGTTGCCGGACACCGCGAGCGAGGCGAGCGAGGTGTTGCCCGTGCGCGTTACGTTGAGCGTGCCGCCCTTCACCGTCACCGCCGTGTTGCCGCTGTTGTCGAGCGTACCGGTGAAGCTGGCCGTGTCGGAAATCGAGAGCTGGCCGAGGGCCAGGCCGCCACCGAAGTCCGCGGAGCCAACGAAGGTTGAGGTGTTCGCGAGGGACAGCGTCTTGGTGCCGTTTTGTCCGAAGGCGACATCGCCGGTGTACGCGGCGTCGCCCGAGAGAGCCACGTTGCTGTCGCCGTTCGCGAAGCTGGTGTTCCCGGTGACGGTGCCGTCCGCGATGACGAAGCTGTTATTGCCGCTGCCGAAGCGAACGTCGCCCTTGATCGACGGTGCCGTGGCACCCGAGGCCGCGACCGGCTGGGTGATGGTGACGGCCGAGGACGAGGCCGAAAGGTCGATCGCGACATTCTGTCCGTCCGCGCCGCCGGCCGCCGCGATCGTGCCGCTGTTGGTGATCGAGGTCACCTGGCCGGACTTGTCGAGGATCGCCGCGGTGCTCGACGCCGTATCGGTGGCGGTGGCCTGGATGGTGCCGCTGTTGACGATCGAGCTGACAGAGGCGCCGGCATCGATCTGGAGGCCTATGGCCGAGCCGCCATTCGTGCCGCCGCCGCTGGCCGAGATCGTGCCGCTCACCGTCACCTGCGGCACGGTGGCGCCGCTGCCGATGCGCACGGCGGTGGCCGTCGCGTTGTTGGCGGTGGCGGCGATGGCGCCGCCGACGGTCATGCCGTTGGCGACGTTCACCGTGCCGCCCTGGCCGCCGATCACGAGGCCGTTGGCGGCGACGCCGTCATAGACGCCGTTGCCCGAGACGCTGCCGTTGATGACGAGGCCATGCTTGTCCGCGTCCGAGGTGACGGCGCCCAGCGTGATGCCATGGTCGCTCGCGCCGATCAGCAGCGCCGGGGCGGAGCCGTAGTTGGTGAGCGAAGCGGCGGTCGTGGTGACGGTGTTGCCGCTCGAATCCGTGGTCGAGGTGGCGGCGGTGAACAGCACGCCGCCCGCGACGCTGCCGGCGATCTGCATCGTCGGCCCGCCCTGGAGCAGATTGTCCGCGGTGAGCTTGGTCACGTCGCTGGGAAGCGTGGTCGAGCTGTAGCCCGTCGAGGTCATCGCGCCCTGCACGACCAGCGTGCCCCCGATGTCGCCGTTGAGCAGGACGGCCGAGGCGTTGAGGCCGACCGCGCTGATCGATCCGTTCAGCGCCACGTTGCCGCTGATATTGCCCGCCCGTATGCCGACGGTGCGGTCGCCGACGATGCCGATGGTGCCGCTCTGGGTGAGCGAACCGGTCAGCGGGCCGTCGAGCGAGATGCCGGCCGAGTCATTGCCCTCGACGTTGATCGAGCCGCTGCTGGCGATATCGCCGGTGAAAGCGCCCGCCGTGCGGATGCCGTATCGGCCGGAGCCCTGCGCGAACGGGCCGTCCAGCACGCCGTCGTCGTTGGTGTCGGTGCGCGTGTAGGTTTCGCTGACGGTGATCGTGCCGCTGTTGGTGATTCCGCCGGAGACGCCGGCGTTGGCGAGGATGCCGATCGCGTCGTTCGCCCCGTTGATCGAGATCGTGCCGGCATTGGTGACGGCGTTGTCGCTGTTGATCGTGACGGCCGTGCCCGAGGTGGGCGAGACGGTGCCCGCGCTTGTGATGCTGATATCGGCGGGCGTGCCGCCGGTGCCGGCCGTGGCGGTGAGGACCGGCGTGGTCTGCGACGCGCTGATGGTGACGACGGGGTTGGCGGCGGACGCGGCGGAGGTGGCGAACAGCCCGAACGCGATGGGCGTGAGGCAGGTGGTGGCGAACAGGCTGCGCATGGAACCCCTTTATCGTCTACGCGACGAGGGATGGCTCCGGGGCCTCCCCCATTAGCGTGAAGACGGAGACGTTCGCGGCCGACCTTGGTCTAAAAATGCGTGTCGAAACCGAGGCGCACGGTTCGGGGCTGGAGCGGAGTGATCTCGCCCCCGCGCTGGACGTCGAGTGGCGTGCCGAGCGCGAAGCGATTGCCCGCCGTATCGAGCAGGTTGGTGATGGAGAGCGTCACGCCCGACTTGCCGCGCCCCAACCGCATGGACCAGCCGGTGTCGACATAATTGCCCTCCGTGCCGCCCAGCACCGGGCCGACGCCGAGGCGGGACTTGCCGATATAGCGCGCCCAGCCGTTGGTGGTGAGTTCGAGCCCGCCTGCGAAGACATGGCGATAGTCCACGCCGACGCGCCCGCCCAGTTCGGCGACGTTGGGCAGTTGCCGTTCCACTTCCTGCACCGCGCTGAGGCTGGCCGGTTCGGTGACGGTGGGCAGCGGCTGGCCGATGCCTTGCGGGGGAGCGAACAGGCGGATGGCGCGCAGGCCTTCCGCATCCGGGCGCGTGAGCTTGCTGTTGTTGACGATGAACGAGCCTTCGAGGCGCAGTTCCGGGATCGGCCGCCAGACGGCGCGCATGTCGAAGGACCAGATGCGGCCGTCGCCGATGTTGGTGGTGACGGGCAGGCCCAGCGCGTCGAGGAAATCCGCCTGCACATGGCGCCAGTCGGTATGCGCGACGGAGGCCGCGAGGCTGAAGCGGTCGCTGCCCGGCGGCGACCAGCGCACGCCCGTCTCCATCGTCGCCACCCGATCGCTGCGGAAGCGCTGGATCATGTAGTTGCCGATGCCGAGCCCGCCGGGGCGGAAGCCCTGCTGGTAGCGGGCGAACAGGATCACCCCGCGCCCCGGCTCCACTGAAGCGGAGAAGGAGGGGAGGAACTTGGTCTCGGAACGGCTGCTGGTGTCGACCTCCTTCGCCGCCGCGAGGAGAAGCTGGCCGGGATCGAGCGGATGGCCGGTCAGCCGCGAATGGGTGAGGCGCCCGCCGCCGGTGAGCGTGAGGCCGTGCAGCGGCTCGACGGAGGCCTCGCCGAACAGCGTCTCCTCCTCCACGATGTTCACCACGCCGGTGGACGGCGGCGTCGCGTCGACCGGGCCGAGTGTGCGGGTCAGCCGCGCGCTGTTGTGGAGATAGCTGGTGCCGATCACCCAGCCGAATCCGTCGCGCATCGGCCGCGACAGGCGGCTTTCGGTGGAGGCCAGGGTGGTGTGGTTGCGCTGGCGGAACAGGCGATAATCCCCCGGCGTCACCGTCGCGTCGAAACGCTCGTCCACCGTCTGGCGGATGAGCGCGCCGGAGATGGTGAAATGCAGATCCCCCAGATCCTTGGCGATGTTCAGCTCGCCCATCCGGTAATTGTCGTCATAGGGCTGGGCGATGGTGCTGTGCCGGGTGAGCGACGGGCTGTCGCGGTCGGCATATTGGCTGTCGTCGCCGTGGATGTTCTGCGCGGTGCCGCCGACGTCGATCGTCCAGCCGTCGCCCGGCGCGAGGCGGAGCATGGCGCGCCCGCCCTCGGTATGGACGCGGTTGATGTTCTTCTGCCCGGTGGTGAGATTGTCGATATAGCCGCCATCGCTGCTCGCATAGCCGACGATGCGGAGCGCGGCATGATCGTCCACGATCGGCAGGTTGAGCGTGGCCGATCCGTCCACCCCCGCCGCGCCGTGTGCGACGGTGGAGGCGCCGAGCGTGGCGCCGCCCTCGAACCGGTCCAGCACCGGATCGCGGCGGACGATGCGGATGATGCCGCCCGGCGATCCCGCGCCGTAGAGCGTGCCCTGCGGCCCTTCCAGCACCTCGACCGAGGCGACGTCGTAGAGCTTCAGGTCGGGGTCGGGCGCGTTGTAGGTGAGGCGCACGTCGCCCAGATACTGGCCCACCGTCGCCTGCGACTGGCCGACCAGCCCTGAATCCGCGACGCCCCGGATGAAGAGCTTGTCGCGCCCCGCGCCGAGATGGGTGGAGGTGACGCTGGAGACGCGGCTGGCGAGGCTGTCGCTGTCGGCGGGGCCGCCCGTCGCGAAGTCCGCGCCCGACAGGATCGAGACGGTGCCGGGGAAATCACGCAGCAGCGTGCCGCGCTTGCTGGCGCTGACCACGATCGGATTCGCATCCTTCTCCTCGACGGAGGACGGAGGCGGCGCGGCCCGGCGGGGGTCGGCGGCGATCTGCCAGCTCGTCGTGCCGATGCGTTCGGGATGCGCGCCCGATCCGGCCAGCATCCGGTGCAGCGCCTGATTGACCGTCAGCCGCCCCTGCACCGCAGGCACCTTCCGTTGCCAGAGGCCCGCGTCTCCCACGCGGATGCTCGCCCCGGTGGCGCGGCTCAGCGCCACGACGGAGGCGGCGAGCGGGCCGGCGTCGAGATCGATCGAATGGCGAACGTCCGCGACGGCAGAAGCCGGTGCGATCAGCGCCGCTGCCGCGGCGAACAGAGGGAGGCGGGCGTTCAATACCGGAGCGGGATTATGGGCGGGATTCGGGCTTTCGGATCAGCAGCCAGCGTTGGTGACCATGTTCCACGCCGACGTCAAGCAGCGGGCCGAGGCCGGCGAGGAAGCGGGTCTTGTCCCCGCCATAGGCGATCACGCCGGTGAAGCGCTGGTGAGCGACATCGGGCGCGGCCTCCACATCGATGCCGAGCCCGCGCGACAGATCGGCGGCGACGGTGGCGAGCGGCGCCTGCTCGTAGCTCAGGCGATCCTCGCGCCAGCCGCCGATATCGGCCACGGCGGTACGCGTCAGGTGCAGCGTCGAGGCATCCCCGGCGGCCGCGAGCTGCTGCCCCGGCCCGAGATGCACGGCCTCGCCGCGCGGATTGTAGACCACGCTGCCTTCCGCCACCGCGACGCGCACGTCCTCGCCTTCGCGCGTCACGTCGAAGCGGGTGCCGACGTCCTGCACCTCGTCGTCACCGACGCGCACCGCGAAGGGATGCTCCTCGTCATGGCGGACGTCGAACAGCGCCTCGCCGCGCTCCAGCGTGGCGACATGCGGATCATGATGGTCGAGCCGCAGCCTGGTGTCGCCGTTGAGCGCGATGGTGGCGGTGCCGATCGAGACGATGCGGTGCTCGCCGGGGCCGGTCTCGATCGCATAGGGGGCGGGGCGGAGGTTCATGGCGGTCCAGCCGAGCCCGCCGACGATCGCGGCGGCGATCAGGCCGCCCGCAGCCCAGCGCGCGCGGGCCTTGCGCTCCGGCATCGTCGTTTCCGGCCGTGTCGGCGTAGCGGGCGTCTGGGGCAGGGCGCGCAGCGACGGGTCGACCGCCTCGCCGGCGGCGACCACGGCGTCATAGGCGGCGAGATGCGCCGGGTCCGCCTCGAGCCAGGCCGTGAAGCCCTCCCAATCGCCGAACGCGGGATCGCCGAGCCGGATGACCCATTCGATCGCCTCGTCGCGCAAGCTGTTGTGCCGGTCCGTCATCATGCTGCCTTCGCAGAGAGAACGGAGTCGATCGGAAAACACCTCATTCCCGATCCTCCCGTGCGTCCATTATGGCGCGATAGGCGCGCCGCATGTCGCTTTCGATCGTGCTGAGGCTGACGCCCAGTTGCGCGGCGATGGCGCGCTGGGCGAGGCCCTCGATGCGGTGGAGGCGGAAGGCCTCGCGCGCCCGCTCGCCCAGCGCCTCCAGCGCCGCCTCGACGCGCGCCAGCTCCTCCCGCGCGATCAGCACGCGCTCGCCGGCGGGCGTATCGGAGACGCCGGGCGAAGCGGGGCTCTGGCTCTCGTCCCATGCGATATCGCGGAGCGTCGCCTGCCGGGTGGCGCGATAGCGGTCCCGCATCAGATTCTCGGCGGCGCGGAACAGATAGGACAGGGGATTCGCCACCGGCCCGGTCGCCGCCGTCGATATCTTCAGCCACAATTCCTGAAGCAGATCCTCCGCGTCCGTGCCGGCTCCCCGCGCCGTCAGGAAGCGCAGGAGCGTGGGCTGGTTCGCCAGGAAGATCGCCTGAAGGCCATCACTCATGGCCGCGTTCGTTAGCGCAGCCTTGGTTCGGGTTCCATCCGCTTGGCGCGACGGACGGGCACGCGTCCGCTGATCTCGGCGCCCGCATCGGGCGCGAAACGCAGGTTCCACACCGTCGCCAGCGCCGAAATCCCCGTCACGACGAGGAAGCCGACGGTGAAATCGTGGAGCGCAGGCTTCTCGGCATGATGCGCCAGCATCGACAGGCGAAGCGAACTCGCCGCCACGCAGATGCCGAGCGAGAGCATCAGTTGCTGGAAGGTGGAGTAGAAGCTCGTCGCCACGGACATGCGTTTCCGGTCGATCCCGTCATAGGCGATGGTGTTGTAGGCGGTGAACTGGAAGGAGAAGAAGAAGCCGCAGATCGCCAGCGTCGCGAAGATCGCCGGCAGCGGCCAGCTCGGCCGGAAGGCGCCGCAGATCGCGTAGCCGAGCGTGCCGATCAGCCCGTTCACCACCAGCGTGTTGCGGAAGCCGAAGCGTTTGAGGATACGCGGCGCCAGCCCCTTCATGGCGAGCGATCCCATCGCCGTCGCCACCGTGATCGTGCCCGATTGCGCGGCGGTGAGCCCGAAGCCGAGCTGCATCATCAGCGGCAGCAGGAAGGGCAGCGATCCTTGCGTGATGCGGGTGAGCGATCCGGCGATCACCGACAGGCGGAAATTCTCGTCCTTGAGCAGCGAGAGGTCGAGGATCGGATCGGCATGGCGCCGCGCATGGCGGATATAGAGGGCGCCGGTCACCAGGCCGATCGCGATCAGCGCCGCGGCGATGCGGCCCGCGCCGGCGCGGCTGGTCATCTCGAAGCCGAACAGCAGGCAGCCGAGCGACACGCCGCTCCACCCGAAGCCGACGGGATCGAAGGGCGCCACCGTCTCCTCCCGGATATTGGCGATGAAGCGCCAGACCAGCAGCACGCCGACGATGCCGACCGGCAGGTTCAGGTAGAAGATCCAGCGCCAGTCCAGATAGGTGACGATGAAGCCGCCCAGCGGCGGGCCGACGATCGGCCCGATCAGCGCCGGCATGATGAGCCACGACATCGCCGACACCATGTCCTGCTTGGCGACCGAGCGCAGCAGCACGAGGCGGCCGACCGGGATCATCATCGCCCCGCCGATGCCCTGCACGAAGCGGGCGACGACCATCACCTCCAGCGTCGGCGCCTGTCCGCAGGCGAGCGAGCCGGCCATGAAGATCAGGATCGCCGCCCCGAACACGGTGCGCGCGCCGAAACGGTCCGCCATCGTGCCCGAGGCGGGGATGAACAGCGCGAGCGCCAGCAGATAGGAGGTGAGCGCGATGCTCATCGCCGGCGCGCGCACGCCGAAATCATGCGCCATGGTGGGAAGCGCGGTGGCGAGCACCGTCGCGTCCAGATTCTCCATGAACAGCGCGCAGGCGATAATCAGCGCGATCAGGCGGTAGTTGGCGCCGGAATGTGGCGGGCCTTCGTCATGCGTCTGGGTGATCGATCCGGCGGCGGGCACGATGCCGTCGCGCACCTCGGCATTGACCGAGGCCATTCCGCGCCGCCGGGGCTTCAGCATCGGCGAGGCTCGGCGGAAAGGGCGGGTGAAGACGCGGACATGGTCGGGCTTTCCGTTCTGGGACGGGGCCTCTCCTTGTCGAAAAGCCGCTCGTCTGGGTGCGGGCGTACCGTGACGATGGCTACATAGGCCTCGCGTCACCCGATTGTAACCACTTTCCGCCGGAGAAATCCCGTTGCGCCCAAGCGTGTTTCCGCGCTCGATTGTGGCGCGGAACGAGATTGCATCCTTGACATATTGCTGCATCTGAACGCCGTTACGGCCTCAGCGTGCAAGAATAGCGGAACCATCATGAGCCACGACGATCTGCCCCCTTCCGCCGACCCTTCGGCCGCGCGGCCCGAGCCGATGCGCTGGGCCGACGAGGAGCCGCGCCGGATGAGCGGGCGAGGCAAGATGCTGAGCTGGATCGGCGGCCTGATCGGGTTGGCGCTGCTGATCGGGCTGGCGTGGTATCTGTCGCACTCCTCCTCTTCTTCCTCGCAGCAGGGCGGGGCCAGCGCGGGCCGTCATCGCGGTGGCGGCGGCCGCTTCGGCGGCCGGGGCGGGATGAACCAGCCGACGACGGTCGGCACCGCCAGGGCGACGCTGGCCGACCTGCCGATCCAGGCCGAGGCGCTGGGCACGGTGACGCCGGCCGCGACCGTCACGGTCCGCCCGCAGATATCGGGCACGATCACGCAGATATTGTTCCGCGAAGGCCAGATGGTCCGCAAGGGCGAGACTCTGGCGATCATCGATCCGCGCCCCTATCGCGCGCAGCTCCTCCAGGCGCAGGGCGCGCTGATCCGCGACAAGGCGCAGCTCGAGAACGCCCGCGTCCAGCTCAAGCGCTACGACATCCTGATCCAGCAGGATTCGATCGCCCGGCAGGATCGCGACACGCAGGCCGCGCTCGTCCACCAGCTCGAAGGCACGATCGCCGTCGATCAGGGGCAGGTGCAGGCGGCCGAGATCAACCTCGGCTATACGAAGATCATCTCGCCGGTGGCGGGCCGCGTGGGCATCCGCGTGGTCGATGTCGGCAATTATATCGCGGCGGGCGACACTAACGGCGTCGCGGTGGTGACGACGCTCCAGCCGATCGACGTCGAGTTCGCGATCCCGCAGCAGCAAGGCCCCGCGATCAACAAGCGCGAGGCGCAGGGGGCCGAGATCCCGGCGCTGGCGCTCGACAGCACGCGCACGCAGACGCTCGACACCGGCCGCTTCTCGACGCTCGACAACCGCGTCGACACCACCACCGGCACGATCAAGGGCAAGGCCCGCTTCGCCAACAGCGGCAACCAGCTCTATCCGAGCCAGTTCGTGAACGTCCGCCTCACCATCGACACGGTGAAGAACGCCGTGACGGTGCCACCGTCTGCGGTGCGCTCCGGCCCGGATGGCAGCTTCGTATGGTTGCTGAAGGCTGACCGCACCGTCACCGAGCGCAAGGTGAAGACGGGGGTGATGGCCAACGACAAGGTGCAGATCACCGACGGCCTCGCGGTGGGCGACATCGCCATCACCGACGGCGGCGACCGCCTGACCGAAGGCGCCAAGGTCGCGCTGCCAGGCGATCAGCCGGCGGTGGGCGCCGGCAAGGCCGGCGCGGGCGGCCATCACCGCCGGCGCGGCGGAAACGGCGGCTGACGATCTCAGCCATGGGCCCTTCGCGTCTCTTCATCCTGCGGCCGGTCGCCACCGCGCTGTTCATGCTCGCCATCGTGCTGGCGGGGCTGGTGGGTTTCCACTTCCTGTCGCTGTCCGCGCTGCCGGAGGTGGATTATCCCACCATCCAGGTGACGACGCTCTATCCGGGCGGCAGCCCGGAGGTGATGAGCCAGACGGTGACGGCGCCTTTGGAGCGCCAGTTCGGCGAGATGCCGGGCTTGAGCCGCATGGCCTCGACCAGTTCGGCCGGTGCGTCGGTCATCACGCTCCAGTTCGGGCTGACCGAGGGCCTCGACGTCGCCGAGCAGGAGGTGCAGGCGGCGATCAACGCCTCCACCGCGCTGCTCCCGGCGGATCTGCCCGCGCCGCCGGTCTACGCCAAGATCAACCCGGCCGACGCGCCGATCATGACGATCGCGATCACGTCCAAGACGATCCCGCTGACGCAGGTGCAGTCGATCGTCGACACGCGGCTTGCCCAGAAGATCAGCCAGATCACCGGCGTCGGCCTCGTCGGGCTGGCGGGCGGGCAGAAGCCGGCGATGCGCATCCGCGCCGACACGCAGGCGCTGTCGAGCTACGGCCTGTCGCTGGCCCAGCTCCGCACGGCGATCGATAACGCCAATGCGAACAGCGCGAAGGGCAGCTTCGACGGCGCGAACCGCTCCTACCAGATCAACGCCAACGACCAGCTTGAGACGGTTCAGGACTATCAGGATCTGATCGTCAGCTATCAGAATGGCGCGCCGGTCCGCCTCAAGGATGTGGCGCAAGTCGTTGAGGGGGCGGAGAATGCCCGCCTGGGCGCGCTGGCCGGCAAGACACCGGCGATCATCCTCAACGTCCAGCGCCAGCCGGGCGCGAACGTCATTCAGACCACCGACGCCATCAAGGCGGAGCTTCCCGAACTGCTGAAGAGCCTGCCCGCCGGCCTCCATGCCGAGGTGCTGGCCGATCGCACCACCGGCATCCGCGCCTCGGTGCATGATGTCGAGTTCGAGCTGGTGCTGGCGGTGGCGCTGGTCGTGCTGGTGATCTTCTTCTTCCTGCACTCGGCGCGCGCGACGCTGGTGGCGGGGCTGGCGGTGCCGATCTCGCTGATCGGCACGTTCGGCGTGATGTATCTGCTGAACTACAGCCTCGATAACCTGTCGCTCATGGCGCTCACCATCGCGACCGGCTTCGTCGTCGACGACGCGATCGTGATGATCGAGAATATCCAGCGCCATATCGAGGAGGGGATGAAGCCCTTCGAAGCGGCGCTGAAGGGCGCGGGCGAGATCGGCTTCACGATCATATCGCTCACCGTCTCGCTGATCGCGGTGCTGATCCCGCTCTTGTTCATGGGCGACATCGTCGGCCGCCTGTTCCGCGAGTTCGCGGTGACGCTGGCGGTGACCATCCTGATCTCGGCGGTTGTCTCGCTGACTCTGACGCCGATGCTTTCGGCGCGCTGGCTCAAGGAGCCCAAGGACGAGCATCCCAGCCGCATCGCAGAGCGTTCGGCGGCGGCCTTCACATGGCTTGAGGGGCATTACACCCGCGGGCTCGACTTCGTGCTGGCGCGTCGTTTCGCCACGCTGATGGTCGCGATCGCGACGCTGGTGCTGACGGCGCTGCTCTATCTCGTCATCCCCAAGGGGCTGTTCCCGACGCAGGACACCGGCCAGCTTCAGGCGCGCATCGTCGCCACGAGCAGCGTCTCCTACGATCGCATGGCGCAGTTGCAGGGGCAGGCGGCGAACCTCATCCTTCAGGACCGGTCGGTCCAGTCGCTGTCGTCCTTCGTCGGCGTCGACGGATCGAACAATGCCGCGCTCAATACGGGCACGATGCTCATCAACCTCAAGGAAAGCCACGGCAGCCAGGAGCGTGTGATGCGCCGCCTGAAGCAGGCGGTGGACCAGATTCCGGGGCTGACCCTCTATCTCCAGCCGACGCAGGATCTGACGATCGATGCCGAGAGCGGGCCGACCCAGTATCGCTTCTCGGTGCAGGGCTCGAACACGGCGGACGTCAACGCCGAGGCCAGGCGCATCGTGAAGGCGCTGCAATCCGTCTCCAAGGTCCGCAACGTCACCACCGATGCGGGCGCGGAAGGGGCGGCGGCCTATATCAACATCGATCGCGACACGGCGGCGCGGCTCAACATCACCGCCTCGTCGGTGGACGACACGCTCTATTCGGCGTTCGGCCAGCGCATCGTCTCGACCATCTTCACCGAGACGACCCAGTATCGCGTGATCCTGGAGGCGGCCCCCGGCCTGCTCTCCGATCCGCAGTCGCTGGGGCTGCTCCATCTGCCGGCGCAGGGCGGGGCGACGCCCCTGAATGCGGTGGCGACCATCACCGAGGGCAAGTCCCCGCTCCAGATCACCCATGTCGGCCAGTTCCCGGCGGCGACGATCGGCTTCGACACCGCGCCCGGCGTCTCGCTCGGCACGGCGGTGAGCGCGATCCAGGCGAAGGTGAAGGCGGTCCAGCTCAAGCCCGGCATCTCGATCACCTTCCTCGGCGCGGCGGGGGCGTTCTCCTCGTCGCTGACCAATCAGCTCTGGCTGATCCTCGCGGCGGTGATCTGCGTCTATATCGTGCTGGGCGTGCTCTATGAGAGCTTCATCCATCCGGTGACGATCCTGTCCACGCTGCCGTCGGCGGCGGTGGGGGCGCTGCTGGCGCTGTGGGTGACGGGGCATGACCTCGACATCATCGGCATCATCGGCATCGTGCTCCTGATCGGCATCGTGAAGAAGAACGCGATCATGATGATCGACTTCGCGATCGCTGCCGAGCGCGACGAGGGGCTGCCTCCGGCGCAAGCGATCCGGCAGGCGGCGATCCTGCGTTTCCGCCCGATCCTGATGACGACGCTGGCGGCGCTGTTCGCAGCGATCCCGCTGATGGTCGGCATGGGGCAGGGGGCGGAGCTGCGCCGTCCGCTCGGCATCGCGATCTTCGGCGGCCTGCTGGTGAGCCAGTTGCTCACCGTGTTCACCACGCCGATCGTCTATCTCTATTTCGACAAGGCGCAGCAGCGGCTCGCCCGGCGCGGTTGGGGCGTGAAGTCCCAAGATCATGTTCCGGGGCCGGATATCGGGCCGGAAGCCACCCCATGAACCTGTCGGCGCCCTTCATCCGGCGGCCGATCGGCACCATCCTGCTGACGATCGGGCTGGCGCTGGCCGGGATCGCGGGCTTCTTCTCGCTGCCGGTGGCGCCGCTGCCGCAGGTGGACTTCCCGACGATCAGCGTGTCTGCCAACCTTTCGGGCGCGAGCCCCGAGGTGATGGCGCAGAGCGTGGCGACCCCGCTCGAACGGCGGCTTTCGACCATCTCGGGCGTGACCGAGATGACCTCGCAAAGCGCGCTCGGCTCGACGCGGATCACGCTCCAGTTCAATCTCGGCAAGAATATCGACGGCGCCGCGCGCGAGGTGCAGGCGGCGATCAACGCCAGCCGCGTCGACCTGCCCGCGACGCTGCGGCAAAATCCAACCTATCGCAAGGTGAACCCGGCCAACCAGCCGGTCGTCACGCTGGCGCTCACCTCCGACACGCGCACGCCGGGTTCGATCTACGATTCCGTGTCCAACATCGTGCAGCAGCACATGCTCCAGATCGCCGGCGTCGGCGATGTCGAGGTGGGCGGCGGCTCGCTGCCGGCGGTGCGCGTCTCGGTGAACCCCTATCGGCTGAGCCAGTACGGCATCGCGATGGAGGATGTCCGCGCCGCGATCGAGGCCGCCAACGCCAACCGTCCCAAGGGCGTGTTGCAGGGCGCCGACGGGCGGAGCTGGCAGATCTACACCAACGCGGCGGGGCGCAAGGCGGTGGACTATCGCCCGCTCGTCGTGGCGTGGCGCGGCGACGCGGCGGTGCGGCTCGGCGACATCGCCGACGTCACCGACAGCGTCGCCGACACGCGCACCATGGGCCTCTACAACGGCCAGCGCGCGATCATCGTCAACATCACGCAGCAGCCGGGCGCGAACCTGATCCAGATGGTCGACGCCATCCGTGCCGAGTTGCCCGCACTGGAGGCGCAGCTCCCCGCCGACATCAAGGTGGCGGTCGCGGTCGATCGCACCAGCTCGATCCGCGCCTCGATCCGCGAGATCGAGATCACCGTGCTGATCGCGCTGATCCTCGTGGTGATCGTGGTGTTCGCCTTCCTGCGCGATCTGCGCTCGACGATGATCCCGGCGGTGGCGACGGTCGTGTCGCTGCTCGGCACGTTCGGCGTGATGTATCTGCTGGGGTTCAGCCTCAACAACCTGTCGCTGATGGCGATCACGGTGGCGACGGGCTTCGTGGTGGATGACGCGATCGTCGTGCTGGAGAACACCACCCGCCATCTGGAGCAGGGGATGAACCGCTTCGATGCCGCGCTGAAGGGTGCGTCCGAGGTGGGGTTCACCGTGCTGTCGATGTCGGTGAGCCTGGTGGCGGTGTTCATCCCGCTCTTGTTCATGGGCGGCATCGTCGGCCGCCTGTTCCGCGAGTTCGCGGTGACGCTGTCGGTGGCGGTGATGATCTCGCTGCTGCTGTCGCTCACGATGACGCCGATGCTGTGCGCCTGGTTCCTGCGCTCGGGCGAGCCGGGCGAGGGGCGGCGCGAAGGGCGCATCGGGCGCGTGCTGGAGCGCGGCTATCAGCGGATCGAGCGGGGCTACGCCGCCGCGCTCGACTGGGCGCTGGCGATGAAGCCGCTGGTGCTGCTGCTGCTCTTCGCGGTGATCGGGCTCACCTTCTACCTCTATGCCGTGGCGCCCAAGGGCTTCTTCCCGCAGCAGGAGAGCCCGCTGATCTTCGCCGGCGTGCGGGCCGACGAAAGCGTGTCCTTCCAGTCGATGCAGACCAAGCTCCAGCAGGTCGTCGGCATCATCAAGAGCGACCATGCCGTGCAGAGCGTCGTCGGCTTCACCGGCGGCAGCCGCGCGGGCGGCGCCTTCATCATGATCGCGCTCAAGCCGCAGAGCCAGCGCCACGGCCTCGCCAGCACCGACGTGATCCAGCGGCTCCAGCGCCATCTCCAGCCGGTGCAGGGCATCCGGCTGTTCCTCTCGCCCGTGCAGGATCTGCGCATCGGCGGGCGACAGGGCAATGCGACCTATCAGTATACGCTGATGGCCGACAGCAGCGCCGACCTTCGCAAATGGGCGGAAAAGCTGACCATCGCGATGCAGGACAGCCCCGTCCTCCAGAATGTCGACAGCGATCTGGCCGAGAATGGCGTCGAGAGCCTCGTCACCATCGACAAAGACGCGGCGTCGCGCGTCGGCATCTCGCCCCGGGACGTGGACAACGCGCTCTACGACGCCTTCGGCCAGCGCAACGTCGCGACTATCTATGAGGATATCAACCAGTATAGCGTGATCCTCGGCTGGGATCAGCGCGCCACCACCGGCCCGCAGAACCTGCCCGACGTGCGCATTCCGGCCGGCGCGGCGGCGGCGCCCAGCACGGGCGTCAACTCCACGACGGGCAGCGCGGGCGGCATCGGCAACAGCCTGTCGGCGGGCCTCTCCGCGCAGGGGACGGCGGTGGGGGCGAGCGCCACCTCGACCCAGTCCGGCCAGACGGCGACGGCGTCGGTGCCCACCAACCCGGCGCTGCGCGATCCCTCGACGGGGTCCGCGCTGAGTTCGAGCTTCCGCAACATGGTGCCGCTGCCCGCCATCGCGACCTTCGGGCAGGCGCCGACCGCCGCGAGCGTCAACCATCAAGGCACCGAGGTGGCGGCGACCATCTCCTTCGATCTTGCGCCCGGCAAGGCGCTGTCCGATGCGGAGGCCGCGATCGACGCCGCTTCGGCCCGGATCGCGCTGCCCAACAATGTCCACGGCACCTTCGCGGGGGCCGCGCTCACCTACAAGCAGCAGCAGGGATCGCAGCCGCTGCTGATCCTGGCGGCGCTGGTGACGATCTATATCGTGCTGGGGATGCTCTACGAGAATCTCGTCCACCCGATCACCGTGCTGTCGACGCTGCCGGCGGCGGGCGTGGGCGCGGTGCTGGCGCTGATGATGTTCGGCATGGACTTCTCGATCATCGCGCTGATCGGCGTGTTCCTGCTGCTCGGCATCGTGAAGAAGAACGCGATCCTCATCATCGATTTCGCGCTGGAGGCGCAGCGCTCGCGGGGCCTCACCGCCGAGCAGGCGGCGCGCGAGGCGTCGCTGCTGCGCTTCCGCCCGATCCTGATGACGACGCTGGCGGCGGCGCTCGGCGCATTGCCGCTTGCCATCGGCTTCGGCGAGGGGGCGGAGCTGCGCCGTCCGCTCGGCGTCGCCATCGTCGGCGGTCTGGTCGCGAGCCAGATCCTCACCCTTATCACGACGCCCGTCGTCTATGTCTGCCTCGATCGCCTTGCCGAGCGCCGCCGGGAGCGGCGTGACCGGCGGCGACGTCTGCGAGAGCTGCCCGCATGATCCGTAAAGCCTTCTCCGCCGTCCTGATCGCAGCCCTCGCCGGCTGCTCCTTCGCGCCGCATTATGCGCGGCCTGTCATGAAGCTCCCGGCCGACTGGAAGCCGGTCGAGGGCTGGCAGCCCGCCAATCCGTCCGATGGAGCCCTGCGCGGCGACTGGTGGACCGGCTTCGACGACGCGACGCTGACCGACCTCATCGCGAAGGCCGACGCGCACAATCAGACCGTCGCGCAGGCCGCCGCGACCTACCGCCAGGCGCGCGCCGCCACCCGCGAGGCGCGGGCCAGCCTGTTCCCGACCGTCACCGCCAATGGCGGCGTGACGCACACCGTCTCCGGTGGATCGCGCAGCATCGTGACGGGCGGGGTCAGCTCTTCGGGCGCGCGCGTGTCGAACAATTACACCGTGTCGCTCGGCGGGAGCTGGCAGCCGGACCTGTTCGGCAAGATCGGCAACACCGTCTCCAACGCGCACGCGACCGAGCAGGCCCGGCTGGCGGACCTCGCCTCGGCGCGGCTGGCGCTGCACGGCGAGCTGGCCACCGACTATCTCAGCCTGCGCGCCGCCGACGCCCAGATCGCGAGCCTGACCGCGACGGTCGAGGCCTATCAGCGCTCGCTCCAGATCGCGACCAACCGCTATAATGCCGGCATCGCGCCGCATACCGATGTGTTTCAGGGCCAGTCCCAGCTCGCCTCCGCCCAGTCCGATCTCGAAGGCGAGAAGCGTACACGCACCCAGTTCGAGGACGCCATCGCCGTGCTGGTCGGCGAGAACCCGGCGAGCTTCACGCTGCCCACGCTGGCGGGCGCGTGGACCCCGGTGACGCCGGACGTGCCGGCGGTGCTGCCCTCGACGCTGCTCGAGCGTCGCCCCGACGTCGCCTCGGCGGAACGGCAGGTCGCCGCCGCCAATGCCGAGATCGGCGTGGAGAAGGCGGCCTTCTTCCCCACCATCGGCCTCTCGGGCAATGGCGGCTTCAACAATGGCTCGCTGTCCGGGCTGTTCGCGTCTTCGGCGCTGCTCTGGTCGCTGGGCGCGCAGGTGAGCGAGACGATCCTCGATTTCGGCGCCCGTAGCGCGAAGGTGCAGCAGGCGCGCGCGGCCTATGAGGGCGCGGTCGCCAATTACCGGCAGGTGGCGCTCACCGCCTTCCAGGACGTGCAGGACAATCTCGTCGCCGAGCAGGTGCTGGCGCGGCAGGAGGTGCTGTTGCGGCAGGCATCGGTGGCGGCGGACAAGAGCGAGGCCTCGATCCGCGATCAGTATCGCGCCGGCATCATCGTCTACACCGACGTGGTGAGCGCGCAGGCGACCGCCCTTTCCGCCCGGCGCGCGCTGATCCAGGGCCAGCTCGACCGGCAGAACGCGGCGGTGGCGCTCATCCAGGCGCTGGGCGGCGGCTGGAGCCAGGCGGACATCACCAACGGCGCGGAAGCCGCGCGGGCCGCCGAGATCCGCAAGTCCCAGCAGCCCTGACGGTTCTCCGGCCTTCTCGCGAGGTGCGACAAGCGGGTTCACCCCCCGGCGTGTCACCGCTATGGGCTGGATGGACTCGAACGAGGAGACGACATGGACGACGCGCTT
Organism: Sphingomonas oligoaromativorans; assembly: GCF_011762195.1. Taxonomy (GTDB): domain Bacteria; phylum Pseudomonadota; class Alphaproteobacteria; order Sphingomonadales; family Sphingomonadaceae; genus Solisphingomonas; species Solisphingomonas oligoaromativorans. The sequence continues at coordinate 440,013 of NZ_JAASQK010000002.1, read as the reverse complement.
CGGCAGGCCGCGCTCAACTATCACCGCGAGCCGCGCCCCGGTAAGCTCTCCATCGAACCCACCAAGCGGATGGAGACGCAGCGCGACCTCGCGCTCGCCTATTCGCCCGGCGTGGCGGCGCCCTGTCTCGATATCGCGGCGAATCCCGATCTGGCGCGCGACTATACCGCGCGCGCCAATCTGGTGGCGGTGATCTCCAACGGCACGGCGGTGCTGGGCCTCGGCAATATCGGCGCGCTGGCCTCCAAGCCGGTGATGGAGGGCAAGGCCGTCCTGTTCAAGAAATTCGCCGGCATCGACGTGTTCGACATCGAGGTGGACGCGACCGACCCGGACAAGTTCGTCGAGGTGGTCGCCGCGCTGGAGCCGACCTTCGGCGCGATCAACCTCGAGGACATCAAGGCGCCGGAATGCTTCGAGATCGAGGCGAAGCTGCGCGAGCGGATGAACATCCCGGTCTTCCACGACGACCAGCACGGCACCGCGATCGTCTGCGCGGCGGCGGTGCGCAACGGCCTGCTGCTTCAGGGCAAGCACCTCTCCGAGGTGAAGGTGGTGACGTCGGGGGCGGGCGCCGCCGCGATGGCGTGCGTGCGCCTGTTGATCGCGATGGGCCTGCCGCAGGACAATGTGACGCTCACCGACATCAAGGGCGTCGTCTACAAGGGCCGCGAGGGCCTGACCCCGGAGCTGGAGCCCTTCGCGCGCGAGACCAACGCGCGCACGCTCGGCGACGTGATCGCGGGGGCGGACGTGTTCCTCGGCCTCTCCGCGCCGCGCGTGCTCAAGGAGGAGTGGCTGCCGCTGCTCGCCGAGAAGCCGCTGATCCTCGCGCTCGCCAATCCCGAGCCCGAGGTGCGGCCCGAGATCGTGCAGCAGGTGCGTCCCGATGCGATCATGGCGACCGGCCGGTCGGACTATCCGAACCAGGTCAACAATGTGCTCTGCTTCCCGTACATCTTCCGGGGCGCGCTCGATTGCGGCGCGACGACGATCAACGCGGAGATGGAGCTGGCCTGCGTCGAGGCGATCGCCGAGCTGGCGCGGATCGAGCCGGACGAGGTGGTGGCCCGTGCCTATGGCGGCGCGGCTTTGCTGTTCGGGCAGGACTATATCATCCCCAAGCCCTTCGATCCGCGCCTCGCGCTGCTGATCGCGCCGGCGGTGGCCAAGGCCGCGATGCGGACGGGCGTGGCGCGTCATCCGATCGAGGATTTCGTCGCGTACGAGCAGCAGCTCCAGCGCTTCGCCTATCGCTCGGGCCAACTCATGCACCCGGTGTTCGAGAAGGCCCGCGCCGCCCAGACCCGCGTCGCCTATGCCGAGGGCGAGGACGAGCGCGTGCTCCGCGCCGCGCAGGTGGTGGTCGACGAGCAACTCGCCCGCCCGGTGCTGATCGGCCGGCGGGACGTCATCAAGTCCAAGATCGTCGGCCTCGGCCTGCGCATGGCGGTGGGGCAGGATGTCGAGATCGTCGATCCCTTCGCCGACGAGGACGTGTTGGTCCCGCTGACCGAGGGCTATCAGAAGATCGTCGACCGGCGGGGCGTCACCCCCGGCGCGGCGCGCTACCGGATGCGGGGCCGCCCGGCGCTGACCGCCGCCATGCTGCTCCAGAAGGGCATGGTGGGCGCGGCGCTCTGTGGCGGGGCCGCCGACTGGTGGCAGCAGACCGCCGACGTGCTGCCGATCATCCCGCGCCTGCCGGGGCTCCAGCGCGTCTATGCGCTCTCGGCGCTGATCCTGGGCGAGCGGACCTTGTTCTTCTGCGACACGCACATGAACGTCGACCCGACCGCCGAGGAGGTGGCGGAGATGACCGTGCTCGCCGCCGACGCGATCCGTCGCTTCGGCATCACGCCGCGCGCGGCGCTGCTCAGCCACAGCAATTTCGGTGCCTCCAACTCGCCGAGCGCGCGCAAGATGCGCGAGGCGCTGGCGCTGGTCCGCGAGGATGCGCCGGAGCTGGAGATCGACGGCGAGATGCACGCCGATGCCGCGCTGATCCCGGCGCTGCGCGATCTGATGGTGACGTCGAGCGCGTTCACCAACGGCGCGAACCTGCTGGTCATGCCCAATCTCGACGCTGCGAACATCGCCTTCACGCTGCTGTCGGCGGCCACCAACGCGCTTCAGGTGGGGCCGATGCTGCTCGGCATGTCGAAGCCGATCCATGTGCTGACCGCCAGCGCCACCGCGCGGGGCATCGTCAACATGACGGCGCTCGCCGCTTCGGGCAACGCGGCGCCCGGCGGGGACTGAGCTAGAAAAGCGAACCCTGCGGCGGCGGGGGCGGCTCGACGGAGCCGCTCTCGCCGCGCCGCCTGAGTTCGGTCCGCGCGGTGAAGCAGACATCCTCGTCGCGATCGGCGGCGAGGCGGTGGAGCGCGTCGAGGTCCAGCTCCGGCCAGTGCCGCCCGCGATGCGCGCCGGCCGGCACGCGCGGCAGCAGGCCGGGCTCGGCGCTCCACGCCAGCAACTGGGCGACGGACGCCTGATTGAGCATGTCCCGCAGATGGTGCGCGGTCACATAGGCGTCGGGCATGGCGCGGTGGGCGGGCAGGCCGAGGGCGCGGTCCAGCCCCGCCGGCATCCGCCAGTAGCGCAGCACCTGGTTGGAGAAGCTGGGCGAACCCGGCCACAGCCTGAGCGCGCATTTCCAGGTGCATATCCATGGTGCGCCGCCGGTCAGCGCGGGCGTGCAGAAGCGCTGCTCGAAGGCGGCATGATGCGCGGCCAGCGCGAGCAGGCCGCCCTCCGGCCGCAGGATCGAAGGCGCGACCTGGGGCCAGAGCGGCGCGTCCGCCACGTCGGCGTCGATGATGTGGTGGATCGCCATGGTGACGGGCGGGATCGGGCGGCCGGGATGGACCAGCCGCTGGCCGCGCTCTTCGTTGACGATCCAGCGCCCGTCCGCGCCCTGCACGACATCCTGCCAGCCGATCTCGCAGACGCCGTGGGCCGGCGGGCGAGGGCCGGTCGTCTCCAGATCGATCACGCGGATACGGGACGCGGCCATCGCCGGAATATGGTTCGGCTCGAGCCCAACGTCATCCCCGTCCGATCAGGCCGGCGGGCGTGCCTCACAAATGGAGATCGCTCGGCCCTTCGAGATGGAGATAGGTGGCGTCGAACTCGCCGATCGCAACCAGCGCCTTCCAGTCCGGGATGGTGACCGACCGGCCGCTGACCACGATCAGCCCCTCCTTGCGGAAGCGGGCGAGGACGCGGTTCATGTGAATCGATGTCACCCCCAGCGCGTCCGCGAGGTCGATCTGGGTCAGCGGCAGATCGAAGCTGCCGCCGTTGACGAGGCCGACCCGCCTCAGCCGCACCGCCAGTTCGCAGAGCAGGTGCGCCGTGCGAGTGCGTGCGTCGCGCCGGCCGACATTGAGCAGCGCCTCGCGCTGGATCGAGGTGTCGAGCAGCGTGTCGTACCAGAAGGCGCGGGCGAGGGCGGGATATTCCTCGGCGGTCCTCAGGATCGCGCTGTGCGGCACCAGCACCACGGCGGCGCTGCGCACCGTCTCGATCGTGTGATCCGCTACCTTGAAGAGGATGGTGTGCAGGTCGACCATGTCGCCCGGTACATGGAAGGACATGATCTGCCGTTGCCCACTCGCCGTCAGCTTGGAGCGGTAGACGATGCCCTCCAGCACCATGCAGCTATGCGTCGGCCGCTCGCCCTCCTCCACGATCCGGCTGCGCGCGGCGGTGCGCACCAGCTTCTGCGGAAGGGCGTAGAGCGCGTCCTTCTCGTCCTCGGTCAGGCGATCGCGGGTTTCGATCTTGTCGATGAAGGGGGTGAGATAATGAAGGACGGCGGTATGCATGGGCATATGGCTTTCTGATCGATTCCTATTGCGCCTCGCTGTCGGGTGGACGCAAGCCGCATTCGGAACGCCCGATGGGAGATGAAAGATGCTGCGCACGCTTGCCAAGTCGATGCTGATCGGAGCCGCGCAGCGTCGCGTGGGCGTGATGCCGGCGGGGACGATCAGCACGGCGCTGCTCACCACCGGCGCCTCGCTGATGCTGAAGCGCGGGCGGCGGCCGATCGGGCTGGCGCTGGTCGCGGCGGGGGGCGTGCTGCTGTGGCACGAGGCGGAGCGCAGCCGTGCCGTGGCCGAGCCGGAAAAGGCGGGGGTCGAAACGAAGCCCGCGAGTTGAGCGCGGGGTTGCGATCTGTCGTGCGGGCGGCCGGACAGGCTTCCCCTCGGCTGGCATAGGGTGCATTCGGGCGGGGAACCGGGGCGAAAATCTGGCGTTTGCCGAGTGCATCGCGGGTTGCGAGGCGTTTTGAGGGGGTTGGGAGTGGGATCAGCGTGGACGGACCGAGCGTGGCGCCATGCCTCCGCCCGTGGCGCCTCCCCGCATGGCCCGTCGCGCATGTTCGCGCTGGTCTTCGCCTTGTCTCTGGCGACGCCGGGCTGGGCACAGCCGCCGTCATCCTCCGATGCCACGCCCATGCAGGCGGTCGATCCGGCCGGGGATGCCGCCTTCGACGCCGCGCTGCCGCCGCTCGAAAGCGTGGCGCCTCCGGCCGCCGCGGCGCCCACCGAACCTTCCGTCGCGCCACAGGCGGCCGAGGGGGAAAAGGATCTCGACCAGTCGCTGCCTCCGCTCGCCGGCTTCGATCCGACGCCCGATCTCGGCAAGGCCAAGGTGCCCTCGACCGAAGAGGCGCGCATCCGCTATACGGTGAAGGTGGAGGGCCTCTCCAGGCTCGGGCTGGAGGATGAGTTCCGCAGCATCTCCGAACTCGACGCGGGGAAGCACAAGGCGGCCAACAGCGCGCAGGTGCAGGCGCGGGCTCGCGACGATGTGGCGCTGGCCGAGCGGCTGCTCCGCTCCGAGGGCTATTATGACGGTGTCGCCTCCTCGACGGTCACGCCGGTTCCCAATCAGCCGGGGCAGGTGGCGGCGACGATCAGCGTGACGCCGGGTCCGCGCTATGGCTTCGGGCGGATCGGCGTGACGGGCGCGCCGCCGGAGCCGACCGCGATCGCGCGCAAGGCGCTGCCGCTCCAGACCGGCGCGCCGATCCGCGCCGTGCAGGTGGAGGGCGGCGAGGCGCAGGTGGCGCTGGCATTGCCCCAGGAGGGCTATCCCTTCGCCAAGGTGGGCCAGCGGGACATATTGCTCGACGATCGGAGCCATACCGGCGATTATACCTTGCCCCTCGATGCCGGCCCGCGCTCCACCTTCGGCGGGCTCCAGACGAAGATCGCCAAGGGCACCGGCGGCCTCAGCCCCCGGAAGAAGGGCAGGAAGCCGCGAAAGCCGCAGAAACCCGTCGATCCGAAGACGATGTTCTCGATCGAGCATCTGAACGTCTTCCCGCGCTTCAAGCGGGGCGATCTCTACGACAGCCGCAAGGCGGACGATCTGCGGCAGGCGCTGGTGGCGACGGGCATCTTCTCGACCGTCGCGGTCGAACCGGTCGACACGCACACGCAGGCGGCCGACGGCAGCGAGATTGTCGACCTGATGGTCACCCAGCGCAAGGGGCCGTGGCGGACGCTCTCGGGCTCGGCCGGCTATGGCACCGGCGAGGGCATCAAGGGTGAGGTGAGCTGGACTCACCGCAACATCTGGGCGCCTGAAGGCGCGCTCACCATCGGGCTGATCGGCGGCACGCTGGAGCAGGGGCTCAACGCCTCCTTCGCGCGCTCGAATGCCGGCCAGCGCGATCGGACCTTCGCGATCTCCGGTGGCTTCGATCACTCGAATTACGACGCCTACAACGCCAAGACGCTGAATGTCGGCGTCAACTGGTCGCGGCAGAGCACCCCGATCTGGCAGAAGCGCTGGACCTGGACGGTCGGCGCCCAGATCATCGGCACCAACGAAAAGGGCGCGGCGCTCGATCCGACCGGGGATCGCCCCCGTCGCAACTATCTGATCGCGGCGCTGCCGGGGCAGGTGCTTTACGATCGCTCCGACGATCTGCTGAACCCGACCAGGGGCTATCGCCTGCTCGCGCGGATCAGCCCCGAGGCATCGATCCGCAAGGGCTTCAAGGGCTATGCGCGGATGACGGGGCAGGCGACGGGCTATCTCCCGATCGGTAAGTCGATCGTGCTAGCAGGCCGCGCGCTGATGAGTTCGATCCAGGGCGCCAGCCTCGACGATATCGCGCCCTCGCGGCGCATCTATGTCGGCGGCGGCGGATCGGTGCGCGGCTTCGGCTATCAGGAGCTTGGCCCCAAGGACGCGCAGAACAACCCGACCGGCGGCCTCTCCTCGACGGAACTGGCGGTCGAGGCACGCTATCGCTTCGGCAATTTCGGCATCGTGCCCTTCTTCGACGCCGGCCGGCTGGGACAGACCTCGACGCCCGGCATCAGCCACCTGCGCTACGGCGCGGGCATCGGCGGGCGCTATTACACCAATTTCGGGCCGCTGCGCGTGGACGTGGCGACGCCCATCGACCGGCAGCCGGGAGAGTCCAAGATCGCGCTCTATATCTCGATCGGGCAGGCCTTCTGATGTCGGAGGAGCCGGAAACCGTCGTTGTGATCGGGCGCAAGCCGCTCTGGGCGCGTATCGCCAAATGGGCGGCGATCGTGGTGGCGGGCCTCGCGGCGCTGCTGCTGGCGCTGATCGTCGGGTTGAACACCGGGCCGGGCAAGCGCTTCATCGCGGGCCAGCTCGCGGGCTATTCCACCCAGTCCGGCATCAACATCCGCGTGCGCGGGATCGAGGGATCGATCTACAGCCACATGATCCTCCACGGGCTGGAGGTGCGCGACCAGAAGGGCGTGTTCCTGACCTCGCCCGAGGTCGCGATCGACTGGCATCCCTTCGCCTATCTCCATTCGAAGATCGATCTGGACAGCGTGACGGCAGGCGACGTGCGGATGCTGCGCAACCCCTCGCTCAAACCCGTGCCGAGCGAGCCCAACGCGCCGACGATCCCCGACATCGACCTGACGCTCGGCCATCTGCGCATCGACCGCTTCCTGCTGGAGCCGCCGGTGACGGGTCGCCGTCACATCGTCCGCATCGAGGGCAGCGCGGTGATCGCGGATCGTCGCGCTCAGCTCGCGGTGAACGCCGATGCGCTGACCGGGCCGGGCGTGGCGGGCGGCGACAGGCTGCGCCTCCATATCGACGCCGTGCCGGACAAGGATAAGCTTCTCGTCGACGTGAAGCTGGCCGCGCCTGCGGGCGGGCTGGTCGACAGCTATGCGAAGCTCAACCGGCCGCTGGACCTCACCATCGGCGGGCAGGGCGACTGGACGCTCTGGAAGGGACGCGCGCAGGCGGTGCTTGGCGGGCAGCCGCTGATGGACGTCGCGCTGACCGGCCAGAACGGCCGCTTCCATGCGCTCGGCGATGTGCGCCCGGCGATCATGCTGACAGGGGCGTCCGCGCGGCTGACCTCGCCGGCCGTCCATATCGACGCCGCCGCCACGCTCGACCAGCGCAGGGCCAATACCACGGTCCAGCTCTCGTCCGCCGCCTTCACGGCACGCGCGCAGGGGCTGTTCGACTTCGCCGCCAGCCGCTTCGGCAATGTCCATCTCGACGCCCGGCTGCTGACGCCCGGCGTGATCGCCCCCAATCTCACGGGTCGCAATGTCGCGATCTCGGCGGTGCTGGACGGCGCTTTCATGCAGCCGACCATCGCCTACAAGGCCTCCGCCGATGCCATCGCGTTCGGCGCCACCGGCGTCGAGGGGCTGGTCGCCGAAGGCCATGCGACGGTCAGCGCGGACAAGATCATCGTGCCGATCCACGCCTCGGCGCGGAAGGTGACGGGGCTCAACGCGGCGGCCGGCGGGCTGGTCACGGGGCTCAGGGTGGATGGCGACATCGCCTACGCCAAGGGGCAGATCTTCTCCGATAATCTCCATCTCCGCTCGGACCGGATCGACGCCACCGCGTTGATTCTCGCCGATACGGCGACGGGCAAATATACCGGCGCGCTCAAGGGGCGGGTGAACGACTACGACGTGAACGGTCTCGGCCGGATCAACCTCGTCACCGACGCAAAGCTGGTGCCGGGCGTAGCCAACGGCTTCGCGATCAAGGGGCATGTCCGGGTCGAGACCAAGCGGATCACCAACGCCAGCCTCGCGACGCAACTCGGCGGCAACGCGGTGGTGACGGCGGATGTCGGCTATGATCCGAAGGCGGGCGCGACGCTCTCCAATCTGCGCATGAACGCGCCCGACCTGCGTATCCTGAGCGGCGAGGGGGCGTATAATCTCGGCAATGGCGCGCTGCGCTTCCGGGCGGAGGCCTGGTCGCGCACCTATGGCCCGGCAAGCCTTGTCGCGAGCGGCAGTCTCGACAGGCCGGTGGTCCTGCTGAAGGCGCCGCGACCGGGCGTCGGCGTTGGCCTCGTCGATCTGGAGGCGGTGCTGACCGGCACGCAGGCGGGCTATCAGGTGAAGGCCAGGGGCGGTTCCAACTATGGCCCGTTCGCCGCCGACGTGCTGATCCGCAGCGGCAAGGGGCCGCTGGCGATCGACGTCCACCAACTCCTCGTCGCGGGCATCGGCGTGCAGGGCAGCATCGTCCAGACCGCGAGCGGACCGTTCGCCGGCGCCCTGCATGTCTTAGGTTCGGGGCTGGGCGGGCAGGTTCAGCTTGCGGCGGCGGGCGCGGACCAGAAGGCGGTCCTCGACATCACAGCCAACGGTGCGAAGCTGCCGGGCACACCGCCGATCACCATCGGTTCGGGGCTGGTGCGCGGCGTGCTGGTGATGCGCAGGGAGGGGCCGTCCTTCAACGGATCGGTGGCGCTGGTCGATGTGCGGACGGGCACGCTGCTGGTCCGCTCGGCGCGCGCGACGGTCGACTACACGGCCGGGCGCGGCAAGGCGGCGCTGATCGCGTCCGGGTCGAGCGGGGTGCCGTTCGACATTTCGGCGCAGGCCGCCTTCACGCCCGAGCGCATCCTCGCCAACCTCAGGGGCTCGGCCAACGGCATCGCCTTCCGCCTCGCCCAGCCGGCGGTCGTGCTGCTTCAGGGGCATGACTATGTCCTCCAGCCCGCAACGATCGTGCTGCCGCAGGGCAATGTCGAGCTGACCGGCCGCACCGGCGCCAGCAGCGCCGCGCACGCCAGGCTCAACGGCATCGACATCGGCATCGCGCAGGCCTTCGCGCCGTCGCTCGGGGTGAGCGGTCAGGCGACGGGAACGGTGGACGTGACGCTCCACGGCTCGGCCATTCCCGAAGCGCGGGCGCGGGTGGACATCGCCAATTTCCGGCGGACGGGCGCGCTCGTCGTCTCCGATCCGGTGGACATCGCCATGCTCGGCACGCTGGGCGAGGGCGGCGGGGCGTTCAACGCCCTCATCCGGCGCGGCGGCTCGACCATCGGCCGGATACAGGCGCGGGTCGCGGCACCGCAGGGCGAGGGGTTCGCGGGGCTGATGAAGGCGCCGCTCACCGGGGGCATCCGCTATAACGGCCCGGCCGAGGTGCTGTGGACGCTGACCGGCATCGGCGGGCAGACCGTCGCCGGGCCGATCGCCGTCGGCGCGGACTTCTCGGGCCGCGTCGATGCGCCGCAGATCACCGGCGTCGTCCGCGCCAACCAGCTCCGCTACGAGAATGATGGGACCGGCACGACGATCACCGGCATCGTCCTCGACGGGCGCTTCACCCAATCGCAGTTCCAGCTCAACCGCTTCACCGGCAAGGCAGGGTCGGGGACGATTCAGGCGTCAGGCTCGGTCGGCATCGACGCGGCGGGCGGCTTCCCGATCGACATGACCGCGACGCTGGACCACGCCCAGCTCGCGCACTCGGATTCGCTGGGCGCCACCGTGTCGGGCACCGTCTCGGTCACCAATTCGAAGGCGGCGGGCGGGCTCATCAAGGGCGACCTCAACATCCAGGACGCGCGCTACCAGATCGTCCGCAACGATGCCGCGCAGGTGAGCGATCTCACCGGCGTGCATCGCAAGGGCGCGCCGCCGCCCGAGGCGACCGCCGCCGCCGGCCCGGCGCCGAGCAACTGGAAGCTCAACATCCGCGTCCGCGCCGACAACCGCATCTATGTGTCCGGCATGGGGCTGGAGTCCGAGTGGAGCACCAAGATGCGGATCGGCGGCACCACCGGCGCGCCCACGGTGGTCGGCCAGCTTCAGGTGGTGCGCGGTACCTACAGCTTCGCCGGGCGCAGGCTCGATCTGGAGAACAGCAGCAGGGTGGAATTCAACGGCCCGATGCTGGACCCCGATCTCGACATCACCGCCGACACATCGGTGGAGGGCGTCACCGCCACGATCAACATCGGCGGCACGGCGACCAAGCCGCAGATCAGCTTCACCTCCACGCCCGCGCTGCCGCAGGACGAGGTGCTGTCGCGGCTGCTGTTCGGCTCGTCGGTGACGTCGCTGTCGCCGATGCAGGCGTTGCAGCTCGCCGCCGCGCTCAATTCGCTGCGCGGATCGGGCGGGGGCATGAACCCGCTCGGCAAGCTGCGTGGGGCGTCGGGGCTGGATCGGCTGCGCGTGCTCGGCGCGGACGAGTCGACCGGGCGCGGCACCTCGGTCGCGGCGGGCAAATATATCTCCAACAGCATCTATGTGGAGGTCATCACCGACACCAAGGGCTTCACCCAGACCCAGCTCACCATCGCGCTCTCCCGTGCGCTGAGCCTGCTCAGCCAGGCGGGCGGCGCGACGGGGCCGGCGGTGACGCTGCGTTACTCCAAGCACTACTGACGGAGGCGTCAGCGTGGTCGGATCGTCGCCCAGATGGGGAGGTGGTCCGACGCCCGCATGGCGAGTGGAGAATGGTGCGTGCCGGCGTCGAGCACGGCGAGGTCGGGCGTGGTCATGATCCGGTCGAGCCGCGCGATCGGGCGGCGAGCATGGAAGCTCGGTGCGGTGGGGGCGAAGGTGAAATGCCCCATGAAGTCCTTGAGGCAACCGCCCGCAAGGCTCCATTCGTTGAGGTCGCCCATCAGCACGGCGGGCAGATGGCCGTCGCACGCCTCGACATGGCCGATCACCGCGCGCGCCTGCCTGCGCCGCCACAGGCCGGACAGGTCGAGGTGCATCCCGACGACGCGCACCGCCTGCCCCCGGATCGCAATGTCGGCCATCACCGCGCCGCGCGGCTCCAGCACGGGCAGATGGAGCGGGCGATGATCGAGTATCTCGGCGTCCCGCCGGATCAGGATCGCGTTGCCGTGCCAGCCCATGCCGCCGGGGCGGATCTCGTAGGGGACGGGGCGATAGGCGGAGTGCTGGGCGATCAGATCGAAAGGGATCGCGCTCTGCCGCGTTCCGGTGCGCCGGTCGGCTTCCTGGAGGCAGATGATGTCGGCGTCCAGCTCGGCCAGCACGGACAGGATGCGCTCGGGCTTGCGCAGCCGATCCGTGCCGATGGCCTTGCGGATGTTATAGCTGACGACCTTGATCGCCATGGCGGCGTGGCCGCTCACTTCTCGGTTTTGGTCTTCCCCCGGCGCTTGAACGCGAACCAGCCGAGCGCCGCGCCCGCCGCACCGGCGGCGAGCAGCACCAGCGCCGTGTTGTCGCCCATCGTGCGCGACACCGCGAAGCTGCCCCGGCGCACATAGTCCCGGCCGGTATCGACCGCCTCGCGCGCGGTGGCGGGGGCGTCGTCGATCAGGTCGCGCACCTTGTCGCGGACCTTGCCATAGCCCTCCTGCACGGTGCCGACCGCCTGGTTGAGAACGCCGCGCGCTTCGAGCTGTTCGTCGTTGGCGACCTTGCCGATCGCCTCCTGCGCCACGCCGACCGCTTTTTTGGCGGTGCCTTCGATCTGATCCTTGCTCATGTGCGTTGCCTCCTGATGGATATGGCCTATTGCGCGAACGAACGCCTGAATCGTGCCCCGGGTTCGAGGAGGGGCGGTTCGCCTGGAAGGAGTTGGATGAAATGCGGGCTCTGACGGCCGGATTGTTCGCCCTCACGCTGAGCGCGCCGACGCTGGCGGCGACGCCCTACTGGGCCAATCCCTTCAACCAGAAGATCATGAACCTCAAACAGGCGGACCGGGACGGCGCGCTGCGCCGGGCGATCACCGACAATAACCAGCGCTGCGGCAGGCTGACGCACAGCCGCTATCGCGGGCCGTACGGCAATCTGGGCACATGGGTGGCGCGCTGCACGCCGGGCGGCGACTATGCGATCTACGCCGGGCCGGACGGCAGCGTGCAGGTGCGCAAATGCGCCGATCTCAAGGATCTGAAGTTGCCGGAGTGCGGCAAGCTCGACTGATCCCCGGTCAGGCATCCGTCGGCGCGCGCTCGGAGACGGCGGTGGTCCAGCCGAGCGTCGGCAGCGCGATCGCTCGTCCACCGCGCAGATCGATGCGGATGACGATCGCGCCCTGTCCTTCGAGGAAGGACAGCAGGCGCTTGGCGCGGCCCGTCGAGTGGGTGCCGTAGACGCGGGCGATCTCCGCATCCGACGGGCAGGGCGCCCGCTCCAGCGCGGCGCGCGCGATCAGCAGGAACACGCCGCGCGCATCCTCGGGCAGCAGCTCCGCCTCGCGGGCGGCGTCGGCCATCGGATCGTCCTCGTTGATCCCGGCATAGAGGCCCGCGCGGGCGAGCGAGAGGCGGGTGCGGAAGGCCGCGAGGTCGAGGCCTGAGTCCGACACGCCGCGCATCCGGCAGCGGACGCCGAAATCCTGGAACAGCACGGCCGCCGGGCGGAAGCTCTCGCCCTCGTCGGCGATGATCTCGGCGAGGCAGGCGGCGACCACCGCATCACGCTCCTCGGTGGTCGGTTCGGGGCGGTTGCGGGTTTCCTCGGCGGGCGTGGGTGCCTCGATCGAGCGGAGCAACTGCTCCATGCTCGGGCGCGGCGGAGGCGGCGGGGCGGCGGGGAGCGGCAGGTCCAGCTCGGCCGGGCGCTCGAACAGCGCGGCGCGCGCCTCGTCGTCGGGCGCGTTGGGGAGCGGCATCAGCTTCGGCGAGGCGCTGCGGGCGGACGTCTCCACCGCGCCGATCTTGATCGGCAGCGGGCGGCGCGACACCGCCGGCCCGAGCGCGATGAAATGGCCGCGCGCGAGATCGCGGAACTGCTCGGCCTGCCGCCGCTCCAGCCCGAGCAGGTCGGCGGCGCGCGCCATGTCGATGTCGAGGAAGGTGCGGCCCATCAGGAAGTTGGAGGCCTCCGCCGCCACATTCTTGGCGAGCTTGGCGAGGCGCTGCGTCGCGATCACGCCTGCCATGCCGCGCTTTCGGCCACGGCACATCAGGTTGGTCATCGCGCCCAGCGACAGACGGCGCACCTCGTCCGACACCTCGCCCGCGACGGCCGGCGCGAAGAGCTGGGCCTCGTCCACCACCACCAGCGCCGGGAACCAATGCTCGCGGGGCGCATCGAACAGCGTGCCGATGAAGGTCGCCGCCGCGCGCATCTGGCCCTCGACGTCAAGGCTCTCCAGCGACAGCACCACCGAGACGCGCTGCTCGCGGATGCGGAGCGCCAGGCGCTTCAGCTCATTCTCGCTGTGCGCGCCGCCATCGACCACGACATGGCCGTAGCGATCGGAGAGCGTGACGAAATCACCTTCGGGATCGACGATCACCTGCTGCACCCACGGCGCGCTGCCTTCGAGCAGGCGGCGCAGCAGGTGCGACTTTCCCGAGCCCGAATTGCCCTGAACGAGCAGACGGGTGGCCAGCAGTTCCTCAAGATCCATGACGGCGGGCGCGCCATCCGGCGCGGTGCCCATGTCGACAGATACGGTCATGCCCCCGCTCTTAAAAGCCGTGCGGAGGAGCGCAAGAGAGTCGCGGCCGATCTTGGTCGATCTGCGAGGCGGGTTCAGCCGTGGGCGTGGCGTTTGCGCGTCTCCGCCGCCTTCTTCGCCGAGGCCGACCGCTCGGCCGCCGGGCGTGCGGCCGAGGCCTTGCCGCCCAGTTTTCCGCCTTTCTTCGCCGCCTCATGCGTATCGGGATGGCCGCGACCCGAGCCGGACTTGTTGCCGCCGCCCGATTCCTTGTTCACGGTCGCCCAGGCGCGGCGCTCGGCCTCCTTGTGGCTGATGCCGCGATCCTCATAGCCCTCCTCGATATGCTCGGCCTTGCGCTTCTGCTTGTCGGTATATTTGTCCTTGTCGCCCTGCGGCATGGGTAGTCCTCCGGCTTTTCCCCGGCCCGCCCAAGGGCTTAACGAACGAAGGCTCAGGAGGGTGCGTGCTTGTCGGCGCGGCGCTTGCCGAAGAGGAGCTTCTGTTCGAGCCGCCCCCTGAGCCCCGCATAATAGGCCTGGAGGAAGGCGAGATCGCGGGGGCCGCCCTCGTCGCTCCAATGCTCGCGGCGGATGCGGCGGGCGATGCTGGCGGTGACGGTGGCGACGGCGGGGGCATGGGCCTGCCGGATCACGGTTTCGAGCGTCTCCAGCTCATAGACGCCATAGGCGTCCAGCTCCTCGCCGGTGAAGCTCAGGTCTTCGGCGGTGTCGGCGAGCTCGGGCAGCAGCGGGCGGCGCGGCGCGCGGATCACCCAGGTGCCCGCCAGCAGATCGCCCGCGCGCAGCCGGTCGCGGTTCATCAGCGGCATGAACAGGAAGATCGCGCTCCACAGGATGCCGCAGAGGATCGCCCAGCCCTCCGGCTCGTCCTTCCCGCCGCTCATCGCGAGGAAGGTGAGCGGCAGGAAGAATTCCACCTCGCGCATCGCGTTGCGGGCGATCACGGCGTCGAGCGTCAGCCGGCCGCCATGGCGCGCGATCACCCTGAGGCCCAGCGCGCGCTTGCCCGGCGTCCGCCCACGGGGCCGCGCCTCGAACAAGGTGAAATAGAAATTGCGGAGGAAGAAGGCACCCGCCAGCCACATCACCCACGCCGCGCGGAAGGCGAGCGGCTTGCCGACGACAAGGCTCGCCAGCAGCATCAGCAGCGTGAAGGCGATGAAGATGCCGCCGAGGATCAGCAGGTCGAGCAGGAACGCCCCCATGCGCTGGCCTGCATCGGCGAGGTCGAGCGGCAGGCTCACGCCCTCGGGCGTCACCAGCATCCGCACGCGCTTCACTTCGACGGGCAGGCGGCGGCTCATGCGGGCTTCCTTGGCGTGCCGTAGAAATAAGCCAGCCAGACGCAGAGCATCGTCACGCCGATGACGTATCGCAGCGTCTCCACCGTCACGAGCTGCCGCACGAAGCCTTCGAGCAGCGCCGCCACGAACAGCATCACGACCACGCCCGCCATCGCCGTGCCCGAGAGCCGGCCCGCCTCCGCCATGCTGTCGAGGCGGGAGAGGCGTCCGGGGAAGGCGACCGCCCAGCCGATGCGGATGCCCGCGGCGCCCGCCACCACGATCGCGAACAGCTCGGTGGTGCCATGGACTGAGAGCCAGCCGATCAGATCGCCGGCCAGTCCGCGCCCGGCGTAGAGCGCGAGGAAGGCGCCCAGCGTCAGCCCGTTGGCGACCAGCAGCAGGCTGCTCGGCACCGCCAGCAGGAAGCCCAGCGCGAAGCAGAGCAGGGCCATCTGCGCATTGTGCGTGAAGAGGAAGGTGGCGAGCATCTCCAGCCCGTCCAGATGCCGCCCATGGCCGCCGCCATAGAGCACGTCGCGGAGCATCTGGGTCGTCGCCTCCGGCCCGCGCCCTTGCGCGAGATCGCCGGACACCATCGCCGGGAACCAGCCCGGATCGGAGGCGACCAGCGCATAGCCCGCGATCGTCCCCGCGAGCAGCAGCAGCGCGGAGGCGATCGTCTCCCGCCATAGCGCACGCATCGCCGCCGGCCAGTCCCGCCGGAAGAAGGCGAGGAGGCGGGGGCCGATCCGCCCGCGCACGCCGTAGAGGAAGAAATAGGCGCGGGTGGAAAGCCCCTCCAGATACTCGATCAGCGCCCTGTCCAGCGACGTCTCGCGTGCCACCGACAGCGCCGAGATGGTGGCGCGATAGAGGGTGGGGAGGGCGAGCAGCTCCTCCTCGTCGAGGGCCGCCGCCGAGCGCTTCTCGGCGCGATCGAGCAGGGCTTCGAGGCGCCGCCAGTCGGCCTCGCGCTCGGCGCGGAAGCGGGCGGAGGGGAGGGGGGCGTTCACAACAGCCTCTGCCGCTTGAGCATCAGATAGGCTTCGACCAGCGCCGAACCGCCGCCCTCATGCGATGCCTCGACGACATGCACGCCCATCCGCTTCAGCCGCGCCGCGACGATCGCGCGTTCGCGGAGCAGAGCCTGCGCGGCGACGGCGCGGGTGACGTCCTCCGGTGTTAGCGGCTCGGCGGCGGCGAGGCTCTCCAACTCCTCGTCGCGATGGATCAGGAACATCAGCAGGTGACGCTTGAGCAGTGGGGCGCAGGCCTTCACCATCAGCTCGGCGCTGGTCGGATCGGTGAACTCGGTGAACAGCACGATCAGCGTCCGCCGGTCGAGCCGCTGGGCGAGGCGGGTGAGGCCGAGCGTGTGGTTCGTCTCGCGCGTGCCATAGTCGATGCCAGCCGCGAGCCGCTGGATCGCCGGGAAGGCAGCGATGCCGTGACCGATCGCGCTCGCCGCCAGCGGCTGCTCGGCATAGGCGAACAGGCCGACACGATCGTCCAGCTTCAGCGCGACATAGGCGGCGAGCAGCGCGGCCGAGACGGCGCGATCGATGCGGGGCACGCCGCCGACCGGTTCGGCCATGGCCCGGCCGGCGTCGATGGCGAGGACGATCTGGTTGTTGCGCTCGATCTGCCAGTCCTTGGCGAGCAGCATGGCGTGGCGGGCGGACTGCTTCCAGTCGATCGCGCGGCGGTCCATGCCGTCGATCCAGGGTTTGAGCGACTGGAACTCCGCGCCCGTCCCGATCTCGCGCCGTGCCGTCTCGCCGGCCTGGGCGTGGCGGATGAAGAGCTGGCTCCGCTCGCGCGCCGGGCGGGTGTCGGGGGTGATGAGGACGGCTTCGTCGCGTGGCTCGCGGCGTTGTTTCCAGACGAGGCCGAGCGGGCCTTTCCAGCGTAGCCACAGGGCGGAAAGCGAGGCGATGCCGCGCCGCGAGGCCTCCAGCGGGATACGCGCCTCGGGCCGTTCGCGCGACAATGTGGGGCGGAGCGGGTCGAGCGGGGTGAGGCGATCGTCGATGTCCACGGTCGCCTGCACGCTGCCGGGCGTATCGGTCGCGAGCCGGAGTTCCACCGTGCCGCCCACCGGAGCCGAGCGCGGCATATTCAGCGTCACGGTCACCTGCCGTGCCGCCAGCGCCATATCGAGCCCGAGCAGCAGCACCACGAAGAGCATCCACCCGAAGCCCAGCGTCCACAGATGCGGCCAGACGATGCCGATCGTCAGCGCGGCCGGAGCGCCCGCCGCCATCAGCAGCACGGCGCGCGCGGTCGGGTAGAGGCCGGCGCGGGGCGTCAACGCGGGGCTTCGACTTCGGCGATGAGGGTGGCGACCACTTCCTCCGGGCGGCGGCCGTCGATCTCGGCGGCGGGCGAGAGGGCGAGGCGATGGCGCAGCACGGCCGGCGCCAGCGCGCGCACATCGTCGGGCACCACATAGTCGCGCCCGTCGAGCGCGGCCGCCGCCCGCGCCGCGCCCGCCAGCATCGCGGCGGCGCGGGGGCTTGCGCCGATCGTCAGTTCCGGGCTCGCCCGCGTCGCGCGGACGAGGCGGACGATGTAGCGCACCACCTCGTCCACCAGCGTCACCTGCGCGACGGTGGCGACGGCGGCGGTCAAAGTCCCGGCATCGGCCTGTCGCTCGATGCCCCAGCGGCCGGGCGTCGGCGAGCCGCGTTCCGCGCCGTGGGTGGCGACGATACGGAGTTCCTCGTCCTCGTCCGGGTAATCGACCAGCAGCTTGAACAGGAAGCGATCGAGCTGCGCCTCGGGCAGCGGATAGACGCCCTGGTTCTCGATCGGGTTCTGCGTCGCCACCACCATGAAGCGATCCGACAGAGCGTGCGAGGTGCCGTCGAGCGTGACGGAACGCTCCTGCATCGCCTCCAGCAGCGCGGCCTGCGTCTTGGGCGGAGCGCGGTTGATCTCGTCGGAAAGCAGCAGGTCGCAGAACACCGGCCCGCGCGTCAGCGAGAAGGCGGAGGTCTGGAAGTTGAAGATGTTGGAGCCGGTGATGTCGCCCGGCATCAGATCCGGCGTGAACTGGATGCGCTTGAAATCCAGCCCCAGCGTCGCCGCGAAGCATTGGGCGAGGAAGGTCTTGGCCGTTCCCGGCGGCCCCTCCAGCAGCACATGCCCGGCCGAGAACAGCGCGATCAGCAGATGGCGCACCGTCTCCTTCTGCCCGACCACCGCCTTGCCGACCTCGCCCGCGATGCGGTCGCCCAGCCCCTTCACCTCATCGAGCGTCATCGCGTGCGGTTCCTTCTCCAGCGGTACAGGGCGTGCGCGGCGCCGAGCAGTTGATCCCGGTCCTCCGCCGTCTCGGCGTGCCAGGCGAGGGTGGCGTAGGGTTCGTCGCCGGCGTGGCGGCCGGCATGGTCCAGATAGCGATCGAGCGCCTCGCCCGAGAGGCGGGCCGGCGCCGCCGTCGCCTGCGCGGCCAGATCGCGGGTGAGCGCGGCATAGGCGCCGCCGACGCGATGCTCCTTGCGTGCCGCGCGGAAGAGCTGGGCGGCATTGTCCACCAGCGTCAGCTTGCCGAGCGCGATCGCGCGGCCCTGCCCGGCGGGTGCACCGAAGCGGAAGGCGCCGTGCAATCCCGCGAGCAGCCCGGCCGCGACGATGCAGAGCGTCACTGGCAGGAAGGGCGGCTTGAAGAGAAGCTGGAGCGGGCTCTTCTGCCGGCCGAAGCCGTTGGTCGTGAGGTCGAAGGCCAGCTCGTCGCTGGGCATGAGATCATCGACCACCTGCCAGCCCTGCCGCGCGGTCCAGGGATCGGCCATCCCCTGATTGTTGAGCAGATCGGGCTCGGCCAGCACATAAATGCGCGTGCCATCGACCTGCCCGAGGACGGCGCGGCCGTCGTGGTCGAGGAGGAGGGGGGTAAAGCCCTTGCCGGTCAGCCGCTGCTGTTCCTTCTGCGATCCGATCCGCGCGCGGGCGAGGCGGGGGATATCCGCCGCCCGGAGGCGCGGTGTGCCGGCGAAGGGCGTCTGCTCCAGCGCGATGCCGGGCGCGACCTTGCGGAGCGCCGCGATGTTGGCGCCGGGCGGATCCATGCCGATGGTCTGCGCCCAGCTTCTGTGCGCCGGGAGGGGCTGAGTACGCCATTTGGGCAGCACGATCAGCATGGCGCCCTTGCAATGGCGATCGACCAGCCGGGAAAGCGCGGCGGGATCGCCATACGCCTCGGGCGTCACGACCAGCAGCGTGGCCGTGCAGATATGCCCGTCATCCCGGACGATCAGGGAATGGCTGCCCATCGCGTCCGCCAGTTCGACGAGGCCGGCATAGCCGGTGCCGCTGGTGGAGAGGGCATGGGCGCGCGCGTCATGGCCGGATCGGAAATCGGGAGCGAAGGCGACCAGCAGCAGGAAGGCGGCGAACGCCACCCCGCCCGCGATGACGATCATCGCGACGGCGCGGGTGGAGAAAGGTGCATCGGAGGCGTTCATCGCCAATGCCCCGGCAGCGCGAAGTCGGCATAGGCGCCGCGCGCCTTGTCCCACGCGCCGGCGGTGGCGCCGCGATCGGCGAACAGGCTCATCTCCACCACCTCGGCGATGGCGGTGAAGGCAGGGCGGGCGGCGACGGGCATCGACGGCGCCACCGCGAGATCGCGGCTGGTCGTCGCCGGGCGGACGAGGCCGGGGCGGCGGCGCATGATGTCCTCGATCGAGCGCTGGAGCAGCAGGCGGGCGGCTTCGGCATAGCGGCCGGCGGCGGCGAGCGCGTCCGCCTCGGCCAGCAGGGCGCGGGCCGGCGCGGCGTCAGGGCGCCATTCGTCCTCCTCGGGCGGGGGCTCCTCCCGGCCGGGGCGTTTCCATGGCCATTTGAGCTTCAACAGGCGCATCCCGATCAGCCCGATCAGGACGACGGCCGCCATCCCCATCACGACCAGGCCGACGATGCGGATCGCGGGCCATGCCGCGGCCAGCGCGTGCGCCAGCCGGATCAGCCATGGCGGCGGCTCCGGCCTCTGGAGATGCGGGAGGGCGAACTGGATCTGCGGGTCCGCCAGCACCCGCGCATGGGCGGCCGCGAAGGCGTCTCCGCCCGCGCCCGTCGCTGCTGACCCCGTCGTCGAACGCACCCGGATCACACCCCCGTGCCTGCCCCAGGCGGGCCGAGACTATCGTTTCGGGCGTGGGAGGCAAGCGCGTTGCGGCTGGACAGACGCCCCCGAGGCGGGAGAGACAGGAAGGGGAACCGATAGCGTTCGTGAGGGGGCTCCGATCGTGATGACCATGCTGATGCTCGGCCTGTTCCTGCTGGGTCCGTTCGCGACGCTCGGCATCTGGCTATGGCTGCGTTCCCGCCGGGAGCCGGCTCAACTGATCGAGGCATTCGACATCGGCCGCGTCATGGGGCGGAGCTTCGCCGCGTTCGGCAGGGAGGGGTGGCCGCTGGCCGGGCTCGCGCTGTTGCTGGTGGGCCTTCCGCAGGTGCTCTGGATGACGATGCTCCGCGCGATGATGCCGCAGCTATCGGCGGCATCGCCCGGTGCGGGGGCGAATGCGCAGGCCGATCGCCTGATCGGGCTGTTCCACGCCTTTCCCGCGACCATGATCGGTGGAATGCTCGCGCTCCTGCTGTGCAGTTTCTTGTTCTACATCGCGGCGATCCGCTTCTGGGCGCAGCGGGGCGAGGGGCGGGGTGGCACGCTGGGTTCCGCGATCCGGCTGGCGCCGCGGCTGCTGCTGCCGGTGCTGGCCGTGGCGATGCTCGGCTATCTGGGTTTCCTGGCGTCGTTGCTGCTGTTCGTCGTGCCCGGCGTGGTGATGGCGCTGAACTGGCTCGCCGCGATTCCGGTGATGGTGAACGAGCGGACCGGCATCATCGAGGCCCTTCGCCGGAGCCGTGCGCTCGCTATCGGCTCGCGGGGGCGGATATTGGTCGTCGCCCTGCTGATGCTGGTGCTGACGATGCTGGTGTCTCTGATGGGCAATGTCGCGATGCGAGGGCTGATCGGCGATAGCGGCCCGGCCTCCGTGCTGCTGATCGCGGTGCAGGCGCTGGTGGCGATCTTGAGCGCGATCGTACATGCCGGCTTCTTCGCGGCGGTCTATGTCGAACTGAGGCGGGTCCGCGAGGGGCTGGCCGTCCCCATGCTGGCCGAGGTGTTCGCTTGACGCCCGCCCGCGCCGAGAGGATCTGAACGACGCATGTTGCGACCCGAAAGCCAGCCCGCCGCCGATGCCCGCCCCCATGCCGCGGGACATCTCTATCTCCAGGTTCTGGTGGCGATCGCGCTGGGCGCCCTGCTCGGTATCTTCGCTCCTTCCGTGGGCGCGGCGATGAAGCCGCTGGGCGACGCCTTCATCAATCTGGTGAAGATGGTGATCGCGCCGGTGATCTTCCTCACCATCGTCACCGGTATCGCGGGGATGCGGGAGCTGGGCGCGGTCGGCCGGGTGGCGGCCAAGGCCTTTGCCTATTTCCTCACCTTCTCGACGCTGGCGCTGTTCGTGGGGCTCACCGTCGCCCATCTCGTCCATCCGGGATCGGGGCTGCACATCGCGCCCGCCTCGCTCGATCCGGGGGCGGTGGCCAGCTATACCAAGGCCGCGCACGAACAGTCGATCGTGGGTTTCCTCACCCATATCATCCCGACCACCATCCTCTCGCCGTTGACCGAGGGGGATATCCTCCAGACGCTGCTGATCGCGGTGCTGTTCGCGGTCGCCGCCTCGCTGGTCGGCGAGCCCGCGCGGCCGGTGATCGAGATGCTGGAACATCTCTCCCGCATCGTCTTTCGGCTGGTCGGTATCCTGATGCGCGCGGCGCCGGTGGGTGCGTTCGGGGCGATCGCCTTCACCGTCGGCAAATATGGTGTGGGGACGCTCGCCAATCTCGCCGGGCTGGTGGCGACCTTCTATCTCACGGCGCTGATCTTCGTCCTGGTGGTGCTGGGCGCTGTCGGCTGGGCCAACGGTTTTTCAATCCTGAAACTGATCCGTTACCTCCGGGCCGAGCTGCTGCTGGTGCTCGGCACCTCCTCGTCGGAGGCCGCGCTGCCCGCGCTCATTGAGAAGATGGAGGCGGCCGGTTGCGCCAAGCCCGTCGTCGGCCTCGTCGTGCCGACCGGCTATTCCTTCAACCTCGACGGCACCAATATCTACATGACGCTCGCCGCGCTGTTCATCGCGCAGGCCTGCGACGTGCATCTGACATGGGGTCAGCAGGCGCTGCTGCTCGGCGTGGCGATGCTGTCCTCGAAAGGCGCGGCCGGCGTGACCGGCGCGGGCTTCATCACATTGGCCGCGACCCTTTCGATCGTGCCCGATGTTCCGGTCGCCGGCATGGCACTCATCCTGGGTGTAGACCGGTTCATGTCAGAATGCCGCAGCCTGACCAACTATGTCGGGAACGCAGTGGCGACCATCGTCGTTGCGCGCTGGGAAGGTGGACTGGACCGCGAGAAGCTGTCCGCCGCCCTCGACGGACGGTCCGCACAAGGCTGAGCATCGCTTTGTGAATCGAAAGGCCGCGTAGCAGACGAACGCGGCTTTTTCGTCTCACATGCGAAAAATTGCGTCAGCCATGGAACGTTCGTCGAAGGCGGGTGTTCGCCCTGACAGCGCTGTTATCGCTGTTTCGATCAGTCGTTGCGGCGTGGCGATGAATAGAAAAATCCATAA
Source organism: Sphingomonas oligoaromativorans (assembly GCF_011762195.1). Taxonomy (GTDB): domain Bacteria; phylum Pseudomonadota; class Alphaproteobacteria; order Sphingomonadales; family Sphingomonadaceae; genus Solisphingomonas; species Solisphingomonas oligoaromativorans. The sequence goes on along the minus strand of NZ_JAASQK010000002.1, from coordinate 417,366 downwards.
AGTCGTCATTTCGCAATTGCGATGAACTGTCTAGTAATGCGCGATGATCCGAGCATGAAAGACTGGGCATTGTCAAAAAAAGCAGAGATATTGCACCGCGGCGTTCCAGTCAGGATTCGGAAGGGTGGGCCATGGCGTATGATGGCTTCTTTCGTTCGCGTATGTCGATCGAGCGAGTTACGGCCAATATTGATAAGTCGGCAGATCGGAAAACGGCAATCCATGTATTCGACGCCAATGCGTCGCGGTTTATGGATGTGATGATTGCGGCGATCGCCCTGGCGATCCTGCTGCCGGTGATCGTGATCCTCTGCCTCGCCATCATGGCGCATGATGGCGGCCGCCCGATTTTCGTGCATCGCCGGATCGGGCGGGGCGGGCACAGCTTCCCCTGCCTCAAGCTCAGGACGATGGTCCGCAATTCCGAGGAGCGTCTGCGCCATCTTCTGGAAACCGATCCGGCGGCGCGGGCGGAATGGGCGATGGACCAGAAGCTCAGGATGGACCCGCGGATCACGCCGCTGGGCCGTTTCCTGCGCAAATCCAGCCTCGACGAGCTGCCGCAGCTCTTCAACGTGCTGGTGGGCCATATGAGCCTGGTCGGCCCGCGCCCGATCGTGGCCGACGAGGTGGCGCGCTATGGCCGCTACTTCCGTTTCTATTGCGCGGTGCGCCCCGGCATCACCGGCCTCTGGCAGGTGAGCGGGCGCAACGACACCAGCTATCGCCGCCGCGTGGCGATGGACACCGTCTACAGCCGCAGCCGATCGGTGGGCACCGACATCTCGATCCTCGTGCGGACGGTTCCGGCGGTGCTGGCCAGCAAGGGGTCGTTCTGAACGCGCCCCTGCATCCGAAGCGTGCGTGGATGGATAAGGCGAACGAACTTGCAGCCGGCCGGGACGGTGGGACTCCCCTCCGCCGCCTGGCCGTGCTGCAAGTCGATCCCTCGCTGTTCACGGCGCCTTATGACGCGGCTCTGTCGGGCGGCCTCGCGGCCAACGGCATCGATCCGGTCTGGGCGACACGCGGGCTGAGGGCGGGGGAGGAGGATCTCCTTTCCGCCTTCGCCACCGATCGCTTCTTCTACGCGTGGACCGACGGCCGGCGCCGGCGTGCCGGCCGATGGGCGAAGGCGGTGAAGGGGCTGGAACATGCCGCCGGTCTGCATCGGCTCGTCGCGCGGGCCAAAGCGCATGATCTCGTGCATTTCCAGTGGGCGGCGCTGCCATTGCTGGATGCCCGGGCCATCGCGCGGATCCGCCGGTCGCGGCCGGTGGTGATGACCGTCCACGACATCAAGCCGTTCAACGGCCGCCCGGTCAGCGCGCTTCAGGTGAGCGGCTATGATGCGGTGCTGGCGTCGGCCGACCATCTCATCGTCCACACCGCCGAGGGGCGCGACGCGCTGTTGGCGCGGGGTCTGCCGTCGGAGCGGGTGAGCATCGTCCCGCATGGTCTGCTGCCCCTGATGCCGGCCCCTCCCGAGCCTCGCTCGGGCGAGCGCTGGCGCGTGGTGCTGTTCGGCCGGCTCCAGGCCTATAAGGGCGCGGACCTGCTGGTCGAGGCGCTCGGCCGCATCGATCCCGCGACCCGCGAGAGGCTGGAGGTGATCGTCGCGGGCGAGCCGCAGATCGATGTCCAGCCGATCCGCGCGCGTGCCCGCGCCCTGGGGCTGGGCCTCGATTTCGTGCTGCGCGACCGGCGGCTGGGCGAGGCCGAGATGGCCTCCCTGCTGCGAAGCGCGGACGCCTTCATCTTCCCCTATCGCACCATCGACGCGAGCGGCGTGCTCCATCTCGTCGCCGAGCTGGATCGCTGGCTGATCGCGAGCGATCTCGGTGCCTTCCGCGCGATGCTGGGCGAGGCGCCGGGCGCGGGCGCGCTCGTTCCGCCCGAGGATATCGACCGGCTCGCCGCCGCCATCACGGATTCGATCGGCCGCCGCCCGACCCAGCGGCCCGCGCACGACGTGATGGGCTGGGCCGAGATCGGCGGGCTCACGCGCACCGTCTACGAACGGGCGATCCGCGACCATGCGGAGGCGAAGCGATGATGCGTTCGCTGCTGGTGATTCAGGACAGCCTCGATTTCGGCGGGCACGAGGCGATGTTCCTGCGCTTCCTGCCGGCACTGGTGGAAAGCCGTGCCTTCGACCGGATCGCCATGCGCTTCCCGGCGGGCAATGTCCGCCTGTCGGACCGACTGGCGCGCTTCGCCTCCGAGCGTTTCGACGCGAAGGGCTGGGGCTTCACCAAGCGGCGCGCCGAGCCCTATCTGGCGGATTTCCGGCAGGGCTATGCCCGCGCCGTCCGCCGTCTGATCGCGGAGGAACGGCCGACCACGACGCTGCTCCTGCAAGGCCGGATCGAGAATTGCGCCGTGCCGACGCTGGCGGCGCCCGCCGGCCAGTTCCTCGTGAGCTATGTGCCGATGGCGCATCGCATGGCGGAACTCGGCCGCGCGGGCGTGCCGGGGGACATGGTCCGGCGCAGGCTCTATCGGCGCCCCGATCGCTTCATCGTGCCCGGCCGCGCCGTGGCGGGGCAGGTGACGGCGGCGGGTGGACGTTCTCCGGTGGCCGTGGTCGACAATGTCGTCGATCCGCCGCCGCGTCCGGGGCGGGAAGGGGCTCGCGTCGCGCTGGGGCTGGAGCAGGAAGCGCGCGTCGCGCTGTTCCTCGGCCGGCTCGACGTGCGCCAGAAAGGCCTCGACACGCTGGCGGACGCGATGCGGCAGCAGGCCGATCGGCTCAAGGGCTGGACCTTCCTGATCGTCGGCGGCGGCGAGGGGGCGGCGCTGTGCGAGCAGATCCGCACCGAACTGGAAGGGCGCGTGGCGATCCGCACCATTCCCTGGACAGAGCGTCCGCAGGACGCGCTCGCCGCCGCCGACGTGCTGCTGATGCCGTCCCGCTGGGAGGGCGTGCCGCTCGTGATGCTGGAGGCGATGACCTATGGCTTGCCGCTCCTCGCCAGCGAGATCGACGTGTTCCGGGATTATCTCCCCGACACGCACCGCATCGACTTCGCCACCACCGACCTCGCGACCGCCATGGAGCGCGTGACCGAGCCCGATCGCCTCGCCGCCTATCGCGCGATCGCCGCGCGGCGGCTGGCCGAAGGCGGCCTCGCGCGTTCCAGCGAGCGTTTCGTCGCGGCGCTGCTCCCCGAATGGACCCCCGCATGACCCAGTACGGACCGGCTGCGGTCGTCATCCCGACCCTGAATGAGATCGCCCATATCGAGGGGCTGCTTTGGCATCTTCTGGCCGAGCCGCCGGAGGTGGTCGGCGAGATTCTCGTCGCCGACGGCGGTAGCCGCGACGGCACGCAGGAGGCGGTGCATCGCATCGCCCGGAGCGAGCCGCGCGTCCGCCTGATCGACAACCCGGATCGCATCCAGGCGGCCGGCGTCAACCGCGCGGTGGCGATGGCGGACCGGCGCTTCGGCGTGATCGTGCGCGTCGATGCCCATGCGCTCTATCCCGGCCAGTATGTCGGCCGGCTGCTGGCCGCGCTGGAGGCCAGCGGGGCGGACAGCGTGGTGGTGCGGCTCGACACGGTCGGGCGGAACTGCCTCCAGCGGGCGGTGGCGGCGGCGCAGAACAGCCGCGTCGGCACGGGCGGATCGGCGCATCGCATGGGGCGCGTTTCCTGCTTCGTCGATCATGGCCACCACGCCGCCTTCCGCCGCGCCGCCTTCGAGCAAGCGGGGGGCTATGACGAAACCTTCGAGGCCAATGAGGACGCCGAGCTGGATGCGCGCATCAGGGCGCAGGGTGGGCGAATCTGGCTCGATGTCGGCATTCCCGTCACCTATTTCCCGCGCTCGACGCTGACCGGCCTCGCGAAGCAATATCGCCGCTACGGATCGGGCCGGGCGCAGACCTGGCTCAAGCATGGCGAGACGCTCCGGCTGCGGCAGATGCTGCCGCCGGCGGTGCTGCTCGCGGTGACGGCCAGCCTGATCCTGTCATTGGTCACCCCTTATGCGCTGGTCGTTCCGCTCGGTTATTTCGCGGTACTGCTGGCGGCTAGCCTGAGCCTTGCGATCGATGCGGGATCGGCCTGCGTCCTGCTCGCCGCGCCTGCGCTGGCCACCATGCATTTCGCATGGGGCTGGGGCTTCCTGCGACGGATGGCCGCTGGGCGGAGCCGAGGCGCGGAACATGCGTCGCGCCGCAGCATTGCAAGGGCTGCGGCGGCCGAAAGTGGAGGCGAGAGAAAAGCATGAACCGGATGAAGCGGATGATCGCGGGGCTGTTGCTGGTGCTGCCCGTCGCGGGCTGCGCGAACGACATCGCCGGGACGCCGCAGGGCGCGGCCGCGCCGGCCCCCTATGTCTACAAGCTGGGGCCGGACGACCGGGTGCGCATCACGGTCTATAACGAGCCCAATCTGAGCGGCGAATATTCCGTCAACAGCGAAGGCGAGATCTCCTTCCCGCTGGTCGGCATGATGAAGGCGCAGGGCCTGACGCTGGGTGAGTTCAGCGACGCGCTGACGAAGCAGCTCGACGCGCATTATTTCAAAGATCCGCATCTGGTGGTGGATATGGTCTCCACGCGTCCCGTCTATGTGCTGGGCGAGGTGAACAAGGCGGGCCAATATCCCTATCAGTCGGGCATGACCGTGCTGGCCGCGGTCGCCACCGCCGGGGGCTTCACCTACCGCGCCAACCAGAAGATCGTCATGATCCGCCATGGCGGCGCGGCCGCCGAGCAGCGCGAGCCGCTCACCGCAGACCTGATCGTGCAGCCGGGCGACACCATCAGGGTCCGGGAACGGCATTTCTGAGTTCGTGGCGCACCCCCGCCCCTTCTCCTGGCGACATGGCGCGATGCTCGGCCTGTTGGGAGGCGTCTTCGCCGCGCCCGCCGTCGCATCTCCGCAGGACGCGCCGCTGCTGCCGCCCGAGCCGCCGCAGATCGAAAAGCGCTACACCGCCGTGCTGGAGCGGGTTCAGCCGGGCTATGTCCCGCCCGGCATCCCGCTCGGTGCCTTCACGCTCTCGCCCTCGATCAGCGTGAGCGGCGGCTATGACGACAATATCTTCGCCACCGAGCATGACCGGGTGTCCGACGGCTTCGTGCGATTCCGGCCCGAGGCGCTGATCCAGTCCAACTGGAGCCAGAACAGCGTCTCCCTCGACGCCACCGGCACGATCGACCGCTATTTCCACCGCACCAGCGAGAATATCGCCGATTATGCGGTGACCGCCTCGGGCCTCTACCAGATCAGCCGGGACACGATCCTGCGTGCCGCCGCCCGCGTGGAGAGCGACCACCAGTCCCGCCTGTCGCAGGACATCTTCGCCCAGACCATCCATCCCGTCCGCTATGCCGAGCAGTCCGGCGCGGTGGCGCTGACGCAGGATTTCGGGCGGCTGCGCGTGACCGGCGACGCGCGGGTGGCGCGGTTCGACTATCGCAACGGGCGGCTGGCGGACGGCTCGGTCTACGACCAGCAGACCAGCGACAACACCAGCTACCGGGTGGGCGTCCGCGCCTCCTATGCGCAATCGCCCGCGCTCGCCTGGTTCGTGAGCGCGAGCTACAACAGCCGCAATTTCCGCACCGGCACCGTGGACACGCCGGAACGCGATTCCCACGGATACCAGCTCCTCGCCGGTGTCGATTTCGAGCCGGCCGCGTTGATCCGCGGCAGCATCGGCGTCGGCTATATCCGGCAGAATTTCCGCCTGGCCCATTATACCGATCTGTCTGGCGTGGGCTTCAACGCGCGGCTGCAATTCTTCCCGAGCCAGCTCACCACCGTGACGCTGAACGCCGATCGCTCGGTGCTCGATTCCGGCATTCCGGGGTCCGGCGGCTATCTGTCGAGCGAAGGTTCGATCCGCATCGACCATGAGCTGTTCCGCCAGATCATCCTGAGCGCGTCGGTAGGCTACCAGTCCAACAAGTTCAACAATCTCGACCGTGTGGACGGCCGGCTCGCGACCAGCGCGGGCATGACCTACCGCCTCAACCGCTTCGCTTCTCTCGAGCTGAATTACGACCGGCTCGATCAATCCTCCCACGGCGCCGACCGGTACAGGGCCTATGTCGACAACAGGGTTCTCGCCGGCGTGACGCTGAGAAGGTAACGACCCATGAACGACATCGTCCCCGTCCTTCGCGAGCCCGTCGTCGCGCGGCGCATCACCCCGCTGCCGCCCACCGTCGACCGCGTGGACGGCCTGCGCCGCGCCATGGCGGCCCTTCGCCGGCGCTGGTGGCTGGCGCTCGTCATGTTCGTCGGCGTGCTGTTCATCGTGCTGATGACGGGGCTGACGCGCACCAAGCTCTACACCGCCACCGCCAACATGGTGGTGAACTCGCGCGAGTTGAACGTGTCCGAGAAGGACAAGGAGGTGCTGCCCGGCCTCTCCACCGCCGAGAACGCCGCCGACACCGAGGTGCAGATCATGCGCTCCATGGCGGTGGCCGAGGGGACGGTGAAGGCGCTGAATCTCGCCTCCAACCCGCTGTTCGCGAAGAAGCTCGAAACGCTGGCGCCGCCTCTGCGCCAGACGGCGGCGGCGTCGATCCTCGCGTCCAGCCTCAAGGTGGACCGGCCCGGCCAGTCGAACGTGGTGTCGATCGCCTATACGGCGGCCGATCCGCTGCTGGCCAAGAGCATCGCCGACGAAGTGGGCCAGCAATATCTCGCGGTGAAGGGCCAGTCGCGCCATGCGGCCGTGCAGAATGTCGATCAGGGGCTGGGCGACGAGCTGGATCGCCTGCGCGGCCAGCTTGAGCAGGCCGAAGCGGCGGTGGCGGACTATCGCGCCCAGCACAACCTGTTCGCCACGCAGAACACCACCTTCACCGAGCAGGAACTCTCCACCTACAAGCAGCAGGAAGCGCAGAGCCGCGCGAACCTGGCCGAGGCGAACGCCCGGCTGGCGACGGCGGAGGCGCAGATCAGGAAGGGCTCGAACGGCGGAGACGTCGGCGCGGCGCTCCAGTCTCCGGTGGTGCAGCAGCTTCGTGCCCAGCGTTCCCAGTTGGCGGCCACTTATGCGGATCTCTCGTCCCGCTACCGCCCCGGTCATCCCGATCTGGTGAAGGTGAAGGACCAGCTCGACACCATCGACGCGCAGATCAACGCGGAGATCAAGCGCCAGATCGCCAATCTGAAGGCCAATGCGCAGGTCGCCCGCGATCAGGCGGGCAATGCGGCGGGCACGGTCGCCCAGACCAGCGGCACGCTCGCGGCCAACAACGCCGCCTCGGTGAAGCTCAACGAGTTGCAGCGCAAGGCGGATGGCCTGCGCGACACGTATCAGACGCTGCTCACCCGCCGTAACTCGATCAGCAGCCAGGCGCTGGTGGCGGATGAGGATGCCCGCATCTTCTCGCCCGCCGCGCTGCCGCTGCGGCCGAGTTCGCCCAACAAGCCGCTGATCGTGCTGATCGGCCTCGCGCTGGCGGCGATCGTGGCGGCGGCGTCGGTGTGGATCGCCGAGGCGTTCGACCGCAAGCTCGTCACCTCGGGCGATGTCGAGAGCAAGCTCGGCCTGCCGCATATCTCCAACGTGCCGGAAATCCGCTCGATCGCGCGCGGCGACGAGGCGCGTATCGCGGCGATCGACTTCGCGCTGGCGCGGCCGGCGTCGCTCTATGCGGAATCGCTGCGCGCGGTCCGCCTCGCCGCGCTGCGCCACAAGCGCCATGACGGGCCGGTGACGATGGGGATCACCTCGGCACGGCCGGGCGAGGGCAAGACGACGATGGCGATCTCGCTCGCCCGCGTCTCGGCCATGGCGGGCAGCCGCACGCTGCTGATCGACGCCGACGTCCGCCGCCCGGCCGTGGCGAGCCGGCTGGGCTTCCAGCCGCGTGTCGGCCTCGTCGAGGTGCTGCGCGACAATCTGCCGCTGGAGGCCGCGCTGGTCCGCGACGAGGCGTCGGGCGCGATGATCCTGCCGGTCGCACAGGCGCTCGCCAGCAGCCACGACCTGTTCGACTCCGCGCGCGTGCAGGCGCTGCGCTCGATGCTGGCGGGGCGGTTCGATTTCGTGATCTTCGATGCCGCGCCGGCGCTGGCGGTGTCCGACGCGCGCCTGTTGCTGCGCCAGCTCGACGACGTGGTGATGGTGGTCCGCTGGAACGGCACGCCGCGGCAGACGGCGGCGGCCGCGCTCAAGCGGATGCGCGCGCTCGATATCGAGCCGATGGGCGTGGTCACCACCCGCGTCAACATGCGCGCGCTCGCCGCTTATGGCCATGGCGACATCGATCGGGATCATGCCGCCTATGGCGTCTATTATAGCTGATCGGGAGCAGGCGTCAGTGGGCTGCGTTGCCGCCGAATTCCGCCTGATAGGCGGCCAGCGTCTGCGGGAACTTGCCGGCCGACATGGTCGCGTCATAATCGGAGGCGGTGAAATCCCAGTAGTTCTGGGCGACGACGTTATGCGCGCGCATCCATGCCGCCATGTTGTGGATGAACAGCGGATCGTCGCCCCAGCCATGGCCGTCGGGCCGCGTGCCGGTGCCCCATTCGGGCACGATGATCGGCTTGCCATGCGCCGCCGAGAAGGAAGCCAGCCAGTTCAGCCCGTAATTGGTGGTGAGATAGCCCTGCCAGCGGACGGCCGGATCGGTATCCTGCGCGCGCCAGCTCTGATTGTAGAAATCGATGCCGACCAGATCGACCACGTCGTCGCCGGGCCAGAAGGTATCGGGCGACGCGGAGCCAGCGCCGAGCGATGGGTTCCAGGCGATCGCGAAATGCTGGCCGGGCGTCGCGCGCAGCAGGCTGACCACATGCCGGAACGCGGGCTTGAAGGAAGCCGGGTCTTTCCCCGCCGCCCAGGGATACCAGTCGCCGTTGAACTCCCAGCCGAGGCGGAGCGTGGCGTTCGCCTGCCCCTTGGCGACCAGCAACGCGCCGAGCTTGCTGAACTGGTCATCATACTGGCCGGCGGCGACCTGGGCGAGAGTGGCGCCCTTCACGGTGAGCGGCACGCCGATCATCAGCTTGTAGGGCTTGCCCTGCCAGCAGCCGAGCGCCCAAGTGGCGCCGCTCAGCAGGCTGTCCCAGCTTTCGGAGGAGAAGAAATCGGTCACGCTGTCGAGCTTGCGGCCCATCACGCCTTCGTAGCGCGGCAGGCGGCCCGCGCCGTCGCAGCCCGCGCCCTTGTAGACGCCCATCAGCGGATCGGCGCTGGCGGGGCTTGCGAAGGCGAGGGGGACGGCAAGGAACGCGGCGGTCATCAAGGATCGGATCATGGGTTCTTCCTGTTGGGTGGCCCGCGACGTAACGCGCGCAGTGCGGCCGGGATGCAGGGCCTGCGATCGGCTCGCCTCGCCAGGGGGCCTGGAGCCGCAGGCGGAAGGATGAACCGTGCCTTTCCGCGGATGAGCGGACATTCCGTCATCCGCCCCGAAGCCGGGATGGGGCGAGGGAAGGCCGGCCGATGACGGCACTGCAACCCACCATCCGGCGCGGCAACTGGACGGACCTGATGGCATCCCCCGTCCGCATTCCGGCGGCGGAGGCGTTCGACACCCGCCGCAGCCTGATCTTCGCCCATGCGGGCTTCATCATCTGCATGATCTTCCAGCGTTTCGGGCATATGTTCGGCGGGAGCGCACTGTTCTTCAGCCTGCCGGCCTTCGGGCTGCTGCTCGGCTGGGCGGTGGCCACCGGCATCGCCACCGTGCGCGAGCGCGGGGCGGCGCTCTATATGATGTTCGCCGGCTGGACGCTGATCGCGACGCTGTATGCGTTGCTGGCGCCGGACGCGCGCTTCGGGACGAGCCTCACCTCGCTGCTCGCGATCCTGCTGACCTATGGCTTCACCGTGCTGGGGCCGGGGAGCCGCTTCGATCGGGCGGTGATCTTCCCGGTCTTCCTGTTCTACACGCGGCTTTGCGCGGTGCTCGGCATCATCCAGTGGGTGATCCAGTTCGGCGGCGTGCGGATCTTCTCCTTCATGCTCACCGTGCCGCCGCTGCGTCCGGTGCTGATCGAGTCCCAGTTCAACTTCAACCCGACGCTGCATTACGGCTCGTCGATCCTGCGCTCCAACGGCTTCTTCCTGATCGAGCCGAGCGTGTTCTCGCAGACGCTCGCGATCGCCATCGTGCTCGATTATTTCATCCTCGGGCGGGCGAAATATCTGCCGCTCTACCTGCTCGCCTATCTGCTCTCCTTTTCAGGGACCGGCGCGTTGACGCTGGCGCTGGCGGTGCCTTTCTACGCCTGCCTGTCGGCGAAGAATTTCGGGCGCGTGGCGGGGTTGCTGATCGCGGGCGCGCTGGGCCTCGCGGTGGCGAGTGTGGCCTTCCCCGAGCAGGTGGGATCGCTGACCAGCCGGGTGAACGAGCTGAACTATTCGGGATCGAGCGGCTATGCGCGCTTCATCGGCCCGTTCCTGCCGATCTCGGACCTGATGCAGGAGGGGCGCATCCTGATCGGCTGGGGGCCGGGCGCGACCGAGCGCTATCTCTATCATGTCGAGGGGACGGGCAATTCCATCGCCAAGCTGGTGATGGATTATGGCCTGATCGGGATCGGCGCGTTCATCGTCATGTTCCTCGGCACGCTGTGGCGGCGGGACTATGCGATCCTGTCGGTGCTGGCGTTCACCACCTTCGTGGTGGGCGGCGGCTATCTGCTGTTCACGCCTATCCTGGTGCTGCTGATGCTGCTGTGCATCTGGTCCGGCCTGCCGGAGGAGCGGATCAGATCAGCCGAAAGATGAGCGTCCAGATCGCGATGCCCGCGACGGCCGCCAGGCCCCAGGCGGCGAAGGAGATGCGTCGCCCGCCGAGCGGGCGGACATTGGCGGGCGCGACCGGATCGATCGACTCCTGCCGGGCGGCATCGTGCGGCTGAGAATTGGGGATCACGTCGCCGGAACGGACGAGGCCGTCGGATTTCATTGGCTCATCGCCCTTCAGGATCGGTGGATCTTCGATCACCCCCTGCCTCTCCGCTCGTTAATATTTTCTCTCATAGACCGGGCGACCTTGCCGAGCGTTTAAGACAAAGGTCAAAAATAACGATGCGCGTTCCGACGTCCCCTGCGCCAGCATGGCACAGAGGGGCGGGTGATCCCAAGCGGACTTTGGGTCAGGCGGAGGCGTCGGCCTCGATGTCGCTGTCGCGATAGCGCAGGCGGGAGAGGAGGGCGCGGCCCGTCCAGCGCTGGATTTCGGCCGCCGCCAGCATCGCGCCGCGCCTGGCCGTGGGCTCCATGCCGAACGCGCCCCACATCAATTTCCGGGCCACCCCGAAGCGGCGCATGGTGAAATTCACGCGGCCGGCCTCCCACATGCCGCTGGCGCGCATCGATCGGTTGAGTCGCCGCCACTGGCGGGCGTCGAACCGCTCCCGAATCTCCCGGTTGCCGGCGATGGCCTCAAGGCAGGGCTGGTGATTCGCCCAGTCGACCGAGAGCCCGCCCGAGGAGCTTCCCGGCCGGACGCGCAGCGAGAAGACCTCCGGTTCGTTGCCGATGAAGGCGAACGGGCCACGCGCCGCGAGCCGGCACCAGAATTCCCAATCCTCGCTCAGCCGGATGCCCGCGTCGAAGCCGCCGAGCGCCTTCGCCACCTCGGTGCGGACCAGCACATGCCCGCCATTGGCGAAGAAATTGCCGCGCAGCAAAGGCTCCAGCACGTCGCCGTCGGGATAGCGATGCTGGGCGAGCGGCTTCTGCCCCGGATAGGGCGCGCCGCTCGGCAGGATCTTGAGGAAGGTGCCGAACGCCGCCACCGCCTCGGGCCGCTGGTCCAGCCTGTCGGCGAGACGGGCGAGCGCGGTGGGGTTCAGGATGTCGTCGCCGTCGAGGAACATGGTGTAGCGGCCGGTCGCCAGCGACAGGCCATGATTGCGCGCCATCGACACGCCGGCATTCCTTTGCTGCACCAGCGTAATGCGCGGATCGTTCAGGGTCACGACACGCGCCGCGGTGCCGTCGGTCGAGCCGTCGTCGACGACGATGCAGCGCCAGTTCCGGTGCGTCTGGGACGTGACGGACCGCAGGCACGGCAGGATGAAGTCCGCCACGTTGTATGCAGGGATAATCACCGTAATCTCAGGCGCGGACATATTTCTCCTTCCGAGGCGTTTGCATCGGGAACGAGCAGAGGAACAGCCCCCGTCATGCAGGTCAGCGTCGTGATCCCCGCCTTCAACGCGGGGCAGTATATCGAGGCGGCAATCGCTTCCGCAACGCAACAGGAGGGCGTTTCGCTGGAAGTCGTCGTGGTGGATGACCGGTCGACCGACGATACCCGCGAAAAGGTCCGCCACATGGCTGCTGCCGACCCGCGCGTGTCGCTGATCGTGCTGTCGCAAAATGGTGGCCCATCCGTGGCGCGCAACGCCGGCATCGCCGCCGCGCAGGGCCAGTGGATCGCGCTGCTCGACGCGGACGACGCCTATCTGCCCGGCCGGCTCGCGACTTTGGTGGCGCTGGGGGAGGAGCAACATGCCGATCTCGTCGCCGACAATATGCTGCTGGTCGATGCCGGCGACGGCACCGCCGTGCCGATGATGGCGCCGGGCTTCCTCGTCTGCCCGCGCGCGATCGACCTGCCCGAGTTCATCGCCCGCAACATCTCCACGCCGGATGCGCCGCGCACCAATTACGGCTTCCTGAAACCCCTGATGCGGCGTGCGTTCCTCGCCAGCCATGGCCTCCGGTACGATGAGAAGGTCCGCTTCGCGGAGGACTTCGCGCTCTATGTGGACTGCCTGCGGGCGGGGGCGCGGTGGTGGCTGCACCCGGAGCCGATGTACCGCTATCTCGTCCGCCCGGATTCGCTGACGCAGGTGCAGACGACGGGCGATCTCGATCGGCTCCGCAGGCGCCAGCGCCGGCTGCTCGCCGAGGCGAAGGATCGGGGCGACCGCGCCTTCGCGACGCTGATCCGGCGGCATCTGCGCAATGTCGATCGCTGCTATTATTATCGCGGCTTCACCGACGAGCTGAAGGCGAAGCGGCCCGCCGCCGCGCTCGGATACCTCTTCGGAGGGGCAGACAGCGTGCCGCTCGTCGTGCAGGAAGGCGCGCGGCAATTGCCGGTCGTGCTGCGCAAGGCGTTGCAAGGCGGCTATCGCGGGCCGGCGGGCGCCGCGCGATGAGCGACGCCGTGGCCGCCCCGGAGGCGCCGTCGATGTTCTCCCCCGAAGGCGATGCGCAGGCGCTCAAGAAGCGCTCCGCGATGGGCGCGGCGATGACGCTTGCCGGACAGGGGGCGAAGTTCGTGCTCCAGTTCGGCAGCCAGGTCGCTTTGGCGCGGCTGCTGCTGCCGAGGGATTTCGGTCTGCTGGCGATGGTCGGCCCGATCGTGACGGCGGCCTTGCTGCTGACCGATCTCGGCCTCTCCGCCGCGACGATCCAGCGGCCGAGGATCAGTCAGCGGGAGCTGTCGAGCCTGTTCTGGTTGAACGTGCTGATCGGCTGCGGGCTGGCGGGAGCGGCGGTGCTCGCAGCGCCTCTCGCCGCCGCCTTCTACAAGACGCCGGCCGTGATGCCGGTGATGGCGACGATGGCGATCGCGCTGCTGCTTTCCAGCCTTGCCGCGCAGCATCTGGCGATCCTCAACCGGCGGATGCGCTTCGGCGCGATCGCGCTGATCGAGGTGGGGGCGCTGGTGGTCGGCGTGATCGTCGGCGTGTCGGCGGCCTTTTCGGGGCTGGGCTACTGGTCGCTGGTGGCGATGCAGATCGCCAATGGCGCGGCGACGCTGCTGATGGCGTGGGGCTTCTCCGGCTGGCGGCCGTCACGGCCGGGGATCGACCGGGACGCGCTGCATCTGGTGCGCTTCGGGGGGACGGTGACGGGCTATAACCTGCTCGGCTATCTCATCACCAATCTCGACAATATCCTGATCGGCGCCCGCTTCGGGGCGGGGCCGCTCGGCATCTACGATCGCGCCTACAAGCTGATGTTCCAGCCCTTGTGGCAGATGACGGCGCCCGCCGCGCGCGTGGCGGTGCCGCTGCTTTCCCGGCTGGCGGACGATGCGGCGGAATATCGCAAATCCTATCTCGCCATGCTGGGCGGCATCCTCGCGCTCACCACACCGGGCATCCTGTGCGCGATCGTCTTCGCAAGGCCGGTGATTGTCGTTCTGCTGGGCGAGCGTTGGGCGGCATCGGCTCCGATCTTCGGCTGGCTCGGCGTCTGCGCACTGACGCTCCAGCTCCGGCAGGCGGCGTCGTGGCTGTTCGTCAGCCAGGGCCGCGCCGAGGAGCAGCTCAAATGGGGCGGGCTCGGCTCGGCGGTGGTGATCCTCGGCTATCTGGTCGGCATCTTCTGGGGGCCGAAGGGCGTCGCCGTGTCGGCCGCCGTGACGAGCGGACTCGTGCAGATTCCGATGATGTGGTGGGCGGTGACGCGCAGCGGGCCGGTGAGCCGGGCGGATGCGCTGCGCCTGCTCCTGCCGCTCATCGTCGCGACGGCGGTGAGCGGCGGCGTGCTGGGGCTGCTGTCCGGCGCCGCGATCTGGTCGAGCTTCGGCGGTCTCGTGCTGGCGGTGCTGGTCGCCTATGCGCTGTTCGGCGCGGCGCTGGCCTTGTTCCCCAGCGGGCGGGCGCAGATGCGCCGCGCGATCGGTATGGCCCGGGGCTTCCGCCGGGCCTGAGGGTTCAGCCCGCGCGCACCATCTCGATCAGGCGCACCCGCGCCGCCTCGAGCTGGTTCACCCGATCGTTGAAGATCGCGTCGCCGCTGAGGAAGCTCTCGCCCGTCGCCGCCTTCTGGAGCGCGCGCGCGGCGGCCGCGACCTTCGGCCCGTCGAACGAGGAGATGGCCGCCTTGAGCAGCGTCTTGACGCCGCCCGGCGCCTGCACCGAGTCGATCACCTTCGGCTCGTCGCGATAGCGGCGGGCGAAGTCGTCGAGCAGCTCGCTGTCGGTCATCTGGGCGCCGCCGGCATGGGCGACACTCCGTCCGCTCGCCTGCGTCAGCCGGGTGATGCGATCATAGCGGAAGGATTCGAGATGCGCCGTCGGCGGCAGCGCCACCGGCTTGTAGGGCAGGCCGAGCGACGAGGCCCAGTCGCGCCACTTGAAGATGCTGACCTCCGGCGAGATCATCACCGGCACCCACGGGATGCGCAGCGTATCCGCCACGATCGCGCCGTGCATCGCCTCGGTGACCACCAGCTTGGCGTGGCCGTAGCAGGCGAGGATGCGCTCGGTGGACCATTGCGGATCGACGAAGGCCATGCCGGCCTGCTTCGCCGCCTGCTTCCAGCGGCTGTTCACCAGCGTGCGGTGATGCGGCATGAACAGGATGGCATCCCGCTTCGGCGCCCATTTCACCGCGTCCGGGATGCGGGCGAGCAGCGCCGCGCTGTCGGTGACGGCGGCCTGCGGCTGGCGGACCAGCGCGGCGGTGAGCGGCCCGCGCACGGCGAGATAGTTCCAGCGTTCATGCCCCTCCGGCAGCGCGCCATAGGCGGCGCCCGAACCCATCACGAACACGCGCTTGCCCGCCGTGTCGACGTCGCGGAAGCGGGCCTGATCGAGCAGGCTGCCGATGCCGACCATCACCGTGTCGGGGGCGGAACGCACATCCTCGGGCAGCAGCCGCGGCCACATGAGTTCGTTGAGGTCGTCGCCGAAATTGCCGACGGCATCCTTGTAATAGACGATTTGCACGGGCGATCCTGTGTTCGGGCTGGAAGTGGCGAAGCCCTGCCGCCGCCCGGCGGGCGCCGACATCCTGCGGACTGCACCGCAGCATGTCGGGCCACGCAAGGCGGCGGCTGGCCGCAAGCGGCGTGTCGTGCCGGAAACGCGCTTGCATCCTTAACTTCCCCACGAGGCGCGGTAACGGTCGGCCGGCGTTCCGGTTCCCGGACTGTCGCGATGCAGCAATAAACGACGAACCGAGATGGTTCGCGGACGAACCGTTGGACGACGCTCTCGAACGCTTCACCGGATCGGCATAGCGGTGGAGACATGAGGCGGCTTTCTGGCCTTCAGTATGTTCGCGGCATCGCCGCCTGTGGCGTTCTGGCGTATCACGCGGCGGATCGGGCCGGCGTGCGTATGGGGCTCGGCGAAGCGGGCGTGGACCTGTTCTTCGTGCTGAGCGGCTTCCTGATGTGGGCCATCACCGACGAGACGAGCCGGCCGGGCACCTTCCTGCTCGATCGGCTCAAGCGCATCCTGCCGGGTTATTGGGCCGCGACGAGCGTGATGCTGGCCGGCGCGCTGGCCGGGCTGTTCCCGGCGGTGCGGCTCACCGTCGGGCATGTGTTCGCCTCCTATGCCTTCCTGCCGTGGATTTCGCCCAGCAACGGGCAGGTCTGGCCGCTGCTCGTGCCGGGCTGGACGCTCAATTACGAGGTGGCCTTCTATGGCCTGTTCGCGCTCGTGCTGCTCGTGCCACGCGGGCGACAGCTTGGCCTGCTGACGCTGGTGCTGGCGGGGCTGGCGTTGGCCGACGGCGTGCTGCGGCCCGAAAGCACGGCGATGCGTTTCTACACCGATCCGCACATCCTCGAATTTCTAGGCGGATTGTGGCTGGGCTGGCTGTGGGAGAAGGGCGGCCCGTCGCCAGCTTTGGCGCCGCTGCTGGCGCTCGCGGCGGTGCTGGGCTTCGCCGTGTCGCAGATGCTGCCGGCGGGCTGGCCCAAGCCCGCGCTGTTCGGATTGCCCGCGCTGCTGGCCGTCGCGGCCGTGCTCGGGCGGGAGCGGCGGCCGGGCGGCATCGGCGGGTGGCCCCTGCTCGAAGGACTAGGGGATGCGAGCTACTCGATCTATCTCTGGCATACGCTGGGCCTATCGGTTTCGGCGCGGGTGGCGCATATGCTGGGGCTGCCCGTCCTGCCGGCCATAGCGCTGCACGTCGCGACCGGTCTGGCCGTGGGGCTGGCGGGATATGCGCTGGTCGAGCGGCCGATGATCCGGCACTTCGCCGCGCGCCGCCGTCGCCTCAGGGAAGCCGTCGCCGGAGCGGCCTGATCGCCACGAGATTGCTTTTTCGGGCAGGATCGTATAACGGCGACCAGTTAAATCGGAGTTATCGTGTGACGCACATCACGACCGGCGTCGAATATGCTCTGCACTGCCTGCTGTTCCTGGTGGATAGCGACGAGGAGCAGCCGCTGGCCAGCGCGCGCGATCTGGCCGAGTTGCAGGGTGTTCCGGCCGATTTCGTGGCCAAGCTGTTCACCAAGCTCCAGAAGGCCGGCATCGTCGCCGCAACCGAGGGCGTGCGCGGAGGCTTTCGGCTCGCCCGCGCGCCGGCGACGATCAGCGTGCTCGATATCGTCGAGGCGATCGACGGGCAGAAGCCGCTGTTCGAATGTCGCAACATCCGCAGCCAGTGCGCGCTGTTCGAGGGCGATACGCCGGACTGGGCGACGCGGGGCGTCTGCTCGATCCATGCGGTGATGCTGGAGGCGGAGGCGCGCATCCGGGATGTGATGGCCTCGCATACGCTGGCGAGCCTCGCCGCGCGCGTGGCGGACAAGGCGCCGCCCGGATATGGGGCCAAGGCGTTCGACTGGCTGTCCGAGCGCGGCCCCGCCCGGACGACCCGCACATCGCGATAGGCCGGCGCCCGGTTTCCCGAAGCGCCAGCCTCGTCCTTTCGGTTCAGGCGACCACCGCCCGGCGCGGATCGGCGGCCGCGAGCGCCTCGGCCCGGTCGGCGCGGGGCGGATAGATCCACTCCGAGTTGATCTGGTGCTTGAGCGCCTTCGCCTCGGCACCTTCCATCTTCACCACGCGATCCCAGCCTTCCGAATAGACCGCGCCCCAGGGGCCGAGATCCAGACAGGTGACATAAAAGGGCTGGCTGTAGGGGATGGGCGCGAGCCCCAGCAGGTCGGCCGCGACATTGTGGCCCGACGAGCGGCCGAGGCCCATCGCGTGCTGGCACGACATGGCGGCATGATTGCCCTCGTCGTCGGTGGCGGCGAAGGCGGTGTCTCCGGTCGCATAGACGCCGTCCACGCCCGGCACGCGCAGGTTACGGTCGACATGCAGGCGGCCGAAGCGATCGCGCTCGGCGGGAATCTGCTCGGTGAGGGCACTGGCGCGCATCCCCGCCGTCCAGATCACCGTCCTGGATTCGATCCGCTCGCCGTTCGCCAGCGTGACGCCGTCGGCATCGATCGCGGCGACCGCGACGCCCAGCCGCATCTCGACGCCCAGCTCGGCCAGCGCCTGCTCGATGACGGGGCGCGGCCCCGGCCCGAGATCGGGGCCGATCGCCTCGGCCTGCTCGACCACGACGACACGGGTCTGCGCATCCGCGCCCAGCGCCTCGCGCAGGCGGGCGGGCATCTCGGCCGCCGTCTCGATGCCGGTGAAGCCGCCGCCGGCGATGACGACGGTGTTGCGGGCCGCGCTGTCGGGCAGTGCCCCCAGCGCCTTCACATGCGTCTCCAGCGCGGCCGCCTCGTCGAGCTGGTCGACGCTGAACGCATGGTCTGTGAGGCCCGGAATGCGCGGGCGGAACAGCTTGCTGCCGGTGGCGAGCACCAGCCGGTCATAGCCGAGCGTCGCGGCATCGCCATGGGCATCGACATAGTCGACCGCCTTGTCATCGGTGCGGATACGCTCGACCGTGCCCTGCACGAAGCGCACGCCCGCCGCGTCGAAAACCTCACGGAGCGGCGCCTTCATCGTGCCGGCCTCGGCTTCGTAGAGGCGGGGGCGGACATGCAGTTCCGGCTGCGGCGCGATCAGCGCGATCTCGATTCCGCCATCGGCGCGACCATTCTCCTCCAGCACCCGCGCGGCGCCGAGCGCCGTCCACATTCCGGCGAATCCGGCACCGACGATCAGGATGCGTTGAGCCATGACACCATTCCTTCCAAGGGGGTTCGATAAAACTACGACTACATGAGTCGTAGTTAAAAGACAAGCCTCGCGAAGGCGGCCCGTCGCCGGGCGCTTCCCTTGGGCGGCGGGAGCCGGTAGGCGCTGCGGAGGGGCAGGGAGAGTTGCATGATCGCGAATCCGTTCATCGTCGGCATCGGCGGGACGACCAATCCGGGGTCGTCGACCGAGCGCGCCCTGACGGTGGCGCTGGAGGCTGCGCGGGAGGCGGGCGCGCAGGTGCGGCAGTTCGACGGGCCGAGCCTCTCGTCGCTGCCGCATTATGCGCCGGGCGCGGTGGATCGAAGCGACGTGGCGCGTGAACTGGTCGCCGCGGTGCGCGCGGCCGATGGCGTCATCATCGCGAGCCCCGGCTATCATGGCTCGATCTCGGGCCTCGTGAAGAATGCGATCGACTATCTGGAGGAGACGTCGCGGGATCAGCGCGTCTATCTGGACGGGATGCCGGTGGGCCTGATCGTCACGGCCTATGGCTGGCAGGCGACGGGATCGACGCTGAGCACGCTGCGTTCCATCGTCCACGCGCTGCGCGGTTGGCCGACGCCGCTGGGCGCGGCGGTGAAGGCGACGCCGGGGCTGTTCGTCGACGGCGCCTGCACCGATCAGGCGGCGATCAACCAGCTCCGCCTTGTGGGCAATCAGGTGGTGGAGTTCGCCCGGCTGCGGCTGCGTGCTCCTTCCGTCACGGCAACCGGCTCGGGTGAGGGCGAGGGCAGGGACGAGAATCCGTGCGGATGACGGCGCGTCCGTCCGTTCTGCTCGTCTGCCTCGGCAATATCTGCCGCTCGCCGCTGGCCGAGGCGGCGCTGCGGGCGGAGGCGGCGCGGGCGGGCCTCGATCTGGAGATCGACTCGGCGGGCACGGGCGGCTGGCACGCGGGCGATGCGCCGGATCGGCGCGCGCAGGCGGTGGCGCTGCGTCACGGCATCGACATCTCCGGCTATCGCGCGCGGCAGGTGACGACGGCGGACTTCACCCGCTTCACCCATATCGTCGCGCTCGATGCGGATAATCTGGCCGACCTCCGGCGCCTCGCCCCCACGGGCGCCACGGCGACGATCGGCCTGCTGCTCGATCATGTTCCCGGCCGTGAGGGGCAGGGCGTGCGCGATCCCTATTATGGCGACGCCGACGGCTTCGACACGACATGGGCGGACGTCAGCGCCGGCGCGCGCGGGCTCGTGCGGGCGATCGCCGCCCGCCCCTGAGCTTTCAGCATTCCAGCGATTTTCCCGAAAAGCGCTGGATCAGCCAGTTCGCCGCCGGGCCGGGGGGCGCATCCCGCCGCCAGATGCCGTCGAAGCGATAGGTGACGCCGGTGTGATCCGGCATATCGAGCTTCACCAGCGTGCCGGCCATCAGGTCCGGCTCGATCAGCGGCACGGGCATATGGCCCCAGCCGATTCCCTCGCGCAGCAGCGCGTGCTTGGCGCCGAGATCGGCCAGGCGCCACGTCCGGTCGCTCACCACCGAGAAGTCGCGCCCGGCGGTGAGGGGGGAGCGATCGGTCAGCACGAGCTGGATATGCTCGCGCCCCGCACCCGGCCTGAGCTTGCCGCGCGCCAGCGGATGATCCGGCGCGGCCACCGGTACCAGCGGCACCGAACCCAGCGAGACGCGCTCGATCCCCTCGATCTCGGCCGCGAGTGGGCCGCTGACCCCGATCATCGCGGTGCCGTTCAGCACATGCGCCGCCACCGCGCCCAGCGCCTCGACGTGGAGGCGCAGCGCCACCGTCGGAAATTCCCGGCTGAAGGCGTTGAGCGTGTTGCCGAGCCAGGTGCTCGGCAGCATGACGTCCACCGCGACGCTCACTTCGGGCTCCAGCCCCTGGAGCAGGCCCTTCACCTTGGCGCGCAGCCCGTCCATGCCCTCGGCGATGGCGTGGGCCTCCGCCAGCACCGACTGTCCGGCCGGCGTCAGCGTCGGGCGGCGGGTGCCTTCGCGATCGAACAGCACAAGGCCGAGCTGCGCCTCCAGATTGGCGATGCCGTAGCTGATGACGGACGTGGCCCGGTTCAATTGCCGTCCGGCGGCGGCGAAACTTCCCGTCTCGATGACGGTGAGGAAGATGCGGAGTTGATCGTAAGTCGGCGTACCGGGGTTCAGCATTTCGATTTCCCTGAACAGTCCGGCCGAGATTATCGCAGTCCCGCTACAAGGGGAACGGGCCTAATCGGGCTCCAACAGATTGGAGACAGGCCATGATGATGATCGATATCAAGAGCCAGCCGCACCTTTCCACCGAAGAGTGGCAGGCGGTCACGGTTGCGCTGCGCGATGCCGAGCGTCTGACCTGTGCCGCCCCGCGCAATGCCAGGGAGGGCAGGCTGGCCCGCCTGTTCCGCCTGCTGACCGGCATCGAGAAGCCGACCCCGCTGGCCGATGAGCGCCTCGACACGATCCGCCGCTTCGTCTGCGCCAGCCGCCGCAACGTGCAGCGCGCCCGTGAGATCGGTGCCGAGCTGATCGCCCATGGTTACAGCAACGCTCAGATCGAAGCGCTGCGTCTCGTCGCCGCCTGAACGCGGCGACGCCCGCCTCCCCAAAGGAGAAGGGGGCGCCCCTGAAGGCCCGTCGGCCCGGCGTCAGGACAGCCGACCGAGGCGATGGTAGAGGTTGCTGAACTTCACCGATTGCGGGCTATCCTGAACCTCATGCAGATAATGGGCAACCGCCTGCCGGAGCAGCCCGAAATCCTCCGTCGAGAAGACCGCGCGGGCGCGGGCCGGCTCCGGGGTGGGCTGCGGGTTCGTCATCTGGATGGCCATGGTCTTTCTCCTTTCCCCAATGGTTATTCTGCGGCGATCGCGATGGGCGCCGCGCCTTTCCTGAACTGATCCGCCTCGGTCGATGTCGCGAGCGCGGTGGTCGAGGCGTCGGGCGCCACCGCCTGCGCCACGAGATCGAAATAGCCGGTGCCCACCTCGCGCTGATGCCGCGTCGCGGTGTAGCCCTCGGCCTCGCTGGCGAACTCGGCCTGCTGAAGCTCCGAATAAGCCGCCATGCCGCGATCCCTATAGCCGCGCGCCAGCTCGAACATGCCGTGATTGAGCTGGTGGAAGCCCGCCAGCGTCACGAACTGGAACTTGTAGCCCATCGCGCCCAGCTCGCGCTGGAATTTGGCGATGGTATCCTTGTCCAGCTTCGCCTCCCAGTTGAAGGAGGGCGAGCAGTTGTACGCCATCATCTTGCCCGGGTGCGCTTTCTGCACAGCCTCGGCGAACCGCTTAGCATCCTCCAGGTTTGGGTGGCTTGTTTCCCACCACAAGAGATCGGCGTGCTCGGCAAAGGCGATGCCGCGCTTGATGCAATGATCGACGCCGGTGCCCTCTTTCAGGCGGAAGAAGCCTTCGGGAGTGCGCTCGCCGGTCAGCCATTCATGGTCGCGCTCGTCGACGTCCGAGGTGATGAGCTTGGCGCTCTCCGCATCGGTGCGAGCAACGAGGACGGTCGGCACGCCGCAGACGTCCGCCGCCAGACGCGCCGCCTGAAGATTGCGGATGTGCGCAGCGCAAGGGATCAGCACCTTGCCGCCCAAGTGGCCGCACTTCTTCTCGCTCGCGAGCTGGTCCTCGAAGTGAACGCCGGCAGCGCCCGCCTCGATATAGGCCTTCATGATCTCGAAGCAGTTGAGCGGCCCACCGAAGCCGGCCTCGGCATCGGCGATGATCGGCGCGAACCAGTCACGCTTGGCGCCGCCTTCCGAATGCTCGATCTGGTCGGCGCGCTGGAGCGTGCGGTTGATCTTGCGGCACAGCTCCGGCCCGGCGTTGGCGGGATAGAGCGACTGGTCCGGGTACATCGCGCCCGCCGTGTTGGCGTCCGCCGCGACCTGCCAGCCCGAGAGATAGATCGCCTTCAGCCCGGCGCGGACCATCTGCATCGCCTGATTGCCGGAGAGCGCGCCGAGCGCGTTGATATAGGGCTCGCCCTTCAGCAGCTCCCACAGCTTCAGCGCGCCCTTGCGGGCCAGCGTGTGCTCGATCGCCACCGAGCCGCGCAGCCGCTCGACCTCGGCCGGCGCATAGGCGCGGCTTATGCCGTCGAACCGGCCGGCCGGGGCGGGAACGAGAGTCGCGAAATCGGTCACGGGCACATCCTCCTTCTTCGTTGGAAGAGGGGATGGGCCATCCTCCGCCCACCCGGAAGGACGATGAGTGACGGCAGGTCAGGACATGACTTGTTCAGACTGTCATGATGTGACAGTTTCTCAGTCATGACCGGGGCCGCTGATCGCAAGCTCTATCTGGGTCCGCGCCTTCGGGTGTTGCGGCGGGAACTGGGGCTGAACCAGACGCGCATGGCGGAGGAGCTGGGCGTTTCGCCGAGCTATCTCAACCATCTGGAGCGCAACCAGCGGCCGCTGACCGCGCAGATGCTGCTGCGCCTCGCCGGCACTTATGACATCGACATGCGCGATTTCGTCGCCGGCGCGAACGAGGCGGCGGCGAGCGACCTGCACGAGATCTTCGCGGACGGGCTGGTCCGCGACATCGGCATTCCGCGCCACGAGGTGATGGAGGTCGCCGAGAATTATCCCAGCGTCGCGGAGGCCGTGACCCGCCTCTACCGTGCGCTCACCGATCTGCGCCGGATGCCCGAGCGGATGGAGCAGCTCGGCTCCGCGCCGTCGCCGATGGCCTCGCCGCTCGACTGGCTGCGCGAATATCTCGACGGCAGGCGCAATCATTTCAGTGAGCTGGACGGGCTGGCCGAGACGCTGTCGCAGGAGCTGGGGCAGGGGCCGGAGGCGCTCCATGCGGGGATGCTGAAGCGGCTCGACGAGCGGCATGGCGTGGCGGTGCGCGTGGTGCCCGACGATGTGCTGGCGGGGACGCTGCGCCATTACGACTTCCACCGCCGCCGGCTGATGCTGGCCGAGCGTCTGCCTCCTGCCAGCCGGCTGTTCGGCGTCGCCTACCAGCTTGCGCTGCTCACGTTGGGCGAGGCGATCACGGAGGCCGTCCAGCGTGCCGGACCGCCCGACGAGGAGGCCGCCGCGCTCGCCCGCGTGGCCATCGCCAATTATGCGGCGGCCGCGATCCTGATGCCCTATGCGCCTTTCGCCGAGGCCGCGAAGGCGAGCCGGCATGACATCGATCTTTTGGCCGCTCGCTTCGGCGTTTCCTACGAACAGGCGGCGCACCGGCTCACCACGCTCGGCCGGCAGGGTGCGCGAGGCGTGCCGTTCTTCCTGCTCAAGCTCGATGCGGCGGGGAATGTCTCGAAGCGCTATGCCGGCGAGACGATGCCGATCGCGCGTTTTGGCGGGGGCTGCCCGCGCTGGGGCGTGCAGCGGGCCTTCCGTCTGCCGGGGGAGACGATCGCCGCGCTGGTCGAGGCGCCGGACGAGGTGCGTTATGTCAGCTTCGCCCGTGCCGTGCCGCGGACGGCGGCGCCGGGGCTGGTGACGATCGTGCTCGGCTGCGAGGCGAAGCACGCGGACCAGATCGCTTATGCCGATGCGCTGAGCGCGACGCCGATCCCGATCGGCCCGGCCTGCCATCTCTGCGAGCGGCCGGATTGCCCCGAGCGCGCGCTCCCGCCGGTCACGCGGGCGATGGACCTCCACCCATATCAGCGGCCCGCATCGCCCTATCCCTTCCGCGCGACCTAGACGCTCCGCCCCAGCCGCGTCGCCTTGCGGTAGCAGAGCATGAGCAGCGCCACGAACAGCAGCGTGCCGCCCACCATCGCGTAGGTCTCGAAGCCGTCGCCCACCACCGCGAGCGGCTTGGGCAGGCGGGTGATCGAGATCGGGATGGCGTGCGCCACGCCGAACAGGCTCTCGCCCACGATCAGGCCGGACGCCATCAGGACGCCGATGCGCTGCGCGGCGGGCGAGGGGTTCTTCTTCTCCCACCAGTGGCCGATGAACGCGCCGATGATGACGGGCAGCGTCGCCGACATCGGCAGATAGATGCCGATGCCCACCGCCAGCGGCGGCATCCGAAGCTTGCCCATCCGGCCCAGCATCCCGTCGAACGCGATCAGCACCGCGCCGATCGCCCCGCCGATGCCGATCAGGCTCCAGTCGAGATCATGGGCCAGCACGCCGCGCGCCAGCGCGCTGATGAGCAGCGCCTGCGGGGCGGGCAGCGGGCTCGGGTGCGCGGCCGTCGGGTTGCCGAAGCCATAGGCGTCGCCCAGCAGGTTGAGTACGGGCGGGATGGTGACGGCCCCGGCGATCACGCCAACCACCAGCGCCACCTGCTGCTTCCACGGCGTCGCGCCGACGAGCTGGCCGGTCTTGAGATCCTGAAGATTGTCGTTCGAGATGGTCGCGGCGGAAAAGATGATCGATGTCGCGAACAGCGCGAAGGCCACCATCTGCGGCGCGGCCTCCCTGGATACGAACGGCGCGACACCGATGGCGAGCAGCAGCGCGGCGCCGACGATGGCGAGGATGCCGACGCCCGACAGCGGGCTGTTCGACGCCCCGATCAGCCCCGCCATATAGCCGCACACCGAGGCGACGATGATCCCGGCGAGGTAGACGTAGAGCGTCCCTCCGATCGCCAGCGGCCATGCGAAGGGGGCGAGTGGGCCGCTGCCTGCGAAATGGTGGAGCAGGCCCAGCGTCGGGATCAGCAGCGCGCCGGTGATCGCGCCGACGATCGGCACGGGCATGTCGCGCTCCTCGACGGGGAGGAGCGTGCCGCCCTCACCCTTGCGCGCGCGGGACGAGGCGGCGGCCTCCTTGAGGCCCCGCACGATCGGCGCGATCAGCCGGCCGAGCGTCCACAGCGCCGCCACGCCGATCACGCCCGCGCCGATGAAGCGGACCTCGCCGCTCCACACCGACAGCGCGGCGTCGGCGGCGAGGCCCGGCGTCGCGTGCAGCCATGTCAGGAAGGGCGTCGCCACGCCGAAGCCGATGCCGAGCCCCAACAGCATCGCTGCGCCCACCGACAGGCCGACCAGATGGCCGACGCCCATCAGCGCGAAGGACAGGCCGAAATCCACGCCCGTCGCCGCCGGGCCGACGCGGAACCAGGCGAAGGCTTCCTCCGCCGTCAGCCGCATCGCGGTGAGCAGCGCGAACAGCGCCGACACGCCGGTGCCGTAGAGGATCGCGACGAGGCCGGCCTTGCTCTCCTCGACGCCGCCTTCATCGGTGCCGTCGCCGACCTTGAGCACCTCGGCCGCCGCGCAGCCTTCGGGGAAGGGCAGGTCCGATCCCGTCACCAGTGCGCGGCGCAGCGGAATCGAGAACATCACGCCGAGCAGCCCGCCCGTCGCGCAGATCAGGAAGCTCTGCCAGAAGGGGAAGTCCGCCCACCAGCCGACCATCACGAGGCCGGGCAGCACGAAGATGATCGAGCCCAGCGTCCCCGCCGCTGAGGCGACCGTCTGGACGATGTTGTTCTGGAGGATGCCCGACTGGCGCAGCGCCTTCAGCACCGCCATCGAGATGACGGCGGCCGGGATCGACGTCGCGAAGGTGAGGCCGACGCGCAGGCCGAGGAAGACGTTGGCGGCGGTGAAGATCAGCGTCAGCAGCACGCCCAGCAACAGCGCGCCGATCGTCAGTTCCTTATCCGTACCCGCCCGCGTCATGCCTGCTCCTGTGGACCGTTCTTGCGGCCCTTGTCGGCGAGCGCGGGCGTCGCGGCAACGCTTTTTCCGAAGGCGGGCGGCTCAGGAGGGCTGATGGCTGAGCTTGCCCAGCGCGCGCCAGCGGCGTTCCTCGGTGATCGCGGGCGGCTCGCCGCGATCCTCGGCCGAGGGGCGGGCGTCGCGGATCAGCGCGGTGGGGCGCAGTTCCTCGGGGATCAGGAACAGCCGGTGCCGGAGCGTGCGTGCCCCGAGCGAGGCGCGCGACGTCCACGCCACCAGCAGCGGCGCGGCCAGCAGCCCGGCGAAGATCGGCGCCATCCAGATCGCGGACTGCACGCCCAGCACCGCCGCCACCGCCATCACCCCGCCGACCGCGAGGTGCCAGCGGTTGTGCCGCGCCGCATCCGACAGGGAGATGCCGTCGGAGACGCGGTTCTGCGCCTCCCAGCCGCTCTTGCGGCCGCGCAGGATGTCGATGACGGCGAGCGTTTGCGTCATCATCATCATCGGCGCGACGAGGACGGAGAGCGGGATGTCGAGCGCCACGCTCTTCACCAGCGCCTTGCCGCCGCCGAAGCCGCCGCGCCGCTGGGGCTGGAGCAGCATCCACCACACCGCCATCAGCTTCGGCCCGAACAGCAGCACGACGGTCAGCGCCAGCAGCCAGCCGGACGGCGCGATGATCTGGATCTCGCCCTCCGAATGCGCCGCCACGATCGCGCTCACGCCGAGCAGCATCAGCCACAGCGGCGAGGTGAGATAGGCGGACGCGCCCATCAGGAGCTGGAGCCGGCTCACCCAGTGCAGCCCGGCCGTGTCGAGCACGCGCAGATGCTGGAGATTGCCCTGGCACCAGCGGCGATCGCGCTGGGCATGTTCGACGAAGGTGGGCGGATATTCCTCGTAGGTGCCGTCCTGCATCGCGACCATGTGGCACGCCCAGCCGCGCCGCCGGAGCAGCGCCGCCTCGTACATGTCGTGGCTCATGATGTGGCCGCCGAACGGCTCCGGCCCCGGCAGCTTGGGCAGGCCGCAGGCCTCGGCGAAGGCGGTGACGCGGATGATCGCGTTATGCCCCCAGAAGCTCGCCTCCGCGCCCGACCACCAGAGCAGCCCCGCCGAGAAGACCGGCCCGTAGAGCCGCGCCGCGAACTGCTGCCAGCGGGCGAACAGCGTGTCGCCGCCGATCACCATCGGGATGGTCTGGAGCAGGCCGACGCGCGGGTGGCGGTCCATGGCGGCGGCGAGGCGCATCACGGCGGCGCCGCTCATCAGGCTGTCCGCGTCGAGGATCAGCATATAGTCGTAGCCGCCGCCGTGGCGATGCACCCAGTCGGCGATGTTGCCGGGTTTGCGGCCTTCGTTGACGAGGCGACGCCGATACCAGATCGGCAGCGGGCTCAGCGCGCGCAGGCGGCGGACGGCGCGATGCTCGGCCACTTCGCGTTCGGGGCGGCTGTCGCTCAGCACGAAGATCTCGAACAGGTCCGTGCCGCCCGCCGCCGCGATCGAGCGGGTCATGGCGCGCAGCCGCGCGAAGACGGGCTCCACCTCCTCGTTGTGGATCGGGAGCAGGATGGCGGTGCGCCCCGTCGGGAGCGCGGAGGGGGCCGCCGCCGGCGTCGGCACCGATCGCCCCGACATCAGCAGCAGGAAGCCCGCGAAGGCGTTGAGGAAGCCGAAGGCGATCCAGCCGAACAGCGCGAAGAACAGCAGCATCAGCACCACGTCGATGCCGGAGATGCCGTCGCTCGACAGGCTGCGCGTGATCTCGCCCGCGCCGAAGGTGCCGATCACCAGCGTGCCGAGCACCAGCAGCAGGCGGCGCTCCAGCATCCCGTGCGGCGAGGTGCGCGGCGGGGCGACCGGATCGGGCGCGGTGTCGAGCGACTGGATCGGCATGGCGATCGGCGTCTCGCCGGGCATGTCGGGCGCGGCGTGGCTCGGCCCCCAGGGGCGGGCGGCGGCGGGACCGCCCGATCCGCTTCGGTTGTCGTTCAAGCGTCCATCCTCGTCGTGCAAGGAACGGCCGGTGCCCGCAGCCATCCGTCGATCCGCGCCGCTGTGCCGCGGCGATGCCGGTGCGACAACCCGGCCGCGTCAGGGCGGTTCCCCGCCGCGATGGGCGTGCGGTGCGTCATTGACCGGGAATCTGCGCCAGGCAGACTTCGGTGAGCGGCGTGCTGCCCTGGCGAAGGGCGGCACGGATGTCGACCGGCTCGCGGCCTTCGGGCGTGATGTCGGCCATCAGGCGCCAGCGATCGGGCTGGCCGACGACCGGATAGGCGACGACGCCCTCGGCCTTGCCGCGCCCGACGCTGAGGTCCGCGCGCACCCCGCTCGACCGGCCGAGGCCGCGGAGCGCGCTGCCCTCGAAATCGATCACGATCTTGGTGGCGCCGGCGACGACGGGCTGGCCGGGCCGCCCCGCCGCGCCGCGCCAGTCGTCCACCACGCGCGCCGGGCCTTCGGGCAGCGGCTCGCCGGCGATCCAGCGCAGGCGATAGGAAAGGTCGATCCGCTGGCCGGCCTTGGCGGGCTCGGCCGGGGTCCAGAACGCCACGATATTGTCGTTGGTCTCGTCGCTGGTGGGAAGCTCCACCAGCATCACCGAGCCCGCGCCCCAATCGCCCCTGGGCTCGACCCAGAGCGAGGGTCGCTTCTCGTAGAAGACGCCGTCGTCCTGATAATGATCGTGCTTGTGGTCGCGCTGGAGCAGGCCGAAGCCGCGCGGATCATGGTCCGCGAAGCTGTTGGCGGTCGGCCCGTTGGGGTTGGAGAGCGGGCGCCACAGGCGCTCGCCGCTGCCGTTCAGGATCAGCAGCCCGTCGGAATCGTGGATCTCGGGCCGCCAGTCGGTCGCGCGGGCGCGCTCGGCCTGATCGTACCAGAACATGCTGGTCAGCGGCGCGAGGCCCAGCCGCGCGATGTCGCGGCGCAGGTGGAGGGTCAGCTCGACATCCTGGATCACGCCCGCGTCGGTCTTGCGGTTGGTGAAGCGATAGGCGCCGACCACGCTCGGCCCTTCGAGCAGCGCGTCGACCAGCAGCGATCCGTCCGCCCCGCGCCCCAGCCAGAAGCGGGTGAAGGCGGGGAACTCCTCCGTCTCCGGCCCGCCGCTGTTGATCGAGATGCCGCGCGCGGAGAGCCCGTACTGGTCGAGCGCGCCGGCCGAGCGGAAATAGGAGGCGCCCGCGAAGGCCAGCCAGTCGCTCGTCCCCGCCGCGTTCATCGCACGGAAGCCCGAGAAGCCGCCATGGCTGCCCAGCGCCGCGAGCGGGCTGTCCGCCGGCATGTCGAACAAGGCGGGGCTGTAGTGGAAGGGCCGCGCCATATTGCCCTCGACGAGGAAGATCTCGACCGGGGTGGGCTGGAAATGGTTGATCGGGAAGAAGCGCACGCCGCCGCCCGTCGGCCCGCGAAGCTGCGTCGCGGCGGCCTTGTACTGGACGGAGTTCAGCGCGTCATAGTCGATCCGGCCGACGCCCACCGGTGGGGGCGGGGGCGGCGTCCAGGGCCGGCGGGCGAGCGCCGCGGCGTCCGCCTTCAGTCTCTCCCAGGAGAAGGGATGCGCCTCTCCCCGGGTGGCGGCGGCCCAGAGACGGCCGGATGGCAGGGCGGCGACAGCACCCAGCGCGGCGAGGAGGTCACGTCGCGTCGTGTTGGTCATAACGGGAGAGATACGGGTGCCGGCCCCCGCTTTTCAAGGCCGGGTTCAACGACATGCCCTTCGATCACACCTTGTCGGCGTAGATCATCCGTCCCTGGCCGAGCGTCGCCAGCGTGTCCTCGAGGTCCGAAGCGGAGAGGGCGAAGCAGCCTTCCGAGCGGCCGAGCTTGCCGTGCTGGGCGATCATGTCCGCGCCGACATACCAGGCCGAATGCACCACGATCGCGCGCTCCTGCACGTTGCTGTTGGAGCGATCGAGGCCGTAGAGCCGGCGCGAGCGCCCGTGCTGGCCGACATAGATGTCGCCGGTGAGATAGGCGCCGTCCGACGAGGCGGCCGATCCGACCACGTTCGAGAAGCGCGTCAGCCAGCCGGTATGCTCGGGATCGGAGCCGCGGCCGTGGGCGACGAGCAGGCTGCGGCTGCGCCCGGAATCGAGATCGACGATGTGGAAGCGCGGCTGGGAGGAGGGAAGGTCGAAATCGACGAGGGCGATCCGGTCCCGCTTCTGGATGCGGTCGCCATGCTTTTGCAGGGCCTGGAGCGCGCGGCGGAACAGATCGGGGCGGATCGTCATGGGGCTGGCGGGCATCGCCGTCGCCGTCGGGCGGGCGAGGCCGGGCAGGCCGCTGTTGATCTGGGCCATCGCCGGACCGGCGATCAGCCCCGCCGTCACAATCGTTCCGGTGCGGAGAATGTCACGGCGCGACAAAGCCGCCGTACGATTAAGACTCACCCACAAATTCCTTGCTGTTCGCCCAACTATCCCGATGCCCCTTATAACAGAGGCGGATAGTAGCCTTCGATAACAAGTGGGGATCGTTCCGGGACATTATGCGTGATTCGGCGTGGTTAACACACCGCTCGTCGCTCCGGGGCGTTCATCGCTTAAGAAGTGTGACGGATCGGTGTCGTCGTCGGCATCCGGTCATGATCGAGCGCGGCGATCATTGCGCCGTCCTGATCGTAGGGATCGGAATAGGTCTCCACCTCTCCATTCTCGTCCGGGGCGGCGGTGAAATACACGACGTAGACGGGCATCGTCTTCTGCACATGCAGCGTGCGCGTCGCATAGGTGGACATGGCATCGTCCACCCGGTCCGGGCTGGCGAGCTGGCCGGCGAGGCGGGCGATGTCCTTCACGCGGATGCAGCCATGGCTGAGCGCGCGGTCCGGCTTGTCGAACAGGGTCTTGGCGGGCGTGTCGTGCAGGTAGATCGCATAGGCGTTGGGCATGTCGATCTTCACGCGGCCGAGCGCGTTCTTCGGGCCGGGGCGCTGGCGGATGCGGATCTGCCCGTTGCCGGCGCGCCCGACGACATAGCCCTTGCTGCCCGCACGGACATGCCCCTCGGCCAGCACCGTCGGCGGCAGCGTCCACCACGGATTGACGATGACCGAGCCGACATTCGCCGAGATGAGCGGCGTCGGCGTCTTGCGCGCGCCCACCACGACATCGTGCATCGCGACCGGCGCATCCCCTTCGTAGAGCGCCAGCCGGTAGGTCGGCACGTTCACCCAGATATAGTCGTCGCCCAGCGCGCGCGGCATCCAGCGCCAGCGCTCCATCGAGGCGCGGATATGGGCGATGCGCTGAAGCTCGCTGGCGGGCGTGTCGGCGAGCGCCCGGCGCAGCGCGACATAGCGGGGATCGCGGGGCAGCAGGCCTGTCAGATAGCCGGCGAGGCGGCCTTCGTTGACGGCGTTGGCGAGATCGGCCTCGCGCGCCGCGACGGGCGGCACGGGATTGCCGATATGCCAGTTGAACTTCTCGCGATGGACGATGCGGCCATAGGCATAGTCATGCGCCAGCGCGACCGCGGACCGGGTGGCGAGCGCTTCGAGCGCCGGGCCGGACAGGCCGGACTTCACCGCATCGGCGAGCGCGGCCTTCTGGTAATCGGCCGGGCGCAACCCCTCGTCGCGGGATGCCTCGACGGCGGCGAGCAACTGGTTCACGGTCGCCGGCGACCAATGCGGCTTCGGAGGCGGCGGCGGTGGCGCGGGCTGCGCGACGGACGGGGAGGACTTCCCCGACCAGTCGTGGTGATACGCCGCCCAGCCGGCCATGAGCGTCGCGGCCGCGGCCAGCGGCAAGGTCACAGCGGCGGCGCGCGGCGTCGACATGCGGACCCCTTCGGGCGCGCCGGGGATGTCCGGCGCGGGCGCTCACCCTAGGCCCAACTCAGCGATGATGTCGATGCGTTGCTTTTCGGTGCGTCGCAGATTCGTGCTTCGCCTTGGCCTTGCTCCTGGCCTTCGTGGCGCGGGCATGGCGCGCCGGGGCGGCATGGTGGCGACGGTGGGATACGCGCCGGTCGCCGTCGTCGGCCGCGCCCTGCTCGACGGGCGGCTCGATGCGGAGCGCGGGATGGTTGAGCGTCGGCAGCATCGCGGCGACCGTCGCCGTCTGGCCCAGCGCCCGGCGATCGAGCACGGAGAAGCCCGCCTCCAGCAGCGCCGCCGCATCCCGGTTGCGCACCACGATGCTCGGCTCGCCCAGCACCACCGCGATCAGCCGCCGGTCGCCGCGCTGTGCCGAGGCGGCCAGCGTGAAGCCGGAATCGACGGTGTAGCCGGTCTTGATCCCGTCGAGCCCGACCATCTTGCCGAGCAGATGGTTGTGATTGATGAGCGTCGAGCGCTGCCACACGAAATCGCGCTCGCCGAAATAGCGGTAGAAGCGCGGATGGTCGTGGATCAGCGCCACCGAGAGGATGGCGAGATCGCGCGCCGTGGTGACGTTGGTGGAATCGGTGAGGCCCGATGCGTTGGCATAATGGGTGTTGCGCATCCCCAGCATCCGCGCCTTGGCGTTCATCATGTCGACGAAGGCGGGCTCGGAGCCGCCGAGCTTCTCGGCCAGCGCCACGGCGATGTCGTTGGCCGACTTCACCGCGACGACGGAGATCGCATTGTCCACGCTGATGCTCTGCCCCACGGCGAGGCCGAGGCGCGAGGGCTGCTGCGCCGCCGCGTGGCGCGAGACGAAGACCGGATCGCTGAGCTTGAGGCGCCCGGATTCGATCGCGTCGAAGGTCAGGTACAGCGTCATCATCTTGGTGAGCGAGGCGGGATGGCGCGGCTCGTCCGGCGCGTTGGTGTAGAGCGTCTCGCGCGTGTTCGCATCGACGAGGAACGCCGCGTAGCGCGGCTTGACCGCCTGCGCGGGCGCGATGACCCCCAGCAATATGGCCAGCGTCGTGGCTATCCAGATCGCCAGTGCGCCCGAAACGGAACGGCGCGCGGGATGTGTCGGCAAAAGCACCGCGCGCCTGCCCGTGCGCGGCGTGAAATGAGGAATCCGCAAGCTTCCAGCCCTGAAAAACGAGGCGGAGCGCCTCAAGGGAAAGATAGGCCGCGCAACCCCGATCGCCAACCGCTGATGTCACGGGCGAGCGTTTCCCGTTAACGGGTGGCCGCAGCGCCCGCGCGGTCCGCCGCCCGATCGCCGCCCCCGATGCACCGCCGGGCGAGTCGATTCGCGGGCGAATCCATTCCGGCGGCGTGTCCATCGCCCCACCCTCGACGGCGGATTTCCTTGTCTTCGCCCCGAATTGTGACGCCCTCTCCGGCGCTGTCACAGTGTCGTAACAGGGGCTACCTAGGGACGGGCCAGCCGGAGGGGAGTGCCGGCGTTCGGAGACACGCACCATGTTCAAGACTTTCGTCGCGGCCGCCGGCGTTGCCGCGCTGTTCGCATCCGCTGCGCCCGCCGCCGACATCTCCGGCGCCGGTGCGACCTTCCCGGCCCCCGTCTATGCGAAGTGGGCCGAGGCCTATAAGGCGCAGACCGGCATCGGCCTGAACTATCAGGCGATCGGCTCGGGCGGCGGCATCAAGCAGATCAAGGCGAAGACCGTCGATTTCGGCGCGTCCGACAAGCCGCTGAAGCCGGAAGACCTGAATGCGGCCGGCCTCTTCCAGTTCCCGACCGTGGTGGGCGGCGTCGTCCCCGTCGTGAACATCCCCGGCATCTCGGCCGGCCAGATCAAGCTGACCGGCCCGATGCTCGCCGCGATCTTCTACGGCCAGATCAAGACCTGGAACGATCCGGTCATCGCCAAGGCCAATCCGGGCGTGAAGCTGCCGGCGCTGCCGATCACCGTCGTCCACCGTTCGGACGGTTCGGGCACCACCTTCCTCTTCACCTCCTATCTCTCGATGAAGAGCAAGGCGTGGGCCGACAAGGTCGGCGCGTCCGACTCGATCAACTGGCCGACCGGCCTCGGCGGCAAGGGCAATGACGGCGTCGCCGCCTTCGTGAAGCAGACGCCGGGCTCGATCGGCTATGTCGAATATGCCTACGCCAAGCAGAACCACGCGGCCTATGTTCTGGTGCAGAACAAGGGCGGCAAGTTCCCGCAGCCGACCGCGCAGAACTTCGCGGCCGCCGCTGCCGGCGCGCAGTGGGCGAAGGCGCCGGGCAACTATCTGCTCCTGCTCGACCAGCCGGGCGTGAACTCGTGGCCGATCACCGGCGCGACCTTCATCCTCGTCTACAAGGATCAGGCCAACCCGCAGTCGGGCGAGCAGGTTCTGAAGTTCTACGACTGGGCCTACAAGAATGGTGATGCGGCCGCCTCGGCTCTCGATTATGTGCCGCTGCCGGCGACGGTGAAGGCGCTGATCCGCAAGCAGTGGGTCGCGAACGTCAAGGCCGGCGGCAAGCCGGTCTACGTCAGCAAGTAATATCCCTGGGCTTCGGCCGGGATATCAGGTCGTGAACGGCGGGGGTGCTGATGCGCCCCCGCCAACGCATAGGCGGGGTGAATGACAGCCACGACGATGGACATCGAGACGGCGTCCCAGCCAGCCCGAGGGCAGGGTGCGGCGGGGGAGATGATCTTCCGCACATTGTGCTTCTCGGCCGCCACCCTGTTGATGGCGGCGCTCGCGGGGGTCGTCGTCAGCCTTGCGATCGGCGGATGGCCCGCCTTCCGCCAGTTCGGCATCGGCTTCCTCTTCTCCAGCGAGTGGAACCCGGTCACCGAGGTCTATGGCGCGGCCGGCCCGATCGTGGGCACGATCGTCACCTCGATCCTCGCGCTCGTCATCGCGCTGCCGCTGGCGCTGGGCGTATCGGTGTTCCTCGTCGAATTCTGCCCGCGCCGGATTTCGCGCCCGATCGCCATCGCGGTCGAGCTGCTCGCCGGCATCCCCTCCATCGTCTATGGCATGTGGGGCCTGTTCGTGCTGGCGCCCTGGTTCGCGCTGCACATCCAGATGCCGCTGTTGATGGACCTCGATCCCAACGGCCTGCTGGGCCAGCTCTTCGCGGGCATCCCCAACGGCGCCAACATCTTCACCGCGTCGATGATCCTCGCGATCATGATCCTACCCTATATGTCGGCGGTGTTCCGCGAGCTGCTGCTCACCATCCCGAGCCAGGTGCGCGAGGCGGCCTATGGCCTCGGCTCGACCAGCTTCGAGGTGGTGGCGCAGGTGATGCTGCCCTATGTCCGCCGCGGCACCGTCGGCGTCATCATGCTCGGCCTCGGCCGCGCGCTGGGCGAGACGATGGCCGTCACCTTCATCATCGGCAACTCGCACGGCTTCCCCCATTCGCTGTTCGACAGCGGATCGACGATCGCCTCGACGATCGCCAACGAGTTCGCCGAAGCCACCAGCGACATGCACACCTCCGCGCTCGTCGCGCTCGGGCTGGTGCTGTTCCTGCTGACCTTCGCGGTGCTGGCCACCGCCCGCGCGCTGCTCGCCAGCGACAAGCACTGAGGACGGATCGCATGGACCGCGCGCTTCGCCGCAAGATCACCAACAGCATTTTCGTCGGCCTGTGCGGGGCCGCGACGCTGATCGCGCTCGGCGCGCTGGTGTTCATCCTCTGGTCGCTGGTCGTGAACGGCATCGGCGGCCTCGACCTCAACATCTTCACCATGACGCAGCCGGCGCCGGGCTCGGTCGGCGGCCTCGCCAACGCCATCACCGGCTCGATCTTCATGTGCGCGATCGGCATGGTGCTGGCGATCGTGGTCGGCATCCTCGCCGGCACATGGCTGGCCGAATATGGCGGGCAGACGCCTTATGGCCACGCCGTCCGCTTCCTGAACGACGTGCTGCTCTCGGCCCCGTCGATCCTCGTCGGCCTGTTCGTCTACGAAATCCTGGTGCGGCCGTTCCACGGCTTCTCGGGCTATGCCGGCGCCGTGGCGCTGGCGCTGCTCGCGGCCCCGATCGTGACGCGCACCACCGAGGACATGCTCACCCTCCAGCCCAACACGCTGCGCGAGGCGGGCATGGCGCTGGGCGCGGGGCGCGGCTTCGTGATCCGCTCGGTCATCTGGAAGGCGGCCGGCGCGGGCCTCCTCACCGGCGCGCTGCTCGGCTTCGCCCGCATCTCGGGCGAGACGGCGCCGCTGCTCTTCACCTCGCTCGGCAACCAGTTCTTCAGCGCGAACCTGACGCAGCCGATGGCCAGCCTGCCGACCACGATTTTCCAGTTCGCCCTTTCGGCCTATGACGACTGGCGGCGCCTTGCCTGGGTGGGCGCGCTGCTGATCGCCGTGGCCGTGCTCGCCGTCAACACCATCGGGCGGATGCTCGCCCGGGAGACGCATCGCCCATGAACGACGTAGCCCCCGCCTCGATGATCTCGGCCTCGACCGACGCGCCGATCATGCATGTGCCGCCGGCCGACACGCTGGTGCTCGAAGCCCGCAAGCTCGATTTCTTCTATGGCAAGAACCAGTCGCTCTTCGGGGTGGACCTGCCGATCGAGCGCAACAAGATCACCGCGCTGATCGGGCCTTCGGGCTGCGGCAAGTCGACGCTGCTGCGCGCGCTCAACAAGATCTACGATCTCTATCCGGGCCAGCAGGCGACCGGGCGCATCCTGCTCGACGGCAAGGACATCCTGTCCGATCGCGGCAGCGTCGCCCGTCTGCGCGCGCGGGATGGTGATGTGCAGATCGATCCGGCCAATCTGGACGTGTCGGCGCTGCGCGCGCGGATCGGCATGGTGTTCCAGAAGCCGACGCCCTTCCCGATGTCGATCTACGACAATGTCGCGTTCGGCGTGCGGCTCTATCACAAGAAGTCCAAGGCCGAGATGGACCAGATCGTCGAGCGCTCGCTGCGCCGCGCCGCTCTGTGGGACGAGGTGAAGGACAAGCTCTCCTCCTCGGGCCTCGGCCTGTCGGGCGGGCAGCAGCAGCGCCTGTGCGTCGCGCGCGGCATCGCGGTGGAGCCCGAAGTGCTGCTGCTCGACGAGCCGGCCTCGGCGCTCGATCCGGTGTCGACGGCGAAGCTCGAAGAGACGCTGATGGAGCTGCGCAACGATTTCTCGATCGTGATCGTCACGCACAACCTTCAGCAGGCGGCGCGCATCTCCGATCACACGGGCTTCATGTTCCTCGGCAAGATGATCGAGTTCCGCCCCACGGCCGAACTGTTCGAGCGCCCGCAGAGCACGCGCACCCGCGATTATGTGACCGGCCGCTTCGGCTGATCCCTCCCGGCGGTTCAAGGGAAAGGGGCGGCTCCGCGATGGCGGGGCCGCCCCTTTTCCATGCATGTTGGATTTGCGGGCGCGGCTTTCCCGGCGAAAAGGGGTGGCCGGCGCGGCCGTCATCAGCCTGACGGCGGGGCGGGCGGTGCCGGGGCTCTTGCGAGCCGGTGGCTGGCCCTGAAGGGTTTGGCGGCTGCACCGGGGGACTTTCGGCGTGATGCGAAAGGCGCCGGTGCAGTGGCCCGGTGGCGGGAAGATACGCGCCGGCCGTGCCACGGCGTGATCGGCGCCGTGGCGGGTGAGCTTATAACCTAATTGGTTATCGATGTCAAGATCAGCACTCGACGACGTTGACCGCGAGGCCGCCGAGGCTGGTTTCCTTATACTTGCTCTTCATGTCCTCGCCGGTCTGGCGCATCGTCTCGATCACCTGATCCAGCGACACGATGTGCCGGCCGTCGCCATGGAGCGCGAGATAGGCGGCGTTGATCGCCTTGATCGCGCCCATCGTGTTGCGCTCGATGCAGGGAATCTGCACGAGCCCGCCGATCGGATCGCAGGTGAGGCCGAGATTATGCTCCATGCCGATCTCGGCGGCGTTCTCGATCTGCCGGTTGCTGCCGCCGATCGCCGCCGCGAGCCCTGCCGCCGCCATCGAGCAGGCGACGCCGACCTCGCCCTGGCACCCCATCTCGGCGGCCGAGATCGAGGCGCGCTTCTTGTAGAGGAAGCCGATCGCCGACGCGGTGTAGAGGAAGGTCCGTGAACCGGTGTGGTTCGCGCCGTGGACGAAGGCCTCGTAATATTTGAGCACGGCCGGGATCACGCCCGCCGCGCCGTTGGTGGGGGCCGTCACGACGCGGCCGCCGGCGGCATTCTCCTCGTTCACGGCGAGCGCGTAGAGGCTCACCCATTCGAACACGAGGCTCGGGTCCGCGCGGGGGCCGCGCTCCAGCAGCTTCTCGCGGATCGCACGGGCGCGGCGCTGGACCCGGAGGCCGCCGGGCAGTTCGCCCTCGCCCTTGCAGCCGCGATCGATCGCCCCGAACATCGCCGCGCGGACGCGATCGAGGAAGGCGTCCGTCTCGGATGCATCCCGCCACGCCGCCTCGTTGGCGCGCACGATGTCGGCGATGCCGAGCCCGGTCGCGTCGCCCGCCGCCAGCAGCTCGGCGGCCGAGTTGAAGGGGTGGGGCACGGCGACGTTGACCAATGCGGGCTGCTCGCCCTCCATGCGGATCGCGCCGCCGCCGATCGAGTAATAGCGCCGCGTGATGCGGCTGCCGTCCGCCAGCACGGCGGTGAAGGCCATGCCGTTGGGGTGGCCGGGCAGGAAGCTCTTGTGGAAGACGAGGTCTTTCGCCTCGCAGAAGGGGATGTCGGGGCCGCCGCCGAGCGGCAGCGTGCGCTCCTCGCGGATGCGGGCGACCAGCGCGGGCACGCTGTCGGGATCGACTCCCTCGGGCGTCTGGCCGGCGAGGCCGAGCAGCACGGCGCCGTCGGTGCCATGGCCGCGTCCGGTGAGCGAGAGCGACCCGTACAGATCGCACTTCACGCGCACGGGCAGCAGGCCGTCGTCGATCAGGTGGCGCGCGAAGGCATAGGCCGCGCGCATCGGGCCGACAGTGTGGGAACTGGATGGGCCGATGCCGATGGTGAACAGGTCCATCACGCTGATGGCCGGGCCGGGCACGGACTCGGGCGGGGTATTCAGGCTTCTCTCCATGGCGCGCGCTATGCGCTTTCCCTGTGACAAAGGCACGCGCTTGATATTGTCAGATAAATAACGCTAGGGCTGGCCGCCGAAGGAGAGACGATGATGGCGCAAGCGGGGTTCAGGCTGGGTCTGGTGGGGATCGGGAAGATCGCCCGCGATCAGCATCTTCCGGCGATCGCGAAGGGCGGCGATTTCGATCTGGTCGCGGCGGCGAGCCGCAACGCGACGGTCGACGGCATCGCCAATTTCCGCGACATTGAGGGGATGCTGGAAGGCGTGGAGCTGGATGCCGTCTCGCTGGCGACGCCGCCGCAGGGCCGCCACGCCATCGCCACCGCCGCGCTCGCCGCCAAGCGCCACCTGATGCTGGAGAAGCCGCCGGGGGCGACCGTCTCCGAAGTGCGCGACCTCGCCCGCTTCGCCGCCGCGCAGGGCGTGACGCTGTTCGCAAGCTGGCATTCGCGCGAGGCCCCGGGCGTCGAGGCGGCGCGGGCGTGGCTTTCCGACAAGGCGGTCCGCTCGGTCCGCATCGCGTGGAAGGAGGATGTCCGCCACTGGCATCCGGGGCAGGAGTGGATCTTCGAGGCCGGCGGGCTCGGCGTGTTCGATCCCGCGATCAACGCGCTGTCGATCGTGACGAAGGTGCTGCCCGGCGCGCTGGTGCTGGAGCAGGCGGTGCTGCACGTCCCCGCCAACCGCGCCGCGCCGATCGCGGCGGAACTCGATATGCGCCATGGCGGGGAGGCCCCGGTCCGCGTCGAGCTGGATTTCCTCCAGACCGGCCCGCAGACCTGGGACATCGCGATCGAGACGGATGCCGGAACGCTGATCCTGCGCAAGGGCGGCAGCGAACTGGAGATCGCGGGCGAGGCGATCGCGCTGGAGCCGGAGCAGGAATATGCGCGCCTCTACGCCCATTTCGCCAAGCTGATCCGCAAGGGCGAGAGCGATGTCGATCTGCGCCCGCTGGAATTGGTGGCGGACGCCTTCCTGCTCGGCCGGCATGAGCGGGTGGAGGCGTTCGAGTTTTAGGCTCGTCACCCCGGACTTGATCCGGGGTCCAGAGCTTCAGGCGAAGTGGTTCGCCGCTCTGGATGCCGGATCAGGTCCGGCATGACGGGGGAGGGCTTCAGATACCCGCATACCACTGGTAGCCGACATTATCCTCCCAATAGCCGCCCTTGCCGCCATAGAGGCCGGCGAGGGTGGCGACCGCCTCGACGCGCATCACATATTTGGCCTGCTTGTAGCCGAGCTGCCGCTCCACCCGGAGCCTGAGCGGCGCACCGTGGCCGACCGAGAGCGTCTGCCCGTTCATCCCCCAGGCGAGGATGGTCTGCGGATGGAAGGCGTCGATCAGGTCGATCGACTCGTAATAAGGGTGATCGCCGAACGTATCCGCGCAGTGGAAGACGATGTAACGCGCGTCGCGGCGCAGCTTCGCCTGCTTGAGCAACATGCCCAGCGGCAGGCCCGTCCACTGGCCGATCGCGCTCCATCCCTCGACGCAATCGTGGCGGGTGATCTGGGTGCGGCGGGGAAGGCCCCTGATCTGGGCGAGCGAGAGGCTCATCGGGTTGGCGACGAGGCCGTCCACCGCCAGCCGCCAGTCCGCGAAGTTGTTGGCGGCGTGGGCGGCATAGTCGGCGGAGGCGGGCTGGGTGTTGCCGTTGGTGCGGAACACCGGCGACATGTCCGCGGCGGAGAATTCCTGCGCCAGCGCCGCGCGGTTGGAGATCAGGCGCTGCGCCGAATAGGTGGCCTTTTCGCCGAGGCCGAGCAGCGCCTGCCCGGTGGAGGACGACGCGACCTTGTCGCAGCCGGACAGCATCAGGCCGCCCGCGCCCACGCCGAGCGAGCCGATCAGCCGGCGGCGGGTGAGGTGCAGCGTCATTCGCCTTTCTCCCTGGGCAGGCGATAGCGGCCGGTCAGCATCGAACGCACCTCGTTGAACGGCCCGGCCAGCACCACCATCAGCAGATGCACCGCGATGAACAGCACGAAGCCCATCGCGCAGAGGAAATGGATCGAGCGCGCCGACGGCCGCCCGCCGAACAGCGCCGGCAGCCACGGCCACGCCGCGTCCATCGCGGGCGACATGGTGAGCCCGGTCAGCACCACGCCCGGCAGCAGCACGAACAGCACCGACAGATAAGCGATCTTCTGGAGGATGTTGTAGCGCCGTGCCGCCTCGCCGGTAGGGAAGCGGAGGCGCACGTGCTGGCCGATGTCATGGAGCAGGTGCGAGGGCTTCAGCTCCGCCGCGCGCGGCGCGAGATCGCGCTGGAAATGGCGGCTCGCGAAACCCCACGCCCAGTAGAGCAGCCCCGGCACCACCAGCAGCCACGCGAAGGCGAAGTGCCACTGGCGCGCGCCGGCGAGGTTGTAATGCGCGGGGATCGTCGCCCAGGGCGGGAAGGCGACGAAGCGCCCGCCATGCGGCGTCACGCCCAGCAGGCCGGGGGTGGGGATATGGAGCGGGCCGACGCGGAGATGGCCGGGCGTGATATCCAGCCAGCTATGATCGAAATTCGCGCCATATTTCCCCCAGTAGAGATGGGGATGGGCGTTGAAGATCATCAGCCCGCTCATCAGCATGACGAACAGGCTGAGCGCGTTGATCCAGTGCCACACGCGCGTCGCGATGCGGTGGCGATAGACGATGTCGCCGCCCCGCGCGGGGGGCGGCGCCTCCGACGGGGCATCGTTCGCCATCATGGGCCGCTCCTTCATTCACCCTCCGGCTTCTCTTCCCCATCCATTTCGGCCATGGAGTGGTTTTGGTTACAAAGGTTAGCCCCGCCGGTGGCTGGCGCAATATTCAGTATCAAGGAGCGTCATTTTCCTACCGTGACGTCACCCTCTCCCTCTGCTTTATCGAGTCGCATTTGACGCTGATCCAGATATTGTCATTCGCGCTGATCGGCGGCGCCGTGGCCGCGTTCGCGTGGGGGCGGTTCCGTTACGATGTGATCTCGCTGGTCGCGCTGCTGGTCGGCGTGGCGATCGGCGTGGTGCCGGCCAAGCAGGCCTTCACCGGCTTCACCAGCGACGTGATCGTGGTGATCGCCTCGGCGCTGGTGGTGAGCGCGGGCATCGCGCGTTCCGGCGTGATCGAGACGGCGATCCGCCCGCTGCTGTCGCGCCTGAAGTCGCTCAGCGTGCAGGTGCCGGTGCTGGCGGGCGTCACCGCGATCCTGTCGATGCTGACCAAGAATGTCGGCGCGCTCGCCATCCTGATGCCGACCGCGCTCAAGCTCGGCCGGTCGGAGGGCAGCTCGGTGTCGGCGCTGCTGATGCCGATGAGCTTCATGTCGCTGCTCGGCGGGCTGGTGACGCTGGTCGGCACGTCGACCAACATCATCGTCAGCCAGGTGCGCGAGGAGACGATCGGCAAGCCCTTCGAGATGTTCGACTTCGCGCCGGTGGGGCTGGGGCT
Organism: Sphingomonas oligoaromativorans; assembly: GCF_011762195.1. Classification (GTDB taxonomy): domain Bacteria; phylum Pseudomonadota; class Alphaproteobacteria; order Sphingomonadales; family Sphingomonadaceae; genus Solisphingomonas; species Solisphingomonas oligoaromativorans. The sequence continues at coordinate 374,677 of NZ_JAASQK010000002.1, read as the reverse complement.
GACGCTGGTCGGGCTGGTGGTGGTGAGCATCTGCTGGCGGCTGCTCCCGCGCGACCGGACGGGGAATGCCGGGCTGGAGGAGGTGGCGGCGGCCGCCATCTATACCACCGAGGCGACCATCCCCGACGATCTGCCCGAGGGACTGAGGACCATCGCCGATCTCGATCTGGAGAAAGGCGGCGTGACGCTGATCGCCATCGAGCGGGCCGACGGCCAGCGGGTTTCGGCGCTGCCCGACCGCACGCTGACGCCGGGCGAAGTGCTGGTGCTGGAAGGCTCCGACGAGGAGCTCGGCCAGCTTTTCGGGCGGCTGCCGCTCAAGCAGGCGCGTTCCGAGGAGAAGCTGGAGACGAGGGAGAAGGAGGAGGTCCGCACGGTCGAGGCGGTGATCCAGCCCGACTCGCCGCTGATCGGCCTGTCCGCCCAGCGCGCGCGGCTTCAGGAGGAGCATGGCATCAAGCTGCTCGCCGTCGGCCGCTCCAGCCAGCGCATCACCAAGCGGCTGCGCGAGGTGACGCTGCGCGCCGGCGACGTGCTGCTGGTGCAGGCTGGCGAGAAGGCGTTGCCGCCCTTCCTGGCGAGCCAGATGCTGCTGCCTCTGGCGGAGCGCGCGGTGCGGCTGGGCAACCGGCGCCAGCGCTTCGGCCCGGTGCTGATCCTCGCGGCGGCGATCCTGCTGGTGGCGCTGAACGTCGCCCCCGTCGCGGTCGCCTTCTTCGGCGCGGCGGTGGCGATCGTGGTGATCGGCGCGCTGCCGATGCGCGAGGCCTATGACGCGCTGGAGCCCGAGGTGCTGGTGCTGATCGGCGCGCTGACGCCGATCAGCGAGGCGGTGCAGCATACCGGCGGCACCGGGCTGATCGCGGCGGGGCTGGCGCATCTGCTGGCCGGCGCCGCGCCGATCCTCGTGCTGGGCGTGCTGATGGTGACGGCGATGGCCTGCTCGCCCTTCCTCCACAACGCGCCGACCGTGCTGGTGCTGGGGCCGATCGCGGTCTCCGTGGCGCAGCGGCTGCATCTGAGCCCGGACGCCTTCCTGATGGCGGTGGCGACGGGTGCGGGCTGCGATTTCCTCACCCCCATCGGCCACCAGTGCAACACGCTGGTGATGGGGCCGGGCGGCTATCGCTTCTGGGATTATGGGCGGCTGGGGCTGCCGCTCTCGATCATGGTGATCGCGGTGGGCGTGCCCCTGATCGCCTGGGTGTGGCCGCTGACCTGAGTCAGGCGGCCGGGCGGAGCCGCACCGCGATCGACTTGTAGGAGGGCGTGCCGCTCTTCCCGTCATAATCGTCGATGGCGAGCAGCAGGTTGGCCTCCGGGTAATAGGCCGCGACCGATCCGCGCGCGATCGGGTGCGCCACCGCCGTCTGTCCGGCGAGCACGCGGTCGCCGGCGATCACGTCCACCTTGTCGCCATGGGCGAGGCCGATCGCGGCGAGATCGTCCGCATGGGCGAACAGCACGTCGCGCCGGCCGGTGATGCCCCGGTAGCGATCGTCGAGGCCGTAGATGGTGGTGTTGTACTGATCGTGGCTGCGGATTGTGGTGAGGGTGAGGGGGCCGTCGTCGCGCCCGTCATCCTCGTCGATGCCGGGGAAGGGGATGAAATGCGCCTTGCCGTCCGGCGTGTTCCATGTCCGGGTCGAGGCGCCGACGGTCAGGCGGAAGCCGCCCGGCACGCGGATGCGGGCGTTGAAATCGCGGAAATCGGGGAAGACCTGTTCGATCTTGTCGCGGATATGATCGTAGTTGGCGATCAGCCCGTCCCAGTCGACGCGCGTGGCGGGCAAGGCCGCCCTGGCGATGCCGGCGACGATCGCGGGCTCCGAGCGGAGATCGGGCGAGACCGGCTTCAGCTTGCCGCGCGAGGCGTGGACCATCGACATCGAATCCTCGACGGTCACCCATTGCGGGCCGCTGGCCTGCATGTCCTGCTCGGTGCGGCCGAGGCAGGGGAGGATGATCGTATCCCCCTTCGCGGTCAGCAGGCAGGTGCGGTTGAGCTTGGTGACGATGTTCACCGACAGGTCGCAATTGCGGATCGCCTGGAAGCAGGCCTCCGGGTCCGGCATCGCCACCGCGAGATTGCCGCCGAGCCCGATGAAGGCGCGCGAGCTGCCGTCCAGCATCGCCGCGATCGATTCCACCGCGTTATGGCCATGCTTGCGCGGCGGTGCGAAGCCGAAGGCCTTCTCGATGCCGTCGAGCAGCGCATCATTGGGGATCTCGGTGATGCCGACCGTGCGGTCCCCCTGCACGTTGCTGTGGCCGCGCAGGGGGCAGATGCCCGCTCCGGGTTTGCCGATATTGCCGCGCATCAGCAGCAGGTTGGCGATCTGCTGCACATTCTCGGTGCCGTGGCGATGCTGGGTGATGCCCATGCCGTAGCAGAGGATCACGCGCTCCGCCTTGATATAGACCGCCGCCATGCGCTCGATCGCGGCGCGGGCGAGGCCGGAGCGGCGCTCGATCTCGTCCCAACCGGTCGCCTCGATATCGGCGCGCAGCGCCTCGAAGCCGGTGGTGTGCCCGGCGATGAAGGCCTTGTCCTCGGCGCCGGCGGCGAGCACGACCTTCATCATCCCCTTCAGCATCGCGGCATCGCCGCCGACCTTCACGAGATGATATTCCGACGCGAGCGGCGTCGCGTCGCCGGGGATCAGCATCTCGACCGCGTGCTGCGGCGACTTGAAGCGTTCGAGCCCGCGCTCCCGCAGCGGGTTGGCGACCACGATCGGCACACCCCGGCGCGCGGCGGCGCGCAACGTCGTCAACATGCGCGGATGGTTGGTGCCGGGATTGTGCCCGATGCAGAAGATCGCGTCGCACTCGTCGAAATCGTCGAGCGTCACCGTGCCCTTGCCGACCCCGATCGACTGGGGGAGGCCGACGCTGGTCGCCTCGTGGCACATGTTCGAGCAGTCGGGGAAATTGTTGGTGCCGAACTCGCGGGCGAGGAGCTGATAGAGGAACGCCGCCTCGTTCGACGCACGGCCCGACGTGTAGAACTCGCATTGATCGGCATGGTCGAGCGCCTGCATCCGGGCGCCGATGCGCTGGAAGGCCTCGTCCCATGCGATCGACACATAACGGTCCGTCGCGGGATCGTAGCGTAGCGGATGGGTGAGGCGGCCGGCATCCTCGAGCGCGTGGTCGGTCCAGTTCCACAGCTCCGAGACGCTGTGCTGGGCGAAGAACTCCGGCGCGACGCGCTTGGTGGTCGCCTCCCACGTCACGGCCTTGGCGCCGTTCTCGCAGAACTCGAAGGAGCTGGTGTGCTTCGGGTCCGGCCAGGCACAGCCGGGGCAGTCGAAGCCGTCGGGCTGGTTCATCTGGAGCAGCGCGCGGGTGTCCGTGCTGGTGCCCATCTGATCCCGCACCGCACGCGCCACCGCGCCGAGCGCCCCCCATCCTCCGGCCGGGCCGTCATAGGGTTCGACGCCGGGGGTGGTTTCTTCGGTCATGATGGCCTCGATCGGGATGGACGGAGCGGTTGCGATCTTGCTCCTCCGGGCGGGACGTCGCAAGCACGCGCGGGGGCAAGAACAGAAAGAGGGGACGAGAGTGGCCGCGCAAGGGGGCGATTTCGGCGCCGGGCCAAGGGGATGGCCCGTCGCGCTAGCGGCGGCCGCGCTGGGGCTCACCTCGCTCGCGCTGCTGTGGCCGGGCATCGCCGCCTATGACACGGTGAAGCAATATGAGCAGGCGCTGGCGGGCGTCTATGACGACTGGCACCCGCCGGTGATGGCGCGACTCTGGTCGCTGCTGCTCGCGGCGCATCTCGGTGACACGGGGCCGATGCTGGCGCTGCAACTGGCGCTGTTCTGGGCGGGGCTGGGCCTTCTCGGCGTTGGGCTGGCGCGGAGCGGCGCGCGATGGGCGGCGTGGGGCGCGCTGCTGACCGGGCTGTCGCCGCTGGTGGCGGACTGGATGCTCGTCGTCGTCAAGGATGCGCAGATGGTTGCCGCGATGGTGGCGGCGGCGGGGATCGTCGGCTGGTATCGCTTGCAGGCGCGCGCGGTGCCCGTCGCGATGGGCGTGCTGGCGGGCCTGCTGCTCGGCTATGCGGTGCTGGCGCGGGCCAATTCGGTGTTCGCGGTGGTGCCGCTGGCCTGCTGCTTCCTGCGCTGGGGCGGGGTGCGGCGCTGGTGGTGGCGGGCGGCCCTGATGCTGGTGGTGACGCTGCTGGCGCTCGGCGCCTCCGATGTCGTCAACCATGCGCTGTTGCGGGCCGAGCGCTCGCATGTCGAGCGGACGCTGCCGCTGTTCGATCTCGCCGGCATCGCGCATTTCGCGCCGCTCGCGGCCCCGCCGGGCCTGTCCCGCGAGGAATGGGCCGATGCCGAGCGCAGGCATTGCTACACGCCCTTCTACTGGGATCCGTTCGGCAATCCGAAGCGCTGCGGCGATCAGGGGGATGCGCTGGTCTCGCCCGACGGCCCCTCGCACCTGATCCGCGACTGGGCGGAGACGATCGCGGCGCATCCGCTCGCTTATGCCGAGCATCGGCTGGCGCATCTCAACGCGACATTGCGCGTGGCGACCCCGCCAGACGAGCCGAGCGCCGCCGCGCCCAGCGGATCGGAGCCCAATCCCTATGGCCTCGGCGCGCGCCAGTCCGCCGCGTCGAGGGTGGTCCAGCGGCTGGCGGCCTTCCTTGCGGAGACGCCGGCCGGTTCGCCGGCGGTGTGGCTGGTGCTGGCGATGGCGATCGGCTGGATGCTGCTGGGAACGCCCGCCCAGCCGGCGCGGGAGATGGGCCTCGCCTTCTCGCTCGCGGCCTGCCTGATGACGGCGAGCTTCGCCGTGGTCAGCATCGCGTCGGACCTGCGCTATCATCTGTGGCCGATGACGGGGACGGGGCTGGCGGGGGTGATGCTCGCCGCCTGCCGGGATATCCCGCGCGCGAGGCTGCGGATCGGGCTGGTGCTGGGGGTGGCGGCCTGCGTCGCGTCGGTGGCGCTGCGGGCGCTGGCCGGGCCGATGGCGATTTGACGCGGCCGTTCATCGAGGAGTCGGAAAGGGGCGTTAAACAGGGGCTTCCCGGGGGAAGACGGGAGTATTGGCTCATGAAGATGATGAAGTTCGCGATTCTGGCGGCCGCGATGATGGGGGTCGCCGGCACGGCGGTGCAGGCGGCGCCGCACCATCGCCATCAGGTCTGCACCTGGAAGACGGTTCATCACCACAAGGTGAAGAGCTGCCACTGGCGCTAAGCGACCGGGGGCGGCGCGCGCCGAAGGGTGTGCGCCGCCCTTTGCCCGCCGAGAATGGTGCGGATGAGGGGATCGAAAACTCGAATCTAAGTGCATGAAATATTGTTGCAATAATTCTTCGCCGATGACAGATACCGTCAATTGTACCGTCAAAAGTTGTCGTCTGGGGACGCACGGTGGCGAATTGCCGCGATCTGAATTGAGGTCAGGCGGCTACTCCGCTCTGCGAGCAGATTGTCAGAACTCCGGTGAACACGGACGACGGCCGGGCTAAGATGCAGATGCGGCGTTCATCATGACCATTCCATCGATTGAATCTCCGCCTCGATGCCCGGACAGGCTGCCAGCGACCGCGCGAAGACGTAGCTCGTCGCTTCTGCAAACATAGCGCGGTTGATCTCCCCAACGTTGGCGCGGGTTACTCGTCCGGACGAGGTATTGCGCACCAGAGCGATCGAAGGGCTGATCGGGATGATCCCGTGAGCTGGCGTATCTGGCACGCAGAACTCGGCATCGGATGTAACGATCACGCCCCAACGCTCGCTCTCCAGCGCCTCGTGCAATTGCCACATACGAATTGAGATGCTCGCAGTATTTAAGTCGCGATAAGCGAAGGAGCCATCGGCGTGGGTCGTCATGTACCCGTTCTTTTCGAGGGTCTCGATCTCGTCAGCGGTGAGCGGTGTGGCTGGTCCTAGAACGCCATTGGGCTTCACATACTGGACTGGCAAATTTCGTCTCTCAGCTCGGGCATGCCAAAGGGTGTAGAAGTCCCGAATGGCGTTCTCTTCTGGCGACTCGAAGATGACCGCAAGATTCAATATCACGAGCTGAGCCAACGCTTGAAAGTCATCCTCCATGCGCTTCATCCATCCGGTTTCGGCGCCATGGCTCCACGCCCGATCCGCACAGAACATGACATCGTCCGGTTTAGCGCGCCGAATGCGATTACGCTTGAAGTCGACAAGTTCAACGCCGCCGGCGGTGGCGAACCTGACGATACTCGCCTTGGGATAGATATGCTGGCGAATGACCAACTGATGAGGATTGCCTGGCTGGACCTTCTCGGTACGGCTGGCTTTAGGGGGTACGCTTCTTCCCGTCATAGCTGACCAGATCGGCTCGATTTACCGATGGATGCGGATGAGATTGTCGCCAATCGAGATGCGAAATCCCTTTTTTTCGTTGCCCAGCCGCTCCCATTCCCACTCGATCAGCGACAGCGCCTCGGCCATGCGATCCTTGGCGATGAACTGCTTACAGTCGAGCTCGATCCGGCAGAGGCTGTCGACCTCACCGTGGCTGACCTGATAGTCTTTTGCGATCCGCTTGAAGTGCTTCACGTTGTGAGTGATCAGCATCTGGCCGCTCTTGCGGCAGGCGGCGGCAATGACCTCGTCGGCCGAGGTGTTGACCATCACGTCACGCAGCCGGGTGACGTGATGGCCGGAATCCGAAAGGAAGGCACCGACCGCGTCTGAAACGTCGTTGTCGGTGAAGAAGTTGATCGTCTTTCTCGCGCGGCTCAAGCAGCCTCTTTCATGTGCCGACGGGCCGCCGCAATGTCTTTCTTGGTCAGGTCCGGAAACTCGGCCAAGATTTGATCATCGGTGTATTTTGCGTCGATGTAATCGACGATCGCCGATACCGGAATCCGGGTGCCAGCGAAGACGGGGTCGGACGAATGGACGTGCCGTCGCTTTTCGATCGTGCCGATCTGATCCTTCTCGCGCTCGTTCATCCGGCGGATGTCGTCACGGGCATCGGTGGTGACCACGGCAAGCGGGATCTCGGCAACAAATTGGCGGGTTGAAACCTCGCGCTTGCGCAGCGATTCTGGTTCTTCGAACACCACCTTGCGGTTGTGGACCCACAGTTTCTGCGATGTCCACTTAGCATCGCCGAGGTGCTCAAGCGTCGCCTCGACGCGGCGCAGTTCGCTCATCGGAACGCTGTAGACGTTGCGAAGCTGGTTCAACACGCGCAACTTCAGCAGATCCTTGAACGAATAGATGAAGGTGAACGGAGAGCGGGCGTTGCCATCGCTCAGGTACTCCGGGCGGATGAAGCCGCTCCGGTTCCAACGTCGAAGCTGGGCATGGGTCAGGCCGGTCAGGCGGCTGACCTGATCCTCGCTGAATGCCCCGATGATATTTGTCTTCGCGTCCACCAGCTATCCCTTAAGCGTCGGCGGCTTAACATGATGAAAATATCACTCCAAGGCATAACGCTTGGCGGACCCACGCGCCTGGTGCGGCGGCAAGCAGTCGCAAGTCATGCTGCGCGGCTTGCTCTCATCGACGTCCGACGCACCGTCTCGGGGGCTTGATCGCGGCTGGAGCGAGTGGAGTGCGCCATATCGCTGTTAAACATTCGCGCCGGTGTGCTGCCGGATCAGGTCAGCATAGGTGTGCGGGCGCTGAGCAAAGGCGGGGCCGAAGATGGCACGCTGGAGATACCGGGCGGCAACAAGCTCAAGATCCCGGATGGGATCGCATCGATAAGCCGCCCAGTAATCCTGGTAGGCCGAGACCTCATAGACGTTCGGCGCGCCCCCGTGAATGACGGCTCCTCTGATCTCGAGAAGATCGGTGACCCGCCTCTTTTCGAACGCCGGCCCCAGAGAAGCCATCGCTTCGATGAATTGCTCGCCAGACTTGTCCTGCCCTTTGCGCAAAGCCTCGATCGCACCGCACAGCGGCGCGACACGGGCGGCCGGATCCTTGACCCATGCCCGGAAGAAATACTGGAGAGCTAGGAGCGCTTTGCGATCGTTGGTCTCGTTCGACCCGAGCTTGGCGGCGAGGGTTCTCAGCCAGCCGTGATCGCCATTGGCAATTACCAGATCCTCGCTCAGCGAAGGCGAACTGGCATCCCCGCTATGATAGGTCGCGCGCCGCTCAAAGCTAGAATATCCCGTAGGCACGGTCCGCATCGAAAAGAGATACCGTTCCAGCGGGTGCGGCAGCAGGCTAAGCGCGCCCATAATGACATTCCGCATTCGCAAGGCGGTGGTCGACACCGGCGCTCGGACGCCGAGCCAACACGACGTCTTTACCAATGGCATGGTGCTATGCATCGGCACGGGCGGGTGATGATACGGCTTCAGTTCGTCGGTCTCGTACCATTCGGTTAGCTCCGCCCCGAGTTCCTCGGGTGGCAGAAGGAAGAAGGACTCGGATCTGAATGGCGCCGCCGTCTCCGCGATCGCCAATGGGAATAAAAACAGCATCCTCGGTGCGACGAAGATGGGCGATTCCATCATCGCGGCGGCGAGCCGTTCAATCTCTTTGGCCGGCAGATGACCCAGGAAGGGCCTGTCCTCAGGTATCTGCCACCATGCGAACCGCAGGCCGTCGAACTGCTCGTCGATGAAGGCTAGCAGCATGGACTGCAGATCTTCGATCGGTAGGGAACGCAGGTGTGAAGATGCATGGCGACGGATGAACAGGACCGCGTCCAGCAGTGCTTCGGCCGCATAATAGAATCCGGCGCCGATATGCGGACGCACGACGTGGAAGGCAGACGCGCTGGTGAGACCCGAGTCATCCGCCCGTGATCCCCAGAACATTGACTTGAGCAACAGCTCTGTCGCAGATCGCGCCTTGTTTGCGATTGTCCGCGTCATCGCATCTGCTCGGTCGTGACACCCGGAAGGATCGTTGTCACTCGGCCGCTATCTTCCCAGCGTCGTCCGGCTACCATGCCGAAGCTCACCGTCGCCAGCCGCTTTCCCAGGCCGATCTTAGTCATCAGGGTTCGAGCCTGAATGCCTTCCGCATTAGCTGGCGGATCGCCTCTGGTCGGGACGGCCGCGGCTCCGGCTGTCGCTCGATCCAAGCATCGAGTTCAGACGCAAGATCATCGTGCAGCCGGAGGCCCACATTCGGCCCGATCCCGGTGGAAGGTCTGCCCCTGCTTCTTTTTTTGGTATCGGATATTGCGTCAGTCACAATTTTTTGATACCGACAAATGCGAACCGGAGCAAGGAGGCAACCTCGCTCCGGTCCTAACCGCAACACCTGATGAGAGGTGATTGGCTATGGATACCCTACCGGCGGACATGCGTCCGGCCAACCCCATCCCCGACCCAGCCAGCCAATGGGATCGAAACCTCGCAGCATATCGAGAGGTCGATGCTCGGGTGTCGCTGTTCGAGCGGGATCACCTGAAAGGCAAGAATGCCGACACCGCAACGGAGGATCGTTTTAGCGATCTGGTGACGAAAGAGGCGGAAGCGTTCGAATTGGTGCTCCGGACGCCATCGCCTGATCTGGCCGCATTCACCGAGAAGCTCCGTATCTGCGTCGATGACGAGATGGCCGGCATACCCGGTGCCGAGCGCTTGGCGGCCCAATTGCTCGAAGATCTGCGGCGCTTAACCGCTCAGGGGCGGGCGTGAACGATGGCCTCCATACCCGCAGGCTCGCCGCCCAGCGGTGGCTTCGACGTCGCACGCTGGCTGTCCGAATGGACCTCATATGGCGGCATTTACGTCCTCGCCGGCGGCCAACTTCACCTCCGTCGGATCGAAGCACTGGATCCGGCGCGTTCGGAACATCTCGATCAGCTACGAGCAGAGATGCTCCGCGCTGGCGCAGGGCCGGCGATCGCGGAGCATCTGCTCCGGCAGCGTGAAGGAGGGGTATCGCGCTGAGCGGCCATTCTCATCCGCGCAGCGCGGCGTCCCGATCTCGCGGTCGGGGCGCCGCTCGCGTGCCACCGCGCCGAATTCATCGCTTCCGCGACAGCCTCGCCATGTCCGAGCGATATGCGGAATCCGACTGGTGGCTGGCCGCTTACCGGCGTGCATTTCCGAGCCTGCGTTCGGCCGTGCCCGTTCGTGGAGACGGCTGGGCACAGCGGGCCGGCGTGGACCGCGTAATCACGCTGGCGAGCGGGCGCGTCTATACCGTGGACGAGAAGATCCGCTCGGAAGATTGGGGCGATATCCTCCTGGAGCAGTGGAGCGATGAGGCGCGGCACATTCCCGGCTGGGTTCAGAAGCCGCTGGCGTGCGATTTCATCGCTTATGCTTATGCGCCCTCGGGAACCTGCTACCTGATGCCCGTTGCTGCTCTCCAGCGCGCCTGGAGGCAGCACGGCCGGCAGTGGATCAGGGAGTATGGCCAGCGCCGTGCCCAAAACCCGGGTTACGTCTCGGTCTGCGTTCCGGTGCCGCGCGCAGTGCTGATGTGGGCGATCGCCGACGCCATGATGATCGGCGTCTCATGACGTCAGAACCCGATCTTAGGGATGTGGCGCTATGCCTCATGCTGAACAGCTTGGGGATAATCGCCATGAGGCGCCAGAAGACTGTCCGCCGGCATCTCTTTCCGTTTGCCGCGCTGATGCTCATGACGACGTCGCCGGCCAGCGCGGCCACCGTCGAGATCGTCAAGCGCATCGGCACCGGCGCAATTGTCCGCGTCGACGGAAATCTGGTGCTTGAGGATGGCGAGAAGTTCGCAACCATGGTTCGCCCGCTGCGAGGTGCGGTCATCATCCTGAACAGCCATGGCGGTAGCCTGTTGGCGGGCCTCCGGATCGGGGAGATCGCGCGGAACCGAAATTTCTCGACGGTCGTGCTCGACAACGGTCTTTGCGCATCCGCTTGCGCCATCGCTTGGCTCGGTGGCGGACGGCGCTATCTGGCTCCCACTGCGCGCCTCGGCTTCCATGCTGCATATTCCAGCGAGGGGGACGCCCCTGCGGTGTCGGGGGCCGGTAATGCCTTGGTTGGCGCCTATCTCGATCGCCTTGGTCTGCCCGATGACGCGATCGTCGCCCTCACACAGGCAGCACCGAGCGACATGTTGTGGCTCGACGTTCCGACGGCCAACCAGCTCGGCATCCGAACGCAGACCTTCGGCGGCATCGAGGCCCCGTTTACCCCGAAGGGGGCCGTAACGCCTCCCACGACACCCATGCAAAGAGCGGCTGCGTTCGTGCAGGCCTATTTCAGCGCCGGATCGAGCGACACGGCGACTGCGTTGGCATGGATCAATTCCCATTATGCCGCCACCGTCACCTATTATGGGCGAGCGACACCCTTCAGGGCGCTCCTGACGGAGAAGCGGGCCTACATCCAGCGCTGGCCGGAGCGTCTCTATATTCCCGTCGACAAGACGCTGACCGTGAGTTGCCCGACCGGCGGTTCGATCTGCGATGTCTCGGGAGCCATCCAGTATGAATGCCAAAGCTACGCCCGCGACGCCCATGCCGCGGGATTGGCGTCGTTCGAGATGGCGCTCGACATGCGGGGCGCAGCGCCGATCATCGTGGCGGAGAGTGGAAAGGTAATCGCCCGGAGATGAATCCGAGGGGACGATCTCTCCTGATCCGTTCCGCCGCATTCGGCGCGATGTGGATCGTCCCCGTAGATCCCGGCCAGATGGTCGTGGCCTTTATCGTTTGTCCTGCTTGTCAGCAGCAGCCCGCGTGGGCGCCTCAAAGAACGCGCTCGCCAACCGCTGCTGAAGATGCAGCACTTCATTCGCGATGGCGGGCTCGGCACGAGCAATGGCGGTCAGGCGATTGACGTGGGCCAACGCGGGCGCTCCCGCCGCCTGCCGGGGGGACTGAGCGACCCAGCGGGCAAAGCGCGGGCTGGCGAGTAGCCGGCCGACGCCATATTGCGCAATGCCCAGCCCGGCGGCCTTGAGGGGATGGCCGTCGAGGGCCTCCTCCGCCAGTTGCATCCCGTTGATGGCGTGCGCGGTGCCCGAGTGGTTGGTGAACTCCGGTGCGCGCTTGATCGCGGCGGCGATCTTGGCGATGTCCTTCAGATCCTGCTGGTAATGCGCATCCGGGAACAGCGCGGTCTTCGCGCGAGGATCGAGCTTTTCCCACTGGCTCGCAAAGACGGCCGGCGAGAAGTCGCCATTCCGATCGCCGAGGCGCGCGAATACCGAGGCCCGTACGGTGTTGGCCTCGTCCTTGGGCAACGACCGCATGGCCTGAGCCAGCCGCGCGGAGTCGCCGCCTTCCTTCGCCCATGACGACACCTGCTTAAAGGCGGCCTCGGGCGACTTGTTGAGATCGTTGCCGGTCAGCATCTTCAGCACATTCTCGATCCGCGCCTGTCGCGCCCGGTAATAGGCGTTGGCGCGATTGAACGCCCGCAGCGCCTCCGGCCCTTCCTTGGCAGCCGTCGCCTTCATGTCCTCGCTGAGAGCGCCATAGAGCTTGCGCAGCGCCTGCGTGGACGTGTCGCTGGTCAGCGTCGGCTGTCCGAGCCTTTCACCGATGTGGGAGCGGAAGGCTTGCAGATCCTGCCATGACAGGTTGCCGCCCTTCTGCACCTGGCGGGTGATGGGAGCGCCGCCCTCGCTGACCAATCCCGTGGGGACATTCTGCGTGCGCCCCGCAATGGCCTCCTCATAGGCCTGCAACCGCGGATCTGCGATCTGGCCGGAGAGTTGAGGATTGCTCGCCAGCCCAGCGTTCAGATCGGCCAGCGCCTGCTTGGTATTCGTCAGCACGGCCGGGCGCTGACCCGCGATGGGGATTGCATTGTAGAGGCGTTTGGACTTCGCCAGCGTTGAGCCGATGAACGATTCCACGCCGCGCTGCGCAGCCTGCCCGGCGCCGGTGTCGTCGGTGACGCGGCCAATGGCGGCGGCGATCCTGTCCTGGGCGGCCTGTGCCGTTGCCACCGAGCGGCGTGCAGCATCAGCCAGCGGCACGCCGCCGATCGTCGCGCGGGAGATCGCCGTCGCCGCGCGCGAGGCCGTTCCACCGACCTGAGCGGCCATGGGCGTCACATTCTGCCGATCGAAGGCGTCGATCAGTTCCGGGTCAGCGCCCTGTGTGAGCTTGCGGATGACTGCGCCGCCGGCTGCTGCAACGGGGAACGCCGCTGCGCCGAGCGCGCCGCCGCCCAATGCGCCGAGCGCCGCACCTTCTCCCACCTGACCCGGCGCAGCATCGCCCGCGCCGTAGAGCGCGCCGATCGCCGTGCCCTGCTTGATGGCTGAACCCGCCCGCGCGGCGAGGCTCGCTCCGGCTGGCGCGGCCTCGAACGCGCCGCCAACCAGCGGCAGCGCGGCGGCGGCCTTCGTCACAGCGCCGCCAAGCCCAAGGCCACCCGCCAACTCGCCGCCGTAATAGGCATAGGGATGCGCGTCGGCGTCTGCCGCATTCTGCGCCTGCCGTTCGCGCAGCACATCGTCATAGATCTGGCCGAAGCTTTCGGTCGAATGGTTGAGGCCGATTGCGGTGCCGAGCTTGTTGCCGGCAGCACCGCTTGCAGCGATCAGCCGGTCCATGCCGGGCACAGCCTCCTCAATGCCGTGCCAGAGAGAGCCGCCGGTGCCGCTGTCGGTGGTGGCCGGTTGGGCAGCATGATCGTCGCGCGATCCCGGCTGGCCTGCGACGCCATATTGGGGAATGAGGCGGCCCTCATCGTTGGTGGAGAGGCCGACCAGCGGCGCGCCGTCCTCATCATATTGGGGGACGTCCGCCGGCGCTTTGATCACCGGCAGGTAGTTCGTCGGGGCGCTGGCCGGGGCAGGTGCCCCCGGCGCTGGCGCGTCAGAAAATTCCGCAAATTCGTCATTGGCCGGCGGCGGAGTTGCTCCATGGGGCGCGGCCGAGGGCGAGGTGAAAGGGGGTGAAGCCGCGGCGCCCGGGGCGGGAGCGTCTGCGAATTCGGCGAAGGGGTCAGCAGCGGTCGCGTTCATCGTGTCTTGAACCTCCCGTCAGGGGTAATGAAGAGAGTGCCGGGCGGGAGCGCGCGGGCCTGCTGAGCGTCCTTCACCGGGACAGGGAGGCTATTCCCGATCCGGTCGGAAGTTTGCCTGATGGTCCTGGTGTACCCGCCAGAACGGTTGGCCATGTCTTGCTTCATTGTGGCAATCACCTCCTGAAGCTGCTGCGGACTCTGGGCGGCGCTGATCTTTCCCTCCCATTCCTTCTGAAGATGATCGGTGGGCTGGCCGCCACCCATCACCGTCGCAAACTGGCTAATCAACGTACCGATGGCAGCATCGAGAGAGGAAATGGCTGGATCACCGGTGTGCCGGTCCGCCGCGTTCTTCCACGCATTGAAGGCGGGCACTTTGCTGCGGGTTACGGCTGTGGCCTTCTGAAGCACGAGATCGGCATTGGCCTGGGCCGCCTCTTCTTGGGCTTGGATCGCGGTCGCCTGGCCGGTTAGGCTTTTCAGCGACGCGATGTCCGAGGCGTTGCGCGCCTGAATGGCCTTCAACTGAGGACCGCTGAAGCCCTTCGCCGCCACGGCGTTGAGCACCTGCCGCTGGACGATGCCATTGCGGCCCAGCGAAGTCGGCAATTCGCCCGTGAGGATGTAAGTCTGGGCAGCCTGATCGAGTGCGGCCGGATCAAGTTGTCCGGCCTTTTCGGATTCGAGCCAATGGGCTCCCTGGACACCTGCGGTCGGAGCCGACGCGCCGCGCGCAATGCTTCCCGGCGCCGTCACTGGCGCACTGCCGGTCTGGCCCGTCTCAAAGTTCCGCATGGCGGTGGCGAGGGACCGGAGCTGCTGCCCGGAAAGCGGCTGATCGGGTGCGATACCGAGTTGCGAGGAGACGTAAGCTTTGTAGTTGGCGCGGCTTTGCGGGCTGTTTTCCTTGTTGTCGGGGCCAAGATAGGTGTCCACGATGCCGCTGATCGTGTTGTTGCCGCCACCGAAATAGGATCGGCCCATCAAAAGCCGCTCCTGCGCCGCGATGCCCTGACCCGGACTCTTGAAGGTCGCGAAGCCATTGGCATCAGCGCCAGCATAGCCGGGCTGTGATCGCGCGAACGCCCCATCCTTGATCGCGCCGGGGTTGTTGCCTTTTACAATGCCGAGCGACGGATCGACGCTGGACGACGATCCCCCGGACGCGGGAATGCTGCCTCCGTTCGACGCGGTGCTGGGATCGACTCCAGCCGTGGCGTAGGGAAGCTGATCGGAGCCCAGAGGAACAACGCCGGCGATGCCCGTGCCGATCGGCCTGCCGGTGCGTGCGTCCAAAACGGTGGACGGCGAATTTGCGCCACCGGCTGCGGTCACGGTGATGGGCACCGCGGCCAACTGATCAAGCACGCCCGGCGTGGAGACGATAAGATCGCGGTGATAGTCGTGTTCGCCGGGCTGCATTCCGATGGGGTCGAGTTCACCGCTTGCGCGCAAATTATCGTATGCAGCGCCGAGAGCCGCCGAAGGATCTTGCCCCTTCTCGATGGCTGCATCGCGTACGCCCTTCAGGATCGTGGCGGCCCGGCCGACAGCCGCCTGAGCATTCGCGCGCTGGGTCTGCTCGATATTGGCGATCGTCTGCATAGCCGACAGGCGGTTGGTCTGCCGTTCCTGCATGAACTTGAAGGCATCCGCTGGATCGAGATGCAGGAAATTCGCCTGTGCCTGCGGATCCTCGGGATTGGCCTGCCAGTTGGCGAAAGCCTGCTGCTGGAGATACGGCTTATAGACTGGAGCATGGCCACCGAGCACCCCGAGCACGTCACCGATGCTGCCGATGACATCCCTGAACGACCGATGGGGCGTCGGTACTGGCAGGCCAGCGGCGGCAGCCGGCGGCGTAGCGAGCGCGTTATACATCGGCGGGGGCGACACAGATGGAGCGGGAGGAACCGCCTGCTGCTGAGCCTGCGCGAGAGCGAGGCCCTGCGCATAGGGGCCGTTCGGATCAACTGTCGCGATCGGGGCGGACGCGAGATAGTTCGGGTTCGTCGCCATTACGCGGCCTCCAGCATATCGTAGCAGACGGTTCGGTAGCCGCCGATTTCAGGGCCGAGCGCCCAAGGCCGAAGCTGAGCAACTTCATCTGCCATCACGCCCACCTGTTCAGGGCCGCCCCAAACGTAATGATAGGCGTAGATCCCGAGCCCGTCGGGCATCTCGTCCAGCTTCTCGATGTTCATCTTGAGCCGGCGATCGGAAGGCAGGAATCCGCCGAGCGGGCTCGATGAGAGCGTGCCGAGGCCTTGACCAAGCGAGCCCAGCGCATTGAACAGGCCACCTTGGCTGTTGCTGGTCTGATGGCTCTGCTGGCCCGCCTGACCGATGATGCCAGCGCCCTGGAGGCCGATGCCAGCAAGGCTTTGCAGGTTGCCAAGGTAGTTTTGGTAATTCTGCAATCCGGCATTCTGACCGAACTGGTCCACGGCCTTCAGCGTCGCCCCACTGTTGAGCAGCCCCTTCGCCGCGGCGCTGTTGGTGATCGCCTGCGTGCCTTGGCCGACCTGCCATTGGTAGCCGGAGTTGTCCTGATAGTTCTGGAACGCGGGATCGCTTCCGGGACTTGTCGTGCCGAGCAGGCTCCCCGCAAGAGCGTTCGTGGCGTTGGTGCCAGCCGCGACCGTTGGGCTGAGCGCGCCCTGAAGATACGGATAGGCCTGATTGTTGCTGTTTTGGGTAGTTTTACTACCGCCCGTGAGAAATCCCATGATACTTTTTAACCTCCTGTCATCCGACGGTGGTGTTCAAATAACTATGCCATAAAGCGGATAGATGGTCATCCATTTATTGGAGTCAGAGGCATCCTCCTCGGATTGATTTTAACATCTCCCTGATAGATTTTGCTTCGGCCGATCGGCCTCCATGCTTCCATGCATTCCTATTGCCTTTTGGTGCGCCGGCCCGGCCGCCGTGCAATCTGCACCTCTTCTTCCCTTTCAGGGCTGGGCACTGGCACGCCGTGCCACGTCGCGTCTTCGCGAGGCATCGCGGAGCCGAATGGGCCGCCGGCATATTGTCCTTGGGATTGATCGGCGATTTTTGCATTTTGACATGCCCCGGTGTGGACGGTCTCCGCGATGACAGCCTGGCCGCCTCGATTGTCGACATGGATGTGTCGGACCACCTGCTCACCGCCACGGCGCAGCTTGGTGAGAGCCTCGATTTGCGCGGTGAAGGTCCGCAGCAGTTTGACCGAGAGATTGCCCATGCCGCCATCAATGGCGACACCCGGACTCGCAGCGGCCATCGCCATGCAACGCATTGTAAGCGAGTGGGTCGAGGCCATCTGAATAAGGAGGGCGGCTTCCACCTCGTTCGCAGGCTCGGCGCCGTCCACAAGGGCAAGGGCGGCGTTGAATTCCACCTCGGTGGGCTGATCCTTGCGCCCTTTAACTACGCTGGCCAGATCGCCCATCGAGCCGTCGACAAATGCTCCCGAGGTCGTGCCGAATGCTGCGGCGCTCGCCATAGCCCAACCCGTTTCGTCTTCATGCTGTGACAAGACAGTGGAACGCTCCGGGTCATAATCCACTTGGAACCGCCACCGCTTAGCCGAGACCTCCTTGTCGGCTCGCGCGATTGCCCCCCGCTCCGCCCCTGTTGGGCCGCGCTTGGCCGTTGTCCGCGCGTTGCCGTTCTTGGCAATCTCGTCTGTAACGGCTTGCCGCTTCTCGTTCAGCATGGCCACGGCTCCTCCGGCATGGCGCCTCGGTCCATCGCGTTCGCAATCGGTGCTGATGGTAGCTTCGGCACCGGAACAACAGCCTGCCCCAAATCGCGGGCAATGTTGTTCCGCCACTTGATGCGATCGGCATGGATGCGCTCAACGCCATCGGCATCCCCCGCGCCGAGCAACTCCGCCACCGTTGGGAAAAACCGACACCGGCGAAGGGCTGTGCGCGCGGCTTGCGCAAGCAAATCCGGTGGCAGATCCTGAAGCGCGATCACATACAGCTCCAGCTTCAGCGCCGCATCGGCATCAGTGCCCTTGCTGGGCGGGAAAGCCGCAGACAGCAGACCGACAAGCGTTTCCACGAATTGCCGGCCTGCTGATTGGAGGGCGCGATCATGCATTTCCAGCACTGGCTGCACCTCGCGACGCGCGTCCTCGACTTCCTCCGCGGTAAACCGGCGTTCGGGCCAAGAGCCTCCCAACGGCCGGCCCGTGCCACAGAATACGGCCATACGTGCGTCACGTGACCGGTCCCGCGCGTCGCGCAAGGACTGCTCGCAGCATGGGATTTCCAGAGGCGTTGCGGCTGCCAGTCCCGTGTTCGTTTGCTGGAGCCGGATAGCGTTGCTGCCCATTGATGTTCTCCTTGAGCGGGAAAAGGCCCTTCCAGCCATTCGATGTGGATTGGTCGAGGATCGCGCCCGGCTCATAACCAGCGGCACGCAAGGCACTCAGCTTGGAGATGGTGAGCGAGAGGGCGCGGCCGGCCAATGGAGCTTTCTGCCGCCGGCGCATATCGACGAAGCCCTTCCAAGCTTCATCCGGTATCCAATCTGGAATGACCGTCTTGGCCGCCCCCGTTCCCTTTGGGGGTTCATTATGGTGGTTCAATGGTGGTTCTTGGTGGTTCGGGTCCGGAAATCGGGAGGGGTCCCCCTCGGAAATGGGGAGGGGTGGGGTCCGGAAATCGGGAGGGGTGGGGGTATCGATTTCCGAGGGGGTTCGGATTCCGAGGGGGTCCGGAAATCGGGAGGGGTTTGCGCGAGGATGCACCTCGAAGCGGCTCGACTGCCCCTGCCGAACTCGACGGGTGAGATGGCCGCCGGTCACCAGTCGCTGCAAAGCTTCGCGGACAGCGGTTTCGCCCCGCGAGCACATCTTCGCGAGCGTCGGAATTGAGGGCCATGCTTCGCCGGATTCGTTGGCGAAATCGGCCATCGCGACGAGCACGAGCTTGTCGCTGCCGTTCGGCAAATGCGCCTGCCAAGCCGCTCTCATTAGCGCGATGCTCATGAGATGCTGTCCGGAGCGCCGATCGCCTCGATGCCGAAGTCGGGCCGATGGCGATGGTCACCCACGGGGCGTCCCCTGAACGCGCTGGAGGAGGTTTTGCGCCTCGACGTTGGCCTGAGCTTCTGCGTTCGCGAGCGGCATAATGAGGGCGCCTACAGCGATCAGCATGCCAGCCTGATTGTCCAGAAGATGGGGACCCAGTTCGGCGACGAGCTGGGCCAGCTTCATGAGCGCGACAGCCCAAAGCTGATCCGCGGGATCGGCCTCAGCCAAGGCGCGCATTCTGTCGAGGACCCTGTAAACCGGAGTCGAATCTGCGGCGGGCGAACTTTCCGCCGTATCGCTGAGGCCATGACGCTGCAGGAGCGCGCGCAACCACGTCACCTGCCATTCAGTTAGTGGGTGGGGGTCGAACGCGATGCCTCCGAGAAACTGAGCCTCTTTCGGCCGTAGATCAACTCCGGACGTCAGCAGCGCCTTCGCCGGCAGACGGTGGTCGGGGAAGGAGGACATCAAACTGCCTCCCCGGTCTCGTCGCGGATCCGCCAGCCATGGACCGTGTGCAGGCCTTCGGCGTAGCGCCGCGCCGCATGAAGCGTCGGACGTTCGCAATTGAACGAAGTCCAGGCGGGCTTGGGCTCGACCGTAATATCGAAGCCGATGCCGAATGGCTCGCGGCGGATGATGATCTGGGGCTCAGCCATGATGCGCGCCCCAAGCAATGGAGGCGAGCACCGCGGCGTGACTGCCGATCAGGCCGTAACGCGCGACCAAGAATTGAATACGGTGAGCGGTGGTGCTATCTCCGACGTTGTTGCTGCTGATGAAATCCGCGGTGCCCCGCACGGTCTCCCCAAAAGACCGGCGGGGCGCTTCGTTTTTAGGCCGAAGCGCGACCCGAAAAGCCGTCGCCATGGATGATCACGCCGCTTCCAGCGTGTCCACGAGTTCACGAATGCTATCCGTGCGCACAAGGGTACGCCGGCCGAGCTTCACGGTGCGAAGCTTACCGGCACCGATCAGCTCGTAGAGCTTGGTGGTGCCGATACCGAGCGCCTTCTTGGCGCCATCAATAGTGACAGTAAAGGGTTCCATTTGTCGCCTCCTCAAAGCCGGCGAACGCCAGCGGGCGACAGGGAAAATCCATGAAATAATGGCGCTTCGCTAAAGGGGTAAAATGATCTGGATTTGCGTTATGAAACGCCCCTCTCAGATTATGCTGTGAAGGATTCCCGGATTTTGAAGGCTAAGCGCACGCGCGCGTTTCAATGTACCACGAAGATCGGTTGTCTCACCGGGGCCGAATGCGAGCTTCACGATGCGTCGATAGAAATCAGCCCACGGGCCGCCCTGCGAGCTGGGCCAGTCGTTCCAAGTCGCCTCGCGTCCGAAAGCAGACTCAAAAACAGCCGATAGATACCAAGCTCTTCCGTCACGATGCTGTCTCTCTTCTGCTGTTTTCCACCGCCCTTTTGGTTGGGAAGGGAGCGTCGTTGCCCCCCATCTTGCCCGCAAGAAGACCGCCAGCCATTCGATCCCATCTGCCGCCGCTGCGAATTGTGGCCAATTCTCCGGCACGCCCGAAGGGGTTTGGGGCACGTCGAAAAATAGCTCAGCTCTGGCGGGTAAAGAGAGAGAGGCCAGTGCCTCATGAGCGGCCTCGACGGCCTCGGTCGCCTTCTTCAGCTCAGCGATCTGATCAGCGGCACTCCGCAGTGATGGCGTGAACCCTAAGGTTCTAATCAGGACATCCCGAATCATATAAGTCAACCGATGCATGTTCCACCCCTCTGCGAGGGGCAGCTCAAATCCCGCAAGCGCTTCAATGACCGCTTGCTCCGTCAGGTTGGGAAAGGGAACCTGCCTATCTGGTGCAAGGTGAGACAGTTCTAAAAGACTTGAGGGAGATTTTTTTCCCTTCGCTGCCCATTCGAGAAAGCCGTTTTGCGTCATCGTCACTCTCTCGCGAACTTAGTTAGAGGCAGTACCTTGGCCCCGATCCTGAGCGTGTCGAGATGATCGCTCCACCACTGTGCCATCCTGACGCGCTCATCCCAGTGCTGTCCGCGCGCGTAAGCGCCGCGCACCGCGTCGCTGTGGCCGTGGGCAAGGGCGCGCTCGATCGCATCCATGCTCCACTTGCCGCTCTCGTTGAGCAGGGTCGATGCGGTGGCGCGGAAGCCGTGGGCGGTCATCTCGTCGCTGGAATAGCCGAGCCGGCGGAGCGCGGCGTTCAGCGTGTTCTCGCTCATCGGCCGCAGGCGAGTGCGGATCGAGGGAAAGACGAAGCCTTGATAGCCTTCGCGGCCACCGGTCAGGCCCTCCAACTCACCTAAGATGGCGAGCGCTTGTCGTGAGAGCGGGGCCGAATGGGGCTTGCGCATCTTCGTCTTCTCGGCCGGGATGGTCCAGATCGCCGCGGCAAGGTCCAGATCCTCCCATCGGACATTCCGCAACTCGCCAGGGCGGACAAAGACATGCGGCGCCAGTTGCAGCGCCAGCCGTGTCACGCCGTCACCGTCGTAGCTGTCGATCGCGCGCAGCAGGCCACCGAGCTTCACCGGATCGAGGATCGCCGCATAGTGCGTCACCCGCGGCGCGGGGAGGGCGCCCTTCAGGTCACGGCTCGGATCGCTCGCGAGTCTGGCGGTGGCCACGGCGTAGCGCATCACTCGCCCGGCGAATTGAAGGCAGCGATTGGCCGTTTCGAGGGTGCCCTTGGCCTCGATTTTCCTCAGCGCCGCGAGAATGTCGCTCGGCTCGATCGAGGCCACCGGCATGTGCCCGATGGAAGGGGCCAGCAGCGCGGCGTGCCATTCGGCCTTGGCCGCAGTCGATGCGGAATAAGGGCGAGCGCCATCTGCCTTGCGCATGGCGATGTACTCGTCAGCGATGGCCTTGAAGGTGTTGCCGACATCACCTTTCGCTCGGGCCTTGGCGCGCCGCTTCTCAAGCGCCGGGTCGCTGCCATCGGACAGCATCTTGCGCGCGTCGTCGCGCTTGGCTCGCGCTTCGGCCAAGGAGATCTCGGGCCATTGCCCTAGCGACAGTGTTCCGCGCTTGCCGTTCTGGCGGTAATCGAAGCGCCAGAGCTTGCCGCCGGCTGTCGTCAGCAGGAGGTACAGCCCTTTGCCGTCGGCCAACTTGCGGGCCTTCTCGCCCGCTTTGGCCTGCCGGATCACGATCTCTGTCAGCGCCATACCGCCACGCTCCATCAAGCATTTGACGGTATCGGCCTTATCGGTATCGCGCCGTACCGTCCGATGCACCGTCAAAAACGACGGTATGATAGCGAAGGTCAGCGAGTGCTGGCGAACGCCTAGACGAGGGATATCACCGGTTTTCGGGGAATTTTCAACCGCCAGCGAATGGTGGCGAAAGAGAGAATGGTGCCGGATGAGGGGATCGAACCCCCGACCTTCGGTTTACAAAACCGCTGCACTACCGCTGTGCTAATCCGGCTCCGGGGCGTTCGGTAGCGTCCCGGCCGGGGGTGGTCAATGCAGGCCGAAGGTCCAGCCTTCGGTTTCGGCGAGCGTCGCCGTCAGGCTTGCCGGATGCCACAGCGCCTCGTCCCGCGCCGCATCCGCGAGCCATGCCGCGCCGAGCAGAGCGTCGGTGCGGTGGTCGTCATAATGGCCGAGCGGGGCGTGCGGCGGGTGGCCGAGCGCGGCCAGCGCCGCATCCAGCGCCTCGGCCGAGCGCATCTTGCTCCGCCCTTTGGCGAGGCCGGCGGCGCGGGCGGCGAGGCTGGTGTAGATCTCCACGATCAGCGGCCCGGAGGCGGGCACCGGGTCGAACGGCCACGCGGCCGCGCGCCCCGCCAGCCGGTGGAGCAGGCGCATCCCCGCGAGGCTCGCCTTGCCGACCTGCGCCGCGCCGACCAGGTTGAAGCTGGACGAAGGCGCGAGCCCCGCCGCCCGCGCCGCCCGCTCGGTGACGCGCATCCGGCCGATCCCGCCGCCGAACAGATCCCCGGTGCGCCCGCCATGGCGGCGGAAGTGGCGCGACAGCTCACCATGATCGACCAGCGTGGAGGCGCCGAGATGCGGTTCGTTGGCCGTCATGCGATCGACCAGCGCCCAGAGCGTGCGGGCATCGCGCGGGCTCTCCGCCCAGCCGGGGAAATAGGCGCCCGCATCCGCGAAGGGGAAGGATGCGGAGAAGTCGATCCCCACCAGCATGTCGTCCTGCCGCCCGAGCCAGCGCAGCACCGCCTCGCGCGACCAGTGCCGCCCCTCGGGCTCGACCAGCACGGGCGCGCCGCCGGGTTCGCAGACGGCGACCGCGATGCCCGGCTGGAATGCTCCCGCCGCGCCAGACCAGTCGATGCAGGCGAAGCGCGCGAACCGGCGGATCATCGGGCCTTGCGCGGGCGGGGCGGCTTTTTGGCCAGCGCGCGGGCGCAGGCGCTCTCGATCATCGCGCGCACCACATCGTCGCGCGGCGTGTCGTAGCGGACCAGCACCGCCGGATAGCCCTCATAATGCGGGGTCTTCCAGAAGCTTTCGGGATGCTCGGCCATCAGCCAGTCGATCACGCCATGATCGAGATGGAGGACGAAGCTGCTATCCGGCTCATGGCCGATGTTGAGGAAGGCGTTGCCGTTCGCCTTCACCGAGGGCTGGCCGTAGCTGGTGGAAAGCTCCGCCCCCTCCAGCGTCAGCGCATAGGCGACGGCTTCGTCCCAATTCATCCCCGGCGCTCCTTTCGCAGGCGATCCCAGTAAGCGAGCCGCTCGGCGATCTTCGCCTCGAAGCCGCGCGGGGTGGGGGTGTAGAAGGTCTGGGGCGCCATCTCCTCGGGCCAGTAATCGTCGCCCGAGAAGGCGTCCGGCGCGTCATGATCGTAGGCATAATCCTTGCCGTAGCCGGCCTGCTTCATCAGCTTCGTGGGGGCGTTGAGGATGTTCTTGGGCGGCATCAGCGAGCCGGTTTCCTTCGCCGCGCGCTGGGCGGCCTTGAGCGCCTTGTAGCCCGCGTTCGATTTGGGCGCGGTGGCGAGGTAGAGGCAGGCCTGCGCCAGCGCCAGCTCGCCCTCGGGAGAGCCGAGGAAATCATAGGTCTCCTTGGCGGCGATGCACTGGACCAGCGCGTTCGGATCGGCGAGCCCGATATCCTCGATCGCCATGCGGACCAGCCGGCGCAGCAGGAAGAGGGGCTGCTCGCCCGCCACCAGCATCCGCGCGAGATAATAGAGCGCGGCCTGCGGGTCCGATCCGCGCACCGCCTTATGGAGCGCCGAGATCAGGTTGTAATGCCCCTCGCGATCCTTGTCGTAGACCGCCATCCGCCGGTGCAGGAGCGCCGCGAGGCCGGAGGGGTCGAGCGGCTCCTCCAGCTCCACCGAGAAGAGCGTCTCGGCCTGATTGAGCAGGAAGCGGCCGTCGCCGTCGGCCGACGCGATCAGCGCGCCGCGCGCCTCGGGCGTGACGGGGAGGGGGCGGCCCTCGATCTCCTCGGCGCGGTCGAGCAGCGTGCCGAGCGCCGCCGCGTCCAGCCGGTGCAGGATCAGCACCTGCGCGCGGGAGAGGAGCGCGGCGTTGAGTTCGAACGATGGATTCTCGGTGGTCGCGCCGACGAGGATGACCGTGCCGTCCTCGACATAGGGCAGGAAGCCGTCCTGCTGGGCGCGGTTGAAGCGATGGATCTCGTCCACGAAGAGCAAAGTGCGCGTGCCGGTGCGGGCATGGTCGCGCGCTTCGGCGAACACCTTCTTCAGCTCCGCCACGCCTGAGAACACCGCCGAGATCGCCACGAAGCGCAGCGACACCGCATCCGCCAGCAGGCGCGCGATGCTGGTCTTGCCGGTGCCCGGCGGCCCCCACAGGATCATCGAGGAGAGCCTTCCGACCGCCACCATCCGCCCGATCGCGCCGTCCGGCCCGGTGAGATGCTCCTGCCCGACGACATCGGCGAGGGTGCGCGGGCGCAGATGATCGGCCAGCGGCGCGGCCTCGGCGGGAAGGGCGGCGGGGGCGGTGGTGTCGGCAAAGAGATCGGCCATGCCCTCCATATAAGCCTTTGGCCGTGGCGGCGAAGGGGTGTTGCATCAAGACAGTCTAAGATATATCTAAGAGCGACTCAGATGGAGGATGAGATACATGAGATTTGGATTTCACCATCACGGTCGCGGTGGCCGCGGTCATGGCCATGATCGCCACGAGCACCCCATGCACATGATGCGCGGCGGCTTCCGCCGGGGGCCGTTCGAGTTCGAATGGAGCATGGAGCGGGAAGGCCCGCGCGGCGGCGGCCGGCGCCGGATGTTCGACGGCGGCGAGCTGCGCCTCGTGCTGCTCAGCCTGATCGGCGAGCAGCCGCGCCACGGCTATGACCTGATCCGCGCGATCGAGGAGCGCACCGGCGGCGCCTATGCGCCGAGCCCCGGCGTCGTTTACCCGACGCTCACCATGCTGGGCGACATGGGCCTGATCGAGGACGCGCCGAGCGAAGGCGCCCGCAAGCTGTTCGCCGCCACCGCCGAAGGCCGGCGCGTGCTGGAGGAGAAGGCCGGGGAGATCGCCGCGCTGATGGCGCGCCTCGATGCGCTCGGCGAGATGCGCGAGCGGACCGAGGGCAGCTCGGTGCGGCGTGCGATGCACAATCTCAAGAATGTGCTGCGCATGAAGCTGGGCGAGGCGGACGCCTCCGAAGACATGATCCACGAAGCGGTCGCGCTGATCGACGAGGCGGCCCGCAAGATCGAGCGCCTCTGAGGCTCAGCCCGGTGACGAGGCTCGACCTGTTGCGCGCGCGGTTGCGCGCCGAGAAGGAGCGAATGATGACGATGACCAGCACGGCGCGGGTGGAGACCGCCAGCGCCAGCCGCTACCTCCAGCAGCTCTGCAAGCATTGGGCGCACAAGCTGGAGGTGGCGTTCGATCCCGCCCATGGCACGATCGGCTTCCCCAACGGGACGACGGTCACGCTCGATGCCGACGAGAGCGGCCTCACCAGCCGGATCGAGGCGCCCGACGCCGAGATCCTCGACCGGATGAAGACGGTGCTGGCCGAGCATCTCGACCGCTTCGCCTTCCGCGAGGCGCCGTTGCCCTTCGTCTGGAGCTAAGCGTCTGGTTCAGCCCGGCTGCTGCCCGCCCGGCCACGGCGCACGCTGGAGGCCGGGCGTGCGCAGGCTGCCCCGCTGGCGCTGCCGCTCGATCCTGAGATAGGAATCGACCAGCGCCTGATTCACATTGTCCCACTCATAGGCGCGGCTGGCGAGGCGCCCGGCCTGACCCGCCGCGAGGCGCGCCTCGCCGTCGCGGCAATAGCGGGCGAGGGCATCCGCGAAGAGATGCGTCGCGCCGGGGCGGACCAGATCGCCCGTCACATGCGGCTCGACGAGGCTGCGGCTGCCCGTGGCATCGGCCGCGACCACCGGGATGCCGGCGGCCATGGCCTCAAGGGTGACATTGCCGAACGTCTCGGTGACGGAGGGGTTGAACAGCACGTCCATCGACGCCGCCGCGCGGCCGAGATCGGCGCCGCCCTGAAAGCCCGCGAACACGGCATTTTCCGGCAGGCGCTTCTCGAACCAGTCGCGCGCCGGGCCGTCGCCGACGATCAGCACGCGATGCCGGACGCCCCGGCGGACCAGCTCGTCGATCGTGTCCGAGAAGACGTCGAGCCCCTTTTCCATCACCAGCCGGCCGATGAAGCCCACCGCCACCTCGTCATCGGCGATGCCGAGCGAGCGGCGCCATGCCATGTCGCGGCGCTCGGGCGAGAAGCGATCGCGCTCGACCCCGCGCGACCAGATGCCGACGTCGAAGTTCATGCGCTGGTCCCGCAGAAGCTGGGCCATCGAGTCCGACGGCGCGAAGATCGCGTCGCAGCGGCGATAGAAACGGCGCAGCACCGCCTCCACCGCACCTTCGAGGAAGGCGAAGCCGTAATAGCGCGGATAGGTCTCGAACCGGGTATGGACCGAGGCGACCACCGGCAGATGGTTCTTGCGCGCGAAGCGGACGGCGGCGTGGCCCAGCACTTCCGGGCTCGCGACATGGATCATGTTGGGGCGGAAGGCGTGGATGTCCTTCTTCACCGCCGGCGTCAGCAGGATCGGCGCGCGATATTCAGCACGGCCCGGCAGCGGGATCGCCGGCACGCCGACCAGATCGCCCACGGCCTCGAAGGCGGGCTTCTTCACCTTGGGCGAATAGATGCGCACGGCCGCGCCCTGTCGCAGCAGATATTCGACGAGGCGGTTGAGGGCCTGGTTCGCGCCATCCCGGACATAGTTGTAGTTGCCGGTGAACAGCGCCACGCGGAGGTCGGTCACTTCCATCGGGGGGTGCATAAGCGCGTGGACGTCCGGTGCCAAGATGTCAGCCGGCAAGGCTGGCGAGAAGCCACAGATTTGCCGCCGAAAGCATCGCGAACAATCCCCACGCGACGGCGATCGGAAGCGGCCCCGCCGCGAGGCCGCCCATGATCCCTTTGTCCCCCGCCGCGCGGATCAGCGGCCAGATCGCGAAGGGGAGCTGGAGCGACAGGACGATCTGGCTCACCACCAGCATCGGCCCGACGCCATGATCCCCCAGCAGGATCACCCCCAGCATCGCCGGGATGATCGCGATGACCCGCGTGATGACGCGCCGCTGCCAGCAGGGGATCTTGAGCTTCAGGAAGCCTTCGAGGGTCACCTGCCCCGCGATCGTGCCGGTGAACGTGCTGCTCTGGCCCGAGGCGAGCAGCGCGATGCCGAAGAACAGGCCGGCCGCCTTGGCGCCGGTGATCGGTTCGAGCAGATGATAGGCGTCGTCGATCTCGGCGATCTGGGTGTGCCCCGTCGCGTGGAAGGCCCCCGCCGCGAGCGCGAGGATGCCCGCGTTCACCAGCATCGCGAGGAACAGCGAGATGCCCGAATCCCAGTTGGCGATGCGGATCGCGGCGCGCTTTTCGGCCTCGCCGCCGGGAATCTCGCGGGTCTGCACGATGCTGGAGTGGAGGTAGAGATTGTGCGGCATCACGGTCGCGCCGATGATCCCGATGGCGATCGTCAGCGCGCCGGGCTGGGCGAGCCGCCCGGTATCCGGGATCAGCCCCTGCGCGACGGCGTGGAAATCCGGCGGGACGATCCACAGCTCGATCAGGAAGCAGAGCGCGATGGTGGCGACGAGGCCGGTGACGATCGCCTCCACCTGCCGGAAGCCGCGCCCCTTGAGGCCGACGACCAGCAGCATGTCGAACGCGGTGAGCAATATGCCCGCCCACAGCGGTAGCCCCAGCAGCAGCTTGATGGCGAGCGCGCCGCCCAGCACCTCGGCGACGTCGGTGGCGAGGATGGCGATCTCCGCCAGCGCCCACAGCGCGAAATTGGGGACGCGGCCGTAGCGCCGGCGGCAGGCCTGCGCGAGGTCGAGCCCCGAGGCCATGCCGAGCCGGAGCGCGAGCGACTGGAGCAGGATCGCCGCGAGGCTGGCGCCGACCAGCACGAACAGCAGGTCGAAGCCGTATCCCGAGCCGGCGGCGATGTCGGTGGCCCAGTTGCCGGGGTCCATATAGCCGACCGCGACGAGCATTCCGGGGCCGGCGAACCGCGCGATCCTTTGCCCGATCGGGGCGGATTTCGGAACGGCGATGCTGCCTTCCACCTCGGACGGGCAGAAGGGCGCGGTGGCGCGATCGGGAAGCGAGAGGCCGAGGACGGTTGCCATGGCGCGGTTATGGCGGCTCGGATGGGGGAGGGATAGGGGGCAGGAAACGCCCGATTCCTCTCGCGGGCTTATGTGAAGCTCCGCGAGAGGCCGTGATATAGCCGTTCCCGGCAAACGAGGCTGGATGTCGCGTCCGCCACCAGGGCGGTGGCGAGCAGCGGCAGCAGCAGGCTATGGCTGGCGGTCGCTTCCGAGATAATCACCACGGCGGTCAGGGGAGCCCGCACGGCCCCGGTGAAATAGCCGATCATGCCGAGCAGGATGACCGGCCCCGCGGCCGAGGCCGGGAAGAGCGTGCGGAGCATGTCTCCCAGACCGGCCCCCGTTGCGAGCGACGGCGCGAAAATGCCGCCCGGCATCCCCGATACGGCGGTGGCGAGCGTCGCCAGGAATTTGGCGGCCCCGAACCACAGCGGCGCATGATGGCCCAGGATAATCATGCGCGCGGGCTGATAGCCGGTGCCCCACGTCATCTGCGTCGAGCAGCCGAGCGCGGCCACCACCAGGCCGGCGCCGATCGCGAGGGCGACGGGATGGGCGCGCATTGCTGCGAACGGCCGCCAGCGGGAACCGGCGAATGCCAGCATCGCCCGCGCGAACAGCCCGCCCGTCAATCCGCCCGTCACGCCCGCCACCAGCGTCACGACGATGGCGCGGCCGATCGGCAGCGTATCCCCCATCGCGCCGAAATAGACATAGTCGCCCGCGATGCCGAGGCTGACCATGCCGGAGATCAGCACCGCCGTCATGACCAGCAACGTCATGCGCTGATCGTAGGCGGCGGCGAGTTCCTCGATGGCGAAGGTCACCCCGGCGAGCGGGGTGTTGAACGCCGCCGCCACCCCTGCCGCGCCGCCCGCCACCATCACCGAGGCCCGGATCGGCACGCGGAACAGCCGGTGGGCATAGGCCATGATCGTCGCCGAGATCTGAACGGTAGGCCCTTCGCGCCCCACCGAAGCGCCAACCAGCAGGGCGACGAGCGTCACCAGAAACTTCACGGCCGCCGTCCGGGCCGATGCGAGGGAGTTCATAGCGCCGTTCGGATCGAGGCGCGCCGCCATGATCTGCGGGATGCCCGATCCGCGCGCCGCCGGAGCGACGCGCCGCGTGATCCACACCAGCCCGCCGAACACGGCCGGCGTGGCGATCAGCGGCGCCCACCACCACACACGGACGAATTGCCGGAACAGGGCATTCGCCTCATCCGCCAGCCGCGCGAACAGAAGCGCGGTCAGGCCGAGCGCGATCGCGCCGGAAACGATCGCGGCGCGCTTGCGCCATATGGGAGCCGCCGGGCCGTGGCGGCGTGTGAGCAGCTTGATGCGATCCATCCGCTGCCGCTGCTTCGGGCGATCGATCGAAGGACCGGCGGCTTCGGATGGTGCAGATTCGGACATGGCGCCGCTTTATCCACTGGGATGGCGGGATGCACCCCTCATGCTGTTCAAATGCCAGCTTTTCCTTTTCCCTTCCCCAAAAAAACAAAACCCCTCCCGTGATCGCTCACGGGAGGGGCTCTGTCTCGACCCGAACGGGATCGTCGAAACGATCAGTCGTTCAGATAATCGCCCGCATCGGCATCGGTGCCGTGGCCCGAGGGCACAACCTCGGCCAGCGCATCGTCGCCGGTGCCGACGCTGTCGCGCGGGCTGCGCTTCAGCTCGGCCTCATGCTCCTCGGCGGCCGAGTTCGGGGCGGCGATCGCTGCCTCGAACGCGCGCTGCTGGGCACGCAGCGCCGCGTCGCGCGACGAGGCCGCCACGCGCAGGCGCTGCATACCCGCACCGGTGCCGGCGGGGATCAGGCGACCGACGATCACGTTCTCCTTGAGACCGTTCAGCTCGTCGACCTTGCCCTGCACCGAGGCCTCGGTCAGCACGCGGGTCGTCTCCTGGAACGACGCCGCCGAGATGAACGAGCGGGTCTGGAGCGACGCCTTGGTGATGCCGAGCAGGATCGGCTTGCCCTCGGCCGGCTGGAGGCCTTCCGCGATCATCTTGCGATTGACCGCTTCCATGTCCTCCTTCTCGACCTGCTCGCCCGGCAGGAAGGTGGTGTCGCCGGCCGCCGTGATCTCGACCTTGAGCAGCATCTGACGAACGATCGTCTCGATGTGCTTGTCGTTGATCTTCACGCCCTGAAGTCGATACACTTCCTGGATTTCCGACACGAGATAGGCCGCGAGCGGCTCGATGCCGAGCACCTCGAGGATGTCGTGCGGATCGGGCGAGCCGCCGATCAGGTTGTCGCCACGCTTGACGTGATCGCCTTCCTGAACGTCGATCACCTTCGACTTCGGCACCAGATACTCGACCGGCTCCTGACCATCGTCCGGGCGGATGATGATCTTGCGCTTGGCCTTGTAATCCTTGCCGAACTCGACGCGGCCGGAGACCTTCGCGATGATCGCGTTCTCCTTCGGCTTGCGCGCCTCGAACAGCTCGGCGACGCGCGGCAGACCGCCGGTGATGTCGCGGGTCTTGGCGGCTTCGCGGGACACACGGGCGAGAACCTCACCCGCCTGCACCTGCTGGCCGTCCTCGACCGAGAGCATCGCGCCCGGCGCCAGCATGTAGCGCGCGGCCTCGCCCGAATTGCCGTCGAGCAGCGTCAGGCGCGGACGGAGATCTTCCTTCCGGCTGGTGGCGCGATACTCGATGACGACCTTCTGGGCGATGCCGGTGGCTTCGTCGGTCTGCTCGGTGAGCGTCGAGTTCTCGATGAGATCCTGATACTTCACCGTACCGGCCTTCTCGGTGATGACCGGCATCATGAACGGATCCCACTCCGCCAGGCGCTCGCCCTTGGTGACGACCGCGCCGTCGGTGTGCATCAGATGCGCGCCGTAGGGGATGCGGTGCGTCGCCAGTTCGCGACCGTCCATGCTGATGAGCGCGATCTCGCCCGAGCGCGACATCACGACGCGGCGACCACGCGGATCGACGATCGTGGGCATGTCGCGATACTCGATCGTGCCGTCGGCCACCGCCTCGAGGTTCGACGTTTCGTTGAGCTGCGCCGCGCCACCGATGTGGAAGGTCCGCATGGTGAGCTGCGTGCCCGGCTCGCCGATCGACTGCGCCGCGATGACGCCGACCGCTTCGCCGATGTTCACCGGCGTACCGCGGGCGAGGTCACGGCCGTAGCAGGTGGCGCAGACGCCACCGATCGACTCGCAGACGAGCGGCGAGCGGATCTGGAGCGACGGCGGCGCCAGCGCCTCGACCTGCGCGATCATCGCTTCGTCCAGCAGGGTGCCCTGCGGGATGACGACTTCGCCGGTCTTCGGATCGATGATGTCCTCGGCCGTGGTGCGGCCCAGGATACGCTCGCCGAGCGACGCGATGGTGGCGCCGCCCTGGACGATCGCCTTCATCTCCAGCGAACGCTCGGTCTGGCAATCGATCTCGACGATCGTGCAGTCCTGCGACACGTCGACCAGACGGCGGGTCAGGTAACCCGAGTTCGCCGTCTTGAGCGCCGTATCCGCGAGACCCTTACGAGCACCGTGGGTCGAGTTGAAATATTCAAGGACGGTCAGGCCTTCCTTGAAGTTCGAGATGATCGGCGTCTCGATGATCTCGCCCGACGGCTTGGCCATGAGGCCGCGCATACCGGCGAGCTGCTTGATCTGGGCGGCCGAACCACGGGCGCCCGAATGCGCCATCATGTAGATGGCGTTCATCGGCTTCTCGCGCCCGGAATCCTCGTGCTTGACCGCCTGGATCTCCTTCATCATCTCGGCCGCCACACGGTCGCCGCAGCGCGACCAGGCGTCGATCACCTTGTTGTACTTTTCCTGCTGGGTGATGAGGCCGTCCTGATACTGCTGCTCGTAATCCTTCACGAGCAGGCGCGTCTCCTCGACCAGCGGATCCTTCGCCGCCGGGATCACCATGTCGTCCTTGCCGAACGAGATGCCGGCCTGGAACGCGTGACGGAAGCCGAGCGCCATGATCGCGTCCGCGAACAGCACCGTCTCCTTCTGGCCGGTGTGGCGATAGACTTCGTCGATGACGTCGCCGATGTCCTTCTTGGTGAGAACGCGGTTCACGGTCTCGAAGGGCACCTTGTGGCTCTTCGGCAGGCATTCGCCGATGAGCATACGGCCCGGCGTCGTCTCGTAGCGCTTGAGGTACTGGTTGCCGTCCTCGTCCGTCTGCGGGATGCGCGAGACGATCTTGGTGTGGAGCGTCACCGCCTTGTTGTACAGGGCCTGGTGGACCTCGGTCATGTTGGCGAGCGCCATGCCCTCACCCGGCTCGTTCTCCTTGGAGAGCGAGAGGTAATAGAGGCCCAGCACCATGTCCTGCGACGGCACGATGATCGGCTTGCCGTTCGCAGGGCTCAGGATGTTGTTGGTCGACATCATCAGCACGCGCGCTTCGAGCTGGGCTTCCAGCGAAAGCGGGACGTGGACGGCCATCTGGTCGCCGTCGAAGTCGGCGTTGAAGGCCGAGCAGACCAGCGGGTGAAGCTGGATCGCCTTGCCCTCGATCAGCACGGGCTCGAACGCCTGGATGCCGAGGCGGTGGAGCGTCGGCGCGCGGTTCAGGAGGACGGGGTGCTCGCGAATAACTTCGTCGAGGATGTCCCAGACTTCCTTGCGCTCCTTCTCGACCCACTTCTTGGCCTGCTTCAGGGTCATGGAGAGACCCTTGGCGTCGAGGCGGGCGTAGATGAACGGCTTGAACAGCTCGAGCGCCATCTTCTTCGGCAGGCCGCACTGGTGGAGCTTCAGCTCCGGGCCGGTCACGATCACCGAACGGCCCGAATAGTCCACGCGCTTGCCGAGAAGGTTCTGACGGAAGCGGCCCTGCTTGCCCTTGAGCATGTCGGACAGCGACTTCAGGGGCCTCTTGTTGGCGCCCGTGATGGTGCGGCCGCGGCGGCCATTGTCGAACAGCGCGTCGACGGCCTCCTGCAACATGCGCTTTTCGTTGCGGACGATGATGTCCGGCGCGCGCAGTTCCATCAGGCGCTTCAGACGGTTGTTACGGTTGATGACGCGGCGATACAGATCGTTGAGATCCGACGTCGCGAAACGACCGCCGTCGAGCGGCACGAGCGGGCGCAGTTCCGGCGGGATGACCGGAACGACGTCGAGGATCATCCATTCCGGGCGGTTGCCGGATTCGATGAAGCTCTCGACGACCTTGAGGCGCTTGATGATCTTCTTCGGCTTCAGCTCGGACTTGGTGACCGCCAGCTCCTTGAGCAGCTCGTCACGCTCGCCCTCGAGGTCGAGGTCGATCAGCATCTGCTTCACGGCCTCGGCGCCGATGCCGGCCGAGAAGGCGTCCTCGCCATACTCGTCCTGCGCGGTCAGCAGCTCGTCCTCGGTGAGGAGCTGATACTTCTCGAGCGGGGTGAGGCCCGGCTCGATGACCACATAGGCCTCGAAGTAGAGGATGCGCTCAAGCTGCTTGAGCTGCATGTCGAGCAGCAGGCCGATGCGCGACGGCAGCGACTTCAGGAACCAGATGTGGGCGACGGGCGCCGCCAGCTCGATATGGCCCATCCGCTCGCGGCGGACCTTCGAGACGGTAACCTCGACGCCGCACTTCTCGCAGACGATGCCCTTGTACTTCATGCGCTTGTACTTGCCGCACAGGCACTCATAGTCCTTGATCGGGCCGAAGATGCGCGCGCAGAACAGGCCGTCACGCTCGGGCTTGAACGTGCGGTAGTTGATGGTTTCCGGCTTCTTGATCTCGCCGAACGACCAGGAGCGGATGCGCTCGGGCGAGGCGATGCCGATCTTGATCTGATCGAACGTCTCCGGCTTCGCGAGCGGATTGGCGAAATTGGTCATCTCGTTCATAAATCTGTCCCTCATCCAACTCCCCTCCCTGACAAGGGAGGGGCCGGGGGTGGGTCGGTCCGGGGCGGGCGTCGCGCATGCCGCGAGGCACCCACCCCTCGATCCCCTCCCTGCACGCAGGGAGGGGAGGATTGCTTACTCCGCGGCCTCGGCCAGACCGTCGCCATCCTCGTTGTTGAGGAGTTCGACGTTGAGGCCCAGCGAGCGCATTTCCTTGACGAGCACGTTGAAGCTCTCGGGGATGCCGGCCTCGAAGGTGTCGTCGCCCTTGACGATCGCCTCATAGACCTTGGTGCGGCCGACCACGTCGTCGGACTTCACCGTCAGCATCTCCTGGAGGGTGTAGGCGGCGCCATAGGCCTGGAGCGCCCACACTTCCATTTCACCGAAGCGCTGACCGCCGAACTGCGCCTTGCCGCCCAGCGGCTGCTGGGTGACGAGCGAGTACGGCCCGATCGAGCGCGCGTGGATCTTGTCGTCCACGAGGTGGTGCAGCTTCAGCATGTAGATGTAGCCCACCGTCACCTTGCGATCGAAGGCGTCGCCGGTGCGGCCATCATACAGCGTCGACTGGCCCGAGGTGTCGTAGCCCGCCTTGGTGAGCATCGCCGACACGTCCGCTTCGCGGGCGCCGTCGAACACCGGGGTGGCCATCGGCACGCCGTTCTTCAGCAGGCCCGCCATCTCGATGATCTCTTCGGCCGAACGGCTGTCGATGTCGGCATGATACTGCTCGCCATAGACGTCCTTCAGGCGGTCCTTCACCGCCTGCGGGGCATCCGCGAGCTTCTCATAGACATTGTTCAGCTTGCCTTCGGTGTAGAGGCGACCTTCGTCGCTCTCGCGCCACTGCTCCAGAGCCTCGGTGATCTGCTTGCCCAGACCGCGCGAAGCCCAGCCCAGGTGCGTCTCGAAGATCTGGCCGACGTTCATGCGCGACGGCACGCCCAGCGGGTTCAGCACGATGTCGACATGCGTGCCGTCCTCTAGGAACGGCATGTCCTCGATCGGCAGGATGCGCGAGATAACGCCCTTGTTGCCGTGACGGCCGGCCATCTTGTCGCCCGGCTGAAGCTTGCGCTTCACGGCGACGAAGACCTTGACCATCTTCAGCACGCCCGGCGGCAGCTCGTCGCCGCGCTGGAGCTTCTCGACGCGATCCTCATAGCGCTTCTGGAGGACGCCGACGGCGTCGTCATACTGCGCCTTCACCGCTTCGAGATCGGCCTGGACGGCATCGTCGGCCACCGCGAACTTCCACCACTCGCGCTTCTCGACCTCGAGAAGCATCTCGTTGGTGATCTCGGTGCCCTTCTTGATGCCCTTCGGACCCGACGCCGCGATCTGCCCCGCCAGCATCGGCTGGAGGCGCGTGAAGGTGGCGCGGTTCAGGATGGCGCGCTCGTCCTCGCGGTCCTTGGCGAGACGGTCGATCTCCTCGCGTTCGATCGCCAGCGCGCGCTCGTCCTTGTCGACGCCGTGGCGGTTGAACACGCGCACGTCGACGACGGTGCCCGAGACGCCCGGCGGCAGACGCAGCGAGGTGTCGCGGACGTCCGAGGCCTTTTCGCCGAAGATGGCGCGCAGAAGCTTCTCTTCCGGCGTCATCGGGCTCTCGCCCTTCGGCGTGATCTTGCCGGCGAGGATGTCGCCCGGCTCGATCTCGGCACCGACATAGACGATGCCGGCCTCGTCGAGGTTGCGCAGCGCCTCTTCACCCACGTTGGGGATGTCGCGGGTGATGTCCTCCGGCCCGAGCTTGGTGTCGCGGGCCATCACCTCGAACTCTTCGATGTGGATCGACGTGAACACGTCGTCCTTCACGATGCGCTCGGAGATGAGGATCGAGTCCTCGTAGTTGTAGCCGTTCCACGGCATGAACGCGACGAGCGTGTTCCGGCCGAGCGCCAGCTCGCCCATCTCGGTCGACGGGCCGTCGGCGATGATCTCGCCCTTGCGGACGGTCTCGCCCACCTTCACCAGCGGGCGCTGGTTGATGCAGGTCGACTGGTTGGAGCGCTGGAACTTCATCAGCGTGTAGATGTCCACGCCCGACTTGCCCGGCTCCACCTCGTCGGTGGCGCGGATCACGATGCGGCCGGCGTCGACCTGGTCGACGATGCCCGCACGCTTCGCGCCGATCGCGGCGCCCGAGTCACGCGCCACCGTCTCTTCCATGCCGGTGCCCACGAAGGGGGCCTCGGCGCGGACGAGCGGAACCGCCTGACGCTGCATGTTCGAGCCCATCAGCGCGCGGTTGGCGTCGTCGTTCTCCAGGAACGGAATGAGCGACGCGGCGACCGAGACGAGCTGCTTGGGGCTGACGTCCATCAGCGTGATCTGATCGCGCGGGGCCATCAGGAACTCGCCGGCTTCACGCGCCGAGATCAGATCCTCGGCGAAGGTGCCGTCCGCGTTCACCTCGGCGTTGGCCTGGGCGATCGTGTGCTTGGCCTCTTCCATCGCCGACAGATAGACGACCTCGTTGGTCACCTTGTTGTCGATCACCTTGCGGTACGGCGTCTCGATGAAGCCATACTTGTTCACGCGGCTGAACGACGCGAGCGAGTTGATGAGGCCGATGTTCGGGCCTTCCGGCGTCTCGATCGGGCAGATGCGGCCATAGTGCGTCGGGTGGACGTCGCGGACCTCGAAGCCCGCGCGCTCGCGGGTGAGGCCGCCCGGCCCGAGCGCCGAGACGCGACGCTTGTGCGTCACTTCGGAGAGCGGGTTGGTCTGGTCCATGAACTGCGAGAGCTGCGAGGAGCCGAAGAACTCGCGCACCGCGGCCACGGCGGGCTTCGCGTTGATGAGGTCGTTCGGCATCACCGTGGACACGTCCACGGACGACATGCGCTCCTTCACGGCGCGCTCCATGCGGAGCAGGCCGACGCGATACTGGTTCTCGAGCAGCTCGCCCACCGAACGCACGCGGCGGTTGCCGAGATTGTCGATGTCGTCGATCTCGCCCTTGCCGTCCTTGAGGTTCACGAGCGTCTTGACGACCTCGAGAATGTCCTCGGTGCGGAGCGTCGTGACGGTGTCCTCGACGTCGAGGTCGAGGCGCATGTTGAGCTTCACGCGGCCCACGGCCGAGAGGTCATAGCGCTCGGGATCGAAGAACAGGCCGGCGAAGAGGGCCTCGGCGGTTTCCTTCGTCGGCGGCTCGCCGGGGCGCATGACGCGATAGATCTCGGACAGCGCATGATCGCGCTCCTCGACCTTGTCGGCCTTCAGCGTGTTGCGAATCCACGCGCCCGTCGAGATGTGATCGATGTCGAGCAGCACCAGATCCTCGATGCCGGTGGCGTCGAGCTTGGCGAGGTTCTCCTCGGTCACTTCGTCGCCGGCTTCGATGTAGATCTCGCCGGTGGACTCGTTGATGAGGTCATAGGCCGAGTAACGGCCGAAGATTTCCTCGGTCGGGATCAGCAGGGTCTGGAGACCGTCCTTGCCCGCCTTGTTCGCGGCGCGCGGGGAAATCTTGGTGCCGGCCGGGAAAACGACCTCGCCGGTGTCGGCGTTGACGACGTCGAACATCGGCTTCTGGCCGCGCCAGTTCTCGACGACGAACGGAACCTTCCAGCCGCCTTCGCCGCGGACATAGGTCTGCGTCTTGTAGAAGTGGTTGAGGATCTCCTCGCCATTCAGGCCGAGCGCATAGAGCAACGTCGTCACCGGCAGCTTGCGCTTGCGGTCGATACGGACGTTGACGATGTCCTTGGCGTCGAACTCGAAATCCAGCCACGAGCCGCGATACGGGATCACGCGGGCGGCGAAGAGATACTTGCCGGACGCATGGGTCTTGCCGCGATCATGGTCGAACAGCACGCCCGGCGAACGGTGCATCTGCGAGACGATGACGCGCTCGGTGCCGTTGACGAAGAAGGTGCCGTTCTGCGTCATGAGCGGCATGTCGCCCATGTAGACGTCCTGCTCCTTGATATCGAGGACCGAACGGGTCTCGGTATCCGGGTCCACCTCGAACACGATCAGGCGCAGCGTGACGCGCATCGGGGCGGCATAGGTGATGCCGCGCTGGCGGCATTCCTCGACGTCATACTTCGGCTCTTCGAGCTCGTAGTTGACGAAGTCCAGCTCGGCGGTGCCGGCGAAATCGCGGATCGGGAACACGCTGCGCAGCGTCTTCTCCAGCCCGGACACATAGCCGATCGACGGGTCGGAGCGCAGGAACTGCTCGTAGCTTTCGCGCTGGACCTCGATCAGGTTCGGCATCTGCACCACTTCGTGGATGTTGCCGAACACCTTGCGGATGCGCTTCTTCGCACCGGCGATCATGTGGGGTGGGATAGGCTGGCTGGCCATTGTGGTCCGTCCTCGCAATCAATGTCGTCGTGGAATGCCTCCCAGCATTCCCACAGCCGTTTGCGGTCCTCCGGGTGGAGTCCACGCAAAAAAGTGCGGACCCGGGCTGTCGGGACCGCACTGCTGCACTCGTCTGACCCGGCCCTCGTCTCCCATTCGTCGCGATCCGTTGCGCAAGGCGGATCGTGTCCCGGAGGCGGGGCGGGCGGCCGGGCACGCGTCATACGGACGAGCGCCAAGCCTTTGATGTCGGATAGAGCCTATATAGAAGCTTGGGGCCGGAAGGGAAGGGGGTATCTCAGAAACCCGCCGGCCAGTGCGGCACGAGCGCCAGACGCGCCGCGCCGGTGACGAGGCAGAGGGCGAGGAGGGCGAGGCCCGCCCGCCGCACGCGGGAGATGGGGAGCGGCTCCCCCGCCAGCAAGGCCGTCGCCATCGCGATCGCCGTGATCGGCCAGTGGTGATAGCGGAAATCGGCGGCGACGCTGACGACGAGGAAGCTCGCCATCTGCACGAGGGCGGAGGCCGCAAGCGCCAGCGCGAGGTCGCGGCGGGGGGAGCGGGGCAGGGCCGCGCCCATCCACAGCAGCGACAGGCCGAGCGCCGCCCAGGCGATGGGCCAGCCGAGCGGGCTCGCCGCGAAGATCGACTGCACCTTGAAGCTGATCGCCGCCGCCCGGCTCTCGCCGAGGCCGAGGCCCCAGGGATTGGGCGTCGAGCGCTTCTGGGAGGCGGCACGGGGCTCCTGCCGGGCGGTCAGGAAGCGGAGCGTGGTGTTGAAATGGGCGAGGCGATGCTCGGCATAGGCGATCGGGTGGCGGGCGATCAGCGCCAGCCAGTCGGCGGTCAGCGGGCGGTCGCGGATCGCGGCCCAGATCGGTGGGCAGGTGGCGGGCATGTCATAGCTGTCCCACGCATAGGGCGTGTAGCAGCCGCGCCGTTCCGCCTCCGCCCACATCGCCGGCGGGATGCCGGGGATCGTCGCAAGTCCCGCGAAATGGGCGATGCCCGCCATGTCGTAGAGCTGGGCCGAGCGCTCGGCATGGGCGGGCCGGGCGTCGAACAGGCGATGGTTGATCGCCGGCGCCAGCAGCGCGACGAGCAGCGCCAGTCCGCCGGCCAGCATCGCCGGGCGGGCCGCCTGACGCCCCCGGCGCTCTCCGATCGCGAGCCCGGCGGCCAGCGGAAGGGTGCTGAACAGCGCGTTCTGCCGGAGCAGCGTCGCATAGAGCAGCAGCAGCGCCGCACCGGCCACGGCGGCCGGCGGCATCGGCCGGCCGCGCAGCCGATAGTGGCCGACCACGCCCGTCGCGGCGACCAGCGCGGCGGTGAGCTGCGTGTCCTTCAGCACTTCGGCCATCCAGCCGGATACCGGCGGCAGCACGCCGACAAGCAGCAGCAGCGCCGCCGACCGGCGCCGCCCCGCGCGCGCCTGCGCCACCGCGAGCAGGCCGAGGCCGAGCCACAGCAGCAGCGTCTGGAGCAGATAGAGCGAGCCCAATCCGGGCAGGCCGAGGCCCGCCAGCCCCTGCCACAGCCGGATCAGCACGGGCGGATGCCAGTCGCTGACCGCATGGGCCATCCACTCGCCATAAGCGAAGACGATGTCGTAGCTCGCGATGCCCGGATAGAAGAGCGCGAGCTGCGCCAGCCCGAGCAACGCCGCCGCGACGGCGAACGGCCGGCCGGCGCGAGGATGGAAGGCGGAGGGCGGC
Organism: Sphingomonas oligoaromativorans; assembly: GCF_011762195.1. Classification (GTDB taxonomy): domain Bacteria; phylum Pseudomonadota; class Alphaproteobacteria; order Sphingomonadales; family Sphingomonadaceae; genus Solisphingomonas; species Solisphingomonas oligoaromativorans. The sequence continues at coordinate 334,253 of NZ_JAASQK010000002.1, read as the reverse complement.
TGGTCGATCATGACGCGCCCTCCAGAGCAGCCGCGCCGGACGAGCGCAAGCGTCCCTTAACCGGGGACGAGCGTCGCCCCGGTGCGTATCGGGGGGAGGGTGGCCGGCCATTCCGCCGTGCCGGGGGTCACCCGCTCCCACAGGGCGAAATCGTCCGCATAGAGCGTGCGCAGCCGCGCGAGCTGGCGGGCCGAGAGCGGCAGGTCCATCGGCCGGCTGCGGTTGAGGCAGGGCAGCACGCGATTCGGGAAGCCGGGCACGAGCCGGGGCAGATCGGGCAGATCGTCGAGCGTCAGCAACTGGTCGACCGCGATCCGGCCCCTGGCGTCGGTGACGTACCAGCTCTGCGGGCGGTAGATGTGATCGACCGCATAGGGGCTGCGCGCCTGCTCGACATGGTCCAGCGCCTCGTCGACCGAGCGGAAGCCGCGATAGAGCGCGCGGAAATTCTCCGCCACCTGGTTGATCGCGCTGCCGCCCGCAAGGCCGTAGCGATAGGCGGAAAGGAAGCGCGCCGCCGGATCGCGCAGCACCGCGAAGCTCGGCAGGCGGGCGAGGCGGCCGCCTTCCATCCGCCGGCCGAGCCGGATCGAGAGATGCTTCACCTGCGTGCCGTAGAGCGCCTGGCTGATCGACATGCCGGCCGCCTTGGGGATGTGGATGAAGAGCAGCCCGGCCGCCTCGATCCGGTCGATCCGGTCGCGCCGCCCGCGTCCGGCGGGGAGGGGCAGGCCGAGATCGCAGGCGCGCTCGTGAATGTCGCTGACCAGCCTGACGCCGAAAAGGCGACAGGCCATCCCACGCCGAGCGCCAAGGCGCGGCTCGCTTGTTGTCGGACCCATGAGGCGGTGATGAACGCGCCGCCTTGCCTCAATGTTTCGTCATGTTGCGGCCATGTTGGGCCGGCGTGCGGTGCTGCAACGAAAGCCGGAAGGCGGGAACGAAACGCCCGGTATCCCGCCGGACGGCGCATGTTTCAGGCCGGACGCAAAAAAGGGCGACCCGTTGCCGGGCCGCCCTTCTTTTCGCTTCGAACCCGGCCGCAGCCGGGCGAATCCTGTGCGCCGAAGCGCGTCGGATTACTTGAGCTCGACGGTCGCGCCGGCTTCCTCGAGCTGCTTCTTGATCTTCTCGGCTTCGTCCTTCGACGCGCCTTCCTTGACCGCCTTCGGGGCACCCTCGACGAGCGCCTTGGCTTCGGTCAGGCCGAGACCGGTGATCGCGCGGATCTCCTTGATGACGTTGATCTTCTTGCCACCGTCGCCGGTGAGGATCACGTCGAACTCGGTCTTCTCTTCAGCGGCGGCGGCGCCGGCGCCACCAGCGGCCGGAGCGGCAACCGCAACGGCGGCGGCGGCCGAGACGCCCCACTTCTCTTCGAGCAGCTTCGAGAGCTCAGCGGCCTCGAGAACGGTCAGAGCGGACAGGTCGTCGACGATCTTCTGCAGGTCAGCCATGTGTATTCTCCATGTGCGGGGCGCTTCGGCCCCAAAACGTTTTCATTCGGTCGAAAGAAAAGCCTCGGCCTGAGGAAATCAGGCCGCGTCCTTCTCCGCATAGGCGTTGAACACGCGGGCCAACTGGCCAGCGGGCGCCTGAACGATCTGGACGACCTTGGTCGCGGGAGCCTGGATGAGGCCCACGATCTTGGCGCGCAGCGCGTCCAGCGAAGGCAGCTCGGCGAGCGCCTTCACGCCATTCACGTCGAGGACGGTGTCCCCCATCGCGCCGCCGACAATTTCGAGCTTGTCGGTGGTCTTCGCGAATTCGACGACGGCCTTGGCGGCCGCCACCGGATCGGCGGAGGTCGAAAGCGCGGTCGGACCCGTCAGCAGGTTGCTGATGGTGGTGTACGACGTGCCTTCGGCAGCGATACGGGCGAGGCGGTTCTTGGCAACCTTGTAGCTCGCGCCAGCTTCACGCATCTTCACGCGGAGCGCAGTGGACTGCGCGACGGTGAGGCCGAGATTGCGGGTGACAACCACCACGCCGCTCTCGGAGAAAGTGCGGTTCAGCTCGGCGACCAGCTCGGACTTCTGAGTGCGATCCATGCCAATCTCCACATCGTATGCCGGCTTGCGAACGTGCAAACCGGCCGTTGAGCCATGAAGCCGATACGCCGCTTCACAGCCCGTCCGGGGGGATTGTCATCTGTGTCGCGCTCGGTCCTGAGAGGCACGGGGCCCCGAAAGACGTCGCACTGGGCAGACCCGGGAAGCCATCGCTGGCCGACCCGGCAAAACTCTTCCCCGCCTATACAGCCGCATTAAGGGGCAGGCCCCAGCTGTAGTCTCGGACGGTACAACGGCCCCGTTCCGAGGAGCGGAGCCGATTCGGGTGTGGCCTATAGCGGGGAAAGGCAACCGCGTCACGCTTGAAAGGTGTGGAAAGGTATAATTCATCGTCATCCCGGCGGAGGCCGGGATCCATTCGCGCAGCGCTCAATGATCTGGCGGAGCGGGAATGGATCCTGACCTTCGTCAGGATGACGAAAGATGCCCAAACGAAAACGCGCCCCGCGAGATGTCTCGCGGGGCGCGCTTGCGGTATCCGTCTCCCCGCGCGGAACGCGGGGAGGAAGGATCAGGCGGCCACCTCGGCGGTGTCGACCTTGATGCCGGCGCCCATCGTGGACGAGACAGCGATCTTCTTGACATACTTGCCCTTGGCGCCGGCCGGCTTGGCCTTCACCAGCGCGTCCAGCAGCGCGTCGAAGTTCGCGCGCAGGTCTTCCGCCGGGAACGACGCCTTGCCGATGCCCGAGTGGATGATGCCGGCCTTCTCGACGCGGTATTCGATCTGGCCGCCCTTGGCGGCCTTCACGGCTTCACCGACGTTCATGGTCACGGTGCCGAGCTTCGGGTTCGGCATCATGCCCTTCGGACCGAGGATCTTGCCGAGACGGCCGACCAGACCCATCAGGTCCGGCGTGGCGATGCAGCGATCGAAATCGATCGTGCCGCCCTGGACCAGCTCCAGCAGGTCTTCGGCGCCCACGACGTCCGCACCGGCCGCCTTGGCTTCCTCGGCCTTCGGGCCGCGGGCGAACACGCCGACGCGCACGGTCTTGCCGGTGCCCTTCGGCAGCGTCACGACGCCGCGGACCATCTGGTCGGCATGGCGCGGATCGACGCCGAGGTTGACGGCGACTTCGATCGTCTCGTCGAACTTCGCGGTGGCGTTCGCCTTGGCGAGCGCGATCGCGTCGTTCACGCCGTACAGCTTCTCGGCGTCAACGGCGGTGGCGAGGGTCTTCGCCTTCTTGGTCAGCTTGGCCATGGTCTCAGCCCTCCACCACTTCGAGGCCCATCGCGCGGGCCGAGCCTTCGATCGTCTTGGTCGCGGCTTCGATGTCCGCGGCGTTCAGATCCTTCATCTTGACCTGAGCGATCTCGGCGAGCTGCGAGCGCTTGATCTTGCCCGCGACTTCCTTGCCCGGATTCTTCGAGCCCGACTTCAGGCCGACGGCCTTCTTGATGAGGAACGAGGCCGGCGGCGTCTTCGTGATGAACGAGAAGCTGCGATCCGCATAGACGGTGATGATCGTCGGGATCGGCATACCCTTCTCAAGGTCGTTCGTCGCGGCGTTGAACGCCTTGCAGAACTCCATGATGTTCACGCCGCGCTGGCCCAGCGCCGGGCCGATCGGCGGCGAGGGATTGGCGGCGCCGGCGGCGACCTGCAACTTGATATAACCCGTAATCTTCTTCGCCATTGTGTCCTCCTAATGGCTTAGCGGTGTTGACGGCCCCGAGGAGCCTCCCGCGGACTTTCCCGGCTCGCACCGGAAACCTGTTCCGTCATGCTGACGGAAGTCAGCATCCAGAGCGTCATGCGACGGCGCTTGCGGCTCTGGATCCCGGATCAGATCCGGGGTGACGCTGTAACTTTACTTGACGCGCTCGACCTGCTCGAACTCCAGCTCGACCGGGGTGGCGCGGCCGAAGATCGACACCGACACCTTCACGCGGGCGCGATCGAAATCCAGCTCTTCGACGACGCCGTTGAACGAGGCGAACGGGCCGTCCAGCACCTTCACCTGATCGCCGATGTCGAAATCGACCTTGAGCTTCTGCTTCGGCGCCTGCGTCGCGGCCTCTTCCTTGGTGGAGAGGATGCGGTTCGCCTCGGCGTCGCTGATCGGCTGCGGCTTGCCCGACGAGCCGAGGAAGCCCGTCACCTTCGGCGTGTTGCGCACGAGGTGGTAGACGTCGTCGTTCATGTTGAGCTTCGCCAGCACATAGCCGGGGAAGAACTTGCGATCCGACGTCACCTTCTTGCCGCGGCGAACCTCGGTGACCTTCTCGGTCGGCACCTCGACGGCCTCGACGAGCTGCTCGAGGCCCAGCCGGGTGGCGTCGGCGAGGATCGCCTCCTTCACCTTGTTCTCGAAACCCGAATAGGCGTGGATGATGTACCAGCGCGACATGCCGTTAATTCCTTACGCGACCAGCTTGAGCAGAAGCTGTGCGAGCGTGTTGAAGAGCTGATCCACCCCGAGGAAGAAAATCGCGAGCAGGCTCGTCATGACGAGCACCATCACGGCGGTCATCATCGTTTCCTTGCGGGTGGGCCAGGTGACCTTCGCGGTCTCGGTACGCACCTGCTGGATGAACTCGGGCACGGAACGGATCATTCCGCCGATCCCGCCGCCATTCTCCGTCGTCCTCGCCACGCGATCAAACCTTCCCAACGATGGCGGCCCCCGCGATGCACGGGCTTCCATCAACGACACAAGAGGCCGCAGGCGCCGTATCCCCTGACAGGGGCGGCGGCGCCCTGGCCTCGCTCTAACACCTGCCTTCCGACCCTGTCCGCCATCCGAGGAATGGCAGGAGTGGAGGGATTCGAACCCCCGGCCCTCGGTTTTGGAGACCGATGCTCTACCAGCTGAGCTACACTCCTACGGGTCGGGAGCGGAAGGCGTCTGTAGCGAGGGGCGGCGGGGTGCGCAAGGCATCAATGCATACGCGCGATACGTTCTTCCGGCGCCACCCGCGCCAGCTCCGCCGCCGCGCGCGGATCGACCGGCTGGCCGACCAGCCAGCCCTGCACCAGCCGGCATCCGAGCGCCCGCATCCGTTCATATTCGCCGCGCGTTTCCGCCCCTTCCGCGATCGTCGCCATGCCGAGCGAATCCGCCATGGCGACGATCGAGCGGACGATGGCGATGCTCTCGGCGGCATTGCCGGTCGCGCCGCGCACGAAGCTGCGGTCGATCTTCACGGTCGAGAAGCGGCCCTTGCGCAGATAGCCGAGCGAGGAGCGGCCGGTGCCGAAATCGTCGAGCGCGATCCTGACGCCGATGGCGAGCAGCCGGTCCACCACATCGGTGATGCCGCCATCGTGGACGAACACCTCTTCCGCGATCTCCAGCTCAAGCCGGTTGGGGGTGAGCCCGGAATGGGAGAGGGCGGAGACGATCGTCGCCGGCAGTTGCGGATCGCGGAGCTGGGCCGGCGCCATGTTGACGCTGACGCGGACATGCTCGGGCCAGGTCGCGGCGTCGCGGCAGGCGGAGTGCATCACCCAATCCCCGATGCGGCCGATCAGGCGCGCTTCCTCGGCGATGGGGATGAAGATATCGGGCGAGACATTGCCCAGCTCCGGGTGATTCCAGCGCAGGAAGGCCTCGAACCCGGCGAGGCTGCCCTGTGCCGCCTCGACGATCGGCTGGTAGACGAGGCGCAGCTCGCCCCGCTCCAGCGCGTCGCGCAGCGCCACCTCGATGCAGCGGCGCTTCTCGGCCTCGGCATGGAGCTGCGGCTCGTAGCGGCGGTGGACGCCGCGCCCGTCGTCCTTGGCGCGATAGAGCGCGAGGTCGGCGTTGCGCAGCAGCATCTCCACCGCGCGGCCGTCGCGCGGCGCCGTCGCCGAGCCGACGCTGCCGCCGATGTGGAGGACATGGTCGTCGATCTCGAACGGCGCGCTCAGCCCCTCGACGATGGCCTTGGCGAGGCGATCCACGCGATCGCGATCGGAGGCGTCGCCGATCACCACCGCGAACTCGTCGCCGCCGAGGCGGCCGCAGCGCTCCTCGGGGCGGAGCAGTGCGGTGAGGCGCCTGGCCACCTCGACCAGCAGCTTGTCGCCCACCGGATGGCCCAGCGTGTCGTTGATCTGCTTGAAGCGATCGAGGTCGATCAGCATCAGCGTCGAGCGGTGGCCCTCATGATGCCCGTCGCGCAGCGCGCGGCCGAGCGCCTCGATCACATGGGCGCGGTTGGCGAGGCCGGTGAGCGCGTCGTAGCGGGCCATGCGGTCGATCCGCTCGGCCGAGCGATGCCGCTCCGTCACGTCGGTGCCGACGCCCCAGAAGCCCACCAGGGTTCCCCGCTCGTCGCGCCGGGGGGCGGCCGAGAGCGACCACCAGCGGGGATCGCCGCCCACCGAGATCGGCACGATCAGATCGCGGAAGCTCTCGCGCAGGCGCAGCTTGTCGGCGAGCGTGCGGATGCCGGGCGCGATGTCGCCGCTGTCCCACCCGTCGCCGGCGAGGAGGGCGAGGAGGGCCTGTCCCTCCAGCGCGCTGCGCGGCCGTCCGAACAGGCGCGCGAGGCGGGGGGAGACGTCGACGAGGCATTTGTTGGCGTCGGTGCGCCACAGCCAGTCCGCGCCCGAATCCTCGAATTCGCGGAGCAGCAGGCTGATGACGTCCTCCTTGCCGCCCAGCGCCTGCTCGGCGGTGATCCGGTCGATCAGCATCCGCGTCGTGGCGATGAAGCTCGCGGTCATGGCGATGGCGAACAGGCCGCAGACGATCGCCAGCCCCGTCCAGCCGATGGCGATCATCGCGCTGGTCGATGCCGCGCCGACGACCGGGATGAAGCCGAGCCCGCCCCCCGGCGACGGGGCCATCAGCGTGATCGCCCCCGCCATCAACGCGCCGCCGGTCGCGAGCAGGGTGATCGAGGCGAGGCTGCCGGAGGAGCCGGTGAACAGCGCCATCGCCACCGCCCAGCAGATGCCGAGCGCCAGGCCGCCCAGCACGTCGGGATCGCGCCACGGCGCGGTCGCCGGGCGGTTCCGCCGCGTGCCCAGCGCGACCAGCGCCACGATGCCGACGATCGCGGCGAGCCAGGGGGCGAGGATCGTCCAGCCCAGCGCCTCCGCCCGGAACGAGGCGACGGCCGCCGCCGCGCCGAGCTGCACCAGCAGCCAGAAGGGCCGCCGCACCTGCATGGCCGCCGCACGGGACGCGGCGAGCGCGGCATAGGCGTCGCCATGCCCGGCCGAAAGGCCCAGCGTGTAGGACCAGGACGGATTGATCCGCTCTGACGGAGAGGGGCGCAGACTTGTCACCGCCAGAGGATTAGGCGGCATATCTTACTGCGCGGTAAGCGGACCGGCGATTTTCCGGGAAAACCGTGCCGTGCGGCCGGCAACCCCGCAAGGAGCCGCCGGCCGGCATCGATCAGGCCGCGATGTCGTAGGGCTGGATTTCGCCCGACAGATAGAGGGTACGCGCCTTGGCGCGGCTGAGCTTGCCCGAGCTGGTGCGCGGCAGGGTGCGCGGCGGCACCAGCTCGACGACGCAGTTCATGCCGGTGATCGCGCGCACCTTCTCGCGAATTTCGTCGCGCAGGCGGGCGCGCTCGGCCTGATCCGAAGTACGGCACTGGACGAGCACGGCCGGGGTCTCCTCACCGCCCGGCGTGGTGATCGCGAAGGCGGCGATGTCGCCCGCCTTGAAGCCCGGAAGCTGCTCGACCGCCCACTCGATGTCCTGCGGCCAGTGGTTGCGGCCGTTGACGATGATCATGTCCTTGGCGCGGCCGACGATGTAGATGTAGCCGTTCGACATGTAGCCCATGTCGCCGGTGTCCAGCCAACCGTCCTTCATGCAGGCCTCGGTCGCTTCCTCGTCGCGGAAATAGCCGACCATCACCGAGCCGCCCGCGCACCACACCTTGCCGATCGCCTTTTCGGGCAGCAGCGTGCCGTCTTCCTCGCGGATCTCGATCTTCATGCCGCGCACCGGCTTGCCGCAGTTGACGATCGCGCGATAGCGCTGCGGCCGGTGGGCCGAGACGTCGCCGCCCGAAAGCTGCGTCTCCTCGACCAGCTCGACGACGATGCCTTCGCCCGGCGGCATGATCGACACGGCGAGCGTCGCCTCGGCGAGGCCGTAGCTCGGCGTGAAGGCGCGCGCGTCGAAGCCCGCCGGCGCGAAGGCGTCGACGAAGGACTGCATCACGTCCGGGCGGATCATGTCCGCGCCGTTGCCCGCCAGCCGCCAGCGCGACAGGTCGAACCGGCCCGCCACGTCCGACTGCGAGCCGATGCGGCGCGCGCAGATGTCGTAGCCGAAGGTCGGCGAATAGGAGAGCGAGGTGCCCTCGTTGCGGCTGATGAGATCGAGCCACGCCAGCGGACGGCGGGCGAAATCCTCGGTCTTCAGATAGTCGACCGACACCTGGTTGGCGATCGGCGACAGGAAGCAGCCGACCAGCCCCATGTCATGATACCAGGGCAGCCACGAGATGCAGCGGTCGCTCTCCTGGAGGTCCATGCCGTGGCCATGGGCGGCCAGATTGTCGAGAAGCTGGCGATGCGTGATCGCGACGCCGTGCGGGAAGCGGGTCGAGCCGCTCGAATATTGCAGATAGGCGATGTCGTCGGCGGCGGCCTGCGGCAACGGGCCGGCGGGCGCGCGGCGCGCGATGAAATCTTCGTAGGTGAGGCCCTCGACCCCGCCGGCCTCGGCGGCGGCGTGCGCCATCGACGCCAGCTCCGACGGGTAGAACAGCATCTTCGGGTCCGAGCTTTTGAGCTGCACCGAAAGCTGGTCGATATAGGATTCGCGGCCGCCGAAGCTCGTCGGCAGCGGCAGCGGCACCGGCCAGGCGCCGGCATAGACCGCGCCGAAGAACAGCGCGGCGAAATGCGCGCCCGTCTGCGCCACCAGCGCGATCCGCTCGCCGGGGCGGATGCCCGCGGCAACGAGGCGATGCGCGTTCGCCAGCGCTTCCTCACGCAGGCGCGCATAAGGATAAGGCTCGGTCAGGGCGCCGCGCGCGTCGTGGAAGTTCAGCCCGCGCGAGCCCGAAGCGGCATAGTCCAGCGCCTCGCCCAACGTGGCGAAGTCCCCCATGCGTCGTGGCAATGCGTCCCCGGTCGCAGTCGGCGCAAGAACGGCGTCCGTCGCCTGTCCCGAGTTCGCCATCGTCTCGCGATACGCAGTGCTGGCAGTGCTCTCAACCTGTCGACGCACCGACGGCATCTCCTCAAATACTCCAACCGAGCCTGTTAGACGCAACCGGCCCATGATCCAATCCCGTATCGTTACAAGGCGATCAGCGTTCAAATTCCGGCCCGACTGTGGCACAATCGTGGCGAGTGACATTTCGAAGACCGCCCAGCACCCGTCCGCCGCTCGATTCAGACGGCCTTGAACGCCTCGCGCTGGCCTATGTCAGCCGCTTTGCGACAAGCCGCGCGCGGTTGCGTGATTATCTGTGCCGCAAGCTCGATGAGCGGGGCTGGGCGGGCGGAGAAGGCGAAAACGGCGCGGAGGCGGCCGCGACATTGGTCGAACGCTTCGCGGGGCTCGGCTATGTCGACGACCGGACGCTGGCCGAGGCGCGGGCGCGTTCGCTGGCGCGCAAGGGCTATGGCGCGCGCAGGCTGGCCGGTGCGCTCACGGCGCTGGGCATCGCCGGCGAAGATGCCGAAACCGCCCGGCGACAGGCGGAAGACGGGGCGTGGGAAGCGGCGCTCCGTTTCGCCGAGCGCCGCCATATCGGCCCCTTCGCGCCATCGGTGCCGGACGATGCGGCGCGGCGGCGCGCCTTCGCCGCCATGATGCGCGCGGGGCACTCGTTCGACTGCACGAAACGAATATTGGAAAGTGCGCCGGGCGACGTACCAACGTGGGACGACTGACCCACCCCGGAAGGCGATCCCTCTAGATTTACAATCGATTCCGCTAATAATCGTGCTAAGGTAACGCGTAGGGGGATTGTTGGTCATGCAAGAGGGCATCCGCGCGTTTGATGAGGGAAGTGACGGCACCGTTGCTGGCGGAGGTTCGTTACATGCGTTGTCATCTGTCGACCCCGCCACTTCGCATTGCACGAGCGCAGAGATGACCGCGTTTCATACGGATTCAGACGAAGACGCCTCCGAAGTCGAGGTGAGCGGCGCGATCAAATGGTTCGACGCCACACGGGGTTTCGGTTTCCTGGTGGGGGACAATGGCGAGGGCGATGTCCTCGTGCATTTTTCCGTGCTCCGTCCGTTCGGCCGCCGCAGCCTGCCCGAAGGTGCCCGCGCGGTATGCCTGGCCGTTCATCGCGAGCGGGGGCTTCAGGCGCGTTCGCTGGTGAGCTTCGATCTCTCCACCGCGACCGGGCCGGATCTCGAGACGGCGGCGCGGCGCGCGGCGACGCATGTCGATCCGGTGCCGCTGATCGAGACGGCGGGGCTGCCCGAGCCGGTGCGCGTGAAGTGGTTCAACCGGCTCAAGGGCTATGGCTTCCTGATGCGGGACGGCGACCAGACCGATATCTTCGTGCATATGGAGACGGTCCGCCGCGCGGGGCTGGCCGATCTGGTGCCCGAACAGCCGTTCCGCGCCCGTATCGCCGCCGGGGCCAAGGGGCCGCTCGCGGTGCTGCTGCTGCCGCCCGAAGACTGAGCCCGGCGCGGCCTTCGTCGTCGCTATCCTTTTTCCTCCCGTTCCCAATGGCGTCGTCGATTCGGCGGGGCGAGGGCGCGTGCCGGTGGAATGCGGCTGGCGGGAAGGCCCTGAAACGGCATCGGGACGGGAATCGTGAAGCCGCCGCTTGCCGCCGCCGGGAGGCCGCGCTAAGCGCTCCGTCATGGGCCTTCTGAAGAGCATCTTCACCTGGTGGGACGGCGCAGGCGTCAGCACCAATCTGTTCACCCGCCGCAAGGGCGCCCGCATGGGCTCCGACGCGCTTGGTAACGTCTATTACCAGGGCGGCACGGACGTGCATGGCAACCCGCGCCGCTGGGTGATCTATTCCGGTTCGAACGACGCGAGCCGCGTGCCGCCGGAATGGCATGGCTGGCTGCACGGCACGCTGGCCGACACGCCGGACAAGGCTCTGCCCCCGGCGCGTGCGTGGCAGGGCGCTCCGCAGGCCAATCTGACCGGCACGCGCGAGGCCTATCGCCCCGCCGGCGCGCTGGAAGCGGGCGGCAAGCGCGCCGCCGCGACCGGCGACTATGAGGCGTGGAGCCCGAACTGAGCCATGCGTAACCTGATGAAGGAGCACGGCGCCGAGGCGCTGATCGGTCTGTTCGTGGTCCTCGTCGCGGTGTGGTTCGCCTACACGTCCTGGCAGCGCACCGGCGGCGGGCGGGTATCCCACGCCATGCAGGTGACGGCCCTGTTCCCGAGCGCGAGCGGCGTCAGCGTCGGCACCGACGTGCGCGTCGCCGGCCTCAAGATCGGGCAGGTCTCCTCGCTGCATCTCGATCCCAAGACCTATCAGGCGGAAGCCACGCTGGCGCTCGATCCCAGCGTGAAGCTGCCGGCGGACAGCAGCGCGGCGATCACCTCCGAGGGCTTTCTCGGCGCCTATTACATCTCGATGATCCCCGGCGGCGATTCGACCCCGCTCAAGAATGGGGACACGATCCTCGACACGCAGGGCGCGGTGGACCTGATGAGCATGGTGGGCCAGTTCATCAACCGCTCGGGCAGCGACGGCGCCGCCAAGAGCGACACGCCCGCGTCGAACATGGCCGCGCCCGCGGCCCAGCCGTGACCCGCCGCTTCGCCACCGCGGTCGCGGTCCTGCTGCTCGGCGGGGTCGCGGCCTGGCAGGGTGTGGAGGCGCTCCAGGAAACCGAATCGCAGAAGCCGGCGCTGCCGCTCGGCAACGCCAGCGACACGAGCGACGACACGCCGGCAGCCGACGCCGCGCCCGCCGCCAAGGCGCGCAAGGCCGCGCCGGCCGGCGACAATGAGCCGCTGAGCCGCGACGAGACGCCGATGGCGGAGCGCGTCGCGGTGATCGGCCTGCTCAACAAGCGCAACGGCGTCGAGCGCGACCTGACGATGAAGCCCGGCGAGGCGCTGCGTATCGGCGACGTGGTGATCCGCCTGCGCGCCTGCGAGACGACCGCGCCATGGGAGGCTGAGCCGCTGACCGGCGCCTTCGTGCAGGTCGATACGCAGGGCAATGACAAGCGCTGGCGGCGGATCTTCTCGGGCTGGCTCTACAAGGAATCGCCGTCGCTCAACGTCGTCGAGCACCCGATCTACGATGTGTGGCCCAAGAGCTGCGCGATGAAGCACCCGGAGATCGGCGCCGACACGGTGCTGGCCTCGTCGGTCGGCAGCGGCGCGCCGCGCTCGATCGCGAAGAAGTCGCCGGAGGATTCGGGCGGTGCGGCCGAGCCCCCCGCCGATGCGACCCCGGCGCCCAGCGCCGCGTCCAACAGCGCGCGATAATCCGCCCGGCCGATCTCGATCGCGCCCAGCGTGGCGAGGTGATCGGTGATGAACTGGCAGTCGAGCAGGCGATAGCCGCCGACGCGCAGCCGCGCGACCAGATGCGCCAGCGCCACCTTGGAAGCATCGGTCGCGCGGCTGAACATGCTCTCGCCGAAATAGGCGCGGCCGAGCGTCACGCCATAAAGGCCGCCGATGAGATCGCCGCCGACGTCGCCATGGCGCCAGACCTCGATCGAATGGGCGTGGCCGTGGCGGTGGAGCAGGCCATAGGCCTCCTCGATCTGGCCGTTGATCCAGGTTTCCGGCCGATCCGCGGTCGCCCGCGCGCAGGCGGCGACGACGCGCTCGAACGCCATGTCCGCCGTCACGGCGAAACGATCCGACCGCAGCGTCTTGCGCAGCGAGTGGGAGAGGTGGAAGCCGTCCAGTGGCAGGATGCCGCGCTTCTTGGGTTCGACCCAGAAGATGTCGGCGGCATCGCGGCTGTCCGCCATCGGGAAGACGCCGACGGAATAGGCGCGCAACAGCAGATCGGGGTCGATCGGCTCGGCGGCCGCCCTGCGCCCACGCCCCAGCATCAGCCCGGCCGCCGCCGGAGGCGGTGACGAAGGCGGATATTCGGGGCCTGAATCGTCATGGCCCCTTCTTTATCCCCGTCTGCCCCGATGGCCGCAAGCGGGATTGCGGAAAACGAATCCGTTTCACACCAGAATTTCGCGGACCCGCTCCGGCGGGCGGCCGAGCCGGACGCCCTTCTCGGTCTCCACCAGCGGGCGCTCGATCAGGATGGGGTTGGCCGCCATCGCGTCGAGGATGGCGTCGTCGGTGGCATCCCTGAGGGCCTTGGCACCATCTTCCGCCGTGCGCAGGCCGTCGCGCGGGCTCATCCCGGCGCGGGCATAGAGGCGGGCCAGCTCGTCGCGGGTGGGCGGCGTCTCCAGATAGCGCACGACCGTGACGTCGGCGCCCGCGGCCTCCAGCAGCGCGAGCGTCTCGCGCGATTTGGAGCAGCGCGGATTGTGCCAGATGGTGGCCTTCATTGTGCGTCTTTCGTCTTGCGCCACGCGGCCAATGCGTCGGCATATTCGTGCGAGGCCTTGAGGCGCGTCAGATAGGAGATGGGGCGCTTGCTCTTCCACGGCAGGCTGATGTTGCTCAGCGTGCCGCGCGCGCCGCAGTAGATCGAGCAGCTTCCGCCATCGTCGTCGATGCCGAGCCTGGCGCCGTCATGCGTGAGGCGGAGATGGCATTTGCCTTCGCCAACGCCGTCCGCCGGCTCATGATAGACGAGCGCCCTGCCTTCGGCCGTGGCGACGCCGGAGAGCGCGCACTGGTGGCCGTTGTAGAATTCGAGCGAAAGCCGCACGAAGGCGTGGCGGGCGTCGATGGATGCGACCTCGACGATATTGTCCGCCCAGTAAGTGCTGCCGTCCACCATGCCGTTCAGGAAATGCTCGCTGTAGCGGCCGGCAAGCTGGCTGACCGGCGAGGAAGCGGGGGCGGCCGCGCCGAGGCAGAGAACTGCCATCAGAGCGGCCGCCCGGCGCATCAGGCGTCCTGCTTCGCCAGCCACTGTTCCAGCCATTTGATGGTGTAGTCACCCTGCTGGAACTCGGGATCGTCGAGAAGCGCCTGGTGGAGCGGGATCGTGGTGGTGACACCGTCGATCACGAACTCCTCCAGCGCCCGGCGCAGGCGGCGCAGCGCGCCTTCGCGGGTGTGGCCCCAGACGATCAGCTTGGCGATCATCGAGTCATAATAAGGCGGCACGCGATAGCCCGCATACAGCCCGCTATCGACGCGGACGTTCATGCCGCCCGGCGCGTGATAGCCCTTCACCAGCCCCGGCGAGGGCGCGAAGGTGCGCGGATGCTCGGCGTTGATGCGGCATTCGATCGCATGGCCGCGGAACTCGACATCCTCCTGACGCAGCGTCAGCGGATGCCCTTCCGCGATGCGGATCTGTTCGCGGACGAGATCGAGGCCGGTGATCGCCTCCGTCACCGGATGCTCCACCTGAAGGCGGGTGTTCATCTCGATGAAGTAGAACTCGCCATCCTCGTAGAGGAACTCGATCGTGCCGGCGCCGCGATAGCCCATGTCGGCCATCGCCTTGGCGACGATGCCGCCCATGCCGGCCCGCTGCGCCGCCGAGATGACGGGCGAGGGGGCTTCCTCCAGCACCTTCTGGTGGCGGCGCTGGAGCGAGCAGTCGCGCTCGCCGAGGTGGATCGCGTTGCCGTTGCCGTCACCGAAGATCTGGAACTCGATGTGGCGCGGATCGGCGAGATATTTCTCCATATAGACGGTGGCGTCGCCGAACGCGGCCTTCGCTTCGCTGCCCGCCTGCTGCATCAGCGTTTCGAGCTGGCTTTCCTCGGGCACCACCTTCATGCCGCGCCCGCCGCCGCCGGAGGCTGCCTTGATGAGCACGGGGTAGCCGATCTCGGCGGCGATGCGCTTGGCTTCCTCGACCGAGGTGAGCGGGCCGGGCGAGCCGGGCACCAGCGGCAGGCCGAGCTTCGCGGCGGTCGTCTTCGCCTCGATCTTGTCGCCCATCACGCGGATATGCTCGGGCTTCGGCCCGATGAAGATCAGGTCGTGCGCTTCGACGATCTCGGCGAACTGGGCGTTCTCCGAGAGGAAGCCATAGCCCGGATGGATCGCGTCCGCGCCCGAGATCTCCGCCGCCGCGATGATGTTCGGGATGTTGAGATAGCTCTCGCCCGCCGGCGGCGGCCCGATGCAGACGGCGTGATCCGCCAGCCGCACATGCATCGCGTCCGCATCGGCGGTCGAGTGGACGGCCACCGTCTCGATGCCCATCTCATGGCAGGCGCGGTGGATGCGGAGCGCGATCTCGCCGCGGTTCGCGATCAGGACTTTCTGGATGGCCACGGGGGCTTACTCGACGATGACGAGCGGCTGGTCGAACTCGACCGGCTGGCCGTTCTCGACCAGCACCTGCACCACCTTGCCGGCCTTGGGCGCGACGATCGGGTTCATCACCTTCATCGCCTCGACGATGAGCAGCGTCTCGCCGGCGGAGACCTGCTTGCCGGTCGCGATGAACGGCGCGGCGCCCGGCTCTGCGGCGAGATAGGCGGTGCCCACCATCGGCGACTTCACGGTGCCCGGATGATCGCCGGCCGGAGCTGCGGCGGGAGCAGCGGCCGCCGGAGCGGCTGCGGCCGGCGCGGCGGCGACCGCAGCGGCCGGCGCCATCGCCACGGCCGGCGCGGCGGCCATCGAAACGGTGCGCGCCACGCGGATGCGGCGATCGCCGTCCTGCACCTCGATCTCGGTCAGGCGGGTGGCGTCGAGCAGTTCGGCGAGCTGGCGGACCAGCCCGGCGTCGACCTGCATCGCGGCGCCGTTCGCGCCCTCGGGAGTATCGGTCATGAAATCGACCCTTTCTTGTTCTGCGAATATTTTGAGGTGTGTTTTGTTCTGTTCCTGTGGCCGCTCCCTGTCAGAGCTTGGCGGCCGCGTCCAGCGCGAGGAGATAGGACATTGCACCGAAACCTGCCACCGTCCCCTTCGCGGCCCGTCCGATAAAGCTCTGGTGGCGGAAGTTTTCGCGCGTGTGCGGGTTGGAGAGATGCACCTCGATCACCGGCACCTTCACCGCCTTGATCGCATCGTGGATGGCGACGGACGTGTGGGTGAAGCCGCCCGCGTTCAGCAGCACGGCCTTCGCGCCCACCGCATTGGCTTCCTGAATCCAGTCGATCAGATGGCCTTCATGGTTGGACTGGCGGATATCCACCTCCAGCCCCAGCTCGCGGGCACGGTCGTCGAGCATGTTGGAGATGTCGTCGAGCGTGTCGGAGCCGTAGATTTCCGGCTCGCGCAGGCCCAGCATGTTCAGGTTGGGGCCGTTCAGCACGAACACGGTATCGGCCATCTGTCTCCCTTTCGGTTGCGGCGTGGTGGGCGCGGTCCCTATATGCGCCGCACTTCCCTAACCGCTCTCGGTGGAAAACAACACTCATGCACTCTGACGGCACCATCACCATCCGCGTCAATGGCGAGCATCGCCGCATCCGCGACGGGCTGACGCTCGCCGATCTCGCCGCCGAGCTGGGGCTGGAACCCACCAAGGTGGCGGTGGAGCGCAATCTGGAGGTGGTGCCGCGCTCGACCCTGGGCGTCGTGAAGGTCGAGGATGGAGACGAGCTGGAGATCGTCCACTTCGTCGGCGGCGGCGACCATGCCGCGCCGGTGACGGACGATACATGGACGGTGGCGGGCAAGACCTTCCGCTCGCGCCTGATCGTGGGCACCGGCAAATATAAGGATTTCGAGCAGAACGCCGCCGCGCTGGAGGCCTCTGGCGCGGAGATCGTCACCGTCGCGGTGCGGCGCGTGAACGTCAGCGATCCCAAGGCGCCGATGCTGACCGACTATATCGATCCCAGGCGCATCACCTATCTGCCCAACACGGCCGGCTGCTTCACCGCCGAGGAAGCGATCCGCACGCTGCGCCTGGCGCGCGAGGCGGGCGGCTGGGATCTGGTGAAGCTCGAAGTGCTGGGCGAGGCGCGCACCCTCTACCCCGACATGGTCGAGACGCTCCGCGCGACCGAGGTGCTGGCGAAGGAGGGCTTCAAGCCGATGGTCTATTGCGTGGACGATCCCATCGCCGCCAAGCGGCTGGAGGATGCGGGGGCGGTCGCGATCATGCCGCTCGGGGCGCCGATCGGCTCGGGCCTCGGCATCCAGAACCGCGTGACCATCCGCCTGATCGTCGAGGGCGCCAAGGTGCCGGTGATCGTCGATGCCGGTGTGGGCACCGCGTCGGATGCGGCGATCGCGATGGAGCTGGGTTGCGACGGCGTGCTGATGAACACCGCCATCGCCGAGGCGAAAGACCCGATGCTGATGGCGGCCGCGATGAAGGCGGCGGTGGAAGGCGGCCGTCTCTCCTATCGCGCCGGGCGCATGGGCATTCGCCGCTATGCCGATCCGTCGAGCCCGCTTGCCGGGCTGATCTGAGGAACCCCGGCCTCCGCCTGTCCGTTCTCTCTGTCGAAGCGGTTGATAATGGCCGCGTTTCGAGGAGAGATCGGATGGGTGAGTTCACCGACAAGGTCAAAGGCGTCGCCAACGAGCTGACCGGCAAGGCCAAGCAGGCGGTCGGCCGCGGCAGCGACGATCCGAAGCTGGAGGCCGAAGGCGCCGGTCAGGAGGCGCGCGGCCACATCCAGCAGGCGGTCGGCAACGCCAAGGGCAAGGTGAAGGACGCGATCGACAAGCTCTGATCGCCGTCCGTCGATACAGGAAGGGCGCCGTCACGATGGTGACGACGCCCTTTCCTTTGGACCCTGTTTCCGCCGGGCTTACCAGCCGTAATAGCCATAGGCGGGCGGCGGGGGAGGCGGCGGCGGGGCATAATAGCCGTAGCCATAGACCGCCGGCGGCGGCGGGGGCGGCGGGGCGTAATAGCCGCCACCATAATAGCCCGGCCCACGATCCGACGAGGCGATGGCCGCGCCGACGCCCAGGCCCAGAAGGCCGGCGGCGACCGCCGTTCCGGTGCTCACACCGCCACGATGCCAGCCGCCGTGATAGCCATGATAATAACCGCCATGGTAGCGCGCTTCGGCGGGCGCGGCCGCGGCGACCGTGGCGCCGGCGAGCAAGCTCGCCGCGACGATGCCCTTGATGACACTCCGCATCGAAAATCTCCGTCCTGTTCCGCGATCCGCGACCGCAGGAGAGGAATTAGGCGATTCGTCCTGAATGACGACGGAATGCGTCTGTTATCGCCTGTTCATCCCACTCAGCGTCGCGGCCGGGGTGATCTGCTCGATGTCGGTACGCAGATGCAGGAGCGCAAGGCCCGGCTGTTCGAGCGCGCGGGCCAGCGCCGGCGCGAAGTCCTCCGTCCGCTCCACGGCCTCGGCCCAGCCGCCATAGGCGCGGGCGAGCGCGGCGAAATCCGGGTTGCCGAGGCGGGTGCCCGAGACGCGGCCGGGATATTCGCGCTCCTGATGCATACGGATGGTGCCGTAATTGCCGTTGTCGACCACGATCACCAGCAGCCGCGCGCCCTGCGCCACGGCGGTGGCCAGCTCCTGCCCGTTCATCAGGAAGCAGCCGTCGCCCGCCAGCGCCACGACGCGCTGCTCCGGCCTGCGGAGCGCGGCGGCGACGCCGGCGGGCACGCCATAGCCCATCGAGCCGTTGGTCGGCGCGAGCTGCGTGCCGCGCTTGCCGTAGCGCCAGTAGCGATGCCACCAGCTCGAATAATTGCCCGCGCCGTTGCAGACGATCGTGTCGCGCGGCATCGCCCCGCGCATCGCCGCCACGCACAGGCCGAGATCGAGCGCCACGCCTTCACGCGGCTTGGGGGTGTTCCACTCCAGCCACTCGGCATGGGCCTCGGCGCCGTCCTTGAAGGACAGGATGTCATGATCCCAGTCCGCCAGCGTCTCGGCGAATTCGGGCATGTCGGCGCACAGCGCGAAGTCGGTGCGGTAGACCGACTGAAGCTCGTTGGGGTCCGGGTGGACATGGACGAGGATCTGGTCGGGATGCTCGGGGGTGATGAGCGTGTAGCCGTCGGTCGTCGCCTCGCCGAGGCGCGGGCCGACGACGATCAGCAGGTCCGCCGCCTTCACCCGTTCGATGAGCCTGGGGTTGGGGCCGTAGCCGAGATTGCCGGCATAGACCGGCGAGGAGGAGGCGATCGCATCCTGCCGGCGGAACGCGGTGGCGACGGGCAGGCCGATCCCTTCCGCGAACTCGGCGAAATAATGCGCGGCACGGTCGTCCCAGTCGGCGCCGCCGACGATGGCGAGCGGGGCGGCCGCATTCCTGATGAGATCGACGAGGATGCCCGCGCCCTGCACACAGGGCGGCTGGACCGGGCGCTTCACCATCGGGCGATCGATCGCCTCGACTTCGTTGATCAGCATGTCCTCGGGGAGCGCCAGCACCACCGGGCCGGGGCGGCCGGACATCGCCACGGCATAGGCACGCGCGACATATTCGGGGATGCGGCGCGCATCGTCGATCTTGGCCGCCCATTTGGCGAGGGGGGCGAACATCGCCGGGAAGTCGACCTCCTGAAAGCCCTCCCGGTCCTTCGCCTCGCGGGCGACATCGCCGATGAAGAGGATCATCGGGGTCGAATCCTGCATCGCGGTGTGGACGCCGATCGAGGCGTTGGTGGCGCCGGGGCCGCGCGTCACGAAGCAGATGCCGGGCTTGCCGGTCAGCTTGCCGTCGGCCTCCGCCATATAGGCCGCGCCGCCTTCCTGACGGCACACGACAAGATCGATCTCCGGCGAATCATGCAGCGCGTCGAGCACCGCCAGATAGGATTCTCCGGGCACGCAGAAGATGCGATCGCACCCCTGCGCAACGAGCTGGTCGACGAGAATGCGGCCGCCGGTGCGATTGCTGGTCATGCACGATCGCTTAAGCCCAACGCACGCGCGATGCCAGCTTCCGCTTGTCATCCGGGGCTGATAGTCGGGCGGCGACAGTTCAGGAGAAGGACGGCATGGCGAGCAAGATCTACGCGGATGCGGCTTCGGCGCTGGAGGGCCTGCTGTTCGACGGCATGACCATCGCGTCCGGCGGGTTCGGCCTGTGCGGCCTGCCCGAGCGCCTGCTCGACGCGATCCGCGACGCGGGGACGAAGGAGCTGACCTTCGTGTCGAACAATGCCGGCATCGACGGCGAGGGCATCGGCAAGCTGCTGCGCACCAAGCAGGTCCGCAAGATGATCTCCTCCTATGTGGGCGAGAACAAGGAGTTCGAGCGCCAGTATCTCGCGGGCGAGCTGGAGGTGGAGTTCACGCCGCAGGGCACGCTGGCCGAGCGGCTGCGGGCCGGGGGCGCGGGCATCCCCGGCTTCTATACGAAGACGGGCGTCGGCACGCTGGTGGCCGAGGGCAAGGAGGTGAAGCGGTTCGACGGCGAGGACTATATCCTCGAACGCGGCATCCGCGCCGATCTCGCGATCATCAAGGGCTGGAAGGCGGACGAGGCGGGCAACCTGATCTTCCGCAAGACCGCGCGCAACTTCAACGCGCCGGCCGCGACATCCGGCAGGATCTGCGTCGCCGAGGTGGAGGAGATCGTCCCCGTCGGCAGCCTCGAGCCCGACTCGATCCACCTGCCCGGCATCTATGTGAAGCGCCTGATCCTCGGCGCGCCCTATGACAAGCGGATCGAGTTCCGCACCACGCGTCCGCGCGAGGCCGCGTGAAGACTGCGCTTCTGCTTGGGGGCGCGCTGCTGCTTGGCGGTTGCGCGGGCGGCACGGCGAAGACGGCGTTCCCGCCCGAGCCCCCGCTCGCCCGGCCGGGGCTGGCGGGGATGCAATATCTCTATGGCTCGGGCGAGTCCGCCGCGATCAGCCGTCAGGCGTGGCAGGCGCTGACCTTCTATGTCGGCGAGGCGATGCAGGGGAAGGACCGGCGCTCGGTCGTCCTCGACGAGGGCGCGACGCTGGAGAACCCCAAATTCGTCCCCTGCGCGGGCAAGCCGCCGGCCGCCGTGTTCGACGTCGACGAGACGGTGCTGCTCAATCAGGGCTTCGAATATGACGAGCTGACCGGCGCCCCGCATCGCGACTTCGACGATCGCTGGGCGCGCTGGGAGAAGACCGGCGGCCACGCCGTCTCGCCCACCCCCGGCGCGAAGGAGGCGCTCGACGCGATCCGCCGCATGGGCGTGACGGTGATCTTCAACTCCAACCGCAACGCCTTCAACGCCGCCCCCACCGAGCAGGCGATCGACGATGCCGGCATCGGCCCCGCAGTGCATGGCCAGACGCTGTACCTCGCCGGAGACGACGCCACGGGCTCGATGAAGGACGGCCGCCGCCACACGATCGCCAGCCAATATTGCGTGATCGCGATGGGCGGCGACCAGCTCGGCGATTTCTCCGATCTGTTCAACGAAGCGGTGAGCGTTCCCGCGCGCCGCGCCGCCACCGCGCTTGCCGGCATCGCGCCCCTCTGGGGGCGCGGCTGGTTCGTGCTGCCCAACCCGGTCTATGGTTCCGCGCTTCAGGGCGGGCCGGACGATATCTTCCCGTCGACCAAACGCTGGAGCGATCCGGCGCCCACATCCACCAAGGAGCCCCGCTGATGCCCTGGACCCGCGACGAGATGGCCGCCCGCGCCGCCCGCGAGCTGAAGGACGGTTTCTACGTCAATCTCGGCATCGGCATCCCGACGCTGGTGGCGAACCATGTGCCGGACGGCGTCGAGGTGACGCTCCAGTCCGAGAACGGGATGCTCGGCATCGGGCCGTTCCCCTATGAGGGCGAGGAAGATCCCGATCTCATCAATGCCGGCAAGCAGACGGTCTCGGAGCTGCCCCAGACGGCCTATTTCTCGTCGGCCGACAGCTTCGCGATGATCCGCGGCGGCCATATCGACCTGGCCGTGCTGGGCGCCATGGAGGTGTCCGAGCAGGGGGACATCGCCAACTGGATGATCCCCGGCAAGATGGTGAAGGGCATGGGCGGCGCGATGGACCTCGTCGCCGGCGTGAAGAAGATCATCGTCGTGATGGAGCATACCTCCAAGAACGGCGATCCGAAGTTCATCCCGTCCTGCACCCTGCCGCTCACCGGCAAGAATGTGGTCGACATGATCGTCACCGATCTCTGCGTCTTCAGCCGCGCGGACCATGCGAGCCCCTTCCGGCTGGTCGAGCTGGCCCCCGGCGTCACCGCCGAAGACATCGCGGCCAAGACCACCGCTTCCTATGAGGTCGCGCTCGCCTGAGGGCATTCGGGCGGCTGTCAAAATTTCCGACAGTCGCCCCGATCTTCGGCCGGACAGTTGCGTGGGACGGGTCGGTTCCCTATCTCGTCCGCCACAATGGTTGGGGACGGAATACCACAGATGACCACCTTCGACGAACGCGAGCGCGCCTTTGAGAGCAAGTTCGCTCGTGAGCAGGAAATGGCGTTTCGGGTGACCGCGCGACGCAACCGCCTGCTGGGCGAATGGGCCGCGGGCCTGATGGGCCTGACGCCCGAGGAATCGGACGCCTATGCCAAGGCGATCGTGCAGGCCGAGTTCGAGGAGGCCGGCGACGAGGACGTGGTGCGCAAGCTCTACGGCGATCTCGTGTCGGCGAATGTCGAGGTCGACGAGGCGACCATCCGCTCGCAGATGGACGAGAAGATGGTGGAAGCCCGCCGTCAGCTTCTGGGCTCGATCTGACATGCCGATGGCAGCAGACGAGATCGTGGCGCTGATCCGCACCGGCATCCCCGATGCCGAGGTGGAGATCACCGATCTGGCCGGCGATGGCGATCATTATGCCGCTCGCGTCGTGAGCGAGAGCTTCCGTGGCGTTCCCCGTGTCCGCCAGCATCAACGCGTATATGAGGCGCTGGGTGGCCGCATGGGGGGCGTGCTGCACGCGCTCCAGCTCACCACCGTGGCGCCTTCCAAGGAGTAAAGACGATGACGGACGACGTGCAGGCGCGGATCGCGGACGTGGTGAAGGCCAACGAAGTGCTGCTGTTCATGAAGGGCTCGCCGCTCTTCCCGCAGTGCGGTTTCTCCAGCCGGGCGGTGGCGATCCTCGATCATCTCGGCGTGGAATATGGCTCGGTCGACGTGCTTCAGGATCAGGGCATCCGCCAGGGCATCAAGCAGTTCTCGGACTGGCCGACCATCCCGCAGCTCTATGTGAAGGGCGAGTTCATCGGCGGCTCGGACATCATGATGGAGATGTACGAGAGCGGCGAGCTGGCCGATCTGCTCGAAAAGGCCGGCGTTTCGAAGAAGGCCGCCTGAGGCGGCGTCCCGCGGGGTGGCGGGCCGTGGCGTGGGAGCGCGCCGGCCCGCCAGTGTTCGCGGGAAACGTGGAACGGACGAAGCGATGCAGGCGCCGTGCCAGACCCCGGAAAGCCAGCTTCGCGGCCGGACAGAGTGGTTAAGGCCGTTCCGCCTCTCCATCCGAGTGTCAAGGATTTCGACAGTGCGGGCCGCCGGAGGGACGACGTCGTGACAGAGTCCGCTCATCCGTCGCCGCTCGTGGTCGAGGCGATCCATCCGCTGGTCCGGCGGGTGCTGGCGCATAATCCCTCGCCCTTCACCTATACCGGCACGCAGACCCACATCGTCGGCCATGGCGAGGTGGCCGTGATCGATCCCGGCCCCGATCTGCCCGATCATGTCGACGCGATCCTCGCGGCGACCGCCGGCGAGCGCATCGTCGCCATCCTCTGCACCCACACCCATCGCGATCACAGCCCCGCGGCGCGGCCGCTGGCCGCAGCGACCGGCGCGCCGGTGATGGGCTGCGCGCCGATCATGGCGCGGGACGGCTCCGGCCTCGAAGCCGGCTTCGACCATAGCTATGCCCCCGATCGCGTGATGGTGGAGGGCGATACCGTCTCCGGCCCCGGCTGGACGCTGGAGGCGATCGCGACGCCCGGCCACACCTCCAACCATCTCTGTTTCGCATTGCCCGAGGCACGGGCGCTGTTCAGCGGCGATCATGTCATGGGCTGGTCGACCAGCGTGGTGATCCCGCCGGACGGCCGGATGGGCGCCTATGTCGCCAGCCTCGACAAGCTGATGGGCCGCGAGGACGAAATCTATTTCCCCGCCCATGGCGACCCGGTGACGCGCCCGCAGCGGCTGGTGCGCTCGATGCTGGGTCACCGCAAGCAGCGCGAGGCGCAGATATTGCGCCTGCTGGACGAGAAGCCGCAGTCGGTCGAGCAGATGGTCGCGACCATGTATGCGGGCCTCGATCCCCGGCTGACCAAGGCGGCGGGCCTGAGCGTGCTGGCCCATCTCATCGATCTTGACGAGCGGGGGCGGGTGTCGGTCGCCGATGCTATCTGGACGCTCGCCGCCTGATGCGTCCGCTGTTGAAGGGGCTGCTCGGCGTCCTCATCGCCTTCGCGCTGATCGCGGGCGGGCTTGCCCTGTTCGGCGCGCGGCTGGCGCATCGCGTCTGGTCGCCCGATCCCGAGACGATCGCCTCGGCCAGCCTCGAAGGGCTCAAGGCCGAGAACCGGCTGACCGCGCTCGTCGCCAATTATGTCGCGGTGGTGACCTCGACGCAGCAGCGCTTCGGGCTTTCCGCGCAACGCACGCTCATCATGCCGGGGCGGGTGCGCTACGAGGTCGATCTCGGGCGGATGAAGCCGGGCGATCTCGTCTGGCATGGGCAGGCGCATGTCCTCGACGTCGTGCTGCCGCCGCTGATGCTGGAGGGGCCGGACGTCGATCCTTCGCGGATGCGCGCCTATGACGGCGGTGGCCTGCTCCTTCATTTCACCAACAGCGGCGAACTGCTCGACGATACCAACCGCAAGGCCGCGCAGGCCGAGCTGCTGCGTCAGGCGCGTGAGCCGGTGCCGATGGGGATCGCCCGCGACGCCGCCCGCCGCGCGGTCGAGCAGGGCTTCGCGCTGCCGCTCAAGGCGGCGGGGCTCGATCCGCATGTCCGCGTCCGCTTCGCCGACGAACCGGATTTCCCGAAACCGACACCGTTCACGCCGATGGATCATTCTCGATCGATTGCCGAGGTGCTGGGCCTTTCCCGCTGACAAGACGCGCGCGCGCGCCTATCTGAGCGCCGCAAAGGAGTGGATTTGCCATGAATGCCCCCGTCCAGAGCCTCAAGGGCCTCGATCTGAAGGCCGAGATCAACCGGCTGCGCAAGGAGCGCAACGCCGTCATCCTCGGCCATTATTACCAGACGCCCGATATCCAGGACATCGCCGATTTCGTGGGCGACAGCCTCGATCTCTCGGCCAAGGCGGCGGCGACCGACGCGGACGTGATCGCCTTCTGCGGCGTGCGCTTCATGGCCGAGGTGGCGAAAATCCTCTCGCCGCAGAAGACCGTGATCCTGCCCGACATGGCCGCCGGCTGCTCGCTGGAGGATAGCTGCCCGCCGGAGGAGTTCGCGAAGTTCCGCGCGGCGCACCCGGATCATATCGCCATCACCTACATCAACTGCTCGGCGGCGGTGAAGGCGCATTCGGACATCATCGTCACCTCGTCGTCGGCCGAGAAGATTCTCGCTCAGCTCCCGATGGACCAGAAGATCATCTTCGCGCCGGACAAGAATCTCGGCGCCTATTTCAACCGCAAGACCGGCCGCGACATGCTGCTGTGGCCGGGCGCCTGCATCGTCCACGAGGCTTTCTCGGAGACGGAGCTTCTGAAGCTCAAGGCGCAATACCCGGACGCGCCGATCGCCGCGCACCCGGAATGCCCGGCCTTCATCCTCGATCATGCCGACGAGGTGGGCTCGACCCGCGCCATTCTGGAGTTCGCGCTGAAGTCGCCGGCGGAGACGATCATCGTCGCCACCGAGCCGCACATCATCCACCAGATGCAGAAGGCGGCCCCGCACAAGCTGTTCATCGGCGCGCCGGGCGCGGACGGGAACTGCAACTGCAACATGTGCCCCTATATGGCGCTCAACACGATGGAGAAGCTCTACCTCGCGCTGCGCGACATGGAGCCGCGCATCGAGATCGACGAGGAGACCCGCATCGCCGCCAAGCGCCCGCTCGACCGGATGCTGGAGATGGCGGGCGCGACCGTCGGCAAGGGCGCCATGGGGCCGCGCGGCTGATGGCGTTCGCGCTCGACGGCTTCGATCTGGAAGCCTTCCTCCGCTCCACGCTCGCCGAGGATCTGGGCGAGGGCGGCGACATCACGTCGGCGGCGGTGATCCCCGCCGAGGCGCGCTTCCATGGCGCGCTGGTCAGCCGGGATGACGTGACGGTGGCGGGGCTGCCGGTCGCGGCGGCCTTCTTCCGCCATCTCGACCCGGACGTGGCGATCGAGATGCTGGTCGAGGATGGCGCACGCGTGCCGAAGGGCACCACGCTGATGCGGATGGAGGGCAAGGCGCGGGCGATGCTCACCGCCGAGCGGTCCGCGCTCAACACGCTCCAGCACCTGACCGGCATCGCGACGATGACGCGCGCCTATGTCGATGCGATCGCGGGGACCGGCGCGACCTTGCTCGATACGCGCAAGACCATCCCCGGCCTGCGCCGGCTGGAGAAATACGCCACCCGCATGGGCGGGGCGACCAACCATCGCATGGGCCTGTGGGACGCGGCGATGATAAAGGACAATCATGTCGCGGTGGCCGGCGGCGTCGGCGAAGCGGCGCGGCGCGCGCGCGAGGCGGGCATCGCCAGCATCATCGTCGAGGTCGATCGCGTCGACCAGATCGAGGACGCGCTGGCGGCCGGCGCCACCCACCTGCTGCTCGACAATATGCGGCCTTCGATCCTTCGCGGCGCGGTGACTTTGGTCGGCGGGCGCGTCCCCACCGAGGCTTCGGGCGGCGTCCATCTGGAGACGATCCGCGAGATCGCGCAGACCGGTGTCACCTATATCTCGGTCGGCCGGCTCACCCAGTCGGCCCCGGCGGCGGATATCGGGCTCGATCTCGCCATCGCCTGAGGCTGGGGGCGATCCCCGTTGCATGGTCGAAACGCGCCGCTAAGCTCCCCTCCCAACAGGGGAGGGCCTATGCGTCCGCAGTCGATCGTGCAGTTCGAGCGTCTCTATATTCTCGGCATCGTGCTCAGCCTCGCGGCATCCGTCTGGACCTTCGGGCACGGCGCGGAGCTGCTGCCGGCCGGTGCGCCGCCGCAGGCCGTCGCGATGCTGCCGTGGGTGGCGGGCTTCGGCATCGTCATCGGGCTGGCGATCAACCTCTGCCTGCTCTTCTTCATCGCGCACAGGGGCAGCGAGGTGGCGAAGTGGATATTCGTCATCCTCTTCGCGCTGGGCGTCGCGGGGGTGCTGCGGGGGTTCGGCCATTCGGTGGTGGTGCTGCCGCTCGCTCCGCGGTTGCTCTCCCTGTGCCATGTCATCATTCAGGGCGTCTGCATGTGGTTGATGTTCCGGCCGGATGCCCGGTCCTGGTTCCGGCGCTGACGCCCCATCGGAAGGAGTGATCGATGCGTTTCCTGTTGCTTGGCGCGGCGCTCGCCGCCGCGCCCCTGTCGGCGGCCGAACTCCCGCGCCCCCATGCCGAGCTGCCGAGCGCGGACCAGCCCGTCCGTAACGTGCCGACCACCGGCTATACGCTGTCGCTGATCTGGCAGCCCGAGCATTGCTACGCCCGGCGTGGCCAGCGCGGGCCGGCGGCGGAATGCGCGGACCCGAAGGTGCGGCGCGGCTTCACGCTCCATGGCCTCTGGCCGGATGGGGACGGCCCCAATCGCTGGCCGGAATATTGCCGCCCGGTCGATATCCTCACCGACGCGCAGATCCGCGCCGGCATCGCCGCCACGCCGTCGCCGCAGCTTCTCCAGCATGAATGGGCGAAGCACGGGAGCTGCATAACCGACGATCCCGTCCGCTATTTCGGCGAGGAGGGGCGGATTTATCATTCGATCCGCATCCCCGACATGCAGACGCTGGCGCATCGGCGCGGGCTCACGGCGGGGGATTTCCAGGCGGCGTTCGCGGCGGCCAATCCGGGCATGAAGCCCGACATGATGCGCCTCAACGTCAACAGGCGCGGCTGGCTGGAGGAGGTGTGGCTCTGCCTCGGCCTCGACAAGCGTCCGCGGAGTTGCCGGGCCGGTCAGGGTGGTGCCGCGCCGACCGATCCGGTCAAGGTCCAGGCGCCTGCCTGACGCGTTTGGCCTCGCCCTCGATCGTCGCCAGCTCCGGGTGGTGACGGTTGAGGTGGCGCTTAATCATCTTCAGGTTCATCGTGTTGGACCGGAAGAAGAAATCCGGGATCGCGCCGATCCACGGAATGGCGCCGAGCAGCAGGTCGATGCCGACATTGCCGGCCATCCGCGTCATCTGCCATTTCGACATGCCGAGGTTGCGCGCCTCCCACAC
Source organism: Sphingomonas oligoaromativorans (assembly GCF_011762195.1). GTDB lineage: Bacteria > Pseudomonadota > Alphaproteobacteria > Sphingomonadales > Sphingomonadaceae > Solisphingomonas > Solisphingomonas oligoaromativorans. The sequence goes on along the minus strand of NZ_JAASQK010000002.1, from coordinate 305,987 downwards.
GATCCATCCGCCGAGCGTGGCGGCGGTGATCGGGCCGAGGCCGGGCACGACGTCGAGGATCACGTCCAGCCCCATCGGCCGGTTCAGCACCGGCACGACGAACAGCCCTTCGAGCAGGCGCTCGGCATGTTCGATCCGGCGGCGGACGGAGGCCGGATCGCGGCCAAGGCCGGGCACCCGGTCGGTCATGCGGTCGAAATGGTCGCCGATCGGCATCGGGCTGTTCTCCTCTCGAAGGGTTCAGCGCTTGGGAGGGGAGCGGAGTTCATTCAGCGGATGAAAAGCGCGCGGTGAATCGCGATAGAGATCGAGCCGCTGCGCCACCAGCGACCAGCGGACCGGCGGGCCGAAGGCGATGAACGGCACGGTTTGCGTGATGAGCGCGTCGGCCTGCGTCAGCAGCACGGAGCGTTCATAGAGCGTCGGGGCGAGGCGCGCGGCGAGCAGCACCTTCTCCGACACCGGGGTGCATGGCACCTGCCGCGCGCAGGCGAAGGCGCGCAGATAGAAGCTGGCGATGTCGGCGGGCGCGACCTCGTCGACGAGGCGCAGGTCCGCCGGTGCGTCCGGGGCGACGCGGATCGCCTGCACGCCGATCGCCCGCCAGTCCGCCGCGATCGACGCGAACAGCATCCGCGCGCCGGGGCCGGCCGGCAGCGCGACCCGGAGCGGCGCCGGCTTGCCGCCGCCCGCTTGCCAGTTGGCGATGATCCGGGCGGCTTCGGCGCGCCGGTCCGCGAGCGGGCGGGACGCCCAGGCGGGCATGATCGGCGTGGGAATCTCGGGCGTTCCGGGCGCGACGATGGCGGCGGACGGGTTCCACCCCGGCGCACCGATCAGGTGGGCGATGCGATCGCGGTCCACCGCCATCGCCAGCGCGCGCCGATTGTCGCTGTCGACGATGAGATCGCCGCCATCGTCGCTGAAGGCCAGCCCGAACAGGCCCTTCACCGGATCGAAACGCAGCGTGTCGCGCGGCAGCGACGCCACATGCGCCAGCGGCAGGTCGTCGAACGTCCCGCCGAGCATCAGGTCCGATCGTCCCGCCGCGAAGCGCGCCACCGCCGTCGCCGCGCGTTCGCCGCGCAGATGGACGACGGGCGGGCGGTGCAGATGCCCGGCTTCCGGGTCGGCATCGGGATCGGGCAGGGGGGCGAGCACGGCCACGCCGTCGCGCAGGCTGGCGAGCGCGAAGGGGCCGCGATGCTGCCCGCCCATCGCCAGCCCCGGCTGGGCGAAGATCTGGAGCAGGTTGGGCCGCGGCGCCTTCAGCTCGATGTCGATCACCTGCGGCGTCACCGCATCCACCTCGTCGATCGCGCCGAGCACGGGCTTCAGCGGATTGCGGCTGGCCGGGGCGATGGCGGCGCGGATGCGGCGGGCGACATCGGCGGCGTCGATCGGGTGCGTGCCGGGGGCGGGCAGATCGGGCAGGCGGAAGATCAGGCTGCGGCCATTGTCCGTGACGATCCAGCGCGCCGCCACGCCCGGCACGATCTGCCCGCTCGCGTCGAAGCGGACGAGGCCCTGGCCGGTCGCCTCGATCAGCGTCGCGGCGGGCGCCCCGACGGGGCCGCGATCGAATGCGGGGTGGGCCGGACCGAGCGCCGGCCCGACGACGCTGGCCTCGATCGGGCCGGCATGGCGATGGCGATGGCATCCGCCGAGCAGGGTGAGCGCCAGCAGCGGGGCGGCGAGAAGGAGGCGTCGGGCGGTCATGGCGCGAGTCGCAGCGTACGGCTCGGGTGGATGGCTGCAAGGTTGTCGTGCCATCCGATCACGCGGGGCGAGACGAGGTTCCTGCTGACATAGAAGTAGATCGGCAGCATCGGCGCGTCGGTGGCGGCGATGGCCTCGGCGCGGCGCATGGCTTCGGCGCGGGCTTTCGGTTCGGCGAGGACGTTGGCGGCGTCCAGCGCGGCGTCGAACGGGCGGCTGGCATAGCCCGCATAGTTGATCGCGCCCGCGTCCGATCGCCAGACGTCGAGGAAGTTCTCGGGCGCGGAGAGATCGCCGATCCAGCCCGAGCGGGCGAGCTGGAAATCGCCCCGGCGCAGGCTCGCGAAATGGAGCGACGCCTCGCTGTTGAACAGCCGCGCCTCGACGCCCAGCGGCTTCCACATCGCGGCGAGCGCGATGGCGATGCGGCGATGATCGATGTCGCTGTTGAAGCGGATGTCGAAGACGAGCGGATGCGTCGGGCCATAGCCGGCCTCCGCCAGCAGAAGCCGCGCCGCCGCGATTCGCCGCTCGGCCGGCCAGTCTGCCCATGCGGGCCTGTAGGCGGCGAGCCCGCCGATGCCGGGCGGCACCACGCCCCATGCGGGCGGCGTCCCGACGCCGAGCAGCGGCCCCGCGATCCAGCGCCGGTCGGTCGCGAGGTTGAGCGCGACGCGGATGCGCTTGTCGTCGAAGGGCGGCTTGCGGGTGTTGAAAACGAGATAATAGGCGCCGCGATAGGGCGCGACATGCAGCACCTGCGGCGCATGGGCGCGCAGCCAGCCGAGGCGGCTCGCCGGGAAATCGCTGGTGGTGTCCGCCGCGCCCGAGAGCAGGGTCCGCATCGCGGTCAGCGGATCGGTGGTGGGCCGCCACTCGACCCTGGCGATGGGCGGCGCGCCGTCGTGCCAGCGCGGATTGGCGGCCAGCAGGATATGGTCGCCCAGCGTCCATTCGGTGAGGCGATAGGGGCCGGAGGTGACGAGCGGCCGCTCGCTCGCCCAATGCGCGCGGTGGAGCGGCAGTGCCGCCATCGCCGGTTGGGCGAGCAGTTCGGGCAGCGCCGGATAGGGATGGCGCAGGCGGACGACCACCTCGTTCGGAGCCGGCGCGTCGATGGCGGCGATCGCCTCGAACAGCGGCTTCACCGGGGAGGCGGTGGCCGGCGCGCGCAGCCGCGCGAGCAGCTTCGGGAAGAGCGCGGCGGCGATCGGCGCCCCGTCCGAGAAACGCAGGCCCTCGCGCAGGCGGAAGCGCCAGGTCAGCCCGTCCGGCGAGACGCTCCATCCGCTGGCGAGGCCCGGTTCGGGCAGGCCGTCGGCATTGTAGCGGGTGAGCCCCTCATATTGATCCTCCGCCACGCGGATCGAGGCGAGGTCCGACACCGCCTGCGGATCGAGGCCCTTGGGCTCGTCGTCGGCGAGGCGGACGAGGGTGTCGGCGGGCGGCCGCTCGCCGCCGGTGCGCGCGCAGCCGGTCGACAGCAGCAGCGAGGCGAGGAGGAGAGGCAGGACGCGGGACACGCGAAGGGCGTGCCACGGTCGCGCGCCGGGGGGAAGGCCGGGGATTGACCAATGCTTTACCGACGCCTTCTAAATCCGCAGCGTCACGTTCCGGGGGAAGGCGGGTCTATGGAAGCGGAAATCCAGTTGGGTGGGGCCACCGATCATCGGCGCGATCCACGACGCTCGGCCCACCGAAGCGGCGAGGTCGATGCGGCGGGCGAGAAGAATCTGCCGGCCACCGTCACCGATCTCTCGCCTTCGGGCTGCCGGATCCTGATCGACCGGCCGCTCGCGGCGGACAGCGTGATCTGGCTCAAGATCGGCGGCCATGGCCCCTTCATGGCGCGGGTCGTCTGGCATGACGGCGAGGCGGCGGGCTGCGAGTTCGCGGGCAAGCTGCACCCCGATCTGGTCGCCCAGCTCAGCGAGATTTGAGCGCCCCGGCGCGCTTCCGAAACAGGTGTCACAGCTTTGCGCTTGAAGCCGGCCCGGCTTCGGCCTCATGGATGGGCAAAGGGCCGCTCCGGGGCGGGCCGATGACCCGCTGGAGGGGAGAGCAGGCCCGATGTCGGAACAGCGTGCATTTCTGGGCGAGCTGATCTCCGAAGCCGTCGCTCTCATCATCATCATGGGCATCGGCTGTTCGGTGGCGGGCATGTACATCCTGTACGATCCGAGCCCCTACAAGACGGCCTATTGGGGCGTCTGCATCACCTGGGGCATGGCCGTCTCGATCGCGATCTACGTCACGGGCGCGGTGTCCGGCACGCACGCCAACCCGGCGGTGACGCTGGCGCTCGCCATCTATCGCGGATTCCCGTGGCGCAAGGTGGTGCCTTACTGGCTGGCGCAGGTGATCGGTGCCTTCATCGGGGCGGCAATCGCCTATGCGCTCTATGGATCGGTGATCGACCATTTCAACGCCACGCAGGGGCTGACCCGCGCGGGCGGCGGCGCGGCCGGCGTATTCTTCACCGCGCCGGGCCTGGCCGTGACCCCGATCAAGGCCGTCTGGGACGAGATCATCCTCACTGGCTTCCTGATGTTCGGCATCTTCGCGGTGACCGACGAGTATAACACCATGGCGCCACAGGCGAATTTCGGAGCGATCGTGATCGGGCTGATCGTCGCGGTGATCGGCGCGTCGGCGGGCTATCTGGAAGCCTGGGCGCTCAATCCGGCCCGCGATTTCGGCCCGCGCCTGTTCGCGTGGCTGCTCGGGTGGGACGCCTCCGCCTTCCCCGGCAAGGACGGCTATTGGTGGGTGCCGATCGTAGCCCCGCTGATCGGCGGCGTGGTGGGCGGCGGCGCGCATCACCTGCTGATCCGGCCCTTCCTGCCCCGTACCCTGAAGACGCCTCTGGAGCCCGCCGAATGACCGACCAGATCATCCTCAGCATCGATCAGGGCACCACCTCCACGCGCAGCATGGCGTTCGGCGCCGACGGCCTGCCGCGCAGGACGGCGCGCCGCGAGTTTCCGCAATATTATCCCGCCCCCGGCTGGGTGGAGCATGACCCGGAGGATATCTGGCGCGACACCGTCGACACGCTGAAGGAAGCGGCCGACTGCGGCGGCGATGTCGCGGCGATCGGCATCACCAACCAGCGCGAGACGGTGGTCCTGTGGGATCGCAAGACCGGCGAGGCGCTCCACAAGGCGATCGTCTGGCAGGACCGGCGCACCGCCGGGCTTTGCGCGCGGCTCAAAGCCGATGGCTGCGAGCCGATGGTGCGCGCCAGGACCGGGCTGCTGCTCGATCCCTATTTCTCGGGCACCAAGCTCGCCTGGATGCTGGACAATGTCGAGGGCGCCCGTGCGCGCGCCGAGAAGGGCGAGCTGGCGTTCGGCACGATCGACAGCTTCCTGCTCTGGCGGCTGACCGGCGGCAAGGTCCACGCGACCGATGCCAGCAACGCGTCGCGCACCCTGCTCTACGACATTCACCGCAACCAGTGGGACGACGAGCTGCTGCGGATGCTCGACATCCCCGCCGCGCTCCTGCCCGAGGTGAAGGACAACAGCACCCTCTTCGGCGAGACCGAGAAGAGCCTGCTCGGCCGCGCCATCCCGATCGGCGGCATGGCGGGGGACCAGCAGGCGGCGGTGGTCGGGCAGGCCTGCTTCCGGCCGGGCGACGCGAAATCCACCTACGGCACCGGCTGCTTCCTGCTGCTCAACACCGGCGAGGAGGCGGTCACCTCGCAAAACGGGATGCTCACCACCATCGCCTATCGGCTGGGCGGGCGGACGACCTATGCGCTGGAGGGCTCGATCTTCGTCGCCGGCGCCGCGGTGAAGTGGCTGCGCGACGGGCTCGGCCTCATCAACCGCGCGTCGGATACCAACGACCTCGCCACCAGGCTCGACGGCAATAATGGCGTCTACATGGTTCCGGCCTTCGTCGGCCTCGGTGCGCCGCATTGGGATCCGAACGCGCGGGGCACGATCACCGGGCTCACCCTCGATGCGACCGGCGCGCATCTCGCCCGCGCGGCGCTGGAGTCGGTGGCCTATCAGACCGCCGATCTGGTCGACGCGATGGTGAGCGACGGCGCCTCCAGCGCGCGGACGATCCGGGTGGACGGCGGCATGGCGGCGAACGACTGGTTCTGCCAGTTCCTCGCCGACATGCTCGACGCCGATGTCGAGCGCCCCGCCAATATCGAGACGACCGCCGCCGGCGCCGCCTTCCTCGCGGGGCTGGCCGTCGGTGTGTGGAAGGGGCCGGAGGACATCGCCGCAGCCTGGCAGCGCGACCGCCTGTTCCGGCCGCAAATGGGCGCCGACGCGCGCGAGGGGCTGAAAGCCGGCTGGGCCGATGCGCTGGCGCGCAGCCGGTCCACCAGGGAGTGCCGCGCATGAGCCCCGGCGAGGTCGATCTGCTCATCATCGGTGGCGGCGTGAACGGCGCCGGCATCGCGCGCGACGCGGCGGGGCGGGGGCTCGGCGTCCTCCTCGTCGAGCGGGACGATCTCGCCGCGCACACCTCGTCCTCCAGCACCAAGCTGATCCATGGCGGGCTGCGCTATCTCGAATATTACGAGTTCCGCCTTGTGCGCGAGGCGCTGGCGGAGCGCGAGGTGCTGCTCGGGCTGGCGCCGCATCTCATCAAGCCGATGCGCTTCGTCATGCCGCTGGCCGAGGATATGCGCCCGGCGTGGATGATCCGCACCGGCCTCTTCCTCTACGATCACATCGGCGGCCGCACCCGCCTGCCCAAGTCCGAAGGGGTGAGCCTCGATGGTCCGTGGGGCGCCGGGCTGGCGGGCGTGGAGAAGGGCTTCGTCTATTCGGACGCCTGGGTGGATGACGCCCGCCTCGTCGCGCTGAACGCGCTGGGAGCGGCCGAGCGGGGCGCCATAATCCGCACGCACACGGGCTTCGCGGGCGCGCGCCGCGAGGGCGGACGCTGGATCGCCACGCTGGACGACGGCACGACCGTCGCGGCCCGCGCGATCGTCAACACGGCGGGGCCATGGGTGGGGCAGGTGCTGGGCGAACTGGCCGGCGTCCATGCCGAGCGGCCGCCCCGGCTGGTGAAGGGCAGCCATATCCTCGTCCGCAGGCTCTATGAGGGGGAGCACGCCTATATCTTCCAGAACGACGACAAGCGGATCGTCTTCGCCATCCCCTATGAGCGCGACTTCACGCTGATCGGCACCACCGACAAGCCCTATGAGGGCGATCCCTCCGCGCCCCGGATCGACCCGGACGAGATCGACTATCTCTGCCGCGCGGTGAACCGCTATTTCGCGAAGCCGATCGGGCCGGACGACATGGTGGGCAGCTATTCCGGCGTCCGCCCGCTGTTCGACGACGGCGCGGAAGACGCCTCGGCCGTCACGCGCGACTATGTGCTGACGCTGGGGGTGGAGGAGGGGCCGCAGGTGCTCTCCGCCTTCGGGGGCAAGATCACCACCTATCGCCGCCTCGCCGAACATGCGCTCGACAAGCTCAAGCCCTTCCTGCCGCATATGGGGCCGGCCTGGACGGCGGACGAGCCGCTGCCGGGCGGCGATCTGCCGGATGGCGATTTCGACGCCTTCCTTGCCGATGTGCGGCGGCGCTGGCCGTTCCTCGATGCGCTGACGGCCGGGCGCATGGCCCATGCCTATGGCACGCGGATCGAGCGGGTGCTGGGCGATGCCACCGCGATCATCGATCTGGGCGGCGGGCTTTCGACGCGCGAGGTGGATTATCTCGTGGAGCGGGAATGGGCGCGCACCGCCGAGGATATATTGTGGCGGCGCACCAAGCTTGGCCTGCATGTCGATGAAGAGACGCGTCGCCGGGTTTCGGATTATCTCTCGAACCGGCGCTGACCACCCCGTCGCCCATGAGCGAGGCGTCCGTCGAGGCCATTTATGCAGACGGATACGCAAAGCAACGGACACGACGATACGCGATACAGAACTGAATCCCGTCCGGGATTGCGCCCGCGGATTGCCCGAGGCGACATCGCTCGACAAAGGTCGATTGACAGGCGGATGTTCCGCCAGCTTTCCCCCGGATGCAATCGGACAGGTTCAAATTGGGTTCTTTTGCCTCGGGCCGTGCCGGGGGAAGCCGGCCGCCTTTCCCCGATGCCAGCCCCGGAAAAAGCGGGATTCGGCATGGGATCGGGAAATGCATCCGATTTGGCCGGAAGCTGCGGAGAGGATTCCGACCGTCCGTCGATGCCGAAAAATCGCCCGGCCCTGATGATGAAATTCGATGACGCTGACGTGCAATATCGATTTTACATTGCAACTGGCCAGCGCTATTGCCCCTCTCGACCCGCCGAGCTCCCCCCCTCGCTTGGCGGTATCCTGAGTTGCCCCGCCGGCCTTCCCGCTGGCGGGGCTTTTTTGTGCCGGGCTTTTCGCGCTGGCATCACGGAGGCGGCGAGCCATTGGTGCGGGCGGCGGGACTCGAACCCGCACTCCATGGGAGGGCGATTTTAAGTCGCCTGCGTCTACCGGTTTCGCCACGCCCGCACGGGCGCCACAAAGGCGTTGGGCGGGGGCCAGGTCAAGCCCTCGCGGAAAGCCTCAGACGTTGAGGCGTTCCCGCATTTCCTTGCCCGGCTTGAAATAGGGCACGCGCTTGGCCGACACGTCGACCGGCTCGCCGGTGCGCGGGTTGCGGCCGGTGCGGGCCTCCCGGGCGCGGGTGGAGAAGGCGCCGAAGCCGCGCAGCTCGACGCGGCCGCCGGCCACGAGATGCGCGCTGATCGCTTCGAAGATCACCCCGACGAGCCGCTCCACATCCTTCACAGGCAGGTCCGGGTTGGCTTCGGCCACCCGTTGAACGAGTTCGGAACGGATCATCTTGTCTTACCCTGTCGACCGGCCTCGGGAGCCGCCTGTCGTCCAATTCCATAAAACTGGATCAATGTCACGCCTGTGCAGCATGTGAGATGCTCGGCTTTTTTCCGTGTAATCACAATGCGCACGCCGCGATTCAGGCGGAGGCGGCTGGAACGCTCGGCCGCGCACAAAAAAATCCCCTCCGGCCAGGGGCGGGAGGGGATTTCTTTTCGTTGGCGAAACCATCGCCGGCGTTGCGGCGCCACCCCGAAAGGAGCGGCGCCGGCAAGCCTTACTGGTTCTCCTGACGGGCCTTGAAGGCCTCGCCGAGGATGTCGCCGAGCGACGCGCCCGAATCGGACGAACCGTACTGCGCGACGGCCTGCTTCTCTTCGGCGAGCTGAAGCGCCTTGATCGAGAAGGTCGGCTTCTTGGAGCGGTCGAAGCCGGTCACCATCGCGTCGAACTTCTGGCCGACCTGGAAGCGCTCGGCGCGCTGCTCGTCGCGGTCGCGGCCGAGATCGCCACGGCGGATGAAGCCGGTCGCGCCATCGTCGCCGATCTGCACGTCGAGGCCCGCATCGCCCACCGACAGAACGGTGACGGTGACGGTCTGGCCCTTGTTGACGCCCGAGGTGTTGGCACCGCCGGTCGCGGCACCCGCGCCGGCAACGCCGCCGCGCTCAAGCTGCTTGATGCCGAGCGAGATGCGTTCCTTCTCGGCGTCCACGTCGAGCACGACCGCCTGCACGGTCTCGCCCTTGTGGTGCATCGCAAGCGCTTCTTCGCCGGTCACGCCCCAGGCGATGTCCGACATGTGGACCATGCCGTCCACGTCGCCGTCCAGGCCGATGAACAGGCCGAACTCGGTCGCGTTCTTGACTTCGCCCTCGACGGTCGAGCCGATCGGGTGCTTGTCGGCGAACGCTTCCCACGGGTTCTGCTGGGCCTGCTTGAGGCCGAGCGAGATGCGGCGCTTGTCCTCGTCCACCTCGAGGATGACCACGTCGACTTCCTGCGAGGTCGAAACGATCTTGCCCGGATGCACGTTCTTCTTGGTCCAGCTCATCTCCGAGACGTGGACCAGGCCTTCGATGCCGGCTTCGAGCTCAACGAACGCACCATATTCGGTGATGTTCGTCACGCGGCCCGAGAACTTGCCACCGACCGGATACTTGGCGGCGGCGCCTTCCCACGGATCGCTCTCGAGCTGCTTCATGCCGAGGCTGATGCGCTGCGTCTCGCGGTTGATGCGGATGATCTGCACCTTGACGGTGTCACCGATGTTGATGACTTCCGACGGGTGGTTGACGCGCTTGTAGCTCATGTCGGTGACATGGAGCAGGCCGTCGATGCCGCCGAGGTCGACGAACGCACCGTAATCGGTGATGTTCTTGACGACGCCGTCGATCACCTGGCCCTCGGCCAGCGACTGGATCAGGCCGGTGCGCTGCTCGGCGCGGGTCTCTTCGAGGACGGCGCGGCGCGACACGACGATGTTGCCGCGGCGGCGATCCATCTTGAGGATCTGGAACGGCTGCGGGATGTCCATCAGCGGGGTGACGTCGCGGACCGGACGGATGTCCACCTGCGAGCCCGGAAGGAACGCCACGGCGCCGTTCAGGTCGACGGTGAAGCCGCCCTTGACGCGGCCGAAGATCACGCCCTCGACGCGCGCGGTCTTGGCGAACTCGCCTTCCAGCTTGTCCCAAGCGGCTTCGCGGCGGGCGCGGTCGCGGCTGAGCATCGCTTCGCCGTGCATGTTCTCGACGCGGTCGACATAGACTTCGACTTCGTCGCCGACGGAAAGCTCGGCCTTCTGGCCCGGCGCGGGCGCGAACTCGCGCAGCGGCACGCGGCCTTCGGACTTGAGGCCCACGTCGATGACGACGAGGTCGTTCTCGATGGCGGTGACGGTGCCCTTGACGACGCGGCCTTCGAAGCCGTCAGCGTGACCCAGGGTCTGGTCGAGCAGAGCCGCGAAATCGTCGCGGGTGGGGGTGGCAGAAGTCGCCATATAAAGGTTGCTTCCTATCAATCGTTTCCGGCCATCTGGTTGAATCCAGAGGTCTTTGGCCGAACTGCCGCGGGGGCCGAACACCCGTCGCGGCGTCCGCAGGACCGGGAGCGCGGAGGCATATCTTTCCATGCGAAAAGGGCGCGAGAGGAGGAAGCCCAAGGCCCCCGCTCCGCGCCTGCCACCGCGGGCCTGGCCCGTCGGATCAACCGGATATAGCCGATGGGGCTGGGTGGGGCAAGCTCGGCGGGTGGCGGCGCATCGTAGCGCGCCTCAGGCCTCGGAGCCGACCTTGGTCTGCTCGACGATCTCGATCGCGCGGGCGGTGGCGGCGGCGACGTCGAGGGTGCTGGTGTCGAGCAGCACGGCGTCGTCCGCCTGCTTGAGCGGGGCGATGCCGCGGCCGGAGTCGCGGGCGTCGCGGGCGCGGATGTCCGAGAGGACATGATCGTAGACCACGTTCAGGCCCATGCCCTTCAACTCGTCGAAGCGGCGCTGGGCGCGGACTTCGGACGATGCGGTGACGAACAGCTTGGCGGGCGCTTCCGGCGCGATCACCGTGCCGATGTCGCGCCCGTCGAGCACCGCGCCGCCCGGCTGACGGACGAAGTCGCGTTGCAATTCCAGCAGCGCAGCGCGCACGGAAGGATGCGCCGACACGATCGAGGCGGCGCGGCCGGCGGCCTCGCTCTTCAATCCCGGATCGGAGAGGAGGGCGCTGTCGAAATCGCAGGCGCGGAAGGCATCGCCCTCGTCGGACGGATCACCGCCCGAGCGCAGCACCGCAATGCCGACCGCGCGATAGAGCAGGCCGGTGTCGAGATGCGGCAGCCCGTAATGGCGGGCGAGCGCCTTGGCGATGGTGCCCTTGCCCGATGCGGCCGGGCCGTCGACGGCGATAATCATGCGAGCGCCTCCGCATCCTGCTGGGCGGCGCCGAGCGTCTCCATCAGGTGGATGAACTGGGGGAAGCTTGTCGCGATCGGGGCGCGGTCGTCAACCGTGACGGGCTGCGCCGAGGCCAGCGAGGCGACGGCGAAGCTCATCGCGATGCGGTGGTCCAGGTGCGTTGCGACGGTCGCGCCGCCGGCCAGCGGCGCGCCGCCGGTGCCGTCGATGATGAGGCCGTCCTCGACCTCCTCTACCGTCGCGCCGATCGCGCGCAGCCCTTCGGCCATCACGGTGACGCGATCCGATTCCTTGACGCGCAGCTCTTCGAGGCCGCGCAGCACCGAGCGCCCCTCCGCCAGCGCGCAGGCGACGAACAGCACGGGGAACTCGTCCACCATGCTCGGCACGACGTCGAGCGGCGTGGTGATGCCCTTGAGCTTCGAGGCGCGGACATGGAGGTCGGCGACCGGCTCGCCGCCGACGATGCGTTCGTTCTCGTAGGCGATGTCGGCGCCCATCGCGAGCAGCATCCGGTAGAGGCCGTCCCGCGTCGGGTTGAGGCCGACATTCTCCACCACGATGTCCGAACCCGGCACGATCAGGCCCGCCACCACAGGGAAGCCCGCCGACGAGGGATCGCCCGGCACGACGATATGCTGGGGCTTCAGCTCCGCCTCGCCGTGCAGGCTGATGACGCGCGTGCCGTCCTCCAGCGTCTCGACCGTGAGGTCCGCGCCGAAGCCGGCCAGCATCCGCTCGCTATGGTCGCGGGTGGGAACGGGCTCGATCACGCGGGTGATGCCGGGCGTGTTGAGCCCGGCGAGCAGGATCGCCGACTTCACCTGCGCGGATGCCACCGGTAGGCGATATTCGATCGGCACCGCCGGGCAGGCGCCCCGCACCATCAGCGGCAGGCGGCCGCCGGGCGAGGTGGTGAACTCGGCGCCCATTGCGGAGAGCGGCTCGGTCACGCGGCCCATCGGCCGCTTGGAGAGCGAGGCGTCGCCCACGAAGCTGGTGGTGATCGCATGGCTCGACACGAGGCCCATCAGCAGCCGCGTCGAGGTGCCCGAATTGCCCATGTCGAGCGCGGCCTCCGGCTGGAGCAGCCCGCCCACGCCGACGCCGTGAATCGTCCACACGCCGTCGTCGCCGCGCTCGATCGTCGCGCCCATCGCGCGCATCGCGGCGGCGGTGGCGAGCACGTCCTCGCCTTCGAGCAGGCCCTCGACGCGGCTTGTCCCCACCGCGAGCGCGGACAGCATCAGCGAGCGGTGCGAGATCGACTTGTCGCCCGGAACGGCGACGCGGCCGGCGAGCGGGCGGGTTGCGCTCAGGCGCAGCGGGAGGGCGGGGGCGTGGCTCATCGGCGCGGCTTTTGACAGCGGCGTCCCCCTATGGCAAGGCGCGGGCCTAGCGGCTGTCGGCGGAACTGGCCCGGCGGCTTCCTTCTTCAAGCGATTGGATGTGGACGAGACATGGTGAAGCCTGAATGGGGCACCAAGCGGACCTGCCCGAAGTGCGGCACCCGCTTCTATGATCTGGGCAAGGAAGACCCGGTGACCTGCATCAACTGCGGGATCCAGTGGGAACCCGAGCCGGTGCTCAAGTCCAAGCAGCCGCTGCCGTTCGATGCGCCCAAGCCCGTCAAGGAAGCGAAGGGCGAAGAGGATTCGGATCTCGCCGAGGATCTGGACATCAGCGTCGACGACGAAGAGCCGGCCGACGACGACACCGATCTGGGTGGCGACGACGACCTCGGCGTGGCGACGCGCGAGGAAGAGGACGAGCAGTAAGCTCAGCCCTTTTTCGGGGGTTTCTGCAAAAAAGGCGAACCCCCGAAAAAAGGTGTTGCCAAGGAAAAATCCCTCACCTAGAGGAGCGCTCCCGACGCACTGGACCAGCCGGTCGGGACGAAAATGTGGGGCCGTAGCTCAGCTGGGAGAGCGTCGCAATGGCATTGCGAAGGTCAGGGGTTCGATCCCCCTCGGCTCCACCATTTCCCAAAAAAATCATTGGTTTTCGGGGGTTGATCCCCATCCGAACCTCCGCGAGCGGCGTTTTCCGTTCGGAGCGGACGTCCCTGCGCCATCTGCGGAATGATCTGGCTGGCTCGCGAGGAGCATGGCTGATCCCGCGCGTTCGGTCGCTCTGGCGTCGATCGGAGTGTCCTTCTCCTCTCGGCCGATCCGGCGGCGGGAGAAGGACAACGGGATATCAGAATTCGCGTCGCCGCCCTCAATGGAGCGCAGCCGACGTCATCGCAGGCATCATCGCGGGCCGCGTCCAAGATCCTTCAATGATCTCGAACGGACGCTCCTCACGGGGCAATGTCACCCTGGCGGCATAGCCGTTCTGATCGACGACTTCCGCGACGCCGCCGATGCTCTCGGCCAGGCCGGCAACGATCGGCGAGGGGAGGAGGCGCCGGCCGTTCAGCGCCTTGCGATTGCTGTCGACGACCGTCAGAATGATCGAGCAGCCACTCGTGCGGACGGAAATCTCGATCAGGCCCTCGGCGCAGCTATACAGGCTGTGCTTGAGCGCGTTGGTCACCAGTTCGCTGACGATCAGGCCAAGGCGAAACCGATGCTGTTCGGGGAGCCAGAAACGATCGACGTGCAGGATGACGCCGTCCGTCCGGCCGAATGAACGTACAAGTTTGCGGGCGATCTCATGCACGCGCCCGGCGAAATCGGGCATCTCGAAATTCGTCGCGAGGAGCCGATGCAGCGTCGTCAGCGAAAGCAGCCTGTCCTCGAGCGCTTCGAGCATCGATGCCGTATCGTGCGCGCCCGACTTGCGATTGCACTGGCGGGCAAGCGCGGCGACGATCTGGAAGCTGTTCGAAAAGCGGTGAAGCTGCTCGCGCAGGAGAATGTCCTCGAACATGTCGGGCGCGATGTACTTGGGCGAGAGAATCTGGGTCATGGACGTCCGCTCCGATCGTTGGTGCGCCGATCCCGGGCCAACCGATCGAAGGACCGGGACTCGGCACCGATAAAAGCGAGCGCCGTCGCGCCGCTCGCGGTTGGGAAGCTCGCACCCATGCTGCGGCATATGAGGTTGGCCCGGTAGCGGAGGAACCCCAGAGCGAAGGCGCAACGGTCGTGCAGTTCGAGTGCGATCAGGATCGCCGCCGCGACAGACGCGATCGCCGGCGCCGCGGACATGATGTCCACGCGCGGCGGCATGATCGCCAGGGTTCCCTCCATCGACGTCACCAGCGCAAAAGCGGTGGCGTCGATGGAGAAAGCTGGGTTCCGGCGGAGGTAGCGAGCCATGGCCAGAAACTGACATCGTCCGACCGGCGGCGTGACGTTCGACTGGTGGGAGTCGCGATCACTCAGACGGGTGAGCGATTGCTCCTACCTCCGGCGTGGGCGGGGGGCTCGCCCAATGCCTCTCATCCCCAGCCTGTCCTGAGGCGTCCATATCGGGGGAGCGCCCGAACAGGCTTCTCCTGACGCCGCCAAACAGATCGCACATCCGGCCGAGCAGGGCCGCCACCGCGCTCGATTGGGGCTCATAGGCCAGGCTCGAGGAGAGGGAGAGCGATACCTCGGTGCCCTTCCCAGGCGCGCTGTCGATCCTGAAGGAGGCATTCAGCCGCTCGGCGCGCTCCTTCATGCCGCTCAATCCGAAATGCGGGACGGCGTGCTGTTCGGGCTGCACGCGAAGCCCCTTGCCGTCGTCGACGATCCGAACCTGCAACGCGCGAAGGCCGAATGCGACGATCACCGCTATTCGGGATGCCTCGGCATGGCGACATGCGTTCGACAGAGCCTCGCGCGCTATCTGTCCGATCTCCGTCGAGATTCCACGGCGCAGATCGCGCAAGGCCCCTTCGATTTCGAGGTAGATCCCGATGTCGCAGTCAAGCGACGCATCGTCGATGAACTTGCGCAGCATATCGGGCAGACCATGCTCGTCCACTCGGAGATCGCGGACCCGGTTGCGCCCCTCGACGATGATCTGCTCCCCTCTGTTGAGCGCGCTTTCCAGCCGGGCGCGGAGCTGGTCCTCGCGCGGGAGATTGTTCGCGACTCCCTGAATCCGCAGGAGGAGCCCCTGGAACCCCTGGAGAAGCGTGTCGTGGAGATCACGCGCGATACGCTCGCGCTCGCCCAACCGGACTTCGGTGCGCCGCTGGATGTCCACCGTCACCTGATGGTGCCAGATTCGATAGGCGACCCAGGCGACGAAGGCGGCCAGGAACGCCATCGCGACCTTGAACATCCAGGTCTGAACGAACGTCGGCGGAATCTCGAAGGCGAGCGTGGCGGGCTTGAGGCTGCATCGGGCATCGTTCTCGCAGGCCACGACCGAGAAGCTATATTGCCCCGGACCGAGATCGGTGAAGGAGACCGTCCTCTCCGTGGTCACTCCGCGCCATTGGCGGGCTCCACGGGACAGCTCATAGCGAAAACCGACACGGTCCGGCCGAATGAAGTCCAGCCCGGCAAAGCCGATCTCTATCCGGCGTGGCCGGGTGGGTGACCGCCTGCCCAGCGCGGACAGGAAGCTTTTGCCGTCGGCCAGGACATCCTCGATGACCACAGGCACCGGCTGCCTGGGGGTGGCGGCCGCCTTGGGATCGACCATGAACACATCGCTGAAATTGGTAAACCAGACCCTCCCGTCCGGGGTTTCGTAGGGGTGGTTGGAATATTCGTCGACCGGCGCACCGTCGCCGGCGTCGATCTGGTCCGCGTGAAGCTTGCTGCCCTCGCTCGTCAGGAAGGAGTCGAGCTCGCGCTTGGCGATATGGAGTAGGCCGCAATCGGATTTCAGCCAAAGATCGCCTTTCGCGGTCGTGGTCACGGCCGGGAAGGTCTCACAGGGCAAGCCGTCCGCCACCCCGATCCGCCGCGCGGCGCCGTTCGCCACGACATGGTACAGCCCGTCCATGGTGACCATCCACGCGGAGCCGGGCTTGATCGGAGCAATACCGACGACGTTCGTGTTCGTCGGCATCGGCAGGCGATAGTAGCGCCCGTTTCGGAAAAGCAGCGCGCCGTGATTGACGACGGCGACCCAAAGCCCGTCTCTGCCGTCCGGCGCGAGCTTGTAGATCACCGAGTGATCGACGGCCTCGGGCGTGGGAAAGGCCGCCACCACCCGGCCAGCCCGCATCTGCACCAGCGCGCCCCGCGGCGTCGCGCCGCCATTGTATATGTTGCCCGTCCACACGTTTCCGTCGGGGGTCGCCGCGAGATCCTGCGGCTCGCTCAGGGGAACGTGCAGGTCGTTGCGAACCGTGTGCCTTTCGTTCTCGTAGAAGATGCCGATCCCGCCGACGAGCGACCACGTCCTTCCATCGCTGTCCTGTGCGATGGAGAGCACGTCGGGGCGCGACGACGCATAGGGGGCGGGCGTGAGGAGGCGGCCGTCCCGGAACGCGTCCACTCCGTTGACGTTGCTCACCCAGAGGTCGCCGGTCCGCGTGACCAGGAGATTTCCGGGCCGGTCCGCCGACAAGCCTTCCCGCGAGCCGAAACGCACGACCGGTTGCGCGCGGAACTGATCGATCCCTTCGGTCGTCGTGATCCAGATCGATCCTTCCCGATCCTCGAGGATCGACGTCACGTTGTTGCCCGAAAGTCCATCCGCCTGCGTGTAGTGTTCGGCCTTGCCGTTGATGATCCGCCACAGGCCGGAGCGGAAGGTGCCGATCCACAAGGCGCCCGCCCGATCCCGGAAGAGGCTTTGGCCGTCCATGATCTTCTTCGACGTCGGAATCGTCTGCCACCCGAGCCCATCGGTCTCGAGGTGATATTGATCGCTCGCATCCCGGAGCATCGCATAGACATGGCCTGCCGCGTCCCACACGACCCGCGCGGACCGCATCGGCTTGTGATCGGGATAGTCGAGGCGACTTTCCCGGCCATTTTCGGACAGGCGGCAGACTCCCCTCTCGTTGAACGACAGGATTCCGCCGTGAGGATTCGGCGCCGCGGCAATGCCGGTGCGGCACATCGCGCCATCGGCGACGCCCCGGCAGACGACCCGATCGCCCGCGACATGGCAAATTTCATTGTGCGCCCCGCGCCATCCGAGGTTGCCGATCCAGATCGTGCCGTGCGCGTCTTCAAAGACGGAGGATGGCGACGTCAGCCTCTCCTTGAAGAAGAAGAACCTGCCGTTCCTGTATCGGGCCAGGCCATCATCGACCGAAAGGTAGAGAGTGCCGTCGCGGGCGAACAGCATATTGGAAACGGAATGGTAGGAGTGCGGGCCGCCCGCCCACGGCTGCCAGCGCTGAAACCGCTCGCCGTTGAACCGGTAGATGCCGTCCTGGGCGCCGAACAGCAGATATCCGTCCGGCGATTGCGCGATCGAGAGCGGCGCCGTGCCCAGTCCGTTCAGGCCGACGGTCCAGACCCGGTGCGCATATTGGGTGATCGATCGCTGGGTATCGCGCGCACCGGCCGGCCGCGCCGCGAGCCCGGCTGTGACGAGTATGGCGATCAGGATGAGCCGCGCGAGCGCGATGCACAATCGGCCGAGCGAGATCGGCCATCCCGAGAGCATCCTCTCGAGAGGGTTCCTCCTTGCGCGACGGTGCTTCAAGATCAGCGATCCGCCTTCATGCGCTTCACAATTCGATGATCCGGCGCCGTGCCGCCTGGACGACCGCTTCCGTGCGATCCTTCACGTCGAGCTTGAAGAAGATGCTCCTGAGGTGGGTTTTCACCGTGTCTTCCGCGATCGAGAGGGTGCGGGCGATCGCCTTGTTCGCGGAACCCGCGGCGACGCATCGCAGCACCTCAAGCTCGCGATCGCTGAGCGGCTCCTCGCCGGCGTGGAGCGCGATCTCCTGCGCGATTTCGGCGAGGACGCGTCGTCTCCCGGCGTAGACCTCGCGGATCGTATCGAGCAGCTCATGGCGAAGGCTGCTCTTGAGCAGATATCCCGAAGCACCCGCCTTCAGCGCGCGCGATGCCTGGACATCCCCGTCATAGGTCGTGAGGACCACGATCCTGGCTTTCGGGTGACGCTCGCGAACGATCCGAATGGTCGCTTCGCCATCCTGCCGGGGCATCTGCATGTCGAGCAGCATGATGTCGGGTTGCAGGCGATCATAGCGCTCGACGGCCTCGATCCCGTCCTTCGCTTCGCCGACGATCTCGATGTCGGTCTCCGATGCGAGAAGGGCGATGACGCCCTCCCTCAGCATGGCATGATCGTCGACGACCAGAATCCGTATTGCTGCCATGAGTCCCCACCAATCCAACGCAGGTCTCTCGGAGAGGCGGTCCAATCGGTTACAGGCGAGCGGACGTCGCGCCGTTGGTTCCGCTCACCCATCTGGGTGAGCGGATTGCCCATCGCCAGAGTGTCACGGCCGCAGTGCAATCCGGGGCACTGTGGATCGATGGCGCGCCCTCTCCGTAAATTCCGATCCTATGCAGGCGATACCGCGTCATTGATCCTCAGGGTGTCCCTGGCGGTTACCCTGGCCATTCTCTCCGTCTCGTTCGACACCGTGTCGACGCCGCTTTCGGTTGCCTCGGCGATCCTGGGATGCCTGATCGGCTCCGGCTTCCTGACGCGCGGCGCGGCCGCCGCCAGCCTGGCCTTGATAGCCGCCTCCACCCACGAAGACCCGATCGCGCTTCTGCCGATCGTGGCCGAGGCCGCTTCGATCATGCTCGTCGGTGCGGGCCGCTATTCGCTCGACGAGTTGATCTTCCACAAGCGCCTCTCGGAATGGAGCAACCGCGCATGAGATAGCCCCCCGGCGCCCGGCTGGTGTTCGATCGAGGAGCCTGACCAGGGCGATCCTCCGGGGTCCGCAAAAGGCGACCGTCGGCCCACGACCCCATGACCCGTCGGAAAAATGCCCGCGTCCGTAACCGTTCCACCGGCGGCGGCGAGTAGGGCTGCGCGTGCATTCCGCCCACAGCCGATTTGCGGGTGCCCGGTTGCACGCGGGCGATACCATACGGGGCCTGCAAAGACCCTCGCACCTGGGGAGGGTCTTTCTGAAATGAATTCCGATTGCCTATTCGCGGCGATGGCATATCGCCGTGGCAGGAGCGTTGCGCGGTTGCTGCTTGGGGTCGGCGTGTCGGCCATCCTCGCCGGGACCGCATCCGCGCAGGACAGCGCGGGCGCCCCGGACGCTTCCGAGCGGCCAACGCGAAGTCCGATGGTGGCGCAGCGATCCGTGGCCGGCGAGGCACCACCGGAGGACCGGGCCATCGTCGTCACCGGCTATCGAAAATCGATCGAAGCCAGCCTCGACCGCAAGCGCAGCGCGAACGCCTTCTTCGATGCCATTACGGCCGAGGACGTCGGCAAATTCCCGGACAAGAATATCGCCGACGCGTTGCAGCGCGTCGCGGGCGTCGTGATCGATCGCGACGGCGGCGAGGGGGCGAGGGTCAGTATCCGCGGCCTCTCGTCCGACCTGACGCTGACCGAACTCAACGGCAACTATATCGCGTCCGCCGGCACGTTCAGCGGGAGCGCCGATCCGTCGCGCTCGTTCAACTATCTGCTGCTGCCCGCCAACATGATCGCCAGCGCCGACGTCTACAAATCGCCGGAGGCGCGGCTGGACGAAGGCGGCATCGGCGGCACGATCATCCTGCGCACCCGCCAGCCCCTCGATCTCAAGCCCTGGTCGGGTTTCCTGTCCGCCGAAGGCACCTATGCCGACGTGACCCACAAAGGCGAGCCGAGCTTCTCCGGCCAGCTCTCCTGGCACAATGACGCGGATACGATCGGCTTTCTTGTCGGCGCCACCTACCAGAAGCGCACCGACCGGGAGATGGATGCCGGCACCGAGAGCTGGCAGTGGTGGGCCGACGGCGGTCGCGGCGGGGGCACGCCGGCGACGGACGTGAACGGCAACACCTTCGCCAACGACGGTGCCGTCAAATATTGGTCCGAGAACAAGGGCGAGACCATTGTCGGCGGCACGCACTATAACGGCTATTGGGCGCCGCAGTCGGTCGATGAGGTGGTCAGGATCGACCGGCGCAAGCGGCTCGGCATCCAGGCGACGCTCGAACTGAAGCCCACGGGCAATCTGCATATCACGGCCAATTATTTCCGCTTCCAGCTTGACCACGACACGACCAGCAACACCATCAAGATTCCTGAATGGGGCTATGGCGACGGTCTCTTCACCGACGCCAGGTTCGACAAGAGCGGGACGATCATGCAATCGGCCACTTTCGCCCTGCCGGCGGGAGGGACGGGCTGTCTTGCCAACACGCCGATCTGCACCATGGAAACGCCGCAGATTCAGGATTCCATCTCGAAAGAGAAGGATATTTCAAACACCTTCGACGCCCATCTCGAATGGACGAAGGATCGGCTCCAGGTCGCGGTTGTCGGCGGCTACACCCGCGCGACCGGCGGTCCGTCGCAGGAATTCCACGCCGCCGCCAAGCCAAGATCGACCGGTGTCGTCACGCAGAACGGCAACGGGCTCAGCCAATGGGATTTCAGCGGCGGCAATCTCGTCGAAAGCTTCTCGCCGGACCTTCTTGCCAATCTCCAGAGCGGCATCGCCCAGATCGATCAGGGGCTTCCCTCGACCGGATCGGGCTACACCAACTCGGTCGTCAGCCAGAAATATGCGCAGATCGACGTGACACGACGGTTCGGCGGCATCCTCGAGTCCGTCCAGATCGGCGGCAAATGGCGTGACGGCACGATTCGTCGCACGACCGGCGAACTGGACTGGTATGCCGATCCCGCGACACAGACGCTCTTTCAGGACGGGCCTGCGGGCTCCTACGCGCCGCCCGGCATCTTCCACGCCATCGGCAACATCGACGGCGGCTTCAGGACGAACGTCTTTCCCGCCATCGATATGCGCAAGTTAATCGATTATCTGAACACCACCTATGGGCCGGCCACGAGGGTTCCGCAGGCGCAGAACCGGTACGACATCGATGAACGGATCTGGGCCGGATATATACAGGCCAATTTCAAGGTGGGCGGCACGGTGCGCGGCAATGTCGGCGTCCGCATCGTCAACACCGCGCAATCCGGTGTGTCGACCGATACCGTCTATACCAACACGGACTATTGCGTGGACGGGCCGGGCGGCCCGTTCGACCCGAATGTCCCGCTCGCCGGCGACGGCAATTGCGAGGTGATCCCGCTCGCTCAGCGGCAGATCCGCACCTTCACCGCCAACAACGAGAGGAAGAGCTACACGGACGTGCTGCCGAGCCTCAACGTCGCCTGGAACGTCACGCACCGTCTGATCGTGCGCGGCGCCGTCTCCAAGGTCGTCGCCCGGCCGTCGTTCAACGACCTCGCCTCGGCCCGTTCGCTGACCTTCAACGATGCGCCCTACACCTTCGACCGGCAACAATTCGGCGAGCGTGGCGGCTGGTTCGGCAGCGGCGGCAATTTCGACCTCAAGCCGTTTTCGGCCTGGGCCTATGACCTCGGCGCCGAATGGTATTTCGACCGCGGCTCGGTGTTCGGCGTCTCGCTGTTCCGCAAGGACGTCAGGAATTTCGTTGTGCCGGTGGTCGCCGATTTCGCCCAGACGGTCGGCGGGCAGGAGGTTGTGGTCCAGCAATATTCGACCAATGCCAATGGCGCGAGCGCGGTATCGGAAGGAGTCGAAGTTTATGCGCAGCATACGCTCGACATGGGCCTGGGCGCTCAGGTGAACTTCACCTTCAACCACACCTCGGCGGCGGCCGTGAAGCTTGGCGGTGCCACCCTCGGAACCTCCCCGCTGGTGGGCAGCGCCAAGACCCAATGGAACGTGTCGCTATTCTACGAGAAGCACGGCGTGCTGCTGCGCGCATCCTATAATCGCCGGGGCAACCAGGTCGAAGGCCTCGTGTCGGGCCTGAACTGGTACAACGATCCCTATCAGCAAGTCGATCTGAACGCCCAATATCAACTGACGCCCCGGATCTCGATCACCGGCTCCGTCATCAACCTGACCAAGGAAACCCAGAAGGCGCATCTGGGCAACGACACCGATGCTCGCTTCTATTCGGCCCAATATACCGGGAGGCGGTTCTACGGGGGTGTCCAATGGACCTTCTGAAGGCGCGGGCGCGGATGTCGCTTATGAAGGAGACGTGGACGAACCCGCTCATGTCGCCACATCGGCGATCCGCTTGTAACGGATGCTCCGCTTCCACCGAGCTAAGGTGATCGCGCGCCCGAGGAGGCGATGATCGATCGGCTCGGGCCTTGTCGCGCGGCAAGTTCAAGCGAAAGGATTCCGATGCTTCAAAACTTCAGAGTGGCGGAACAAACCGTTGGCCCGCGAAATACCCTGCTCCTTCTTCGGATCGCGCTCGTCATCGTGTTCCTCTGGTTTGGGTGCATGAAATTCACCCATTATGAAGCCACCGGTAATTCAGGCCTGATCGCCAACAGTCCGTTCATGTCCTGGATGAACACCGCCTTCGGCATCCAGGGGGCGAGCGACGTGATAGGCGTCATCGAACTCGCGACCGCCGCGATGCTGTTCCTCGGCGCTTTCGTGCCCGTGGCATCCGCGATCGGTGCCGCGATGTCGTGCTGCACCTTCGCGATCACGCTGACTTTCTTCGTGACCACGCCGGGCGTGTTCGAGCCGGCCGCGGGCGGGTTTCCCGCGATCTCGGCACTGCCGGGCCAGTTCCTGTTGAAGGATATCGTGCTCCTGGCGGCGTCCCTCAATCTGCTGCTGAACTCGCTCGCGAGCGGCTCGGAACCGCACAAGCGCTGAAGAAAAGGCGCTCGCCCGAGGCATCGATCCGCCTCGGGCCGCGCCGCCGTCGCATCGGCCTGGGCGTGCAGCCGCCCACCCTCGAAGATCGGCGTCAGGACCCTGTCGCCGACCGGGAAGATTCGTCGCCGAGCGGAATCTCCGCTCCCTCAACCCGCCCGGATCGCCCATGCGGTCATTGCTTCAGCACCGGATAGCCGTTCACATAGATCCAGTCGGTCGCCTGCGCCGGGACGTGGCAGCTCTGGCAGTCGTTCTTGTAGTCGGTCGACGTGGTATGCGTCGGATTGCCGGCGTCGAACCAGGACCATCCCCAGCCGTCGCCCCAGAGCGGCTTGCCCGGATGGGAGTTCCTGCTGTCCCTGACCATGACGAACCAGCCCTTGAGCGTGTCGGGATGGCTGACGGTGCCCGTCGTCATGTCGCTGGTCTCGGTCTGGTAGACCTCTTTCACCAGCACCGTTCCGTCGGGGAATTGCTTGGTCTTTCGGTAGGCTTCGGCGGCACCCGGCGATGCATAGACGATATGCATCTCCTTCGAGCCCTTGCCGGAGTCCGCCGCGATCGCCCAGGTGCCGAGCGTCTGATAGGTTGCCCGATAGTCGTTGGGGACGCGCAAATTCGCGCCGGCATCGACCACATTCGTATCCGCCGCCCCGGTGCCGGCGACGGATTTCTCCGCGCCCGTCGCCGGGTTCCGGGTACATCCGGTCGCGAAGAGCAGAGCCAATCCGATCAGGAAAATGTGGTTCGTGGCAAGCGCCGGTCGTTTCATGTTCATGTCGAGCCTCCTGAAGGATTGGCCTCGGACAGGATCGGTCATTTCAGCGAAAGATCGTCGAGCAGCGGGTAGAACTGCGTCCAGACATCGTCTTTCTTGGCGCTCGCCATGTGGCAGGACGCGCATTCCTCCTTCGACTTCGGCATGGCCATGGCGGCCTTCGGTTCGTGGTGATTGAAATTATAATATCCCCAGCCGCCGGTGGCGGCGTAGCGCTTGCTGTCCTTCACGGTGACGTCCGCGCCGTTGTAAGGGCCGGGGAAATAGCCGCGACCCGAAGGCTCGGTCCGTGAGCCGTCGGGATTCTGCGCCGGCAAGGTAAGCTGGAGTTCCTTGAAGAAGATCGTCCCTTCTGGAAACTGGCCGGTCTTCTTGTAGATCGCGTAGGATCCGGGCTCGATATAGACATTATGGAACTCGGGGAAATTGGCCTTCCCGTCGTTCAGCGCGTTGGGCGTGAGCGGCGATCCGAGATACACCCAGGTGCGCCAGTTCTTCGGCAGCAGGAGCGAGCCGTCGGGCGCATATTCCGGCAGATACCGGCCGGTTCGCACTTCGGCCGGAGCCATCGCCCCCGTGCGCGATTGAGCATAGCCGGCAACCGTCACCGTGGCAGCCGCGCTGAGCATCAAAATCGTCCAGGATTTCTGCATCCCAACCTCCTCCACGCCTTCGGTGTTGAGGGGGTTCACGAACGAGATGCGGCAAAGGTTACAACCTCGGCCGCACCTGCGGTCGATTACGGAAAATGCATGATGATTATCCGTTGCGGCCGGTCTCGAAGAGGAACCGGGCGCGGTGGCAGGCTCCGAAGCGCAACGGCGGGGCGGGGCCGCCCGGCTATCGAAGCGCCCGGCGGCGGCCGTCCATCAGGGATTGCCCGCGGGCGCCAGCAGTCCGAAGACCTCCATCGGGCAACCGGCGCAGCGACGCTCGTCACAGAAACGGCATGTCGTCAACGCGGACAGCGCGTCTTCGGGCAACGCCGCCACAATCGCTTCGGCCGCCCGTTCGAGTGCGGAGCAATCCTCGGGTGCGATCCGATCGAGCAGGGGCGTGAGCGCGGCGCGCCGAAGCGCAAGCAGCCTGTCACGCTGCTCGCTGCCGTCCGGCGTCAACGTCAGGCTCATCACCCTGCGATCCGCGGGCGAGGGCCGTTTCTCCACGAGGTTGCGCTCGACGAGACGCTCGACGAGGCGGACCGTGCCGGCGTGTGACAGCCGCAGGACACGGCTTAGCTGATCGATCGACAGGGCCGGCGCATGACCGATCACGGTCAGCGCCGCCGCCGTCTCTCCGCCAAGCGGCATACCCTCGGCGATCGCGGAGCGTATCTGGTCGGACACGCCGAGCGCCAGCGCGCCCAGAAGATTCACCAATCGATCCGATGCGTTCAACGCCATTGCCAACCCGTATCTATGTTCGTATGAATGTATGCATCATGCATATATATGAGGTACACCCCATGCACGATATGAGCAAGTTGAAGAACCTCAAGCATCTCGACCAGGGCGCGCCCGAGGCGATGAAGGCTTTCTGGGCTTTCGACAAAGCCGTCTTCAAGGACGGAGCGATCTCCGAGCTCAACAAGCAACTGATGGCGGTGGCCGTCGCGCTGACGACGCAGTGCCTCTATTGCATCGAGCTCCATACCACGGCCGCGAAGAAGGCCGGCGCGACCAATGCGCAGTTGGCCGAAGCCGCGACGGTCGCCGGCGCGATCCGGGCGGGCGGGGCGATCACGCACGCCGCGCACCTGTTCGAGGATTGAGCGGCCGAGCCGGTTGATACTCTTGCCCGAGGCGGCCCGACACGCGCCGGGCTGCCTCGGGAAGCCCTTATTTCCGCCACCGTGCCAACAGGGCATGGTCGAACCAAAGCGCGGCCCGGAGCCGATGACGGGCATCTCCGTCCCGTGACGTGAGACTCTGGTGAAGAACCGGCGCCGAATCCCGCTTCCTTCCGTTTTCACAGGCCATTGTGCAGCCTGTTCGTAACCGAATCCCGATTGCGGCGTGTTTCGCATTGGACGGTCGATCAGCCCAACGCCCCCCTCCCAAGCCCCGGCCGGTCGATCGTCCACCAGCCGCGACCGGATCGGTCGCTCACCGTGGAAGGAACGCATATGAACAAGCCCGTCTCGATAGCCGCCGGAACCGGCATTCTCGCCACCTCGCTGCTCGGCGCGATCGCCCTTTCGACCGCCGCTCACGCGGGCCCGGTCGCCCAGCCCGCCGGCTCGGAGAAATGCTACGGGATCGCGAACGCCGGCAAGAACGACTGCGCCGCCGACATCCATAGCTGTGCCGGGCAGGCGACCCGGCCGATGGACAAGGCGTCGTTCGTCTATCTGCCGAAGGGCGCCTGCGCCAAGATCGCCAACGGCAGCACGACGGCGGGCAGGTAATGGATCGCGGCCGGATGGCGCGATCGGTCTTCGCCGACGGCCATGCGGCCGCAGCCTCCGGGCCGTTGCAGGGTGTCGGAGTGGGCCTGCGCTACCCCCATCACGAGCAGGTGCTCGCGTCGCCCGGAGCGGTCGATTTCTTCGAGATTCACGCCGAGAACTATCTGAGCGGCATCGCGCTCGACGATGCCCTCGAGATTCGGCGGAGCACCCCGCTCTCGATCCATGCGACCGGGCTGTCGCTCGGCTCGGCCCATGGCGTCAGCCGGGAGCATGTCGAACGGATCGCGGGGCTGTGCGCGCTGCTGGAACCGGCGCAGGTCTCGGATCATATCTCGTGGAGCGACACCGGCGGCGGTCATGTGCCCGACCTCCTGCCGCTGCCCTATACCGAAGAAGCCCTGGACGTTTGCGCCGTCGCCATCCAGCAGGTGCAGGATGGGCTTCGGCGCCGGATCCTCGTCGAGAATCCGTCGCGCTATCTCGCCTATGCGGAGGCCGACTTCTCCGAGGCTCAGTTTCTTGCCGAGCTTGTCGATCGGACCGGCTGCGGCGTGCTTCTCGACCTCAACAACATCCTGGTCTCGGCGTCGAACCTCGGCCTGTCGCCGGCGTCCGAGCTCCGGCGTCTCCTGTCTGCGGTTCCAGCCGAGGCCATCGGCGAATTGCACGTCGCGGGCCATGCGATCGAGCCGATCGCCGGCGGCGGCACGCTTCGCATCGACGATCATGGCTCCGCGGTTTCGGCCGACGTGTGGCACATGCTCGACACGACGACCCGGACGATCGGCGCGCGCCCGGTGCTGGTGGAGTGGGACACGAACATTCCCGCGTTCGAGACGCTGTGCGCGGAAGCCTCGAAGGCGCGGCATATCGTTTCCGCGATTCCAGAATATGCCCGTGCGGCTTGCTGAGCTGCAAAGCCGCTTCGCTGCGATCGTCACCGGCGACGGTGGCGATCCCGCGATGTTCGCCGCGGCGCCCGTGCCGATCGAGCGCGCGCTCGAGGTGCATCGCGCGACGATCGAGAGTGGCTTCGCGCGCGCGCTGGCGCTCGCCTTCCCCACCGTCGAGGCGCTGGTCGGGCCGGAACTCTTCCGGGTCATTGCGTTCGACTATCATCTGTCCAGACCCGAGACCGAGCCGACACTCGGCCGCTACGGCTTCGGTTTCGCGGATTTTCTCGTGGACTATGATCCGGTCCGCGCGCTGGCCTATCTGCCCGATACAGCGCGCCTCGATCTCGCGATCGAGCGCTGCCAGATGGCGCGCGATGGCGTCGAACCCTTCGCGATCGACCCGGCGGTGTCGATCGAGCTGCCGTCGTCGCTGGCGTTCCTGTTTTCGGATTTCCCGGTCGAGAAGATCCGATGGGCGATATTCGCGGGCGACGATCACGCGCTGGCCGAGCTCGACATGATTCCAGGCACGCGCGCCATCGCCGTGTGGAGATCAGGGCGCGCCGTGCTCGTCGACGCGCTCCCGCCCGCGGCGGCGGGCTTCGTCACGGCGCTGATGGCGGGCGCCACGGCGGACGATGCGCTCGCGTCGACCGTCGGGGAGCATGGCCCCGACATTTTGCCGGTTATCCGCAATCATGTTTTCGCGTCGCGGTTCGCGCGCGTCCGACCCCAGAATTGAAAGGGAGATCCATGACCGGCAGCTCGCTGCTCAAGCTTGTCGATCGCGCCTACGCCACGCTCGACCATGTGCCCCTCAGCGTTCCGCTGCTGATCGCCCGCATCGCGACGTTCAGCGTGTTCCTGCGCTCCGGGCTGGTGAAGCTGTCCGACTGGCAGGGGACGTTGATGCTGTTCCGGGACGAATATAAGGTGCCCGTCCTTCCGCCCGAGCTTGCGGCCTATATGGCGGCCGGGATGGAGCTTGGCTGCTCGACGCTGATCCTCCTCGGCCTTCTGACGCGGATTTCCGTGCTGGGGCTCTTCGGGATGATCGCGACGATCCAGATCTTCGTCTATCCGACGGCCTGGCCCGACCATATCCAATGGACCGGCTTCATGCTCTTCCTGCTGCTGCGCGGGCCGGGCATGTTCTCGATCGATCACCTGGTCGCGAGGCGACGGTTGGCCTGAAGGAGCAATCGCCGCCGCCGGCAAGTCCATGGCACCGGCCGCTGTTCACCGCCTTCGCCGATCGCCTGTCGGCGCCCGCGGCCTGTCCGACCGCGGGCACCATCATGGATCAGGCGGCCGCGCCGGAGCGATGCGGCAGCACCCAGTCGGGACGCGGGAAGTGGCAGCTATAGCCGTTCGGAATCCGCTCCAGATAATCCTGGTGCTCGGGCTCCGCCTCCCAAAACGGCCCGACGGGCTCCACCTCGGTCACGACCTTGCCCGGCCACAGCCCGGACGCGTTGACGTCGGCGATCGTGTCCTCCGCAACGGCCTTCTGCGCGTCGCTCGTGTAATAGATGGCGGAGCGATAGCTCGATCCGCGATCATTTCCCTGACGGTCGCGCGTGGTCGGATCGTGAATCTGGAAGAAGAATTCGAGCAGCTTGCGGTACGATGTCCGTTCGGGATCGAAGAGGATTTCGATCGCCTCGGCATGGCTGCCGTGGTTGCGATAGGTCGCGTTGGGCACGTCGCCGCCGGTATAGCCGACGCGGGTCGAGACGACGCCCCGCATCTTGCGGATCAGATCCTGCATACCCCAGAAGCAGCCACCGGCCAGCACTGCGCGTTCGGTGCTCATTGAACGTCCTCCACCTGGTTCAGATAATCGCCGTACCCCTGGGCTTCCATCTCGGCCTTCGGCACGAATCGCAGCGACGCCGAGTTGATGCAGTAGCGCAGGCCCCCGCGATCACGCGGGCCGTCCGTGAACACATGCCCGAGGTGGCTGTCGCCATGCGTCGAGCGGACCTCGGTGCGGATCATGCCGTGGCTCGTGTCGTGCAGCTCCGCGACGTTCGCCGGCTCGATCGGCTTGGTGAAGCTCGGCCAGCCGCACCCGGACTCATATTTGTCGCTGCTCGCGAACAAGGGTTCGCCCGAGACGATGTCGACGTAGATTCCGGCCTGCTTGTTGTTCACATACTCGCCGGTCCCCGGACGCTCGGTCCCGCTTTGCTGCGTGACGCGATATTGTTCGGGCGTCAGCCGCGCGATCACCGTTTCGCTTTTCTCATATTTGGCCATGCTATCCTCCTTCAAATTCCTTGATGCGAAGATGGGGATCAGGTCCGGCGGTGTCCAATGCGCGCTCGCCATAGGTTCGATGCAGCCGCGCGTTGGGAAGCAGCGTGGCGCGCGAGCGCCTGGGGTGGCGCATTGGTGTTGCCGCTGGTGATGCTCGGCATGATCGACGCGTCGATCACGCGCAGTCCATCGATCCGGCGCGTTCGACGCCGCAGACTTGTTTTTCAAACGTGAAGGCGGCGGCGAAACACGCCAGCGCCGCCTTTTGTCGGCCTATTTCTTCGCGGCCAGCCCCGAAGGCTCGGATACCGATTGGAGATAGGCGACGATGAGCCGGCGCTGCGCCGGATCGTCGACCTGTAGAAACATCTTGCTGCCTGGCGCCATCTTCTGGGTGCCGGAGAGCCATTGGTCGAGCCGGGCCGGAGTCCAGCCGCCCCCGAGCTTCTTCAGCGCCGGGGAATAGCTGTAGGTGGGCACGCTGGCGACGGGCCGTCCGACCACGTTCTGCAGCCGCGGCCCGATCCGGTCGGCGTCCACCGAGTGGCAAGCGGTGCATTTGGTCTTGAACAGCGCCTGGCCTGCCGCCGCGTCATCGGCGGCGATGCCGGGGCGTGCGGCGATGACGAGCGCGAGAACGCCGGCCGTCGCCGCCGTGCTGAGGCGAAGCGCCAGGGACAACGAAGGGCGCATCACGATTCTCCTCAGGCGAAGAGGTAGGCGGCGGCCGGAATGGGTGTTCCGGCGGCGTTGTTGAGCGTCGTCCAGTGGACGGCTTCGTCCGCCGAGATCGAGCCGAACAGCCTGGCGATCTGGGGATCCTTCAGCGCGTTGATCTGGCCGATATAGGCACTGGCGGCGCCACGCTCGAGCGTGGTCGCGAGCGCCACGATATCGCTTTCCGATTTGAGCGTTCCGAGCTTCAGGTCGGCGATATAATCCGCATCCGTCTTCGGCTGGACCGGATGGCCGCCCATCTGCGTGACGAGCTTGGCGAGCGAGTCCCGATGCTGCTGGTGATGGCCCATGAAGGTGAGCGCGACCTTGAGCGTGCTCGCGGAGAGCAGGCCGCTCTTGCCCGCGATCCGGTAGGCGGCGATCCCCTCATGTTCGATCGCGAGAGCGGTCTGGATGACGCCCACATCGTTCGAGGGACGATCCGCGGCATCCGCCCGCGCGGTCGTCATGCCGATCGCGCCGATGCCGAGCGTCACCACGCCGGCACCGGCAAGGAAGTTACGACGATCGCCGACAGCTCCGCGCTGGATCAAGCCCATTGTCCCGTCTCCGAACTATGCGGTGAACGGAAAGATCGACGCTCGGGCGACGATCCCCATGTTCACTGCTTCTGGATTCAACACTCGTCGTTTGGAGGGAGGCGGTTACAGACGCGAAGCCGTAAAAATGCTTTCATTCAATCGGAAATGACCTGCCCAAGGCGCTTCAGGCCGCGGTGAATGTTCACCTTGACCAGCGATGTCGACTGGCCGGACACGCTCGCGGCTTCCTCGACGGTGGCGCCGTCGAGCTTGACCAGCTTGATGACCTGCGCCTGTGCCGGCTTCACCTCGGAAAGGAGGGCGTCGAGCAGGATCGCCGCACGCGCTGCGGGGCCATGATCGGGAACCGGAACCTCGATCTCGCCGAGACTGTCCGGGCTACGCAGATGTCCGCGCAACTGATCGATCCATTTGAACCGCGCGATCGTCTTCAGCCACGGCGTCATCGGCGCATTGGCTTCGTATTTCCGCTTGTGGACGTGGATCGCCAGAAGCGCTTCCTGCGTGGCGTCCTCAGCGGCGGCCGGCGGAAGCCTCTTGTGGAAATATCGGGAGAGCCACTGGCTCACCTCGCCCATCAGTTGCGCATAGGCGCGCTCGTCGCCGGCCTGGGCCGCGATCATCAGTCCATTCCACCGATCATCGATGGAATTTCCCGGCTTTTGCTGATTGGCTTCGATCTCGCTCGGAGAACGCGGCGCAGCACTCTTGAACAGTCCGGCCATTCGAACCCCTCGTCCTTCGGCCGAACGGCAAGGCGCGGGTCGGAGTCAGTTGGACGAGACCCGGCAACCCGCGCCCAGTAGCTGAGCCGGCTGCTCCAAATCTGTAACTGCATCCAACACTAAGCGTCGCCGAAAACGACCCTATTTCCCAATAGGACGGAGCGCGCGGGAACTTGTCGTGCGCGTTCGTCCTGAGATGATAATGGCCAGTGAATGAAGTCGTTTCCATTGCTTTGCGGGCGCAAGGGGCAACTTTGGACGGGAGCGCACGGGGGATGGATAATACCGCACACGAACCAATGCGGACGCATCTCCGAAGCGCGGCCGGGCGAGCGACTCGCGCCGCCGGCGGCATGTCCGGGGCCGCAGGCCCGCTCGTGGCCGGTAACGGGGCGGATACACCTCGGCATTAGTGCGGTGTGTTCCGTTTCGGAGCGGATAGGGTGGCTGCCGCGCCTACGCTTTGCGCGGGCGACGTAACGAAAAGGGGGGAACGCGCGTGAAGGTTGTGCGGCCACCGAAGCCTGGCGCCCAGATCGGAGGCGCGTGCTGCGTGGCGAGCGGCAGGTGACGTCGGGACGGCAGGCGCCCTTTCAGCTATCCGCGCTTTGGAAGCCGATGGGCGGATCGTCGCGACGGATAGAGGGGCTGGAGCGAATATGGTCTCACTGAGCGGCACCGTCGCCCGCGAGCGCGCCATCTATCCGCGTCCGATCAGCGCCATGCCCGACATCGTGATGCTCAGGATACCGTCCGAATTTCGCAGG
The DNA here is from genome assembly GCF_011762195.1 of Sphingomonas oligoaromativorans. Lineage (GTDB taxonomy): Bacteria > Pseudomonadota > Alphaproteobacteria > Sphingomonadales > Sphingomonadaceae > Solisphingomonas > Solisphingomonas oligoaromativorans. The sequence goes on along the minus strand of NZ_JAASQK010000002.1, from coordinate 273,733 downwards.
CCCGAGCTGGTGCCGGGCCGCCATCATCCGATCCTGGTCGAAACCATCGAGGAACAGCACGAGCTGGAGCTGTTCCTCGACCAGGAGCGCGACGCGCCGTGCGCGCCGGACCTGCTCGATACGCGTCCATCCACGCTCCAGGTCGAGCAGGTCGCGATCGCGCATTACGCCCCACCGGCAGCCGGCTGGCCCTATGTCCTCTTGTGCCGCTGGCCGGCCGATCTTGCCGCGGCGGCGCCCGAGGAATTGCGGATATTCGCGCGTGGTGCCTACACGATCGAGCTTTTCGAAGATCGCGAGCAGCTCGAACGGGCGTCGGAGCGCGTGCTGGCATTGCTCGGGCGGCGGCGCAGGACATATGTCGAGGTCATTCCGCCGGATTGGTCCGCGGCGCCCGACGGGACGCGCCATTGATGTAACTCTGGAGGGGCGTGGCCCGAGTAGGGGCGAAAGCGTCCTGATCCGGAGACATGCATTGCCCGAAGCCGAAGCGCGCATCGCCACCCTCGAATCCAGTCGCTATCTGACGGAGCTGGCAAGGGCGTGGAATCACACCTATCCCGTTCGCTTCGATGCGCTGACGGCCGAGGTCGAGCTTCCGGGCGCGCAGCTCGTCATGACCGCCGATGGCGACAGCCTGACATTGCGGCTGATCGGCACCGGCGAGGACGGGTTCGAAGCGACCAAGGTCTTGGTCGCGCGGCACGTCGACCGGGTGGCCGAACGCGACGCCGGGGTCCGGTGCGTCTGGCACGACGTCTTCTGACACGCCTTCACGCAGAGCCGGCGGCTGTCATGATTACGGTCCATCACCTGAACGAATCCCGATCGCAGCGGATACTCTGGCTGCTCGAGGAACTCGCGGTGCCCTACGAGATCCAGTTCTACTGGCGCGACGTACACAGGATGGCGCCGGCCGAGCTTCGCGGCGCCCATCCGCTCGGAAAGTCGCCGGTCATCACCGACGATGGCCGCGCGATCGCGGAATCGGGGGGCATCGTCGACTATGTCGCGCGTCATTACGACGGCGGGCGGGAGCGATCCTGATCTGATCGCCGGCCGATCCGGGGCGCGCAAGCGCCACTCACCCGACAATCGATGGCCCACCAGCCGGCCGGCAAGACAATGCCGGTCCGCGGGTGGTAAGATTTCGGCGGGCAACGGAGCGTCTGGAATTGCGAGATTAAATAAAGACTTCGGGGTGAAAGGATAAGTCAATGGCAACGTCGACACTCGATGCGCTGCTCGGTGCGCTTGCGGTCGAGATCGAGGCCTTCGCGATCTGCGAAATCGGAGACGAGGTCGCGCTCATATTTCCGCCCATCGACGCGATCGAGGTCCACCATATTCTCGAGGGGACGCTTCATCTCACGATCGGGGACAACGAGCCCGTCGAGGCCGGCCCCGGCTCGATGCTGATCGTGCCGCCGGGCGTCGTGCAGCATCTGGCGGCATCGAGGAACAGCAGCGAGAGCCGGATGGCGGCGGACGCCTGCACGCCCGTTCGCGACGGTATGCTCTTCGTCGATGTGACGGACGGCAAGGAAGCCACGTTGCGGATCGCATGTGGCGCCGTCGTGGCCGATCCGAGCGGATCCTATGGCCCGTTGCAGAGCCTGACGCGTCCGGTGTCGGAAAATCTTTCGGACGTCACGGTCGTCTCGGCGGCATTCGCCACGCTGCTCGAGGAGGTCGCGGCCCCGACCGAAGGCACGAGAGCGCTCACCAGCGCGCTCATGAAGGCCTGCCTCGTCGTGCTCCTGCGCCGGCATCTCCAGACGAGCCGCATAGCCGGCACCGCGCCCGCCATGTTCCACGATGCGCGCGTGAGCCGTGCGATCGCGGCCGTGCTCGACCGGCCCGCGGCGCCGCATTCGGTCACGAGCCTGGCGAAGGAAGCCGGCATGAGCCGCTCCGCCTTCGCGCGCGAGTTCAAGAATGCGCTCGACGTGACGCCGATGGATTTCGTCGCGCGGGTCCGTCTGAACCTTGCGCATCGGCTTCTGCTCACGACCGGCATCCGGGTCGAGCGCATCGCGGTTGCGGTGGGCTTCAGCAGTCGCAGCCATTTCAGCCGGCTCTTCCGCGAGCATTATGGCAGCGATCCGTCGACCTACCGGCGTTCCAAGGTGGACGCCGAATAGGCGCCGGGCACGGGCATCGGCGTCTCGGCGCCCGGCCTCGCCACCGCAATAGAAGGCGGGGCCATGGGCGGCCAGCTCGGCAAAATCCCGGAGCCTTCCGTCGGTGACGATGCGCCGGCGGACTGTAACCATAATGCGCCGTCGCGCGGTAAGAGGAGTGCCCACCGGCGATCGCGCACGCCGGATGGGATCGCGGCCGGGTCATGGCGTGATCCGAGACGGAAGAAGGTTGTATATCATGCGAGCGTTCATCGATTTCGAGGCATCCTCGCTCGGACCGCATGGCTATCCGATCGAGGTCGCCTGGGTCTTCGAGGACGGCCGGTCGGCCTCCTTTCTCATCGCGCCGATCGACGGGTGGACTGACTGGAATCCGGCCGCCGAGAGGGCTCACGGCATCTCACGCGCGCAACTGGCGCGCGAAGGCGTGGCGGCGCCCCTCGTCGCACGGCACCTCGTCGATGAGCTCGCCGGGCATCAGGTTCTCACGAGCGCGCCCTCCTGGGATGCCAGGTGGATGAGCCGGCTCCTGTGCGCGGGCGGGCTGCCCCCCTGCGCCGTCCGCGTCGCCGATACCGATGCGGCTCTCCTCGAACTTGCCGCGGCGCTCCTCGCGCCGGCGCTGCCCTCATCGCAAGTCCACCGCGCGAGCCGCCAGATCATGGCATCCGCGGGCGATCGCTTCGTCGGGCGCAGGCGCGCGCACCGCCCGCTCGCGGACGCCGAGCTCGAACGCGACCGCTGGCTGACGGTTTGCCGCCTCGCGCGCGCCTATGCCGGTCTCTCGACGGACGATCGCGCCGCCCGGCCTCCGGCCGCGTCGCGCGAGGCCAATCTGTTTCTCCATCCGCGGGTTTATCCGCGGACCAGCCTCGACCGGCCCGGCGCCGAATGGAGAGCCTCATGATCCGCTTCCATTTTTACCCGACACCCAATCCGATGAAGGTGGCGCTCCTGCTTGAGGGGGCGCGGCGCGCGTTATTCCCGTCGAACTATCCGGCGGCCGAAAACCCTTCGACCATGCTCCATGAGCGACACGTCGCCGCGATCCATCTCCGTCACCAGCATCCGGCGGGCGCGGAGGGGGGCGAGGCATGAAGATCAACGGCAAGCGCGTCCTCATCACCGGCGGGTCGAGCGGCATCGGCCTCGCGCTCGCCCGCGTCCTGCTGCTGAGGGGCGCTCATGTCGCGATCAGCGGCCGGCGGCCGGACGTCGTCGCCGAAGCCGTTCGGACGCTGCATCCGATCGGCGCCGCGGTTCATGGGATCGCGGCTGACGTCGCCACGGACGAAGGGCGTGCCGCCACACTCGAACTGGCCCTGTCCGCGCTGGGCGGCCTCGATATGCTCGTGAACAATGCCGGCGGCGTCAGGGCCGGGCGTCTGGAGACGATCGACGAGACGGAACTGCTCGCGATGATCGACGTAGGCCTCGTCGCGCCGATCCTGCTGACGCGCGCCGCCCTGCCGGCGCTGCGCGCCAGCGGGGACGCCGTGGTGGTGAACGTCTCCTCCGGCATCGCGCTCGTCGGTGCCCCGTTCTACGCGACCTATGCCGCGGTAAAGGCGGGGCTCGCCCATTTCGGCGAAGCGCTGCGGCGCGAGCTCAAGGGTGAGGGCGTCCACGTCCTGACGGTCTATCCCGGCGGGACCGACACCCCGATGATGCGGACGAACCGGGCAGGCGCTGAGCTTGGCTTCTCGCGCGAGCCGGCCTCCGCCGTCGCCGAGGCGATCGTCGAGGCCATCGAGACCGATCGGCACGAGGTCGTCCGAGGGGGCGAGGCCCGCCTCCAGATGATCGCGCTCAACCGCGCGGACCCATCGGCCGTAGATGAACGCTTTGCAGGCCTGAAGCCGGCGCTCGAAGACGCCGTCCGGGATCATTCGGCGCTGTGACCGCGAGGGACGTGAAACCAGGGGCGCACCCATGATGCTGCAAGCCAACGACATCTTCCCGTCGCTCGACTTTCCGCGCGCCGGCGGCGGCGAGATCCATTTGCCCGCCGACCTTGCCGGCGGCTTCGGGGTGGTCCTGTTCTATCGGGGGGCGTGGAGCGAGGTCTGCGTGGCCCAGCTCGACGATTTCTCGCGTGACGCGGACAAGCTTCTCAGCGAGGGCATCAGGATCGTCTCGATCTCGGCCGACAAGCGTGAAACCTCGGAGGCTCTCGTCGAGAGCCACAAGCTCGCGTTTCCCGTGGCCTATTGCACCGACGTGCGCGCGGTATCCGCCGTCACCGGCGTCCCGATCAACGAGGACGGCGTCTATTTCGAGGCCACCGGGTTCATCGTCGATCCCGAGGGCCGAATCCAGTTCTCGGTCTATTCGACCTATGACGCCGTCGACGATCGCATCGTGACGGCGATCTCGTCCAGCGTCCCGATCACGCGCCTCTACCCCGACGATGTCTTGAATCTGGTCCGGCACGTCAAATCCCCGAAGCGCTGAGGACCGGCGCGGCCGGACCCGCTCGGGTATTTTCGGCGCCGTCGCTTTCGCACCTGGAGTATCATCGTCATGCTGCAAAACGGACACGTCTTTCCCACGCTCACCTTCGCGCGCGCCGGCGGCGGCGAGATCCGTCTGCCGGGCGACCTCACCGGCGGGTTCGGCGTGATCCTGTTCCATCGCGGCGCATGGTGCCCCTACTGCAACGCATAGCTCGCGGCGTATGAGGTGGCCGGGCACGAATTCGCGCGGGAGCATATCAAGGTCATCTCGGTCTCCGCCGACGATCGCGAAACCTCCGAGGCGCTGGTCGAAAAGCACCATCTCAGCTTTCCCGTCGGGTACGGCGCGGACCCGAAGGCGGTCTCCGCCGTCACGGGCGCCGCGATCAACGAGAAGCCCTATTGTCTCCAGGCGACGGGCTTCATCCTCGATGCCGAGGGCCGGATCGTGACCGCCGTCTATTCGACGCGCGCGATCGGCCGGCTGAACCCGGACGATGTGCTCGGCTTCGTCCGCTATCTGAAGTGCAGGAGCTGAAGCCCGCCTCAGCGACAGGCCGATACCGATATCGATCGCGGGCCGGCCTGTACGAGAGGGGAGGCGCCTATCCCCGATCCCGGAGGCGCTCGATCGGCGATCATGCTATGATGTCGGTGCCCGGCCGGTGATGATGGCCGGATCGCGCGGCCGCGGCGGCGCAGCCTCGGTGGGGCGCCGGTCCGGGGCGTTGCGATGTGCCCGCGACGATGCGGATGCCCAAAAAAATCGGCGCGCGCGTGTAACCGAAGAGGTGCCGCGGCTGGTTGGTTCATTGAGCATGGCGCCGCGTTCGTGCGGCCACGGCGGGCCGTTTCGCCGGCCGCTGCCCGTGACATCCGGGCGCGGCCCAGGGAGGTGGCAGATGAAAGCGATCGTGGTGACGGACGAGGCCGCCGGAACGGGCGGGATGACGCTTGCGGACCGACCCGTGCCGGAGGCGGGCATCAACGACGTGATCGGGGGCACGCGGTCCGCACGGATCGCCCGCCCCTGATCGGCCACGCACGCCGCAGCCGCCATTTGATCGACCCGACAGAAGACCCAAGGAGACTTCCAGTGAAGGCAATCGTGGTAACCGACCAGGCCGCGGGCACGAAGGGGATGAAGCTGATGGAGCGGCCCGATCCGCAGCCGTCCATCAACGACGTCGTCGTGCGGGTTCACGCCTCGGGCTTCGTCAACACCGAGCTTGACTGGCCCTCGACCTGGGCCGATCGCCGCGACCGCGATCGGACGCCCTCGATCCCCGGCCATGAGCTCGCCGGCGTCGTCACCGCGCTCGGCTATGGGACGACCGGCCTGTCGATCGGACAGCGTGTGTTCGGGCTCGCCGACTGGTATCGCGACGGAAGCTTCGCCGAATATATCGCGATCGAGGCGCGCAATCTCGCGCCGCTGCCCGGCGACGTCGACTTCGCCGCGGGCGCGAGCCTGCCGATCTCGGGCCTGACGGCGTGGCAGGGGCTCGTGATCCACGGCCGTCTCGAGCCCGGCCAGCGGATCATCGCCCACGGCGCCGCCGGTGCGGTCGGAGCGATCGTGACCCAGCTCGCGCGTGAGCTGGGCGGCTACGTCATCGGCACCGGACGCGCCGCCGACCGCGACGTGGCGCTGGGCTTCGGCGCGAACGAGTTCGTCGATCTCGACAATGAGTCCCTCGAGGCCGTCGGTGAGGTCGATCTGGTGCTCGACCTGATCGGCGGCGAGATCGGCAAGCGGTCCGCCAGGCTCGTCCGGGCCGGCGGCCGGATGGTCTCGATCGTCGGGCCGATCGAGGAGCCTCTGAAGGACGGCGTCGCGATCGACTTCGTCGTCGAGGCCGACCGCGCGCAACTGACCGAGATCATCAACCGCGTGCGCGACGGGCGCCTCAGGACGAACATCGGCACGATCGCCTCGCTCGACGACGCCGTCGCCGCCTTCAACCCGACCGAGCGTCGGCCGGGCAAGACGGTCATCCGCGTCCGTCCGTAAGGGCGGGCTCGCTCGGGCTCGCGCAGGATGGGGCAGCGCCGTGTGTCCCGACCATCGGTCGTGCAGCATATTCTCCGATGCGGGGGCGGCGGCGGCGCGGCGGGAGCGGGGCGTTCAGCACTTCAGGCGTGGGAGGTCTCATGTCCGCCGTCGATTGGCTGAGCCGACTCCTCGAGATGATTACGGTCAAGGGCAAGCTCGAGGTGCGCTGCGCCTATGGCGCGCCATGGCGCGTCGCGTGGGATCGGTCCGCCATGCACGAGATTCCCTACCATGTCGTGCTCCGCGGCCGGGTCGTCATCGAGGATCCAGAGTCCGGGGCCGTGCGGAAGCTGGTCGGGGGGGACATCGTGCTGCTGCCGAGCGGCGCCCCCCATGTGCTCCACGACGGCAGCGGAACCGCGCCGGCGCCGACGCAGGAGCATCTTACATCCGCCGGCTGGGTGGTGAGCGAGAACGGCAGCGAAGGCGAACCGCTCGACATGCTGTGCGGCCGCTTCCTCATCGGGCCGCCGCATGATCGGCTGATGCGCAGCTATCTGCCCACCAACCTCGTGGTCCATGCGGCCGAAGCCGGGCCGGAGACCGGCGTCTCGCCCACGGCCTCGGCGCAACTGGCCAGCCTCATCGACATGATGCGGATGGAGTCCACCGGCGACAAGGCGGGCGGATACGCCATCCTCAACGCGCTCTCTTCGGCGCTCTTCGCCCTGGTGCTGCGCGCGGCCAGCGAAACCGACCAGGCACCGGAAGGCCTGCTGGCGCTCGCCGGCCACGCGCGACTCGGCCCCGCCATCTCGGCCATGTTCGCCGATCCAGCGCGTGCCTGGAGCCTGTCCGAGCTTGCCGAATCGTGCGGGATGTCGCGTGCGACCTTCAGCCGCCACTTCCAGGACAGGCTCGGCCGATCGGCGTTCGACCTGCTGGCCGACATCCGCATGAGCATCGCCGCGAACGAGCTGAAGAAGCCCGGAAAGGGCACCGAGGCGGTCGCCGACCTCGTCGGGTATCAGTCCGTCGCGGCCTTCCGCCGCATGTTCGCCGACAAGATGGGCATGACCGCGGGACAATGGCGCCGCCAGGCGCGCGCGAGCCAGTAGGCGCAGCGCTTATGATGGCGCGCGGCAGACCGAACGATTGTTCAGACCGCCGGCCCCCATGCTGCTGTCGCGGCCCGCCCCGGCGATCCGTTTTTCTTCCTCAATAAAGCCTGATGTGAAGCCCGCGCGACCGGAGCCCGTTCGCGCAAGCGAAGATGCACGCCCGCGATCGAGGCAGGTTTGAGCATATCGAGCAGCAAATTGAGCCTTGTGCGTCTCGAAAGACGCAATCGATCGCAGTAGAACCATCTCAACAACGGCACAGATAAAGGAGCTAGTCATGAAAAATGCTATCATAGATGCCATGCTGAGCCGCAGTTCGACTAAATATTATGATAAGAGCGCGACGCTAAGTGACGAGCAGATCAGTGATCTTGTGAAGATCGGGACTTCCGCGCCAACCTCTTTCCACTTGCAAAACTGGCGTTTCATTGCCGTGCGTTCGCCCGAGGCCAAGGCCCGGTTGCGCCCGATCGCGTGGGACCAGCCCGCGACATCCGAGGCCGCGGTGACCTTCATCGTCGTCGGCAAGATGGCGGATGCCAGCACCGTTCCGGCCTGCCTCGCGCCGGCCGTGGAAGCCGGGATCATGCCGGCCTCCATCATCCCGGACTGGGAGAACCCGGCGCGGGGTCTTTACGACGACGATGTCCAGCTCCAGCGCGACGAGGCGATCCGCACCGCCACCTTCGGCGCCGCCACGATCATCTACGCAGCCCGCTCGCTTGGCTGGGGCTCGACCCCGATGATCGGCTTCGACTTCGACGCGGTCGCCCGCGAATTCGATCTCGCCGACAATGAAATCCCCGTGATGCTTCTTTCTGTCGGGCCGGAGCGTCCGGGGAACTGGCCGCAGAAGCCACGGCTCCCGGTGCTGGACGTCCTCCAGTTCGCCTGACCCTCAACCCAAGCTTGCCGACCCCACAAGGAGAATGACCATGGCACGTTATGAAGTCCTCTCGCCCGATCAGGTTCCGGCCGATTCCAGGGGAACCCTCGATGCGTTCACCAAGACTATCGGGTTCACCCCGAACATGATGGCGGCCTTCGCGCAGAGCCCGATCGCGTTCAACGCCTGGGCGGCCCTGCTCGGCTCGCTCAGCAAGTCGCTCGACGTGAAGACGCGCGAAAGCATCGGCCTTGCGGTCTCCGAGGTGAACGGCTGCGATTATTGCCTGACCGTGCACAGCTTCACCGCCGAGCATATGGCGAAGATGTCGCCGGAGGAGATCGTGCTCGCCCGCAGGGGCCACGCGAACGATCCCAGGCGCGATGCGGCGGTCCAGTTCGCCCGCAGGGTCATCGAGACCCGTGGCAAGGTCGGCGACGCCGATCTGGCGGCTGTGCGCGCCGCCGGCTTCACCGAGGCGAACATCATCGAGATCGTGGCGCTCGTCGCGATGTATTCGCTGACCAACTTCTTCAACAACGTGTTCGATCCCGACAAGGATTTCCCCGCGGTCGCCGCGGCGGGCACGATCTGAGCGTGACGATCGTCAGGCCGGCGCTCTCCCGCTCCTTGGGCGCCTGAGGCGAGGCGATTGTAACCGGGAGCCCAGGCGCACCGAGCAGGATGTTCGGGATGCGCCTGGGTTTTCCCGCGATCGCGCTCCCGACGCCCGTCGACGGAGCCCGGCCATCGCGAAATCGCAACGGAGCGACAGCATGACGTTCAACATCCTGCACATCGATTGCAGCCCGCGCGAGGAGTCGCACAGTCGCGGACTGTCGGCCGCGATCGTCGAGATGCTTCTCGACGCGGCACCCGGCGGCCATGTCAGCCGGCGCGATCTCGGCGCCAGTCCGTTGCCGCACGCCACGGCCGACTATGCGACGACGCTTTCGTCGCCCTCGACGCTGGCGAGGCCTGTTCCGGGCTCGCTCGATCTCTCCGAGGAGCTTATCCGGGAAGTCGAGGCGGCGGACGCGATCGTCATCGGGACGCCGATGCACAACCTCACCGTCCCCTCGGTCCTGAAGGCGTGGATCGATCAGATCATGCGTGCCGGCCGCACCTTCAGGACGACGCCGACGGGCAAGACGGGAATGGTCACGGACCGCCCGGTGTACGTCGCCATCGCATCCGGCGGCACCTTCACGGGCGATCTGGCCAATCAGCCCGACTTCCTGACGCCCTATCTGACGACCGTGCTCGGCAGCATGGGCCTCAACTGCATCCAGTTCCTGTCGATCCAGGCGACCGCCTTCCTCGTCGGCGAAGCAGCGGCGGCGGCGCGCGAAAAGGCGCTCGCCACGATCGACCTGTCGGTGGTGGCCGAAAGCCCGCGCATCGCGGCGCAGGGCGGAGATTGAGCCCGTGAAGATCGTCGTCATAGGCGGCACCGGCCTGATCGGCTCGAAGATCGTCGCGATCCCGCGCACGCGCTGGCACGATAGTGGAAGGCAAAAGAGATGGAACAGTTTCCCCAGATCGGCGACCGGCTGATCGATCTTTCGGCCGCGCCCGACGCGGCCAGGGTCCGCGACTGGCTCGGGCCGGAGGCGTTCGGGCAGTGGCGTTCACTCGAGGGCTGGATCGACGAGAATTACCCCGGCGTGTTCGTCCCCGAATGGCTCAACGGCAAAAAGAGGGGGTGGTCGCGCCGCTACAAGAAGATCAGGGCGTTCTGCACCTTCGTTCCCGAATATCGGCGTTTCTCGGTCACCATCGTGTTCGGCGGCGCGGAGCGGGAGAAGTTCGAGGAACGTCGCTACACCTGGCGTCCGCAGTTGGTCGAGCGATACGACCGGGCGAAGATTTATCCCGACGGGATGTTCCTGACGCTTCCGATCGCCACCGCCGACGATCGACAGGAGATGATCGACCTTCTGGTCATGAAGCGCCCGCCGCATCAATCCGAAGGCTCGACGGCGATTGCGCCGAAGCGCCACGCCGTTCGGTTTCAGCGGGAGTGACTTTCTTTCGGTTCGGAGGCGCGCCGTGGGTCACGCAGGCCTACCGGCCGTAACGATCATGCTCATAGGCGAGGAGGTCTCAGCCGTCCGACAGATGCGCCGCGATCGCCGCGCGCAGCCGCGGAAGCAGCTCCATCTCGAACCAGGGATTGCGCCTCATCCAGCCGACGCTGCGCCACGATGGATGGGGGGTCGGGAAGATCGCAGGAGCGAAGCGCTCGAAGCTGCGCACCCGAGCGATCAGGGTGGAGCCCGCATCCCTGGGCAAATAATATTGCTGGGCATAGGATCCGACGAGGAGCGTGATCCGGTCGGCGGGAAGCAGATCCAGAATGCGGGCGTGCCACCGCGGCGCGCACTCCGGCCGGGGTGGCGCGTCTCCGCCGGCGGCCTTCCCCGGATAGCAGAATCCCATCGGCACCAGCGCCACCTTGGCCGGATCGTAGAATTGGTCCGCGCCGATCCCGGTCCATTCGCGCAAGCGATCGCCGCTGTCGTCAGCCCAGGGGATACCGCTCATATGCACCTTGGTGCCGGGCGCCTGCCCGATGATGAGAATGCGCGCGGAAGCGCTGAACTGCGTGATCGGGCGAGGCCCCAGCGGGAGATGCGGCGCGCAAAAGGTGCAGGCTGCCACTTCGGCCTGCAACGCGGGAACCTGATCCGGCATGTGCGAAATCGCTCAGACGCGCTCGAGCAGCGCGACGGTTCCCTGGCCGCCGTCCGCGCAGACGCTGATGATGGCCCGCGTCCCCGCCGGCCGCGTCCAGAGTTCCTTCACCGCCTGACTGAGATCGCGCGCGCCCGTGGCGCCGAACGGGTGCCCGATCGCGACCGAGCCTCCGTTGGGATTGACCCGGTCCCACGGGAAGGGGCCGAAATCCGTCGCGATGCCGGTCTTCGAGTGAATCCAGTCTGGGCGCTCGATCGCGGCGACATTCGCCAGCACCTGCGCGGCGAAGGCTTCGTGCAGCTCCCAGAGGCCGATATCCTCGAAGCGCAGGCCATGACGGGCAAGCAGACGCGGAATGGCGTAGGACGGCGCCATCAGCAGCCCCTCGACATGATGATCGACGGCCGCGATCTCGTAGTCGATGAGGCGCGCATAGGGGGTATTCTCCGGGAGCCGCGCGAGGCCGGCCTCGTTCGCGATCCAGCAGCCGGCGGCGCCGTCCGTGATCGGCGATGCATTCCCGGCGGTGATCGTGCCCATGCCGCTGGTCCTGTCGAAGGCCGGCTTGAGCGCGGAGAGCTTCTCCGCCGAGGTATCGGCGCGCGGGTTGGCATCGCGCCCAAGCTCGGGCAGCTTGATGACCAGATCGTCGAAGAACCCGTTGTTCCACCCGGCGACCGCACGCTGGTGACTCTTGAGCGCCCAGTCGTCCTGCGCCTCGCGGCCGATGTGCCACGCCTTCGCGGTTTCCTCCATATGATCGCCCATCGTTCGCCCGGTGATGCGGTTGGACCATCCCTTGACCGGCAGCAGATAATCCTGCGGCTGGAGCGATTGCAGCGCGGCCAGCGCTGCGGCGGGGTTCCGTCCGAACAGATCGGTCAGTCGCTTCGAGGCGTCGGCGGTCAACGCGATCGGCGGACGGCTCATAACCTCCGCGCCGCCCACCATGGCAAGGTCCGTCCCGCCACCCAACATGCCCGCGGCGGCAAAGGCGGCGGTCATGCTGGTCGAGCAGGCGAGCACGACCGAAAAGGCGGGGACGTTCGGGTTGAGCTTCGCGTCGAGCCACATCTCGCGTGCGATATTGCTCCAGCCGATATTGGGGATCACGCTTCCCCACACCACCAGGTCCGGCTCGGCGCGCACCGCCATTGCCTGGGCGACCGGCACCGAGAGGCCGATCGCGTCATAGTCGGCAAGGGCGCCCCCACCGCGTCCGAAGGGCGTGCGCAGGCCGGCAGCGACGAAGACGGGGTGCGGAAAACGGTGCATGGCGGCTCTCTTCCTCGGATGGCGCGATCAAACCGGCCGGGGGACGCATCACACAGGTCGCCCGACCTGGCATCGCGGACCATGGCCGTCAGTGTCTACTCCTGAACACGCGCCGATACATCCCGGGTTACATCCCCGGCGATCGGGTTCTTCACGGACAGCGTGCCGACATCGCTTCCCGGAAGGCCCAATTATCGAAAGAACCACATGACATGCTATGCCCCGCAGCGAGGGGAGTGTGTCGTCATGTCCGTCATCCGGCCGATCACCGAGCTTGATACGCATGAGGTCTTCAACCAGCCGCCGCCGTTCGAGGACGTGAATCTCTTCACCACCGACCATGCGCTCCGCGATGCGGTGGCGCGAGTGGGTGCCGCTGCTGCTGGCGAGCGGCTGACGGCGCTTGGCGCGCGGATCGGCTCGGCCGAGGTGATCGACTGGGGCGTCGAGGCCAATCGCAACCCGCCGGTGCTGGAGAGCTTCGACCGCTATGGCCGGCGGATCGACGAGGTGCGCTTCCATCCCGCCTATCACCGGCTGATGGCGCTGGGACTGGAGGCGGGGTTCGCCTCGGTCGCCTGGGACGGAACGGCTGTCGGCCATGTCCTCCACGCCGCGACCCTGTTCCTGACCGGCCAGCCCGACGCCGGCACGAGTTGCCCGATGACGATGACCTACGCCTCCGTCCCCGCGCTCCGTGTCGAGCCGGCGGTGGCGAAGGAATGGGTGCCGCGCATCCTTGCCGGCCGCTACGATCCGGCCTTCCGCCCGGCGGGGGAGAAAGCGGGCGTCACCATCGGCATGGCGATGACCGAGAAGCAGGGCGGCTCGGATGTCCGCGCCAACACCACGCGCGCCGAGCCGATCGCCGACGATGCGGGCTGGTATCGGCTGACCGGGCACAAATGGTTCTGCTCGGCGCCGATGTGCGACGCCTTTCTGACGCTCGCTTATGCGGAGGGCGGGCTCACCTGCTTTCTCGTGCCGCGCTGGCTGCCGGACGGGAACCGCAATGCCGGCTTCCGCGTGATGCGGCTCAAGGACAAGCTGGGGGACCGCTCCAACGCCTCTTCCGAGATCGAATATCATGGCGCGCTGGCCCGCCGGATCGGGGAGGAGGGGCGCGGCATCGCGACGATCCTGCGCATGGTGCAGCATACCCGGCTCGATTGCGTGGTGGGTTCGGCCGGCCAGATGCGCGCGGCGCTGGCGCAGGCCTTGTGGCACACGGCGTATCGCTCGGCCTTCCAGAAGCGGCTCGTCGACCAGCCGGCCATGGCAGCCGTGCTCGCCGATCTGGCGGTGGAGAGCGAGGCGGCGACGGCGATCGGGCTCCGCATCGCGCAGGCCTTCGACGAGGGCGATCCGTTGGCGCGGCTGCTCACGCCGCTCGCCAAATATTGGGTGTGCAAGCGCGCGCCGGGGCTCGTGACCGAGGCGATGGAGTGCCATGGCGGCGCCGGCTATATCGAGGCGGGGCCGATGCCGCGCCTGTTCCGCCAGTCTCCGCTGAACGCGATCTGGGAAGGCTCGGGCAACGTCATTGCGCTCGACCTGCTGCGGGCGATCGCCCGCGAGCCGGAGGGCGTCGAGGCGTTGCGGAGCTTCCTCGACGGCGCGCGGGGGCGGGATCGGCTCTATGATGCGTGGCTCGACGGCATCGACCTGCGGAACGCGGATGAAGGGCGGGCGCGGTTGCTGGCCGAGCGGCTGGCGCTGGCGGCGCAGGCGGCGGTGCTGCTGCTGTGGGAGAGCCCGATGGCGGAGCCGTTCTGCCGTCTGCGACTGGCGGAGCGCGGGATGGCCTATGGGGCGTTCGACGCGCCGGTGGATGTCCGTGCGATCATCGGGCGGGCGATGCCGTCCTAAATCTTCTTCGTCATCCCGGACTTGATCCGGGATCCAGGGCGGCAAGCGATGCCGTCCTTGGCTCTGGATCCCGGCCTGCGCCGGGATGACGCCATCCAACAGTTCTTCAACTGGATGGAATAAGAACTATGCGTTTCCCTGTTGAGCGCGATGGGCGCATTCGCCTTCGCGAGCCGGCCCCATCCGGTAGAAACGAAGGATATCCGACATGGCCCGCACTTTCCTCATTACCGGCGCCAGCAAGGGCATCGGCCGCGCCCTCTCGGAGCGGCTGGCGGCGGCCGGTCACAGCGTCGTCGGCATCGCGCGCGGCGCGGACGCGAGCTTTCCCGGCGCGCTCGTCTCGATCGATCTCAGCGATCGCGTCGCGACCGACGAGGCGCTGGCCGACCTCGCCCTGCGCCATGCCTTCGACGGCGTGGTCAACAATGTCGGGCTCGCGCGGATGCATCAGGTCGGCTCGATCGACCTGACCGACGTCGACGACATCTTCCGCACCAACATCCATCCGACCGTGCAGACCGTGAACGCGCTGCTCCCCGGCATGAAGGCGCGCGGCTGGGGGCGGATCGTCAACATCTCCAGCCTCGTGTCGCTCGGCTGGCGGGACCGTACCGCCTATGCCGCCGCCAAGGCCGCGATCAACAGCATGACACGCACCTGGGCGCTGGAGCTGGCCGGCACCGGCGTCACCGTCAACGGCGTCGCGCCCGGCCCGGTGGAGACCGAGCTGTTCCGCCAGAACACGCCGAAGGGCAGCGACGCGGAAAAGCGCTTCCTCTCGATGGTGCCGATGGGCCGCCTCGGCCAGCCCGATGAACTGGCGGCCGCCATCGCCTATTTCCTCTCGGAGGAAGCCAGCTTCACCACCGGGCAGACGCTGTTCGTCGATGGCGGCGCCTCGATCGGCAAGGCCGCCTGATCTTGCGATCGATCGGGGAGGGGAATAGATCGGTGTCGACTCATTTGCGAGGCAACTGGATGCCGACCGAGCCCCTCCTCGATACCGATCTGCTGCGCGCCTTCGTCGCGGTGGCGGAGACGGGCAGCTTCACCGCCGCCGCCGCGCTGGTCGGCCGGTCGCAGTCGGCGGTGAGCCAGAAGGTGATCCGGCTGGAGGAGATGCTGGAACGCAGCGTCTTCGCGCGCACCAGCCGGTCGCTGCGTCTGACGCCGGATGGCGAGCGTCTGCTGGTGGTGGCGCGGCAGATGCTGGCGCTCAACGACGATTTCCTGCGCGGCCTGCGCCGCCCGAGCGAGATCGGCACGCTTCGGCTCGGCATCTCGGAGAATCTGGTGCCGACGCAGTTGCCGAAGCTGCTCTCGCGCTTCTTCGCGCTGCATTCCTCGGTGCATCTGGAGCTGTCGACCGGGATCAGCGTCGAGCTGCTCGCGCGCCACAAGGACGGCAAGCTCGATGCCGTGGTGGCGCTGAGCCAGCCCGAGACGCCGGTGCGCTCGGGCCGCGTGCTGTGGCGCGAGCCGCTCGTCTGGATCGCGGCGGCGGATTATGAGCCCGATCCCGCCCAGCCCGCCCGCCTCGTGGTGATGCGGCCGCCCTGCACCTATCGCGCCGCGATGACCGACTCGCTCGATCGCGTCCGGCGCGACTGGGTGACCGCCTGCACCGCGAGCAGCCTCGCCGGGCTCCAGGCGGCGCTGACGGCGGGGATGGGGGTGACGGCGCTTGGGCAATCCTTCCTGCACGAGGGCGTCCGCATCCTGCGCGGCGATCGCTGGCCGGCGCTGCCCGTCGCGGAGATGACCGTGGTGGGCGAGGACGGGCCGGCCGGCGAGCTGGTCCGCGAGCTTTCCGTCTTCCTCGCCGACGGGATGATGGGCGGTTCGGCGCTGTCGCTCGCCGCCTGATCCGACAGCGCTGGAACTCGCGCCCGCGTGGTGGCAAGAGGCGCCGCAAATCCCGAGAGCATCAGGAGCCGTGATGACCTACACCGCCGCCGCCAACCGCTATGACGGCCAGATGCCCTATCGCCGCACCGGCCGCAGCGGCATCGACCTTCCCGCCATCTCGCTCGGCCTCTGGCAGAATTTCGGCGGCGCCGACGTGTTCGAAACCGGCCGCGCCATGCTGCGCCGCGCGTTCGACCGGGGCGTCACCCATTTCGACCTCGCGAACAATTACGGCCCGCCCTACGGCTCGGCCGAGGAGAATTTCGGCCGCGTGATGGCGACCGACTTCGCCGCGCATCGCGACGAGCTCATCATCTCGACCAAGGCCGGCTGGGACATGTGGCCGGGGCCGTATGGCGGCATCGGCGGCAGCAAGAAGTACCTCATCGCCAGCCTCGATCAGTCGCTGAAGCGGATGGGCGTCGATTATGTCGACATCTTCTACTCGCACCGCGTCGACCCCGAGACGCCGCTCGAAGAGACGATGCGCGCGCTCACCCAGATCCACCGGCAGGGCAAGGCGCTCTATGTCGGCATCTCCAGCTATTCGCCCGAGTTGACCCGCAAGGCCGCCGCCATCCTCGCGGAGGAGCGCGTGCCGCTGTTCATCCACCAGCCGAGCTATTCGATGCTCAACCGCTGGATCGAGGGGGGGCTGCTCGACACGCTGGAGGAGCTGGGCGCCGGCTGCATCGCCTTCTCGCCGCTGGCGCAGGGGATGCTGACGTCGAAATATCTGAACGGCGTGCCCGAGGATGCGCGCGCGGCAAAGGGCGGCTCGCTGGGCGAGAAGCTGCTGAGCGAGGAGAATATCGCCCGCATCCGCGCGCTGAACGCAATCGCCCGGCGTCGCGGCCAGACGCTCGCGCAGATGGCGATCGCGTGGGTGCTGCGCGACAGGCGCGTCACCTCGGCGCTGATCGGGGCACGCACCGTCGCCCAGCTCGACGACTCGCTCGATGCCGTGAAGAATCTCGCCTTCTCGCCAGAGGAACTGGCCGAGATCGACACCCATGCCACCGAAGGCGGCATCGATCTGTGGAAAACCTCCTCGACGATCGAGAAGGCCTGAATGCCGTAAGGGAAGGGAGCTTTCGGCGATGGCCGGAGGCTCCCGGTTCCCAGCCCGCCTCAGAGTCCAGGTGGACGAATCTCCGGTAACTCACTATATCGATCGGTATGGAAAGCAATGTCACCGCCGCCGTGCCGCGTGGCCGGCCGCGTGAATTCGACGCCCAGGAGGCGCTCGCGGCCGCGCTGCGCGTCTTCTGGCTGCGCGGCTATGAGGGCGCTTCGCTCACCGAGCTGACCGAGGCGATGGGCATCACGCGCCCCAGCCTCTACGCCTGCTATGGCAACAAGGAATCCCTGTTCCGCAAGGCGCTCGATCTCTACGAGCAGGAGAAGCTCGCTTATATGGGGGCCGCGCTGAATGCGCCGACCGCGCGCGAGGTGGCCGAGCGATTGCTGCACGGCGCGCTCGAGATGCAGAGGAGCACCAGCGATCCGAGGGGATGCCTGGGTGTCATCTCCAGCCTGGCCTGCGGGGCGGAGGCCGAGTCCATCAAGGCCGAGGTGATCGCGCGCCGGGCATCATCCGAAGCGGCGTTGATCCAGCGGTTCGAGCGCGCGCGCGACGAGGGCGATCTGCCCGATCATGTCGATCCGGCAGGGCTTGCCCGTTATCTCGGCGCCGTCATCCAGGGTATGCTGGTGCAGGCCAGCAGCGGCGTTTCCTGCAAGGATCTCAGCAAGCTGGTCGATACCGCGATGATGGTGTGGCCAAGCCGCTAGACCAAAACTACTAAGCGGTATAGAAATAGGTTGACGACTCTCGCTGCACTGCATTATATACCTGTCAGTATGAAATGACAGCTCGCCATCCGGCGGGGGCAGACGGGGAGCTTGCGCCATGCTCCAATACGGCAACTAATTCTGGCGCCGCGTCGGTGTGCGCGGCGTGGATATCATGATTGCGGGTGATCCGGCCGGCGAGGGTATCGCCGTCCGCTGATTGTCCGGGCGCCTCCGCCGATCGGGCGCGCGCCGATTTCGAACCATCAACGCCGTCTGGCGTGGGCCGCTTCGTGTGGCTCGCGGGGCGGCTTCGTGCATCCCTGCGGCCTCCCGGTGAGGCGCGGCCCCCGTGTCGCGCGTCCGTGGTGGCGGTCGTCTGTCTGAAAGGGAGACGTCATGGCCTATCTCGATGTGCGGGAACCGTTTGCGACGATGACGGCGCAGCCCCTGTTCCCGCAGAGCTTCTCCCCCTCGGCGTCCGTCGAGGCGATCGGCTTCACGGATGTGGAGTGGGAGGTGATCCGGCTCGCCCGGCGCGACCGGCTGTCCAGCCTGTCGGAGCCCACGCGTCTGTCGCGCCTGTCGGCGTGGCTGTTCGGCGGCGGCATCGCGCGCCGCCTTGCCGATCCGCGGCTGGAGGCGCTGCGCCGGCTCGCCGTGCAGGCGTGGCACCATGGTTATGTGGTGCCGAACTCCGCGATCCACGCCTTCAAGGCCGCCGGTTTCAATATCGATCAACTTGAACTGATGCTGGCGAGCATTGCCGCCGGCCGATCCAGCCGCACCGGGAGGGCCTCGGCATGAACATGCTTACACGCGTAGACCAGGATGAGCGCATCGACGCGCCGGCCAGCGAAGGACGATGGCAGCGGCGCGCCCTTGTGGCGGTGCCGCTGGCGCTGGTCGCCTTTGCCGGTTTCAAGGTGTTCCACCACGCCCCGGCCGCGCCCGCCGGGATGCCGCCGGCGGACGTGACCGTCGCCACCCCGCTCGCCCGCGACGTGACCGAGTGGGACGATTATGTCGGCCGCTTCGTCGCCAGCCAGTCGGTCGAGGTGCGTCCGCGCGTCTCGGGGCAGGTGGTGCAGCGCCACTTCAAGGACGGTGACGTGGTGAAGAAGGGGCAGATCCTCTTCACCATCGATCAGCGCCCGTTCCTCGCGGCGCAGGCCGAGGCCCGCGCCAGCGTCGCCAGCGCCCAGAGCGCGCTGACGCTCGCCCGCTCGGACCTTGCCCGCGCCAACCGCCTGAGCGGTGACGATGCGGTTTCGGCGGGCGAGATCGATGCGCTGCGTTCGAAGGTCCAGTCGGCGGACGCCGCGCTGGCCGGCGCGCAGGCGCGTCTGCGCGAGCGTTCGCTGGATGTGGAGTGGACCGAGGTGCGCGCGCCGGTTTCGGGCCGCATTTCCGATCGCCGGGTCGACACCGGCAATCTCGTCGTGGGCGGGGAGGGGACGTCGGCCACGCTGCTGACCACCATCAACGCGCTCGATCCGATCTATTTCTCCTTCGACGCCTCCGAGGCGCTGTTCCTCAAGACGCAGCGCGCCAAGAAGGAGGGCAAGCCCGCAACCACGGTGCAGATCCGCCTTCAGGATGAAGCCGCCTACAAGTGGACGGGCACGCTGGACTTCACGGACAACGGCCTCGATCCGCGCTCCGGCACGATCCGCGGCCGCGCGACGCTCGCCAACCCGGACTCGTTCCTGACGCCGGGCATGTTCGGCAACATGCGCCTCGCCACCGGCGGCACGACGCACGCGCTGCTGGTGCCCGACGCCTCGATCCAGACCGATCAGGCGCGCAAGACCGTGCTCGTCGTGGACAAGGATGACAGCGTCGTCGCCAAGCCGGTGACGCTGGGTGCGGTGGTGGACGGGCTGCGCATCATCCGCTCGGGCCTGACGCCGGGCGACCGGGTGGTGATCGCGGGTATGCAGGGGGCGATCCCCGGCACCAAGGTCGTGCCGCACGACGGCAAGGTCGCGCCCGATCCCGCCGCCAGCGCGCCCGAGGCCGAAACGCCGGTGCCCGCGCAGGCCACCTTCGCCCGCTAAGGCGAACCGACATTCCCGTTTGGGGCGGTGCTTACCCAGGCTGCCCCAAGATCCCCGGCCCCTTTTCCCCCCTCCGGCCGGGGATCACCCCCTTTCAGCAAGGACGACGTCATGCGTCTCTCTCGCTTCTTCATCGATCGCCCGATCTTCGCGGCGGTGATCGCCGTGCTCATCACGGTGGTCGGCGGGCTGGCCTATTTCGGGCTTCCCGTCTCGCAATATCCCGACATCGTGCCGCCGACCGTGACGGTCGCCGCCAACTATCCCGGCGCGTCCGCCGAGACGGTCGCCGAGACGATCGCCGCGCCGATCGAACAGGAGATCAACGGCGTCGACGACATGCTCTACATGTCGTCGCAGTCGACCGGCGACGGCAAGGTGACGATCACCGTCACCTTCAAGATCGGCACCAACCTCGATGCCGCGCAGGTGCTGGTGCAGAACCGCGTCGCGGTGGCGCTGCCGCGCCTGCCCGAGGAGGTGCAGCGCTTGGGCGTCGTGACGCGCAAGACGTCGCCCAACTTCCTGATGGCGATCAACATCCAGTCGCCGGACGGCACCTATGGGCCGGATTACATCTCCAACTACGCCCTGACGCAGGTGCGTGACCGCCTGTCGCGTATCGACGGCGTCGGCGACGTGACGATCTTCGGCGCGCGCGACTATGCGATGCGCATCTGGATCGATCCGGGCCGGGCCGCAGCACTCAACCTGACGGCGGACGAGATCGTCACCGCTCTGCGCGCGCAGAACGTGCAGGTCGCCGCCGGCTCGATCGGCGCGCCGCCCTACAACACGCATGATGCCTTCCAGATCGGCATCGAGACGCAGGGCCGCCTCACCGATCCGCAGCAGTTCGCCAACATCGTCATCCGCACCGACCCGGACGGCCGTCAGGTGCGCGTCTCCGACATCGGCCGCGTCGAGCTGGGCGCCGCCGACTATGGCACCAACGCCTATCTCTCGGGCAAGCCGTCGGTGATCGTGGCGGCGATGCAGCGGCCGGGCGGCAACGCGCTCTCGTCCGCCATCGCGATCAGCGCCGAGATGAAGAAGCTCGGTGCCCGCTTCCCCAAGGGCCTGGAATATAAGGTCATCTACAACCCGACCGAGTTCATCAGCCAGTCGATCGATGCCGTGTACCACACGCTCGGCGAGGCGGTGATCCTCGTGGTGATCGTGATCCTCGTCTTCCTTCAGAGCTGGCGCGCGGCGGTCATCCCGATCATCGCCATCCCGGTGTCGCTGATCGGCAGCTTCGCGGTGCTGGCGGGCGTGGGCTATTCGCTCAACACGTTGTCGCTGTTCGGCCTGGTGCTCGCCATCGGCATCGTCGTCGACGACGCGATCGTCGTGGTGGAGAATGTGGAACGCAACATCGAGCATGGGCTCAACCCCAAGGAGGCGTCCCGCGTCTCCATGGACGAGGTATCGACCGCGCTCGTCGCCATCGTGCTGGTGCTCTGCGCCGTGTTCGTGCCGACGCTGTTCCTGACGGGCCTTTCGGGCGCCTTCTACAAGCAGTTCGCGGTGACGATCTCGTCGGCCACCGTGTTCTCGCTGATCCTGTCGCTGACGCTGTCGCCGGCGCTGGCGGGGATGCTGCTCAAGCCCAAGGGCCAGCATGGCGGGGAGGGCGGCAACGCCTTCCAGCGCGCCGGCCGCACCTTCGCGGACAAGTTCAACCGCGGCTTCGATCGTCTGGGCAACGGCTATGCGCGGCTGACCCACTTCCTGGTGCAGCGGCCGAAGAAGATGCTGGCCGTCTATGCCGCGCTGATCGCGGCGACGCTGGGGCTGTTCTGGATCACGCCGGGCGGCTTCATCCCGGCGCAGGACCAGGGTTATTTCCTCGCCATCGTGCAGCTCCCCTCGGGCTCCTCGCTCGAACGGACCGACGCGGTGACGCAGGAGATCGCGCAGAAGATCCTGCCCATTAAGGGCCTGCGCGGCGCGGTGATGTTCGCCGGCTTCGACGGCCCGTCGCAGACGGCCGCCCCCAACTCGGCCGCCATCTACTTCCCCTTCAAGACCTTCGAGGAGCGTAAGGCCGAGGGCGCCACCTACGCCGGGATCATGGATCAGGCGAACAAGGCGGTCGCGGGCTATGACAAGGCGCGCGTGCTGCTGGTGCCGCCGCCGCTCGTGCAGGGCATTGGCTCGGCCGGCGGCTATCGCATGATGGTCGAGGATCGTGAGGGCCGTTCCTATCAGGAACTCGCCAAGGTCTCGGCCAAGCTCATCGGCGACGCCAACAAGACCGAAGGCCTGAAGCAGATCTACACCTTCTTCGAGACGGGCACGCCGCGCATCTTCGCCGACGTGGACCGCCGCAAGGCCGCCCTGCTGGGCGTGCCGCCGGAGCGCGTGTTCGAGACGCTTCAGGATTATCTGGGCTCGGCGTTCATCAACGATTTCAACCTGCTCGGCCGCACCTTCCATGTGACCGCACAGGCCGACGCGCCCTTCCGCAACACGGTGGCGGACATCGCCAACCTCAAGACCCGCTCGGACTCCGGCGCGATGGTTCCGATCGGCGCCGTCTCGACCTTCAAGGACAAGAACGGGCCGTATCGCGTGGTGCGCTACAACCTGATGCCGGCGGTCGAGGTCGATGGCGACACCGCGCCGGGCTACTCGACGGGCCACTCCCTCCAGGTGATGGAGAAGCTCGGCGACGCTCTGCCGGCGGGCTACGACCATGAGTGGACGGGCATCGCCTATCAGCAGAAGACGGCCGGCAACACGGCGGGCCTCGTCTTCGCCATGGGCACGCTGTTCGTCTTCCTCGTGCTGGCTGCCCAGTATGAGAGCCTGACGCTGCCGCTCGCGATCATCCTGATCGTGCCGATGTGCCTGCTGGCCGCCATGGCCGGCGTGAACCTGCGGGGGATGGACAATAACGTCCTCACCCAGATCGGCCTGGTCGTGCTGATCGCACTCGCGGCCAAGAACTCGATCCTCGTGGTGGAGTTCGCCAAGCAGGCGGAGGAGAAGGACGGCCTGTCGCCGATCGACGCGGCGGTGCAGGCGGCGCGGACCCGTCTGCGTCCGATCCTGATGACCAGCTTCGCCTTCATCCTCGGCGCCGTGCCGCTGGTGATCGCGAAGGGGGCGGGCGCCGAGCTTCGGCAGGCGCTGGGCACCGCGGTGTTCTTCGGGATGGCGGGTGTGACCGGCTTCGGCCTGCTCTTCACGCCGACCTTCTATGTCGTGTGCCGTGCGCTGGGTGACCGGCTGTCGCGCCTCCGCCGTCGTGGCGGGGACGAGGCCGCCCCCGTCCTCCAGCCGGCCGAATGAGGTTCGTCATGACCACATCTTTCATTTCGCGAGCCACAAAAGATCCGCTCGTGCTGAGCTTGCCGAAGCACGGGCCGCGAGCGGCGCGCACGGGGCACGTCCTTCGACGGGCTCAGGGCGAACGGGGGAGGGGCGGGCTGGCCCTGCTCCTCGCCGCGACCACGATGCTGACCGCCTGCGCGGCGGGGCCGGATTATCACCGGCCCCAGACGGCGGCGAGCGCGGCCAAGCCCTTCATCGGCGCGGCCAACCCGGCGGTGGACGCCACCGCCAAGGCCGACGACCAGTGGTGGCATCTCTACAATGATCCGGTGCTCAACGGCCTGATCGCCGATGCGCTCGCCGCCAACACGGACCTCCGCGTGGCGGTGGCGCATCTGGAGCGGGCGCGGGCGAACCTGCGCGGCGCCAAGTCGGATCGCCTGCCGCAGACGTCGATCAGCGCCTCGACCAACTATCAGCGCGTGCCGGGCTACGAAGTCTTCCCCGGCACCAAGCGCGAGGAGTGGAGCCTCGATACCGGCCTCAACGTCTCCTACGAGGTCGACCTGTTCGGCCGCGTGAAGCGCAGCGTCCAGGCGGCGCGGGGCGACTGGCAGGCGGCCGAGGCGGATCGCGACGCGGTGATGGTGGCGGTCGTCGCCGACACCGTGCGCGCCTATGCCGACGCCACCGCCTCCGCCCAGCAGATCGCGGTCGCCAACGATACGGTGGCGCTGCTCGACAAGTCGGCGCGCGTCACGGCGGCGCGGGTCGAGGCGGGGCGGTCGGAGAAGCTCGACCTGATCCGCATCACCGCGCTCCGCGATCAGCGCAAGGCGGACGTCGCCCCGCTGGAGGCCGAGCGCGATGCCGCGCTCTTCCGTCTGGCGACGCTGACCGGCCGCACGCCGCAGGATCTCCCGCAGGCGGCGCGCGATGCGACGGTGTTGCCGAAGATCGCCCAGCCGATCCCGGTCGGCGATGGCGCGGCGCTGATCGCACGCCGCCCGGACGTGCGCGCGGCCGAGCGCAGGCTGGCGGCGGACACGGCGCGGATCGGCGTCGCGACCTCCGATCTCTATCCGCATATCTCGCTCGGCGGGCAGATCGGGCAGACCAGCGCCGGCCTCTCGGACGTGTTCACCGGCGGCCCGTTCCGCTGGCTGGCGGGTCCGCTGATTAGCTGGAACTTCCCGAACATCGCCGCCACCCGCGCCAAGATCGCGGGCGCCAAGGCCGACACCAAGGCTTCGCTGGCGACCTTCGACGGCACGGTGCTGACGGCGTTGCAGGAGACCGAGACGGCGCTTTCGGGCTATGCCCACGAGATCGACCGCCATCAGGCGCTGGTCGCGGCGCGGGACGAGGCGCAGCGGGCGGCGAATGTCGTCCTCGCCCGCCAGAAGGAGGGCACGACCGACTTCCTGACCGTGCTCGATGCCCAGCGCACGCTTGCGGACGCCCAGGCCGATCTGGCGGCGTCGGACGCGCGCATCGCGTTTGCGCAGGTCGATCTGTTCCGGGCGCTGGGTGGCGGCTGGCAGCAGCAGGCGCCGCAGGTGGCTCAGGCGAAGGCGGCGGAAAAGCCGGCGTCCTGACTTTTCCGATCCCCTCCCTCGGCTTCCGGGGGAGGGAGGTCGGCCCTAGACGGCCTCGACGGGCAGCGAGCAGACATCCACCCATGTCGCGTCGACCAGCTCCGCCAGGCGATCGGGCGTGAGGCGCACCGAGCTGGTGCGCGATCCGGCGGCGGGATAGACCTCGCCGAAATCCTTGAGAGAGATGTCGCAATAGACGGGAAGCGGCGTGGCGAGGCCGAAGGGGCATACGCCGCCGACGGGATGGCCTGTCAGCGCTTCCACGTCCTCGGCGCCCAGCATCCGGGGGCGACCGCCGAGAATATCCTTGGTCTTGCGGTTGTCGAGCCGGGCATCGCCGCGCGCGACGATCAGCATGACGGCATCGCCGATGCGGATCGAAAGCGTCTTGGCGATCTGCCCTGGCTCGACCCCCAGCGCCTGCGCGGCCTCGGAAACCGTGGCCGTGCTGGCGCCCTGATCGATGATCGCGATATCCGGCGCCTTCCTCGCAAGGAAGGCGCGGACCGAATCAAGGCTCACGATCAGGCGTTGAGCTTGTCCTTCACGGCCTTCGCCGGGGCGAAGCCGAGCTTGCGGGACGCCGCGATGGTCATCGCTTCGCCGGTCGCCGGGTTGCGGCCCTCGCGAGCGGGGCTGTCCTTGACCTTGAACTTGCCGAAGCCGCTGATCGAAACTTCGGTGCCCTTGGCGGCGGCGTCGGTGATGGCGGCGAAAACGGCGTCGACGACCTTGCGGGCGTCCGCCTTCGACAGGCCGTGGCCGGCAGCGATCTGCTCGGCGAGCTCAGTGTTGTTCATGGAACTCGTCTCCTCCTTTACGAGAGGCGGGTCATAGCCGTTCAAAATGAAGAAGGTCCAGCGTTTCCGCGCTTTTTCACGAATTCCGGGGCAGAAGGACCGTCGCGCCGGTCGTCTGGCGGGCTTCGAGGCGCCTGTGGGCCTCCGCCGCATCCCCCAAAGCGAGCCTCTGGCCGACCGGAACGGCGATTCCGCCGCGGATCATCGCGAACAGCCGGTCGGCCAGCGCGCGGCGCTCCTCGGGGGAGTGCGCATAGTCGCCGAGAGTCGGGCGGGTGACGAAGATCGAACCCGTCTTCATCAGCGTCAGCGCGTCGAAGGGCGGCACCGGGCCGCTGGCATTGCCATAGCTGACGATCATCCCCCGCCGCGCGACCGAGCCCAGCGAGGCCTCCCAGCTCGCCTTGCCGACGCCGTCCAGCACCACCGGCACGCCGCGCCCGCCGGTCAGCGCGCGGACTTCGGCGGCCAGCGCGTCCATCGGGCAGGAGAGCGCGTGCGCCGCGCCCAGCGCCTTGGCCTGCGCGGCCTTCTCCGGCGATCCGGCATGGGCGATGGCGGCCGCGCCGATCGCCTTCAGCCACTGGACCAGAATCGACCCGACGCCGCCCGCCGCCGCATGGACGAGCACGGTGTCGCCCGGCCGCACCTTCGCGCATTGCTCGATCAGGAAGGCGGCGGTCATGCCCTTGAGCATGGCGGAGGCGGCCGTCTCGTCGTCGATATCGTCGGGGAGGTGGACCAATGCCTTCGCGGGCATCGTCCGCACCGTGGCATAGGCGCCGACCGGGCCGGTGGCATAGGCGACGCGATCGCCCGGCGCGAAGCCCTCGACTCCGTCGCCGACCGCCTCGATCACGCCCGCCGCTTCGGACCCGAGCCCGGCCGGCAGCTCGACCGGATAGAGGCCCGAGCGCCGATAGGTGTCGATGAAGTTGAGGCCGATCGCGCGATGGCGCACCCGCACCTCGCCCACGCCGGGGGCGGAGGGGGCGACGGCCTCCCGCTCGATCACCTCGGGGCCGCCGGTGCGGCGGATCATCATGCGGAAATCGTCCATGAGGGGGCTCCTTCTTCGGCCTGCCTTATCGCGCGGGAGAGGCGCCGCGCCATCGGCGATATTGGTCAGGCCGGTCGTCCCGTTTGCCTTGTGCGGCCGGAGGCTTTGTGGGAGAGCTTGGCCATGCCAGCCATCGGACAGAAGCTCTACCAGCGCGTTGCCGCCGCCATCAGTGAAGCCATCGAGAGTGGTCAATATGCCCCCGGAGCGCGGCTTCCGGGCGAGCGCGACCTCGCCGAGGAGTTCTCGGTTAGCCGCCCGACGATCCGGGAGGCGATGATCGCGCTCGAGATTCGCGGGCTGGTCGAGGCGCGCCACGGGTCAGGCCTCTATGTGACGAACACCGCGCCCGCCGAGGTCGCCGCGCTCGAACTCGACATCGGCGCCTTCGAGCTGACCGAGGCGCGCATCCTGTTCGAGGGCGAGACGGCCGCGCTCGCCGCGACGGTGATGACCGAGGAGAAGCTCGCCCGCCTCGAAACGCTGATGCGCGAGATGTCCGGCCCCAATCCCGACATGCGGACCGAGCAGGCCGACCGCCGCTTCCATGTCGAGATCGCCGCCTGCACCGACAACAGCGCGATTCGCGGCGTGATCGAGATGCTGTGGGATTTGCGCTATCGCTCGCCGCTCTGCGTCCACATGTTCGCCAAGGCGGCGCGCAGCGGCATCAATCCGCGCATCGACGAGCATCGCGCCATCCTCGACGCGCTGAAGAGCGGCGATGCGCACGCCGCCCGCGCCGCGATGCACAGCCATCTGCGCCGCGTGATCGAGGATGTCCTCGCCGCCACCGAGATGGAGGCGATGGAGCGCGCCCGCACCGAGATCAGCGCCCGGCGCAGCGAGATCACGCGTCGCATCTCGCTCTGAAGATGGGTTGCGGAGGCGGCGCTTCCCCGGCATAGCCGCCCGCCCTCGCGCCACCGGAGAGAAAGATGCACGCCGCCCTCGGGCTCGATTTCGGCACCACCAACAGCGTCGCCGCCCTCGCGGGCGCGGCGGGTGGCACATCCGAACTCCTCTCCTTCGCGGCGCCCGAAGGGGCGACCGATTCGGTGTTCCGCTCCGCGCTCTGCTTCTGGCATGACGATGCGGTGAAGGGTGGCCTCGCGGTCGAGGCGGGGCCGTTCGCGATCGCCGAATATCTCGAATATCCCGAGGACAGCCGCTTCATCCAGTCGTTCAAGTCGGTCGCGGCCAGCGCCAGCTTCGAGACGGCCTCGGTGTTCGACAAGCGCTATCGCTTCGAGGAGCTGGGGCGCTTCTTCCTCTCCAAGCTCACCGACCATGCGTCGGGCCGGCTCGACAAGCGGCCGGAGCGGGTGATCGTCGGGCGGCCGGTGGAATATGCCGGCGGGCGGCCCGATCCGGCGCTGGCCCGCACGCGCTATGACGCGATGTTTCAGGGCTTCGGCGCCGAGATCCATTATGTCTACGAACCGCTGGGGGCGGCGTTCAGCTATGCCTCGCGGCTGGACGCGCCGGCGACCATCCTCGTCGCGGACTTCGGCGGCGGCACCAGCGACTTCTCGGTGGTGCGCGTGGCGGCGCCGGGGGCGAAGCGGCGCTGCGAGCCGCTGGGGCACGCCGGCATCGGCATCGCAGGCGACCGCTTCGATTACCGTATCGTCGACAAGCTGATCCTGCCGATGCTGGGCAAGGGCGGCTCCTACCGTTCCTTCGACAAGGAGTTGGAGATTCCGCGGAGCTGGTTCGCCGACTTCGCCGACTGGTCCCGCCTCGCGCTGATGCGCAACCGGCGGACGATGGAGGAACTGGCGCGGCTCCAGAAGACCGCCGTCGAACCCGAAGCCATCGGTCGCATGATCGCGCTGATCGAGAATGAACTCGGCTACCCGCTCTATGACGCGGTGGGCGGCCTCAAGAAGGCGCTCTCTTCGCAGGAGCAGGCCGCGTTCCACTTCTCGGGCGCGGGGCTCACCATCGACGCCGAGGTGACGCGCGCCGACTTCGAAGGCTGGATCGCGGAGGATGTCGCGCGCATCGCCGCGACCGTCGATCAGGCGCTGGCGGCGGCGAACGTTGCGGAAGGGGATATCGACCGCGTGTTCCTGACCGGCGGCTCGTCGCTGATCCCGGCGATCCGCCGCATCTTCCTCGATCGCTTCGGCGCGGACCGCATCGCGACCGGCGGCGAGCTGACCTCCATCGCCCACGGGCTCGCGCTCGTCGGGCAGGAGGACGACATCGCCGCCTGGTCGAACTAGAGCGATTTCAAAGCAGGCGGAATCGCCTGCTGACTCGGAAATCGCGGTACAACAAAGGCTTAGGCCGGGATCGGGCCGGTTGAAAGCACCTCGATCGCGCCCGCCTTGCCGCCGAAATCGACGCGCTCGCCGTCATAGGCGCCCATCATCGCGCGGGCGAGCGGGGCGGAGAAGGCGAGGCGGCCCGCCGTGGGTTCGGCCTCATCGTCGCCGACGATATCGATCTGGCGCTTCTGGCCGTTGAGCTTGAATTTTACGCGCGAGCCGAAGGCCACCTCGTCGTCGGCCGGTTGCGGCATCAGTTGCGCGGTCGCCTGACGGGTGCGCCAGTAGCGCAGCTCGCGGCGCAGGCGGGTGCGCTCCTCCTCGGACAGCCCCTCGGTGGGCGCGGCCTCCAGCTCGTCCACCTTCGCCTGGATGAGCGCCAGTCCGCGCTCGGTGACCAGATTAGGCCCCGGCGGCAGCGGCAGCTCGAATTTCGGCTCCATATGTTCATCGTCGCTCTCGCGACGAAACGCGACACTCACGGTCCCTCTCCCCAACCAAAGAGATTCGATATGGCGATGGCGGTGTGCGATCGCCAGTACGGTTGCGCTAACATTGGACAGCGTTATCATGATCCGGCCGGGCCGCAGAGCCAGTGGGAGGATGCGTATCATGATCGAGTTGAGCCGTCGGGATGTGCTGATCGCTGCGGGTGGCCTCGCCGCCGCTTCGCTGGAGGCGCGCGCTATGGGCGCGGCGCCGGGCCGCAAGGTGGGCTATGCCATCGTCGGCCTCGGCTATTATGCGCTGGAGGTGATCCTGCCGCAGTTCGTCAACTGCGAGCATAGCAAGGTGGTGGCGCTGGTCAGCGGCGATCCGGCCAAGGCCAAGCGCGTCGCCCAGCAATATGGCGTGCCGGACCACGGCATCTACAATTACCAGAATTACGACAGCATCCGTAACAACCCGGATATCGACGTCGTTTACGTCATCCTGCCCAACTCGATGCACGCGGAATATACGATCCGCGCCGCCAAGGCCGGCAAGCATGTGCTGTGCGAGAAGCCGATGGCGATCTCGTCGGCCGAGTGCGAGGCGATGATCGCGGCGTGCAAGGCGGCGGGCAAGAAGCTGATGATCGGCTATCGCTGCCACTTCGAGCCGCACAATCTGGCGGCGATCAAGCTCGTCAAGGACGGCACGCTCGGCAAGCCGCGCTACGTCCATTCGGAGCATGGCTTCGTGCAGGGCGATCCGAGCAAGTGGCGGCTCAAGAAGGCGCTGTCGGGCGGCGGCTCGCTGATGGACATGGGCATCTACAGCCTCCAGGCCGCCCGCTACATGACCGGCGAGGAGCCGACCTCCGTCTTCGCGCGCGAAAGCACCGACCGCAGCGATCCGCGCTTCCACGAGGTGGAGGATCTCATCGAGTGGACGCTGACCTTCCCGTCGGGCGCGATGGCGGCGTGCATGTCGTCCTACAGCTCGGGCCACAACCATATCCGGCTGACGGGCACGAAGGGCTGGGTCGATCTGGAGCCGGCGACGAGCTATCGCGACCAGAAGATGCGCGTCCATGTGAAGGACGACGAGCATGAGGTGACGCCCCCTCCGGGGCCGGGCGCCAACATGTTCGCGGCGCAGCTCGACCATATGGCGGAGTGCATGACGACGGGCGCTACTCCGATCGTGCCGGGTGAGGAAGGATTGCGGGATTTGCGGATCATCGAGGCGATCTATCGTTCGGCGGCCAGCGGCCAGGTGGTGAAGCTGTGAGCATCGCGTTCGATCGCCGCGCCTTCCTCGCGTCCGGCGTCGCGCTGCTGGCGGCGCCCGCTTTCGCGCAAGCCGTGGCGCCCACCGTCCGCCGCGTCTCGCCCAAGCTCGACCGCATCATCGCGCCGGACGCGAAGGTGGAGGTGATCGCCACCGGCATCAAATGGGCCGAAGGGCCGGTATGGGTGCGCCAGGGCGGCTATCTGCTCTTCTCCGATCCGCCGGCCAACATCATGCGCAAATGGTCGCGCAAGGGCGGCGTGTCGGTGTTCATGGAGCCCTCGGGCCTGCCCAACCCGGACCCGAAGCTGGTCCGCGAGGCGGGCTCCAACGGCATGGCCATGGATCATCAGGGCCGGCTGCTGATCGCCAATTCGGGCGGCCGCTCGCTCGATCGCGTCGATCTCGCCAGCGCCAAGCGGACGGTGCTGGTCGATCGCTACAAGGGCAAGCGCTTCAACAGCCCGAACGACATGCATGTCGCGAAGTCTGGCGCGATCTACTTCACCGATCCGCCTTATGGCCTGCTCAACGGCAATGAGTCGCCGATCAAGGAACTGCCCTTCAACGGCGTCTATCGCTGGACGGAAGGCGGCGAGGCCGTGCTGGTGGACGATAGCCTGACCTGGCCCAACGGCATCGCCCTCTCGCCGGACGAGAAGAAGCTCTACGTCTCGGTATCGGACGAGAAGGCGCGGCGGATCATGGTCTATGATCTCGACGCGAAGGGGATGCCGACCGGCTCGCGCGTCTTCCTCGATGCCTCGGCGATGCCGGGGCCGGGCAACCCGGACGGGATGAAGGTGGCGGCCGACGGCACGCTGTTCTGCTCGTCGCCGGGCGGCATGTGGCTGTTCACGCCGGAGGCCGAGCCGCTGGGCGTGATCGAGGACGGAATGCCGATCGCCAATTGCGCGTTCGGGGATGACGGATCGACGCTCTACATGGCGTCGTCGGATCGCATCCTGCGCCTGCCGCTCAGGCTGAACGGCTGGAAGGCCTGAAATCGGGAAGCGTTGCACCCGCCCGGCGGGGAGGGGGGCAGGGGCCGGGCGGGTGCGTGCGGCCTCCGTTAGAGAAAAGCGCGGCGATCGACTAGCGCCGTTGCGGACACATCAGTGTTGCGCAGGCCGCAATAATCGCCGCGCCGATCTCCTCAGGCGGCAGCAGCCGGGGTCGCACGGAAGCTGATCGCCATGCGGTTATAGGCGTTCATCAGGCCGATCGCGATGGTGAGGTCGGCAAGCTCGGTCTCGCTGAACTGCACGGCAGCGGCCTGATAGTCGGCATCCGGCACGCCGGTGGTGGAGACGTTGGTGACACTCTCCGCCCAGGCCAGCGCGGCGCGTTCCTTGTCGTCGAACAGCTTGCCGCCTTCGCGCCACGCCGGGACGAGAACGAGCTTCTCGACGGCCATGCCGCCCTTGAGGAGGTCACGGCTGTGCATGTCGATGCAGAAGGCGCAGCCGTTGATCTGGCTCACGCGCAGAAAGACGAGATCGACGAGAGCGCCCGGTAGGCCGCTGTGCAGGATGTGGCCATAGACGCCGCCCAGCGCCTTCATGCCGGCTGGGGTGGCCTTGTTGTAATCCATGCGCTGCGACATCGATATGTCCTTTCAATCGGGGATGACGCCTTGTCTGCTTTTTATGCGCCGGGGAAAAGCACCAAGAATGCCATGAAATGTTGCACCATCCCGCGGAGCGGCGTCAGGATTCCTGCCAGGCGCGGCGGATGGCGGGGATCAGCGGTGCGATCTCGTCGGGCGCGGTGATGCGGGTCTGGCTCCTCAGCCGTTCGGACCAGCTCGCGCGGGTCGGCGGTTCGAGCTGGGCGGCCGCCTCGGGCGGCACGGCGAGGCCGAGGATCAGCGCGTCGCCATCGGGCCGCGCGGCGGCGAACTGATAGTTGCGCGAAAAGGCGGTGAAGGCCTTGCGCTGGCCCGTCACGACATCGTCGAGCGTCGCCATCGCCTCCTTCACCGCATCGAGCAGCGCGCGCGCCTCGGGGCTCTTCCAGAGCGTGTCGGCAAGCGTCTCGGGATCGGTCCAGCCGACCTCCGGCGGGAAAGCGGTGGAGAGCACCAGCGAGGCGCGATTCTGCGCCAGCCCATGCTCGGCCTTGAACCAGGCGAGGCGGGCGCGGTGCTTGGTCTCGGGGCAGGTGCGGGCGATCTCGACCCATTGGTCCAGCGAGCGGCCGGTATCCCGCTCAAGCCCCTCGCGGAGCGACGCGAACCAGTTGCGCTGGCGGTCGGTGAGGGAATGCGTGTCGACGTCAGGCATCGCGAGTCTCCCACTGGCGAAGCAGGGTCGCCCGATCGGGGGCGGCGTGTCCAGCGGTGGTGCTGGCCTCTGACAGGGGCTAAGGCAGACATGTGACAAATCTTCCGGGGACCGGCGAGTGACCAAGGCGGCCAGGCATTTTTCCTCGATCCACACGCATGGCTTCGTGCGTGTCGCGGCGGCGACGCCGGCGGCGACGGCGGGCGATCCCGCCGCCAATGCCGAGGCGGCGCTGCACCTCGCGCGGGCCGCGCACGAGGATCATGTCGATCTGGTCGTCTTCCCCGAATTGAACCTTTCCTCCTATGCGGTGGACGATCTCCATTTGCAGGACGGCTTCCGCCATGCGGTGGAGCGGGCGCTGGGCACGGTGGTGGCCGGCACGGGCAAGCTTCGGCCGGTGCTGGTGCTGGGCGCGCCGCTGATGCGCAACGGGCGGCTCTACAACTGCGCGGTGATCGTGGCGCGCGGGCGCGTGCTGGGCGTGGTGCCCAAGACGTTCCTGCCGAACTATCGCGAATATTATGAGAAGCGCTGGTTCGCCTCCGGGGCGGGGCTCACCGGCCTCACCATCGATGTGGCGGGCGAGACGGCGCCGTTCGGCACGGACCTGATCTTCGCCGCGCGCGACCTGCCGGACCTGACCTTCGCCGCCGAGGTCTGTGAGGATTTCTGGTCGCCGACGCCGCCCTCCACCATGGCGGCGCTGGCCGGCGCGTTGATCCTCTGCAATCTCTCGGCCTCCAACATCGTCATCGGCAAGGCGCGCGAGCGCGCGATGCTGGCGGCCGCCCAGTCGGCGCGGACATGCTCGGCTTATGTCTTCGCCGCCTCCGGGCCGGGGGAGAGCACCACCGATCTCGCGTGGGACGGGCAGGCGCTGATCCACGAGCTGGGCTTCGAGCTGGCCACATCTCCCCGCTTTGCCGCTGAGCCGGGGCTGCTGGTGGCGGATGTCGATGTCGGGCGGCTGCGCGCCGAGAGGATGCGGGTCGGCACCTTCAACGATGCGGCGGCCTTCGCCGGCCATCCCGAGACGCGCACCCGCCGCGTGTCGTTCGAGCATCGGCCCGATCATGCCGATATCGGCCTGAAGCGCCCGGTCGCGCGCTTTCCGTTCGTGCCGGCCGATCCGGCGCGGCTCGACGAGGATTGCTACGAGGCGTTCAACATCCAGGTGGAGGGCCTGTCGCGCCGGATCACGGCGTCGGGCGCGAAGCGGCTGGTGATCGGCGTGTCGGGCGGCCTCGATTCGACCCATGCGCTGATCGTCGCGGCCAAGGCGTTCGACCGGCTGGGCCGCCCGCGCTCGGACATCCTCGGCTTCACCATGCCGGGCTTCGCGACCGGGGACGGCACCAAGGCCAACGCCTGGGCGCTGATGAACGCATTGGGCGTCACCGGCGCGGA
The DNA here is from genome assembly GCF_011762195.1 of Sphingomonas oligoaromativorans. Taxonomy (GTDB): domain Bacteria; phylum Pseudomonadota; class Alphaproteobacteria; order Sphingomonadales; family Sphingomonadaceae; genus Solisphingomonas; species Solisphingomonas oligoaromativorans. The sequence goes on along the minus strand of NZ_JAASQK010000002.1, from coordinate 239,094 downwards.
GATCGACATCCGCCCCGCCGCGACGCGGATGCTGGAGGACATGGCCCACCCCTTCGCGGGCGGCGAGCCGGTCTATGACGTCACCTTCGAGAATGTGCAGGCGGGCCTGCGCACCGACTATCTCTTCCGCCTCGCCAACCAGCGCGAGGGGATCGTCATCGGCACGGGCGATCTGTCCGAGCTGGCGCTCGGCTGGTGTACCTATGGCGTCGGCGACCAGATGAGCCATTACGCCGTCAATGCCGGCGTGCCCAAGACGCTGATCCAGTTCCTGATCCGCTGGTGCATCCGCACGGACCAGTATGATCCCGCGACCGATCAGGTGCTCGACGCGATCCTCAACACTGAGATTTCGCCGGAACTGGTGCCGGCGGGCGCGGACGGCGCGATCCAGTCGACCGAGGCGAAGATCGGCCCTTATGCGCTCAACGACTTCTTCCTGCATTATATCGTCCGCTGGGGGATGGACCCGACCAAGATCGCCTTCCTCGCGCTCCATGCGTGGGGTGATGCGGCGGCCGGCGAGTGGCCCGTCGGCGTGCCGGAGACGGCGCGGGTCGCCTATGATCTGCCGACCATCCGGTATTGGCTGGAGCGTTTCCTGTGGCGCTTCTTCCAGATCAGCCAGTTCAAGCGGACCGCCATCCCGAACGGCCCGAAGGTCTCGACCGGCGGCGCGCTGAGCCCGCGTGGCGATTGGCGGGCGCCTGCGGACGGCACCGCCGCGCCGTGGCTGGCGGCGCTGGAGCAGGGGCTGCCCTCCTAGCGCCTGCCTCGCTTCCCGCCTGCCGGATGCTGAATCGTCTCGCTTCGGCACAGGCGCATTCGGATGAGTGCGTCAGGGACTCGCGCCAAAAGTAAACAGATTATTAATCTGTGCCCATGATCGAGGCATCGCGCACTTTGTCCGCCACGCCGCTTCGTCCGGCGTTCGCTTATCGCCCCCGTCCGCGCTTCCTCGTGCCGCCGGAAGCCGTTCCGTCCGTGCCCGCCATCGCCGAAGGCGCGCGCTGGGGCCTCGCGCGTGAGGATCTGGCGTTCTTCGCCGCCTGCTATGCGGCCGGGCTCGTCTTCTTCCTCATCATGCTGAGCTGAGCGCGCGGTCGGCGGCGCGATGCAGCCGCCAGGCGATCGCCGCCGCCAGCAGGCTGCCCACCACCACCACCAGCAGCGTGCCCGTCACCGGCACGCCGACCCGGATCAGCGCCGCGAACAGCAGCGCGCCCATCACCATCGCGCCCGAATTGACGATGTTGTTCGCCGCCACCGTGCGGGCGGTATGGAGCTTGTCCACCGTCGTCGTCAGGAAGGCGTAGAGCGGCACCACGAACATCCCGCCGGACATCGCCACGCCGAACAGATCGACCAGGATATGCTTGGCGCCCCGCAGTTCGAGAAAGGCCTTCCAGCCGACCATCGCATCCGGCGCGTCCCAATGTTCGGCGACATGATGGAGATCGAGCAGGAAGAGGCCCATCAGGATCGCGGCGGCCGGCGCGTAGCGGGCCGATACGGTGCCGCCGAGCAGCCGGTTGATCGCGACCGAGCCGATGCCGACGCCCACCGAGAAGACGGCGAGGAACAGCGTCGCCACCTCCTGATCCGCGCCCAGCACATTCTTGACCAGCGGCACGAACAGCGTGCCGAGGATCGCCGCCTGCATCCAGAAGCAACTGATCGCGAGGATGGCGAGGAAGAGGCGCGGCACATGCAGCGTTTCCGACACCAGCCGGATCGAGGCGCGCACGACGTGGAGATCGACGCTGTCATCCTCGATCACCGGCGGGGCGGGGGGCACCTGCTGGCCGACGATGCGCCCGACGAGCGCCACCGCCAGCACGGTGGCCGCGGCGGCCTCCGCCGGGATGATGCCGCCGACGATGATGCCCAGCAGCACGCCGCCATAGGTGCCCGCCTCGATCAGGCCGGTGCCGCCCAGCACCTCGTCCGAATCCAGATGCTGCGGCAGGAGGGCATATTTGATCGGCCCGAAGAAGGTGGAATGCACCCCCATCGCGAACAGCGCGGTCAGCAGCAGCGGCACCGATTGCAGCAGCAGCCCTGACGCGCCGACCAGCATGATGCCGATCTCCACCGTCTTCACGATGCGGATGATCCACGCCTTGTCGCGGCAATCCGCGAGCTGCCCGGCGAGTGCCGAGAACAGGAAGAAAGGCAGGATGAACAGCGCATTGGCCGCCGCATTGAACGCCGCTTCGAGCCGATTGTCCGAGAAGATCCGGTAGGTGACGAGCATCACCATCGCGGTCTTGAACAGGTTGTCGTTAAAGGCACCCAGGAACTGAGTGGAGAACAGAGGCAGGAATTTCCTGCGTGTCAGGAGCTTCAAGGATGCTTGCATATGTGAACGCGACGACCCGCCTTCCCCACGGTGAGGGCAGCACATAGCCCAGCACGGCCCGAGTACCAAATCCCAACATGAAACCGGCATGTGCCGAGGTGGTTCAAACCGTTCGTCCGATCGGCTAGGCTGTTCGTGCCTGACATTTCGATCGGATATGCCGCGCCGATGCTATCGCTTCCCAATCTGCTGACGCTGTCGCGAATTTTCGCGGTTCCGATCCTCGTGGCCCTGCTGTGGCACCCCGGCTGGGTGGGTTATGTGCTGGCCTTCCTGCTCTATTGCCTCGCCGGCATCACCGATTATTTCGACGGCTATCTGGCGCGCGCGCAGGGCACCGTGTCGAAACTGGGCATCTTCCTCGATCCCATCGCGGACAAGATCATGGTCGCCGCCGTGATCGTGATGCTGATTTCCACCGAGCAGGCGATCGGCGGCCACCCCGTGATCGCGGGCTGGCATGTGGTCGCGGCGCTGGTGATCCTGCTGCGCGAGATCGCGGTGTCGGGCCTGCGCGAGTTTCTGGCGCAATTGTCGGTATCGGTGCCGGTCAGCCGGCTCGCCAAGTGGAAGACGACCTTCCAGATGGTGGCGCTGGGCGCGCTGATCCTGGCGGGGGCGTTGCCCGAATGGCCGTGGGTCCACGCGCTCGGCCTCGTTTGCCTGTGGCTGGCGGCGGGGCTGACGCTGCTGACGGGCTGGGATTATCTGCGCGTCGGCCTGAGGCATATGGACTGAGAGATGGCGCTCAATCTCCTCTATTTCGCCTGGGTGCGCGAGGCGATCGGGCGCGACGGCGAGACGATCGATCCGCCCGAGGGCGTGGAGACGGTGGCCGCGCTGGTCCGCTGGCTGGCGGCGCGCGGCGGCGGCTATGCCGAGGCGCTGGCCGAGCCGATGCGGCTGCGCTGCGCTGTGGACCAGAGCTTCGCTTCGCTGGCGACCCCGATCGCGGGCGCGCGCGAGATCGCGCTGTTCCCGCCGGTGACGGGCGGATGAGCGCCCGCGTGTCCGTGCAGGAGGCGGATTTCGACATCGCCTCCGAACTGGCCCGGCTAGAGACGCTGGGCGGCGGCGGCGTCGCGAGCTTCACCGGCGTGGTGCGCGGCGGCGGGGGACTGGAGGCGCTGCGGCTGGAAACCTATCCCGGCATGACCCAGGCCGCGCTGGAGACGATCGCGGAGGAGGCGCAGCGGCGCTGGCCGCTCACGGGCCTGACGCTGATCCACCGCCATGGCACGCTGCCCGTCGGCGCGCGCATCGTGCTGGTGGGGACGGCCTCGCGCCACCGGGCGGCTGCGCTGGAGGCCTGCGCCTTCCTAATCGACTGGACCAAGACGCGCGCGCCCTTCTGGAAGCAGGAACTGTTCGCCGACGGCGTCACGCGCTGGGTGGAGGCCCGGCCGGAGGATGACGTCGCCGCCGCCGCCTGGGACTCCAGCGCGGAGCATGGCCGCCCCTAGGCGGCGCTCTTCAGCGCGTCGGCCAGCAGGCGGAACTCCTTGGCGCGCGGGCTCCCCTTGCGCCATGCGAGCGCGATGCGGCGGGAAGGGCGCTCGGCATCCAGCTTGCGCGTGATGACGCCGGTGCCGTTCAGGATGCCCGCCTCGATCGCCATCTCGGGCAGCATCGTCACGCCGAGCCCATTGTCCACCATCTGCACCAGCGTGTGGAGCGAGGTGCCCAGCATCGAGGCTTCGGCGCTCAGTTCCGGCCGGTTGCAGGCGGCGAGCGCATGGTCCTTCAGGCAATGCCCGTCTTCGAGCAGCAGCAGGCTGTGCTCGTCGATCGCGTCCGCCGGCACCGGATCGGGGACGAACTCGCTCTGGCCGCCGGGGAAGGCGAAGTGCAGCCGATCCTCGAACAGATCCTCCGACTCCACCTCGCCGCAACGATAGGGGAGGGCGAGCAGCACGCAGTCGAGCCGCCCGCGCTGGAGCGAATCGCACGCCGCCGACGTCACCTCCTCGCGCAGATAGAGCTTGAGGTCCGGCCATTCGGCACGAAGGCGGGGCAGCAGCTTCGGCAGCAGGAAGGGCGCGATGGTGGGGATGACGCCCATGCGCAGCTCGCCCGACAGCGGCTTGCCCGCCGCCCGCGCGAGATCGGCGAGCGTATCCGCCTCGGCCAGCACGCGCCGCGCCTGCGCCGCGATGCGTTCGCCCACCGGCGTGAAGCGCACCACCCGCCGCGTCCGCTCCACCAGCGTCAGGCCGAGCAGCGACTCCAGTTCGCGCAGGCCCGCCGACAGGGTCGACTGGGTGACGAAACAGGCGTCCGCGGCGTTCCCGAAATGGCCATGCTCCTGCAAAGCCACCAGATATTGGAGCTGTTTCAGCGTCGGAAGGTAAATGCTCATCCAGCGGACTTTTCGATCATAAAGCCAAGAATAATCGATCAGTCGGCATGATAGCAATGCCGCACGGCAGGGCGGCGGGCGGCACGGAGTGGGGCCAGCATGGGCTAACGCGCCCGCCCCCTCGCAATCCCCGGACGAGCGTCCTAAATAGGCCGCAAGTCAAGGGGAGCTGCCCATGCCCGGCCGTCTGGTCGCCTATCTGGATTCGATCAAGGCGCGTGATCCTGCGCCCCGGTCGCGTTGGGAAATTCTGTTGTATCCGGGCGTGTGGGCGCTCGGTTTCCACCGGATCGCGCACGCGCTCTTCAAGGCGCGCTTCTTTTTCCTGGCCCGAGCGGTCAATCACTGGTCGCGGATGTGGACGGCGATCGACATCCATCCCGGCGCCACCATCGGGCGCAACCTCTTCATCGATCATGGCTTCAGCGTGATCGGCGAGACGTCGGTGATCGGCGACAATGTCACCATCTACCAGTGCGTCACGCTGGGCGGCACCAATCCGGTGAACGGCAAGGCGGGCAAGCGCCACCCGACGCTGCTCGACGGCTCGGTGATCGGATCGGGCGCGCAGGTGCTGGGGCCGATCACGGTGGGCGAGGGCGCGCGCGTCGGCGCCAATGCCGTCGTCACGCGCGACGTGCCGGCGGGCGCCACGATGGTGGGCATCCCCGCCAAGCAGACGCTGGTCGACGCCGCCGATTACAACCGCTTCACGCCCTATGGCACGCCCTGTGGGGAACAGCTCGACCCCGCGACGCAAAAGCTGGAGATCATGCGCTGCGAGATCGACCAGCTCCGCAAGCGCATCGACGATGTGATGCGCGAGCGTGACGATGCCCGCGCGACGCTCCGGCGCGTCGATCCCGATCGGGAGAGCGCGTGAGCGGCATCGTCACGCCCTTTCCGGGCGGCGCGGTTCGCGCGGCCGGGCAGGTCGGGTTCGACCGGATCGAGCTGATGCGAATCCTCGATCTCTATGGCCGGATGGTCACGGCGGGGCACTGGAAGGACTATGCGATCGATTTCGAGCGCGACGTCGCCACCTTCTCCGCCTTCCGCCGCGCGGCCGAGCGGCCCGAATATCGCATCGAGAAGCGCCCCGCGCTCCGCCACCGGCAGGGGATGTGGGCGCTGCTCGGCGAGCATGGCGTGGTGCTGAAGCGCGGCATCGAGCTGGGGCCGGTGCTTGCGCCGGTGGAGCGCAAGCTGCTCCGCCTGATCGAGGATTAGAGCGGAATCCGCACTTTCACATGCTTGCCGCGCAGGCGGACCGTCGGCGGATCATGCGGTGGTCCGGGCGGAGCCTCGATCTCGTGGAAGGTCCACCGCCCGGTAAGGCTTGCCGCGCGGGGCGCGGTGTTGAAGGCGATGCGGTCGCTGAACAGGCGCGACAGGTCGAAATGGCTGGCCACCGGCCGCCCGCCGCCATGCCATGGCGCCGCCTGAGCGGCACCGGCGCAGAGCAGCAGAGAAAGGCCGAGCAGCCGGCGCATGACCCTGTCCCATGGCGAAGCACAGGCTGATTCAAAGCGGGAGGGGCCGTCTTGGTTCCCTCCGCGCGCCGAACGCCACGCGAAGGCAGACGGAGCGTTTGGTCGCCTCGCCCGCCTGGTGCGGTGCCGCCGCTAGAAGAACAATTTGCGCAGGCTGATCTTCACCGTCCGCCCGAGCGGATCGAGATAGGCGGGCTGATAGCTGAGCGGGGTCGCGCCGGTCGCGTCGCGGACGTGCTGGCGGCTGTCGAAGATGTTGGTGACCGCCAGCGTCACGCGCATCCCGCGCGCCCAGCGATGCTTCACCAGCGAAGGCTGCTGGCCGAGATCGGCGAACAGGCGGAAGTTGGCGGTGGCGAGCGAGGAGAAGTGCAGGTCGCCGGTCGCGGTGCCGGTGCCGCCGGTGACGGTGGTGGCGCTCTCCCACTGGCCGCTGAAGCGCGCGCCGATGCCGTTGTTGGTCATGCCGACCTGAAGCTCCAGCTCGTGCCGGGGCTGTCCGCCGCCCGATCCGGTGGTGCCGCCGTCGAGCAGGTCGAGGCGAGGGCCACCCTGCTTGATGAGGATGTCGTCGCGGAAGAACCAGGTGTGATAGAAGGAGATCTGGAGCCGGCCGCCGCCCTGTCCGCCGCCTCCGCGCCCACCGAAGCCGTGCCCGCCGCCGCCACCGCCACCACGGAAGCCATTGCCGTCGCCGCCGCTGCGCGGGCCTTCGCCGCTCGTCGCGCTGTTGGTGTTGCCGCCGCCCGGCCCGCCCGCGGCGGAGCCTCCGCTTCCGCCGCCGCCAAAGCGCCCGAAGCCGCCCGCTGCCCTCAGCGCGCGATAGGCGTCGATCAGCTTCTGCGAGGATTTGAGCTTTTTCGTGAAGTTGAAGCCCCAGCGCAGCTCCTGCCGATCCTCGCGCGCGAAGTTGATCGGGCGGACGTCGATGCGCTCGAGAGTGCCGTCCTCGTCGCGGGTGAAGCGATCGGGGAAGGCCGCCTCGATCGCCGCCGTCGGCGAGGGGAAGCCCGCGATCGCGTTGCGGATGCTCGAATGGATGTAATTGGCCGTGATGGTGAGATCGGTGTTGTGGATCGGTTTCAGCGTCAGGCCGATCTTGTCGACATGGCGATGATCCGCCTGGAGCGCCGGATTGCCGCCCGCCGTCTCCGATACGTCCACGGTCTGCCCGGTGCGATAGTCGAACACGCGCACCTCCGGCGTCACGATCACCGGATTGCCGAGCTGCTGCACCGTCGGCGCGCCCTCGTCGTGCGTGGTGGAGGCGATCAGGTTGATGCCGTCGCGCGGGCTCCAGTTCACCCCGTAGCCATAGGTGGTGAGCGTGCCGAAGTCCGACAGATGATCCGCCGCGACGTTGAAATTGGCCGAGAGGTCGCCGATCGCGCCGAGGATGTGGTTCTTGCGGCTGGTCAGCGGCAGGTCGAGGTTGAGCTGCCCACTCGCATCGCGCCGCGAGAGCGATGCGCTCTGCACGATCCCGCCGCGCACCGAGCTGGAGTCGAACCCGCTGTCCGACCAGCCGACCTTGACGCTCGACGAGAGCGGCCCCGCAGGCAGATTCACCAGCGGCCCGTTGGCGACGAGCTGGATATTGCCGGTGTTGGAGATCGCCCGCGCCCGCGCTTTCTGCATCGCACCGAGCAGGTTCGCGGGGATGGGGCCGAACGGGTTGAGGCTCGCATCGCCGGCGCTGAGCGCGGCCTGCACGGCGGAGACGTCGATGCCCGTCTGGGTGATGGTGCGCGTGTCGCCATGATCGACATTGCCGGTGAAGGACAGGCGCCACTTGGCGAAATCGCCGTTGAGGCTGAAGCCGCCATGGGCGGTCAGCGTCCGTGTGCTCTGCTTCAGGGGATCGGTGTCGAGATAGCGATAGAGCGCGATCTCCTGCCCGAACGGAGAGAAGGGATCGGTCGACGGCACGAGGAACTGACTGCCGGGAAGCCCGCGCAGGCTGTCGCTGTCGGTGAGGTCGAACGTGCCGTTGACGGTGGCGCTGATCTTCCGGGTGAGCGGATGGGCGAGCACCGAGTTGACCGTGAAGTCCCGCTTCGAGGGCGCCAGCGTGCGGTAGGGGGAGATGTCGGTGACGTTGGGCGTGCCCGCCGTGCCGACGAAATCGTTGAGGCCGGGCGCGCCGTTCGCGGCCGAGACGGGGACGCCCGCGACTGTGACCGGACGGCCGACGGCGGCGCTCAGCGCCGGATCGATCTCCGCGCCGCCGATGCCGGTGATGTTGCCGGTCAGGTCATAGGGGCGGCCGGTGGCGGCGGACATCAGGCCCCGGTCGCTCTCCAGCAGCGAGGCGGTGTCCTGATATTTGAGGTCGAGGTTGACGCGGCTGTCGCCACGGATGCGCAGCAGGTCGAGGCTGGCCGTGCCGTTCTCGGCGCCGCCGTCGGTGGTGCTGCTGCCGCCGCCCTCGCCGGTGACCGCGCGGAAGCGGCGGCGCAGCACGATGTTCACCACCCGCTGATCGGCCGAATAGCCATATTTGAGCGCGACTTCCTCCGGCAGGATGTCGACGCGCAGGATCGCCTCGGTCGGGATATCGCGGATTTCGCTGAAGCTGGAGATGCGCTTGCCGTTGAGCAGCACCGCCGGCGCCTCTCCGCCACGGCCGCGATCGCTGCGGACTTCGGGGCCGAGTTCGCTGAGCAGGTCGGCGACCGAGCTGACGCCATAGGCGCGGATGTCGGCGGGGCTGTATTGCAGCTCGGCGGGGATGTCGCCCACCACCGCGCCCGGCAGGTGCGCGCCCTTGACGACGATCTCCTCATCGTCGGCGGAGATTTCGGGCGGGGGCGGGGCCTTGCCGGCCGCTGGATAGGCGAGGGCGGGAAAGGCGGAAAGCGTGCCCAGCAACAGCGGCACGGAAGCATATAGACGGCGCCGGAAAGCCGCCCCACTCGTCTTCACGCGAATTTCCCCCACTCGAAAGGCATATGCCTTGCCGGCCCCTTAGCCTCCCAATCCTTCCATGGGATTGCAGGGGCAAGGCCCTTTGGGACATGTCGGAGAAATATTGCGGAGGCGGCGGGCGGGCGCCCGTCATTCGTTGCCGAAAATGCCCCCGAGCAGCCCGCCCAGCGCCGCGCCGGCCGCACCTCCACCCAGCGCCGCGCCGACATTGCCGCCGCCCCGTGCGTTTTCGCCGTTGGGCAGGTGGCGGGCGATCTCCTCGGCGAGGTTGAGGATCGGCATGGACTGGAGCCAGATGCGGCCCGGCCCGGTCAGCGTCGCGAGGAACAGGCCTTCGCCGCCGAACAGGACGTTGCGGAAGCCGCGCACCATCTGGATGTCGGTGGAGACGGTCGGCTCCTGGATGCCGATATGCCCGGCATGGACGCGCAGGCGTTCGCCCGGCGCCAGCACCTTCTCGATCACTTCGCCGGAGAGATCGAGGAACACCGTTCCCGGCCCGGTGACGCGCTGGAGGATGAAGCCCTCGCCTGCGAACACGCCCGCACCCAGACGCTGCTGGAGCGCGATGTCGAGCGTCACCGAGGCCTCGGCGCAGAGGAAGGTCTCCTTGCGGCAGATCAGCGATTGGCCGGATGCGAGCCGGACGGGCAGGATCTTGCCGGGAAAGCGCGGCGCGAAGGCGATGTGCCCGGCCTGCTCGGCGCTATATTCGGTGATGAACAGGCTGCCGCCGCCCATGGCGCGCTTCAGGCCGGCGAAGAGGCCGCCGCCGGTGTGCGTGTCCATGGCGATGCCGTCCGACATCCAGGCCATGGCGTGCGTCTGGCTGAAGATGCGCTCGCCGCGATCGAGATCGATCGAGACGGTCTGCATGACGGTGCCGGAAATGTCGTAGCGCATCGAGCTCTCCCCAAAGGCCTGCTGCCCGCCTTCTAGGACGCCGCGCGGGAAGAGGCGAGGGGCGCGCAACCCCTCGTTTGTCAGGTCTCAGGCGCGGCCGTCGGCGTCGAGCGCGTAGCCGGCCGAGCGGACGGTGCGGATGATATCCGGCATCACGCCGTCATTGTTGATCGCCTTGCGCAGGCGGCGGATGTGGACGTCCACGGTGCGCGGCTCGATGTCCGCCTCGCGGCCCCACACCGAATCAAGCAGCCGCTCGCGCGAGAAGACGCGGCCCGGATGCTCCAGGAAATGGCGGAGCAGGCGGAATTCCGTCGGCCCGAGCGCGATATGGCTGCCGTCGCGGCGCACCTTGTGGCCGACGAGGTCCATCTCGATGCCGCCATATTCCAGCCGCTCGCCGGCCAGCGCCGGCCGCACGCGGCGCAGCACCGCCGACACGCGGGCGAGCAGCTCGCGCGGGCTGAACGGCTTGGTGACATAATCGTCCGCGCCGGTTTCGAGACCGCGCACGCGATCCTCCTCCTCGCCGCGCGCCGTCAGCATGATGATGGGGAGGTTCGCCGTCTCGGCGCGGCGGCGCAGGCGGCGGCACACCTCGATGCCGGAGAGCCCCTCGACCATCCAGTCGAGCAGCACGAGGTCCGGCGTGTTCTCGGTGGCGAGGAGCAATGCCTCCTCGCCGTCGGGCGTGCGCTCGACCTCGAAACCCTCCCGCTCGAGATGCCAGGAGACGAGTTCGGCGAGCGCGGCGTCGTCCTCGACGAGCAGAACGCGGCCCGGCATCGCTTATTCGGCTCCCTGCTGGGCGGCGGCGGCGAGGGGGTCCGGGCCGCGCGGGCGGTCGACGAGCTGCTCGCCGGTCGCCGCGAAGAACACCATCTCGGCGATGTTGGTCGCGTGATCGCCGATACGCTCCAGATTCTTGGCGATGAAGAGCAGGTGCGCCGACTGCGTGATGCTGGCCGGGTTCTCCATCATGTAGGTGAGCAGCGTGCGGAACAGGCTGTTGTAGAAATCGTCGACATGACGATCGGCTTCCTGCACCGCCACTGCCGCCGCTGCATCGCGCGCCGCATAGGCGTCGAGTGCGCCACGCACCATGTCGGAGACTGAACGCGCCATCGCCGGCAGGATCGCCATCGGCTCGCTGTTGCGCATGTCGGTGAGGAGGGGGACGCGCTTGGCGATGTTCTTGGCATAATCGCCGATGCGCTCGATCACGCCCGAGATCTTGAGCGCGGCGACCGCGTCGCGCAGATCGTCGGCCATCGGGGCGCGGAGCGCGATCAGGCGGATCACCTGGCGCTCGATCTCGGCCTCCAGCTCGTCGATCTTGCGATCTTCCTGCACGACGGCGGACGAGGCTTCCAGATCGAGGCGCGAAAGCGCCTGGATGCTTTCGGTGATCGCGGCTTCCGCGCGACCGCCCATTTCGGACACGAGGCCGCGAATTTGCCCCAGATCGCTGTCGAACGCTTTGACGGTGTGGCCGGTGGTCGCCATCTCATATCCCCAGTCGGCACCGCCCAGCCCGCCTGCAAAGAGCGCGGGCGTCAAGCTGGACGTATGGCTTCGCGAGCGCTCTGCACGCCAATTGTTACAATTGCGAGTAGCATGGGATTTGCAACAGAATCCGCCCCGAATCAGTGACCTTCCAGTGACAGCAGGCGATGTTTCGCGTCCTCGAGCGCTGATGCGGGGAGCGGCACCAGCCCGCGCGCGGCGAAGGCGCCGCCGGGCGCCAGCGCATCCGCGTAATAATCAAGCAGGCGGGGCAGGTGCGGCACGGCGGGGGCTTCGCTGGCCTTCCCGATCAGCAGCAGCGGCGCGCTCGCCGGATAATGGCCGGAGGCGATGCTGCCGGGCGTCGGCATGATCCCGTCGAGGGGAAGCATCTTCAGCGTGTCGGCATGGGCGACGGCTTGCGCATAAGGAAGGATGCCGATCGCGCCCGGCGTCGCGGCGACGGCTTGCGCCACCAGTTCCGCGTCGGCGCCATGGCCGCTGTAGCCGCCGTCGCGGCGGATCGCGCCATGGCCGGGGAGGAGGATGAGGTCGAACAATCCGTCCGCGATGGCCGGATCGGACGCGGGGCCTTCGATCCTGATCGGCGCGGCGGGCAGGGTGGGGTCGAGATCGCTCCAGCGTGCCGCGGTCTGCGTGAGCGCGCGGGTGAGGAGCGCGCGGGTGGGCGCCCAGTCCGGCGCGCCTCGGGCCGTCACGATGACGAAGGCGGTGAAGCCCAGCGGCACGCGCGCGATCCGCACGACGCCCCTGGCGGCGCAACGCCGCGCCTCCTCGGGCGTGAGATCGCGGGTGGCGATGACGATGTCCGGGTGGAGCCGCCCCGGTCCGTCGCAGAAGCGGGCGATGCCTTCGCCGCTGCCCCCGGCGCGGACCAGCGGGGCGATGGCGTCGGGCTCCTCGCGCATCAGCCGCTCAGCGGCGTAGGTCGAGAAAGGATAGGCCGCGCTCGATCCGACGACGTGGATCTGGTGCGGCGCCGGCCCGGCATCCGGCGTGCGGCTGCACCCGGCGGAGAGGAGGAGCAGGGCGGCGGCGAGCAGGGACGGCGTGCGCGACATGCGCCCTGCCTAGCCCGCCACAGGCCGCCCCGCCAGCTATTCGGCGGCGGCCGCCTTGCTGTCGAGCAGGATGGGCAGCAGCACCGTGATCGTGGTGCCGACGCCCTGCGTGCTGGCGATGTCGAGCCGGCCGCGATGGCGCTCGACGATATGCTTCACGATGGCGAGGCCGAGCCCCGTGCCGCCCACCGCGCGGCTCCGCCCGGCGTCGACGCGATAGAAGCGCTCGGTGAGGCGGGGGAGGTGCTGCGGCGCGATGCCCTCGCCCTCGTCGATCACCGCGAGGCGGAGCATGGTCGGCCCGCCGCGCGCCACCACGACGCGCACGGGGCGCACCGGATCGCCATATTTCAGCGCGTTGCTGACCAGATTGTGGAGAAGCTGCGAAAGCTGCGCGCGGTCGCCCGCGACGGGCGGGAGCCCTTCCTCGATCTGAAGCTCCACGCGCGACCGGCCGCTGCGATCGCCGCGCAGCGTGTCCGCCGTTTCCTTCGCCAGCGCGACCAGCGAGACCGCGTCGGCGGGCGCGCGATGCTTGTCCGCCTCGATGCGGGAGAGCGAGATCAGATCGTCCACCAGCCGCTGCATCCGCCGCGCCTCGCCCGCCATGATGCCGAGGAAGCGCTCGCGGACGGCGGCGTCGTCCGGGCCGTTGGCGTCCTCCAGCGTTTCGATGAAGCCGATCAGGCTGGCGAGCGGGGTGCGCAGCTCATGGCTGGCGTTGGCGACGAAATCGACGCGCATCCGCTCCGTGGCGCGGGTGGCGGTGCGATCGGTGAGGCGGACGACGCGCGTGGCCGGCCCAAGCGGCTGGACCGAGAGCGTCCAGTGGCGATCCGGGTGGCCGATGCCGATGATCTCGACGCTGCCGGCGGTGTTGCCCTCGCGGGTGAGCAGTTCGGTCGCGGCGGGATAGCGCACGGCGACGCGGACATCCTCGCCCACCATATGCTCGCCCAGCATGGCGACGGCGGCGGCGTTGGCGCGCACCACCATCCGCCCCTCGACCAGCAGCAGCGGCTCGTCGAGCGCGCCCAGCAGATCGTCGACCCCCGGCGTGGGGGCGGGGACGGGCTGGATCGCGGGCTCTTCCTCGGGCTCCAGATCGCCCCGGCTCCAGCGGCGGGCGGCGGTGAGCAACAAAGTGAGCCCCACGCCCGCGAGAATGCCCGCGAGCAGCACGACGGCGTCGCCGGCCGACGCGATGGCCAGCGCCAGACCGCAGATGACGGCCAGCGCCCCCATGATCGCGATCAGCCCGATACGCTCCATCAACACCACCTCGTCCCGCTTTGTGCCGCTTTGCCCGTCATACGCGCATCCGCCCCCTTATGATGGCCGATGTTTACGGATAAGAAAGGCTGAACGACCTATGTGGGGGCTTGATGGCTGAGGATTATGACAAGCCGGAGAAAGAGCCGGAGGCGGGAAGCCCCGGTTCTCCCGCGTTGCCGGGGCGTCGCGCGGCGCTGATGCTCGGCGCGGTGGCCGCTTCGTCGGTCGTCACGATCCGCCCGGCGCTGGCGTCGACGGCGGCGTCCGTCCTGAACTGCCGCATCCCGATCCCCGATCCCGGCCATGCGGGCGAGTATATCGCATCCGACGGCCGTCTGGTGCCGCCCGAGACCAAGGGCGCCTTCCGCCCCGCGCCGCGCGCCGTGACCGGCGAGGAAGCGAAGAAGATGATAAACGGCATGTCGCCGCCGGGCTTCGATCCCTCGGCGCGGCAGGCCTATGTCAATTATATCCGCCGGCTTCAGCAGGGCACGAGCGGCTTCACCTGCTACGCCTCGCTTCAGATGCCGCGCCCCTGAACCGGGGATGACGACGCCCGTCTATGCCGCCGATCCGCCCTCGGCGCGCGCGGTGGTGGAGCTGGACGAGCTGGTGGCGGTGCTCCATCGCCCCTCGGGCGCGACGCATCTGCTGGCATCGCCCGCCCCCGAACTGCTCGACGCGCTGGCCGAGGGGCCGGCCGACGCGCGCACGCTGCTGGAGCGGCTCTCCCGTCGCTATGATCTGATCGGTTCCGAAGCCGATGCCATCGAGGCGCGGATGGAGGAACTCGTCACCGCCGGGCTCGTCTGGCGGGCATGAGGCACGCGCACGCGGTCCGGGTCGGCCCGGTGGGCTTTCGCGTCGGTGCGGCGTGGCGGGCGCCCGTGGAGGCGCTGGCGGCGCTCTACGAAGGCTATCCCGAGCCCGAGGGCGCGATCCCCGACCTGACCGTCCGCCTCTATCCTGAGCGGCCGTGGAGGCGCTGGCTGCGGCCTTCGGTGGCGATCTCGGGGGATTATTGGCTGCCCGACGCCGCGCCCCTGCCGCTGGAGCAGGGGCTGCTCGCGGCCGAGATGGGGATGAACCTTCAGGTCGCGCTCGGCTGGCGGCGGCATCTGCTGCTGCACTGCTCGGCGGTGGAGCGGGGCGGGCGCGTGCTGTTGATGTCGGGCGCGTCGGGCTCGGGCAAGTCGACGCTGGCGACGCTGCTGGCGATGAATGGCTGGCGGTTCCTTGGCGACGAGTTCGCCTTCGTCTCGCTGGAGGATGGCCGCATCCACCCGTTCCCGCGTGCGGCGAGCCTCAAGAACCAGGCGATCGCGGCGGTGCGCCAGGCGGGCGGCACGGTCGGCCCGGTGATCGAGGATACGCCCAAGGGCCGCATCGGCTATTGGCGTCCACCCGCCGATGCCCTCGCGCGGATGGCCGAGACGGCGCCGCCTGCGCTGCTGCTCTTCCCGCGCTTCGGTTTCGCGGAAGCGGTCGAGCCGATGGCGCCGAGCGAGGCTTTCATGCGGCTGACGCAGGCTTCGACCAATTATGTGGCGCTGGGGGAAGCCGGCTTCACGGCCCTCTCGCGGCTGGTGCGGACGGTGCCCGCGCTCACCATCGACTATCCCGACAGCGCGACCGGCATGGCGCTGGCTGAGCGCCTGTGGAGCGAGGCATGACGGCGGCTCGCCTGCTGGTCGCGGCGTTGCGCGATCCGGGGAGCGTCGCGGGGCTCTCGGCGGAGCAATGGACGGCGCTCCTCACGGCGGCGCGCGCGGAGCGGCTGATCGGCACGCTGGCGCATCGGCTGGATCGGCGGAGCGTGCCGGAGGCGGTCGCCCGCATCCTCGCCGATGCCGAGGAGGGCGCGAAGCAGGAACGCCGGGCGGCCCTCTGGGAAGCGGAGATGGCGCGCCGCGCGCTGGCGTCGCTCGATTTGCCGGTGGTGCTGCTCAAGGGCACGGCCTTCGCGGCGGCGGGGCTCGATGCGGGGCAGGGGCGCTCGATCGGCGATCTCGACATCCTCGTGCCCCGTGATGCCCTTGATGCGGTGGAGCAGGCCCTGCGCGCCTTCGGCTGGGAGCCGGTCAAGGAAGACGCCTATGACGACGCCTATTATCGCCGCTGGATGCATGAGCTTCCGCCGCTGATCCACCGCGAGCGGGATCGGATGATCGACGTCCACCACACCATCCTGCCGCCGACCGCTCGGCCCACGCCCGACGCCGAGGCGCTGCTGGCCGATGCGGTGCCGCTGGGGAACGGGCTGTCGATCCTGTCGCCGGCGGACATGGTGGTCCACGCGGCTGCGCATCTCTACGCGGATGGCGATCTGGCCGGAGGCCTGCGCAACCTGTGGGACATCGACCGGCTGCTGCGCGAGTTCGCGAGCGACGATTTCTGGAGGCAACTCGACGAGCGGGCGCGACGGCATGATCTGGCCGGTGCCGTTCGTCGCGCCCTGCGGCAGGCGGCGGACCTCTACGGCGCGCCGATCCCGGATGGCTGGCGCGCGCGCTTCACCGTCGATCCGCTCTACCGCCGCCGCCTGCTCGCCCGCGATGGCTGGGGGCGGCAGGGGCACAGCTTCACCCGCCTTGGCTTCTACATCCGCTCGCACTGGCTACGAATGCCGCCGCTGATGCTCGCGCGCCACCTCTGGACCAAGGCGACGCGCAAACCGGCTTAGAGGCTGGCCAGCGCCGGGATCAGCTCGTCCCAATGGTCGATCAGCCGGTCCGCGCCCAGTTCGCTCGGCGGGCGGTCGGAAAAGCCGAAGCTCAGCGCGACGCAGGGGAGGCCAGCCGCTTTCGCGGTATCGGTGTCGGTGATCGAATCGCCAACGAACGCCGCCGGGCCTTCGCCACCCGCCCGCGCGATCGCCTCGAACAGCGGCGCGGGATCGGGCTTGCGCACCGGCAGCGTATCCCCGCCGACCACCGCCGCGAAGCGATCCTTCCAGCCGAGCGCGGCCAGCAGGTCGAAGGTCAGCGCCTCCAGCTTGTTGGTGCAGACCGCGATCTTCACGCCGTCCGCCTCCAGCGCGGCGAGCGCCTCTTCCACGCCGGGGAAGGGGCGGGTGTGATCGGCGATATGCGCTTCGTAATAGGCGAAGAAGATCGGGAAGCCTTCGTCGATCAGCGCTTCCGACACCTCGCCCGTCGCGGCGAGCCCGTTGCGCAGCAGCGCGCGCACGCCATGGCCGACCATGTGGCGGACATCCTCGGCAGGAACCGCCGGACGGCCGAGCTTGCCCAGCGTGTGGTTCAGCGAGGCGGTGAGGTCCGGCGCGGTGTCGGCCAGCGTTCCGTCGAGATCGAACACGACGGTGCGGAAGCGGGAGGTTTGGAAGGCGCTCATGGCGCGATCGAATGGCGGCGGGTGCTGGAATAAGCAAGCGCGCCGTGGCATCAGCCGGGCCATGACCCAACCGATCGCCACGCCCCGCCCATTCGCCGCCGTGATCCTCGCCGCCGGCAAGGGCACCCGCATGAAGTCCGATCTGCACAAGGTGCTCCATCCGGTCGCGGGGCGGCCGATGCTGATGCATCTGCTGGCCGGCATCGAGGCGCTGGGGCCGGTGGCGGAGGTGGTCGTCGTCGGCGCCGGTCGCGAGCAGGTGGAGAAGGCGGTCGAGCCGCGCGGCGCGCGCGTGGCGCTTCAGGAGCCGCAGCTCGGCACCGCGCACGCCGTCCAGCAGGCCGAGGCGGCGCTGGAGGGCTTCGATGGCGATGTCCTCATCCTCTACGGCGACGTGCCGATGGTCCAGACCGAGACGATGGCGCGGATGCTCGCGCGCCTGCACGAGGCGGATCGCCCGGCGGTGGTGGTGCTCGGCTTCCGCCCGGACGACGCGCTCGCTTATGGCCGCGTCATCGCCGACGAGAAGGGCACCATCGCCAAGATGGTCGAATATAAGGACGCGACCGAGGAAGAGCGCGCCGTGACGCTCTGCAATTCAGGCCTGATGGCGGTGCGCGGGGCGGATTTGTGGCCACTTCTCAAGCGCGTCGGCAACGCCAATGCGGCGGCTGAATATTACCTCCCCGACATCGTGATGCTGGCGGCGGAGGATGGCCGCCCGTCCGCCGTGATCGAGGCCGAGGCGTGGGAAGTGGCGGGCGTCAACAGCCGCGCCGAACTGGCCGGCATGGAGGCCGCCTGGCAGACCCGCCGCCGCGCGCAGGCGATGGCCGACGGCGCCACGCTGATCGCGCCCGAGACGGTGTGGTTCGCATGGGACACGCAGATCGGCCGGGATGTGACGATCGAGCCCAACGTCGTCTTCGGTCACGGCGTGAGCGTGGCGGACGGGGCGGTGATCCACGCCTTCAGCCATCTCGAAGGCGCGACCGTGGCGACGAAGGCCGACATCGGCCCCTTCGCGCGGCTCCGTCCGGGGGCCGTGATCGGCGAGAAGGCGCGCGTCGGCAACTTCGTCGAGGTGAAGAAGGCGACGCTGGGCGTGGGTGCCAAGGCCAACCACCTCTCCTACATCGGCGATGGCGATGTGGGCGCGGGCGCGAACATCGGCGCGGGCACGATCTTCTGCAACTATGACGGCTTCTTCAAATACCGCACCGTGGTGGGCGAGGGCGCGTTCGTCGGCTCGAACAGCGCGCTGGTGGCGCCCGTCACGATCGGCAAGGGCGCGATCGTGGCGGCGGGATCGGTGGTGACGAAGGACGTCGCCGCCGATGCGCTCGCCCTCGTCCGCCCCGGACAGGAGGAGAAGCCCGGCTGGGCCGCTCGCTTCCGTGCGCGGATGGCGGAGAAGAAGGCCGGCGCATAACCGGCACATGACCGCATGGTCATGAACGAGTAAGCGACGATTCAGCGCGGATTGCCTAGTAGGCGGCGTCCCTTCGCGATCGAAGGGCCGGGGAGTGAACATCTATGTGTGGCATCATCGGCATTCTGGGCAACGAAGCGGTCAGCGGGCGTCTGCTCGACGGGCTCAAGCGGCTCGAATATCGCGGTTATGATTCGGCTGGCATCGCCACCATCCATGATGGCGCGATCGATCGCCGCCGCGCGGCCGGCAAGCTCGACAATCTCGCCCGCGTGCTCGAGGCGGATCCGCTGCCGGGCGTCGTCGGCATCGCGCACACCCGCTGGGCGACCCATGGCGCGCCGACCGAGGATAATGCCCACCCGCACGCGACCGACGAAGTGGCCGTCGTCCACAACGGCATCATCGAGAATTTCAAGCCGCTGCGCGACGAGTTGATCGCCCGCGGCCGCAGCTTCAAGTCGCAGACCGACACCGAGGTGGTCGCCCACCTGATCTCCGAGCAGATCGAAGCGGGCGTCGAGCCGGTCGAGGCGGTGCGGCTGACGCTCAAGCGCCTCCATGGCGCCTTCGCGCTGGCGATCCTGTTCCGCTCGAACCCGGACCTGCTGATCGGCGCCCGCCTCGGCTCGCCGCTGGTGGTGGGCTATGGCCCAGAAGGAGAAAGGGGCGGCGAGACCTATCTCGGTTCCGACGCGCTGGCGCTGGCGCCGCTCACCCAGCAGATCGCCTATCTCGACGAGGGCGACTGGGTTGTCATCACGCGCGAGAAGACGCAGGTCTATGATCGCGACGATCAGCCGGTCGAGCGCGCCGTCACCGTCTCGGGCGCGTCGGGCGCGATGATCTCCAAGGGCAATTACCGCCACTTCATGCTCAAGGAGATCTACGAGCAGCCGACCGTCGTCGCCCAGACGCTGCGCGCCTATCTGCGCCGCTTCGAGGGCGAGCTGGCGCTGCCGACCGAGGATTTCGATCTCGCCGGCGTCAAGCGCGTCACCATCGTCGCGTGCGGCACCAGTTTTTACGCCGGCATGGTCGCCAAATACTGGTTCGAGCAGTTCGCCCGCGTCCCCGTCGACATCGATGTGGCGAGCGAGTTCCGCTATCGCGAGCCGGTGATGGAGGAGGGCGGCCTCGCGCTCTTCATCTCGCAGTCGGGCGAGACGGCGGACACGCTGGCGGCGCTCCGCCATGCCCGCGCGTCGGGCCAGAAGATCGCGGTGGTGGTGAACGTCCCCACCTCGACGATGGCGCGCGAGGCGGACCTGCTGCTCCCCACCCACGCCGGGCCGGAGATCGGCGTCGCCTCGACCAAGGCCTTCACCTGTCAGCTCGCGGTGCTGGCCGCCTTCGCCGCCAATCTGGCACGCGCCAAGGGCCGCATCGATCGCGAGGAAGAGAAGCGCATCGTCCGCCATCTCTCGGAGGCGCCCGCCGCGATCAACGGCGCGCTCGCCTATGACGAGGCGATCGAGGCGATGGCGGGCGCGATCTCCAAGGCGCGCGACGTGCTCTATCTCGGCCGCGGCCCGGACTATCCGCTGGCGCTCGAAGGGGCGCTGAAGCTCAAGGAGATCAGCTATATCCACGCCGAGGGCTATGCCGCCGGCGAGATGAAGCATGGCCCGATCGCGCTGATCGACGAGCATGTGCCGGTGATCGTGATCGCGCCCTCGGGGCCGCTGTTCGAGAAGACCGTCTCCAACATGCAAGAGGTGCAGGCGCGCGGCGGTCAGGTGATCCTGATCTCGGACTATGACGGCGTGGAAGCGGCCGGCGAGAACTGCATCGCCACCATCACCATGCCCAAGGTCCACCCGCTGATTGCGCCGATCGTCTATGCGATCCCGGTGCAGTTGCTCGCCTATCATGTCGCGGTGGCCAAGGGCACCGACGTCGATCAGCCGCGCAACCTCGCCAAGAGTGTCACGGTCGAGTGACCGGTTGAGAGGGCGGTTCCCGTTCGGGAGCCGCCACGCATTCCGTTGTCGTCGCGCCGCCGCTATGCAGGCAGGCCAAGGCGCATAGACGCCGCAAGGGAGATGCGTTTTGTCTCATGTCGTGATTGTCGGTGGCGGTTTCTCGGGCGCGTTGCTCGCGATCAATCTGGTGCGTCATGACGGGCCGCGCGCCACGCTGATCGAGCGGCGCTCGGTGCCGGGGCGCGGCACCGCTTATTCGACCGCGCATCCCCGGCATCTGCTGAACGTCCGCGCCGCGAACATGAGCGCCTACCCGGACGATCCCGATCATTTCACCCGCTGGCTGGCGGGCTGTTCGGAGTATGACGGCTCGCATTTCGTGCCGCGCCAGATCTACGGCGACTATCTGGAGCAGATGCTCCACGAGGCGATCGAGCGGAGCACGGGGCGTCTCGCGGTCGTCCGTGGCGATGCGGTGGATATCGAGCCTTCCGGCCACGGCCAGCGCGTGCTGCTGGCGGACGGCTCGTCGGTCGAGGGGGATGTGGTGGCGCTGGCGGTCGGCAACCTGCCGCCGACGACTCCGCCCGGCATCGGCGAGGCGGCGCTGGCCGATGAACGCTATATCGCCGATCCCTGGCACGGCTCGCTGATGGAGGGCTTGCCGCCGGAGGGCATGGTGGCGGTGATCGGCACGGGGCTCACCATGGTCGACGTGGCGCTGCTGCTCGACGCCGAGGGTTTTCGCGGCCGGGCGCTGGCGCTGTCCCGGCATGGCTTCACGCCGCAGCCGCATCGTCATGAGGTGGTGGAGCCGTCGCGCACCGAGCGGCCGCCGACCGATGCGGTGGGGATGCTCCGGGCGCTCCGTCAGCGCGCGCGGGAGGTGCCGTGGCGCGTCGCGGTCGATGAGCTGCGCCCCTATACGCAGGGCCTTTGGCGGGCGATGTCGAGGACGGATCGCGCGCGCTTCCTGCGCCACCTCCGGCCGTGGTGGGATGTGCATCGCCACCGCATCTCGCCGCTCGTCGCCGGGAAGCTGGAGCGGATGGAGGCCGAGAACCGGCTTGCCATCGAGGCCGGACGCCTCGTCTCGGTGGAGCCCTGCGCGGAGGGGCTCACCATCCGCTATCGCCCGCGCGGAAGCGCGGAGGTGCGCGAGCTGGTCGCCGCCAAGCTCGTCAACGCGACCGGGCCGCAGGGCGATCTGGGCCGTGCCCGCGAACCGCTGCTGCGCGCCTTGCGCGATCGCGGGCGGCTGCGGGCCGACCCGCTCGGCATCGGCCTCGACGTCGATCAGGACTCGCGCGCCATCGACCGCGACGGCAAGGCGTCGGACGAACTGCTCGTGATCGGCCCGATGACGCGCGGCGCCTTCTGGGAGATCGTCGCCGTGCCGGACATCCGCCGCCAGGCCTGGAGCATCGCCCGCCGCCTCGCCAATTCGCATTGGGTCGAGGGCGAGGGGCTCTGATCTCCGATTGCCGCGATTTCCGAGTCAGCGGATGAGTCCATCCGCTTCGAAATCGCTCTAGATCGCCCCGATCAGCGGCGTGAAGGCCTTGGCATAGAGCGGGGTGCCGAAGCGCGAGAGCGCCACATTGCGCAGGAAGCCCGGCAGGGTGCGGACCTTGTCGCGCTTGCCGCTCTGCTTCTGCACCCACTGGACGCGGCCGAGGCGGCGCGCGGAGAAGGCCTCCAGCGCGGCCGGAACCGATCCGGCGTCTGCCAGTGTCTCGGCCAGCACCAGCGCATCCTCCAGCGCCATGCCCGCGCCCTGCGCCATGCTGGGCGAGGTGGCGTGGGCGGCGTCGCCGATCAGCACGACGCGGCCCTTGTGGCGGATTTGCGCCGGAATCTCGCGCAGGCGGGCGGCATGGATCGGCTGGGCCTCGTCGAGGCTTCTGATGATCGGGCGCAGCGGCTCCGCGAAGCCGGAGAAGAGATCGCTGAGGATGCGGGCCGGCGGCACGCGGTCATGCGCGCCTTCCGCCGCCGCGACGTCGCCATAGATGTAGAGCTTGCCCTCCTCGACGGGGATCGCAAGCAGCGTCCGCTTGGGGCCAAGCATCGCCGTCCAGCCGGTGAGGCCGAAGCGGTTGTCCACGATCGTCCGCCAGCAGGCGATGCCGAGATCGCGCGGCGCCTCCGCCCCGAAGACGAGATCGCGGATGGTCGACTGGATGCCGTCCGCGCCGATCACGAGGTCGTAGGTCTGCGTAGAGCCGTCGCTGAAGGTGACGTGCGCGCCCACGCCATCCGAATGGACGCCCGCGACCGCGAGACCATGGCGGATCGGCGCCCCGCTGAGCGCGTCCCCGAGGATGCCCTGCAAGCCCGCGCGCGAGAGCGAGAGGCAGCCGCCGCACGCCTGCCAGAAGGCCTTGAGGTCCACCTCGTTGAGCAGACGGCCGCTGCTCTCGTAGATGCGCTGGCGGTCGATCGGGGAGGCGGTCGCGCGCACGCGGTCGAGCGCGCCGAGCTGGCCCAGCGCGCGCACCGCGTTGCCGGGCAGATACATGCCCGCGCCGCGCGCCGTGACGGCGGCTTCCCGCTCGATGATGTCGCAATCGATGTTCCGGGCGCGCAGGGCGAGGGCCATGGCGAGGCCGGCGATGCCGGCGCCGGCGACGAGGATTTTCATGGGGGCGGTCTTTCGGACGGTAAGCATACTGCTTGAGCGAAGGGGGAGAGGGCGGAGCGCGCCCTCCGGTGGAGGTTCGCGGCCTGCGCGCCGGCGGTTACAGGATCTCGAAGACGCTGTAGACCGGCCCCGACGGCAGGCGATGGCCGATGCCGGCGGCCGCGATGCCGTTCAGCCAGGCATAGGCCGGCACCGAGGTCGAGAAGCGGGGCAGGATGCGGAAATAATAGGCCGCCGGGTCCACCTCCTCGCCACGCGCGAGCTGCGCCATCACCTCGGCCGGGCCGTGGCGGAAGCCTGTGTAGCTCATCGCGATCAGTGCTTCGTCGGCGGTACGCAGCACGATGCGCGCGTCCAGCAGCACCGAGCCATCGCCACGCAGCGTCTGCCAGTCGCTGCCGCCGGGCAGCACGGTGCCGGAGAGGCGCTCGCCCTCGAAGCGGCCGCCGGGGATATCGCCGATCCGAGTCTCCGTGCCGGCGGGGCCGCCGGGGGTGTAGGGCGGGTCGACCGCCACCTGAAGCGTGAAGAGCGGGCGGGTGCGGAGCGTTTGGAGCGCTTCGGGAAGCGGCGGGAGCGTCATGCGGATCGACCTCGGGCTGCGGGGCAGGGAGAGGCCTCCTAGCGCGGGGCAGGCCGCGCTGGCGAGGCCCGTTTATCGCGAAGCCGCGTCCAGTTCGGCGGCCAGCGTCTCGATCAGGCGGGCGGCGGGCATGGCGCGGGCGAGCGGCGCGCCTTGCCCCGCCCATTGCGCGCCATAGCCGAACTCGCCCTTCGCCTTGCCGGCGGCGTGGAGTGCTTTGCCGAGATCATAGGCGATCGGATAGGCGGGCACCTCGCCGGGTGCGATATGCTCGCCCAAAGCGGTGAAGCGGTTGGCGAGGCTCCGCGCCGGGCGGCCGGAGATGGCGCGGGTCATGGTCGTGTGGTGCGCCGCCTCGCTGACGAGCGCGGCGCGGTAGCCGGCGTCGGCCATGCTCTCGTCGGCGAGCAGGAAGGCGGTGCCGAGCTGCGCGGCCGAGGCGCCGAGCTTGAGCGCGGCGGCGATCCCTGCGCCATCCATGATGCCGCCAGCCGCGATCACCGGCAGGTCGATCTCGCGGGCGAGGAGACGGGTGAGCGCCAACGTGCCGAGGCGATCGTCGGGGGCTTGTGGGTCGAAGCTGCCGCGATGGCCGCCGGCTTCCCAGCCCTGCGCCACGATCGCGTCTATGCCCGCCGCCGCGACCCGCCGGGCCTCGGCAAGGCTGGTGGCGGACGCGAGCAGCGTGATGCCCGCCTCGCGCAACGCCGCGATCGTGGCGGGTCGGGGCAGGCCGAAATGGAAGCTCACCACGCCCGGCCGCTCTTCGATCAGCATGGCCAGCATGGCGTCGTCCTCGACGAAGCTCTTGTAGATCTCGTGGAGCGCGGTGGGCGGGGTGGCCCCGAGCGCCTCGAAGGCGGGGCGCAGCCGCTCGATCCACGCCGCCTCGACGGCCGCATCCGCGATCGCCGGGCGATGGGTGAAGAGATTGACGTTGAGCGGGCCGGCGGAGCGCTCGCGCACCGCCCGGATCATCGTCCGGGCACCCTCGGCATCGGTAGCTCCGACGCCGAGCGAGCCGAGCGCGCCGGCCTCGCTCACCGCCGCCGCCATCGCCGGCGAGGAGATGCCCGCCATCGGTGCCTGGATGATCGGCAGGCGGATGCCAAGCCGGTCCAGCAGGGACTTGGTCATAAGCTATCTCCTCGCGGGCTCAGGGGTTTCAGCCGGCCTTTTCCGCCATCTTGGCGCGATATTGGGCGACGGGCATTCCGCCCCATCCCCAATTCTCCATCTCGACCTCCTGGAAGACCACCCAGGTCCAGTCGAGCGGCTTGCCGAGGACGTCGCGCAGGACTTCGCTCATCCCCTTGTAGATCGCGGCCTTCTGCTCGGCGGTGACATGATCGACGCCGGGCTCGGTGCCCTCGCGGGTGAGTTGGACGGTGACGATGGGCATGATGGGTCTCCTGGGGTCTGGAGGATCAGTGACCGGCGCTCTGGCCGCCGTCGACGTGCAGGATCTCGCCCGTCACGAAGCAGGCGGTCTCAAGATAAAGGACGGCGCCCACGATGTCCGCCAGCTCGCCCATGCGGCCGACCGGGTGCAGGCCGGCGAGGAACTCGTGCGTCTCGGGGGCGTGCATCGGGGTCTTGATGATGCCGGGGGAGACGGCGTTCACGCGGATGCCGCGCTTGGCATATTCGATCGCGAGGCTCTTGGTCGCGGCGTTCAGGCCGCCCTTGGTGAGCGAGGCCAGCACCGATGGCACGTTGGAGTTCGCCTGATCGACGAGGCTGGTCGTGATGTTGATGACATGGCCGCGGCCCTGGCTCTCCATCGCGGCGATCGCCGCCTGCGTGATGAAGAAGAAGCCGTTGAGGTTGGTCGCGAGCTTCTGGTGATACTGCTCGGCCGTATACTTCGTGAATGGGCTCGCGATGAAGATGCCGGCGTTGTTCACCAGCGTGTCGACGCGGCCGAAACGCTCCAGCGCTTCCCTGATGACGCGCGGGCCGGTCTCGGGATCGCCGATGTCGCCGGCGACGGTGAGCAGGTCGGGATGGGTCGACGGCTTGATCGAGCGCGAGGTGGCGACCACGCGGTAGTTGCGGTCGAGATAGGCCTTCACCAGCGCCTCGCCGATGCCCTGCGACGCGCCGGTGATGACGGCGACTTTCTGTTCGGTACCCATGACGTAATCCTCGATGTTTCCAAGGTCGGCGCGGGGGTGCGCCGCATGGGATTCCATCTAGACCCGATCATGAGTCGCGCGAATATATGCTATTCGGGAGATACTCTTCCGTTTGGCGAACGAATGAGGAGTGCTCAGCTCGTTTCCTTGACGTGCTTCAGCAGATTGTCGCGCACGCGCACCAATTCCTTCTGCACGCGTGCGAACTCGTCGGGGGCGAGGCCGGTGGGCTTGACCAGCGAGGTCTGCCCGCCCTTCTCGCGGAGCTGGCGGCCGGCGTCGGTGAGCAGGATGCGAACCTGCCGCTCGTCGGCAGGATCGCGGCGGCGGCTGATATAGCCCAGCGTCTCCAGCTTCTTGAGCAGCGGGGTCAGGGTGTTGGATTCGAGGAACAGCTTCTCGCCGAGCGTGCCGACGGTGATGTCGTCCTCCTCCCACAGGGCTACGATCGTGATCCACTGGGTGTAGGTGATGCCCAGTTCCTCCAGGATCGGCTTGTACGCGCGTCCGAAGGCGAGATTGGCGGAATAGGTGGCGAAGCACAGGAAATCCCCGAGCTTGCGGGAGCTGGCGGGGGAGGGGGGATCGGTACGGGCCATGGCTGTCCTCATAAGCTGCCACCTCCATATAGATCGGATGCGATAGAATCGGAAGGGGGTAGAGGGAAATTCCCGTCCGCCCTTTCGTTCGATGGAAGAGTGGGTATCGGCAGGCGGCTATTCGCGCGGGCCGCGGCCGGGCCTAGAAGGGTCGTATGGAATCCTGAGGAGCCGCTTCATGGCCAAGAAGATCAAGATCGATTTCGTTTCCGACATCGCCTGCCCCTGGTGCGTGATCGGGCTCAACGGGCTGGAGCGCGCCCTCGACAACGCGCGGGACGC
Organism: Sphingomonas oligoaromativorans; assembly: GCF_011762195.1. Lineage (GTDB taxonomy): Bacteria > Pseudomonadota > Alphaproteobacteria > Sphingomonadales > Sphingomonadaceae > Solisphingomonas > Solisphingomonas oligoaromativorans. The sequence goes on along the minus strand of NZ_JAASQK010000002.1, from coordinate 212,229 downwards.
GGTGGAGGCGGATATCGCCTTCCATCCCTTCGAGTTGAACCCGCACATGCCCGCCGGTGGCCAGAACATGCTGGAGCATGTCGGCGAGAAATACGGCATCTCCGCCGATCAGGCGCGCACCAACCGCGAGAATATCAAGGCGCGGGCGGCCTCGGTCGGCTTCACGATGAACACGTCGGACACCAGCCACATCTACAACACGTTCGATGCGCACCGGCTGCTCGCCTGGGCGGCGGAAGAGGGCAGGCAGATCGAGCTGAAGCGCGCGCTGTTCGCCGCCAACTTCACCGACCAGCGCGATCCCGGCGACCATGCCGTGCTGATCGCGGCGGCCGGGAAGGCCGGGCTCGACGGCGAGGCGGCGCGCGCGGTGCTGGAATCGGATCGCTATGCCGATGCCGTCCGCTCGGAGGAAAATCTCTGGCAGGGGCGTGGCATCAACAGCGTGCCGGCGGTGATCGTCAACAACCGCTATCTCATCTCGGGCGGGCAGCCGCCCGAGGAGTTCGAGCGGCAGCTTCGCCTGATCGCACAGGAACTCTGAGCGCTATCGGCACTCCACATAGACGGGATTGCCGACCAGCAGCGGCGCGCCCTTGCCGTCGCGGATATTGACGGCGACCCACCCGCAGGCCTGCTCGCGAAGCAGCGTCACGCGGGTACGGGCGTCAGCGCCGGATACGGGCATGGTCTCGGGCAGCGGCTGGCCCTTGTGGACGATCTCCACCACGCCGCCGTCGACGCCGGCCGCATGGATATCGAGCGTCAGCGCGCCCTCCCCGAGCGCGATCGTGCCGCCCATCGAGGCGTGTGTCGCACCGGCCTCCGCCTCGACTTCGAGCAGGCGGCCGGGCTTGCCCTCCACATCGATGAACACGTCACCCGAGCGGATGCCCTCGATGATCGCCTCCTCAGACAACTCGCGGGCATGGACCACCGTCGTCGGCCGGCCGACCGGCGCGCGGCCGTCCGGCGCATCGGGGTCGTGGCTGTCGCTGCCGCCGATGCCGGTGAGGTGGTGGCCCTCGTTCAGCCGCGCGTACCAGAAGGCGAAGCCGGAGAGCGGCCCTTCGGCATTCTTCGCGTTCACCACTTCGATCGCGGCGAGACGATCGTAGGGCGTGCCGGGCGCCGTCCATCCGCAGCCCATGCAAAGCTCGCCCGAGGGCAGGTCTGCATGGTTGATCGAAAGGATCGCGCCGGCCTTCGCGGCATCGTCGGCGAGGGCGGCCATGGTCGGCACATGCGGCGTGCCGAGGCGGAAATCGACGAAGCGGCGCAGCCCGATCGCCTGGATATGGCCGTGGAAGGTGGTGATCTCGGTCGCGGGCATCAGCAGCAGCTTGTCGAACCAGGGCTGAAGCTCGCGGATGTCGTCCATCTGCGAGACGGTGTTGTGATCGCTGAGCGCAATGAAATCGAGGCGGGCGGCGGCCGCCGCCTCCACCGTGCGGAAGGTCGGGCAGGGCACGCGCACGCCCGACTGGCTGGCGCAGCTTCCGTCGCTGTGGGCGCCGTGCATGTGGAGGTCGCCGCGATACCAGCCCCAGCCGGTGCGGAGCGGCGGCGGGGTGGCGGCGTCGGTGGCGGCGTGGCGGTCGCCTCGATCGAACCAGATGCGCGCGGTGTAATGACTGCGGCTGCCTGGCCGCGCGTTGGGTACGCCCATCAGCAGCCGCCAGCGGCCGGCCACGACCGGGCCGGGGAGATAGGATGGGGTGGCGTCGCTCGGCGCGATCGTCACCAGCGATTTGGACCCGCCGCTCCAGCCCCGGAAACGCTCCGGGTCGAGCAGGCCCAAGTCGATGACGGTGTGGGCGCTCCTGTCATACTCGAAGCGCAGCGTGATCCGCGTGACGCCCGCCGGAACGGTGAAGGGCGCCTCGCGATAGGTCTGGTGGTCCTGTCCGGTGATGTCGCCGGTGAGGACGACATCCGGCGCCGCCACGCCGCGAGGCGTGGCGGCTGCCGGGGTGGCAACCAAGGCGATGGCCGCCACCAGGACGGCGGCCGGGGGGGAAGCCGCCGTCATCCCTAGAACTGATACATGGCGGCGAAGCGGAACGACCGGCCGAGGATCGGGCGGCCAATGAAGAACTGGTCGCTCGCCTGCCCGCTGGTCAGTTCGCCCGAGCGCGGATTGCCCTCGGTCAGCCCCAGCGAGTTGTTGAGATTGTCGCCATAGGCATAGAGCGTGATCTTCGGTGTCAGCGCGAAACGGACGCTCGCGTTGATGACCGTGTAGGCCGGCAGCTTCTGCGTGTTGGCGGCGTCGGCATAGCGGCTGCCATAATGCTCGACGTCCATCTGCGCGTGGAAGCGATCGTTGAACAGGTTCACTTCCGGCGTCGCGCGGAGCGACACCTTGGGGACGCGAAGCAACTGGTGTCCGTCATAATCCCGCGCCACGAGCGCTCCGTTCACCACTTCCGAATATTTCAGGTTGCGGAATTTCGGCTGCTGGAACGTGCCTTCGAGCGCGAGGTCGAACCAATGGACCGGGCGCACCACCGTCTCCACCTCGACGCCGTAGGTGCGCGTGTCGGCATATTGCGTGCTCTGGGTGATGATGCCGGTGACCGGGTTGAAGGTGTAATTGCCGATCGCGTAGCTCGAATAATCGGTGTTGAAGCCGGTCAGGTAGAGATTGATCTTGTCCGACGAGAGCTTGAACCCGCCTTCGGAGAGCTTGATCTTCTGCACTACGGGCGTCGCGGTGGCGTTGGTGATGAAGTCGCCCACGCCCGGCAGGCGGAAGGCCGAGGTATAGCGCGCGAACACGCCCATGCGCGGGGTGAACTGATAATCCACGCCCACCGTCCAGCCGAGATGGTGGAAGTTGCGGTTGAAGCGGCTGAACACGCCGTTGCCGATCAGCGCGCTGTTGTCGGCGAGCGTCGAGGGATCGCCGAGATCGACGGTGGCGGAGCCCTCGGCCGCCCCGGTCGGGTTCACATGCTCGTAGCGCAGGCCGCCGTCGAGGCGGAGCTGGCGGGTGATCTGCCACTCGTCCGAGGCATAGAAGGCGAAGGTGTCGCTGGTGCCCGATCCGTTGGCGAACTCCGATGAGTAGCGCGTCACGCCGTTCTGGGTGAGGCTGCCCACCACCTGACCGGCGGCGTTGAGCGCGACCAGATCGAGAAGGCGGGAATCGTCCGAGACATCCTGGAGCGTGGCGGCGGAATAGCGCCCGAAATGCTCCTTGATGTGCGCGAAATAGCCGCCGATCGCGAAATTATGCTTCATCGAGCCCATTTCGAACTCGTGCGTCAGGCGCAGATCGTCGACGAACTCGTTTTCGCTGATCGTCACGGGGCGGGCGCTGTTCTGGACGATCAGGCCGTTGCCGTTCTGGTTCGCCATGTCGAAGGCCTGGCCGGTATCGGTGTAGCGGAGCTGCACGCTGGTGGCGCCGGGATAGGCGGCGAGCAGCGCGTTCTGGACCGAACCCACATAGTCCGTCGCCTTGGCGAGCGCGGAGGGATAGATGCCGTTGCGGACGGTGTCGCTCGTCCGGTAGCGCGCCTTGTTCGAGAGCGTCCAGCCGTCGAAGATCTCATAATCGGCCATCGCCGAATATTGGTTGAGCTTCACCCGCGTGCCGTCGGTGTTGTCGTAGCTGACGAAACCGCCATGGCCGTCGCGCAGCGTCAGATGCGCCGTCTCGGGGCTGGCGAGCGTGCCGTAATGGCCGCCGAAGCCGTTGACCGCCACGATGTCGCCATTCGCATTCTTGGTGAGCGGGATGCCGGTGTAGAGGATGGTGTGATCGTCGAGCCGCTTGAAGCTGAGGCTCACATGGCCGCGCGCGAAATCCTTGGTGAGATCGGCGCGGATCTGGCCGCCGCGATTGCCGGTGAAGCCCGGATCGCGCACGCCGTCCTCGGTGCGGTAGAAGCCGCCCACGTCGAACTTCCAGCCGTCGCCGATCGGGCCGCCGAACCAGCCGTCGAAGCGGTTGAGATTGGCCGTCGGGCCATATTCATATTTGGCGAGGCCGGAGAACTCGTCGCCCGGCTTGCGCATGATGAAGTTGACCGATCCGCCCGGCGCGTTCGACGCGAAGATCGACGACGGGCCGCCGCGCACCACCTCGACGCGATCGATGGATTCGTCGACGCGGAATGTCTGGTCCGCGTTCAGATAGCCGAGCGCGGGGTCATGCTGCACGGGCAGGCCGTCTTCGAGCAGGTTGATCGAGCCGAAGCCGTCCACCGGGATGCCGCGCGCGCGGATGTTGCCGCTGGCCTCGCCGCCCGACGCCTCGACCCAGAAGCCGGGGACCGACTTCAACGCCTCGGTGACGCTCGACGGCGCGCGGGTGCGCAGGAAGTCGGCGCTCAGCGTGGAGACGGCGTAGCTGGTCTGCGCCTTGGTGCGCCCGCCCGTGCCGGCGCGGCCGGTGACGATGATGCTGTTGTCCGCGGCCGAACCCGCTTCGCCGTCAGGACTGGCATCGGCGGCAGAGGCCTCGTCCGCGACGCGCAGGCTGATCGTCTGGCCGGTGCGCGCGGCGACGCTGAGGCCCGTGCCGGCGAGGAGCTGGGCGAGGCCCGCGTCGACCTCCATCTGGCCCTTCACAGTCTGCGCCATGCGGCCCTTGAGGCGCGCGGCGGGCGCCACGATCTGCACGCCCGCCTGGCGCGCGAAGGTGGGGATGGCGGTGACGGCGGGTTGCGCCGGCACATCGAAGTTGCGCTCCTGTGCCGAGGCCGCCTGCGCGGCGCACGCGATCGCAACCGCCGAAACGGCGGTCAAGCCCTTGTAACGCATGAGTCTTTTTCCCACTCTTTTGGCGGCGCCGCTGACGGGCCGTTCATGGGGTAGATGCGGCGGGCGGCAATCTCCTCCACCCGCGCCGTGAATTTTTACATCGATCTTCTAGGAGCGGCGGGCCGGGCTCAGGCGGACGATGTCGCCCTCATCGTCCACGGTGGCGTCGAGGCTGACCGCGATGGCGCGCGCGAAGCCGCGCGGATCGCTCGCCGCGAACAGGCCGGAGATGGGCTGGCGGGCGAGCGCCGCGCCGTCGATCTCGATCTTCGGCCCGCCATAGCGGCCGAAGCGATGGGCGGCCTCCGCCAGCGTGTCGCCTTCGAACGCCAGCATCCCGTCGCGCCACGACAGCGCGCGGCTGAGATCGTCGGGCGATAGCGGCCGCGCGATATTGACGGGCGCGAGCGGCGCGATGTCCGGCATCTCGGCCTGCATGTTGGCGGCGAGCTGCACCTCGTCCGCGCCGGGCGCGGCGAGGCGGCCGACCGCGACCTTGCCTTCGCTCACCACCACCGCCACGGGCGAACCCTCGATATTGCGGACCGAGAAGGCCGTGCCGACCGCGCGCACGCTGGTGTCGCGCGCCTCCACCACGAAGGGGCGGGAGGGATCGTGCGCCACCTCGAAATAGGCGACGCCCGAGACGAGATGGATCGAGCGCTTCTGCTCGCTGAACGAGGCTTCCACGACGCTGTGGGTGTCGAGCGTCACCACCGAACCGTCGCCGAGCGGCACGCGGCGAATCTCCCCCATCGCCGTCACCAGACGCTTGGGCCGGTGCAGATAAGCGGGGATCGAGGCGGCCGCGACGATCGACGCCGCCAGCGCTCCACCGCCGATCATCACGGTGCGGCGGTCGATGCGTCGCCAGACGGGTTCGGGCGGCGGCGCTTCGGTGGCGAGGGCGCCGAGCGAACGGGCGCGGTCGGCATGAGCCCAGATCGCCCTGGCGCGGGCGAGCGCACCCATGCGGCGGCTGTCGCCGCTGAGCCAGTCTTCCAGTTCGGTCTGTTCGCTTTCCGTCAGGCCGCGATCGAGCCGCGCGGTCCAGATGGCGGCCGCCTCGTCAATGCTCTGCGCGGTTTCGCGCCCGGTCTTCGGCAAACGCTCGTCCTTCATCACTCGATATGGATGCATCGGACGATGCTTTTCCGCCACGGCCGAACTGCTGCATCAGCAATTTTATGCCGCGGACGATATGTTTTTCCACGGTGCTTTCCGAAAGGCCCAGCGCGGCGGCGACGTCCCGTTGCGAAAGGCCTTCGACGCGGCGGAGCTGAAAGGCGCGGCGCGTCTGGCGCGGCATGGCGGCGATGGCGGTGGCGACACGGGCCAGCTCGTCGCGCCCGATGGCCTGCTGCTCGGGGCTCGGCATGTCGGCGGGCTGGTCGAGCATCTCCAGATCGGTGACCGATCCGATCGCCACCACGCGCGAGCGTCGCAGATCCTGCAACAGGATCGATTTGGCCACCTGGAAGGCATAGCTGCGCGGGTTGCGGATCGAGGCCACGTCGGCGCGCTGGGCGAGGACGGCGTAGGTCTCCTGCACCAGATCGTCGATCCGATCCCCGCTCAGGAAGGCGGATCGGGCCAGCCAGTCCCGGAGCGCACGCTCGTGGGGCAGGATGCAGTCAGCGAGCCACTGAGCGCGATCGTCGAAGGGGAGGGCCATGGCCCCCCTCATCACGCCGGATTGTTACAGGCTGAAGAAGCGGCGCGAACATTGCGGCATGACGCGCCGTGGCCGGACGTGGCCACGGCGGTCGCCGCCTCAATGTGCTTCGGGCGCCGGGGCGGCCGGGGCGGGCGCGTTGGGATCGGGCTTCACGAACTTGAGCGTCATGCGGTCGCTTTCGCCGATCGCTGCATATTTGGCCTTGTCCTGATCGCCCAGCTCATAGGTGGGCGGCAGCGTCCACACGCCCTTGGGGTGATCGTGATCGTCCCTGGGATTGGCATTGATGTCGCTGGCGCCCGCGAACTGGAAACCCGCCGCCATCGCGAGCCGGATCACGGTGGAGCGCTTCACATAGCCGGTGGTCTTCTCGCGCGCGCTGTCCATCGTCTCCGGCAGGCGATGCTCCTCGATGCCGAGCACGCCGCCGGGCTTGAGCACGCGGAACCAGTCGGCGAAGGCCTGCGGGGCGTTGCCGTCGCCGGCCTGCTCGGGCGAGCCGAGGAGGTTGTGGATGTTGCGGAAGGTCACGACCATGTCGGCGGTGCCGTCCGGCACGAGCTGGTTGGGCTGGCCGTCGATGAAGGGCGTCACCTGCGCCTTGCCGTAACGGACCGCGTCGGAGGCGAGCAGCTCCTGATATTTGTCAGTCGACTTGCCCGGCGGCACCGCCGCGACGAAATGGCCGTCCGCCGCCAGATAGGGCGCGAGAATCTCGCTGTACCAGCCGCCGCCCGGCAGCATCTCCACCACCGTCATGTCGGGCTTGAGGCCGAAGAAGCTCAGCGTCTGGGCGGGATGGCGATATTTGTCGCGGGCGCGGTTCTCCGCCTTGCGGCCGGTGTCCGCGACGGCCCTGGCGATGTCGGGATCGACCGTGACGTGCTGGACGGCCGCCTTGGGGGCGGCATGGCGCACCGGCGCCTTGGCCGCCAGCACGGGCGAGGCGGCGAGCGCGAGGGCAGGGAGTACGATCAGGGCGGAACGCATGGTGGCTCGTCTCCGAAAAACGGGATACGCCGATGCTGGCGCGCCCTTGATCCGAAGACAAGCCGTCTCGCGTTACAGGCAGGCTTCGAGGAAGGGCTGGTCGAAGCCGTATTGCTTGGCCTTGTCCAGCGTGTAGGGGCGCAGGCCCATCGAGCGATATTCGCCAACGATCTTCCCGTCCGCGCTCTCGTCGAGATATTCGAACTTGAACAGCTCCTGCGTGACGATCACCGGGCCTTCCATGCCGATCACCTCGGTGATGTTGGTCACGCGGCGCGAGCCGTCGCGCAGGCGCTTCACCTGGATGATGAGGTCCACCGAGTCCGCGATCTGGCGGCTGATCGCTTCCTTGGGCACCTTGATGTCCGACATCATCACCATGTTCTCCATACGGGCGAGCGCCTCGCGCGGAGAGTTGGAGTGGAGCGTACACATCGATCCGTCGTGGCCGGTGTTCATGGCGCTGAGCATGTCGAAACATTCCGCGCCACGAATTTCGCCGAGGATGATGCGATCAGGCCGCATACGCAGCGCGTTCTTGACGAGATCGCGGATCGAGACCTCGCCCTGACCCTCCAGGTTCGGCGGGCGGGTTTCGAGCGGCAGCCAGTGCGGCTGCTGGAGGCGGAGTTCGGCCGCGTCCTCGATCGTCAGCACGCGCTCGCCGGGGTCGATCATCTTGGAGAGCGCGTTCAGCATCGTCGTCTTGCCTGAGCCCGTGCCGCCCGAGATGACGATGTTGAAGCGGCTCGCGCCCGCGATCTTGAGCGCGGTGGCCATCTTGGCCGACATCGATCCGAAGCCCGCCATCATGTCGAGCGTGATCGGCTTGGCGGAGAATTTGCGGATCGAGATGGCGGTGCCGCGCAGCGACAGCGGCGGCACGATGACGTTCACACGAGAGCCGTCGGGCAGGCGGGCGTCGGCGAGCGGCGTCGTCTGGTCGACGCGGCGGCCGACCTTGTTCACGATGCGCTGCGCGATCTGGAACAGGTGCTGCTCGTCGCGGAACTGAATCGGCGCGATCTGGAGCTTGCCCTTCTTTTCGATGAAGGTCTGCTCCGGGCCGTTGACCATGATGTCGCTGACGTCCGGGTCGGCCAGCAGCTCTTCGAGCGGGCCGTAGCCGAGCAGCTCGTCGACCAGCACCTTCTCCAGCGCGAACTGCTCGCGGCGGTTGAGGTTGATCTTCAGCTCGGCCAGCACTTCGGAGATGATCGGGCGGAATTCCTCGGCCAGCTCATCCTTGGTGAGCGTGGCGGCGGCTTCGGGATCGACGCGCTCCAGCAGGCGCGGGAGCACCTGCTCCTTGATCTTGTGGACCGAGGCATCGAAGCCCTCGGCCTTGTGCGAGGCGGCCTCGCCGGAGCCGGCCTGACGGCTGGCGAGCCGCGCCATGGCATCGCCGGTGGGGGCGGGTTCGGGCGGCGGCGGAGCGGGTTCGACCACGGCCGGAACGGCGCCGCCGTCAGGGCCATGCATCGGGCGGGCCACGCCGAACGCGGGCCTCTGGCCGGGGCCGCCGATACCATTTCGCTTGCCGAACGCGTTCATCTTGGTGGCTGCTCTTCATGATGTCGCCGGATGCTCACAGGCTTAGGCGGCAAGGTTTGAAAATTACTTAACCACTCGGGCGGGCGGCGCTGGATCGGCGGGGAGGCCGACGAAGCGAGGGTCCGTGCGGAACGGCCCCGACAGGGTGCGCGCCAGCCGCAGGAAGCGTTCTCCGCGCGGCGTGAGGCGGATCTTGCCGCCCTCGGTCGAGATGGTGCCGGAGGTCGTCTGCTCGGCCACCCGGCGGTCGATCTGGTGCATGTCGCGGACATAATGCTGGACGAAGGCCTGCTCCAGTTGCGCCGTGGTGAGCGGAGACGCGCGATGCGCGTCGATCTCGGCCAGCAGGAAGACGCTGATCGACCGGTCGATGGTGACGGGCAGCACGATCAGGAACATGAGATTGGCGCTGAGCGAGATCGCCGCCGCCGCGACGATCGCGACGGGTTCGATCGGCCGCCATCTGCCGATCAGGGCGAGGATGAGGCCGAGCAGCACCGCACTCGATCCGCACAGCAACAGCCCGCGATAGAAGAGGATGTGAACGCCCGCGAACAGCGGCGTCCAGGTAAGGCCCAGATAGAGCGCGAAGCCGAGGAGCGGCGCGAAGGCCAGCAGCGCGAGCGTGCGGAGAAGCGGGCTCATGATGTCGTCCCCTTTGTCGGCAGCAGGCAGACATGCATGTTCCGATAGGCGCAGTGCCCGAGGAAGGAGGGCGATCCCTGCCGTCGCCAGCTCGGATCGCTGTCGGCCATCAGGAGGAAATCGACGCCCTGCGCCTGCGCCCGTGCCTGCATGTCCGCGAGCGGCATGGGCATATCGAAGATCGGCTGCAATGCATGGAGGCGTTGGGCGACCTGCTGCCGGCTGGCGCCGAAGAGATTGGCGTCCTTGTCGGCGATGGCCGGGCGGTTGCGCCCATAAAGCCCGAAATTGAAGGCACGACGATGGCCGGGATTATGCTGGATCACCGCATTCCCGTCGAGATGGCGGGTGGCCCAGTCATAGGCTTCCCGTTCGCCCAGATCGGTGGCGGGGTGGGTGTTGGGCGTGAGGCCATGCATTCGGAAAAGCGATGGCCGGATGATGCGGAGCCCGGCCATGTCCCACAGGTTTCCGGCGATGCCGATCATCAGGAGGATGCGGAAGCCCGCACGCGGCATGAAGAGGCTGGGAAGCGTGTGGACGACGCTCGCCGTCCAGACGATCGCCGCGAACTGCGCGAACCAGATCGATCGCCATCCCAGATCGTTGTTGATGATCGTGGACTGGAAAAAGCTCGCGACGATGAGCGAAACGACCGCGGCGATCAGGAGAAGCGAGCGCATGGCGTTCGCCTGTCGGATTTCCCCCGGATGCCCGCGCAGGAAAAGGAGGCCGCCGACCGCGAAGGCGCCGAACTGGATGGCATAGCCGACCGGCAACAGCAGAAGCAGGATCAGCGCCAGCGTCACGTTCGGCTGGCCGGGGGCGATCCACCAGAAGGCGAATCTGCGCACCGTCAGCCCGACGGGGAAGCCTTGATCGCTCCGCCCCTGAAGGATGTCGGATATCTGCGGGAGGCAGACGAGAACGGCCACGACACCCGCGAGGACGAGCCATGCCGCCAGAGTGCGCTCCCCGCGCCAGAGGCGGGTGAGGCTCCAGACGGCAAGGATCGGCACGGCGGTCAGCGCGATCCAGAGCGACAGCCCGAAGGCCGAGCCGAAGCAGAGCCCCGCCGTGACGATCCGAAGGATGGTCGCCCGCGGCCCTTCCTCTTCCCGCCGGCAGATCAGCACCGCGCCCGTCCAGCAGGCGATCAGCGCGCTCATATGGTGGGGCACCCACAGCATCGAGGTCAGCGCGAAGCGGACCTCCTCGCTCCACAGCTCGACCTGGGAGAGGGTGTAGCCGTTGAGCGCATGTTCGATCAGCGCCAGCGGCACGTCCGCGCCCGCGATGAAGCAGAGGAAGGTGGCCGCCAGCAGGAAGCGCCGTTCGCGGCCCTCGGCGATCAGCCCGGCTTCCGCGCCGACACGCCAGAGAATGGCGGGAAGCGCGAAACCCGTCCAGAACAGGGTGGAGGCGAACGCCATCCGCGCGCCGATCAGGCCGCCCACCATCCAGCGAATCTCGGCGGGAAGACAGTAGAAATAGTAATAATAGCCCGCCGGCTGGGCGCGGGCGAAGAAGCTGTCACGCAGCGGCAGGCCGTGGTCCGCGATCGATTCCACCACCGCCGCATGTTTGACGAGATCGACGACGAGAAGGCTCTGGTAGAGGCTGCCCCGCCAGTCGACATCGACATAGGCGATGGCCACCGCCAGCCACCACAGACCGGCGAATGCGAGTATCGGGCGAGGGATGTGGTCGAATGGGCGGAAGGCCCCGATCAGCGGGTGGAGCGCCACGAGCGCCAGCACGATCCGCAGGGCCAAGGCCGCCGGAACGCCGAGGAAGCGGATCGCCAGCGCATCGATGGCCGGCAGAGCCGAGAAGGCCAGCAGCAATGCCCATCCGGTCCGCTCCCAGCCTTGCCCGCCGCGCCAGCCACCGGCGCGCTCCAGCAGCGCGAGCAGGGCGAAGCCCGGCAGCACCCCGAGCAACGGCGTCATCAGGGTGCCGAGAAGAAAGCCGCCAATATCCTGGAGGAAGAAAGTCATCGACGCCCCGGTGAACAGGGCTTCGGCTTATGCGGTTTTGCTTAATGGCCCGTTACGCATAAAGGCGCCGCGATGGCGCGACGCCTTCAGGCTTGCCGGCAATGTCCGATGTCGTCAGCCGACGATTGACGCATGTTCCGCCAGCACGGTGAGGCCCCTGGCGGTCACTTCCGCGAAGCCGCCCTGCACGCGGACGCGCTGGATCACGGTGGCCGGCGCGGAATAGACGAGAATCTCGCCGTCGCGCACCGTCGTCATGAAGGGCGCGTGGCCGGCCAGCACGCCGAAGTCGCCCTCGGTGCCGGGAACCACGACCATGTAGGCGCTCTCCGAGAAGAGGCGCTTTTCCGGGGTGACGAGTTCGAAGTTCAGATCGGCCATGGTCTTGTCCTGAACCCTCTCCCGCACGGGATGCGGGAGAGGGGAAGTTCCGGGTCGTAAGGCTTAGGCGGCTTCGGCCAGCTTCTGGGCCTTCTCGACCGCCTCGTCGATCGAGCCGACCATGTAGAACGCCGCTTCCGGCAGATGGTCATACTCGCCGTTCACGACCGCCTTGAACGAGCGCACCGTGTCTTCGATCGACACGAACTTGCCCGAGATGCCGGTGAACACCTCGGCGACGTGGAACGGCTGCGACAGGAAGCGCTGGATCTTGCGGGCGCGGCTGACGGTGAGCTTATCCTCTTCGGAAAGCTCGTCCATGCCGAGGATCGCGATGATGTCCTGAAGCGACTTGTACTTCTGGAGCGTCTCCTGAACGGCGCGGGCCGTGTCGTAATGCTCCTGACCGACGACGGCCGGGGTCAGCACGCGCGAGGTCGAGTCGAGCGGATCGACCGCCGGGTAGATGCCCAGCTCCGAGATCGCGCGGTTGAGAACGGTCGTCGCGTCGAGGTGGGCGAAGGACGTGGCCGGCGCCGGATCGGTAAGATCGTCGGCGGGAACGTAGATCGCCTGCACCGAGGTGATCGAGCCCTTGTTGGTCGACGTGATGCGCTCCTGAAGCGCGCCCATGTCGGTCGAGAGCGTCGGCTGATAGCCCACGGCCGACGGAATACGGCCGAGCAGAGCCGACACCTCGGCGCCCGCCTGCGTGAAGCGGAAGATGTTGTCGACGAAGAAGAGCACGTCCTGACCCTCCTGATCGCGGAAATATTCGGCGATCGCGAGGCCCGAGAGAGCGACGCGGGCACGCGCCCCCGGGGGCTCGTTCATCTGGCCGTAGACGAGGGCGACCTTGGAGCCTTCCGAGATGGCGTTGCCATCGGCGTCCTTGGCGATGACGCCCGCGTCGAGGAACTCGTGATAAAGGTCGTTGCCTTCACGGGTGCGCTCGCCGACGCCGGCGAACACCGAGGTGCCGCCATGGCCCTTGGCGATGTTGTTGATGAGCTCCTGGATGAGCACGGTCTTGCCGACGCCCGCGCCGCCGAACAGGCCGATCTTGCCGCCCTTGGCGTAGGGCGCGAGGAGATCGATCACCTTGATGCCGGTGACGAGGATCGAGGTGTCGGTCGCCTGATCGATGAACTCGGGCGCCTTGGCGTGGATCGGGCCGGTGAGATCGGTGCCGATCGGGCCACGCTCGTCGATCGGCTCGCCGACGACGTTCATGATGCGGCCGAGCGTCTTCGGGCCGACGGGCACGCGGATCTGCGCGCCGGTGTCGCGCACTTCCTGGCCGCGGGTGAGGCCTTCGGTGGCGTCCATCGCGATCGTGCGGACGGTGTTCTCGCCGAGGTGCTGCGCGACTTCGAGAACGAGGCGGTTGCCCTGGTTCTGCGTCTCGAGCGCCGAGAGGATCGCGGGCAGCGGGCCTTCGAAGGCGACGTCGACGACGGCGCCGATCACCTGGCTGATGCGGCCGACATTATTGGTGGTGGTGGCGGTGGCCATGACGGGTTCCTTGCCTTCTTAGCCTATCAGAGCGCTTCAGCGCCCGAGATGATCTCGACGAGTTCGGTGGTGATCGCGGCCTGACGGCTGCGGTTATATTCGATGGTCAGGCGATTAATCATGTCGCCGGCGTTGCGCGTCGCATTGTCCATCGCGGTCATGCGGCTGCCCTGCTCCGACGCGGCATTCTCCTGGAACGCGCGGAAGAGCTGCACCGCGACGTTGCGCGGCAGCAGGGCTGCGAGGATTCCCTCCTCGTCGGGCTCATATTCGAACGCGGCGACCGGGCCGTTCGGCTTCTCGCCCTCGGCTGCCGGGATCGGCACGGGGATGAGCTGAAGCTCGGTCGGGATCTGCACCAGCGCCGACTGGAACTTGGCGTAGAACAGGTGGGCGATATCGAACTCGCCCGCCTCGTATCGCGCTATGACGTCCTCGGCCACGACATGGGCATCGTCGAACGAGACGTTCTTGATGTGCGACTGGTCGACCTGATGGACGATCTTGCCGGGGAACAGGCGGTTGATGACCGCGCGGCCCTTCTTGCCGATCAGGTAGAACTTCAGCGTCTTGCCCTGCGCCTCCAACTCGCGCGCCTTGCGGACGGCCGCACGCACGATGTTGGAGTTGAACGCACCCGCCAGGCCACGCTCCGAGGTGGCGACCACCATCAGATGGACCTGATCCTTGCCCGTGCCGGCGAGCAGCTTCGGGCTTTGCGGGCCGACGGTGACGCCCGACGCGAGGCGGGCCATCACCTTGGTGAGCTCCTCGGCGTAGGGGCGACCGGCCTCGGCCGCGTCCTGCGCGCGGCGCAGCTTGGCGGCGGCGACCATCTTCATCGCCTTGGTGATCTTCTGCGTCGACTTCACCGAGCCGATGCGGATCTTGAGAGCCTTGAGGTTGGCCATCTACTTCCCCGTTGGCCCCCGCCGGAGCGGGGGCTCGAACCTATCAGCCGAACGTCTTGGCGAACGCGTCGAGCGCCGCCTTGAGCTTGCTCTTGACCTCGTCGCCGAGATCCTTGGTCTCGCGGATGGTCTTGAGCACGTCGGGGTGGTTCGCCTTGAGGTCGGCGAGCAGGGCAGCCTCGAAGCGGGTCACTTCGCTGACCGGCAGCGCGTCCAGATAGCCCTGAGTGCCGGCGAAGATCGACGCCACCTGATCCTCGAACGGCATCGGCGAGAACTGCGCCTGCTTCAGCAGCTCGGTGAGGCGAGCGCCGCGGTTGAGCAGCTTCTGCGTCGAGGCGTCGAGATCCGAGCCGAACTGCGCGAACGCAGCCATTTCGCGATACTGGGCCAGCTCCAGCTTGATCGAGCCCGCGACCTTCTTCATCGCCTTGGTCTGCGCGGCCGAGCCGACGCGCGACACCGAGAGGCCGACGTTGATGGCCGGACGGATGCCCTGATAGAACAGGTCCGTCTCAAGGAAGATCTGGCCGTCGGTGATCGAGATCACGTTGGTCGGGATGTAGGCCGACACGTCGCCCGCCTGCGTCTCGATGACCGGGAGAGCCGTCAGCGAGCCGGCGCCATGCGCGTCGGACATCTTGGCGGCGCGCTCCAGCAGGCGCGAGTGGAGATAGAACACGTCGCCCGGATAGGCTTCGCGGCCCGGCGGACGGCGCAGCAGGAGCGACATCTGACGGTAGGCGACGGCCTGCTTCGAGAGATCGTCATACACGATCACGGCGTGCATACCGTTGTCGCGGAAATACTCGCCCATCGCGCAGCCGGTGTAGGGCGCGAGGAACTGGAGCGGCGCCGGGTCCGACGCGGTCGCGGCGACCACGATCGAATATTCCATCGCGCCATTCTCTTCGAGCTGGCGGACGATCTGGGCGACGGTCGAGCGCTTCTGGCCGACGGCGACGTAGATGCAGTAGAGCTTCTGCTTCTCGTCGGTGCCGGCGTTGGCGGTCTTCTGGTTGATGAAGGTGTCGATCGCGACGGCGGTCTTGCCGGTCTGGCGGTCGCCGATGATGAGCTCGCGCTGGCCACGGCCGACGGGCACCAGCGCGTCGAGCGCCTTGAGGCCGGTCTGCACCGGCTCATGCACCGACTTGCGCGGGATGATGCCCGGAGCCTTCACTTCGACGCGCGAACGCTTCTCGAACTCGATCGGGCCTTTGCCGTCGATCGGGTTGCCGAGGCCGTCGACCACGCGGCCGAGCAGGCCCTTGCCGACCGGTACGTCCACGATGGTGCCGGTGCGCTTGACGATGTCGCCTTCCTTGATCTCGGCGTCCGAGCCGAAGATCACGACGCCGACATTATCGGCCTCGAGGTTGAGCGCCATGCCCTGCGTGCCGTTGGCGAACTCGACCATTTCGCCCGCCTGGACGTTGTCGAGGCCGAAGATGCGCGCGATGCCGTCGCCCACGGACAGCACCTGGCCGACCTCGGACACCTCGGCTTCGGTGCCGAAGTTGGCGATCTGGTCGCGGATGACCTTCGAGATTTCTGCGGCGCGGATATCCATGTTCAGCCTTTCATCGCGTGCGCGAGAGTGTTCAATTTGGTGCGGATCGAGCCGTCGATCTGCTGCGAGCCCATCTTCACGATCAGGCCGCCGAGGATCGCCGGGTCCACCTTCGCCTCGATCGCGACATCGCGGCCGAAGCGGGTGCGCAGCTTGTCCTTCAGCGCGCCGATCTGCCCGGCGTCGAGCGGATGGGCGGAGGTGACTTCGGCGGTCGTCTCGCCGCGATGGTGGGCCACCAGCGCCTTGAAGGCGCGGATCATGGCCGCGAGATCGGCGAGGCGGCGATTGTGCGCCACGACGCCGAGGAAGTTGCTGGTGATCTTGCCGAGCTTCATCGCCTCGGCCACCGCGGCGATCGCCTTGCTGGCGGCCGCGCGGTCGACGAGGGGGCTCTGGGTCAGGGCACGGAAATCGGCGCTTTCGGCCAGAGCGGCCTTCACCTGGTCAAGATCCGCCGAGACGGCGTCGATCGCCTTCTCGTCGCGCGCCAGCTCGAACAGGGCCATCGCATAACGGCCGCTGAGGCTGGCTTGAATACCGCCGGAAATGTCCACGCGCGCTCAATCCCCCGGAAGCTGCAAAGCCCATGTAAAAAAAGGGGGCGCCCAGAGACGTCCCCGCATGGGTCGCCGGCCGGTTAGCAGGGGAGGGGGGATGATGCAAGCGTAGCGCGGCCGATCGTCGGCTTCCGGGCGGAAAGCGGTTTGAGAGCAAGCGGCGGGATGCGGGCCGGCGTGGATCTGCGGAATAAGGAGCCATGGCCACGAAGGAGTGACGATCATGACCTATCGCATCGAGGGGCTCGACCCCGCCCGCTTCGCCAATGTGGAGGCGCTGCTCTCCGCCGGGGCGATTCGCATGACGGTGGACAAGCCGGGCGCCTTCCCCTGTCGCGTGACGCTGGAGGATGCCGAGCCGGGCGAGAGCGTGCTGCTCGTCAACCATGTCTCGGCCGACGTGGCGACGCCGTTCCGTGCCTCGCACGCCATCTTCGTGCGCGAGGGGGCCGCTCGGGCGCCGCGCTATCGGGATGTCGCGCCGCCGCTGCTCGAACGGCGGAGGCTGAGCCTGCGCGCCTTCGATGCGGTGGGGATGCTGCGCGCGGCGACGGTCGCGGAGCCGGGTGAGGCGGATGCGGGGATTCGGGGGCTGCTGGACGATCGGGAGATCGCTTATGTGGATGTCCATAATGCCGCGTGGGGATGCTTCCTGGCGCGGGCGGAGCGGAGCGATGATGCCTGATCGGGACGAGGAGCGCTGGGCGGCCGTGCTGCGCCGCGATCGTGCGGCGGATGGAGACTTCGTCACCGGCGTGCTCTCCACCGGCATCTATTGCCGCCCGTCCTGCGCGGCCCGGCATCCGAAGCGCGAGAATGTGCGCTTCTTCGCCGATGGTGAGGCGGCGCGGACGGCGGGCTTGCGGCCCTGTCTGCGCTGCAAGCCCGACGCGGTGGCCCGCGATGCCGAGGGCGTGGCCCGTGCGGTGGCGCTGATCGAACGCTCCGACACGCCGCCCACGCTCGACGAGATGGCCGGGGCGGCCGGATATGCGCCGCATCATTTCCATCGCCTGTTCCGCAAGCGGACCGGGGTGACGCCCGCCGCTTATGCCCGCGGCGTCCGCGCGCGACGGATGGAACAGGCGCTGCGACAGGAGGACAGGGTGACCGACGCGATCTACGAGGCGGGCTATTCGGGTCCGGGCCGTTTCTACGAGGAGGCCGAGGGGCGGCTCGGCATGGCGCCGTCCGCCTGGCGCGACGGCGGCCGGGGCGCCACGATCCGATGGGCCACCGCGCCGACCAGCTTCGGCCGGATGCTGGTCGCCGCGACCGAGCGGGGCATCTGCCGGCTCACCTTCGGCGATCCGCAGGAGGTGCTCCGTCGCGACTTCCCCAACGCGACGCTGGAGCCGGGCGGCGCGGACATGGCGGCGCTGGTGGCGAGCGCGGTCGCGGTGGTGGAGGAGCCGGGGCGGGCGCACGACCTGCCGCTCGACGTGCGCGGCACCGCCTTCCAGGAAGCGGTGTGGCGCGAGCTTTCCCGCGTGCCGGCGGGGGAGAGCGTGAGTTATGCGGCACTCGCGGCGCGGGCCGGCAAGCCGGGCGCGGCGCGTGCGGCCGGAACGGCGTGCGGCGCGAATCCGGTGGCGATCCTCATCCCCTGCCACCGCGCCCGTCGCGGAGATGGCAGTCCGGGCGGCTATGCGTGGGGGCTGGCGATGAAGGCCGAGCTGCTGGAGCGCGAAGCGGGCGAGGGGCGGCAGGCTCAGCTTTTCGGCTGATCCTTGCCGCTCTTGTTCCCGGCGGCCTTGTCGTCGTTGGTGGGCCGGCCGTTCGCCAGCTTCGTCCTGGCGTCCGCGATCTTGCCGCTGTCGATCAGGTCGATCAACGTGCGCGCTGCGCCCGCGCCGCGCATACCATGCGGCGAATAGGCGATGGGAGCCAGCAGCGCGCGTGCCGCCTGGGTCTTGCCATCGTCGAGCATCCGCCCGGCGAGCAGGAAGTGGACGCCCGAATCCTCGGGCGCGAGCGCTTCCGCCTTTTGCAGCCCCTGCACGGCGAGATCGGGCGCGCGCACATCCTGCGCCAGATAGCTCTCGTAATAGAGGATGAGCGGCAACGCCGCCTCGGTGTCCGCGCGGTTGGCCTTCACATACCAGCTTCGCGCGGCCGACCAGGTCTGCGCATCGGTCGCATGAGCCTTCACCGCGCGGCGGACAGCCACTCTGCCCTTGTAGAGCATGGCCCGCTGCTGATGGGGATCGGCCGCGAGTGCCCGATCGGCGGCGGCCTCCGCCGCATCGTCATTGCCGGCATCGAATTCGGCCTCGGCCAGCTCGACCTGCACGCGCGGATCGCCGGGATAGGGCGCGGCACGCTTCTCCGCTTCGGGGAGCAGCGCCTTGGCCTGTTTCTCGTCGACGCCTCTGGTGGAGCGCATGTGGACGAAGATCATTGCCGCCGCGCCCGGAGAAAGGGGCTGCACGTCCACGGTGGGAGTCGTGGCCGGCGGTGGGACGCGCATCTCGGCAAAGCGGTTCTCGGCGAGATAGGCGCTCAGTTCCCCGTCGAGCTTGTGCAGGTCGCCGAAGGCGAGGGTCGCGGCATCGATGCTCGATTTCCCCTTGTTCATCTCGGCCAGATATGTGTCGAGCTGGCCGCGCCGATCCTTGTTCATCATGAGGTAGTGAACGAGCAGCCAGCCGCGCGCGTAGATCATGTCGAGCATCGCGGGGTCGTGCAGGATGCGCGGCGGCGGATCGAGCAATTCGCGGATCGACAGCGTTGTGTGCGAGAACAGGCCGTAAGCGCGATAATCGGCCGGTCGGCCGACCAGCACCGAGCCATCGTCCTCGAACTTTACGTTCGCGTTGAATTCCGCGAACCCCTCCATGTACCACATGGGATAGGCGGCGGTGAAATTCGCGAACATGAAATGATGGCTATATTCGTGGAGCAGCGCGTCCTGCGCGGTGAGGTCATAGGAATCATTACTGCCCGGATTCGACAGCGAGAGCGTGAAGATCGCTGAGCCTCCGGCCCGCGGCGTGTAGAAGCCCCGCACCGAGCTTCCGCAGTTGCACAGGCTCTGGATCGTGCCGACATCGGTCGCGTAGATATGGATGCGGTTGGAGCGGCGGCTGGGATCGTCCTGCACGCCGTAAAGCGTCCGCATTTCGGCATCGAAGCGCTCGAGCTTCACCGCGAAGTCGCGGATGCGCGCCGGGCTGCTATTCGCATCGATGATGAAATGATCGGTGCTGGCCTCATACCACGCGGCATGAGCCGGCGCGCCGAGCGCGGCCGCCGCGCCCAGCAATATCCCCATGAACGGCTTACGCATTACAGCCCCCCCCCCACGACGCTTTCGCATCGCGCATCCTTCCATCCTCATGCCCGGAAGTGCCAGTCCGGTGATGCGGAATATAGCCCCGGAGCGGGGCTATATCAGTGCCGCCGGGAAGATTTCCGCGCCGGCCGCTTCTTCGCGGGCGCCGCTTCGGGGCGTGCCGTCGCGTACATCGCCCTGGCGATATCCCTGGTCAGCGCGCGCTTGTCTCCGCCCCGTTCGTAGAGATCGAAATGCGTCTTGTCGGGCAGGAAGCTGATCTGCGCGTGCGCGCCGACCTTCTTCATCGCGGCGTCCAGCCGGTGGGCGGCGCCGTCGAGATAGAAGGTGTCCGCCGTCCCCACGATCAGATGGACCTTGCCGTCGAGATCGGGCTTCAGCTCGGGCCAGCGCGTCTCGATCATATGGGCGATGTCGTAATGATCGCGCCAGTAGGAGACGACGGCCGGGTCCACCGCGCCGGTGGTGCGGTCGAACATCTCCATCGGCGTGCCGTCCGCCCCGCGCGGGCTGAACACCCATTCGAACGAGCGGAACTGGCCGCCGTCATGGCCCAGCACCGCCTCCAGCTTCGCGAAATCCGGGATGGTGGCGATCAGCTTGTCATGGTCGCGGATCAGCGGGCGTGGCTTGCCGGCGGCATCCCGATAGAAATTGGCGCCCGGCGCGTAGAGATCGGCGCCGGTGAAATCGTGGAAGTCGCTCGGATCGGGCGAGGTGGACCATGTGCCGCCGAAGACCTTGGGGTAGCGCACCTGCAACCACAAAGTCGCCCAGCCGCCCGAGCTGTGCCCGGTGAGGAAGCGGCCGGACGCCTTGCCGTCCATCCGGTACTGTTTCTCCAGCGAGGGGATCAGCTCGGCGGTGAGCGCGTGGCCCCATGGCCCGTTGTTCACGCTGTCCGCGAACTCGGTGGTGCCGGTGCCGAGCGAGCTTTGATCGAGGAACACCCAGATCATCGGCGGGATGTCCTTGGTCGCCTCCAGCCCCCAGATGCGGCCCGCCATCGCGATGTCGCGCTTGTGCGTCGAGCCGAAGCCGCCGGTCTCGTAGACGGTGGGGTAGGTCTGGCGCGCGTCGGGGCTGTAGCCGGGCGGGGTGAGTACCCACGCCTTGATCGTGATCGGGCGGCCCCAGAAGACGCTGAGCGCGGGGCTCTGGAACAACTCCTCGTGGAGATGCGGTTTGGCATCGGCGACGGCCTGCTGCACGTCCCTGGGCGCATCCGAGAAATCCCACAGTGCCCGGTCCGGGATCGTCCGGTCGAGCGGGAGCGTGGCGGGGGACTGTTCGGGCCAGTGGATCGTCACCACCTTCGACACGAGATCGCCGGGGCCGCGCCCGCCATAATTATAATCCCCGTTGCGATCGAGCACCGCCTGCACGCGATAGTCGCCGGCGGGCAGCGCCGCGAAGCCGGCGGGGAAGGCGGTTTCCTGCGTGTTGATCTGCACGGTGCGCGCCACGCCGAAGGTGGCCACGTCCCGCGCGGCGACCGAGACGGCCTGCGGATCGAAGGTGGAGGTGTCGACATCCGCCTGATCGGCCTCGCCCGGCTTCACCGGGCTGGCGAAGACCAGCAGCCGACCGGACGCATCGCCCTTCCAGCTTTCGGGCAGCGTCACGATCATCCGCGTCTCGGCGATCGGCAGTTCGGCGAAGGCAGGCCCTGTCGACAGCAGCAGCGCGGCGGCGATCGGCATCCGCCAGCGGCGAAGTTGACACGCGTGCATGTGTTTCGTCGCCATCGCCGGCCCCCTCCCTGCGCAATCGCCCGGATGCTGGCAGCGGAAATCCTACATTACCAGAGGAATTTCACCGTATGGGTTTGTCGCCAAAGGGGTATGGAACCCCGGCGAGGTAAGCGGAATGCGCCGGCTCACATGAAGCTGTACGGGTCGACGTCCACCGCCACGCGCACCCCGCGCGGCCATTCGAGCGCGCCGAGCCAGCCGCGGATCACGTCCTGCACGTCGAGCGCGCGCCGGGCGTGGACGAGCAGGCGCTGGCGATGCCGCCCCCTCAGCATGGCGAGCGGGGCGGGGGCGGGGCCGAACACCATCATCCCCTCCACCTCCGGCGCGCTGCGGCCGATCAGGCGGGCGGTGGCGACCGCCTCGTCCTGCTTCTCGGCGGAGACGATGATCGCGGCGTAGCGACCGAAGGGCGGCGCGCCGGCCTCGCGGCGGCTGTCCGTCTCGGCCTCGTAGAAGCTGTCGGCGTCGCCCGTCACCAGCGCCTGGATCACCGGTGCCTGCGGCTCGCGGGTCTGGAGGAAGACGCGCCCCGGCTTGGCCCCGCGACCTGCGCGCCCGGCGACCTGCGCGATCTGCTGGAAGCTGCGCTCGGCGGCGCGGAGGTCTCCGCCCGACAGGCCGAGGTCCGCGTCCACCACGCCGACCAGCGTGAGGTTGGGGAAGTGATAGCCCTTGGTGATGAGCTGGGTTCCGATCACCACGTCGATGTCGCCCGCCTCCATCCGGTTGACGAACTCGGCGGCCTTGGCGGGGGACCAGATGGTGTCGGACGTCACCACGGCGGTGCGCGCGTCGGGGAGGATGGCGGCCACCTCGTCGGCGATGCGCTCGACGCCGGGGCCGCAGGCGACGAGGCTGTCCTCCTCATGGCATTCGGGGCAGGCGGCGGGCGGCGGCATCACATGCCCGCAATGGTGACAGGCGAGCCGCGCCATCAGCCGGTGTTCCACCATCCACGCCGTGCAGTTCGGGCAGCGGAAGCGGTGTCCGCAGGTCCGGCACAAGGTTAGCGGCGCATAGCCGCGCCGGTTGAGGAAGAGCAGCGACTGTTCGCCCTTCTCCATCGTCTCCTGCAAAGCCGCGACCAGCGTCGGCGCGATCCAGCGCTGCTTGGGGGGCACATCCTGCGTGAGGTTGATGATCGAGATGGCGGGCATCTGCGCCGGGCCGTAGCGGCCGGGGAGCTTCAGCTCGCGATACTTCCCCGCCGCCACCATCTGGCGCGTCTCGATCGCCGGCGTGGCGGAGGCGAGCAGCACCGGGATGCTCTCGAAATGCCCGCGCATCACGGCGACGTCGCGGGCGTGGTACATCACGCCTTCTTCCTGCTTGAAGCTGGTCTCGTGCGCCTCGTCGACGACGATCAGGCCGAGGTTCCGATAGGGCAGGAACAGCGAGGAGCGCGCCCCGATCACCACCTTCGCCTCGCCAGTCGCGATGGCGCGCCATGCGCGGCGGCGCTGGGATTGGCGCAGGTCCGAATGCCACGCCACGGGAAGATGGCCGAAACGCTTCTCGAAACGCTTGAGGAAAGGCTCGGTCAGCGCGATCTCGGGGAGCAGGATCAGCGATTGCCGCCCCGCCCGGATCGCCGCCGCGACCGCCTCGAAATAGACCTCGGTCTTGCCCGATCCCGTCACGCCGTCGAGCAGCATGGGGTCGAAGCGATGGGCGTCCACCGCCTCGACGATGCTGTCCGCCACTTCACGCTGTTCGGGGGAGAGTTCGGGGGGCGCGAAGGACGGATCGGGATCGATGAAGGGCGCGTCCACCGCCACCTCCACCGCCTCGATCGCGCCCGTCTTCACAAGGCCCCGGATCACCGCGTCGGTGACGTCCGCAATGGCGGCCAGCTCGCGGACCAGCCCCTGCCGCTCGCCGATCCGCTCCAGCGCCTGAGCGCGCTGGGGCGTGAGGCGATCGGGCACCACACCCGTCGCGCGATATTCGACGACGGTGCGCCCGCCCTCCAGCGCGCTCGCGGACGCCAGCGACATGCGCAGCACGGCCGCGGGCGGCGCGAGATAATAGTTGGCGGTCCACTCGATCAGACGGCGGAGCGGCGCGGCGATCGGGGGCAGATCGTAGACCGAGAGCAGATTGCGCAGCCGATTGTCGCCCACCTCCGCGTCGGAGGGCATCCGCTCCGCCTCCCACACCACGCCGGCGAGCTGGCGCGGGCCGAGCGGGGCCAGCACGATCGAGCCCGGCTCCACCGCCATGCCGTGCGGCACGCGATAGTCGAGCGGGCCGAGGGCCGAGTTGAGGAGCAGGACGCGGGCACGGGACATCGCTCCCTCCCATCTAGGATCGAAGGCGGCCGCGCAACAGGGGAGGGCTTTCGCGCCGCGCCGGGAGATGCTTCATTGTCGCGGGACAGGGAGAGGCGGATGTTGGAGACGGAGCGGTTGACGATCAGGCGGATCGGGCTGGAGGATGCGCCCTTCATGCTGGCGATCCTGAACGATCCGGGATTCCTCGCCAATATCGGCGATCGCGGCGTCCGCACCGTGGCGGAGGCGGAGGAATATATCCGCGTCCGGGTGCTCGCCTCCTACGAGACGCATGGCTTCGGCATGTTCCGCGTCGCGCTGAAGGAGGGGGACGAGCCGGTCGGCACCGTCGGCTTCGTGCGGCGCGAGGGGCTGGACGGGCCGGATCTCGGCTTCGCCTTCCTCGCCGATCATACCGGCAAGGGCTATGGCCGCGAGGCGTCGAAGGCGCTGATCGCCTGGGCGCGGCGCGAACTGCATATCGGCCCGCTGCTGGCGATCACCGCGCCTCATAACGCGGCGTCGGCGGCGCTGCTCCTGCGGCTCGGCTTTCGCGAGGAGGGGCGGGTGACATTGCCCCAGCACGGTGGGGAAAGCCGCCTGTTCGTGGAAGGTTAGGCCGCCGCCCAGAGGGGCCATTTCCTTTTAACCAGCCTGCGCTAAGCTCCTCTCATGGGTATCGTCATCGATTTCCAGGACTGGACCGTCGCGAGCCTTCGCGCGCGCGTCGCGGAGGTCGAGGAGGCGAACCAGGATCTCATCGCCTTCGCGCGCGGCCATTCGGGCGCGGTGGCGGCGATCCATGCCGCCGTGCTCGCCGCGATCGAGGCGGACAGCCTCGAACATCTCGTCCACATCGTCACGCAGGACTGGCCGGACATTCTCGGCGTCGATGCCGTCGCACTGGCGCTGCATGTCGGAGAGACGGGGCTGCGCGCCGATTCCAACGGGCTCAACTATGTCGACCGGCGGGTGATCGGGCGGATCATGCGCGGGCTGGAGGGGGTCGTCCTGCGCGGCGTCGAGCAGGGGCATCCGCTGTTCGGCCCGGCCGCGCCGCTGATCCGGGCGGAGGCGCTGGTGCGGCTCGATCATCCGGCGCCGCACGCCTGCGGCCTGATCGCGCTCGGCCAGCGGGCGGAGCAGCGTTTCGAGACGCGCCACGGGTCCGAGCTGCTCGCCTTCCTCGGCGCGACGCTGGCGCGTATGGTGGGGCGGTGGCTGCTTCCCTGACCCTAGCCGATCATCCGGCCCGCCTCATCGCCGCCGCCTTCGGAGAACATCTCGCCCGCACCCGGTTGCGCTCGGCGCATACGGTGCGCGCCTATCTCGCGACGGCGCACCGGCTGGTCGCCTTCCTCGGCGAGCATCGCGGCGAGGCGGTGGACGCGGCCATGCTCGCCGCGCTCGACGCGGCGGACCTGCGGGCCTATCTGGCGCGGCGGCGCGATGTCGGCGGGCTCACCAATGCGTCGGCCGCGCGGGAGCTGTCGGCGGTGCGTGCCTTTCTCGATTTCGCCAACGGGAGCCCGGCGGCGACGCCCCGCATCCGCGCGCCGCGCGTCAAGAAGGGCGTGCCACGCCCAATCGCGCCCGCTGAGGCGAAGGCGCTGGCCCATGACGCCGCCGACGCGCAGGACAAGCCCTGGCTTGCCAGGCGCGACCTCGCGGTGCTGCTGCTGCTCTACGGGGCGGGGCTTCGCGTGGGCGAGGCGATGGCGCTCGACGCGCGTCTCCTCCCGCTCGGCGAGACGATCATGGTGACGGGCAAGGGCTCCAAGCAGCGCGTCGTTCCGCTGCTGCCCGTCGTGCGGGAGGCGATTGCGGAATATGTGCAGGAATGTCCTTATCCGCTGACCCCCGGCACGCCGCTGTTCCGGGGAGCGCGGGGCGGCGGGCTCGATGCCGGGATCGTCCGCCGGGCGGTGCGTGCCGCCCGCGTGCGGCTGGGGCTGCCGGAGCGGACGACGCCGCACGCGCTGCGCCACAGCTTCGCCACCCATCTGCTGGCCGGAGGCGCGGATTTGCGCCAGTTGCAGGAGCTGCTCGGCCATGCGAGCCTCTCCTCCACGCAGATCTACACGGCCGTCGACGCTGCCCGCCTGATGGACGTTTACAGGGCGGCGCATCCCCGAGCGTAAAAATTTGCTGAAGCCGATTTAAGTTTGCCGGGAAGCGGTCGTTACCCGTCGTGAAGCACCCACGGGACTGGAGCACGACAATGGATGGCATCGAGAAGGCGGGAGGAGCTGAGCCGATCCGGCTTCGGCCTGTTTCGTCGACGACGCCGGCGGCCCCCGTGGCGCCCGCCACGCCGGAAAAGCCGGTGACGTCGAGCGACGTGGCGAACCTCATCTCGCTTCTGGCGGGCTCGGCGCCGCCGATCGACACCAAGAAGGTCGAGGTCATCCGGTCGCTGATCGCGTCCGGCGCCTATCCCATCGATGAGCACGCTATCGCGGCTAAGATGCTGGCCCTCGACTTTCCCGGTCGCGGCGAGGACGCCGACGCCTGACAGGCGCGAGAAGACGAAGCGTTCAGCCCCGCGCCGCCGCGCGGGCTTCAATCGCTTCCCAGATCAGGGTGGGGGTGTCGGTGCCGTTGAACTTGTCGATGGCGACGATGCCCGTGGGCGAGGTGACGTTGATCTCGGTGAGGTAGCCCGCGATCACGTCGATCCCGACGAAGACCAGACCCCGCCTGGCGAGCTCTGGGCCTAGCTTCGCGCAGATTTCCAGCTCGCGCGGCGTCAGCTCGGTCTGCGCGCCCGATCCGCCGACGGCGAGGTTGGAGCGGATTTCGCCCGCCTTGGGCAGGCGGTTGACCGCGCCGGCCGGCTTGCCGTCGACCAGCACGATGCGCTTGTCGCCCTTTGACACGTCGGGGAGGAAGGCCTGCACCATGAACGGCTCGCGCCACACTTGACCGAACAGCTCGGTCAGCGCGGCGAGGTTGGCGTCCTTGCGCCCGACATGGAACACCGCCGAACCCGCATTGCCGTAGAGCGGCTTCACCACGACTTCGCCATGCTCGGCATGGAAGGCGCGGGCATCCTCCAGGCGGCGGGTAATCATCGTCGGCGGCATGAACTCGGCATAATCGAGCACGAACAGCTTTTCCGGCGCGTTGCGGACGGCGGCCGGGTCGTTCACCACCAGCGTTTCGTGCTGGATGCGCTCGAGCAGGTGCGTCGCGGTGATGTAGGCGAGGTCGAACGGCGGGTCTTGCCGCATCAGCACCACGTCGGTGTCGGCGCCGAGATCGAACGTCTCGACATCGCCGAACTGGAAATGCCCGCCCGCCACGCGCTGCACCGTCACCGGGCGCACCGGCGCAGTGACGCGCCCGTCGCGGTAGCTCAGATCACCGGCGGCATAATGGAAGAGCGTGTGGCCACGGGCCTGCGCCGAGAGCATCAGCGCGAAGGTGCTGTCCCCCGCGATGTTGATCGTCTCCATCGGGTCCATCTGGACGGCGACGCGAAGGCCCATGTCATTACGCTCCTGAGATTATGCCACCAGCAGATAGGGGGCCGACGCGCGTTCGTCACCTCCCGCCTTTGCGTCATCCCGGACTTGATCCGGGATCCAGGGCTTCAGGCGTGCCGCATGGAGCCCTGGATCCTGACGTTCGTCAGGATGACGGGAGACGGCTCACCCCTGCCAGACATGCTCCAGATGAACAGGCAGGCGGCCGGGCGCGATCAGCACGGCATCGATGCGGATATCGTCGCCGGGCTCGGCATAGCGGGGGATGAGAATCTCGGCCGCCGCCGCGACGCGGACCAGTCGCTGCCGGTCGAGCGCCAGGGCGAGCGCGGCGGCGTCGCGCCGGGCCTTCACCTCGACGAAGGCGAGGAGGCCGGGGCGGCGCGCCACAAGGTCCACCTCGCCGCGCGGCGTGCGGACCCGTTCGGCGAGGATGGTCCAGCCTTTCCCGCGCAGGAAGGTGGCGGCGATCGCCTCGGCCTGCCGGCCGCTGGCTTCCGCCGCCTGACGCTTCATGCCTGACCCTTGAGTTCCAGCGCGCGCTCGTAAAGCTCGTGGCGCGGGATGCCGGTGGCGTCCGCCACCTCCCGCGCGGCCTTGGCGATGGGCAGGCGGGAGAGGGCATCGGTCAGCATCGCGTCGATGTCCGCGGCCTGCGGAGGAGGCGCCTCGCCGGGCGGTCCGACGACGATCACGATTTCGCCCTTGGGCGCGTGCTCGGCATAGCGCGCGGCCAGCTCTTCGAGCGTGCCGGTGACGCATTCCTCGAACGCCTTGCTGATCTCGCGCGCGACCGCCGCGTCGCGTCGGCCCAGCACGGCCGCCATCACCGCGAGCGTCGCGCCGAGGCGGGGGCCGCTCTCATAGAAGACGAGGCTCGCGCGGAGCGCCTTCAGCTCGGCGAGGGTTTCGCTCTTGGCCTTCTCCTTCGGCGGCAGGAAGCCCGCGAACAGGAAGCGATCGGTCGGAAGCCCGGCGAGCGTCAGCGCGGCGATGGCGGCGCTCGGGCCGGGCAGCGTGACGATGCGATGCCCCGCCGCGCGCGCATCGCGGACCAGCTTGAAACCGGGGTCCGAGATCATCGGCGTGCCGGCGTCCGACACCAGCGCGATCGCCTCCCCGCCGAGTCGGGCGACCAATCCGGGGCGCACCCGGTCGGCATTATGGTCATGATAAGGGGTCATCGGCGTTTCCGTGCCGATGTGACGGAGCAATTTGGCGGTCACGCGCGTATCTTCCGCGGCGATCAGGTTCGCGCGGCTCAGCACGTCTGCCGCACGGGGCGTCAGGTCGCCAAGATTGCCGATCGGGGTCGCGACGATGTAGAGCCCGGGAGGGAGAGGATCGGTCATAGGGGATCTCATGGCAGAGGGCTTACGCGCATCGCAACCGGGGATCGCCTCGAAGACGGTGCGCTTTGGTGGATTGATGGCAGCGATGCTGCTGGCGGGTTGCGCCGGCGTGGTGCCGCACAAGCCCAATACGGGCGCGGGCAGGCCTGTGCCGCAGAAGCCCGTGCCGCAGCAAGGGCGCCTGCCGCAGGAAGCGCGCGATCGCGTCGCCGTGCTGGTGCCGCTCTCCGGCCCGAACGCGGCGGTGGGCCAGTCGATCGCCAACGCCGCCAACATGGCGCTGATCGACAGCGGCGGCGCGGGCGTGCGCCTCACCATGTACGACACCGGCACGGGCGCGGCGCAGGCTGCCCGCACCGCGCTGGCGGAGGGCAACAAGCTCATCCTCGGGCCGCTTCTATCCGAGGATGTGCGGCAGGTCGCGCCGGTGGCCGGGGCCGCGCACGTGCCGGTGCTGTCCTTCTCCAACGACATCGACGTGGCGGGGCATGGCGTCTATCTGCTCGGCTTCACGCCCACCCAGTCGATCGAGCGCGTGGTGGACTATGCCAAGTCGCGCGGGCTGACGCGCTTCGCGGCGCTGGTGCCCAACGGGCTTTACGGCCGCCGCGCCTCCAACGCGATGCTGAAGGCGGCGCAGGAGGCGCACGGCACCGTCGTCTCGATGCAGGGCTATGACCGTAGCGCCGCCTCGCTGGGCACGGCGATCCGCAAGCTGGGCGATCCCAAGGGCTATGACGCGCTGCTGATCGCGGACAGTGGCCGCATCGCGCTGGTGGCGGCGCCGCTGGTGCGCAAGTCGGGCAGCGGCGCGCGCCTGCTCGGCACCGAACTCTGGAACACCGAGCCGCAGCTCGCCGCCGCCAAGGCGCTGAGCGGAAGCTGGTTCGCCGCCGTGTCGGACGGGCTCTACACCCAGTTCGCGGCGAAATACCGCGCCCGCTTCGGCAAGAGCCCGTTCCGCCTGTCGAGCCTCGGCTATGATTCGGTGTTGCTGGCGGTCCGCATCTCGGCGGACTGGAAGCCGGGCACGCCCTTCCCGGAGGGGCGTCTCACCGACAAGGGCGGCTTCTCGGGCGTGGACGGCGCCTTCCGCTTCGATCGCGACGGCGTCGCCGATCGCGTGCTGGAGGTGAAGCAGATCGGAGCGGGCGGCGTCACGGTCGTCTCCGCGGCGGCGAGGGGCTTCGAGGACTGATCTCGGGCGGGGGCCAGGAGGAGTGACGCGATGAGCTATATTCAGGGCTTCGTGATCCCGGTCCCCGCAGAGAACAAGGAGGCCTATCGGGCGATGTGCGCCAAGGTGTGGCCGCTCTTCCGGGACTATGGCGCCGAGCGGATCGTCGAGTGCTGGGGCGACGCCGTGCCCGACGGCAAGCTGACCGATTTCCGCAAGGCGGTGCAGGCGCAGGAGGGCGAGGAGGTGGTCTTCGCCTGGATCGTCTGGCCGGACAAGGCGACCCAGGAAGCGGCTCACGCGAAGATGATGGCCGATCCCCGGATGGAGCCGAAAGAGCCGATTCCCTTCGACGGCAAGCGCATGATCTTCGGCGGGTTCGAGCCGATCTTCGATACTGACGAGGGATGAGGTTTTCTCCGCCTTTCCTCTTCATCCCGCGTTCCTCGTCATCCCGGACTTGATCCGGGATCCAGGGCTTCAGGCGTTTCCGTTCGCAGCTCTGGACCCCGGTGTTCGCCGGGGCGACGACGGAGCGCCTAGCGGACGATCTCCGCGAGGATGCCGTCGAGGAGGAGCATTCCGGGCTCGCGCACGGTGAGGCGATCGCCTTCGCGGGCAAGGAGTCCGTGGCCGGCGAGGCGGTCGATCGCCGCCGCGTCGACCATCGCGTCGATGGCGACGCCGGTAGCGGCGGAGACGGCCGCGAGGTCCAGCCCATCGTCGAGGCGCAGGCCCATCAGCAGCGCCTCTTCGGCGCGGGTGGGGCCGTCGAGCGGCTCCTCGCTCTCGATGCCATGGCCGTTGCGGGTGACCGCCGAGAGCCAGTTCTCGGGCTTCTTGCGGCGGAAGCTGGCGAGTTGCCCCCGCCGACCGTGCGCGCCGGGGCCGACGCCGAGATAATCGCGATAGCGCCAGTAAGCGAGGTTATGCCGGCTTTCCGCGCCGGGGCGGGCGTGGTTGGAGATTTCATAGGCCGGGATGCCCGCTTCGGTCGTCACCTGCCGGGTCAGCTCGAAGAGATGCGCCGCCTCGTCGGTGTCGAGCGTCGGCAACTCGCCCTTGGCCGCCAGCGCCGCAAAGCGCGTGCCGGGCTCGATGGTGAGCTGGTAGAGCGAGAGATGCTCGGTGCCGAAGCCGAGCGCACGGTTCAGTTCCGCCAGCCACTCGGCCTCGGATTGGTACGGCCGCGCATAGATCAGATCGACGCTGACTCGCCCGAACGCCGCCTGCGCGACATCGAGCGCGGCGAGGCTCTCCGCCACGCCATGCGCGCGGCCGAGGAAGTGCAGCGCTTCGTCGTCGAGCGCCTGCAAGCCCAGCGAGACACGGTTTACGCCCGCCGACGCCAGCGCATGGAAGTTCGCCGCCTCGACCGAGGAGGGGTTGGCCTCCAGCGTGATCTCGATGTCGTCGGAGAAGCCCCAGTGGCGCTCTGCTGCGTCCAGCACGGCCGCGACCGTCGAGGGCGCCATCAGCGAAGGCGTGCCCCCGCCGAAGAAGATCGAGCCGAGCGGCCGTCCGGGCGTCAGCGCGGCTTCATGCGCGAGGTCGGCGAGCAACGCGTCCCGCCACGCCGCCTCGTCGATCTCGGCGCGGACATGGCTGTTGAAGTCGCAATAGGGGCATTTGGAGACGCAGAACGGCCAGTGGACGTAGAGCGCCAGCGGGTTTGCGGTGTCGTTTTCCATTGTCCGTCGCTCCCGCGCAGGCGGGAGCCCATGTCTTTCGCTATCGGTCACATCGTTTGCCGATGCAGAGATAGGCTCCCGCCTGCGCGGGAGCGACGTTTTTCAGATTGGGCCATGCGGCCTCAGAACACCGCGGCCACCAGCTTGCGGAACGCATCCGCGCGGTGGCTCATCTCGTGCTTCTTCTCCGGGTCCATCTCGCCGAAGGTGATGTCGTGATGCCAGGGCTGGAACATCGGATCATAGCCGAAGCCCTTGTCCCCGCGCGGCGGCCAGACGAGGTGGCCGTCGACCCGGCCCTCGACCGTGACGATATGCCCATCCGGCCAGCACAGCGACAGGGCGCAGACGAAATGCGCGTCGCGGCCGGCATTGGCGCCCTGCTTGGCGATATTCTTCTCGACCAGCTCCATGGCGAGGCCGAAATCCTTCGTCTCCCCGGCCCAGCGGGCGGAGAAGATGCCCGGATCGCCGCCCAGCGCCTCCACGCACAGGCCGCTATCGTCGGCGAGCGCGGGGAGGCCGGTCAGGTCGGCCGAGAAGCGGGCCTTGAGTTCCGCATTGGCGGCGAAGCTGGTGCCCGTCTCCTCGGGCTCGGGCACGCCGAGATCGCCGGCGGACACCGGTTCGATCCCATACGGCCCGAGCAGGGCGGCGATCTCGCGGATCTTGCCCTTGTTGTGGCTGGCGATCACCAGCCTGCCGGGCTCCAGCTTGCGCTTCACCGTCCGGTGGCCTTGAGTTGGGCGGCGAAGATCTCGTCGCAGCCGATGCGCGCGAGGCGGAGCATCCGCAGCAGCGCTTCCTCGTCATAGGCCGCGCCCTCGGCGGTGGCCTGCACCTCGGCAAGGTTGCCGCCGGCGAGGAGCACGAAATTGCCGTCCACATGCGCGGCCGAATCCTCGATATAATCGAGGTCGAGTACCGGGGTGCCCTCATGCACGCCGCACGACACGGCGGCGACCTGCGTCCTGATCGGATCGGTGGCGAGCTTGCCGTCGGCCAGCAGCTTGTCCACCGCGAGGCGCAGCGCCACCCACGCGCCCGAGATCGACGCGGTGCGGGTGCCGCCATCGGCCTGGAGGACGTCGCAGTCGATGGTGATCTGGCGCTCGCCGAGCGCGGTCATGTCGACCACGGCGCGCAGCGAGCGGCCGATCAGGCGCTGGATTTCCTGCGTGCGGCCGGATTGCTTGCCCTTGGCCGCCTCGCGGTTGCCGCGGGTGTGGGTGGCGCGGGGCAGCATCCCGTACTCCGCCGTCACCCAGCCCTGGCCTTTGCCGCGCAGGAACGGCGGCACGCGCTCTTCCACCGAGGCGGTGACGAGCACCTTCGTGTCGCCGAAGGAGATGATGCAGCTCCCCTCGGCGTGGCGAGTGGCGTTGGGCTCGATGGTGATCGGGCGCATCTGATCGGGCGCGCGGCCGGAGGGACGCATGGAAGCTCCTGTGAAATGGGTGCGGGCGCTTTAGCTGCACGAGGCCCCGAGCGCCACCGTTGCGGAAGAAAGACACCAATTTGTTGAGCATCACGCCGCTTCTCCCTACATTCCCCGTGATGCCCGGACCCGCCGTCCCCGAACTGTCAGACCGCGCGCGGAGCGTGTTCCGCGTGGTGGTCGAATCCTATCTGCGTTCGGGCGCGCCGGTGGGCTCGCGGACGATCTCGCAGCTTTCGGGGCTGAACCTGTCGCCGGCCTCGATTCGCAACGTGATGCAGGATCTGGAGGAGGCGGGCCTGCTCGCGGCGCCCCACATCTCCGCCGGGCGGATGCCGACCGAGGTGGGCCTGCGCCTGTTCGTCGACGGCATGATGCAGGCGGACGAGCCCTCCGACGAGGAGCGCGCCGCGATCGAGCGCGGGATCGGCACGAACGGCCCGATCGAGGATGCGCTGGCGGCGGCCTCGGCGGTGCTCTCCGGGCTCTCGGCCTGCGCCGGGCTGGTGCTGGTGCCCAAGCAGGAGCCGGTGCTGCGCCAGTTCGCCTTCGTGCCGCTCAGCCGGACGCAGGCGCTTGCGGTGCTGGTCGGCGCGGACGGATCGGTCGAGAACCGTGTGGTGGCGGTGCCGCCGGGGACGACATCTTCCGCGTTGATCGAGGCGGCCAACTATATCAGCGCCGAGATGACCGGGCTGACGCTCGGCGAGGCGCAGGCGCGGCTTTCCGCCGAGATTGGGCTCGGCCGCGCGGCGCTCGATCGCGTCAGCCGCGATCTGGTCGAGCGCGGGCTCGCCGTCTGGTCCACCGACGGCGCCGAGCGACCGGTGCTGATCGTGCGCGGTCAGGCGAACCTGATCGATCCGGGCGCCGCAGAGGATCTGGAGCGCGTCCGCCAGTTGCTCGACGAGCTGGAGGGCAAGGAGGAAATCTCCCGTCTGCTCGACGGCGCACGGAACGGATCGGCGACCAAGATCTTCATAGGATCGGAGAACAAGCTCTTTTCCCTGTCGGGTTCCTCGATTATCGCCGCCCCCTACAGAGCCCGCGAGGGCAGGGTGGTGGGCGTGGTCGGCGTGATCGGCCCGACCCGGTTGAACTATGCTCGCGTGGTTCCCATGGTGGATTTCACCGCGCACGCGCTTTCCAGGTTGATGGCATGACTGACGAAAACAAGATGAACGAAACCGACGACACCCTCCGCGCCGAAACGGCGGCGGTCGCGCCCGAGCTTGCCGAGCATGACGCGCTCAAGGCCGAGCTGGAGGAGACCCGCAACCAGGTGCTCTATGTGCAGGCCGAGATGCAGAATCTCCGCCGCCGCACAGAGCGCGAGATGGCGGATGCCAAGGCCTATGCCACCACCGGCTTCGCGCGCGATCTGCTGTCGGTGGCGGACAATCTCGTCCGCGCGCTGGCGGCGATCCCGTCCGATCTGCGCGCCGACGAGAAGCTGAAGCCGCTCGTCACCGGCATCGAGATGACCGGCAAGGAGCTGGAGACCGTCTTCCAGCGCAACGGCATCACCCGCATCGAGGCGATCGGGCAGGCGCTCGATCCCAACAAGCATCAGGCGATCATGGAGATGGAATCGGCGGATGCCGCGCCGGGCACCGTGATCCACGAGATGCAGTCCGGCTGGATGATTAAGGATCGTCTGCTCCGCCCCGCGATGGTCGGCGTCGCCAAGGCGCCCGAGGGTGTCGGCATCGACATCAAGGCCTGATTTCCCGTTCCGCCGCCCCGGTTTCGGCCGGGGCGGCGTGAACATTACCGGGCGGACACCATTCGGATTGCCGCCGGTAATGTCGGCCTATAGATGGGGGCCTCATGCGTTCGGCGTCCTATCAGTCCTCGTCGTATCGCCCCGAGGCGTCGGTCCAGAGTCGGGCCGTTTCCTTCCTTCTGGCGTTCGGCTTCGCGCTGCTGATCGTATGGATGCTGATCGCCATGGGCGCGCTGCCGCCCGTGCTGAAGGACGCGCACAAGGCGATCACGCTGACGCTCTTCCCCGAGCAGGCCTCGCCGATCCCCAAACATTCGGTCGCCAAGACCAGCCACGCCGCGAGCGGCGCCTCCCCCCGCGCGCCGACGCCGCAGCCCAAGCCCACCGAGCAGGCGAAGACGCCGTCGCCGCCGGTGCCGTGGAACGTCATCCCGCTCACCCATGACGAGATGACCTCGGCGGACATCTCCAACAAGCCGACGCGTGCGCAGACCGCCGATGCCGCCACGCAGGGCGCCAACAGCGACGACAGCGGCCATGACAGCGTCGCGACCTACGGCCCCGGCGATGGGCCGGGCGGCGAACAGCTCTTCAATGCGGAATGGTATCGCCGGCCGAGCGACGCCGAGCTGGCCTTCTACATGCCCAAGAGCGGCCCCTCGACCGGCTGGGCGATGATCGCCTGCCGCACGATCGAGCGCTATCATGTCGATAATTGCCACGAGCTGGGTGAGACGCCGGGCTCCGGCCTCGCCCGCGCGCTGCGGGAGGCGGCGTGGCAGTTCCTCGTGCGGCCGCCCCGTATCGGGGGCAGGCCGCAGGTCGGCGCGTGGGTGCGTATCCGCTTCGATTTCACCCCACGCGCGCCGCACGACGCGGGCTGATTTTCGGGAAAGGGGAGAGGGGGAGCGGCCTATCGCCTACTCCCCGAACATGCCCTTGAGCTTGGCGAAGAAGCCGCTGGAGGCGGGGCATTCCTCGCCCGTCTCGGTCTCGCGGAATTCGGCGAGAAGCTCCTTCTGGCGGGCGGAGAGCCTGGTCGGCGTCTCGACCGCGATCTCTATCACCAGATCGCCGCGGCCGCGGCTGTTGAGCACCGGCATCCCCGATCCGCGATGGCGGAGCTGCTTGCCGGACTGGATGCCCGCCGGAATCTTGACCGTGATGATCTCGCCGTCGAGCCCCGGCACCTCGATCTCGCCGCCGAGCGCCGCCGTGGTGAAGCTGATCGGGCAACGCGCCGCCAGCGTCGTGCCGTCGCGCTCGAAGATCGAATGCCGCTTCACATGGAGGAAGATGTAGAGGTCGCCCGGAGGCGCGCCACGACCCCCGGCTTCGCCTTCGCCGGTCACGCGGATGCGCGTGCCCTCGTCGACGCCGGCGGGGATTTTCACCTCGAGCGTCTTCTCCCGGTCGATGCGGCCCTCGCCCCGGCAATTGGGGCAGGGGTCCGCGATCACCTGGCCCGCGCCATGGCAGGACGGGCAGGCGCGCTCGACCACGAAGAAGCCCTGCTGCGCGCGGACCTGACCGCGTCCGCCGCAGGTCTGGCAGGTGCGGGCCGCGGTGCCGGGCTTGGCGCCCGAGCCGCCGCACGGCTCGCAATTGGCGGCCACATCGAAACGGATCGTCTCGCTCTTGCCGTGGAAGGCCTCTTCGAGCGTGATTTCCAGATCATAGCGCAGGTCTGCGCCGCGCCGCGGGCCGCTGCGCTGACGGCCGCCGCCGCCCATGAACTCGCCGAACACGCTTTCGAAAATGTCCGAGAAGCCCTCGAAGCCCTGTGCGCCGCCGCCGAAGCCGCCATTGCCACCATTCTTGTAGGCGGCATGGCCGAACCGATCATAAGCCGCGCGCTTCTGCGGGTCTTTCAGGCAGTCATAAGCCTCGGAAATGGCCTTGAAGCGCGCCTCGGCCTCATGGTCGCCGGGATTGCGATCCGGGTGGAACTGCATGGCGAGCCGGCGATAGGACGTCTTCAGCGTCTTGTCGTCGGCGGTACGCTCGCATTCGAGCAGTTCGTAATAATCGATATCCAAGCTCAAGCCCCCGTGGGTGCCCGCGCGCGCCCAGCCCCGACAGGAGCCTGATGCGCGCGGGACGCCAACTTCTTACGCCTTGTTGTCGTCGACTTCCGAGAACTCGGCATCGACCACATCGTCGTTCTTCGGAGCTTCGGCGCCGGGCGAGGCCTGAGCCTGCTGCTCCTTCTCGTAGATCGCCTGGCCGAGCTTCATCGCGACCTGCGCGAGGGCCTGCGCCTTCTCGGACATCGCGGCGGCATCGCCACCCTCGACGGCGGTCTTGGCCTCGGCGACGGCGGCCTCGATCTCGGACTTGAGCGACGCATCGACCTTGTCGCCATGCTCTTCGAGCTGGCGCTCGGTCGAGTGGATCAGGCCTTCGGCGTTGTTCTTCGCCTCGGCCGCCTCGCGACGCTTCTTGTCCTCCTCGGCGAACTTCTCGGCGTCCTTCACCATCGTGTCGATGTCGGCATCCGAGAGGCCGCCCGAGGCCTGGATCTTGATCTGCTGCTCCTTGCCGGTGCCCTTGTCCTTGGCGTGGACGTTGACGATGCCGTTCGCGTCGATGTCGAACGTCACCTCGATCTGCGGCACGCCGCGCGGGGCCGGCGGGATGCCGATCAGGTCGAACTGGCCGAGCATCTTGTTGTCGGCCGCCATCTCGCGCTCGCCCTGGAAAACGCGGATCGTCACCGCGTTCTGATTGTCCTCGGCGGTCGAGTAGGTCTGCGACTTCTTGGTCGGGATCGTGGTGTTGCGATCGATCATGCGGGTGAACACGCCACCCAGCGTCTCGATGCCCAGCGACAGCGGCGTGACGTCGAGAAGGAGCACGTCCTTCACGTCGCCCTGGAGCACGCCCGCCTGCACGGCGGCGCCGATCGCGACCACCTCATCGGGGTTCACGCCGGTGTGCGGCTCCTTGCCGAAGAAGTCCTTCACGGCCTGGCGGACGCGCGGCATACGGGTCATGCCGCCGACGAGGACGACCTCGTCGATCTGGTCGGCCTTCATGCCGGCATCGGCGAGCGCCTTCTTCACCGGCTCCATCGTGCGACGGATCAGATCCTCGACGAGCTTTTCCAGATCGGCGCGGGTGATCGTCTTGACGAGGTGCTTCGGGCCGTTCTGGTCGGCGGTGATGAAGGGGAGGTTCACTTCCGTCGACTGGGCCGACGACAGCTCGATCTTCGCCTTCTCGGCCGCTTCCTTCAGGCGCTGAAGGGCGAGGCGATCCTTGGTGAGATCGATGCCCTCTTCCTTCTGGAAGCCTTCGGCGAGGTAGGACACGATCTTGGCGTCGAAGTCTTCACCGCCGAGGAAGGTGTCGCCGTTGGTGGACTTCACCTCGAACACGCCGTCGCCGATCTCGAGAACCGAGATGTCGAACGTGCCGCCGCCGAGGTCATAGACCGCGATCGTCTTGTTGTTGTCCTTCTCGAGGCCATAAGCGAGCGCGGCCGCGGTCGGCTCGTTGATGATGCGCAGGACTTCGAGGCCCGCGATCTTGCCGGCGTCCTTGGTCGCCTGACGCTGGGCGTCGTTGAAGTAGGCCGGAACCGTGATGACGGCCTGCGTGACGGTTTCGCCGAGATAGCTCTCGGCGGTTTCCTTCATCTTCTGAAGGGTGAAGGCGCTGATCTGCGAGGGCGAATAATCCTCGCCGCCGGCCTGCACCCACGCGTCGCCGTTCGGACCCTTCACGATGTGATAGGGGACCAGCTCCGTGTCCTTGCGGGTGATCGGGTCGTCGAAGCGGCGGCCGATGAGGCGCTTCACCGCGAAGACCGTGTTCGCCGGATTGGTCACAGCCTGGCGTTTCGCCGGCTGGCCGATGAGACGCTCGCCATCCTTGGTGAACGCCACGATGGACGGGGTGGTACGCGCACCCTCCGCATTCTCGATCACCTTGGGCTTGCCGCCCTCCATCACTGCGACGCAGCTATTGGTGGTGCCGAGATCGATACCGATAACCTTAGCCATTCATTATCCCCACAAACTCTCGAATCGTTCGACGAGCCGCCTGCCCCCCCTCGTCAAGCAGGCGGCCGACGGAATGCTCCGGTCGGCGATATAAGAATGCCTGCGCTTGCTGCAAGCGGGTGGCCGTTCTAATCCTGAAACTGCCACGATCGGGGACATATCTGTCGATGCGCCTTTCCCACGCCCTTCGCGCCTCACCCGCCCTTCTGCTCGCGCTGGCGGCGTGCCACGGCAAGGGGGACGCGCTGCACGCGGATCATGGCTGGGTGCGGCTGGCGGCGGTGCCGGGGCGGCCGGCGGCGGCCTATCTGACGATCCACGGCGGGCCGGAACCCGCGCGGCTGCTCGCGGTCGAAAGCCCGCAAGCCGGCTCCAGCGAGCTGCATCAGAGCATGGCCATGCAGGGCGGCGTGATGTCGATGCAGCGGCTCGACGGGGTCGACCTGCCGGCGAAGGGCGAGCTGAAGTTCGCGCCGGGCGGCTATCATGTCATGCTGTTCGGCGTGAATCCGCAGGTGAAGCCGGGCAGCCGCATCGGCCTCACCGTCCGCTTCGCCAAGGGGCCGCCGCTCACCCTCGACGCCAAGGTGGTCGGCGCGGGCGAAGACGCGCCCTACTGAGCCGATGGCGCGCGATCCCGGACGACCGCTGACCTCCGGCGAGCAGGCGCTGGCGGACAGGATGTTCGGGGATGCGATCGACGGCTCGGCGGTGCGGCTCCATCGCGCCTGCTGGTGGCCGTTCCAGCCCAACGGCGTGGTGATGGCGCCCGACGGCGACATCTGGTTCCACCCGGACGATAGCGTCTGGTGCGAGGATTTCGCCGAGGCGCCGCTTTCGGCGCAGGGGCTGCTGATCCACGAGCTGACCCATGTCTGGCAGGCGCAGCGCGGCGGGCGCTGGTTCCTGCCGCTCGCGCGCCATCCCTTCTGCCATTATCGCTACGAACTGGTGCCGGGGCGGCCATTCGGACGCTACGGCGTCGAGCAGCAGGCCGAGATCGTCCGCCACGCCTTCCTGATGCGGCAGGGCGCGCCCGTGGCGGGCAAGCCGGATCTGGCGACCTATGAGGCGCTGCTGCCGTTCGGCTGAGCGAGTGCCGGCCTTGCCGTTGCGCGGCCGTCATGAGACGGTGTGCCACCTGAAAAGGGGAGGGGTCCGAATGCGTGTTTCGCTCTGGTTCGCCGCGGCTGCGATGGCCGTCGTGCTTCCCGCCATGCCGGCAAGCGCCGCTCCGCGAGGCAGCTACATGCAGAGTTGCCAGAATGTCCGCGATGACGGCCGGACGCTGAGCGCCCAGTGCCGCGATCGCGACGGCCGCTATCAATACAGCTCGCTTCGCTATCGTGACTGCCGGGGCGAGATCAGCAATCAGGATGGCCGGCTCACCTGCACCGGGGGACGTCCGGGCAATGGCGGGGGCTGGGGTGGCGGCGACGGCCGGCCCGGAAATGACTGGGACCATGGCGGC
This sequence comes from Sphingomonas oligoaromativorans, assembly GCF_011762195.1. Classification (GTDB taxonomy): domain Bacteria; phylum Pseudomonadota; class Alphaproteobacteria; order Sphingomonadales; family Sphingomonadaceae; genus Solisphingomonas; species Solisphingomonas oligoaromativorans. The sequence goes on along the minus strand of NZ_JAASQK010000002.1, from coordinate 171,974 downwards.
CCCGGCAATGGCGGTGGATGGAATGATGGGCGTCCGGGCGACGGCTGGGGTGGCAATGCCTCGCTGCCGGGCGGCTCGTGGACGCGGAGCTGCCGCAACTCCGGGATGCGTGGCTCCACCCTCTATGCCGAGTGCAAGGGGTTGAAGCGCTGGCAGGATACGCGCCTCAACATGCGGAGCTGCCGCAGCGGGCGTGCGGGCAATCGCGAGGGCCAGCTCGTCTGCGAATGATGGGGACTTCGGGGGCGGCGGGATGATCGCCGCCCCTTGGCGCCGGCGCTCGGGGCGCTATCTGGGTGGGATGCCCGATTCCGCGCTCACCGAACGCCTGAAAGCCGAAGCCGCGCGGCTCGGCTTCGTCGCGTGCGGGGTGACGCGGACGGTGGACGACCCGCTGCCCGGCGAGCGGCTGCACCAATGGCTGGGCGAAGGCGCGCATGGCGACATGGGCTGGATGGAGGCGCGCGCCGATTGGCGGCGCTCGCCCGCCGCGCTGTGGCCGGAGGTGCGATCGGTGGTGGCGCTCGGCATGAGCTACGCCCCGCCCGAGAACCCGCTGCGGCTGGCGGACAGCCCCGAGACGGCGCGCATCTCGGTCTATGCGCAGGGGCAGGACTATCACGACACCGTCAAGAAGGCGTTGAAGGCGCTCGCCCGCTGGCTGGTGGCGGAAGGGGGCGGGCAGCTCAAGGTGTTCGTCGACACCGCGCCCGTCATGGAAAAGCCGCTGGCGATGGCCGCCGGGCTCGGCTGGCAGGGCAAGCACACCAATCTGGTCAGCCGCGAGCATGGGAGCTGGCTGCTGCTGGGAATGCTCTTCACCGAGCTGGAGCTGGAGCCGGATGCGCGTTCCCGCGACACTTGCGGTTCGTGCAACGCCTGTCAGGAGGCCTGCCCGACCGGGGCCTTCCCCGCGCCCTATCGGATCGATGCGCGGCGCTGCATCTCCTATCTCACGATCGAGCTGCATGGTCCCATCCCGCGCGATCTGCGGCCGGGGATCGGCAACCATGTCTATGGCTGCGACGATTGCCTGTCGGTCTGCCCGTGGAACAAATTCGCCGTGGCGGGACACGCCAATCTCGCCTTCGCGCCGCGCGCGGAGCTGGCGGCGCCGGATGTCGCGGACCTGCTGGCGCTCGACGATGCGAGCTTCCGCCAGATATTCTCGGGCTCGCCGATCAAGCGCATCGGGCGCGATCGGATGGTCCGCAACGCCGCGATCGTCGCGGGCAATAGCGGGGAGAGGGCGCTGGCCGCTCCGCTCGCGGCGCTGCTCGAGGATGAGGCGCCGGTGGTGCGGGGCGCGGCGGTGTGGGCGCTGGATCGGCTCGGTGCGCTGGAGCCTTACGCCGCGCGGGCCGGGGCCGAAACCGACGAGAGCGTGCGTGAGGAGTGGGCGGCGGCGCTTATGGCGCGGCCGAGCGGCGGCTGAGCGAGGCGATGCAGGAAGCGCGGTCCATGTCCTCGCCCGATGGCGTGCGCGCGTCGACATAGGTGACGACGGGCTCGCTTCCCGCCCTGGCCGGATAGAGATAGGCATCCAGCACGCAGGCCGGGCCGACGAACTGGAGCCGCTGCGCCTGCCCCTCATGTCCGTCGAGATCGGCTTCGCCGAACAGGGCGACGAGTTGCGCCTTCGTCTTGCCCATCACGCGTTCCAGCCCGGCCTCGTGGATTTTCACGGGCTTCGGCGCGACGGGCGGCGGCGCGGTTGCCGGCTTGGGCGCGGGCGTGGCGCAACCAGCGAGCAAAAGCGCCGGCACGAGCGGAAGGAGGAGAGGGCCGCGACGAATCATGCGCCTGATCTGCCACGGGAAATCGCGCGCGCAAACCGGGGAGCTGTCCGGGCTCCGCGAGTCGCAAAGATTGCGCGCCGGCCCGTCGCCCGCTAACCGCGCGCCAATTCTCCAGGAGATTTTCGTGACCGACACCACGCTCGACATCATCGCGATCGGCAACGCCCTTGTGGACGTGCTCTCGCCCACCACCGATGCCTTCCTCGCCGGAGAGGGCCTGACCGCCGGCGCGATGCAGCTCATCGACGCCGCGCAGGCGACCGCGCTCTACGGTCGCATGGGGCCGGGCCGTGAGATTTCGGGCGGTTCGGCCGGCAACACCGTCGCGGGCGCCGCGATGATGGGCGCGCGCTGCGCCTTCATCGGTCAGGTCGCGAAGGACCAGCTCGGCGAAGTCTTCATCCACGATCTGGAATCGCAGGGCATCGCATTCCCTGTCGCTCCGCGCGAGGCCGACATCCCGACCGGACGCGTGTTGATCCTCGTCTCGCCGGGCGGCGAGCGCACCATGAACACCTATCTCGGCGCCGCGCAGTTCCTGCCGCCGGAATCCGTGGATGAGGCGCAGGTCGCGTCGGCCAAGGTGCTGCTGCTCGAAGGCTATCTGTGGGATCCGGCCGAGCCGCGCGCGGCGATGAAGGCAGCGATCAGGATGGCGCGCAAGGCGGGCCGCGAGGTGGCGCTGGGCGTCTCGGCGGTGTTCTGCATCATGAACCACCTCGAGGATTTCCGCGCGCTGGTGAATGACGGCGACATCGACATCCTGTTCGCCAACGAGGAAGAGCTGCTGGCGCTCTCCGGTGAGGGCGACTTCGAAGCGGCGGTGGCCGCGCTGGCGCCGAAGCTGCCGCTGCTGGTGGCGACGCGCGGCGCCGAGGGCGCGACGGCCGTCAGGAATGGCGAGCGCTTCCATGTCGCGGCCGAGCCGGTCGAGCGCGTGGTGGATACCACGGGTGCGGGCGATCTCTTCTCGGCGGGCTATCTGGTCGGCCATGTGCAGGGCCGTCCGGTGGCCGAGTGCCTCACCATGGGCGCGATCGCCGCGGCCGAGGTGATCTCGCACTTCGGCGCCCGCCCGGAGCAGGATTTGAAGGCGCTGATCGCCGCCCGTCTCGGCTGATCGGGTTCATCCCAACAAAAAGGGGCGGGAGGCTCGGTGCCTCCCGCCCCTTTCTTGTGTCCGGCCGGAAGGCTCAGGCCTTCACGGCGGTCATGTCCGCTTCGCCATCGGCCTCGACGGTGCCGCGCCCGACATGCGAGCGCGCGCGGCTGTAGAAGAAATAGACCAGCAGCCCGAGCGCCCCCCACACCGGAAGCACGAGGATCGCCGTCAGCGGCAGCGACACATAGAGCGCGACGCAGCCGATGATCGCCAACGGCGCCACGATCCACACCAGCGGAGTGCGGAACGGGCGATGGCGGCCCGGATCGGTCCGGCGCAGCACCATCACGGATACCGCCACCATGAAGAAGGCGAACAGCGTGCCGGAGTTGGAATAGTCGGCCAGCTTGCCCACCGGCAGGAAGGCCGACGCGATGGTCGCGCCGATACCGGTCACGAAGGTGACGATGTGCGGGGTGCGGAACTTCGGATGCACGCTCGCGAGCTTCGCGGGCAGCAGGCCGTCACGCGCCATGGTGAAGAAGATGCGGGTCTGGCCGTACATCATCATCAGCACGACCGACGGCAGCGCCAGCACCGCGGCGAGGCCCACGAACCAGCCGAAGATCGGATGGCCGATCACCTGCAACACATGGACGAGCGCTTCCTTCGAGCAGACCAGCGGCTCGACCGAACCGCCGCTCACGATCGCGGCGCAGCGGCCGGCGATCTCGGCCGAGCCCGGCGGCAGCGCCGTGCCGTCCGCGCCGACGACCGGCTGCGCGCCGATCGCGCCGATCGCGCCCGAGGCGACCAGCAGGTAGAAGAGGGTGCAGATCAGCAGCGAGCCGATCAGGCCGATCGGCACGTTGCGCTGCGGATTCTTGGTTTCCTCGGCGGCCGTCGAGACGGCGTCGAAGCCCACATAGGCGAAGAAGATCGAGGCGGCCGCGCCGAACACGCCGACCGAGCCCGTCGGCATGAAGGGCGTGAAATTCGCGGTGTTCATGCCCGGCAGCGTCAGCGCGACGAACAGCGTCAGCGCGCCGATCTTGATGCAGACGAGCAGCGCGTTCACGCGCGCGCTCTCGGTCGTGCCGATCACCAGCAGGCTCATCACCGCGAGCGAGATGACGATCGCCGGCACGTTGATCCAGCCGCCGGTCTGCGCGGCCGTCAGCAGATCGGCCGAGGGCGCGGCGCCGAACGCCATCTGCACATGCGCCATCAGCGCGTCCGCGTTGCTGATGATGGCGGGGAAATGATATCCCGATGCCGCCAGCAACCCGACCGCATGGTTCGACCAGCCGACCGCGACGGCGCTGGCGCCCACCGCATATTCGAGGATCAGCGCCCAGCCGACCATCCAGGCGAGCAGCTCGCCCACCACCGCATAGGTGTAGGTGTAGGCCGAGCCCGCCACCGGCACCATCGAGGCCAGCTCGGAATAGCAGAGCGCGGCCACGCAGCACACGAAGCCCGCGACGATGAAGCTGAACAACATGCCCGGTCCGGCCTTCTGCGCGGCTTCCGAGGTGAGTACGAAAATGCCGGTGCCGATCACGGCGCCGATACCCAGCAGGGTCAGTTGGAAGGCACCAAGCGATCGGTGCAGCGATTTCTTTTCCGCCGTCGCGAGGATCGCGTCCAACGGCTTCACACGGCCAAAGATCATGCAATCTGGTCCCTCAGTCGGCGCCTTGGGGCGGCCGAACATTATGGGCCGGGAGCCTAATCGCTATTCCGTCGTGCGCAAGCGGCGATGCGGGAGCCGGAAGGCCTTAGGCACGTTTTGAGGCGTTTTGGCGACAGTCCGTCAGGGCCGCGCCAGCATAGGGCCGAGCGGCCGCCCGCCGAACAGATGCACATGGAAATGCGGCACTTCCTGATGCCCGTGCGCGCCGACATTGGCGAGCAGGCGATAGCCCGGCGCCACCAACCCCTGCTCGCGCGCGACATGGCCGACCGCGCGGATGAAGCCGGCGATCTCGGCATCGGGCGCATGGGCGGAGAAATCGTCCCACGAGACATAGCGCCCCTTGGGGATCACCAGGATATGCGTCGGCGCCTGCGGGTTGATGTCGTGGAAGGCGAGGGCGAACTCGTCCTCATAGACCGTCTTGGCCGGAATCTCGCCGCGCAGGATGCGGGCGAAGATATTGGCGTCGTCATATGGCAGGGTGGCGTCGATGGGCATCAGCCCCTCCGAATCAGCGGGCGCGTGTCGGGCCTCGACCGGAAGGAGAGGCTGGGGCCGCCGTCGTCGGAACCGGCCGGCTTCGTGCCGAGCGGGCGTGGCTCCGCGGTGCGGGAGGCCTTCTCGTCGAGGCCGGAGACGCCTTCGCGCCGATCCAGCTCGGTGAGCACGTCGGCGAAGGGAACGCCGCCCGCTTCGAGCAGCACCAGCAGATGGAAGATCAGGTCCGCCGCCTCGCCGGTCAACGCCCTGGCGTCGCCGGACAGGGCGGCGATGACGCTTTCCACCGCCTCCTCGCCCACCTTCTGCGCGATCTTGGGCAAGCCCTTCGCGAACAGCGAGGCGACATAGGAGGAGCCGGGCTCCGCCTGACGGCGGGCGGCGATGGTGGTGACGAGCCTGTCGAGTGTATCGGCCATGCCCGCTCTCTTGGGGCGGGCAGGCCGATGGGTCAACCGCTGGGAAGCGTCAGCCCTTGCGCTGGGTGCGCGCGTGGAGCTTCCGGCCGATCACGACGCCCGTGACGCCCATCAGCAGGAGCACGGCGTCGGCCGGCTCGGGAACCGAGGTCGGGCCGCCCGGATCGTGCGAGCCGCCGCTGCTCGACGACGGCGGCGGGCCGTCATGGCCGCGTCCGGCGCTGGCGGGCGCCACGAACAGCGTCGCGGCGGCGATGGCGCTGATAGCGAACAGCGAATGCGCAACCTTCATGTCGATCTCCCTGTGTCGCGAGGTCAACGCAACATGTGCGACAGAGGGATTACTATGGATGCCAACGCCGTGGAGGAAAGGGCGATGTCGCGGCGACCGTCCTGAAGCGGGACGTCAGTGACGGACGGGCAGCCCCGCCCTGGCCAGCGCCGCATGGGCCTCGGCGACGCTGTGCTGGCCGAAATGGAAGATCGACGCGGCGAGCACGGCCGAGGCATGACCCTCCACCACGCCGTCGACCAGATGATCGAGATGGCCGACGCCGCCGCTCGCGATCACGGGCACGGGAACCGCATCCGAAATGGCGCGTGTGAGCGCGAGGTCATAGCCGTCGCGCGTGCCGTCGCGGTCCATCGAGGTGACGAGCAGCTCGCCCGCGCCGCGCGCCGCGAGATCCTGCGCATGGGCGACGGCGTCGATGCCGGTGGGCTTGCGGCCGCCATGGGTGAAAATCTCCCAGCGGCCGGGCGCGACCTGTCGTGCGTCGATCGCGCCGACCACGCACTGCGCGCCGAATCGCTCGGCCATGTCGCCGACCAGCGCGGGCCGCGCGACCGCGGCGGAGTTCACCGCCACCTTGTCCGCGCCAGCGAGAAGCAGCGCGCGCGCGTCCTCCACCGAACGCACGCCGCCGCCGACCGTGAGCGGCATGAAGCAGACCGAGGCGGTCCGCGCCACCACGTCGAGGATGGTTCCGCGCCCTTCGTGGGAGGCGGTGATGTCAAGGAAGCAAAGCTCGTCGGCACCGGCCGCGTCATACAGGCGCGCCTGCTCGACCGGATCGCCCGCATCGGCGAGATCGACGAAGTTGACGCCTTTCACCACGCGGCCATTGGCGACGTCGAGGCAGGGAATGACGCGGACGCGAACGGTCATCCGCGCGCGACCTTCAGCGCCTGCGCCAGATCGAGCCGCCCGTCGTAGAGCGCGCGGCCGGTGATGACGCCCTCGATGCCGCCTTCGACGATGCCGGAGCGGGCGATCATCAGCGCCTCGATATCCTCGATCCCCGCGACGCCGCCGGAGGCGATCACCGGGATGGAGGTGGCGTGCGCCAGCGCCTGCGTCGCCTCGACGTTGCAGCCCTTGAGCAGCCCGTCGCGACCCACATCGGTGAAGAGCAGGGCGGCCACGCCCGCATCCGCGAACTGCGCCGCCAGATCGACGACGCGGACTTCGGAGACATCCGCCCAGCCCTGCGTCGCCACGAAGCCGTCGCGCGCATCCACCGCCACGACGATGCGGCCGGGCAGGTCGCGCGCCGCCTCGCGGACGAAATCGGGATGGTCGAGCGCCGCCGTGCCGATCACGACGCGGTCGACGCCGAGGCCGAGCCAGCGATCCACCGCCGCGCGATCCCGGATGCCGCCGCCGAGCTGCACCTTGCCGGGGAAGGCCGCGACGATCGATTCGACCACCGCGGCGTTGACCGCATGGCCCGCGAAGGCGCCGTCCAGATCGACGACATGGAGATGCGTCGCGCCGGCTTCGGCGAAGGCGCGGGCCTGCGCGGCCGGATCGGAGCCGTAGACGGTGGCGCGGTCCATATCGCCCTCGGCGAGACGGACGACTTGCCCGCCCTTGAGGTCGATGGCGGGGAAAACGATCAGGGGTTCGGACATCAGGGCCGCCACTCCAGGAAGCGGGCGAGGAGGGCGAGGCCGTAGGCCTGACTCTTCTCGGGGTGGAACTGGACGCCCAGCATGTTGGCGCGGCCGACGGCGGCGGTGACGGTGCCGCCATGATCCGTCTCGGCCAGCCGCTCGGCCGGGTCGTCCACGTCGAAGGCGTAGCTGTGCAGGAAATAGGCCTCGCCGGGCACCAGCATCGGATGGCCGACCGTGGGCGTCACGTCGTTCCAGCCCATGTGCGGCACCTTGAGGCCGGGCCGGTCGGGCATCAGGCGCACCGTGCCACCGATCCAGCCGAGGCCGGGATAGATGCCCATCTCCTCGCCGGCATTGGCCATGAGCTGCATCCCCACGCAGATGCCGAGGAAGGGCGCGGCCTGCGTCACGACGCGCTCGTTCAGCGCGTCGACCATGCCGTCGAGGCCGGCGAGCGCGTTCATCGCCGCGCCGAACGCGCCGACGCCGGGAAGCACGATGCGATCCGCCCTGCGCACCGTGTCGGGATCGGCAGTCACCTCCACGTCGGACGCGCCTGCGGCGCGGAGGGCGTTCTCCACCGAGCGGAGATTGCCCGCGCCATAATCGATCAGGGCCAGCATCGGATCAGGCCCCGCCCAGCGTGCCCTTGGTCGACGGCACCTGATCGGCCTTGCGCGGATCGGTGTCGATCGCCGCGCGCAGCGCACGGGCCAGCGCCTTGAACGCGCTTTCGACGATGTGGTGATTGTTGCGGCCGTAGAGCGTCTCGACATGCAGCGTGATGCCCGCCGCCTGCGCGAAGCTCTGGAACCAGTGCTCGAACAGCTCGGTGTCGAAATCGCCGAGCTTGGCCTGCGTGAACTCGGTGCGCCACACCAGATAGGGGCGGCCCGATATGTCGATCGCGACGCGGGTCAGCGTCTCGTCCATCGGCGCATAGGCATGGCCGAAGCGCTGGATGCCCTTGCGGTCCCCCAGCGCCTTCGAGAAGGCCTCGCCGATCGCGAGCGCCGAATCCTCGGTGGTGTGGTGCTGATCGATATGCAGGTCGCCCTTCGCCTCGACCTTGAGGTCGATCAGCGAGTGGCGGGAGAGCTGCTCCAGCATATGATCGAGAAAACCGATGCCGGTGGCGACCGCATAATGGCCGCTGCCGTCGAGATTGATCTCCACGGCGATCTGGGTTTCGGTCGTTTCGCGGCGCACGGAGGCCTGGCGCATGGGCCTATCCTTCTGGTCGAACGGTCGGGCGCGGTCCTCATAGCGTGGCTGAGCGTCGACGCAACGGAAAGCAAGAGAGTGATCGCAACGGGGCGCTTGACCGTCGCTGCGCTCACGTTCAGGACTGCGCGCATGACTGAAGGTGCCGTCCCCGATAGCCTGATTCCCTACGACGAGATCGTGCAGGAGGCCCTGCGCGCGGTCGTCGGCCGGGTGTTGGGCGAGGTGGAGCAGGCCGGCGGTTTGCCGGGCGAGCATCATTTCTACATCACCTTCAAGACGCAGGCGCCGGGCGTGGATATCCCCGCGCACCTGACCCAGCGCTTCCCGGACGAGATGACGATCGTCATCCAGAACCGCTTCTGGGACTTGAAGGTGCGCCCCGACGCGTTCGAGGTGGGGCTGAGCTTCAACCAGGTGCCGGCGAAGCTGATCGTGCCTTATGCGGCGGTGACGGGCTTCGTCGATCCGGCGGTGAACTTCGCGCTCCAGTTCCAGGCGCAGGCCGACGAGATGGAACCGGAGACGGCGGAAGCGGAGAACGACGCGCCGACCGTGACGCGCGAAGACGGCTCGAACGTCGTCTCGGTTGATTTCACCAGGAAGAAGTAAGCGATCGGGCTCGTTCGCGGGCCTCTGTCTTGGCCTGATCGACCCGGACATGATCCGGGGACGATGGCCGGTGCGCCCGTGCTTCGGCTGTCTCTCGAAAGACAATGATTTCCATGCCTCGGCATAGCTTGAATTGTCGCGATTGCGCGCCAGTTTGGGGCACGTCCATCACGGAGTCCCCTGCATGACTGCCACGCGTACCGAATCCGACAGCTTCGGCCCGATCGAAGTTCCGGCCTCCGCCTATTGGGGCGCGCAGACCGAGCGTTCGATCCACAACTTCCCGTTCGGGGCGAGCGAGCGGATGCCGATCGGCATCGTCCACGCGCTGGCGATCGTGAAGCAGGCGGCGGCGCGCGTGAATCGCCACCATGGGCTGGATGCGAAGATCGCCGACGCGATCGAGGCCGCCGCCGCGTCGGTCGCGAAGGGGGAGTATGACGATCACTTCCCGCTGGTGATCTGGCAGACGGGCTCGGGCACGCAATCCAACATGAACGTCAACGAGGTGGTCGCCGGCATCGCCAACGAGGCGCTCACCGGCCAGCGCGGCGGCAAGTCGCCGGTTCACCCCAACGATCATGTGAACAAGGGCCAGTCCTCCAACGACAGCTTCCCGACGGCGTTGCACGTCGCCGCCGCGCGTGCCGTGACGGACCGGCTCTTCCCGGCGCTCGACCGGCTGCACGCCGCGCTCGATCGGAAGGCGAAGGCGTGGGACCATATCGTCAAGATCGGCCGCACCCACTTGCAGGACGCGACGCCGCTGACGCTGGGTGATGAGTTCTCAGGCTACGCGCACCAGCTCTATCGCGACCGCAAGCGGATCGAACCGGCGGTGATGCACGGCATGATGGCGCTGGCGCAGGGCGGCACGGCGGTTGGCACGGGCCTCAACGCGCCCAAGGGCTTCGGCGAAGCGATCGCGAAGGAGATCGCGGACATCACCGGGCTGCCCTTCCGCACCGCCGACAACAAGTTCGAGGCGCTGGCGTCGAACGACCCGATCGTCCACCTGTCGGGCACGCTCAACACGCTGGCGGTGTCGCTGTCGAAGATCGCGAACGACATTCGCCTGCTGGGCTCCGGCCCGCGCTGTGGGCTGGGTGAACTGAAGCTGCCGGAGAATGAGCCGGGCAGCTCGATCATGCCGGGCAAGGTGAACCCCACCCAGTGCGAGATGGTGACGATGGTGTCCGCTCAGGTGATGGGCAACCATGTCGCGATCACGATCGGCGGCTTGCAGGGCCATATGGAGCTGAACGTCTTCAAGCCGCTGATCGGATCGAACGTGCTCCGCTCGATCGAGATGCTCAGCGTTGCGATGGAGAGCTTCGCCGAGCGTTGCGTCGAGGGCATGGAGGCCGATGAGGTGCGGATCGCGCAGCTTCGCGACCGTTCGCTGATGCTGGTGACGGCGCTGGCGCCGGAGATCGGCTACGACAATGCCGCGAAGATCGCCAAGCACGCGCACCATGAGGGGCTGACGCTCAAGGAAGCGGGGCTGGCGCTGGGCCTCGTCGACGAGGCGACGTTCGATCGGGTCGTGAGGCCCGAGACGATGATCGGGCGGTAAAGGCCCCTCTCGTCATCCCGGACTTGATCCGGGATCCAGAGCCGCGAACGGCCTCGCTTGCGGCTCTGGATCATGACTTTCGTCGGGATGACGAAGAGGGAGCGGGGGAGGCCTTAACCTCCCCCGATGCCATCAGGCGTGACGCCCGAAGACGCGATCGAAGATCGTGTCGACATGCTTGAAGTGATAGCCGAGATCGAACTTGTCCTCGATCTCGCTCGGGGTGAGCGCGGCGGTCACTTCCGCATCCGCCTTGAGCAGTTCGAGCAGCGACAGCTCGCCGTCCGACTCCCACACCTTCATCGCGTTGCGCTGGACGAGGCGATAGGCGTCCTCGCGGCTCACGCCGGCCTGCGTCAGCGCCAGCAGCACGCGCTGCGAGTGAACGAGGCCGCCCATGCGATCCAGATTCTTCTGCATCCGCGCCGGATAGACGAGCAGCTTGTCCATCACGCCGGTGAGGCGCGCCAGCGCGAAGTCGAGCGTGATCGTCGCGTCCGGGCCGATGCCGCGCTCGACCGAGGAGTGCGAGATGTCGCGCTCGTGCCACAGCGCGACGTTCTCCATCGCCGGCGTCACCGCCGAGCGGACGAGGCGGGCGAGGCCGGTGAGGTTCTCGGTCAGCACCGGGTTGCGCTTGTGCGGCATCGCCGACGAGCCCTTCTGGCCCGGCGAGAAATATTCCTCCGCTTCCAGCACTTCGGTGCGCTGGAGGTGGCGGACCTCGATCGCCAGCCGCTCGATCGACGAGGCGACCACGCCCAGCACCGCGAAGAACATCGCATGGCGATCGCGCGGGATGACCTGCGTCGAGACGGGCTCCGGCGTCAGGCCGAGCTTCTCGGCGACATATTCCTCCACGCGCGGATCGATGTTGGCGAAGGTGCCGACCGCGCCCGAAATGGCGCAGGTGGCGATCTCCTCGCGCGCATCGACGAGGCGCTTGCGGCAACGCTGGAACTCGACATGCGCTTGCGCGAGCTTGAGGCCGAAGGTGACCGGCTCGGCATGGATGCCATGGCTGCGGCCGATGGTGGGCGTCAGCTTATGCTCGAACGCGCGACGCTCCAGCACGTCGAGCAGCTTGTCCACGTCGGCGATCAGGATGTCGGCGGCGCGCTTGAGCTGCACGGCGAGGCAGGTGTCCAGCACGTCCGACGAGGTCATGCCCTGATGCAGGAAGCGCGCTTCCGGGCCGGTGCGCTCCGAGACATGCGTCAGGAAGGCGATGACGTCGTGCTTGGTCTCGGCCTCGATGGAATCGATGCGCTCGACGTTGAAGGGGCCGGCCTTGGCATCGGCGTCCCATACGGCGCGGGCGGCCTCCCTGGGCACGACGCCCAGCTCGGCCATCGCGTCGAGGGCGTGGGCCTCGATCTCGAACCAGATGCGGAAACGGCTCTCGGGGGTCCAGATCGCGACCATCTCGGGGCGCGAGTAGCGGGGGATCATGGCAGGATCCTTAAGAATGACGGCGGGATGACGGCCGCGCGCCTAGCAGAGGGGAGGCGGGGCGGCAACCAAAGGGGCTGGCGAAGGGCGGGGCGGCGCGGCTGCCGAACGTCTCGGCGGCCCGTTCATGAGGCAGCAAGTTTTCCGTGGCAGCCCCTGTCGCCCGAAGGAGACTGTCGACGATGATGATCCTTGCGGCGCTGCTTGCCGCCGGTGCTGCGGCAACGCCGGTTGCCGTACCGGCTCCGGCGAAGGTGGCCAACAAGCCCGGCCGGACCGAGGTGCTGGCCGCCGTGAAGGCGGAATGGCCGCGCTACGACCCCACCGGCCGGGGCAAGCTGACCCCGCTCGAATTCAGCACCTGGGTGATGCGTTCCCATGGCGGCGTGGTGGCGCCCCGCGCCCATGCGGCGGGCATCGCCCCCGTCTCCGCCATGAACGCCACGGCCACGGCCTTCGCCCGCGCGGACGCGGACCATGACGGCGGCGTCACGCCCGAGGAGATGACGCGTTTCCTGATGGCGACTCCCGCGCCGATGGCCATCGACAAGGCGAAGGCCGACAAGGCCAGGGTGGTGAGGGCGGGCGCCCGCACGCCGGGCGAGTGACGCGCTAGATCAGCCCGAGCGCGCGCAGGCTCGCATGGCCCTTCGCGCCGATGATGACATGGTCGTGGACCGTCACCCCCAGCGTGCTCCCGGCATCGATGATCTGGCGGGTGAGCGCGATGTCCTGCCGGCTGGGCGAGGGATCGCCGCTCGGATGGTTGTGGACGAGGATGATCGAGGCGGAGCCAAGCTCGATCGCGCGGCGGATCACCTCGCGGACATGCACGGCCGCCTGATCGATCGAGCCTTCCGAGATCGTCTCGTCCCGGATCAGCATGTTGCGCGTGTTGAGATGGAGCACGCGCACCCGCTCCACGCCGATATGCGCCATGTCCGCCTGGAGATAGTCCAGCAGGGCCTGCCAGCCGGACAGCACCGGCTGCGCCTCCACCGGCGCCCGCAGCAGGCGGAGCGCGGAGGCGTGCGCGATGCGGATCGCCGCGGCCGCCGCCTCGCCCACGCCGGGGACGCGCATCAGGGCCTCGGGCTCGGCGGAGAGCAGCGGGCCGATGCCGCCGAACTCGCGGATCAGCGCCTTGGCGAGCGGCTTGGTGTCACGGCGCGGGATGGCGAGCGCGAGCAGATATTCGATGATCTCATGGTCGAGCAGCGCATCCGCCCCCTGTTCGATCAGGCGGTGGCGCAGGCGGGCGCGGTGTCCGGCGATGTCGGGCAGCATCTCGCTCATCGGGAGAATTGCTAGCAGGCGGAGCGGGCCACGCAATCGGTCGTTTCGGGCTGGGAAGCCGGAGATGCGCTCCCTATGCAGGAAGATGGGTTCAGCCTGGGAGTGTGCGTGGAGGAAGGCGAGGAAGGCCGCGGCCCGGCGAGCCGGCGAATCGTCCGCGGGGCGGCATTGGCCGGCGGCGTCACGCTGGCCGCGCTTCTGGCCGGCTGGATCGAGCGCCGGCCGATCGTCGAGCATTTCGTCGGCCGCACCCTGAGCGAGGCGCGCGTGCCCGCGAGCTATCGAATCGTTTCCATCGGCCCGTTCGAGCAGCGGCTGGAGGCGGTTCGCATCGGCGATCCGGTCAGGCCCGATCTGGTGGCGAAAAGCGTCGTCCTGACGCTCGGCTATGGCCTTGGCGGCCCCTATGTGAAGGCGGTGCAGGCGGATGGCGTGCGCCTGGCGGCGCGCATCGTCGATGGGCGGCTGTCGTTGGGGGCGATCGATCGGCTGCTTCCCAAACCCTCGGGCAACGCACCGGCGGCCCTGCCGGATATGGCGGTGTCCCTGCATGACGGCCGGGTCACGCTCGATACGCCGGCCGGCCGGGTGACGGGTACGCTTGAAGGGAGCGGGCTGCTGTCCGACGGGTTCAGCGGGAGCATCCGGCTTGGCGCGCCGGGGCTGAAGGCCGGCGGTTGCGCGATTCGCGGGGCGAGCGGGCGCCTCCTGCTGGAGACGCGCGCCGGCCAGCCCCATCTGAGCGGGCCGCTGGATATCGAGGGTGTGGATTGCCCGGAAAATGCTCTCCGCATCGGGGCCGGGCGAACGACGCTGGATGTCCGCCTCGCGCGGACACTTGATCGCGGGCGCGGCGGGATCGCGCTGGCGGGCTTCGGCGGTGGGATGGCCGCCGGGCGATTCGCCTCGGCTTCGGGGCTCGTCACTTTCTCGGGCGATGCGAGGGAGCTGGTGGGCACGGCGGGGCTGAACCTCGATGGACTGGGCAGCCCGGCGGGACATGCGGCCAAAGGCATGATCGGCGGCGCCTTCCGCCTCGCGCCGGGCGCGGGGGCCATCTCTTTCGCCGGAGACCTCGCCCTGCGCGATGCCGCCTTGGCGCCGGAGCGGCGGCGGGCGCTGCTGGCAGCGGCGGACATGCCGGCGGGAAGCCCTGTGACGCCCATCGCCCGCCGCGCGGCCGGAGCGGTGGACCGGATGCTGGCGAGCACCGACGTCGACGCCCGAATCGCGCTGACGCTGGGTGGCCGCACGGGCAATATGATCGAAGTGCAGCGCCTGACCGCCACCGGGCGGCGCGGCGGTTTCGTGCGGGTCGAGCGGGGCGGGGGCTTCGGCTGGCGGGCGGCGGACAAGGCATGGCGGCTCGACGGACGTGTCACGACCGGCGGAGGCGACCTGCCGGCGCTGGACATTCTGGTGTCGCAGCCGCGCGCCGGGGCGGCCCTGACGGGCGAGGCACGGCTCACGCCCTATCGCGCGGACAAGGCGCAACTGGCGATGACCCCGCTGCGCTTCGGCTGGACGGATGCGGGCCTTCGCATCTCCACGGTGATGACGCTGGACGGGCCGGTGGCGTCCGGCCGGATCGAGGGACTGACTCTGCCGATTACCGGGCGCGTCGACCGGCGGGGCGGTGTCGCCATCGACGAGGGCTGCGTGCCATTGGGCTTCCGGTCACTCACGATGAGCGGGGTACGGCTCGATCCGGCGCATGTCGTCTTGTGCGGCACCGGCGGAGCGCTCGTGAAGCGGCCGGCTGGCGGCGCGCTCCGGTTCGGCGCGGTGGCCACCCATGTCCGCCTCGGGGGACATTCCGGCGCGTCGCCGCTGTCCGTCACTGCCGGGCGGGTGGAGCTGGCGCGGACGGGGCTCGCGGTTCGCGGGCTCGCGGTGCGACTGGGCGCAGGAGAAGCGATGGCGCGGCTCGACGCCGAGGCGATCACCGGCGCCTTCGATCATGGCCGTTTCGAAGGCGCTTCCGCGGCAATCGCCCATGTCCCGCTCGATCTGACCGATCTGGCGGGCACCTGGCGCATTGCCGGCGGCGGGCTCGATCTCAAGGGCGGCCTCAGCCTGTCCGACGCGACGACGCCGGCCCGTTTTGCGCCGCTCAGCGCGCAGGACGCGCAGTTGCGGGTCGCCGACGGGCGCATCGAGGCGCGTGCGGCGCTGCGCGAACCCAGGCGCGGGACGGCGATCGCCAGCGTCTCGATCGTCCACGCCCTGTCGACGGGCACGGGCCATGCGCTGATCGACGTGCCGGGGATCAGCTTCACCCCCAAGCAGCTCCAGCCCGAGGCGCTGACGCCTCTCACTCTCGGCGTGATCGCCAACGTATCCGGCACGGTCGCGGGGCAGGGGCGGATCGACTGGAACGGCAAGGGCGTCACCAGCGGCGGCCGCTTCCACACCGAGGGGCTGGATCTCGCCGCCGCCTTCGGCCCGGTCAGCAAGATCGCCGGCACGATCGAGTTCTCCGATCTGCTCGGCCTCGCGACGCCGCCGGGGCAGGATGTCCGCATCGCGGAGGTGAACCCCGGCGTCGCGGTGTCGAACGGCATCGTCCATTATCAGCTTCTCGGCGGGCAGCGCGTGGCGGTTGAGGATGCGCGCTGGCCGTTCGCGGGCGGCGAACTGGTGCTCGACCCGACCGTGCTCGACTTCGACCAGCGCGCCGAGCGGCATCTGACCTTCCGCGTGAAGGGGCTGGATGCCGCCGCCTTCGTCCAGCAGCTCGCCTTCCCCAACATCTCGGCGACGGGCACGTTCGACGGCGTGCTGCCGATGCTGTTCGATCAGTCTGGCGGGCGGATCGTCGGCGGCGAACTCGTCGCACGGAAGGGCGGCGGCAGCCTTGCCTATGTCGGCGAGCTGACCAACGCGGAACTGGGCATGGCTGGCAAGCTCGCTTTCGATGCGCTCAAGAAGATTCGCTATCAGGCGCTCTCGATCGGGCTGGACGGCAAGCTCGACGGCGAGATCGTCAGCCGCGTCAATTTCGACGGCGTGCGCCAGGATACCGGCGACACGACCATGGCGGCGCGGCTGATCCGCAACCTGCCCTTCCGCTTCAACATCCAGATCCGCGCGCCTTTCCGGGGCCTGATGGGCTCGGCGCGCGCCTTCGTGGACCCCAGCATCCTGCTCAACAATGGCGCCCCCGTCGCCATTCAGCCCGCCGAAAGCGAGACCATGCGATGAACGACCCGATATTGACGACGAGCGGGGAGGGTGCGAGCCCTTCGAGGATGATCGGACGTTTTCCAGTTCTGGCCGCAGGTGCGATGCTGCTGACAGGCTGCATTTCGGTGAAGGCGCCCGACAAGCCGATCGAGATCAATCTGAACATCAGCGTGAAGCAGGAGGTCGTGGTCAGCCTGAAGAAGGACGCCGAGGACTTCATCACCAACAACCCGGAGCTGTTCCCGAAATGATGCGGACATCGAAGATCGCTATCGCCTTCATGGGCCTCGCGCTGGCGCTGGGCGGCTCGACCGTGGCGCTCGCGCAGATGGACGCCGAGGTGGAGGCGGCCATGGCCTCCGGCGCGGTGGGCGAGCAGGCGGACGGCTATCTCGGCTTCGCCAAGGCCCCGTCGGCCGGCGTGAAGGCCAAGGTGGACGCGATCAACATCAAGCGGCGCGAAGGCTATACGCAGGTCGCGCAGAGCAAGAATGTGCCGATCGAGGCGTTCGCCGCCTCCATCGGCTGCAAGACGCTCGCCGGGCTGAAGCCGGGCCGCTCCTACAGCGTCGCGAAGGGCGTGTGGGCGACCAAGGGCGCGGCGCCGGTGCAGCTTCCCAGTCAGTGCGGGGGATGATCCGCTCCGGTTGACTCCCGCCCCCCCCCTCCCTAAGGGGAGCCGACCGCCCGGCATGGCTGCCGGATAAGACGCGCCATGCCCAATCGGCAGCGGCGCGTTTTCAATAGGTTTCGGTTTCGTGGGGGTGAGTTTGACGGACGGTCGTGGTAACGACGGAGACGAGCTGGATCGCCGCATCGCAGCGGCGAAGCAGGCGCGTCCGACGCGCCACGTCGCTTCGCATTCCGAAGCGGCCGGTGAGAGCAAGGGTTGGGCCGTCGGCATCGAGTTCGTCGGCACGGTGCTGGTCTCGACCTTCATCGGCTGGCTGATCGATTCCTGGGCCGGCTCCGAACCCTGGGCGATGATCGTCTTTCTGCTGCTCGGTTTCGCGGCCGGATTGCGGCGCGCGATGGTGACGTCGCAGCAGATCGACAAGACCGACAACAACAAGCACGGGCACTGAGGCGGCATGGCCAGCGATAACCCCATGGAGCAGTTCGCGATCCGAACGCTCCACCCCATCGTGGTGCAGGGATATGACGTATCCTTCACCAATTCCTCGCTGTGGATGGTGATCGCGCTGGCGATCGTCGCGATCTTCCTGTTCGTCGGTACGCTGCGGCCCCAGTTGGTGCCGGGGCGGTGGCAGGCGGCGGTGGAGACCTGCTATGATTTCGCCCGAGGCATCGTGGATGAGAATGTCGGCCCCGGCGGCCGGCGCTATGTTCCGCTGATCTTCTCGATCTTCATCTTCGTGCTGGCGCTGAACCTGCTCGGCCTGATCCCCTGGGTCAGCGCCTTCACGCCCACCAGCCATGTCGCCGTCACGCTGGCGCTGGCGCTGATCGTGTTCCTGATCGTCTGCCTGGTCGGGTTCATCCGCCACGGCCTGCATTTCCTCACGCTGTTCTGGCCGAAGGGCATGAGCCCGGTGCTGGCCATCGTCATCATGCCGATCGAGGTCATCAGCTTCCTGGCGCGGCCGTTCACGCTCGCCATCCGTCTGTTCGCCAACATGACGGCCGGCCACGTCCTGCTGAAGGTGTTCGGCACCTTCGTGGTCGCGCTCGGTTCGTTCGGTGCCTTGCCTTATGTGTTCGGCGTGGTGCCGCTTGCGGTCAATGTCGCGCTTGCGGCGCTGGAACTGCTGATCGCGGTGATTCAGGCCTATGTCTTCGCCCTGCTCGCGTCCATTTATCTGAACGACGCGATCAACCTCCACTAAGTCTGCACAATACCTGAAAGGGAATATCATGGATCCAGCATCTGCTCGCCTCATCGGTGCCGGTCTCGCCGCGATCGGCGCCGGCCTTGCCGCCATCGGCGTCGGCTACATCTTCGGTAGCCACCTGCTCGGCGCGTTCCGCAATCCCGAGGCGGAGGGCCGCGTTTCGGGCCGCCTGTTCCTCGGCTTCGCGGTGGCCGAAGCGCTCGGCCTGATCGCCGCGGTCGTTTCGCTTTACCTCGCCTTCGCGCACTAAGGCACGCCGGAGGGCCCGACGATGCCTCAGTTTGAAGCTGCCAACTTCCTGCCCCAGTTCGTCTGGCTGGTGGCGGTGTTCGCGGTGCTCTATTTTGGCATCGTCGGCGCCACCCTGCCGCGGCTGAGCCGTGCCATGCTGGCGCGCGAGCGCAAGGTGAACGGCGACATCCATGCCGCCGAACATGCCAAGGCCGAATCCGACGGTATCCATCGCGCCTATGAGGCGGAGATGGAGCAGGCGCATATCCAGGCGCATGTCACCGTCGCGGACGCCAAGGTCGACGTGATCCGCGAGACGGAAGGGCGCCTCGCCGCCGCCGGCTCGGCGCTCGAGGCCAAGATGGCGGAAGCCACCGCCGGGCTCGAACGGGCGCGCGCGGCCGCGCTCGGCGAGGTCGAGCGGATCGCGGTCGACGCCACCAGCCAGATCGTCGAGCGGCTGAGCGGTGGCCGGCCGGATGACGAGACGGTGCGTTCCGCCGTGCGCGGCGCTCTGGCCGCCTGATAGGGGTTTTACGCATGGCCGATCCCGCAACCATCGCCCACACCGTCGCCCCGGAAGCGATCGAGCCGGTTCTGCTCGGCCTGACGGCCGAAGGCTGGGTCTATGTCGGCATCACCATCTTCCTGGTGCTGGCGCTCACCGTCTTCAAGTTCCCGAAGCTGATCGCCGCCGCGCTCGACAAGCGGATCGCGGACACGCGCCGCACGCTGGATGAGGCCGCCGCGCTGCGCGCCGAGGCGGAGGCGATGCTCGCCGACGCCCGGCAACGCCAGGCTGCGGCGCACAAGGATGCCGAGGGCATCATCGCCCACGCCAAGGTCGAGGCCGGGCAGCTCGTCGCCAAGGCCAAGGCCGATGCGGACCTGCTGATCGAGCGTCGCGGCAAGATGGCCGAGGACAAGATCGCCGCCGCCGAGCGTTCGGCCATCGCCGAGGTCCGCGCCAAGGCGGCTACGGCCGCGGCCGCGGCTGCGGCGAAGCTGATCGCCGAAAGGCATGATGCCAGTGCGGACAAGGCGCTGATCGACCGGACGATCGCCAGCCTGAACTGATCCTCCCCATCGTCGATGGGTGTTGAAAGAGGCCGCTGACGCAAGTCGGCGGCCTTTCTCGTTTCAGGCGCATCTCATCTCAGCTCAGGAAGGCGACCAGCGCGTCCGGGTGGATGGGAAGCTGGGCGAAGCCCGCGATCAGGAAGAGCAGGCCGAGCGCCGCCGCCACCCAGGCCACGCCGAGCAGCGAGACGCTCTCCACCAGCGCGGCGATCGCCGCCACGGCCAGCGCGATCGAGAGGAAGCCGTCCGACAGATCGAACTGGTCGTCCCGGCGCCCCTGCACGTCATAGTCGTCGGAGGCGGCCTGTGCCTTCGCCTTGATGCCCTTCGCCTCGGCGGTGTAGCGGGCGCTCTCGCGATCGGCCTGCGTCGCGTCGGCGTCGGCGCTTGGCATCCGGCGAAGCAGCGTCGCGGCGATCTGCTGGTCATGGGCCTTGATCCGGGTCGATTGATATTCGCTCCAGAGATCGATCTTGGCGGCCTGATCGGCCTGCATCGCCTGGACGATATTGTCGTCCTTGATCTTGCCCACCGCCATCACGACGCTGAGCGCGACGACCGTGGTCGCCACCATGCGGTTCAATGTGCGGTTGCCGCCTTCGGGCACATCCATTCCCTCGCTCATGCGCGTTTCCTAGCGCTGGCGCCGGGAAAGGAGGCGTGAATTCCCGGTCATCTTTCGCGGGGCGGCACAAGGGCCTACATCGCCCCGGTGAGCGACCAGACGACCGACCGATTCAACGAAGAGAAATCCGTCTACACCGTGCGCGGATCGGACCAGCCCGATCTGGAGACGGGCGTGGCGGCGATCCGCAACGTGCTGAAGACGCTGCCGGTGCGTCCCGGCGTCTACCGGATGCAGGATGCACGCGGCGACGTACTCTATGTCGGCAAGGCGCGGGCGCTCAAGAACCGCGTGACCAACTATACGCAGGTGGCGCGCCTGCCCAAGCGCCTGCTCCGCATGGTGTCGCAGACGCGCTCCATGACGATCGTGACGACCAGCACCGAGGCCGAGGCGCTGCTGCTGGAGGCGCAGCTCATCAAGCGCTTCCGCCCGCCCTACAACGTGCTGCTGCGCGACGATAAGAGCTTTCCCTTCATTCTGCTGCGCGAGGATCATGCCTTCCCGCGCGTGCAGAAGCATCGCGGCGCGCGGCGGGCGAAGGGGCAATATTACGGGCCGTTCGCCTCCGCCGGATCGGTGACGCGGACGCTCAATGCGCTCCAGAAGCTGTTCCTGCTGCGGAGCTGCACCGACAGCTTCTTCCAGAATCGGTCGCGGCCCTGCCTGCTCTATCAGATCAAGCGCTGTTCGGCGCCGTGCGTCGATCGCATCGCCGAGGCCGACTATGCCGAGCTGGTGGAGGACGCGAAGGCCTTCCTCGCCGGCAAGTCGACGCAGGTGCAGAAGAAGCTCGGCGATCAGATGACCGCCGCCGCCGAGGCGATGGATTTCGAGCTGGCCGCGATCCTGCGCGACCGGCTGCGCGCGCTCACCTTCATTCAGGGCACGCAGGCGATCAACGCGGAGGGTGTGTCCGACGCCGACGTCTGGGCGATCCACGCCAAGGGCGCGACGGCGTGCATACAGGCCTTCTTCATCCGGGGCGGCCAGAATTGGGGCCATCGCAGCTTCTTCCCCGCGCACACCGCCGAGGTGCCCGAGGAGGAGGTGCTGGCGAGCTTCCTCGCGCAATTCTACGAGGAGGTGCCGCCCGCGCGCCTCGTGCTGATCGACCGCGATCTGGAGGAGCAGGCGCTGCTCGCGGACGCTCTCTCCGAGCGGGCGGGGCGCAAGGTGGAGCTGAAGCGCCCGCAGCGCGGCGAGCAGCGCCGCCTGCTCGCGCAGGCCACGCGCAACGCCGAGGAGGCGCTCGACCGCCATCTCGCGGAATCCACCACGCAGGGGAAGATCCTGCGCGAATTGGCCGATCTCTTCGAGCTGGACGGCCCGCCCAACCGCATCGAGATCTACGACAACAGCCATATCATGGGCACCAACATGGTCGGCGGCATGGTCGTCGCGGGGCCGGAGGGGATGCGCAAGGGCGCCTATCGCAAGTTCAACATCCGCAATCCCGAAACGGCCCCCGGCGACGACTTCGCGATGATGCGCGAGGTGCTGGAACGCCGCTTCTCGCGCCTTGAGAAGGAAGACCCCGATCGCAAATCGGGCGAATGGCCGGACCTGCTGCTGATCGACGGCGGCAAGGGGCAGGTCTCGGCCGTCTGCGACACGTTGCAGGAGATGGGCGTCGAGGATGTGCCCGTGGTCGGCATCTCCAAGGGGCCGGACCGCAATGCCGGGCGCGAGCATTTCCACCTGCCGGATGGGCGCGAATCGATGCTGCCGCTCAATTCGCCGCTGCTCTTCTATCTCCAGCGGCTGCGGGACGAGGCGCACCGTTTCGCGATCGGCGCGCACCGGGCGAAGCGTGCCAAGAGCTTCACCGCCAATCCGCTCGACGACGTTCCCGGCATCGGCCCGGCGCGCAAGAAGGCGCTGCTGATGCACTTCGGATCGGCCAAGGCGGTGCGCGGCGCGGCTCTGGAGGATCTGGAGCGGGCGCCCGGCATCTCCAAGGCGATGGCGCAGGCGATCCACGATCATTTTCACCCGCGCGGCTGAATTTCGCACGTCGATGAGCCGGTCCCGGATCGGGACGGGGCGCGTAACATCATAAAGGGGGAGGCAACGTTGTCAGCCTCCCGCCCGGCTCGTTCGAGGGCTAAGGCCCCATGCAGTGAATGGAACGAGAGGAGTGCCCGCGGCCCGACAGATGGCCGTGAGAGCAGTTCCCCCGGGAGAAGATGAATGGCGACGTTGCTCTATGAGCCTGTGCATACGCATGGGCATGTGAACCCGTTGACGCGACACGCTGCGCTGCTGGCGTGGGTCGAGGAAGTCGCGACGCTCACCAGGCCGGATGCGATCCACTGGTGCGACGGCTCCGAGGCCGAATGGCAGGAGATGACCGCGCTGATGGTCGAGGCGGGGACGCTCATCCCGCTCGATCCGACCAAGCGGCCCAACAGCTTCTACGCCCGCTCCGATCCGCGCGACGTCGCCCGCGTCGAGAGCCGCACCTTCATCTGCTCCGAGCGTGAGGAGGATGCCGGCGTCACCAACAACTGGCGCGATCCGGCGGCGATGCGCGCCGCGCTGAACCCGCTGTTCGACGGCTGCATGAAGGGCCGCACGATGTATGTCGTGCCCTATTGCATGGGGCCGATCGGATCGGACAAGAGCGCGATCGGCGTCGAGCTGACCGACAGCCCCTATGTCGTCGCCAGCATGAAGATCATGACCCGCATGGGGCAGGCGGCGCTGGAGATGCTGGGCGAGGACGGCTTCTTCGTCCGCTGTGTCCACACGGTCGGAATGCCGCTGGCGCGCGGGCAGAAGGATGTGGCCTGGCCCTGCTCGGACGAGAAGTGGATCGTCCATTATCCCGAGACGCGCGAAATCTGGTCCTATGGATCGGGCTATGGCGGCAATGCGCTGCTCGGCAAGAAATGCTTCGCGCTGCGCATCGCCTCGGTGATGGCGCGCGACGAGGGCTGGCTCGCCGAGCATATGCTGATCCTCAAGCTCACCTCGCCGGAGGGGAAGGTGCATTATGTCTGCGCCGCCTTCCCGAGCGCGTGCGGCAAGACCAACATGGCGATGCTGGAGCCCACCATCCCCGGCTGGAAAGCCGAGACGATCGGCGACGACATCGCCTGGATGCGCTTCGGCAAGGACGGACGGCTCTATGCGGTGAACCCGGAGGCCGGCTTCTTCGGCGTCGCGCCGGGGACGGGCATCAAGACCAACCGCAACGCGGTCGAGACGCTGCACGCCAACTGCATCTATACCAACACCGCGATCACCGATGACGGCGACGTCTGGTGGGAGGGGCTGACCGATACGCCGCCGCAGGGCCTCACCGACTGGCGCGGCCAGCGCTGGGACGCCTCGCTCGGCACGCCGGCGGCGCATCCCAACGCGCGCTTCACCGCGCCGGCCGAGCAATGCCCGGTGATCGCGGACGAGTGGGATAGCCCGGCCGGCGTGCCGATCTCGGCGATCCTGTTCGGTGGCCGCCGCGCGACGGCGGTGCCGCTGGTGACGGAGGCGTTCGACTGGCAGCACGGCGTCTATCTGGCCGCCAACATCGCGTCCGAAGGCACGGCGGCGGCCGAGGGGAAGGTGGGCGAACTGCGCCGCGACCCCTTCGCGATGCTGCCCTTCTGCGGCTACAACATGGCCGATTATTTCGGGCATTGGCTGCGCGTCGGGGCATCTGCGGCGTCCGATCCGGGGCAGTTGCCGCGCCTCTATCTGGTCAACTGGTTCCGCAAGGGCGCGGACGGCAAGTTCCTCTGGCCGGGCTATGGCGAGAATAGCCGCGTGCTGAAGTGGATCGTCGATCGTATCGAGGGCCGCGCCGAGGCACATGACACCCTGATCGGCCGCGTGCCGGCGGCGGGTTCGCTCGATCTCGATGGGCTCGATCTGCCGCAGGCGAAGCTCGACGAGCTGCTGGCGGTGGACCCGAGCGTCTGGATCGAGGAAGCGGCGCTTTCCGCCCGTGATCTGGCGCGGCTGGGCGACCGCCTGCCTGAAGCGATGCTGGAGGAGCAGGCCGCGCTCGAACGGAGGCTGTCCAGCGCCGCCTGACGCTATGGCGGCGGCTTGGCGGAGGCCCTAACAGGGCGTCATGCATATCGAAGCCACCGCCATCGTCTGCGCCGTGCGCGCCCATGGCGAGCATGGGGCGGTGGCACGCCTGCTGACGCCTGAGGATGGCCTCCAGCCCGGCTATGTGCGCGGCGGCCATTCGCGGCGCCTGCGGCCGGTGCTGTTGCCGGGCAATCTCGTCGCCGCCGATTTCCGGGCGCGGAGCGAGGAGCAACTCGCCGGGCTGACCGTCGAGCTGGTCCACAGCCGCGCGGGCCTCTTCGCCGAGCCGCTGCCCGCCGCCGCGATCGAGTGGGTGACGGCGCTCACCGCCACCGCGCTGCCCGAGGGGCTGGCCTTCCCGCGCCTCTATCCTGCGCTAGACGGCGTGCTGGCGGCGATCGAGGCGGCCCCCTCCGCGCGGGGCTGGGCGGGGGCGCTGGTGCGCTACGAACTGCTGTTGCTCTCGGAACTGGGCTTCGGGCTCGATCTCGCCACCTGCGTTGCGACGGGCGGGACGGAGGATCTGGCGTGGGTCAGCCCCAGGAGCGGGCAGGCGGTGTCGCGCGCGGCGGGCGAGCCCTATGCCGCAAAGCTGCTGCCGTTGCCGCATTTCCTGCTCCATGGAGGCGAGGCGGGATGGGCCGAGGTGAGCGATGCGTTGCGCCTGACCGGCTATTTCCTTGAACGCGATCTGCTCTCCGGGCCGCGTGGCAGCGTGCTCGATGCGCGCGAGAGGCTGGTGATGCGGGTGAGGCGGCTTGCCGAGGGGTGAGCCGGCTGGCATGGGCGGCGGCAATTCCACATTGGAGGACTTGCCCATGCTGATCGCGCTGTTGCCCGGAGACGGGATCGGACCCGAAGTGACCGCCGAGGCGCGTCGCGTGCTCGATGCGGTGTGCGGCTCGGCCCTTAGCTATGAAGAGGCGCCGGTGGGCGCCGCCGGCTATCGCGCCGAGGGGCATCCGCTCCCGCCCGCGACGCTCGATCTGGCGAAGCGGGCCGACGCCGTTCTGTTCGGCGCGGTGGGCGATCCGTCCTGCGACCATCTGGAGCGCGCGCTGCGCCCGGAACAGGCGATCCTCGGCCTGCGCAAGGAGCTGGTGCTGTTCGCCAATCTGCGCCCCGCCAAGCTCTTCCCGGAACTGGCCGACGCCTCGGCCCTCCGCCCGGAAGTGGCCCGCGCGATCGACCTCGTGATCGTCCGCGAGACGAATGGCGACGTCTATTTCGGCGAGAAGGGGATGCGCACCACCCCCGCCGGCCGCCGTCAGGGCTATGACATCATGAGCTATGACGAGGACGAGGTGGCCCGCATCGCCCGCGTCGGCTTCGAGACGGCGAAGGCGCGCCGCGGCAAGCTCTGCTCGGTCGACAAGGCCAATGTGCTGGAGACGTCGCAGCTCTGGCGCGACGTGGTGATCGAGGTGGCGCGCGACTATCCCGAGATCGACCTCAGCCATATGTATGTCGACAATGCCGCCATGCAGCTCGTGCGCAATCCCGGCCAGTTCGACGTGATCGTCACCGGCAATCTGTTCGGCGACATCCTCTCGGATCAGGCGTCGATGTGCGCGGGCTCGATCGGGATGCTGCCGTCGGCGACGCTCGATGTGAACAAGAAGGGCCTGTACGAGCCGATCCACGGCTCCGCGCCCGACATCGCAGGGCAGGGCAAGGCGAACCCGCTCGCCACCATCCTGTCGGCGGCGATGATGCTGCGTTACTCGCTCGGCAAGCCCGAGGAAGCGGATCGCATCGAGGCCGCCGTGGCCGCTGCGCTGTCAGCCGGGCACCGTACCGCCGATCTCGGTGGCACGACGACGACGACCTCCGAGATGGGCGACGCGGTGCTGGCGGCTCTCTGAGCCGTCACTTGCTGGCGAACAGCTCCCGTTCGATGGCGCTGATGAGGGCGTCATCGTCGGGGGCGGTGTCCGGCGAGAAGCGGGCGACCACCGTGCCGTCACGGCCGATCAGGAACTTCTCGAAGTTCCACGAGATTTCCGAGCCGGTGGTCGTCTTGATGCCGCGTTCGCGCAGCCGCTCGCGCAGTTCGTCGTCGCCGTCCGCCACGGGTTGCGCGATGACGAGTTCGTCATAGAGCGCGTGCCGATCTTCGCCGGCGACGGAGATTTTCGAGAACATCGGAAAATCCACGCCATAGCGTTCGGCGCTGAACCGGGCGATCTCGGAGTCGCTGCCCGGCTCCTGCTGGCCGAAATCGTTGGAGGGGAAGCCCAGCACCGCGAACCCTTCGTCGCGATATTTCTCGTAGAGCGCCTCCAGCCCCTCATATTGCGGGGTGAAGCCGCATCGCGACGCGGTGTTCACCACCAGCAGCACCTTGCCCGCGAACAGGCCGAGATTGCTGTCCTCGCCGTTGATGGTCTTGAGCGGTATCTGCTGAAGTTCGCAGGTCATGGATGGGCTCCTATGGCTCACCCGCGAATATCGGACGGGGCGGACTTTGGTTCAAGCGGCGCATTGACGGAGGCGCGCCCGGCGCGGCAAAGCGTGTCGCGATGAAGAGGCACACGGGACAGGATCGCAGCGTCACCACGCGCTGGCGTCCGGCAACGCAGGCGGTGCGCGGCGGCACCGTTCGTTCGGAATTTGGCGAGACGTCGGAAGCGCTCTTCCTGACATCGGGCTACGCCTATGATTGCGCGGCGGACGCGGCGGCGCGCTTCGCCGGCGAGCAGAAGGGCATGACCTATTCGCGCCTCCAGAATCCCACCGTGGAGATGCTGGAGCAGCGAATCGCCCTGCTGGAAGGCGCGGAGGCCGCGCGCTCCATGGCATCCGGCATGGCGGCGATGACGGCGGCTCTGCTCTGCCAGCTTTCGGCGGGCGACCATCTGGTGGGGGCGCGGGCGGCCTTCGGCTCGTGCCGCTGGCTCACCGACACGCTGCTGCCGCGATTCGGCATCGCCACCACCGTCGTCGACGGTCGAGACACGGCGGCCTGGGAAGCGGCGATCCGGCCCGAGACCAAGGTCTTCTTCTTCGAGACACCGGCCAATCCGACGCTCGACATCTGCGACATCCGCGGCATCTGCGATATCGCGAAGAAGCACGGCATCACCACGGTGGTGGACAATGCCTTCGCCTCGCCGATCCTTCAGCGGCCGATGGAGTTCGGCGCGGACGTGGTCGCCTATTCCGCCACCAAGCTGATGGACGGGCAGGGGCGTGTGCTCGCCGGTGCGGTCGCGGGCAACAGGGATTTCATCGAGAACACGCTGCTGGCCTTCACGCGCAACACGGGGCCGACGCTCTCGGCCTTTAACGCCTGGGTCGTGCTGAAGGGGCTGGAGACGCTGGACCTGCGCGTCCAGCGGCAGAGCGAGAATGCGCTGAAGGTCGCGAGCTTCCTGGAGAAGCGCGTGCCCCGGCTGCTCTATCCGGGGCTTGCCTCCCATCCCCAGCACGAGCTGGCGATGCGGCAGATGTCCACGGGCGGCACGATCCTGTCGCTCTTCCTCGATGGCGGGCGCAAGCAGGCGCATGGGCTGCTCGACGCGCTCCAGCTCGTCGACATCTCGAACAATATCGGCGACTCGCGCAGCCTGATGACGCATCCGTCCTCCTCCACCCATGCCGGCCTCACGGAGGAGGTGCGCGCGGGGATGGGGATCACCGAGGGGATGCTGCGCCTCTCCATCGGGCTGGAGGATGCCGACGACATCATCGAGGATTTCGACTCGGCGCTCCGCTCGGTGGGGTTGTAAGGAGATCCGATGAAGGCGCTCTTCCCCTACGAACATAGCGAGCGCGGCGTCACCGTCCGCGTGTCGGTGAGCTATCTGCCCGAACAATCGGAGCCGGCGCATGGCCGCTGGTTCTGGGCCTATCATATCCGCATCGAGAATGACGGGGATCAGGCGGTGCAGTTGCTCACCCGGCACTGGAAGATCACGGATGGGCGCGGCGACCGGCATGACGTGCGGGGGGAAGGCGTGGTCGGCGATCAGCCGATGATCGAGCCGGGCGAGAGCTACGACTATGTGTCCGGCTGCCCGCTCCAGACGCCCAACGGCTCCATGGAGGGCAGCTACGGGATGATCGCGGAAGACGGCACCGCCTTCGAGGCGCCAATCCCGCGCTTCCCGCTGCTGGCCCCGGCGACGGCGCAGTAATCGCATGAAGCGCACCCATCTTCCGCTGAACGGCCTGCGCGTGCTCGACGCCGCCGCCCGCCATCTGAGCTTCACCCGCGCCGCCGACGAACTGGCGGTGACGCCGGCCGCCGTCGGCCAGCAGATCCGCGCGCTGGAGGATACGCTGGGCGTCGTCCTCTTCCGCCGCACCACGCGCGGGCTGGAACTGACGCCCGAGGGCGAGGCGGGGCTGGAGGCGCTGCGCGCCGGCTTCCTCCAGTTCGAGGAGGCCGTGCGTGCCATGCAGGCGGGCCAGTCCTCCAAGACGCTCACCATCGCCGCGCCACGCGATTTCCTCGCCAAATGGCTGGCGCCGCGTTTGGCGGAATATGCCAAGACCGACCCGGAGCTGCGCTTCGTGCTGCTCTCGTCGGACGAGGGGCTGGACTTCACGCAGGCCAATCTCGATCTCGCCATCTGCTTCACGGACGGCAAGGGCGAGCATGAAGGCGTCTCGCTCGGCACCCCGAGCTACTGGACGGTGGGCGTCGGGGGCGGGGCGGAGACGGTGATCTCCTGGCCCGGCTGCCCGGCCGATGAAACCAAGGGCGCGGGCGTGACGGTGGCGGATGCCGGCCTCGCGCTGGATGCGGCGGCGGCGGGCTTCGGCCGCGCCACGGTGCCGGCGCTGCTGGCCGAGGCGGATGAAGCGGCGGGCCGCGTCGTGCGGTTCGGCGAGAAGGCGTCGGCGAACAGCTACTGGCTGATCGCGCCGCTGCCCCAGTGGCGGCAGAAGAAGGTCCGCGCTCTGGTCGCCGCGCTGACGGCCTGATCCACCGAAGGGCGACCTCGCCTTTCGATCGCGGGCGTGGCACAATCGCGACCATGCCGGACATCCAGAAGATCGTCGTCCTGACGGGCGCGGGCATCTCGGCCGAGAGCGGTCTCGCGACCTTCCGCGGGCCGGACGGCCTCTGGGAAGGCCGGCGCGTCGAGGATATCTGCACGCCCGAAGCATTGGAGCGCGATCGTGCGCTGGTGCTCGATTTCTACGACCATCGCCGTCGCGCGCTCACGCAGGTGGCGCCCAATCCGGCGCATGAGGCGCTGGCGCGGCTCGATGCGGAGTGGCCGGGCGAATTGCTGATCGTCACCCAGAATGTCGATGATCTGCACGAGCGGGCCGGCGCCGCGCGTATCCTGCACATGCATGGCGCGCTGCTTTCGGCGCTGTGTGAGGGGTGTGGCGAACGGCGGCTGTTTGGCGGCGACATGCTCGATGGCCCGCGCTGCGAGATTTGCGGGCAGGATGCGCTGCGCCCCGACATCGTCTTCTTCGGCGAGATGCCCTATGAGATGGAGCGTATCGAGCGCGCGGTGATGGATGCGGACCTGTTCGTGTCGATCGGCACGTCCGGCGCCGTCTATCCGGCGGCGGGTTTCGTCGAGGCGGCGCGCCATGCCGGGGCGGACACGCTGGAACTCAATCTGGAGCCATCGGCCGGCAGCGTCTTCTTCCACGAGACGCGGCTGGGGCCTGCGAGCGTGATGGTGCCGGAATGGGTGGACGAGATTCTCGCCGAGCAGGCGGCGGAGAACTGATCCCATCGCGCACCGGCGAAAGGATCGGCTAGGCTCTGCGCATGATGCTGCGATTCGCCCTGCTGGCCGCCCTGATCTCCACCCCCGCCTTCGCGCAGGAGCCTGCCGCCGCGCCGCCCGCGCCCGTTGTGCAACCCGCGCCCAAGCCCGTCACGGTGCGCGTCGACCTGGAGACGAGCGAGGGCAGGATCGTGCTGGAGCTGGAGAAGGAGCGGGCGCCGATCACCACCGCCAACTTCCTCCGCTATGTCGATCAGAAGCGGCTGAACGGCATCACCTTCTATCGCGCGAGCAAGGTCGCGCCGGGCTATGGCTTCATCCAGGGCGGCGTGCGCAACGATCCCAAGCGCGTGCTGCCGCCGATCAAGCACGAGCCGACCACGAAGACCGGGCTCACCCACAGCGACGGCACGATCACCATGGCGCGCAACGCGCCGGGCACGGCGAGCGGGGACTTCGTCATCACCGTCGGCGCGATCCCCTCGATGGACGCCGATCCCAAGCAGCCGGGCGACAATCTCGGCTTCGCGGCGTTCGGCCATGTCGTCGAGGGGATGGACATCGTCCGCCACATCCTCGACGAGCCGACCTCGCCCACGCAGGGGACGGGCGTGATGAAGGGGCAGTTCCTCGTCGCGCCGGTGAAGATCGTCTCGGCGCACCGCGAGTAAAGGCGCGGTCGCCGGGGCGCGTACTTGCCCTTCTTTCGTCATCCCGGACTCGATCCGGGATCCAGAGCGGCAAACGGCCTCGCCCGAGGCTCTGGATCCCGGCTTTCGCCGGGATGACGCAAGAGTGGCCGGGATGACCGCCTGACGAAGCGTCAGTCCACCCAGTCGAGCCCGATCTCGCGATAGAGGCCGCGGTCCTCCTCCCAGTCGGGCTTGACCTTGACGTGGAGGAAGAGGTGGACCTTGCGGCCGAGCAGCGGCGCCATCTCGGCGCGGGCGCGGCTGCCGATCTCCTTCAGGCGGACGCCCTTGGCGCCGAGCACGATCGCCTTCTGGCTGTCGCGCGCGACGAGAATCTGCTGGTGGATGGCGACCGAACCGTCGCCACGCTCCTCATATTTCTCCGTCTCGACGGCGCAGGCATAGGGCAGCTCGGCGTGGAGCTGGAGGTAGATCTGCTCGCGCGTCACTTCGGCGGCGAGCATCCGGTCGGTCGCGTCGGAGACCTGATCCTCGGGGAAGTGCCACGGCCCTTCGGTGACGCGGCCGGCGAGCAGGCGCTTCAGCTCGGGCACGCCATCGCCGGTGGCGGCGGAGACGAACAGGATGTCCTCCGGCGCGAGTTGCTCCTGAAGCGCCTGCGCGGTGACGAGCAGCGTCTCCTTGGGCGTCACGTCCACCTTGTTGAGGATGACGATCTTGGGCTCACGGCGCTTGGCCAGCGTCTCGATCAGCGGGGCGATGCGCTTGGTGAGGCCGGTCTTGGCGTCGATGACGAGCGCGATCAGGTCCGCCGCCTCGGTGCCGCCCCATGCGGCGGCGACCATCGCGCGGTCCAGCCGGCGCTTGGGGTCGAAGATGCCGGGGGTGTCGACCAGCAGAATCTGGCTCTCGCCCTCGATGGCGATGCCCATCAGGCGGACGCGGGTGGTCTGCGCCTTGGGGCTGACGATCGCGACCTTCTGGCCGACGAGCGCGTTGACGAGGGTGGACTTGCCCGCATTGGGGGCGCCGACGACGGCGACGAGGCCGCACCGTTCGGTCATGACTTCAATTCCTTGAGAAGAGCGCGGGCGGCCTCGGTTTCGGCCTCCTGCTTGGACGAGCCGTTCCCCTCGGCGGAGGCGCGGCCGGGGATTTCCACGGTAACGGTGAAGGTGGGGGCGTGGTGCGGCCCCGACTTGCGGGCGATCGTGTAGACGGGCGGGCGCCACTGCTTGGCGGCGGCGAACTCCTGAAGCTCCGCCTTGGGATGCTTGGGCGCGGCGTTCTGCTTCACCACGCGGTCGCCCCACGCCTTGCGGACGAAGGCGCGCGCGCCGTCCAGCCCCGCTTCGAGGAAGAGCGCGCCGATCAGCGCCTCCACCACGTCGCCCAGCACATAGGTGCTGAACTGTGCGCCGTCGTCGCGGGCCTGCTTGCCGAGGCGGAGGTGCGGGCCGACACCGATCTCCTTGCCGATCTCGGCGCAGGTCTCGCCCGAGACGAGCGCGTTCAGGCGGCGGGAGAGGCTGCCTTCGGGTTCTTTCGGGAACTGCGCATAGAGCCACTCGCCCATGACGAGACCCAGCACGCGATCGCCGAGGAACTCCAGCCGCTGATAGCTTTCGCCGGCATGGCTCGAATGGGTGAGGGCGCTCAGGAAGCGGTCGGGCGCCTGAATGCGATGGCCGAGCGTCTGCTCCAGCCAGAGGAGGAGATCGTCGTTCACTGGAAACCGTGCCCGATGCGCGCCGGCCGCATCGCGTGCAGCCAGCTCAGGGGGTGCAGCCAACTGGCCGAACCGTTGGTGGAGAAGATCGTCACGATGGCGCGGCCCTCGATGTTCTCCGCCGGCACGAAACCCACGCCGCCGCCCGACACCGCGGCGAAGCGGCTGTCCGCCGACATGTCCCGATTGTCGCCCATCATGAAATAATGGCCGGCGGGAACGGTGATGACGGGCGTATCGTCCTGCGGCGTGTCGCCCTGATCCAGCACATCATAGCTGATGCCGTCCGGCAGCGTCTCGCGATAACGGGGGAAGCGGCAAATGCGGCGGCCCTCCGGGTCCGCGCCGGCGCCATAGGGCACCTGCACGTCCGGGATCGAGCTGCATTCGGTGTTGGCGGCGATCGGCACGATGAAATCGGCGAGGCGGACCTTGGGCACGGCCTTGCCGTTCAGCCACAGCACGCCATGGCGCATCTGGATGCGATCGCCCGGCAGGCCGATCAGCCGCTTGATATAATCCGCCTTGTCGTCCGGCGGCGCGCGGAAGATCACCACGTCGCCCCGCTGCGGCGCGCGGCCGAACAGGCGGCCATGCGGGCTCGCCGGCGCCCATGGCAGGCTGAAGCGGGACCAGCCATAAGGCCATTTCGCGACCAGCAGATAATCCCCCACCAGCAGGCGCGGCATCATCGATTCTGACGGGATGCTGCGCGGCATCACCACGAAGGAGCGCAGCCCCAGCGCCAGCGCCGCCACCGCCACGACGAAACGGATCACACCCCACCAGTCATGGGACGAGCGAGGGGAGCGAGCGGAGTCGAGCGCGGTCGATGAAGTGGCAGGCACGAAAGGGCTTTGCGGAACCGAGGCAGCGAGGTCAAGCCGCGCAGACGGTCGATGTCTGTGATGATGAGAAGCGATTGGCGGAAGCGGAAACGGAAGCTACATCGCGCCCATCATCCCAAGGAGCCTGATGCCATGTCCGATCATGATTTCGACCTGTTCGTGATTGGCGGCGGTTCCGGCGGTGTCCGCGCGGCGCGCATCTCGGCGGCGCATGGCGCGAAAGTGGCGATGGCGGAGGAATATCGCGTCGGCGGCACCTGCGTGATCCGCGGCTGCGTGCCCAAGAAGCTGCTGATCTACGGCGCGCATTTCGCCGAGGATCTGAAGGATGCCAAGCGCTTCGGCTGGCAGGTGCCGGAATGCGGCTTCGACTGGACGGTGCTGCGCGACAATGTGCTGGCCGACGTCGATCGGCTGGAAGGGCTCTACAAGAACACGCTCGAAACCCATGGCGTGACGAGCTTCCTCCAGCGCGCCGTCGTGACCGGCCCGAACGAGGTGCAGCTTGCGGACGGCACGCGCCACACCGCGCGCCTCATCCTGGTTGCGACCGGCGCGCGGCCGGCCATTCCCGATTTCCCCGGCGCGGAGCATGGCATCACCTCCAACGAGGCCTTCCATCTCGACAGCGTGCCGAAGCGCATCGTGATCGCCGGCGGCGGCTATATCGCCAATGAGTTCGCCGGCATCTTCAACGAGTTCGGCGCCAAGGTGACGATCGTCAACCGCGGCGGCGAGATCCTGCGCAACTATGACGACAGCGTGCGCGACCGCCTGCTCCAGATCTCGATCAAGAAGGGCATCGACTTCCGCTTCCACGCGCCGTTCGAGAAGGTGGAGAAGAAGGCGGACGGCACGCTCGCCATCCACATCGCCGGCCATGATCCGATCGAGGCGGACCTGCTGATGTTCGCCACCGGCCGCCTGCCCAACAGCGAGGGGCTCGGGCTCGAGGCGCTGGGCGTCGAGATGGGCGAGCGGGGCGCGATCAAGGTGGACGAGGACAGCCGCACCAATGTGCCCTCGATCTTCGCGGTGGGCGACGTGACAAACCGCGTGCAGCTTACCCCGGTGGCGATCCGCGAGGGTCATGCCTTCGCCGACACCCAGTTCGGCGGCAATCCGCGCCGTGTGGATTATGGCTGCATCCCGTCGGCGGTGTTCAGCCATCCGCCGATCGCGGCCGTGGGCCTCACGGAATCGCAGGCGCGCAACAAGTACGGCACCGTCAAGGTCTACACGTCGGACTTCCGGCCGATGAAGAATGTGCTCGCCAATCGCGACGAGCGCGCGCTCTACAAGATGGTGTGCGATTCCACGACCAACCGGGTGCTCGGCCTGCACATGATCGGGCCGGACTCGCCGGAAATCCTTCAGGCGGCGGCGGTCGCGGTGAAGGCCCGCCTCACCAAGGCGCAGTTCGACGACACGGTGGCGCTGCATCCGACCATGTCGGAGGAACTGGTGCTGCTGAAATAAGCGGACGGCACGCCGTCGCCGTTCGCGGAGCGCGAATGGACCCCGACATTCGTCAGGGGGGCGAAAAGCTATTCGCAGGCGTCGATGTTGCCGGCCTCGCAGGCATCGGCGCGGGCGCGCCAGTCGGCCATGCGCCGGGCGTAACGCTGCCGGGCGGCACGATAATCGTCCATCGCCCGGTCATGCGCGGCCAGATCCGCCTGATATCGCGCCTGCTCGCCGGAGGAAGCGCCGGAGCGCCTGCCCGAGCGGCTGTTGGCATTGCGGTTGAGCTCAGCCGTATAGGCGCGATCGGCGCGGTGAGCGGCGTCGTTGGGCGTGCCCTCGTCGACCTGATCCGCGCGGGCATAAGGCCGGGGCGTCACCCAGTGCGACGATGCGCTCCGATCGGCGTCCTCGCGGGCATCGGCGGTGCCGTAGCTGTCGTAATAGCCGCCGGCCTGCGGGGGCTCCCCGTCGTCATAGGCGGGCATCGGCCGGCCGGACTGGGCATGGGCCGCCCCGCCGAGGGTGGCCGTCGCGATCAGGGCAACATAGAAGCTGCGGTTCACCGGGCGTCTTTCTGCTGGAGTGCGACGCGTCAGCTACGGTCCATCGACTGACAGCCGGCTGAACGGCGCCGGCCCGACGCTTCGACTCGTCGCATCGCCGGCCGTTCCCGGCGCTCCATCAATGCACGCGGTTCCTTACCAGATCGTCGACGACCGCCGGGTCCGCGAGTGTCGAGGTGTCGCCCAGCGCGCCGATCTCGCCCTCCGCGATCTTGCGCAGGATGCGGCGCATGATCTTGCCCGAGCGCGTCTTGGGCAGGCCGGGGGCGAACTGGATGGCGTCGGGCGTGGCGATCGGGCCGATCTCGTGGCGCACCCAGTCGCGCAAGCCCCTGCGCAGTTCCTCCGTCGCCTCGACGCCGGCATTGAGCGTCACATAGGCATAGATACCCTGTCCCTTCACGTCGTGCGGCATTCCGACGACGGCGGCCTCCGCGACGCTCTCGTGGAGCACGAGCGCGCTCTCCACCTCGGCGGTGCCCATGCGGTGGCCCGAGACGTTGATGACGTCGTCGACGCGGCCGGTGATCCAGTAATAGCCGTCCGCATCGCGGC
Organism: Sphingomonas oligoaromativorans; assembly: GCF_011762195.1. Lineage (GTDB taxonomy): Bacteria > Pseudomonadota > Alphaproteobacteria > Sphingomonadales > Sphingomonadaceae > Solisphingomonas > Solisphingomonas oligoaromativorans. The sequence continues at coordinate 135,862 of NZ_JAASQK010000002.1, read as the reverse complement.
GGGCGCCGTCGCCAGTGGTGTAAACGCCGGGGAAGGTGCGGAAATAGGTTTCGAAATAGCGCTTCTCGTCGCCCCACACGCCGCGCATCTGGCCGGGCCAGGAACGGGCTATGACGAGATTGCCCTCCGCCTCGCCGTGAAGCTCCTTGCCCTCGCCGTCGAGCAGCCTGGGATCGACGCCGAAGAAGGGCAGGGTGGCCGAGCCGGGCTTGAGCGGCGTGGAGGGGAGCGCGGTAATCATGTGGCCGCCGGTCTCCGTCTGCCACCAGGTGTCCATGATCGGGCAGCGGCTCTCGCCCACCACCTCGTGATACCAGCGCCATGCCTCGGGGTTGATCGGCTCGCCGACCGAGCCCAGCAGGCGGAGCGACTTCCGGCTGGTGCGGGTGACATAGTCGTCGCCCTCCTTCATCAGCGCGCGAAGCGCCGTGGGCGCGGTGTAGAGCGTCGCGACCTGATGGCGATCCACCACCTCCCAGATGCGGGACGGGGTGGGCCAGTTCGGCACGCCCTCGTACATCAACGTCGTCGCGCCGTTCGCGAGCGGGCCGTAGACGATATAGCTGTGGCCCGTGACCCAGCCGATATCGGCCGCGCACCAGTAAACCTCGCCTTCGCGGTAATCGAACACGGTGGCGTGGGTGAGCGCCGCCCACAACAGATAGCCGCCCGTCGTGTGCATCACGCCCTTGGGCTTTCCCGTGGAGCCCGAGGTGTAGAGGATGAACAGCGGGTCTTCGGCGGCCATCGGCTCGGCCGGGCAATCGGCGGGAACCTGCGCGGCGGCCTCGTGATACCAGACGTCGCGGCCGGGCTGCATCGCCACCTCGCCGCCGGTCGCGCGGACGACGAGGATCTTGTCGATGCCCCTGTAGATGGTGGAGGCCTCGTCGGCGCAGGCCTTCAGCGGCACATGCTTGCCGCCGCGCCGGCCTTCGTCGGCGGTGACGAGGAGCGTGCTGCCGCAATCCTCCATGCGGCCCGCGAGCGCCTCGGCCGAGAAGCCGCCGAACACCACCGAATGGATCGCCCCGATCCGCGCGCAGGCGAGCACGGCGAAGGCGGCTTCGGGGATCATCGGCATGTAGATGGTGACGCGGTCGCCCTTCTTCGCGCCTTGCGCCTTCAGCACATTGGCGAACCGGCAGACCTCGGCATGGACATCGGCATAAGTGTAGCGGTGTGGTTCTTCGGTCGGGACGTCCGGCTCCCAGAGGATCGCGGTCTGGTCCGCCCGCGTCGCCAGATGGCGGTCGAGGCAGTTGGCCGCGACGTTGAGCACGCCGTCCTCGAACCAGCGGACGTGGAAATCCTGTTCGTCGAAGGACCAGTCGCCGGCCTTGGCGGGCGCCTCGATCCAGTCGAGCCGGGCCGCCTGTTCGAGCCAGAAGCCGTCCGGGTCGTCCAGCGATCGAGCCTGCATCGCCTCCCTCGTGGCGACATCGATCGGGCGCGCTTCAGACATCCGGCTCTCTCCATCCAATGCTGGGGGCGCTTGTGGTCAAAGCCGCTGGCCCGCGCAAGTGGGGTGAAAGGGGAAGCGCGGGCAACGCCGTGCGTTGCCAAGCGGGGCGGCCATGCTATCGCCTTGGCGGAAAAGATCGAAGGGGGTTTTGTGCGTCATAGTCTGGGTATCGCCTGTTCCATGCTGCTGGCGACGACGGCTCCGGCCATCGCGCAGCCGCTCCATCAGTTTTCGGGTCTCGCCTTCGCGCGGGCCGGTGATCGCGTCGCCACCGTCGACAGCGCGAGCGAGCCCGACGCGGCGGCCGAAGGGCGCGGCATCATCGTGCTGCGCGATGCGGCGACGGGGCGCGTCCTCTCGCGGCTCGATCCGTGCCCGGCCTGCTCCTACAGCGGGCTGAGCTTCGGCCCGGCGGGGCAGCTTGCCTTCATCGCGCGGGATCGCAAGGCGGGCACCGCCACGCTGATGATCCACGACGCGGCCGGCGTGCGGAAGCTCGCCAGCGTCCAGGGGCTTGCCGCCGAGCCGCGCTGGTCGCCGGACGGCAGGAGCATCGCGATCCTCGCCACGGTCGGCGCGCGCAAGGAGACCGGCGCCACGCAGGCCGGCGCGCGCGAGGTGGGCGAGATCGGCGAGGTGAACGACGAGCAGCGCATCGCGATCGTGCGCGTGTCGGGCGGGGCGCTGCGCCTCGTGTCTCCGGCCGATCGCTTCGTCTACGAATATGACTGGACGCCCGACGGCAAGGGCTTCGTCGCCACCACCGCCAGGGGCAATGGCGACGCCAACTGGTGGGTCGCGACCATCGACGCGATCGATGCGAAGACGGGCGCCGTCCGCACCATCGCCGCGCCGGGCATCCAGGCGAACTTCCCGCGCGTCTCGCCGGATGGGCGGACGGTGGCCTTCATCGGCGGCCTGATGAGCGATTTCGGCTCGGTCGGCGGTGATGTCTGGACGGTGCCGTTCGCGGGCGGCACGCCGCGCGACGCGACGCCGGGCTACAAGGGCAGCTTCACCTCGCTCGACTGGGACGCGCGCGGCCTGCACGCGGCCGCGCTCAAGGGCGATCAGTCGGCTATCGTCGAGATCGATCCGGCGAGCGGGGCGGGCGAGCCGGTCTGGTCGGCGGGGGTGAGCCTTTCGGCCGGCGATGGGCGCGTCGCCTTCTCGCAAAGCGGCCTGATGGCGACCGTCGTGCAGGATTATGAGCATGGCCCCGCCATCTTCGCCGGTCCGCCGTCGCAGCCCCGGCAGATCAGCCACGACAATGACGGCTACAAGCCTGTCGTCGTCGCCCGCAGCCTGACGTGGAAGAATGAAGGGCGCGACGTGCAGGGCTGGCTGCTCTCGCCGCGTGGCGCCGCCTGGGAGGGGCCGGCCAACCAGCCGATGATTACCGTCGTGCATGGCGGCCCGGCGGCGGCCTCCACGCCGCAGTTCGTCTGGCAGGGAAGCACCGCCGCGCTGATCGGCGCGGGCTATTGGCTGTTCTATCCCAATCCACGCGGCAGCTACGGGCAGGGCGAGGCCTTCACCGCCGCCAAAAAGCGCGATTTCGGCGGCGGCGATCTGCGCGACATCCTCGCCGGCATCGACGCGGTGGAGAAGAACGCGCCGATCGACGACAACCGCCTTGGCCTGATGGGCGGCTCTTATGGTGGGTTCATGTCGATGTGGGCCAACACCCAGACGCACCGCTTCAAGGCGATCCATGCCGCCGCCGGGCTCTCCAACTGGATCAGCTATTACGGCACCAACGGCATCAACACATGGATGACACCTTTCTTCGGCAAGACGATGTACGAGGATCAGGCGGCCTACTGGGATGTCTCGGCGATCAAATATATCAGCCAGGCCAAGACCCCGACGCTCATCACGGTGGGGGAACGGGATATCGAAGTGCCGCCCACCCAGTCCGTCGAATATTGGAACGGGCTGAAGGCGATGGGCGTTGCCACCAGCCTCGTCATCTATCCTGACGAGGGCCATGGTATCCGCAACCCGGCGCATGTCGCCGACGTCCGCCGGCGTTCCGTGGAATGGTTCGACCGTTACCTGAAGGGACAATGATCTTATGACGACGACGCGCTTTCCCGTGCTCGTGACGGGCGGTGCCGGCTATATCGGCAGCCATGCCGTGCTGGCCCTCCTCGACGCCGGTTGGCCTGTGGTGGTGCTCGACAATCTCGTCACCGGCTTCCGCTGGGCGGTGGACGGGCGGGCGGTGTTCGTCGAAGGCGATGTGGGGGATGCGGCGGTCGTCGGCCACACCCTCGCGGAGCATGACATCGGCGCCATCATGCACTTCGCGGGTTCGGTCGTCGTCCCGGAATCCGTCGAGAACCCCCTGAAATATTACGGGAACAATACCGCCAACAGCCGCACGCTGATCGAGGCCGCGGTGGCCGGCGGGGTGCGCCATTTCATCTTCTCCTCCACCGCCGCGACCTACGGCATCCCCGAGGAGAGCCCCGTCCGCGAGGCGACGCCGACCCGGCCGATCAACCCTTATGGCATGTCCAAGCTGATGACCGAGATCATGCTGAAGGACACCGCCGCCGCGCACCCGATCAACTATTGCGCGCTGCGCTATTTCAACGTGGCGGGCGCCGATCCGCAGGGCCGCGCCGGTCAGGCGACGGCGGGGGCGACGCACCTCATCAAGGTGGCGGGCGAGGCGGCGACCGGAAAACGCAGCCATGTCAGCGTGTTCGGCACCGATTATGACACGCCGGATGGAACGGGCGTGCGCGATTATATCCATGTCTCCGATCTGGCGGCGGCGCATCTGCTGGCGCTGGAGGCGCTGATCGCGGACCCCAGGAAGAGCCACACGCTCAACTGCGGCTATGGCCGGGGCTTCTCGGTGCTGGAGGTGCTCGACGCGGTCGAGAAGGCGGCGGGCCGCCCGATCGAGCGCCGGCTGGAGCCGCGGCGTGCCGGCGACCCGGATTCGCTGGTGGCGGCCAATGACGCGATCGTCGCCGCCTTCGGCTGGCAACCGCGCCATGCCGACCTCGATACCATCGTGGCCCATGCGCTGGCATGGGAGCGCGGCCTGGAAGAGCGTCGCCAGCCGGCCTGAAGGGGGTGGCCCCGGAAGATCGCGTGACCCCGCTGCCGGCCATGCTACTGGCAGCGGGGGGAGCTTATCACGCCGCGCGAGCAGGCGAAGGGGATTTGGGCGAATGACCATTATCGTCACGGGGGCGGCCGGGTTCATCGGGTCGCATGTCTGCCGCCATTTGATCCGGCGGGGCGAGCATGTGGTCGGGATCGACAATCTCAACAATTACAACCCCGTGGCGTTGAAACATGATCGGCTGTCTGCGATCCGGGGCGAGGAGGGCGTGGGTGGGCGCTTCGTCTTCCACCATCTCGATTTCGCCGATCATGAAGCGCTGGAGGCGGCGCTCGCCGGCGAGTCGATCGAGAGCATCGTCCATCTCGGCGCGCAGGCCGGGGTTCGCTATTCGATCCAGAATCCGCGCGCCTATGCCGCCTCCAACCTCGTTGGCCATCTCAACATGCTGGAACTGGGCCGGACGCGGCAGGTGAAGCACCTCGTCTACGCCTCCTCCTCCTCGGTCTACGGCACGAGCCCGGACCTGCCCTTCCGGGTGGAGCAGCGCGTCGATTTCCCGATCTCGCTCTACGCCGCGACCAAGAAGTCCGACGAGCTGATGAGCGAGAGCTATGCGCATCTCTACCGCCTGCCACAGACGGGCCTGCGCTTCTTCACGGTCTATGGCCCGTGGGGGCGGCCGGACATGGCGGTGTGGGGCTTCACCGACAAGATCCTCTCGGGCGAGCCGATCGAGGTCTATAACGGTGGCAATATGCGCCGGGACTTCACCTATATCGACGATATCGTGACCGGCATCCTCGCCGCGCTCGACAGCCCGCCGCCGGACGATGGGGCGGAGAAGGCGGGGGGCAGCCATTCTCCCCATCGTATCTACAATATCGGCAATAACCGCGCGGAAGAGCTGGAGAAACTCATCGCGCTGATCGAGCAGGCGTGCGGCCGCAAGGCGATCCGCATCGAGAAGCCGATGCAGCCCGGCGACGTTCCCGCCACCTATGCGGATCTGACCGCGATCCAGCGCGATCTCGGCTTCCAGCCGACCACCCCGATCGATGTCGGCATTCCGCTATGGGTGGAGTGGTATCGGGGCTACAGGGCACAGCGCGCCGCCTGACGGCGGGAGGGATCATGCAACTGGTCACCGACTATCACGGCATGATCGACTGGATCGTCACCCGATCCGGCGAGAGCGACAAGTTCGTCCATGTGCAGGTGGGGCTCGCCATCTGGTCGCTGTCCGCGCTGCTGACGGGGCGCCGGCAGGGGAGCGCGCTGCCGCTGGCGGCCGTCTTCCTTGCCGAGATCGGCAACGAGATCATGGACCGGCTCTATCTGGGCAACTGGAACTGGCCGGATACGGTGGGCGACGCAGCGGCGACATGGGCGTGGCCGATCCTGCTCAGCATCTTCCTGTCGATGGAGCGCGCCCGTGAGGAGGTCGCGACGGAACGCCGTCGCCCGGTCCTGCGCATCGAAGAGGAAGAGGAGGGGAGCGACGCGGCGCCCCCGCTCCGGTCGATCGGTCAGGCGGGCTTGCCGACGCCGACATAGTCGAGGCCGGCCTTCTCGGCCTCCTCGCGCGAATAGACATTGCGCAGGTCTACCAGCAGCGGCGTCGCCATGGTGGCGGCGAGGCGAGAGAGGTCGATCGCGCGATAGGCGTCCCACTCGGTGACGATCACCACCGCGTCGGCGCTCTCGGCTGCCGTGTAGGGATCGGCCACGAACTCGACGTTCTGGAGCACCTTCTTCGCCTGCTCGACGCCCTCGGGGTCGCAGGCGAAGATCTGGGCACCGGCATCCTGCAACGTCTGGATCACGGCGATGGCGGGGCTGTCGCGCATGTCATCGGTGTTGGGCTTGAAGGTGAGGCCGAGCACCGCCACGCGCTTGCCGCGCGCCTCGCCGCCCATCGCCTTCAGCACCTTGCGGCCCATCGCGCGCTTGCGGCTGTCGTTGACCGATACCACCGCCTCGACGATGCGGAGCGGGGTCTGCATGTCCTCGGCGGTCTTGAGCAGCGCCAGCGTGTCCTTCGGGAAGCAGGAGCCGCCATAGCCGGGGCCGGCATGGAGGAACTTGCGCCCGATGCGGTTGTCGAGGCCGATGCCGCGCGACACTTCCTGCACGTCGGCGCCGGCCGCTTCGCAGAGGTCCGCGATCTCGTTGATGAAGGTGATCTTCGTCGCGAGGAAGGCGTTGGCGGCGTACTTGATGAGCTCGGCCGTGCGACGGCCGGTGAACAGCACCGGGGCCGACTGGTTGAGCGACAGCGGCCGGTAGATCTGGCGCAGCGCCTCGCGGGCGGCCTCGTCGTCGGTGCCGCAGACCACGCGGTCGGGGCGCTTGAAGTCCTCGATCGCGGCGCCCTCGCGCAGGAATTCGGGGTTGGAGGCGACTCGGATCGTGCGGCCGGGCGCGGCTTCGCGGACGATGCGCTCCACCTCGTCACCGGTGCCGACGGGCACGGTCGACTTGGTGACGAGCAGGATGTCGTGGTTGACCGCCTCGGCGATTTCCCTGGCGGCGGCGAAGACGTAGCTCAGGTCCGCATGGCCGTCGCCACGGCGCGACGGGGTGCCGACCGCGATGAACACCGCGTCGGCGTTCGCGACGCCCGCCTTCACGTCGGTGGTGAAGGAGAGGCGGCCGGCGCGGACGTTGGTGGCGACCAGCGCGTCGAGGCCCGGCTCGTAGATCGGCATCACGCCGCGTTCGAGCGAGGCGATCTTGGATTCGTCCTTGTCGACGCAGATCACTTCATGGCCGAAGTCGGAAAAACACGCGCCGGACACGAGCCCGACATAGCCGGTTCCGATCATGGTAATCCGCATAGGTATCTCACTCTCAGGCCGATATCGGCCGGCTGATTGCATGATGGGGAGAGGGAGCGCAAGCGGTCCTCTCGGGGCCGCCGGGCACTATCCTTCCGGGCAGGCGGGCGGCTATGGCACGCGAATATGACGATGCTCGGTCGGATCGGATATCGCCTGTGGTGGGCCTGGGCGAAGATGCGGCTGGGCTCGGACGTGTTGCGCGCGCGGGGGCACCTCCCGCCGGACGAGCGGTTCAGCCGGTCTGGAGAATCCACTGCTCCTCGCCCTCGAGGCCGAGCGCGGTGAGCGTGCCGCTCGCATAGGCGCCGGTATCGATGCCGATACGGTTGGGCAGCAGCTCGACGTCCGGCGTCACCGAATGGCCATGGACGATCACGGCGAAGTGGCGGGCGGTGCTGTGCAGGAAGGGCTCGCGAATCCACAGCCGATCCTGATCCGACTGGCGATGCAGCGCGACGCCCGGCCGGATGCCGGCATGGACGAAATAATAGTCGCCGAGATGCAGCGCCCTCGGCCGCGTCGCCATCCAGCGGAGCTGAGGCGGCGGGATCACCGCTCGGCAGGCGGCGATCAGGCGGGAATATTCGTAGCGCTCGATCGCTTCGAGCGAGACGCCCCAGCTTCGCAGGGATTCGCTGCCGCCGAAACGGAGCCAGCCGGTCAGCGCCTCATGATCGCCGGCCAGCGCCTGGAGCATCATCGCCTCGTGATTGCCCTGGAGCACGGTCAGCGAGGCGAAGTCGAGCGGGCGCATCGCCAGATCCACCACGCCCGCCGAATCCGGCCCGCGATCGATCAGGTCGCCGAGCAGCACCACGCGCGTGTCGGCGGGTGGGCGGGCGGCATTGTCCTCGCGGATGCGTGTCAGCATCTCGGTCAGCAGATCCAGCCGGCCATGCACGTCCCCCACCGCATAGGCCCGCAACCCGGCCGGAAGGCTGGGGGCGGCGGGCTTGCGGCTGAAGAAACCGAAGGGCATGGACGCGATCGTCTCCGTTCACGCGGGCCGAAGCCCAGATCAGCGCGGAAAGCGCCAGCGTGTATCGGCGCTCAGGCGTGCGCCCGCGTCAACGCCTCAATGTCGCTGCTCGCTCCACTTCGCGACACCGCGGCGGGCATCCTGCACGAAGCGGGATTTTTTCACCGCCCAGATGAACAGCCCGCCCACCAGGCGCCCCAGCGGACGCATCGGCCGGCGGAACTGCACCAGCAGGATGATGCGCGTGTCGTCTGTGTCGTTCAGGACTTCATGGTTGAACATGTCATCGAACACGAAGGCCTTGCCCTCGGTCCAGGTGGTATATTCGGTATCCACCCGCATCCGGCATTTGTCCGCCTCGCGCGGCACCTGGAGGCCGAGGTGGCAGGTGAGGATCGCCTTTGAGACGCCGGTGTGTGCCGGAATGTGCGTCCCCGGCACGAGGATCGAGAACAGCGCCGAATTGAGGCCCGGCACCTTCTTGAGCAGGGCGGCCGTCTGCGGGCAGGCGTCGCAATTCGCGTCGACCTTGTAGCCATAGCCATAGAGGAAGAAGGAGCGCCACTTGCCCGCCGGCGCGATCCGCCTGTGATCGGGGGAGATTTCCGCGAGAGGCGGAACCTTGCTCAGATCCTGGAGGACATTGGCCGCCTCGGCGCGGATCGTCTCCCAATTCTCTTCGAGCGCGGCGATCCACGGAAAATTGCGGGTTTCGTAAAAGGGATGGTTGCCGATCCGGGACGCGCGGGCCACGATGGCGTTGATCCGGGGCTGGAGGCGTACTCCGATCCGCATCCAAAGGGGCTTCTTCGGAACGAGCTTCTTGCTGGGCTTGGGATCGGGATCCGCCGGGGAGAGTTGCGCAGTATGATGATTAAGCTCAACCGTCTTCGACATATGTCCCAGTCCCGATATTTCCGTCGTGGCAATCCTGTTGGATCGCATGGGAACCTCGGCATCATGCGACCGGCGGTGTCCCGATCGTTCCTGATAGGCATTTGGCCCATGTTCGCCAATGAACGAAATGACGGAGTCGACAGGCGGATGCCGTGCTCGCGTTGAGTTTGCCGGGGAGAAGCGCGGCTGACGCCCATCTCTGGCGTGGCCGTTATCGCGTGGCGATGATCGCGGCGCTTCTGGCGGCCCATGTGCCGCTGCATGGGCTGTGGCGGCTGTTCGGGCGGCGGTCGCCATGGCCGACGAGCTTCCTGCGGCTGGCCGGCCGCGCGGCGGGGGCGGATGTCCGCATTGTCGGCACGCCACTGCGCTCGCATGTGCTGATGGCGACGAACCATCTGAGCTGGCTGGACATTCTGGTGCTGGCCGGCGCTTCGGGCGCGCGCTTCGTGGCGAAGGACGAGATCGCCCGCTGGCCGCTTTTCGGCTTCCTCGCCGGGCTGAACCGCACCGTCTATATCGCGCGCAAGAAGCGGGGCGAGGTGCGCGAGCAGGCCGGGCTGGTCCGTGAGGCGCTCGCGGAAGGCTGCCCTGTGGCGCTGTTCGCCGAAGGCGGAACGGGCGACGGGCAGGGCGTGAAGCCGTTCCGCGCCTCCTTGTTCGAGGCTCTGCTGCCGCCGGTGCCGGGCATCCGCCTCCAGCCCGTCGCGATCGATTATGGCCGCGACACGCCCGATCTCGCCTGGGATCGGGGGATCGGCATGGGGCGCGAGATGATGCGCGTGCTGGGCCTTCCGGGGCGCCGCAAGGTGACGATCCGCTTCCTCGATCCGATCGATCCGTCCGGCTGGGGGGATCGCAAGGCGCTCGCGGTGGAGGCGCGCGAGCGGCTGGTGGCTGCGCTGGAAGCGGGCCGCTGAGGCTTCAGTTCGGGATGAGGCCCTCGTCGCGCAGATAGCCGCGGCGGCGCATCGCGTTGAAGACGAGGTTCAGCGCCGGGTTGGACCAGCCGTTGATGGTGCTGAAATCGCACTGGAGCGTCTCGTGATGACGCCGATGATCCTCGGCGTTCATCAGGAGCTTCGTCCGCTGCATCGCCCGCACGATGAGCGGATTGTCCTTCCGGTGCAGCGTCCCATGGAAATATTGGGCGAAGCTCGCCCCCACCACGAAGGTCAGCACGCCCGCGATCAGCCACAGCGGCAGCGGGAACAGCAGGAAGACGATGTTGGCAAGGATCGTGAAGGGCAGGGTGGCGAACAGCACGGTCGAGCCGATCTGGGTCACCATCGAGCGGCGGCCGAGCGCATCGGGGCGGGGATGGTGGTTCTTGAAGTCGTAGATCAGCCGTTCGACCGGGTTGAGCTGCGAGAAGGCCGCATCGCGCAGCGCCAGATATTCGGCGGACTCGCGCGATCCTTCGTAGAAGAAGATCTTGTCGAGGCCGATGCCGGCGCGCGAGGGCTTATAATCCATGTACATATGGACCACGCCCGACGCCATGTCGGCGGCATACCAGCCGGCCAGCATCGCGGGCAGCATCCAGAAGCTCGCGGAAAGCGCCATCCAGCCGATATCGGCCGCGAGAATGCAGGCCAGCGCCAACAGGGCGATGCGAATAATCATAAACCTCCGGTTGCCTCAGCGGCAGCCTCTTTTAGCGCTCGGACGCGCGGATCGAAAGCCGCGATTCCCTGCGATGGGGCGTTACGATCCCCGGACAAGCGAGGCAAGGCGCAGGGAAGTTCCCGATCTGCCCCGATTTTGCAGGCTCCGGTCGCATTGAAGACACGGAGCGTAGGACGGAGCGAGCTGCCTGCTTGACGAAATTGCAACCACCGGGAAGGCAGAGGGTCTAGACAATCGGCTGCGAGTTTTCATGCGTTCTGTCATCCCAGTGATCCTGTCCGGGGGCTCCGGCGCGCGATTGTGGCCGTTGTCCCGGACGGAGCGTCCGAAGCAGCTCCTGTCGCTGACGCATGTCGAGACGATGCTCCAGATGACGGCACGGCGGACGACGGGAGCGGAGCGCTTCGCGGCGCCGGTGGTGGTGGCGAGCGCCGCCCATGCCGACGCGATCGAGGCGCAGCTTCACGAAGCGGGGATCGAGCCCGGCACGCTGATCCTCGAACCCGCCGCCCGCAACACCGCGCCCGCCATCGCGCTCGCCGCGTGCGCGGCCGAGCCCGACCAGATGCTGCTGGTGATGCCCTCCGATCATGTCATCGGCGACGTCTCCGCCTTCCACGCCGCGATCGAGAAGGCGGTGCCGCTGGTCGAAGCCGGCTGGCTCGCCACCTTCGGCATCGCACCGACCTCACCCGAGACGGGTTATGGCTATATCTGCCGCGGCGAGGAGATCGCCCCCGGCGTCCAGCGCGTCGCCCGCTTCGTCGAGAAGCCCGACCTCGCCACCGCCGAGGGCTATCTCGCGCAGGGCTGCTATTCGTGGAACGGCGGCATCTTCCTGTTCACGGCGGCGAGCTACATGGCCGCGCTCGATCTCCACGCGCCGGGCATCGCGGCTGCCGCCCGCGAGGCTCTGGAGGCCGGCAGGCGCGATGGAGCGCGCCTCCTGCCCGATCCGCTGGCGTTCGGACGCTCGCCGTCGGATTCGATCGACTATGCGGTGATGGAGAAGGCCGATCGCGTCGCCGTCGTGCCGGTCGAGATGGGCTGGTCGGACGTCGGGAGCTGGGATGCCCTCCACGAGCTGGCGGTCAAGGACGATGACGGCAACGCCCATCATGGCGAGGTGCTCGCCATCGACACCTCCAACTGCCTGATCCGCTCCGAAGGCCCGCTGGTCGCCGCCATCGGCGTCAAGGACGTCATCGTCATCGCCACCCGCGACGCCGTCCTCGTCATGCCCCGAGGTGACAGCCAGCAGGTCAAGCGCGCCGTCGATGCCCTGAAGCTGTCGGGGCATGTCACGCTGGATAAGCTATGGCTCGACATCGGTTGAAAGGAGGGGGCTGAAAAGCCCCTGCTGGTGTCGATCATGATGCCGGCATCGTCGATTCGGCTGAACGACTGGGGCACGCCACAGCCGTGAACGGGTCGCACCGGCGGGGCGGATCGGAATGATGCTGAGAAATACCCACCGCAAACGCCCGGTCGGAATGTGGAATTCAAACGCCTCCGGGGCCGGGTATAACGGTGGTTTCACGGACGGCCGGACTTGTAATCGCAAGTCATGGATCGGAGGCGAGGGGCTGAATGGCGTCGGCGGCGATCGAGCAATATTCCCCGGCCGAAAGACTGCGACATGCCCGGAACGCGATCGGGCGGAAGCTCGCCGCGCTGGTCGTGGACTGGCCCAAATATGCCGCGAGCTTCGCGAACGATCCCGGGCGCTTCGTCGAACTGGAGACGCACGCCTACGTCGACTATATCGCCGGCTATCTCGCAACGGGCGACGAGAATTACCGTCACCTCTACATCGGCGAGAAGGCCAAGCAACTCCATGACCCCACCGTCGACGCGCAGGAGCATAAGCGGCGCGTAGCGCATCTGCTCTCGGGTGAGCGGCGGGCCTTTCGCGCGGCGCTCGACGGGGATAGCGCCGCGCAGGGCCGGATCGACGGTCTGTTCGACGTGATCGAGCATATGTTGACCGCCAGCGCCTCCGCCGAGGTGCGCGTCCTGTTCGTCGGCGACTGCCTCTATCTCGATGTCATCAGCTTCCTGACCGCTCCCGCGCTGGCCGACGGGGTGCGGTTGCGGCCGACGTTCGTGACTTCGCATGATGCGCTGGAGGTTCGCACCGCGCTCGGCCGGCTGGCGGACGAGTCGTTCGATATCGTCTGCTACAGCCCGCTGAACTATGCCCTGCCAAGCGATTATGGCGTGCTCCAGCGCACGCCGGGCCTGCTGCACCTGCCGACCCGGTTCGATCATGCGGATGCCGCCGTGGAGCAGGCGCTGAAGACGTTCGACGCGCTGGCCGACCTGTTCGACTGCCCGGTCCTCGTCCATCAGCCGGTGCCGCTGATCCGCCATCAGGAGAGCGTGAAGGAGCGGGTGCGCGGGCGCCTGCTGCTGCCGATGCTGAAGCGCGTGACGCGGCGCTTCAACACGGCACTCAGGCAGCGCGTGGCGGAGCGGATGGCGCGGGGGCAGGTCTTCCACCTGCTCGACGAGCAGGCGATCGTCGGCGAACAGGGGCTGTGGGCGGCCGGGCGCTATCTCTATCGTTCGGACCTTCAGCATCCGGCGATGTTCGGGGCGCTGCTCGCACCTTATTATCGCGATGTGCTGACGGTGGCGGGGCGGCTTCTCGGCCGCAAGCTGGTGGCGTGCGATCCCGGCGACACGCTCCTCGATCATCCCGATCGGCAGGCGACCCTGCTGCGGCTCAAGCAACGCGGCATCATCCTGGCCGCGAAGGTGGAGGATGGCTCGCCATGGCCTGCGGTGGAAGGGGGGCTGGCATCGGAGGATTTCGCCTCGCATCAGCCGGACGTCGAACGCATCGCCGGGCACCTCAACCTCAAGCTCAAGAGCTTCGTCATCCTCGACAGCCGCGAGGGGGGTGAGCAATTCCCCATGGCGCTGGCGCTCGATCCGGCCGATCCGCGGAGCTGGCGGCTGCTCGATCTGTGGGCCGATCTGCTCCCGGCGCGTCCGGGCGCGGACCGCACCGATTTCTATCGTCAGCGCGACGAACGGCAGCGCTTCATCACGGCCGAGACCGAGATGGACGCCGCCCAGCGCGACCGGCTCTATGCGCAGCTCCGCCTCCGCCTCACCATCCGCGAGGCGAGGCCGGAGGATGCGGAGCGCGCGGCCTCGCTCGTCAACCGCACCAACCAGTTCAACATGGCCGGCAGCCGCATCACCCGGCGCTGGATCGGGGAACGGATCGGGCACGAGGACATCCGCGTCCTGATCGGCGAGGCGGCGGATCGATTCGGGCCGATGGGAACGATCGGTGTGCTGGTGATCGAGCGGACGGAGGGTGGGCTCGACATCCCCGTCTTCGTGCTGAGCTGCCGGGCGTTCGGCTTCGGCATGGAGCGCGCGCTGCTCGAAGAGGTGCGGCGGCTGGCGGGGCCGGAGCAGGCGCTCACCGGCGCTTTCCGTCCGACCGAGCATAACCAGCCTTGCCACCCGGTCTATTCCAAGGCGGGGTTCGTGGAGATTGAGGGCGGGTGGCGGCTGGAATCCGCCGCGGCGAAAGCGATCGAGGTCGCGCCCTGGCTGACGATCGACCGGCGCGTGCGGCCCTTCGAGGCCTAGACCCGCGCCGAGGGAATCATCCGCAGCCAGCCGGGCAGGCCCCGGCGCCACAGGGCGGCGGCGCGCTGGCGGGGCGGCAGATGGCGGGCCAGCCGCTCGATCTGCTGGCGCGACAGCCCCGAACGCTCGCAGAAGAAGGGGTGGCGCGGCCGCCTGGCGAAATAGCTGTAGAAGATCGCCGTCCGGTCCGCTCCCGTCGCCGGGCGGCCGCGATGATATTGGCGGGCGGTGTCGACGAAGAGCACGGTGCCCGCCCGTCCGGTGCAGCTCGCCACGCGCTCGGCGAACTCCTCTCCGAACGTGCGACGCAGATCGTCATCGGACATCAGATCATATGCGAAGCCGTCTTCGTCCGTCCGGCGCGGGCCTCTGACCGCCTCGAACGGTCCGCCGTCCGCGTCGACGTCGTTCAGATAGATCGCGATCTTGAGCATCTTGCGATCTTCCCAGTCGCGATGCCAGCGCCGCGTGGAGACTTCGCGGCCGTCGGCGACGGTGTAGATGATCTGCATCCCGTCATAGGCCGCCGGCATCCCCAGATAGGCCTCGGCGATGTCCAGCAGCCGGTCGCTGAGCCCCCAGGCGAAGACACGCGGATTGACCACGATCCGCTCGGGGGGAACCATGTTGAACTCCACGCCGGCGGCCGCTTGCCGATGCGCCTCGGCGCTGAACTCGGCCGAGAGCATCTGCCCGATGCGCACCGTCTCGCGTGAATCCGGCAACCCCAGACAATCGAGCGAGGAGATGTAGATGCCGTCCCGATCGAGCGCCTCGACGATCGCGCGGTCTCCGGGAGAGAGCGTCGGCACCATACGGCGATGGCTGGCGACCGCGCGGCGATATCGTGAGGCCAGCATCCGGCTCACCGGGCCGAGGCGCGTCACCCAGAAGGCGCTGCGGGCCGGGAAATCCCGCAGCCAGTCGGCATAATTCCGCCGCCGGGCCGCCTTGGCGGTGTGGAGAGGGGCTGCCGGCGGTGTCGGCCCTTCCTGGGCGATCGCTTTCCCGGCCATGGCTCAACCCATCGCGACATGGAGGGAGGGCGCCGACGCGTCGCCGCCGATCGCCTGCCACCATTCCGGGTTTTCGACGAACCAGCGCACGGTGGCCGCGAAATCGCAGCGGAAATCGTGGACGGGCGCATAGCCCAGCTCGCGGCGTATCCTGGCGTCGTCTATCTCGTAGCGCCTGTCATGCCCGAGCCGGTCGGTCACGAAGCGCTTGAGCGAGGCGGTGGGCCTGCCCTGCGCGGCGGGCGCGTGGGGGTGGCGCGCGGCGAGGCCCGGATCGTGGGCGAACAGCGCATCGACGGCGGTGCAGAGCGTGTCGACGATCGTCATGTTGGGCAGCGCGCAGCCGCCGCCGATGCAATAGCTCTCGCCTACGCGTCCGCCGGTCAGGATCAGCTCGATGGCGCGGCAATGATCGTCGACGAACAGCCAGTCGCGCACGTTCAGGCCGTCGCCGTAGATCGGCAGCGGCCGCCCCTCCAGCGCGTTGATGACGAAGAGGGGGATGAGCTTCTCGGGGAATTGATACGGCCCGTAATTGTTCGAGCAATGGGAGACGGTCGCCGGCAAGCCGTAGGTCTGATGATAGGCGCGGACGAGATGATCGGCCGAGGCCTTGCTCGCCGAATAGGGCGAGTTGGGCGCGAACGGCGTGCCCTCGTGGAAGGCGGGATCGTCGAGGCCGAGGCTGCCGAACACCTCGTCGGTGGAAACCTGATGGAAGCGGCATGTGCCTTCGGGCGCGCCGTCCCATGCCTCGCGCGCGCATTCGAGCAGCGTATGCGTGCCGATGATGTTGCTGTGGAGGAAGCCGCGCGGCGACGAGATCGAGCGATCGACATGCGTTTCCGCCGCGAAGTTCACGATGGTGTCGATGGCATGTTCGTCGATCAGGCCGCGCACCAGCGCCGCGTCGGCGATGTCGCCGCGCACGAAGCGGATGTCCGGCACGCCGGCCAGATTGGCGAGGTTGCCCGCATAGGTCAGCAGGTCGAGCACGAGGATGCGGTCGCCGGGGAAGCCGCGGCGCCAGTGGCGGGCGAAGTTCGATCCGATGAACCCGGCGCCACCGGTGACGAGGAGGCTCTTCATGATGCGGTCTCCGTCAGGCGACCTGGCTCAGGGGCGCGGCGCCCGTCTGGAGCAGGCGGAGCAGATAGTCGCCATAGCCGCTCTTGCGCAGCGGCAGCGCGATGCGTTCCAGTTCGGCGTCGGAAATGAAGCCCTGTCGCCAGGCGATCTCCTCCGGGCAGCAGATGCGCAGGCCCTGCCGCTGCTCGATCACCTGCACATAGGAGGAGGCCTCGTGCAGCGAGGCGTGGGTGCCCGTGTCGAGCCATGCGAAGCCGCGCCCGAGAAGCTGCACGTCGAGCGCGCCGGCCACCAGATAGAGGCGGTTGAGGTCGGTGATCTCATACTCCCCGCGCGCGGACGGGCGGATCGAGGCGGCAAGGTCTGCGGCGCGGCCGTCGTAGAAATAGAGGCCGGTCACGGCATATTGCGAGCGCGGGTGGGCGGGCTTCTCGTCGATGGCGACGGCGTGGCCGGCCTCGTCGAAGGTCACGACGCCATAGGCCGACGGGTTGCTGACCGGATAGCCGAACACGGTGGCGCCCTCGGTCTTCGCGTCGGCCTGCGCCATCAGACTGCCGAAGCCGGGGCCATGGAAGATATTGTCGCCGAGGATCAATGCGGAAGGCTCGCCGCGCACGAAATCCGCGCCGATATGATAGGCCTGCGCGAGGCCTTCGGGGCGCGGCTGGGCGGCGTAGCTCAGCTCCAGCCCCCATTGCCGCCCGTCGCCGAGCAGCTTGCGGAAGGAGGCCTGATCCTCCGGCGTGGTGATGATGAGGATCTCGCGGATACCGGCGAGCATCAGCGTCGACAGCGGATAATAGATCATCGGCTTGTCGAAGACGGGCATGAGCTGCTTGCTCACGGTGAGCGTCAGCGGATGGAGCCGGGTGCCGGAGCCGCCGGCGAGGATGATCCCACGTCGCATGACTAGTCCCCCTTCAGTGTGGACGGCGGGCCTTCAGGTCGTCGTAATAGGCGTAGTCGACATGCGATTTCTTGAGGGAGAGCGACTTGTTCAGCACCGAGCCGACGATCGGCGTGGTGCCGAGCAGGCGGAGCGCCTCCTCGACGTCGCTGCCGCGGGTGCGGCCTTCCTCGATCACCATCAGCACGCCGTCGACGTGGCGCGCGATCAGGTTGGCGTCGTCCAGCATCAGGATCGGCGGCGTGTCGACGATGCAGATCGGCGCGTCGGGCTGCGCCTTGAAGGAGGCGAAGACGCCACGCAGCGCGTCGGAGGCGAGCAGTTCGGCGGTGTCCAGCCCCGGCTGGCGCGCGCCATGGATGGTGAGCTGGGCGGAGGCGATCTTCTGCCCCGTGCTGGCCCAGTCCGCCTTGCCGGCGAGGAAGTCCTCCACGCCGCAATCGACCGTCAGCCCGAAGCGCGTCGCGATCGACGGGCGACGCAGATCGAGGTCGATCAGCGCGGTCGGATGGATGCGGCTGAGCGCGGCCGCGAGATTGGCGGTGACATAGGTCTTGCCCTCGCCGGGGCGCGTCGAGGTGACCGCGAGCACCCGTCCGCCGGAAGCATGGAAGCGGTTCAGCACCTGCGAGCGGAGCAGGACGAAGCTGCGCGAGCGGACGTCGAAGCTCTCGAACGCCCAGATGCCGTTGCGGATCAGCGTGTCGCGATCCAGCTCCACCTCTGGTTGCGGAGGCGTCGGCGCGGCCTGCCGGGGCCGGCCGCGCGTGATCGCTCCGGGAAGGGGGCGGGACCAGTCGGGAGAGATATCCTTCAGCATGTCACGCTGCCTCCTGACGTTCGCGGGATGTCCAGAGCCGATGCAGGCGGCCGAGCGGGCCGGGCGTGCGATCGGCGATGACGAGGGGGATAACGCCGAGCGGCGGCTCGCCCATCCAGCGGGCGACACCGTTCTCGCCGTTGATCGGGCCGGACAGGAACTCCTTGCCGAGCACGACCGCCAGCCCCAGCGCGAGCCCGCCCGCCAGGCCCATCGCCAGCATCATCTTGCGCTTGGGGCGGATCGGCTCGACCGGCCGGCTCGGCGCGTTGACCAGCGAGAAGCGCTCGCCGCGATCCTCGGTCTGGAGGTTGGCGGCGGTCTGGGCCTCGAGCTGCTTCTCGCGGATGTCCTGATATTGCAGCTTGAGATTGTCATATTCGCGCTGGACGTTGTTCAGCTCGTAAGACGCCTGCGGCGCTTCCGCAGTGGTGTGCTGCAACTCCGCGATCTGGCCCATCAGTTCGCCGCGACGGCTGGAGAGAGTCTGGATGCGCGCATTGCTGGCGGCGATTTCGGACTGGATGATGCTGTTCGGGCCGCCGGCCGATCGCGCCGAGGCGGCGACGCGGGCCTCTTCCACGGCGGCGCGGGCGGCGACCACGTCGGGATAGCGATCCGAATATTTCGCCTGGAGCTGGCGCAGATTGCTTTCCGCCAGCCGCAGCGCCTCGCGGCCCGGATCGGCCGCGGTGGGGGTATCCGCCGAGCGGGCGGCGAGCATACTGTTCTGCTGCATGATGCCCTGCGTCTCGGAATCGATGCGCGAGACTTCGGCCTGGAGCGCGGAGTTGGACTGGGCGCTGAGGTTCACCTGATCCGGCAGCGCGCCGGCATAGCGCGCCTCGATCTCGCGGCGCTTGCCTTCGAGCGTGATGAGCTGGCCGCGAATTTCGTCCACGCGGCGGGTGAGGAAGGCGGAGGTGTTGAGCGCCTGCTCGGTGCGCAGACGCTTGTCCTCGTCGCGGAACATGGTGACCAGTTCGGTGGTCACCGCCTGCGCCACCTCCGCGTTGGGATAGGTGAAGGAGAGGTTGAGCGCGATCGTGGAGCGCGGCTTGGAATCGTTGACGCTGTCCGAGCCGACGAGGTCCATCGCGGTGTTGTCGCGCATGATCTGCAACACGTCGTCGAGCGGCATGTGCCGCCGCTCCTGCGGATAGAGATTCTGCTCCTTCACCAGCGCTGCCAGATTCTGCCGGCTGAGGATGCGCTGGCGGATCTTGGCGATCTGCTCGTCCGAATAGTTGGCGAGCGGGGCGGGGACGATGGTGGTGGGAATCTGCTGCGAGTCCACCAGCAGCGTCGCCGCCGATTGATAGACCGGCCGGATCACCAGCGAGGCGACCAGCGCAAGCGCCATGCAGAGGAGCAGCGGAGCGACCAGCCAATAGCGTCGCCGATAGAGGATCGCGGCGATCTCGCGCGGGCTGATGATGCTGATGTTGGTGGCGTCCTCAGTCATGGTCAGGCTGCCTTGGCTGAAAGCGAAGTTGAAGGCCGCCATAGGCGGCGCCGATCCATCCCCCGCCAACGAGCTGGCGGCGGAGATATTGCCCTGTCCCGGAAAGGGTGAAGTGACGGCCGATCCGGCGATCGAGCTTGAGCGTGGCGCGCAGCGAGTCGAGCCCCGGAAAGGCGCCACGCTGCGTTTCGGAATGGCGATATTCGACGATGCCGTTCACCGACGTCCGCTCGCTCAGCTTCTGCGTCACGGTGGCGGAGCCGGTCATGGTGCGCTGGAGGCCGCCCAGCCCGCTGATCTCGCTGTCGATCAGGCCGGCGAGGCAGGCGAGTCCGTTGGGCACCTTGCGGCAGAGCTGCGCGCGGCCGCTCAGCCGGGTGGGGGTGGAAGAGGCGTTCAGCGCCAGATCCTGAACCGGGCCGATGCGATTTTCGGTCCGCTCCGCGCCGATTTCGGCGTCGAGCTGCCAGTGCGGGCTGATATCCTGCCGGATCGTCGCGTAGATCGCCTGCGAGTTTTCGGCGAGCGAGCCCGCCGCCTTGTTGAACAGCGCCTCCACCCGGATGCCGACCCGCGTGGAGGGGCTGATGCGGCGGCTGGCGGAGACGTCCGCCTTGAAGGTCCGCGTGTCGCGCAGCAGCGTGCTGTGGCTGTAGTCGGACGTCTCGTAGCGGACCTCGGGCACGATCTCGGTGCGCGCGTCGGGCGTCCAGCGCACGCGGAGCGCGCCGTCATAATCGGTGCGGATGCTTTGCGGGTCGATCACCGCGTCGATGCTGCTGGTCAGCACGTCCACCGCGAGATCGCGCGAGAAGCCGCCATCGGCCTCCACCGTCAGATATTCGTTGCGGCGATATTTGCCGGCGGCATCGAACTTGCCCACCAGGAAATGGCCGTAATGCTGGCTGAACCATTTCTGGGTGACGGTGCCGTTGAGATCGAGGGTGGAGCCGGTGTCGCTGGTCAGCCTGACCTCGGGGCTCGCGGAAATCTGCATGAGCACGGCGCCGCGATCCGGCCCCGGCATCAGGAAGGGGTTGGACGAGGCCAGCGCCTGCGCGTCGAGCGTCAGGTTGGTCTCGGTCTGGCTCATGGCCGGCGAGCCCGTTCCGGCGAGCGTCGCGGCGAGGAGGTATATCCCCCTGCGGAAGATAGGGCGGGGCATGGCGCCCTCCTGGCCTCAGGGAATGACCAGGACATCGCCGCTGCGGAGCATCGGGAGGGGCTCGGCCAGCTCGCCCGGCTTCAGGCGGCGATGGCCCTTGAGGACGGTGGCGAGCTCCACCGGTTCGACCACCTGCCCGTTGGGCGTGTGGCGCAGGATGACCGCATTCTTGACGTCGGCGAAGTCGGCGAGGCCGCCGGCCATGCTGAGCGCCTGAAGCGTGTCGACGGCGCGACCGGTGGAGAAGCTCCCCGGCGTGCGGACCTTGCCGACGACGTAGAAGCGCATCCCGGTCGCATCGCGCACGGCCACCGTCACCTCGGGAGGCGAGGTGCGGTAGTTGGGCGCGATGCGTTGGCGAATTTCCTCGGACACTTCCTCGACCGTCTTCGCCGCGGCGGTGATGGTGCCGGCGAGCGGGACGCTGATCGTGCCGTCGGGAAGGACGCGGGTGGTGCGCGTCATCTTCTCCTCGCCCCACACGCTGATGTCGAGATCGTCACCGGCGTTGATCCGGTAGCCGGGATGGGCGCTGGTGACCGGGTCCGCGATGGAGGCCGCCGCGGCGAGCGTCGCGACCGGCTGGCTCCACGCCGGCGCCGTGCCGCAAAGGAGCAGGGCAGCGGCGGAAAGCGCCGCGCCGCGCCGCCATGCCGATCGCCGCCGGATGCGCGGGCCGGCCGCACGATGCTCTTTGAACTGCCTCAGGGACATCACCGCAACTCCCCCCAATTCGATCGGAGGACTCTATGGCGGACGGCGGCGGCCGGGCACTCGGCCATTCACGCTGCGCCTCTTGCGTACTGCAAAAGCAGTATCCCCATCGGGCAGCCATGGTGGTTTTCCACCGGGGCAGGCTCGCCACGGAATCGGGCGGAGAGAGCCCGCGCGGCGGGATCGCTACCATGCGCCGGTTGCGGCTGGGAGAGGGCGACGATGACGACGACAGGAGAAGGGAGCGACGGCTCGGCCAGCGCCGAGTTCCTCGACCTCCGCTTCGATCGCCTCGACGAGGCGCAGGCGGTGGCGATGATCGCCGCCCGCTCGGCCGATGCGCCCTTCGCTTATGTCGTGACGCCCAATGTCGATCATGTCGTGCGGCTGCATCATCGCCGCTCGGATCTGTGGCCGGCCTATCGTGGCGCCTGGCTGACGCTCTGCGACAGTCGCGTCCTCAAAGCGCTGGCGCGGTGGGCGGGGCTCGGCCTGCCGGTGGTGCCGGGGAGCGACCTCACCCGGCAACTGGTGCGCCACGCGATCGCGCTGGGGGACCGGATCGCCATCCTCGGCGGCGGCACCTCGATCGTGGAGGCGCTGCGTGCCGCTTATGGCCTCACCGATATCGTCCATTATGACCCGCCGATGGGTTTCGTCCGCGATCCCGCCGAGGTGGCGCGGGCGGCGGAGTTCCTGATCGGGGCGCGGGCGCGCTACAGCTTCCTCGCGGTCGGATCGCCGCAGCAGGAGATCGTCGCCCGGCAGGTCGAGCTGTCCGGCAGGGCGGTGGGCACCGGGCTGTGCATCGGGGCGAGCCTGGACTTCCTCGTCGGCCGCCAGACGCGCGCGCCGCGCCTGATGCAGGCGATGGGCATGGAATGGCTGTTCCGCCTGCTCTCCAGCCCGCGTCGGCTGTGGCGGCGCTATCTGGTGGACGGGCCGGCGATCTTCGGGCTGTTCACCGCCTGGCGGCGCGTTCGGAGCCTCCCTTGATCGCCTCGGCCGCATTCCATGCCCGCATCGCGTCATAGCGGGGCGAGGATGTTTGCCGCACCGATTCCAGCGCGGACCAGTTTCCCCATTTGGACGGCGTGCCGATGATGCCGTAGTTCATGAACAACGCGCCGCCCGCCGTCTGGAAAGCGCGGTAGTTCTGCGTTTCCAGCGCGCGGAATTCCGGCCGCCGCTGAAGCTTCGCGAGAAAATCGGTGTAGGCCTGATCGTCGCGATGGGAGGGCGACGTGAACTCGCCATAGCCGGCCTCATAGGTGACGAGACGGAGCCCGTGCCGGCGCGCCTGTTCGCCATGATAGAGGTAGGTCGGAGCGTTCACCTGCGCGATGCGGGCCTTGAGCGCCGCTACCGCGCGGCCATAGCCGCCGTCCGCATCCCGCCACCAGCCGCGCACCGTGTCATAGGCCTCGTCGGTGTTCATGATGCCGTCGTAATAGCCGGCGACGGCATATTCGTCGAAATAGTCGGCCGGGTGGAGCATATGGCCCTGCGCGTCGCGCCAGCGATCGGTGTCGAGGCCATAGGCCTCCAGCCCCTTCCACGCGAACTGGGTGCCGAAGACCATCGCGACGCGACCGGGCTTCGCGGCGCGCGTCGGCGGTTCGCCGAACGCCGTCTTCCAGATCGCGCCGACCTGCGCCGCGCGCATCCCGTACCATTCGAGCCATTTGGCGTCCGGCCCGAACAGCGCATGGGCGCGCGCCTCGGCATAATGGGCCTGCGGGAAGCTCCAGTTCCACACCTCGTTGGACAGCTCGACATGCATCTTCAGTCCGGGCCGGAGATGATCGCGCACATAGGTGGCGAAGCCGCGGACATAATCGTCGCTGGCGTTGATCGGCATGGTGAACCAGGGCTCGGCGCCGGTGCGGTTGGCGATCTCGACCAGTAGTTCCACCGGCACGCCATGGCCAGCCTCGCCCCAGCTCCGATCCTCGGGACGCGGCCGGTCCCGCCAGTCGAGGAGCGGCGCGTTCGCGATCGCCGTGTCGCCCGTGAGCGCATGGCCCGCTTTGTCATAGAGGGTGTTGGTGCTCATCCAGTCCATGAAGCGCAGCGCCGGAAAGCCGCCGATCCGCTCCAGATAGGCGGGATCGAAGCTCTGCCCGGAACGGTAGAGCGGCAACAGGTCCGCACGGATGACGCGGATGTTGCGGAGATGATCCGCCGGATCGATCTCGGTGAGGACGAGCGCCAGGCCGCCGTCGTCCCCCGTCTCCACATCGATCCTGCCCGCCGACCGGTCCACGACCCTCGCGCCGAAGGTGGCGTCGATCGTGCCCTTGCCGTCATAGAGCACGGCATAGCGCGTGTGCCCCTGCGCCGCCGGATTGTCGTGGAGGATGTTGACCAGCACCGATGTGGCGCGCGCGCCGCCGGCGGGATCGGGCAAGCGCTCGACCCAGCCCTGCGGATCGAGCTGGATGGGATCGCCCGTATCGTAGGTCGTGTCGCTGTGCGGCACCCACGGCCCGGCGGACTTCATGAGATCGAGCAGAGGGAGCGCCGGGCTCCAGTAGGAGAGCGCGTCCAGATTGGTGCCGATCGGCATGGCGAGCGGCCGGATGGCGGGGGGCTGCGGGGCGGTGCCGTGATGGACGGGCAGCCGATCCCATGCCGGGGCCTTGCCGGCGAAGCTCAGGGCGGCGACGCCGCCCGCCAGCGCGATGAGCGACAGGCCGAAGACGATGCGCGGGCTGACGGATGGACGCTTCCCCATGTCCGCTCCTCACGGAATATCCGAAAACGGGCAGAAGAACCCGAACCCGCCCAAAATGCGACACTGATCCCGCTGAGGACTATAGGCCGGTCCCCAGGTCGATGACAGGATGAGACGCGGCATTTTATTGCGGTGATGATTTGTCTCATCCGCGAGGGGCGGCTAGCTTCCCGGCGTCATCGGCGCGGGCAGGGGCCGTCCCGGCCGATCGGGGGATGGCGGATGGAATATGCCTATCTTCTTCTCATCAGCCTCGCCGTGCTGTGCGGGGTGCGGATGCTGCCGGGCGATATCCGGCGCGTGATCGGCCCGCACCAGTTCTTCGCGGCGGTGACGCTGCCGGCGGTCGGTTTCTTCGGTTATTATTACGCGATCTTCGCGCTGTTCACGGCCGGCCTGATCCTCTGCGCGCCGGCGCTGACGATGCGCGGGCTGGTGCTGGCGGACCGGCGGGCGCTGACGCTGCGTGCCAACCTCTTCATGTTCTGCCTGCCGCTGATGCCGATGCTGACCTACACGGTCGCCATCTCGGGCCTCACCATCCTCCAGTTCACCTTCGTCAACCTGCTGTCGATCGGCTTCATCCTGTCGATGCTGCTTTCAGGCGTGCGGCTGCGCAGTCCGGGGCTGGCGATGTGGGACATCGCCTTTGTCGCGATGCTGGCGATGCAGATCTTCATGGATGCGCGGGGGCACCAGCTCACATACGGGCTCAGGGCCTGCGTGATCGTGCCGCTCAACCTCGGCATCCCCTATTTCGCGATCAGCCGCGCCTGCTATCGCAGCGAGCCGCCCAACCGGATCATGCTCGCCTGCATCGTCGCCGGGTGCATCCTCTCCGCTGTCGCGGCGTTCGAGGCGCTGCGCCACTGGCTGCTCTATTACCGGATGCCGGCCTTCCTCCACGCCGACCCCGAGATGATCTCGGGCTATGCCAAGGAACGCAACGGCCTGCTCCGCGGGCGGGCAACCTGGCCGGAGTCCACCGGGCTGTCGCTGTTCCTCGGCCTGCAACTGACAATGCTGGTGGCGCTCCGGCGGCAGGTGGGCTCGCGGATCGCCTTCTTCGGGCTTGTCGCCATGCTGCTGGTGGGGATCGTCTTCACCTTCGCGCGCGTCGGCTACATCATGATCGGCGTCGGCCTGATCGCCTGCTTCCTCTACGAGCGGCGGTGGACGCATCTGCTGGGCCTCGCGGTGCTGGGGCCGGTGGTGGTGGCCATGATCTTCGCGCTGTCGCACATCAGCCCGCAGGTCGCGGCGTCGATCGGCGCGGGCGGGGATGCGAGCGGCACGGTCGGCTACCGCTCCCAGCTTCTGACGGCGGGGCTGGCGCTGTTCCGCGCGCACTGGCTGACCGGCATGGACATGGACCAGATCTACAGCGCGCTCTTCTTCCTCAGGCAGGGGGAGGGGATCGTCGATCTGGTCAATCAGCCGCTGACGATCTTCATGCGCGGCGGGCTGTTCGGCGGGCTGATCTATTACGCGATCCTGCCATGCATCCTCGTCAGCCTGTTCGTGCGGAGCCCCCGCCTGCCGGTCGAGAGCCGGGCCGCCGGGGGGGCCTGCTTCGCGGGGCTGCTCGGCCTCGTCGCGAGCCTGACGACGACGAGCTACGGCCGCAACGAGATCAGCTATGTCGTGCTGCTGGCGCTCGCGGCGGGCGTTCTGAGCCGCACCCCGGCCCGCAGCCCGCGCCGGCCGGCGGTGCGTTTCGGGGGCGCGCCGGTCGCCGCCTGAGCCTCAATGCAGCGGGTGATGGCCGATATGGGGCATCGCGGCGAGGAGCATCTGGCGCAGGTGGGCTGCGAAGGCGAAATAGAGGTTGTTGCAGAGCAGCCCCAGCCCGATGCCCGCGCCCAGCGCGGCCAGCATCAGCAGCTCCTCGTTCAGCCGGAACAGGCGGCTCTGGGCGAGCGCGAACCAGCAATAGAACATCACCGGCACCTCGATCAGGCCGACGGTGACGATCAGCCCCATCGGCCCGAACATCGCGAAGCCGGTGCTGCCGGCTACGGCGAGCCAGATCATGCGGACGATGTTGGCGTAGAAAAGCGTCTTCACCCGCCCCACCACGATCAGCACCTCGCGCGCGGCATAATTGTTGAGCGCGACCGCGGGGGCGAGGGCCAGGATGCGCAGGAAGATCGCCGCTTCGCTGTAGCGCGTGTCGTAGAGCAGATGCACGATGGCGGGCGCCATGCCGACGAAGCCGCCCATGGCGAGCAGATAGCCGATCATCGTCAGTCGGCGGGTCCGGTAATATTCGTCGGCGAGCTGCTCCGGCCGCTCGCGCGCGGTGGCGGCGTAGGTCGGCAGCAGCACGCGGTTGGGGTAGAGCGAGGTGAACATCGATGGCGCGCCCGCGAGGTTCGAGGCGAGCGAATAGAGGCCGAAGGTGCCGAGCGGAAACAGCCGGGAGAGCACAAACTTGTCCACGTTCGACAGCATGATCTGGAGCGTGTGCGCGCTCGCGACCGTCTTGCCGAAGCGCCACAGCGCGGCGGCCTCCACCCGGTCGTAGAAGAAGCGGCGGCGCGATCCCTCGAACATCGCGTAGCTCAGCACCGCGCGCAGCAGCCCGCCGAGCAGGTTGGCGATCAGGATCGCCCAGAAATTGCGCAGCAGGATCGCGAGGATGATGCCGAACAGCGTCTGCGCGATGGAGGCGATGACGTCGAGCGTGCTGAGCCGGCCCAGCTTCTGCTCGCGCACCGCGGTATAGGAGGCGAGCGAGGAGCCGCCGTCGAGCAGGAACTGGAAGGAGGTGGAGGCGATGATGATGCCCATCTCGGGCTTTTCGAGCAGCATCGCGATCGGCTGCGACAGCGCCAGCAGCGCGACGAAGAGCAGGATCGAGCGGAACAGCCGGATCGTCCAGATCGCATCCAGCCGGCGGGGATCGTCGCCCTGCGGGTGCTGGACGATATAGACCCCGAAGCCGAAGTCCGAGATCATGAACATCACCATCAGGATCGCCGAGGTGACGCCCACCACGCCATAATCGGACGGCGCGAGGATACGCGTGAGGACGATGGTGCTGACGATCCGCATCCCGTTGGATGCGAACATGGTCATGGCGATGAGGCCGATCCCGCTGCCGAGCGCGCGACGCCAGATCGGGACGGGAAGGGCCGTTGCCATGCCCTATGCTCCCCGACGGGGCGCGGCCCCGGTCATGCCGTCGCCGGCATCATGAGCGCCAGATAGCGGTCGGCGGAATAGCGGGTGGTGAACTGGTCCAGCCATGCGCGGGCGACGGGTTGCGGCCGTTCGCGCAACACGGCGAGGATCGCCGCGGTCAGCCGCTCGACATCGCCCACCGGCACCAGCGTTCCGCAGCGCCCGTTGTCGAGCGCCTCGGAAGGGCCGGAGGGGCAATCCGTCGCGATCACCGGAGTGCCCACCGCCATCGCCTCGATCACCACGTTGGAGAGGCTTTCGAAATCCGACGACATCGCCAGCAGCGTGGCCCGCGCCACATAGGCATGGGGATTGGGTAGGAAGCCCGGCATCGAGACTTCGCCATCGAGCCCCAGCGACGTGGTGAGCGCGCCGAGCATCTCCCGTTCCGATCCGTCGCCGAGGATGACCAGCCGGCAGGGCACCGACAGGCGGACCTTCGCGAAGGCCCGGATCAGCAACGAGAAATTCTTCTGCGGCTCCATCCGGCCGACGGCGATGATGATCGGCAGCTCGGGATTGGTGAACCAGGGATGGTCGACCTGCTGCCGCGCCTGCTCGATCAGCGTATCGTTGACGATGGGGTTGTAGATGCAGTCGATGCTGCCCGGCTCGATATCGATCACCCGCGCCAGATCGTTGGCCGTCCCCCGCGAAACGGCGACCCGCGTGTCCGCGAACGGATAGAGGAGGTGGGCGAGCGGAAAGAACCAGTAACGCGACTGCCACGGCTTGGGCGCGGCGCGGTCCACCGTCGGGAAGCAATGCTCGGTCAGCATCAGGTGGAAGCGGATGCCCGATATCCAGCGCACCACCACCGCATAGAGATTGGGAAAGCCGAAGCTCGCGCACTGCACGGCACGCGGCCGGACGCGGCGCAGATAGGCGCGCAGCTTGAGCAGCCGGGGGAGCGGCCCGCGCGCGTTCAGCACCTCGTATCGCACGCCCTTGGGGAGCAGGGCGCGGAAGGGCGAATAGATATTGTCGAGGTCCACCACGATCGAGACGGTCATGCCGCGCTGGATGAATTCCTCGGCGAGATTGAAGACCACGCGGTCGACACCGCCATTGTGCAACTGGCGTGTGTAGAAGACGATATCGACGTGATCGTCAGTCATCGGGGGCGTCCTCTCAGAAGGAAGCGGGGTGGGGCCGGAGCTTCGGGGCCGCCGGGCGGACGGTGGCTTTGCCGGCGTGCGGCGCCTCGATCGCGTCGCGCAGGATGGCGAGGATGCGGGCGGCCTTGGCATCCCATCCCATGCCGTTCCGTTCGAGATGACGGCGCGCGGCGAGGCCCATGCGGGTGCGCAGCTCGGCGGAATGGGCGAGGGTCCGCATCGCGTCGGTGAGCCCCTCGACGAGCGCCTCCTCGGAGGAGGGATCGACGAGCATCGCGCAGGTGCGGCTGGTATATTGCGCGGCGCCGCCCCAATCGACGCCGATGATCGGCAGACCGACCGCCATCGCCTCCATCATCGCAAGGCCGCCGCATTCGCGAAGGGAGGGCGTGACGAACACGTCGCTCTTGTCGAGTAGCGCAGCATAGCTTTCTACCGAGACGCGTCCGTGGAGGATGATCTGCCTTTCCAGCCCCTCGCGGCGAATCTGGTCGCGGATGTCGTCGAACAGCTCGCCATCGCCGATCAGATCGAGCCGGGCACTGCCCTCCCGCGCCAGCGGAGCGAAGGCGCGGACCAGATAGGTGATGCCCTTCCAGTCCACGAACCGGCTGCAAAAGACGAAGGAGACGAGGTCCGACCGGCTCTTGGGATGCTCGGGCCGCCAGGGGAGGTGGGTGAAATCGACGCCGCTCTCCGCCTCCTGCACGATCCGCCCGCGAACGCCGGGCGGCAGCGAGGCACGGGTGCGTTCGTTGGAGACGAGAAGCGTGCTGGCCCTGAGCTTGCCGGGCGCGAGCCGGTGCAGCAGCGCGGAACCCCGCCGCGCCGCAGAGACGAGCCAGCGCGCGACGGGCCGATCCATGTGGCGGAAGGCCGGGGGAAGCTCCATGCCGCCGTTCATCGGCCCGATCACCACCGGCCGGCCGAGCCCCGTCATGAAGCTGACCGCCTTGGCCGCGATCGGCGCGGGCTGGAACACCACGTCGATGCCGTGCTGGGCGATCATCGCGCGGGCGATGCCGCGCATCCGCCACTGGGTGACGAAGGTGATGAGCTGGTTGATGGCGAGATCCTGCACCCGATAGGGCAGATGCCGGCCCAGCCGGAACAGCAGGCGCTGGAGGCCGCTGTCCTCCACGAAGCGGATGCGCGCGAACATGTCGGCCGGCAGATCGCGGCTGAGATCGTCGCGCACGCGGGCATGGCAGAGCACGCGCACGTCGTGCCCCGCCTCCAGGAACTGCCGGAAATAATGATAGGGAACGACGGTCTCGCCGCTCAGCCGGCGCGAGATGTTCTCCGCCACCAGCAGGATGCACATCGGCGCCGCGCCGTCCTGTCCCTTGTCGCGCATGGCTGCCCTCCGGCGTGATCGTTTCGGCGGAAACCTAGCAGGCGGGGCGGGGGCGCCCATCCGACGCATCCTGTTCGACGCATCCTGTGCTGATTTTTCAGGAGGGCGTATGGACTATGGCGTGCGCCCCACGCGGAAGGCCGTATTCCGGCCGCGCGCATATCGGGCCAGCATCCCGGCCATGGCGACGACGGCCGAAACCCACTCTGTTCCCCCGGCGCAGCGCCCCGGCATGGCGGCCCCGCGCACGTCGCCCCGGCTCCGACCGGTGGGGGAGACGCCGGTGCCGGTCCGCATCGCCTATCTCACCAACGCCTATCCCAAGATCAGCCACAGTTTCATCCGCGACGAGATACTGGCGCTCGAACAGCAGGGCGTCTCGGTGCTGCGGTTCAGCGTCCGGCCGTCGCCTGAGGTGCCGGTCGATCCGCTCGATGTCGACGAGCAACGCCGTACCGAGGTGCTGCTCGATGGCCGGCCCTGGCGCCTGCTGGGCGCGCTGGCGGCGCGGGCGCTCCGCTCGCCGCGCCGTTTTGCCGTCGCCGCGCGGGAGGCCTTCTCGATCCCGGTCGGGCCGATCCGGGCCATGGCCTATCTCGCCGAGGCCTGCCGTCTGTCGGCGCGGCTTGAGGCGGAGGGCATCCGCCACGTCCATGTCCATTTCGGCACCAATCCGGCCGCCGTCGCGCGGCTGGCGAGCCTGCTCGGGCGGGTCGGCTACAGCATGACGGTGCATGGGCCGGAGGAATTCGATGCGCCCAGGTCTCTCGATCTGGGTGCCAAGATCGCCGGCGCGCGCTTCGTGGCGGCGGTGAGCCATTATGGCCGGGGGCAGCTCCTGCGCTGGTCGGCGCCTCGGGATTGGGGGCGGATCAACGTCGTCCGCTGCGGGACGGCGGACCATTTCCTGCGCGATATGGGGGAGGATGACGGCGCCGGGCTGGCTTCGCGCAGGTTCGTCTGCGTGGCCCGGCTGAGCGCGCAGAAGGGCATTCCGTTGCTGATCGAAGCCGCGGCAATGGTGGCGCGCGATCAGCAATTCACGCTCCGCATCATCGGCGACGGCGAGATGCGCCCGGAGATCGAGGCGCAGATCCGCGCGGCCGGCCTTGAGGATCATATCCACCTGCTCGGCTGGCAAGGGCGAGACGCCATCGTCGACGAGATCCGCGCCGCGCGCGCCTTCGTGCTGCCGAGCTTCGCGGAAGGGCTGCCCGTCGTGCTGATGGAGGCGCTGGCGCTCGGCCGCCCCGCGATCGCGACGGCGGTGGCGGGCATCCCCGAGCTGGTCGACGATCGGGCCGGTTGGCTGATCCCGGCAGGTTCGGCGGCCGCGCTGGCCGAAGCGATGCGCGCCGCGCTTGCGACGGACCGCCAGACACTCGCCGCCATGGGGGCGGAAGGCCGCGCCCGCGTGCTGCGCGACCATGACGTCCACAAGAACGCCGCCGGCCTCGCCGCGCTGCTGAGGTCGCTGGCATGATCGCGGCGCTGCCCTGGCTGCTGTCGATCGGCGCGTCCTTCCCGATGCTGGTGCTGGCGGCCGAATGCCTGGCGGGCCTGCGCGCCGGGAAGAGCCTCGTGGAGGTGTCACCGGAGGCCAGCCCCTATGCCGTGCTGATTCCCGCGCATGACGAAGCCCCCGGCATCACCCCCGTGATCGCCGCCGTCCGCGCCCAGCTCCGCCCGTGCGACCGGGTGCTGGTGGTCGCGGACAATTGCGCGGACGCCACCGCCGCCGTCGCGCGTGGGGCGGGCGCGGAACTGATCGAGCGTTTCGACGCCGGCCGGCGCGGCAAGGCCTATGCGCTCGCCTGCGGGCGCGAACTGCTGCGCCTTAGCCCGCCGACTACCATCATCGTGCTGGACGCGGACTGCGTGCCCGAACCCGGTGCGCTGCCGGCGCTGGCTTCCTCGGCCGAGCGCCGGGCGGCGGCGGTGCAGGGCCGCTATCTGCTGCGCGCCGCGCGGGACGCTACGCCGCTGGTCCGCATCTCGACCTTCGCCTTCCTTATCAAGAACAGCGTCCGCCAGCGGGGGCTGGAGCGCCTCGGCGGACCCGCGCTGTTGCAGGGGACGGGCATGGCCTTCCCCTGGGCGATGTTCGACGCCGCGCCGCTGGAGACGGCATCGCTGGTCGAGGATCTGAAGCTCGGTCTGGACCTTGCCATTGCCGGACAGCCGGTGGGGTTCGAGGATCGGGCCGTCTTCCTCAGCCCGGCCAGCACGCAGGCGGCGACCCGTGGCCAGCGCACCCGCTGGGAGCATGGCGCGCTCGCTACGTTCGGCCGCTATGCCCCGCGCCTGATCGCGCGGGGGCTTTCGGGGCGGCCGGGCCTGCTCGCGCTCGCTGCCGATATCGCGGTGCCGCCGCTGATGCTGCTTCTCGCGGGTTCGGGGATCGCCGGGGGACTGCTGCTCCCGTGGGCGATGCTGACAGGCGCGGCCGGCCCGCTCGCCTTGCTGGGGAGCGCGGGGCTGGTGCTGGCGGTGACGCTCTTCGCCGTGTGGCGCGCGTGGGGGCGGGCGCTGCTTCCTGCGGCCAGTCTGCTGCACCTGCCGCGCTATCTCCTCTGGAAACTGCCGATCTACGCCCGTTTCGTCACGCATCGCCAGCGTGACTGGGTCCGCACGGGGAGAGCGTGATGCCGGTGCCCTCGACGATCGTGCCGCTGATGGCCGAGGCCGATTATCGGCGGACGGTGGGCGCGGTGGTGATCGGGCGGAACGAAGGCACGAGGCTGGAACGCTGCCTCGACAGCGTGGCGCGGGATGTCGCCACGATCGTCTATGTCGATTCCGGCTCCAGCGATGACAGCGTCACTATGGCGCGGGAGCGGGGGATCGAGGTGGTGGAGCTGGAGCCGTGCGGGGGCTTCACCGCCGCCCGTGCCCGCAACGCAGGCTTCGCGCGGCTGGCCGAGATCTGCCCGGACCTCGCTTTCGTGCAGTTCGTCGACGGCGATTGCGAGCTCAGGCGCAACTGGCTGGCGCTGGGGCTGGGCGAGCTGCAACGCCTGCCGAAGGCGGCGGCGGTGTGCGGGCGCCGGCGGGAGCGGCATCCCGACAACAGCCCTTATAACCGGCTCTGCGATCTCGAATGGGATACGCCCGTCGGCATCGCGGCGACATGCGGTGGCGACGCGCTGATGCGCGTGGAGGCGTTCCGCGAGGTGGGGGGCTTCACCGCGCGGCTGATCGCGGGCGAGGAGCCCGATCTCTGCCACCGGATGCGCGCCACGGGCTGGACGATCCACCGCCTGCCCTACGAGATGACCATCCACGACGCGGGCATGACCCGCATCGCCCAATGGTGGCAGCGCAATCGCCGCAGCGGCTACGCCACCGCCGAGGCGCTGGTGCTGCGCGGATGGAGCGAACCGCGAACGTTGCGCGAAGTCCTCAGCAATATCTTCTGGGCATCGCCGCTCGGCTGGCCGTTATGGCCGCTGCTCTGGTGGAAGACGCGGCGACATCGAGGCGCTTTGTACGCGACATTCGTGATGATGGGGAAAATTCCTCATCTTCAAGGACAGTTAGATTACTGGATGAGAAGGCATCAAATCATAGAATATAAATGAAATGCGCGTCGGAATCCGGGTTTCGCTGCAATTTACTGGAGATCGATGATGGGCATCAGGTTCTGGACGGGGGCTTGTTTCATGACCTGCTTCTGTTTCCTGGGCTCGGCCGGCGCGCAGGAGCCGGCGCCCACGCACTGCCCGTCCGCCCCCAACGTCGCGGTGGGCCAACACGAGCCGGGCGAATCCGCCCCCGACCGGGCGCGCCAGCCCGGTTGCACCGAAGCGCGCCCGGCCATCACCGATGCGGACAAGGCGCTCGGCATCGCGCTGCTCGGTTGCGCCATCGCGTTCGGAAGCCATGTCGCCCGCCGCCGCTCCACCAAGGTGGTGCTGTCGTGATGGATCAGGCGGACGAAGCGTCACGCTGGCGTTGCGTGCTGATCGGCGGGGAGACGCTGCTGATCGAATGCGCGAGGATGCTGGAGGAACGCGGCCACGAGATCGTCGCGATCGTCAGCCGTAACGCGGATATCCGTGATTGGGCGGCCGCGCGCTCGGTGCCGGTGCTGGAAGCCTCCGGCATATTGATGCACGCGGGGCTGGCGCCGTTCGACTATCTGTTCAGCGTCGCCAATCTCGCGATCCTCCCGCCGGACGTGCTGGCGCTGCCGCGTCGGGGGGCGATCAATTTCCACGATGGCCCGCTGCCGGGGCGGGGCGGCGTCAACGCCCCCGTCTGGGCGCTGCTCGACGGCGAGCGGCAGCATGAGGTGACCTGGCACCTGATGTCCGGCGAGGTCGATCAGGGCGATATCCTTGCCACGGCGAATGTCGAGCTGGACGAGGCGGACACGGCCTTTTCCGCCAACACCAAATGCTTCGCCGCCGCGGTCGAAAGTTTCGCCGTGCTGCTGGATGGGCTGGCGGACGGCGCACTCGCGCCCCGGCCGCAGGGGGAGGCGATACGGCGATATCGCGGGCGCGCGGATCGCCCGTCCTGCGCGGCGACGATCGATTGGTATGCGCCCGCGGACGAGATCGTCCGGCTTGTCCGCGCGCTCGATCATGGCGGCCATGCCAACCCGCTCGGCCTGCCCAAGTTCGGCATGGGTGGGGTTCTCCATCTGGTGCGCGCGGCGCGCGTCGAGGCTGCGGTTTCGGGTGTGGCGCCGGGCACGATCGTCGATGTCGGGGAAGGCCGTCTCACCGTGGCGAGCGGGACGGCCGGCGTTGTGATCGAGCGGATCACCACGCTCGACGGCCAGCCGGCAGACCTCACGGCCATGGCCGGACGGCGCATGGACATGATGGCGAACGAGCAGGCGCGTCTGATCGACGAGCTGGATGCCGCGGCGGCCCGGCATGAGCGCTGGTGGCGCCGCCGTCTGGCCGCGCGGAGCCCCTATCTCCTCCCGCAGATCGACCGCTCCGCCCGCGCCGCCGGCGGGGTGTTCCGGTCCGTCGACCTCGCGCTGCCGATGGCGGACGACGCGGAGCCGGTGATGGCGGCGCTGACGGCCTATCTCGCTCGCCTCGCGGACAAGGCCGAGTTCGACCTGGGGTTCATCGATCCGGTGTTCGCGGCGCGGTTCGAGGGCGCCGAAAACTGGTTCGCGCGTCAGGTGCCGCTCGCCGTCCGGCTGGATTTCGGCAGGGGACTGGCTGCATTGGGCGAGGGGCTGGCCGAGCAGATCTGCCAGCTTCACCGCCATGTTGGTCACGCCGCCGATCTGCCCGCGCGTTGCCCGGAGCTGGTGGGGCAGGGAAGCGCGCTGCCAGTTGCGATCGTGCTGGTCGATCGTCTGGAAGAGGCCGAGGCGCTGCCCGGCTCGGAGCTCACCATCGCGGTGCGCGGCGATGGTGGCGCGACCCGCTGGATTCATGACGAGGCGCTGCTCGACCGCGCGTCCGTCCGCGCGATGCAGCAAGGTTTCGAGGCCCTGCTCGCTGCCGCGCTGGCGGCACCGGACCGGCCGCTCGCCGAGCTTCCGGTGATGGGCGAGGCCCTGCTCGGCACGGTGATCGAAGGTTGGAACGACACCGCCGTCGCGTGGCGCGAGGGGGCCTGCATCCACCACCTCTTCACGGAGCAGGCGGCGCGGACGCCGGATCGGCCCGCCGTCACATGCCGGGGCAGGACGCTCAGCTATGCCGAGCTGGACGCGCGCTCGAACCAGTTGGCGCGGCATCTCATCAGCCTGGGCGTGGGGCCGGACGTGCTGGTCGGCCTTCATCTGGCGCGCTCGGTCGAGATGCTGGTGGCGCTGGTTGCTATCCACAAGGCGGGCGGCGCCTATGTTCCGCTCGACCCGGATTATCCTGCCGACCGGATCGCCCACATGATCGAAGATGCCGGTGCGCCGGTGATCCTCAGCCAGTCGGACCTCGCGCCGGGGCTGCCGGCTACCGCCGCCCATATCATCCGCATCGATCGGGACGCGCCGCTCATCGCGCGACAACCGGCCGAGCCGGTGGATGGCGGCGCCCGGCCTCATCATCTGGCCTATGTCATCTACACCTCGGGTTCGACGGGCCGGCCCAAGGGCGTGATGGTCGAGCATCGCAACGTCGCCAATTTCTTCGCCGGCGTGGACGCGAAGATCGAGCCTGAGGGCGTCTGGCTCTCGGTCACCAGCCTGAGCTTCGACATCTCCGTCCTCGAACTGTGCTGGACGCTGGCGCGCGGCTTCCACATCGTCATCGCGACCTCCGACGCGACGCTCGCCGGGCTGATGACGCACCACCGCGTGACCCATCTGCAATGCACGCCCTCGATGGCCCAGATGCTGGTGGCGGATCAGGACGCCCGCTCCGCGCTGGCGGGGCTCAGGCGGATGATGGTGGGCGGAGAAGCCTTCCCGCCGACGCTGGCGCGTGAATTGCGCGGGCTGGTCGGCGGCGTGGTGATGAACATGTATGGGCCGACCGAGACGACGATCTGGTCCACCGTGCAGGAGCTGGATGGCACCGATACCGGCGTGCCGCTCGGCCGGCCGCTCGCCAACCAGCAGGTCTATATCCTCGACAGCCGGCAGCAGCCTTTGCCGCCGGGCATTCCCGGCGAACTGGTGATCGGCGGCCGGGGCGTGGTGCGCGGCTATCTGCATCGGCCGGAGCTGACGGCAGAGCGCTTCATCGCGCATCCCTTCCACGCGGGCGAGCGGGCCTATCGCACCGGCGATCTCGCGCGGCGGTTGGCCGACGGGACGCTCGAATTTCTCGGGCGGCTCGATCATCAGGTGAAGATCAGGGGCTATCGCATCGAGTTGGGCGAGATCGAGGCGGTGCTGGCGGACTTCCCCGGCGTGGAGCAGACGGTGGTCGTCGCGCGCGAGGATCGGCCGGGCGACGTGCGGCTGGTCGGCTATTATACGGGCACGGCATCGTCACCGGCGGAGTTGCGGGCGCATCTTCAGGCCCGGTTGCCGGACTTCATGGTGCCCGCCCATCTGGTGCCGCTCGCGACGTTGCCGAAGACGCCCAACGGCAAGATCGCGCGCAACGCCCTGCCGCAGCCGATCGCGGAACTCATCACCACACCGGGCGAGCCTTTCGCCGAGCCCGCCGAGGGCGTGGAAGCGCAGATCGCCGCCATCTGGCGCGACGTTCTGAAGCTGCCGCGCGTCGGCAAGCGCGACAATTTCTTCGATCTCGGCGGGCATTCGCTGCTTGCCGTGCAGGTCCATCGGCGGCTTCGGGCCAGCTTCGCCCGGCCGCTTTCGATCACCGATGTCTTCCGCTTCCCCACCATCGAGGCGCTGAGCGCGCATCTGGGTGGAGCGGATCATGACGATGAGGCCGTCCGACAGGGGGAGGCGCGTGCCGCGAGCCGGCGCGCGGCGCTCCAGCGCAGAAGGGGGATGAACCTCCAGATCGGGGCTGGTGAGGGGAGTTGAGAGTATGCAGCATTTCGGCAGCGGCTTCGGCCAGGATCCTTCGGAGCCATGGGGCGATACGGCGGTGGCGATCGTCGGCATGGCATGCCGCTTCGCCGGTGCGAGCTCGATCGACGATTATTGGGCGAACCTGTGCGGCGGGGTGCAATCCGTCATCCGCTATTCGGACGAGGAACTGATCGCCGCCGGCGTCGACCCCACGCTGCTCTCCGATCCGCGCTATGTGAAGGCGGGTGCTCCGCTGGCCGACATGGAATGTTTCGATGCCACTCTGTTCGGCCTCGGCCCGCGCGACGCGGCGCTGATGGACCCCCAGCATCGCCATTTCCTCGAATGCGCGTGGGAAGCGCTGGAGAATGCCGGCCACTCGCCCGAGCGCTTCGCCGGCGCCATCGGCGTCTTCGCGGGCTCGGGCCACAATGGCTATATGACGGCCAATCTGCTCGGCGATCCAGCGTTGCGGCGCGAAGTCGGTCCGTTCCAGCTCCAGCACGCCGGCAACGACAAGGATTTCCTGACGACCCGCGTCTCCTATCTGCTGAACCTCCGGGGGCCGAGCATCAACATCCAGACCGCCTGCTCCACCTCGCTGGTGGCGACGCACATGGCGATCCAGAGCCTGCTCAGCAACGAATGCGACATGGCGCTGGCGGGCGGGGTCTCGATCGGTGTTCCGCACCGGCAGGGCTATATGGTCGAGGAGGGCGGCATCCTCTCGCCCGACGGAGATTGCCGGCCGTTCGATGCGGCATCGAAGGGCACGGTGATCGGCAGCGGGGCCGGGATCATCGTCCTGCGCAGGCTACGCGACGCGATGGAGAGCGGCGATCATATCTACGCCGTGATCCGGGGCACCGCGATCAACAACGACGGCGCCGGGAAGGTCAGCTATCACGCTCCCAGCATCGACGGGCAGGCCCATGCCATCACCGAGGCGCTGAGCATCGCCGACGTGGATGCCGGGACGGTCGGCTATGTCGAGGCACACGGCACGGGCACGCCGGTGGGCGATTCCATCGAGATCGCCGCGCTGACGCAGGCTTTCCGCAAGGACAGCGCAGAGATCGGCTATTGCGGCCTCGGATCGGTGAAGGCGAACATCGGCCATGCCGATACGGCGGCCGGAGTCGCCAGCCTCATCAAGGTGGCGCTGTCGCTCCATCATGCGCAGTTGCCGCCGTCGCTGAACTTCACCGAAGCCGATCCCGCATCCGGGCTGGCGGAGAGCCCGTTCGTGGTCGGCGATACGCTCAGGCCATGGGCGCGTCTGGGCGCGCAGCCGCTTCGTGCGGGCGTCAACGCGCTCGGCGTGGGAGGCACCAATGCGCACGCGATACTGGAGGAAGCGCCCCGCCGCGTGCCCGGCGACCCGAGCCGGCCGCATCAGTTGCTCGTCCTCTCGGCGCGCTCGGCGGAGGCGCTCGACGCCAATACGGCGGCACTCGCCGATCATCTCGCGGCACATCCCGGCCTCAATCTGGCGGATGTCGCCTATACGATGAGCGTGGGGAGGCAGGCGCTGGGTCGGCGGCGGGTGGTGGTGGCCGAGAACCCGGCCGAGGCGGCGGCAGCGCTGGCCGACCCGGCGTCGCCCGGAGCGTTCACTGCGGATGCGATGGCGGACCCAACGGTGGCGCTTTTGTTCGCGGGGGCAGGCAGCCCCTATGTCGCGATGGGGGCGGGCCTCTATCGCAGCGAGCCGCTGTTCCGGTCGACGATCAACGATTGCATCGATCGGGTGAAGCGCATCGCCGGCATCGATCTCCGTCCGGTCCTGCTGCCCCCGTCTGACGGGCTGGATTTCGCCCGCGACATGCTGGAACGGCCGAGTGTCGCGCTGCCGGCGTTGCTGACGGTGCAGGTGGCGCTGGGGCGGTTGCTGATGTCGTGGGGAGCGCGGCCGGCCGGCATGATCGGTCAGGATGCGGGCGAATATGCGGCGGCGCATCTGGCCGGGGTGTTCGGCATCGAGGATGCCCTGCGCATCATCCATATGCGCGGACGCCTGTCCGAGGATGCATCCGCCACGTCGGACGAGTTCCGATCCATGCTGCGCACCGTGCCGATGCAGGCGCCGGCCTTGCCCTTCGTATCGAGCCTCACCGGCAACTGGATCACGCCCGCCGAGGCGATGAGCGCCGATTATTGGGCTCGCCATCTGGAGGAGGCGACGCGTTTCGACGAGGGGCTGGCCCGGCTGCGGGAGGCGCCCGATCGGGTGCTGCTGGAGGTGGGGCCGGGTCGCGTAGCGGATGGCATCGCCACCTTGCATTCGCTCCGCCAGCCGGAGGAGCCCGCCGCCGACACGGCTTTCCTGCTCAACGCGCTCGGGCAGCTCTGGGCGCTGGGAGTGGACGTCAACTGGGGCCGCTACTGGATCGACGAAAAGCGTCTCCGCCTGCCGTTGCCGACCTATCGGTTCGAACGGCAGCGCCATTGGATCGAGCCCCCCGCTCA
Organism: Sphingomonas oligoaromativorans; assembly: GCF_011762195.1. Taxonomy (GTDB): domain Bacteria; phylum Pseudomonadota; class Alphaproteobacteria; order Sphingomonadales; family Sphingomonadaceae; genus Solisphingomonas; species Solisphingomonas oligoaromativorans. Next base: position 95,898 of record NZ_JAASQK010000002.1, on the reverse strand, counting down.
GCCGGAGCCGACCGAGGATGAAACGGCGGACAAGCGCGCCGACATGGCCGACTGGTTCCATGAGCCGCACTGGCGGCGCACGGCGCTTCCCATGGCACAGGTCGGCACGGCGGCGGCGCTGATCTTCGAGGATGGGCTGGGCATCGGCGCCGCCATCGCCCGGCATCTGCGCGCGGCGGGGCGCGCGGCGATCCTGGTGCGTCCCGGCCGCCGCTATCGGCAGGAGGCGGTGGACCGCTTCATCATCGATCCGCGCAGACCGGGCGATTATGCCGCGCTGCTGAAGGCGCTGGCGGCGAGGGGACGGCTGCCCGGCCAGATCTATCATCTCTGGCTGACGACCGGCTTCTGGCGAGGCTGGCGCGCATCCGATGGCGAGCAGATCCAGAAGCGGGGCTTCGACAGCCTGCGTTTCCTGACGCAGGCGCTTGCCGCCCATGAGTTCGCGGCGCCCGTGCAGATCGCTCTGGTGTCGGACGGCATCCAGCGCGTCTGCGACGAAGCCGTGCTGTCGCCGGCCAAGGCGACGGCTCTGGGGCCGTGTCGTGCCATCCGGCGGGAATATCCGCATCTCCATGTGCGCAGCGTCGATCTGGCCGTCCAGCAATGGAGCGATACGGGCCGATCCCGCATCGCGGATGCGCTGATCGCGGAACTGGCCTCGCCGGACGACGCGGAGGCGATCGCCTATCGTGCGGGGGAACGCTGGACGCAAGGCTTCCAGCCCACGCCTCGCGGAACGGGAAAGAGCCGCCTTCGGTCGCGCGGTGTCTATCTGATGACCGGCGGGCTGGAAGGGGCGGGCCTCGCGCTGGCCCGCCATCTTGCCGAGACGCAGCACGCGCGGCTGGCGCTGATCGAGCGCTCCGCCGTTCCGCCGCGTGAAAGCTGGGAGTCGGAGTTGGCTCGCCTGGCGCCGGACGATCCGCGCGGCGGTCGCCTCCGCGATCTGCTGGCGATCGAGCAGGCCGGCGGCGAAGTGCTGGCCATGGCGGCCGACATGACCGACGCAGGCGCCATGCGCCGCGCGATCCGGCAGGTGCGGGCGCGCTTCGGGGCGATCGATGGCATCTTCCACGCGGCGGGTCTGGTCGACGCGGAGGCGGCGCACGCTGCCCTGATGCTGCCGGTGCTGGAAGAGGCGCTCGGGGCCGCGCAGCCCGGTTTCCTCGTCCTCTTCTCCCCGATCGGCACGATTGCGGAGCAGGCCGGTCAAGCTGCCGTTGCCGCCTTTCACGACGCTTATGCGCAGGCGCGCCGCGCCGATGAGCGGACGCGTGTCGTCTCGATCGGCTGGAACCCTTGGGAGGACGCCTCGGCCGGGATGTCGCCGAAGGAAAGATTTCGCGCGCTGGACAGAATCCTGAGCGGGCCGGATGCCGCGCATGTGATCGTCTCGCCCCGGCCGCTCGCAGCGCAGAGGCCGCGGATGAAGGCGTCGCACCGGCCATCCGCGCGGATCGCACGGGAGCTGCCGGCCGGAAGCGCCGCCGCCTTGCCCGCCACCGAGGCGGAGCGCCTGATCGCCAGCCTGTGGACCGAGATGCTCGGCGTCGAACCCGTGTTGCGCACGGACAGCTTCTTCGATCTGGGTGGGCAGTCGCTGCCGGCGGTGCAATTCGTCAGCCGTCTGCGTGAACGGACCGGCCGCACGCTGCCGCTGTCCACCCTGTTCGAGAACCCGACCGTCCAGCGGCTCGCGGCGATCCTCGATCCGAACAGCGCGCCGGTGGCGAGCGAGGCCGTTGCCGCCCCCGCGGCCGCCGGGCTCGTCACCATCCGGCCGGGTGGCGAACGCCCGCCGCTTTTCCTCGTGCATGACGGCCTGGGTGAGACTCTGCTCTATCGCGGCCTCGCGCTGCGGCTGCACGCCGGCCACGCCGTCTATGGCATCGAACCGAGGCGGCGGCCGGATGGAGGCTTCGCGCACACCCGCGTCGACGAGATGGCCGCCGATTATGTCGGGCGCATCCAGACGCTGCGCCCGCATGGGCCTTATCTGCTCGCGGGGCTGTGCGCCGGCGGCACCCTCGCGCTGGAGATGGCGCGCCGGCTTCAGGACAAGGGCGAGACGGTGGCGTTCGTCGGCATCATGGATGCGGCGGACGTCGATGCCGGCAGGCGTCGTCTCTATGCCACGCGATCACGGCTGGAGCGGGTGAGGGCGCTGCTCTCGAATGCGGGCGGGCCGAGCGTGATTCCGGCGCTGCTCCGCAAGATCTGCAACTATTGCATCTGGCAGGTGCGTTCGCGGCTGGAGCGGCGCCAACGCCTCCAGATCGTCGACGACATGCGCGGCGCTGGGGCGGGCGCGCCCGGCCTGCCCTTCGTGCAACTTTACGAGCTGGCGCATGAGGCGCATCGGCCGCGGGGCCTGTTCGCGGGTGGCGACGTCGCGCTGTTCCGGGCGACCAGCGGCGATGGCACGCCGGAGGACATTCCCTTCGCCGAAATCTACACCGATTGCATCCTCGGCTGGGGCAAGCGCGTGGCGGACGAGGTGGAGCTGGTCCCGGTTCCCGGCGGCCATGTCAGCCTGCTTCAGGAGCCGCATGTCGAGACGCTGGCCCTGCTTCTCCAGCAGCGGCTCGACGACAGTCTGGCGCGCTGGGCGCCGGGCGATGGCGCGGGGGCGGGCACGGGACGCTCGGCCGCGCAGGCCATCCGGCCCTCGCTCGTCCCGGCGGAGATGCTGCGATGATCCAGACCGATCCGCCGCTCCCGACGATGCTCGCCATCATCGTGAACTATCGGACGGGGCCGCTCGTGGTCGAATGCCTCGCCAGTCTGGAAAACGAAGTGCGCGAGATGCCGGGCCTGCAAGTGGTGGTGGTCGACAATGACTCGGGTGACGACTCGGTTCCGCTGATCGATTCGGCGATCCGAATGGAGGGGTGGGGCGGCTGGGCGGAACTGCTCGCCTCGCCGGTCAACGGCGGTTTCGCCAGCGGCAACAACCATGCGATCCGGCGCGCGCTGGCGGGCCGCAATCCGCCGGATCTCGTCTGGCTGGTGAACCCGGATACCGTCATCCGCCCCGGCGCGGCGCGGACGCTTGCCGCCTTCATGCGCGATCGCCCGAGGGCCGGGATCGCCGGCAGCGCGCTCCAGTCGGCGGACGGCACGCCATGGCCTTATGCTTTCCGCTTCCCGACCATCCTTGGCGAGACGGAGCGCGGCGCGCGATTGGGCCTCGTCTCGCGGCTCCTGTCGTCGCACGCGATCGGCCGCACCATGGGGCAGGAGACGGCGCGGGTGGACTGGGTATCCGGCGCCAGCATGGTCATCCGCCGCGCGGTGTTCGACGATGCCGGGCTGATGGATGAGGGCTATTTCCTCTATTATGAGGAAACCGACTTCTGCCTTCAGGCGCGACGGGCCGGCTGGGAATGCTGGTACGTCCCGCAGGCGGTGGTGTTGCATATCTCCGGCCAGAGCACGGGCGTGACCGCCGCGACGACCGAGCCGAAGCGCATTCCGCGCTACTGGTTCGAGTCGCGCCGCCGCTATTTCCTGAAGAACCATGGACGCGCCTATGCCATCGCCGCCGATCTCGGTTGGGCGGGGATGCATATGCTGTGGCAGGTGCGGCGGCTGGCGATGCTCCGCCGCAATCCCGATCCGCCCCGGATGCTGGGCGATTTCCTGCGCAACTCGGCGCTGTTCCGAGCCTGACGGCTCAATAGGCGGAGCGCTGGAACAGCACGATCACCACCGTCCGCGCCAGGATGTAGAGATCGAACAGCAGCGAGCAATGCTCGACATAATAGAGATCGTGCCGGAGGCGCTGGATCAGCATCTCCTCCGACGTCGTCTCGCCACGCCAGCCGCAGACCTGCGCCCAGCCGGTCAGCCCCGGCTTCACATTGTGGCGCGTGGCGTAGGAAGCGCGAATCTCCGCGAAGAGCTTGCCGCCGGCGCGGGTGGAGGCGGCGTGCGGGCGCGGGCCGACCAGCGACATCGCGCCCGACAGCACGTTGAAGAGCTGCGGCAACTCATCGATGCTCGTCCGGCGCAGGAAGGCGCCCACCCGCGTCACCCGCGGATCGCGGCGCGTGGTCTGCACCATGTCGCCGCTCTGGTGGCACCGATCGGCATACATGGTGCGGAATTTGAGGATCGGGAAAGGCTGGCAGTTATAGCCCTCCCGCATCTGCCGGAAGAGGACGGGGCCGGGCGAGTCGAGCTTGATCGCGATCGCCGCCGCCAGCAGCACCGGCGACAACAGGATCACCGCGATCAGCGACAGCAGCCGGTCCTCCACCGCCTTCACGAACAGCTTCCAGCCGGACAGCGGCGTTTCCAGCAGCGTCAGCACGGGCAGCCCGCCGAGCAGGATCATCGGCCGCCGGCCCCAGGCATAACCGGCCCATTCGGGCGCGAGGCGGATTTCGACCGGCGTGGTCCCCAACGCCTCCATGATCGACTGGAGGCGGGACTCGGCGGCCCACGGCATGGCGATGATGACCTTGTCGATCAGGCCGGCGCGGATCGAGCGCATCAGTTCGGGCATTCCGCCGAGATGGGCGAGGGGCAGCGCCTCCTGCGCGGCGCGCAACTGTGTCCGGTCGTCGAAGAAGCCGATGAGCGAGACGGCCAGCATGTCATGGCTCATGACATAGCGGGCGAGGTCGACCGCCTGCTTGCCCGTGCCGAAAATGGCGGTGCGCTTGTTGAAGATGCCCGCCCGGCGCAGATGCGCCAGCACTGACAGCAAGGCGAGGCGCGCGCAGACGATCGCCGCCGCGCCCAGCCCGCAGCCGATCAGGATCGCGCGGCGATGATCCCCGGTTCCGGGGCCGGTCGCCAGATCGAAGGCGAGCAGGAAGAGTGTCGTGGCGGTGGCGGCGCTCAGCAAAGGCGACCAGCAGCGCCGCCGGCACAGGATGGCGTCATGCTGATAGGCGCCGCTGATCTCGCCGAGCACGACGAAGAAGGCGGCGCCGAAGACGGACATGCGGAACGCCTCGCGCGCATGATCCGCGATCTGTGCGTCAAGCCGCCAGTGGATCAGCGCCCAGCCGGCCAGGATGATCGCCAGCCCATCCAGCACCCGCGTGACGAAGGACGCCAGCATGAGCGGCAACCGTGTCCGGTGACGCGAGAGGAAACCGGCCTGGATCCGCGGCGCCAGCTCGATGGCGGGCGTGTGCCCGGCCCGATCCGATCGCGGGATATCGTCCCCTTCCGGTCGGTCCAGCACATCGGGTGCGGCAGACGGCGAGTCCATCGCCGGGCACTCTCAATGGGCCACGAGTTCGGGCGTCCGCTCCGTCTCGTTGTGCCAGAGCATCCCCTGCTTGATGACATAGGCGATCATGTGGACGCGATTGCGGGTGCGCGTCTTCAGGCGGACATTCTCGACATGCCGTTCGACCGTGCAGCGCGCGATCTGCAATTCCTTGGCGACCTCCACCGCGGACAGCCCCCGAGCGACAAGATGGACGACCGCCAGTTCGCGACTGGTGAGATGAAAATCAGTGCTGTGCATCGTTTGCCCCCATGGGAACGATTCGTTCCCGAAACTGCTGCAAAACATCATCCCGGCAAGGGATGCGCCCCGGCGCTACGCACGACAGCTACCATGGAGCACAGGTAAATCCTTCTGGCGGCGCGAAATTTCAGCGCTTCAACAGAGAAGGGTGCCCTACTGACGAGACAAGCTAAGCACGACGCGGATGCGAAAGGGAAGCCCCTCCTTCTGGCACCTGTGCCATTTTGGCTTGGCTTGGAGGGGGTAGTCCCAACGGGCATTTCGAGCGGCCGGGAGGGGGGAGTCGCGGTGCGGGTCGCGAGTGTAAAACCTCCCGACATCCGGTGAAAACTGTCCCGAAAATGCAACGGGGGAAAGCATATGGTCGATTGGCCGAGGATAATCGGCATGATAGGGAGAGTTTTCCGGCCCGATCGAGCGCGATCGATTGGGCAGGGGGCGTGTCGCGTCATTCTTGTAGCGAAGCTTTAGCCCGATGGTCCTGTCTGGACGGAGGGGCCGATGCCCGACGAGCATGATTTTACGAACGACTGGCTCACGCCACGGGAGACCGAGGTGCTTCGACTCGTGTCGAGCGGGCTTTCGGCGAAGGAGATCGGGAGAATGCTCGAGATCGCGCCGAGAACGGTCGATCGCCACATCGATCATATCCGCCTGAAGACGCGCACCAAGAACCGATCCCACATGATCGCCTTCGCCCTTTCCAACGGCATCCTGCCTTAGGAGGCGGAGGACGGCGCGCTTCAGGGCGCGTATTTCGTCTCGACGCGCGATCCGCCCGAGAGCGTCTTGTGGACGGGGCAGCGGTTGGCGATGTCGAGCAGCTTCGCCTGCTGCTCGGCGTCGAGATGGCCCTCGAACGAAATGGTGCGGGTGAACAGGTCCGGCGGTGTCGCGCCCTCGACCTTCTCATGCTCGACGCGCGTGCGGACATGCTCCAGCGGGAAGCCCTTATTGTCGGCGACCAGCTTCACGGTCATCGACGTGCAGGCGGCGAGGCCGGCGCTCAGCAGATCATAAGGGCTGGGGCCGCTGCCCATGCCGCCGAGGCTCTCCGGCTCGTCGGCGATGATGGTGAGCGGGCCGACGCGAACGGAAAGCTGGAACTTGCCTTCGCCCGTGGTCCGCGCATCCGCGCCCGAGACGATCGCTTCGAGCGGGGCGTCGGCGTGGATCGGCGGGAGGTAGCGCGCCGCCCAGGCGGCGATGACACCCGCCGCGAAATCCGCGTCGCTCCGCCGGGTCAGCAGATGGTCGGCATCGTCGAGCGAGATGAAGCTCTTGGGATGCTTGGCGGCGCCGAAGATCTGCTGCGCATTCTCGATGCCCACCGTCTCGTCGCGCGGTGAGTGGAGGACGAGCAGCGGACGGCCCAGTTCGGCGATGCAGCCCGGCAGATCGAACTGGCGCAACTGCTCCAGAAAGCCGAGGCCCACGGAAAAGGGGCGCCCGGCGAGATGGACGTCGGCCTGCTGCTCGCGCTCGATCTTCTCGATCTGCTCGGGGTCGAACTGGTGCAGCACATGGCGGAGATGCCCCGGCGCGCCGATGGTGGCGACGGCCTTCACGGCGGGAAGCTCTCCCGCGGCGGCGAGCACTGCGGCGCCCCCCATGCTGTGGCCGATCAGGAGGGAGGGGGCCTTGCCTTCGGCGGCCATCGCCTCCGCCGCCGTGATGAGATCGCGAACGTCGGCGGCGAAATCCGCGAACTGTCCGCCGCTGGCGCCGAGGCCGGCGAAGTCGAACCGCAGCACGCCGATGCCCTTCTGGGCAAGCGCGCGGGTGATCCGCGTGGCGGCGATATTATCCTTCCCGCAGGTGAAGCAGTGGGCGAAGATCGCCCATCCGGCCGGCGTCGTCTCTGGCGCCTCCAGCCTGCCCGACAGGCGATAGCCCGAAGCGCTGTCGAAATCGAAGCTGCGCGTGCTCACCGATGCGTCTCCCGGCTCTGGACCTCGCGGCTCCTATCGCCGGAACGCGGGGCGGGCGCAATTCATTGCAGCATCAGCGCGCCGATCTGCTTGCGGAGCCGCGCCTTGGCGGCCTCGGAAAGCGCACCCCGAATGCCGCGCCGCTCGGCCGGGATATGCGCCTGCGCGCGGTCGAACACGACATGGTCGAACAGCGCGCGCCATGCCTCGCGCTGGCTTGCGGGCAGGTCTCCGAGGGCGAGGCTCGCATGGACCAGCGCGTCGATGGGCGCGAGGCCGGGCTGGGCCTTGGGCGTCGCCTCCCACCAATAATTCGCCAACATGCTGAAGGCATCTAGCGAGCGCACATGATGCCACCACATATAGGGGATGAAGATCGCATCGCCGGGGCCGAGTTCGGCGCTCTCCGCCTGCTCCAGCGCGGCGGCGAAACGGGGAAAGCGGCCGAGGTCCGGCGCCTCGGGATCGGCGAGGCTGACGGGCGCGCCGTTGGGCGTGAACTCGAACGGGCCGATATAGAGATTGGGCGCCTGCTCCGGTGGGAAGAGGGTGAAGCGCCGCCGTCCGGCGACTACCACCGCGATATTCTCCATCAAGTCGTGATGGGTGGCGACGACGATGCGGTTGCCGATCCAGAGGCGTGGCGTGACAGTCGGATCGAGGAGGTCGAGCCGGTTCTCCGCCGCGAAGGCGGGCAGGGCGTCGCGCGATGCGAGCGACTGCACGGCCAGCGCCGGTGGCGTCTTCTCGTTCGCGACGGCCGCCAGCCGGGCGAGGAGCGTTCCCAGCGTGCCCGCCTCGCGCGAGAAATTGAGGCCGCTCATGTCGGCGTTGTAGAAGATGCGGCCGCCGAATTCCGGCGCGCCGACGATCATCTCACAGGGCGCGCCGCTGCCGAGCCGCTCGATATAGGCCGGGACGCCGCCTGCTTCGTTCGCGGCGCGCACCGCCGGCCAGTCCGCCGCGATCCCGCGCAGCACCGCCGGTCGTGCGGAGGGCAGGATCTCATCCTGAAAGCGCTCCCGGTCGATGCCGTCGATCTCGCGTATCGGGCGCATGGCGTCTCCTGTGGCGGTCTTCGTCAGGCCGAATCCCGGCCCGCGATCCAGCTCCGCTTCACCTGCCAGTCCTTGTCGACCAGCACGAGGTCCGCCGACAAGCCGGGCGCGATCGTGCCGGTCCGATCCGACAGGCCGAGGAAGGCTGCCGGCGTGGAGGACGCCATCGCCACCGCGCGGCGCAGGTCCACGCCGGTCTGCGCGATCATGTTGCGCACCGCCGCGTTCATGGTGAGCGTCGAGCCCGCCAGCGTGCCTGCGGCATCCACTAGGCGGTCGCCGTCACGCTGGATATGGCGGCCTTGCAGGATGAAATGATCCTCCTCGGTGCCGGTCAGCGCCATCGCATCGGTGACGAGCATCAGCCGTTCATGTCCCTTGGCCTTGAGCGCGATGCGGATGACGGCCGGGTGGACATGATGCCCGTCGACGATCAACCCGGCGGTGACGCCATCGTCCTCCAGCGCCGCGCCGGTCATGCCCGGTGCGCGGTTCACGAGAGGCGACATCGCGTTGAAGAGATGGGTGAAGCCGCTCAACCCCTCGCCGATGGCGCGACGGACGGTGTCATAGTCCGCCTCGCTATGCCCCGCCGCGACGACCACGCCGGCATCCACCAGCGCCGCGACATCGCCCGGCTCGACGCATTCGGGCGCCAGCGTCACCAGCGTGCGGCCATGCCTGGCCGAGCCGAGCAACCGGATCGCCTCGCGGTCGATCCTGCGCAGGCGACCGGCGTCGTGGATGCCGCGCCGCGCGTAGCTCAGGAACGGCCCCTCGATATGGATGCCGAGCACGCCCGGCACGCCCTGCTCGATCGCGGCGTCCACGGCGGCGATGCCGGCCTCGACCACCGAAAGATCGTCGCTGATGAGCGTCGGCAGCATCCCCGTCGTGCCGTAGCGCCGATGGGCGGCGGCCATGGTGGCGATGGTCTCGACGGTCGGCGCATCGTTGAACAGCACGCCGCCGCCGCCGTTCACCTGCGTGTCGATGAAGCCCGGCAGCAGCATGTCGCCGCCGCAGTCGACGATCGTGGCGCCCTCCGGCGGCTCGGACGAAACGGAGCGGATGCGCCCGTCCGCGATCGTGACGACGAGATCGTCGCGCAGGCCCTGGGGCAGCAGCACGCGGGCGTTGACAAGGGCGATCTCCATCACAGCGTTTCGGTCACCTTGGCGAGATGCGGCGGTCGATCCGGGTCACGCCCCCGCGCGATCGCGAGGAGATTGGCGAAGCGGTAGAAACTTTCCACCAGCAGGATCGGCTGGATCAGCGGATCGGCGTCGAGCGCGGGGAGGGCAAGACCCGGCGCCCCTTCCGGCAGCCCGGCGGTCAGCAATGCGGCGTCGCGTGTGCTGAACTCGGTCGCGAGCGCGGCGACGCTCTCCAGCGACTCGTCCTGCTGGCCGAGCAGCAGCACCGGAAAGCCATGCTCCACCAGCGCCATCGGTCCGTGGCGGACTTCGGCGGCGCTGAACGCCTCGGCATGGAGGCCGCAGGTTTCCTTGATCTTGAGCGCCGCTTCCTGCGCGATGCCGAAGCCGTGCCCGCGCCCCACGACATAGAAGCTGGCGGCCTCCCTCAGCACCGGCAGCGCCGCCGACCAGTCGAGCGCCCACGCCTCGTCGAGCGCATCGGGAAGCGCCTCCAGCGCGGCCATCAGCGCCGGATCGCCGGTCCACTCCGCGACGAGGTGGAGCAGCGCCGAGAGGGAGGCGATGAAGGACTTGGTGGCGGCGACGCTCCTCTCCGGCCCGGCGCAGAGCGGCAGGAAGACGTCGGCCGCAGTCGCCAGCGGCGAAGCTTCGTCGTTGACCAGCGCGATCAGAAGCGCGCCCCGCGCCTTGGCGGCCTCGGCGGCGGCGACCAGATCGGGGCTGCGGCCGGATTGCGAGAGCGCGATCATCACCGCGCCCTGCATCGCCGGCGCCGCGTCATAGACCGAGGCGACCGACGGCGAGGAGGAACCTGTCAGCACGCCGGCATGGGTCTCGATCAGGTATCGGCCGAAGGTGGCGGCATTATCCGAGCTTCCGCGCGCCAGCGTGGCCACCGCGGAGGGCTTGTCCGCGCGCAGCCGCTCGCCGAGCGCCTTCATCGCAGGCCGGTTGCGCTCGATCTGGCGCCGGACGACGGCGCCGGCCTCGCCTGCTTCCTGATGCATCAATGTCGCTTCGGCGCGCGCCGCGAGGGGTTCGGACAACTCGATACTCCGGTGGTCAGAGGCGTTCACTTAGGGCGCGGCCTGGAGTTCGGCCACGAAGTCATAGGAATCGCCCCGATAGTAGGATCGTGTGAATTCCACGGTGCGGCCGTCGCCCGCAAAGCCCCGCCGTTCGATCAGCAGCCCGGCGGAGCTTTCCGGGATATGCAGGAGAGCGGCCTGCTCGGCGGTGAACAGCACGGCGCGCAGCCGTTGCAGCACGCGCACCGGCCGCGCCGTCCCCAGCGCGGCATAAAGCGAGGTGCCCACCGCATCGGGCGAGGGCAGCGAGGTGGCCGGCACCGTCGTATATTCGAGCGCCATCGACACATCGTCTGCGAAGCGGATGCGCGAGAAGCGATAGACCGCGCTGCCGGGGCTGAGCCCAAGCGCCATCGCCTCTTCCGGGCTCACCACGCCTTCGGAGCGGCTCAGCCACTCGCTCGACGGGCGGCGGCCTCTGCTCTCCATGTCCTCGGTGAAGGAGGAGATGGTGGCGAAATTCTTCTCCACGCGAGTGGCGACGAAAGTGCCCGCGCCCTGACGCCGGGTGAGGAGCCGCGCATCGACCAGCCCGTCCAGCGCCTTGCGCACCGTGACGCGGGAGACGCCATAGGCATCGGCCAGATCGCGTTCGGGGGGCAGCGCCTCGTCGGGCTGGAGCACCTGCCGCTCGATCGCGTCGCGCAGCACGCGCTGAAGCTGGAGATAGAGCGGCGCGCTGTCGCCCCCCTTCAGCATTCCCACCCGCTCCACGAACATGCCTTGCTCCCGCCTAGTCCTGTTTTCATGCATTACGTTAGATACCAATACAATACCGAAATTACAAAAAATTGGAATTGGAATCATTTTTGGTATTGCAATCTCGTGACGATGGTCTCCTTATTACATCGAACGCTCGTGATCGAAGCAAATTCTGACACGAGCCAGGGCGGCGCGGTAGGGACGTGGTCGTAAATTGGCCTTGTCTCCGCCGGCATGAAGGGGAAACGGACATGGTCAGGGGAACCAAAGCTCTTTGGACGGTATCGGCGAGCTTGCTCGCGCTCGCAACAGCCATGCCGGCTGCCGCTGCGGACAATGCGGATGGCGTCGCCGTCGCTCCTGCGGCGGATGCCGCGACGCCCGGCGGCGAAGAGATCGTCGTCACCGGCCTGCGCGCGTCGATCGAGGCCTCGCTGATCCAGAAGAAGAAGTCGGACATGGTGTCCGAAGTCATCACCGCGCAGGACATCGGCAAATTCCCGGACAAGAACGTCGCCGACTCGCTCGGCCGCCTCACCGGCGTGAACGTGGTGACGGGCTCGGCCAATGCCGGCGGCTTCGGCGAGAACCAGTCCGTCTCGATCCGCGGCACCGATCCCAACCTCAACCTCACGCTGCTCGACGGACATAGCGTCGCCACCGGCGACTGGTTCGTGCTCGATCAGCAGAATGGCGGCCGCAGCTTCAACTTCTCGATGTTCCCGTCGGAAATCGTGGGTCAGCTCGAAGTCTACAAGAGCGCCGAGGCGGACATCCCCGAAGGCGCCATTGGCGGCACGATCAACGTCCACAGCCGTATGCCGCTCGATCTGCCGGCGGGTTCGGTCCATCTCTCCGGGCAGGGCGCCTATAACGATCTCGCGGCCAAGTGGGAGCCGCAATTCTCGGGCGTGGCGAGCTGGAAGAACAAGGACGAGACGTTCGGCGTCCTCGTCTCGGGCTTCTACGAGAAGCGCGCCTTCCGCCGCGACGGCCAGGAATTCCTCGGCTACCAGACCGTCGATAATTTCGCGGACACCGGCCAGACGGTGCTGGCGCCGACGCTGATCGGCAACGCCTATTTCACGCAGCAGCGCGTCCGCAAGGGCGGCGACATCGCCGTGCAGTGGAAGCCGACCGACAATCTGGAACTGACCGCTACCGGCCTCTACACCCGGATGGACGCCAATAATACCAATGTGAACTCGATGGCGTGGACGTCGCGCCTGCTTGGCCAGAATTCCAGCGCCGGCCTCGACGATATCAGCAAGGACGAGGGCAACGCGCTCACCGGCTATACGATTAAGAATATCGGCGGCCAGAATGTGCTGACCGGCGCCACCTGGGCGAACACCGCCACCAACGGCGCACCGGTCTACGGCAAGGTGCAGGACGACATCTTCCGCACGGCCTACAGTTCCACCTGGGTCGCCAATTTCGACGCCAAGTGGCGGCCGACCGACGCGCTGACGCTGGACGGCGAGATCGGCTACACCAAGGGCAAGGGCGCCACCTCCGACACCGAGGCGTGGGAGACCTACTGGCGCACGGGCATGAGCTATGCCTTCGACGGCAAGCACGCCAATCTGAGCTTCCCGGATCTGCCGGCCGACAACAGCTCGGCCGCCTATCTCGACAATTTCTACAACTGGAGCTGGGGCGGCAAGATCGTCTCCCCCGACAGGGAGTTCTACGCCAAGGCCGATGCCGAATATGCCATCGACAATGGCTGGCTGAAGTCGATCAAGGTCGGCGGGCGCTACACCGATCACAAGCGCTCGCTCATCTATGATGCCTATCAGTGGGCCGGCAACGGGCTCTTCTCGGGCACGCAGACCATCGGCCTCGGCTCGGTCTACGACGGTGACATGACGCCGGGCGACTATTCGGATGGCATCGCCGGCGCGCCGCCTTATGCGCTCGCCAATCGCGACAAGGTGCTGGAGCTTCTCTCGCAGAATGGCGGCCGTGTGTTCGGCTTCTATCCGCCGCAGAGCTTCTCGGTGAAGGAGAGGGACGCCGCCGTCTACGCGATGGCCAAGGTCGGCAACGATCGTGACTGGCGCGGCAATATCGGCGTGCGCGCGGTCCACACGGATCTCGCCACGACGCAATATTCGCCGAACGCCGAGACGCTCGACGTCCATTCGATCTTCGGCGACTACGGCACGGTGCGCGACGGCAGCAAATATTGGGACGTGCTGCCGAGCGCCAACCTCACCTACAACATCAACGAGAAGCTGCTGGTGCGCGGCGCCGCCGCCAAGGTGATGTCGCGGCCGGGCTATGCGCAGCTCGCCGGCGCCTTCAGCCTCGACGATCTGGGCCTTACCGGCACGGCGGGCGGCAATCCGCACCTGAAGCCCTATCGCGCCTGGCAGTTCAACCTCGCGGCGGAATGGTATTACGCCCCGCAGGCGCTGTTCTCGGTCGGTCTCTTCGATCTCGACATCAAGAGCTACATCACCAGCCAGACCACGACCCAGTTCTACAAGACGCAGCAGCACCCCGACGGCGCGAACTTCCTCGTCACCGCGCCGGTGAACGGCGGCGGCGGCACCAACAAGGGTGTCGAGGTGAACTGGCAGCAGCCGATCGCCTGGGGCTTCGGCATCATCGCCAACTACACCTATTCGGACGCGAAGAAGAAGAAGAGCGCGGTCGTCGCCTCCGACGGCTTCAGCCGCGTGATCGACGGCAACTCGAAGCACACCTACAACGTCACCGGCTATTTCGAGGACAAGTGGGTTTCGGCGCGGCTCGCCTACAGCTTCCGCTCCAAGTTCCGCTCGGGCATCGATCGCTCGACCCCGATGTGGCAGGACGATTTCGGCCAGCTCGACGGATCGGTGCTGATCCACGTCACCAAGCAGGTCGACCTGAGCTTCGACGCGCAGAACATCACCAACTCGAAGCTCTATTATTTCGTCGGGGATAAGGCGGTGCCGCGTGCCTATTACGATAACGGCCGCACCTTCTATGCTGGCGCGCGGCTGAACTTCTGAGGCAGGATCGGCCGACGAACGGCTGGGAGGATTGAATGCGAGTGGCTTGGCGTCTTGCCGTTGCCTTGGCTCCACTGGTTGCAACGGGGGCCGCAGCGGCGGCCTCCACGCCACCGCTTCTGCCGATGCCGGCCTCCGTGGTGGCGGGCGAGGGGAGCTTCGCGCTTGCGGGCGAGGGGCTCATCCTTTCCGCCGATCCCGCCGACAAAGGGACGGTGGCGGCGCGGGAGCGCTTCCTCGATCTTGTCGCGAAGGGACACGGGGAGAAGTTCCGCGCCGGCCCGTCGGGCGGGGTGCGTTTCATCCGCGATGCCTCCGTGGCGGGCGAGGAGGCCTATCGGCTGGAGGTGACGCCTAAGGCCATCACCATCCGGGCGAGCGGGGACGCCGGACTCTTCTACGGCGCTGAAACCCTGTGGCAGCTTGTCGCTTCTGCGAAGGGTGGCCGCATCGCCGCCGTCCGCATCGAGGACCAGCCGGCCTTCGCCTGGCGCGGCGTGATGCTGGACAGCGCCCGCCACTTCCAGCCGGTGCCCTATGTCGAGCAACTGCTCGACCGGATGGCGGCGGAGAAGCTCAATGTCTTCCATTGGCACCTGACCGACGACGAGGGCTGGCGCATCGAGATCGACCGCTATCCGCGCCTCACGCAGATCGGCGCATGGCGTACTCCCGTCGGCGCGGCGGGGCGTGATCCCAAGACCGGGCAGCCGGTACGTTACGGCGGCTTCTACACCAAGGACGAAATTCGCCGGATCGTCGCCTATGCGGCGGCGCGGCACATCACGATCGTCCCCGAGATCGATATGCCGGGCCATGCGACGGCGATGGTGGCGGCCTATCCCGAGCTGGGCTCGACCCCCAATCCGCCCAAGGTGCCCAGTTCGGACTGGGGCATCCTGCCCAATCTGCTCAACACCGAGGATTCGACCTTCACCTTCATCGACAATGTGCTCGACGAGGTGATGGCGCTGTTCCCCGGCACCTACATCCATGTCGGCGGCGACGAGGCGCCCAAGGGCCAGTGGAAGTCCGATCCGCGCGCGCAGGCCCGCATCAAGACGCTCGGCCTCAAGGACGAGGAGGCGCTGCAAGGCTGGTTCACCGGCCGGCTGGGCGACTATCTGGAAAAGCACGGTCGCCGTCTGATCGGCTGGGACGAAATCCTCGAAGGCAGCGTGCCCGCGGATGCCACGGTGATGTCGTGGCGCGGCATGGATGGCGCGCTCAAGGCGGCGCGTCTCGGGCATGACACGGTGCTCGCGCCCGCGCCGGTGTTCTATCTCGACAACCGGCAGAGCGATTCCCCCGACGAGCCGCCCGGTCGCGGCGAGATCGTGAGCTGGAAGCGGCTCTATGATTTCGACACCGCACCGGCCGCGCTGAGCGCGGAAGAGCGGCGGCATATCCTGGGCGTTCAGGTCAATCTGTGGACCGAGCGGGTCCGCACCACGGATTTCGCCGATCGGATGATCTGGCCGCGCGCCGCCGTGCTGGCGGAGCTGGGCTGGTCGCCTGCGGGTACACGCGACTGGGCCGGCTTCATAAGGCGGCTCCAGCCGGAGCTGGCGCGCTGGCAGAGGCTCGGCTGGGCCTATGACCGGACGCCGCTCGACGTGGAGGCGAAGCTTGACGGTGGCGCGATCACGCTCGTCCAGCCGGCCACGATGGGCGAGGTTCGCGTCACGACAGATGGCAGTGCGCCGACCGCGAAGTCACCGCTCTACGCCGGGCCGATCGCCTTCACGGGCACCAACCGGATCGCGGCGCAGGCCTTCCTCGACGGAACGCCGCTCGGCACCGCGCAGCGCTGGAGCTTCGACGCCGCCAGCCCCTTTACGCGCGCCGCGACGGCGATGAACCTGTGCTCCAACAAGCTGCCGGACCGCATCGAGGACGACGGCGCGACCGACGGCGTGCGGCGCATCCTTTGGGGCGACGCGATGCAGACGTGCTGGATCTGGCCGAAAGCCCCGCTCGATGGCGTGCGGTCGCTCAACGCCGAGGTGGGGAGCGTGCCGTTCAACTATCAGCTTGGGGCGGACATCGCTTCGGTGAAGTTCCGCAAGCCCGAGACGCCCGACGGCGAACTGGAAGTGCGGCAGGATAGTTGCGACGGCCCGCGCATCGCCAGCATCCCGCTCGCGCCCGCCACCCGTTCGGATGGCGTGACGACACTCTCCGGCCCGCTTGCGATGCCCGTCAAGGGCACGCACGATCTCTGCATGACCTTCACCCAGAAAGCACCGGACCCGCTGTGGCTGCTCGACCGATTGACGCTGAACCGATGACCCTCGCGGTCGCGAGCCCGCTGGCTGGCTGGCTGACCGGTCTGGACGCCGTGCCGGACCCGGTGTTCGCCGAGCGGATGCTGGGCGACGGCGTCGCGATCGATCCGGTGGAGGGGCTGGTGCGCGCGCCGGTGTCGGGTCGGATCGCGACGCTCCACCCCGCGCGCCATGCCGTTACGCTGGAGAGCGATGAGGGAGCGGTGCTGCTCATCCATGTCGGGCTGGAGACGGTGGCGCTCGGCGGCGAGGGCTTCACGGCGCATGTGTCCGAAGGGGATCGGGTGACAGTGGGCGATCCGCTGATCGGCTTCGATCTGGACGCGGTCGGACGACGGGCGAAGAGCCTCGTCACGCCGATCATCCTCACCAATGGCGAGGCGTTTGCGTTGGCCGTGCCTGCTGTCGGCCGGATGATCGTGACCGGCGAAGCGTTGTTCGATCTCACGCCACGCGAGGGCGAGAGCCGGACCGCAGGGTCGGCCGGGCCGGCTGTGGAGCGCACGCTGATCCTGTCGCTGCGCCACGGGCTGCACGCACGGCCTGCCGCGCGGATCGCCGATTGCGCGCGGGGTTTCGATGCCGTGGTGGAGATCGTGGCGGACAAGGGGCGGGTGGCCTCGGCGCTGAGCCCCGTGGCGATGCTGGCACTCGCCTTGCCGCACGGGGCGCGGTTGCAGGTGCGCGCGACCGGTGCGGAGGCGGAACAGGCTGCGGAGGCCGTTGCCGCGCTGATCGAGAGCGGCATGGGCGAAGGGCTCGTCATTGCCGCGCTGGTTGAGGAGAAGATGGTCGAGGCGGCGCTCCCCGACCAGTTGCGCGGTGTCGCGGCGGCGCCGGGGCTGGCGAGCGGCCCGGCGTGGAAACTGGTGCGGCAGCGCTTCGACGTGGCCGAGCGCGGGCAGGGCGTCGAGCAGGAGCGCAGGGCTCTGGCCGAAGCGCTCCAGTCGCTGCGAGCGGAGCCCGAGGCGCAGGAGGGGGCGGCGGCGGCGATCGCGGCGGCGCATCAGGCCTTCCTCGCCGATCCCGAGTTGCTCGCGGCGGCGGAGCGCGACATCGCCTCCGGGCGGAGCGCGGGCTTCGCATGGCGTGAGGCCGTCGGCGGCTTCATCGCGCTGCTGGAAGGCACGGGCGACCGGCGCTTCGCCGAGCGGATCGACGACCTGCGCGATCTGGAGGGCCGCGTCCTCGGCGTCCTTCATGGCGCCCCCGCGATGATCGAGGCGCCGGCCGGCGCGATCCTCGTCGCGGAGGAATTGCTGCCCTCGCAGCTCATGGCGCTGGCAGGCAGCAAGCTTGCCGGCATCGCCACCGCCGGCGGCGGGCCGACCTCCCATGTCGCGATCATCGCCGCCGGCCTCGGCCTTCCGATGCTGGCCGCGCTGGGGCACGACGTCATGCGGATCGAGGATGGCACGACGCTGCTGCTCGACACGGGCGCGGCGACGCTCTCCATCGATCCCCCGCCCGAGCATCTCGCCCGGATGCGCGACGATGCCGCCCGCCACGCGACATTCCGCGCCGAGGCGGAGACGCGGGCGCACGATTTCGCCATCACGCGCGATGATGTCCGTATCGAGGTCGTCGCCAATCTCGGCTCGCTGGACGAGGCGCACGCCGCGGCAAAGGCGGGTGCCGAGGGGTGCGGCCTGCTGCGCACCGAATTTCTCTTCCTCGATCGGCCCTCGCCGCCGGATGAGGAGGAACAGCACGCCACCTATCAGGCGATCGCCGACGCTCTCGACGGCAAGCCCCTGATCGTTCGCACGCTCGATATCGGGGCGGACAAGCCGGCGCCCTATCTCCCCATGCCGGCAGAGGAGAACCCGGCGCTCGGCTTGCGGGGCCTGCGCCTCGGGCTCGCGAGGCCGGCGCTGATGGAGACGCAGCTCCGCGCGCTCGCCCGCGTGAAGGGCGATGTCCGCATCATGCTGCCGATGGTGGTCGAGCCCGGCGAGGTGCGCCGCGTAAGGGCGATGCTGGCGGGGATCGCGGAGCGGCCGCCGTCGCTCGGCATCATGGTCGAGACGCCCGCCGCCGCCATGCTGGCCGATGCGCTGGCGGTGGAGGCGGACTTCTTCTCGATCGGCAGCAACGATCTCAGCCAATATGCGCTGGCGATGGATCGCGGCAATCCGGCGGTGGCGTCGCAGCTCGACGCGTTGCATCCCGCTGTCCTCCGCCTGATCGCGGCCACGGTGGAGGGAGGTCGCAAGCGTGATCGCTGGACGGGCGTGTGCGGCGGCATGGCGGCCGATCCGCTGGCCGTGCCGATCCTGATCGGGCTCGGCGTCACGGAACTCTCCGTGCCCCCCTCGGCCCTCGCCGAGACGAAGGAGCGTGTGCGGCGGACCAGCCGCGCCACCGCCCGCGATCTCGCCCGTGAGGCGATGGCGGCGGACGGAGCGGAAGCGGTGCGGGCGCTCGCCCGGCGGTTCGTGGAGGAGATGGGGGCATGAAGGTTTCGGTCCAGTCGCTCCAGGTGCTCGGCCGTGCGCTGATGCTGCCGATCGCCGTGCTGCCGATCGCGGGCCTGCTGCTCCGCCTTGGCCAGCCGGACCTGTTCAATATCCCCTTCGTCGCGGCGGCGGGGGCGGCGGTGTTCGACAATCTCGGCCTGCTCTTCGCGGTCGGCATCGCGGTGGGCTTCGCGCGGGACGGCAATGGCGCGGCGGGGCTCGCCGGGATCGTCTGTTTCCTCGTCGCCAGCCGGGGCGCCGCGACGCTGCTGACGGTGCCGCCGGAGACGGGCGCGGGCCTGCCCGCCGATGCGCTGGCGCTCGCCACAGAGGCCTTCCGCACCAAGGCCGTCGCCAAGCTCTCCGTGCCGATCGGCATCCTCTCCGGCGTCATCGCGGGGGGCGCGTATAACCGATGGTCGGGCATCCGCCTGCCGGATTATCTCTCGTTCTTCGGCGGGCGGCGTTTCGTGCCGATCGTGTGCGGGCTGGCGGGGCTGGTACTCGCCGCCGTGATCGGTTTCGCCTATGCGACGATCGCGGGCGGCATGGACACGCTGAGCGCCGGGGTCATCCATTCGGGCGTGTTCGGGCTGTTCCTCTATGGTGTTCTCAACCGTCTGCTGATCGTCACCGGGCTGCATCACATCCTGAACAATGTCGCCTGGTTCATCGTCGGCGATTTCCATGGGAGCACCGGCGATCTCAACCGCTTCTTCGCGGGCGATCCGACGGCGGGGGCCTTCATGTCGGGCTTCTTCCCGGTGATGATGTTCGGCCTGCCCGCCGCCTGCCTCGCCATGTATCGCGCGGCGCTGCCCGAGCGGCGCAAGGCGGTGGGCGGCCTGCTGCTCTCGATGGCGCTGACCGCCTTCCTGACCGGCGTGACCGAGCCGATCGAGTTCAGCTTCATGTTCCTGGCGCCCGCGCTCTACGGCCTGCATATGCTTCTGACCGGCCTCGCGATGGTGGTGATGGATCTGTTGGGCGTGAAGCTGGGCTTCACCTTCTCGGCCGGGCTGCTCGATTATGCGCTGAACTTCCCCAAGGCGACGCGCCCGCTGCTGCTGGTGCCGATCGGCCTTGCCTATTTCGCGCTCTATTATGGCGCGTTCCGCTGGGCCATCGCGCGCTTCGACATCCCCACGCCTGGCCGCGAGGAGGAAGGAGCCCCGGCGGTGGACGCGGGGCAGCCCGTCGAGCGCGGCGCGGCCTTTGTGGAGGCGCTGGGCGGGGCGGGCAATCTCGTCTCGATCGACGCCTGCACCACGCGGCTGCGGCTGGTGGTCCGCGATCAGGCGGGGGCGAACGAGGCACGGTTGAGGGCGCTCGGCGCCAAGGGCTTCGTCCGCCCTTCGGCGCAGGCATTGCAGGTGGTGCTTGGTCCGATCGCCGACATGGTGGCCGATGAGATGCGCGGCGCGGCGGGCGGGCTGGCGAAAGTCGCTCCGGTCGAGGTGCAGGTTCCCGTGCGGGCAGGCCCGACAGTCGACGCCGCGCCATGGCTGGACGCGCTCGGCGGACGGGCGAACATCCTCGACGTCGCGGCCAATCCCAGCCGCCTGATGCTGCGCCTCGCCGAACCCGCGCGGATCGACGAGCCGGCACTCCGGCGGCTCGGGCTGCGCGGCGTGGCGCGGACGGCGGACGGCGCGCTCCATCTGCTGCTCGACGGTGCGGAATCGATCGGCCGGGGGCTGGCGGCATGAGCGATGCGCCCACCGCCACCGGCCCGCGCCATCCGCACGATCGCGCCGGACGGCGGCTGGTCTCGCTCGATCTGCTGCGCGGGCTGACCGTGCTGGGCATGATTATCGTCAACTCGACGGCGGGCGTGCAGAAGCACGACGGGCCGGTCTTCCCGCTGCTGCTCCATGCCGACTGGGCGGGGTTCACCATCGCGGACAGCATCTTCCCGGCCTTCATCCTGATGGTGGGCGTCTCGGTGGCGATCTCGTCGCGCGGAACGGCGCCGGAGACGAGGCGCGTGCTGCTGCGCGCCGGGCGGCTGATCCTGCTCGGGTTGTTCCTGTCCAACATGTTCTGGCTCTACACGAGCGCCAAATATCATCCGCGCCTGCCTGGCGTGTTGCAGCGGATCGGCATCGTCTATGCGGTGACGGCGCTGCTCTATCCGATCACGACGCCACGGGTGCGTGCGGGGATCGCGGCGGCATTGTTGCTGCTTTACTGGCCGCTCTGCCTGATCCCCTCGCCGGACGGGCTGCCGACCGACATCTGGGTGCAGGGGCATAATTTCGCCTCCTGGGTGGACCGTGCGGCGCTCGGCACGCTGCGCTTCGTCAAGGGGCCGGACGGCTATGACCCGGAAGGCCTGCTCAGCACGATCCCGACCATCGCGGAGGCGCTGATCGGCACGCTGGTGGGCGATTATCTGAGGCGGGCCTTGCCGCCGGGCGAGGCATCGAAGCGGATGGCGCTGGCGGCCCTGGCGATGATCGCGGGCGGGCTCGTCTGGGGGCTGGTGTTCCCGATCGCCAAGAATCTCTGGACGAGCAGCTTCGTGCTGCTGACCGCCGGCATCGCGCTGCTGCTGCTGGCGGGGTTCCATCGTTTCCGCGATCGGCGGGATGCGCCGGAAGGGAAGGGAGGGCTGCTCGGCAGCTTCGGGCGCAACGCCATCGCGGCCTATGCGCTGCACGAGGTCGCGTCGATCATCCTGCTGTCGGATGCGCTGCAATGGCCCTTCCGCCAGCTCGCGCCGGTGACGGGCACGCAGATCGCCGCGCTGGCGCCGGTGCTGCTCTTCACGGCGCTGGTCTGGTGGCCGATCGCGTCGATGGACCGGCGCGGCTGGTATCTGAAGATCTAGGCGTCGTATCCGCCAGCCTCCATCGCCGTTTCGACGATGGGGAGGATCGGCCCGAGCTGCGCCCGATAATTCTTCCACCGCCCGATCGAGCGATCGTGCAGCGGCTCGCGGACCTGCGCATAGCTGGGCGTGGGGGCGTGGCGGCGGCTCTCGTGGAAGCGCGCCTGCGCGGGCTCCACGGGCAGGCCGACATGGGCCATCAACCGCTCCGTCTCGCCCGCCTGATCGGCGACGAAACGCTCATAGGCGAAGATGTGGGGCGACAGGCCGAGCCCCTCGCGATAGCCCCCGGTCAGTGCGAATGCGGCGGCGAACTGATGCGCGGCATCCTCCAGCCGATAACCGCAATCGAAGCCGTGCGTCATGTCGTGCGCCATCACCGAGACGAGGATGTCGAGCGGGTGCCGGCGCACCGCGACCATCGGCGCTTCCGGGAAGGCGAGGTGGAGCAGCGGCAGATAGATTTCGTTGAGCGGCATCTTGTCGGTGAAGAAGGCGGGGCCGTGCTGCGTCAGGCCGTAAACATCCGCGCGGGCAAGGTAGAAGTCGCGGAGCAGGGCGGGGATATGGCGATGGTCCGCCGCAGCGAGCTTGTGAAGGCCATGGGGAAAGGGCTGGCCGTCGCCCAGCATCCGGCCGGCGAAATCGCGTAGCTCGGCGGTGAAGGGCAACTCGCCGCCAGCCGCGATCCGGGAATGGCTGGTGAGGAGCTGTTCGGTCATCGTCGTACCCGAGCGTGGCATCCCGAGGATGAAGAGCGGTTGCGGCCCGTCGCGCCGTCCGACCTGTCGTGTTTCAGGGAGGCGCATCGCCGCCAGCCGGGCGAAGTGCGCCTCCACGCCATGCACATCATAGCGGCGGCCGGTGGCGGCAGAGAGCGCGGCCTTTCCGTTGATGAAGTCGCTCCAGGCCTCCTCGTAACGGCCTGCCCGGTCGCGCAGGCGACCACGCAGCAGGAGCGCGGCGCCGCTCATCGCGGGCTGTCGGTCGAGCAGGGTCAGCGCCTCTGCCCAGCGCGTGTCGCGGGAGAGCAAAGTCGCGCGGAGCAGCAGCACGTCTCGTCCTTCGCGCGCGGCGAGGCGGGCGGCTTGCTCGATCGCGCGGTGGGCGGCATCGAGGTCGCCGGCCTGCTCGGCGATCTCGACGGTCAGCACGGCCGCTGCGAGCAGGCCTGGCTGGGCGCGGGAGGTTTCGGCGGCGAGGGCGGAGGCCTCCTCCAGCGCGCCCTGCCGCATCAGGTTGCGCGCGAGGTTGAGCAGCAAGTGCGGATGCCGCCCGGCGAGCGCGATGGCGCGGCGCAGATGCCACGCGCCCTCGACCAGCGCTTCCCGCCCGGACAGGAAGGCGCCGAGCATCGTATGGGCATCGGCGTTCGCGGGCGACACCGCCACCGTCTCTCGGACTTCGGCTTCCGCCTCGGCCGCGCGTCCCGTGTCGAGCAGCAGCCGGGCGAGATCGTCGCGCGCCCAGCCGGCATCCGGCGCGATCGTGATGATCCGGCGCAGCTCGCGCTCGGCGGCCGCCGTGTCCCCCTTCTGCCGGGCGGCGAGGGAGAGGATTTCGAGGGCGTCGACGGAGGCGGGCTCGGCGGAAAGCACGTCGCGCGCCGTCGCGACGGCGGTATCGAGGCGGCCCGCGCGCATCGCCTCACGGGCCTGTTGGATCTTCATCGCAACCATGGCCGCACGATAGCGGGCCGTCGGAAAAGAACCAGCCGCCGACCGAAGCCGGCGGCTGGCCCTCGGGGTCAGAGCTTCAGGCCGACGCGGGCGTAGAAGAACTGGCCCGGCAGATCATATACGGCCGGATCATAGTTGCTGAGCTGGCAGCTATAGCAGGCCGGCGGCGCGGTGCCGGCGATGTTGTTGACGCCCACCGAGAAGGTGACGGCGTCATGCGCCAGCCTGGTGTCCCAGCTCAGCAGCAGGTCGCCATAGAGACGCCGGCCGAGCGTGTGGCCGGGGTTGGAGCCGCCGCTCTCGGTCACGCCGCTCAGATAGCGCCCGGTCAGCGAAGCGGTGAAGCTGCCCAGCGTCCAGTCGGTCGTCGCGGTCGACTTGAAGCGCGGATAGGCCTGGCTGCCCGATTCCGTGCCGACGCGCTTGATGCGGACATTGCCGTCCGTGGTCGGCTGGATCTGATCGAAGCTGAAGGTGAAGGTGTTCTGCCAGTTGAAACCGAAGCTGCCATAGCCGGTTTCCGGCGAGCGATAGTTGAAGTTGATGTCGAGCCCGTCGGTCTTCAGGCTGGACAGGTTCTGGAGGATGCCGTCGATGCGGATGATCTGCCCGGTGGCGCTGCGGTGGATCTTCGAGCAGCTCAGCGGATCGCCATTGACCTCGCAGGCTTCCAGCAGCGAGGTCGTGTCGACCGCGCCGATCGCGTTCTTCACCTTGATATGGTAATAGCTCGCCTCCAGCGTGAGCGTCCGCGCCCACGCGCTGGCCCAGGACGCCGAATAGACGGCGCCGCCCACCCAGCTTCGCGAGGTTTCCGGCTTCAGGGCGGGGTTTCCGCTGGTGTAGACCGGCAACTGCTCGTTGTTCTGGCCGTAATTGCCGTTCGGCGTGACGCCGTTGGCCGAGCAGTTGGCCACCAGGTTGGCGGGCGACACGCCGGTCTGCACGCCGTTGCAGGGATCGGTCGCCGGATCGTCGAAGCGCGAGGGCGATCCGAAGGATTCCGCGATCGAAGGCGCGCGGAAGCCCTGCGCATAGGTGCCGCGCAGCAGCAGGTCATGCACCGGCTTCCAGTCCGCGCCCGCCTTCACCGTCGCCTTGGAGCCGCTGCTCGAATAGTTCGAATAGCGCGCCGCGAACGAGGCGTTCAGCATCTCGAAGAAGGGCTTGTCCTTGAGGACGGGGACCGACAACTCGCCGTAGACTTCGTCGGCCTTGATATGCCCGGCGCTGGCCGCGGCGGGGATGTCGGCGCCGAGCCCCGCCTGGATGATCGGGTCTGGCGTGAAGGAGCCCTTCTGGTCGCGATGCTCGTAACCGAGCGCGATGCCGACCGGCCCCGCCGGCAGATCGAACAGCGAGCCGGTGAGGTTGACCGTGCCGTCCCAGAGGCGCTGCATCGAGCGATCATGCTGGGTGAAGGCGATGAAGTTGTACATTTCCGGCGTGATCGTGCCGGCGCCGCCAAACACGTTGAGCGGCACGCACGGATCGGTGCAGTCCGCGATCGGGCCGAGCGCCTGCTGCACCTTCGCCGCGTTGACGTTGCCGCTGACCGACTGCTGGGCGCGGCTGGTGCCGTAGATGCCGTTCACATCCCAGAACCAGTCGTGCGACAGGAACTGGAACTTTCCGCTCAGCGTCGCGGTGCCGTAATAGCTGTCGACGGTCTGCGCGTAATGGCGCGGGCCACCCTCGACGAGACGGCGGGCGACGAAGCTGTAGTTGCTCGCCCCCGGCGCGGCGCTTAGCGTGCCGAACGGGTTATACGGGTTGCTGCCGTCGATCGTGATGTTGTCGAGCAGGTTGCCGTTGCCCGAATCCGGGCCGATGAACAGCGGCAGCGGCGCCGCCTGGTTGGCGGACTGGCGGCGGTTGAAGAAGAATTTGCCGCTGAACTTGATGTCGTCGCCGAGCGGCTGCTCGACATTCGCGAAGGCCGAATAACGCTTGTAGGGCGTCAGCAGATAGTTGGTCGGCTGGAAATTATAGCGATCCGGCGTCGTGAAATCGCGATAGTCGGCCAGCGTGGGGATGCCGGTGATCGGAGCCTTGACCGTCAGGTTCTGCCCCAGAACCAGAAAGCGGCCGTTCGGCGTCGCCGAGCTGCAACCCGAATTGCATTCGGTCAGGAACGGGTCCGGGAATTCCGAGAAGGTGCGATCGCCGGCGAACACCGGCTTCTGGCTGACATAGCTGCCGCCGACGATGATCTCGGTGCCGGTGCTCTTGATGCCGAAGCCATAGCTGATGTCGTAATTCTGGGTGAAGCCGTCACCTTCCTTGAAGACGCCATGCTGCGCGCTGGCTTCGAGGCCGTCCTGCTTGGTCTTGGTGATGATGTTCACCACGCCGCCGATCGCGTCCGAACCGTAGATCGCTGACGCGCCGTCGTTCAGCACTTCGACGCGCTCGATCGCGGCCTGCGGGATGGCGTTGAGGTCGACCGAGGCCGGGATGCCCGACGCCGACGATCCGTTGACGAAGCGCATCGAGTCCACCAGCACCAGCGTGCGCTTGGAGCCGAGATAGCGCAGATTGATCTCCGACGCGCCCGCGCCGACGCCGCCGCCGTCCGGCGGATTGCCGAGATTGCCTGAATTGTTGCTCTTCGTGTTGAGGCCGCCGGCGGACCCCGGCAGGCGTTGCAGCACGTCAGCGATCGAACTCAGGCCGGTGCGCGCGATGTCTTTCTGGTCGACGAAGGTGACGGGGGAGGGCTGGTCCAGCGGGCTGTGCCGGATGCGCGAGCCGGTGACGATGATCTCGCTCGAGGATTCAGCGTCGGTGCCGGTTTGCGCCACGCTCAGCGGTGCGTCGGGCGTGCCCGTCTGTGCGAGGGCGGGGCCGGCCGCGAGCGCGAGACTCAGCGCAGCGAAACCGGTGTGACCAAGGAAATACGCCTGTTTCATGAGAAAACACCCCTTGTCTTGCAGGGGCTTTTGCCGCGCGGATCAGGTGCTCTGTCCCCGTCGTCGCCCCCGTCGCGGAGAGGGTGAGCAAGCCTTGTTGAGATTGCAACGGCGTTTGTATCCAAGCTGCAATTTCATTGCGATGTGTTGCAATCGGGAATGTAAGACCCGGCAGGACAGCAGTTCCCGCAGTCTTTACGCCGCCAGCCTCCCGCCGCGGCATCGCCTTGTCGCCTCATTTGTGGCGGCATGGCGGATATGTGCTGTTCATTTTGTCGCACAAATTGGCATATGCGGCGCGGTTCGGAAGAGGAGATGCTCATGAAACGCGCTGTCCGGGTTCTGGCCGCCATTGTCGCGCTGACGGTTTCCACGAAGAGTTGGGCCGAGGATCAATTCAAGATGCTGGTCCTGGCGGTGCCGAGCAAATATCATTACGAATATATTCCCATTGCTCGGGATAGTCTCGAAAAGATGGCCCGACAGCATTCCTTCGGAGTAACCTTTACCAGCAAGGTGGAGGCATTTGACGGCGACTTGCGGCAATATGCGGTGGTGATGTTCCTGAACACGCCCGCTGAGGAGTTGAACTCCGCCCAGCGCCGGAAATTCGAGGACTATATGCGCGCCGGCGGCAATGCGATCGTCGTGCATCGCGCTGCGATCATCCCGGCGAACAATTGGGTCTGGTACGAAAAGCTCGTCGGTCGCGCGGTCGGCGCCCATCCGATGTTGCAGACCGGGGTGGTGACCGTGGCGGACAAGGGGTTCCCCGCCACCTACGGGCTCCCCGAACGCTGGATCTGGAGCGACGAGTTCTATCCGACCACCAATCCTCATGACGTCCAGATCCACCCCGTGCTGGACGTCGACGAAACCAGCTATGATCCGACGAAAATCTGGCCGGGCCAGGTGGCGAAGGCGATGGGCAAGGATCATCCCGTCGCCTGGTATCATCATTATGAGAAGGGCCGGGTGTTCGTCACCACGCTCGGCCATGAAGGCGATGCCTATCGCGATCCGCAATATCTGACCCACCTGTTGGGCGGAATCTACTGGACCGCGACCGGTCTGGGGCAGGCGCGCTGATCGACCTGCCCCCGGCAGGCGAACGGGCCGTGCGCGATCGATGGCCTCGGTCGCGCAGCCTCGCCTGTAACCACAGCCACATGCCCTGCGTATGGTCGGAGTGGAGAATATGAGGGCGAAGAATGTCGGTGGTGATGCAGGGATTGCAGGGCTTCGGAAGAAACCACTTCGCACGCTGGGCGCCGATCCCGCTGCGCCTGATCGTCGGCTACGGCTTCATGGAGCATGGTTTCGCGAAGCTCGGGCGCGGGGTGGAGATGTTCGCGCATATCCTCCAGGCCATGGGTATGCCCCTGCCGTCCGTGCTGGCGTGGGCCACGGTGCTGATCGAGATTTTCGGTGGCCTGGCGGTGCTGCTGGGCGGACTCGTTGCGCTGGCCAGCATTCCGATGGCCATCGTTCTGCTGGTCGCGATCTTCACCGTCCATCTCCCCAACGGCTTCAGTTCGATCAAACTGCAATCCTTCGGCCCGGCTGGAGCGCAATTCGGCCAGCCGGGTTATGAATGCGACCTGCTTTACCTCGGCGGCCTTGCGGCGCTCGTCCTGGGCGGGGCCGGGCCGTTCTCGATTGACGGGCTTATCCGCCGGAAGATCGACCGGGCTCGCCCAATGCCTGTTCGGGTCAACAATGGAGGATGACATGCACGATATGCAGCGGTTGAAGCACCTGAAGGATCTCGATGCCGGAGCCCCGGAGGCGATCGCCGCGCTCTATCGCTGAGGTTCCGCGCCGAAGCCGTTGGGCAACCTTCCATTTTGAACTTCATGCACGCGAAGAGCGTTTCCGCGGCTATCGTCCGGGATGGGCGGATCGCGCGATACTTGGTGGGTGGACTCCATCGCATCGGTCGTTCGATCATGGGCTCGATGGCGCAGCCAGCAGGGAGAGGCATGATGGACAGGATGATCGCGTGCCTGTGGTTCGATCATGGTGAGGCGCGCCGGGCGGCCGAATTCTATGCGAGCGTCTTTCCCGACAGCCATGTGGGCGCCGCCCATGCCGCCGCCACCGACTTTCCCGGCGGCGAACGGGGCATGGAGCTGACGGTCGATTTCACCGTGCTCGGCCGCCCGTTCGTGGGGCTCAATGGCGGGCCGCGTTTCAAGCCCAACGAAGCCGTCAGCTTCATGGTGCTGACCGAGGATCAGGAAGAGACCGACCGCTATTGGAATGCGATCATCGGCCATGGCGGCACGGAGAGCGCATGCGGCTGGTGCAAGGATCGCTGGGGCTTTTCCTGGCAGATCACCCCGCGCGTGCTGCTCGAAGCGACCACCGATCCCGATCGCGCCGCCGCCAGGCGGGCGATGGAGGCGATGATGACCATGCGCAAGATCGATATCGCCACGATCGAGGCCGCGCGCCGGGGCGAGGCGGCCGATGCGTAGGATCGTCGGCAGCGTATTCCAGTCGCTCGACGGCGTGATGCAGGCGCCCGGCGGGCCTTCGGAGGACTGGACCGGCGGTTTCGAACTTGGCGGGTGGCTGTGGCCGCTCGACGACGAAGCGACCGGCGCGTGGATCGGCGAGCTGTTCGGCGGCGCCTATGACCTGCTGCTCGGCCGCAAGACCTACGAGATCTTCGCCGCCTATTGGCCCTATGTCTCCGGCGAGGAGGCGCCCATCGCCGACGCCTTCAACCGCGCCGGCAAATATGTGCTGACGCGCGGACAAGACCCGCTCGACTGGGAGAACAGCCACCGGCTCGCCAGCATCGATGCGATCGCCGAGCTCAGGCAGGGCGACGGCCCCGATCTCATCATACAGGGCAGCAGCACGCTCTATCCCGCGCTGCTGGAGGCCGGCCTGCTGGACCGGCTGACGACGCTGACCTATCCGCTGGTGCTGGGCAGCGGCAAGCGGTTGTTCGGCGCCGGCACGCCACCCCGTTCGCTCAGGCTCGTCCGGCACAGCGTCTCGCCCAAGGGGACGATCATCGCGCATTACGAGCCCGATGGCGCGGTCCGCACCGGCAGCTTCCTGACGATCGAGCCGGGCGAGCGCGAGAAGGCGCGGCAACAGCGTATGAAGATGGAGGGCTGAGGATGTCGCTGGAGCTTTTCGGCCATCCCTTCTCGTCCTACACCTGGAAGGCGCTGATCGCGCTCTACGAGAATGACACGCCGTTCGCCTTCCGCACGCTCGGCCCCGATCATCCGGGAAATGGCGCGGCGTTCTCGGCGCTGTCGCCCGTGGGCAAATTCCCGGTGCTGGTGGATGGCGATCGCGCTATCGCCGAGGCGACCGCGATCATCGAATATCTCGACGTGGCCCATCCCGGCGCGGTGCGCCTCGTGCCCGACGATCGCATCGCGGCTATCGAGGTGCGGATGCTGGACCGCCTGTTCGACAATTATGTGATGACGCCGATGCAGACGATCGTCGGCGATGCGCTGCGTCCCGACGATCAGCGCGACGCCTATGGCGTCGACCGGGCGAGGGCGATGCTCGATACGGCCTATGCATGGTGTGATCGCCATATGGCGACGCGCGATTGGGCGGCGGGCGGTGCCTTCTCGCTGGCCGATTGCGCCGCCGGACCGTCGCTGTTCTACGCCGACTGGGTGCATCCGATCGGGGATCGATTCCCGGCGATTGCCGCCTATCGCGCGCGGCTGCTGGCGCGGCCGGGCATCAGGCGCTGCGTCGACGAGGCGAGGCCCTACCGCCCGCTATTCCCGCTCGGCGCGCCCGATCGCGACTGAAGGCGAGGCGGCCACGCCGCCGCGCAACGCGCGCGAGACGATGAGCGCGATCGGCAGGCCAACGAGAATGCAGTGCGAGAACAGCGCGTTGCCGATGCCATAAGCCGTGTGCGGAAGCGGCATGTCCGGCCAGCGCAGCGGCCTCACGATCCAATACATCACGATCCACAGCAGGACGCCGTAGCCGAGCCCCGCGCGCACCGGATGACGGACGAGCGCAGGCACCCGCCGCGCGCACAGCGCATAGGCGGTCACCATGCACGCCATGATCGCATAGTGGACGACGATCCCCGCAAACGCCCAGCCGCCACCCTGGAGCGCCTTGTCGCCGAAGGGGCCGCTCGCGACGAAATGCAGGACGGCGGCCGGACCCACGCCGGCCAGACCCGCGAAACCGAAGGCCGAAAGGATGTCCAGCGTGCCGGCCGCGATCGTGGCTTCCACGATCGCGCCGGGGAGCGAGCCGCGTCCGGGCACGGACAGCCCGGCTTCGGATATCGGATTCATGTCAGCCCCTCCTCGTCGATGACCAAAAACCGATGCCGCTTCATCCGGCGCAATGCGCTGATCGCCCGATATCACTGGCGGCGCGTGAAAAGATCCTTCGCAAGCGTCACATGCACGCCCTTGTTATGGTCGACCAGTTCGGTGATCTCGACATCGCCCGCCACGCTGATGAGCATATAGGCGTCGTCGCGCGTCATGCCCTTGGTGGTGACGAGGAAGTCGATCATGTTCCGCAGCGCCTTGCGGGTGGCGTTGCTGAGATCGTCGTCGAAGCCCATCGCGATATAATGGGTCGGCGTTTCGGCGCGCGGATAGGGGGATTTCTCCCCCTTGTGCAGGATGAACTGGAAGGTGCCGGTCAGCGAGGTTTCGAGCGCGGTGATGTCGACCTCGCCATTGCCCTGGCCGGCATGGCCGTCGCCGACCTGGAACAGCGCGCCCGGCGCATGGACCGGCAGGAACAGGGTGGTTCCGGCGACGAGCGCCTTGTCGTCCATGTTGCCGCCGTTGATCGTCGGCGGCGCGCTGTCGTAGCGGCCGAAGGAGGCGGGCGGGGCCACGCCCATGCTGCCGAAGAAGGGGTGGAGCGGTATGTCGATGCCCGGCCCGAACCGGGCCATCATCGCCTGCCGGTCGAGCGGGATGATCTTCATCCGCGCATAGGGGAAATCGTCGGTCAGGAAGCCCGCGCCGTAGCGGAAGGCATTGTAGGCATAAGGGATCGCCAGATCGATCTTGAGGATGCGGACTTCCAGCGTATCGCCGATCTCCGCGCCCTCGATCGCGATCGGGCCGGTGAGGATATGGCCGCCCGGCCCGCGCGCGGATTGCGGCACGCCGTCGAACACGGCCTTGAGCGCCGGCTCGATATCGGCCTCCGCCACGCCGGCCTTGGCGAGGCCGGCCGGGCTGTTGGTGAGCAGCGTGTGGACCGTCACCGTGTCGCCCGACTTGACGGTGAGCACCGGCTTCGAGGTGGCGTCATAATGCCCCCAGGCGACCGTTTGCGGCGTTGCCGCAAGCTCATAGCGCGCGGCGATCGCGGGCATCGGCGCGAGGGCGAGGATCGTTGCCAGCAGGGCCTGCTTCATTTGCTGCTCCCCGGAGCCGGGCGCGGCGGCACGCCGGCGAAGGTGACGAGGCTCTCCGCGCCTGTCGCGCCAAGCGCCGACACGCCGAAGAAATGATCGTCGATGTTGACGTGGGCGAGGTCGAGCGAGGTGGCGGAGGCCGGCACGTCGCGCTGGTCGGTCCAGACGAAGCCGTCCGCGCGCCGCCAGCGGACCCGATAGCCGGCGGCGCCGGGCACAGGTTGCCAGGCGACATGGGTATCGTCGCTGAGCGCGCCCGCGATCGACACCCCGGCGGGCGCCGCCGGCGCGCTCGCCAGTTCGCGGATGACCGCGACGTTGAGCGCCGTCACGCGTGCGAGATAGGGGAAGTCGACGAACTCGATCGTGTCGCCATAGCGGCGCCCGTTCTCGGTGCGGATCGTCTGGTGCTGGCGGTCATAATCCTCGGTCGCCTCGCTGAAGCGCACCGCCGGATAGCCGGCCTGCAGGAAGGGGATATGATCGCCGCCGCGCTGGAAGCGATCGGGGCGGCGCACCGCGATCACGTCGAGGCCGATGCTCTTGTCAGCCTTGGCGACGCGCACGATCGCCTTCGCCAGCGCGCGGGAGGGGGAATCATCCTCGCCGCCGATCGCCCGCTGTTGCTTCACGCCCGCGGCGTCCGCCGCCGTCTCGATGCCCTCGCTGAACACGCGGACCCGATCGTCGACATGCTCGCCGCCGATGCCGTGGGTGTTGCCGACGATATCGTTATTGAGCACCGCCGCGACCTTCCAGCCGCGCGCCTTCGCGGTGTCCGCCAGCAGCTTGCCGCCCCAGAGGCCTTGTTCCTCGCCCGAAAGCGCGGCGTAGACGATCGTCGCGGGGAATTTCTCGCGGGAGAGCAGGCGGGCAGCCTCCATCACCAGCGCCACGCCGGAGGCGTCGTCATTGGCGCCGGGCGCATCGGTGGTGGCGTCCATCACGTCGTTGACACGGCTGTCGATATGCCCCTGCACGATGATGACGCGCCCCGGATCGCCGTTGCCCTTCTGGACCGCGATGACGTCCTCCACGCGAACGCCATTGGGCGCGCGCGGGCCGGAGGTGGTGGTGCCGATGGTCTCGACCGCGAGGCAGTCGCCGCAGCCATGGCCGATCTCCGCGAACCGTCCCGCGACCCAGCGGCGGGCCGCGCCGATGCCTCGCGCCGGGTCCGTCGTCGTGGAGAGCGTATGGCGCGTGCCGAAGCTCACCAGCTTGGCGATCGTGGCATGGAGCGCAGCGGGGTCCGTTGCGGGAGCAGGCGCGGCGGCGACGGCGAGCAGGGCGAGGAGCGGCTGTTTCATTACGCCTGTGTGTTGCACGCGGGGCGTATCCGCAACCCCGTTGCTCCGGGATTGGGAAGGGGCCTTTGTCCAAGGCCCGTGCCGGCGTCCGGCGGTTTATCAGTAGCCTGACGTCATCGCCTTGCCCCGGCCCCCGAAATCCATAGGAATCGAGCGGCGCAATCATTGGGGCGACATGGATTATGGTGGGCACGTCCTGGCTCGTGGCTCTTCTGGCGGTGGCCGCCATCGGTTTCGCCAATCAGCGTGGCGGCACCTGCACCGTTGCGGCGATGAACGAGATCGTCGCCGAAGGTCGCTTCGGGCAGATGGCCGCGATGATGGAAGCGTCCATCTGGGTCGCGGGCGGATTGTTGCTGCTGTCGGTTCTGGGGTACTCTCCCTCGGTGTCGCCGGGCTATGCCGCGAGCAGCGCGACGATCGCCGGAGGGGTGCTGTTCGGGATCGGCGCGTTTTTGAACAGGGCCTGCTCGCTCGGTACGATCGCTCGCATCGGTTCGGGGGATTGGGCCTATCTTGCGACGCTCGTGGGCTTCTATCTCGGCGCATGGTCGACGCATGATTTGCCCGCGCCAGGCCAACTGACACAGGCTTCGCTTCTGCTCGGGACACCCGTGTGGTTGGCGATCTTCGTTCTGGCACTGCTGGCGGCGCGGGTCTTCACGCATGGCTGGCGGATGCGGCGGGGCGGCCGGGTAGCGCTTCGGCACGTCTGGTCACCGCACCTCGCGACGACCGTGATCGGGATCGCCTTCCTGGTGGCATTGGTGACCGCCGGCTCGTGGAGCTACACCAGCTTCCTGGGCGATCTCGCTCGTGGTTCCTGGCATGACCTGAAGCTCAAGCTCGCGCTCAATCTCGCCCTGCTGAGTGGTGCGATCATAGGCGGGTGGACCGCCAACCGACTGGGCTTCGTTCTGCCCGACCGGAAGAGAATTGCGCGCTGCCTTGCTGGCGGGACGATCATGGGGGCCGGTGCCACGCTCATTCCAGGCGGCAATACCCGCCTGATCCTGATGGGAATGCCCTTGTTGCACGCATATGCCTGGCTGGCGTTCGCCAGCATGTGCATCACGCTTTACGCCTTGATCCGGCTCACGCGCGCCTGAGGTTACCCCCTAACGCGCCTAAACGTCATCGGCGGATCGCGGCCATTCCCGTCACTGCGTGACGCGGGGCTCCAGTCCCGTCAGCCGGTCGAGCGACCATCGTCCGCCGCCCAGCGCGATCAGCGGCAGCAGCAGCCCGGCCCAGCTCAGATGCGTCGGCCAGGCATCGGGATAGACGAAGATCTCGATCACGCTCGTCATCCCGAACAGGGCGAGTGCCGCGGGCCGGGTGAACAGGCCGAGCACCAGCAGGATCGGGAAGAGATGCTCGGAATAGGCCGCGACATGGGCGGCGACGATCGGGTCCATGAAGGGCAGCGCATAATCGGTGCGGAACAGTTCGTAGGTGGAATCGGTGATGGTGATGAGCCCCTCCACCTTGGTCCGCCCGGACTGGAAGAAGACCGCCGCGATGCCGAAGCGGGCGACGAGCAGCAGCAGGTCTTGCGGCAGCAGGCGCCCGGCGAGGTGGCCGGCAAGTCGATAGGCGCGGATCGGCGAGAGCATGGCGGTTCCTTCTTCGAAAGGGCGGGGCTGTCCCGCCGCCGCCGGGCAGGGGCGACGGCGGGTGCGCGTGGCTCAAGCCCTGGGGGTGAGCGAGCCGAGGCCCTTGGGCGTCTTGATGCTGGTGCAGGTGCCGGCCTTCACCAGCTTCCACGCATTGCCCTGATAGTTGACCTTGGAAGTGCCCGCACAGGTGGTGCCGGCGCCGGCCTTGCAGTCGTTCTTGCCGGCGAGCGCCACGCCGAAGCATTTCTCCATCGGAGCCTTGCCGGCGTCGGCGGCATGGGCCGCGCCCGCCGCGAAGCTGAGCGCGAGGGTGGCGGCGAGAGCCGCGTGGGTCTTGGTCATGGCGTTCCTCAGTCGAATGCCTCTCGCGCGGCGGCGGCCTGTGGGGGAACGGCCGGCCGCCACGCGGTGACCACGGGGAGGCGTGGGGGTTCCGGGTCACGGCTGAGGTTACGCGGCCACCCGAAGGTCGGTTACATGGGCCGGCCGAGGAAAAGTTTGGCGGGAGGGTGTAACCGCCCGCCCGCATCGCGCGTAGCCCTTTCCCGGAGGGCGAATGCAGGCCAGCGAGGAACAGCTCAAGGCATGGATGTTGGCAGGGCTCGACGGCGATGCCGCGGGCCATGCCTGTCTGTTGCGCACGCTCGTTCCGATGCTGCGCGGATTTTATCGGCGCCGGTTGCGCGGTGCCGAGGATGATGTCGAGGATCTGGTGCAGGAAACATTGATCTCGGTTCACACCAAGCGCGAAAGCTATGACCGGGATCGCCCCTTCACGGCCTGGCTCTACGCGATCGCGCGCTATCGCCTGATCGATCATTATCGCCGCCGGAAGGTGGTCGTGCCCATCGAGGATGTCGAGGCGATCCTCGTCGCCGAAGGCTTCGAGGAGGCGACCTCGGCGCGGATGGATGTGGATGCCCTGCTCTCGACGCTCTCGCCCAAGCAGGCGCGGGCGATCCGCCACACGCATATCGACGGGCTCAGCGTCTCGGAGGCGGCGGTGCGCGCCGGCATCGGCGAGTCCGATGTGAAGGTTTCGGTGCATCGCGGACTGAAGACGCTCGCCGCCCGCCTGCGCGGGGAGGATCGGCGATGAACACCGACGATCTGATCCAGACGCTGAGCCGGGACGTGCCTCGCGTGTCGCACCGTGTGCTGGCGCGGCGGCTGGCCATCGGCATGGTCGGCGGCGGGATCATCACCATGATCCTCGTCACCGCCATCCTCGGCATCCGGCCGGATCTGCGCGTGGCGATGCACGGCTTCTCCTTCTGGATGAAGTGGACCTACACCCTCTCGCTGGGCGTGGGCGCGATCTTCGCCGTCTCGCGCCTCGCGCGGCCGACGCCGGTGTCGCTGCGCTGGCTCTGGCTGCTGGCGGTGCCGGTGCTGCTGCTCGCCGGCATCGGCATCGGGGAGCTGGTGGACACGCCCTCGCGCGACTGGCTGGCCATGTGGCTGGGCGGAAGCTGGAAGGTGTGCCCGTGGCTGGTGCTGACGCTGGCGATGCCGATCTTCGTGGGCCTGCTCTGGTCGTTCCGGCGGATGGCGCCGACGCGGCTGCGTGCGGCGGGCGCGGCGGCCGGCCTCGCGGCGGGCGCATGGGCGGCGACGATCTACTGCCTTCACTGCCCGGAGGTGTCGGCCATCTTCGTGCTCACCTGGTACAGCCTCGGCATCGTGCTGGCGGCGGCCGTCGGTGCGCTGATCGGCCCGAAGCTGATGCGCTGGTGAGGCTGTAACCGGGCTCGAAGGGGCTGCGTAGGAGGGGAGCCATTCCGGCACATCCTTTCGGGAGAGACCAAGATGACCCCTTCGAAGACCGCCGTCAGCTTCGCCGCCGCTGCCGCGCTTATCGCGCTGTCGGGCGCGAGCATCTCCAGCCCGGCGCTCGCCAAAGGCGCGAAGCTTGTCCACTGCTACGGCGTCAACGCCTGCAAGGGCCAGTCGGACTGCAAGTCGGGCAACCATGACTGCAAGGGCCTGAACGACTGCAAGGGGCAGGGCTTCAAGGCCGAGACCGCCAAGGCCTGCGCCGTCGACGGCGGCAGCCTGACCCCGCCGGCCAAGTGATCCCATGGGGTCGGCCCGGTGCGGCCGGCCCCTCTTCAAGGAGGCCCGGCATGTTCGACCGGCACCAGTTCGGCCTCGGCCTGCGCAAGCCGCATTATGGGGATTTCCTTGATGGAGACGCGGCGGTGCCCGTCGATTTCGTCGAGGTGATCTCCGAGAATTTCATGGTCGAGGGCGGCCGCCCGCTCGACGTGCTGGGCCATGTGCGGGAGCGGCATCCGGTGGCGCTCCATGGCGTCTCCATGTCGATCGGCTCGGCGGACGGGCTGGATGCGGACTATCTCCGGCGTTTGCGTGCGCTCGCCGATGCGATCGATCCGCTGTTCGTCTCCGATCATCTGAGCTGGTCGCGGATCGAGGGCTTCAACTCGCATGACCTGCTGCCGCTGCCCTATACCGGCGAGGCGCTGGACACGGTGTGCGCCAATGTCGCCCATGCGCAGGAGGTACTCGGCCGCGCCATGCTGATCGAGAACCCGTCGAGCTACATCGCCTTCGCCGGCGAGATGAGCGAGTGGGAGTTCCTCGACGCACTGTGCGCCCGGACCGGCTGCGGGCTGCTGCTCGACGTGAACAATATCTTCGTCAGCGCCAGCAACCATGGCTTCGATCCGATCGCCTATCTGGATGGCATCCCCGCCGCGCGGGTGCGGCAGATCCATCTTGCGGGGCACAGCCAGGGCGAAACGCTGCTGATCGACACGCATGACAAGCCGGTGCCGCATCCGGTCTGGTCGCTTTATGCGGCGGCGCTCGATCGGCTGGGGCCGGTCGCCACGATGATCGAGCGGGATGACGATATTCCGCCGCTGGCCGATCTGCTCGCCGAACTGGATGTCGCGCGCGGCATCGCCGGTGCCGGCCTGCGGAGGGCGGCGGCATGAGCCTGCTGGCCCTCCAGCGCGACTTCCGGGGCTGGCTGACGACGGAGGACGCCGGCACGGCGGCGCGCTTCGGAGCGCCGGCGGAGGCTGGTCTCGCCGTCTATCTCAACAATTATCGCGGGCAGTTGATGGCGTGCCTCTCGGAGAGCTTCGAGGTGGTGCGGGCGTGGATCGGCGATGCCGCCTTCGAGGCTGCGGCTGCCCAGCATATCGATCGCCTGCCGCCGCATAGCTGGACGCTCGACGCTTACGCGCTCGATTTCCCGGAGACGCTGGACCGGCTCCACCCGGAAGACCCGGAGATAGGCGAGCTGGGTCGGCTGGAGCGCGCGCTGGGGCTGGCCTTTATCGGGCCGGATGCTGCGCCGTTCGACCCCGCGAGCCTCGACGGGATCGACTGGGACGAGGCCGTGCTGCACCTCGTGCCGACCCTCACATCCTTTCCGGTGACGACCAATGCCGGTGCGATCTGGTCGGCCATATCTGGCGGGAATCAGCCACCGGCCGCCAGTTTCCTATCTGAGCCCGCATCGATCATGGTCTGGCGCAACGGGTTCGCGCCGTCCTTCCGCACGCTCGAGGCCGCCGAGGCCGAGGCGCTGGCCCTTATGATGGAGGGGCGGAACTTTGGCGCGCTGTGTGTCGATCTTGTCGCGCGCTTCGGCGAGGAGCAGGGGCCGGCTCTGGCGGGTGCTTTCCTCGGGCAATGGCTGGCCGACGGGCTGATCGCCTCCATTTCGTGACAGGGGGCGAGGGCCGGTTGCAGTAGCGTTGGGGCCATGCCCGATGCTGCATCTCCTTCATGCGACATGATGCGGTGTCCGTTGAGCGGCGCGAGATCGCCCGGCGCATCGGCTGACAGCGGCCGACCCATAGGACTCCTCACAAATCCCCGGAACCATTCGCGCCGGTCGCGGGCCTGATCGGCCACGCGATCCGGCTTGCCCGCTATGGCGCCCTCGGGAAAACCGCCGATGATCCGCATCTTGAATTTGTAACCATCAAAATGGCTATTGACAGGTTACAAAATGAATCGTAACCACCGTCATATCATTTGACAGGTTTTGCAATCGGGTGACGGACAAGGGAGGCCGAGCATGGTCGCGCATCGCATGATTGTGGCGTTCGCCCGAAGTGCTTGGGCGCAGTCCCCCGAAGGGGAAATCGCGCCGATGCGGAGCCCGCTCCATTCGTTCGACGAAGCCAGGATGTTCGTCGCGAAGCTGATCGAGGTCACGCTGCCGGATCTGGCTTTCCTCCTCATGTGCGGGACGCTGCTGGTCCGCATGCGAGCGCCGATGCTCAGAGGCTTTTGAGCCCGTTTCATTGCAGAGTTAGTAACCGTAATAACGGTATTAATATAGTTATATCATGAGGCGATGCGCCTCGGCACCCATCTTATCAAGGAGACGATCATGCGCGCCATCGTTCTGAACGGCTTCGGCGGCCTCGAAGCCCTTTCCTATCGCGACATTCCCGAGCCCGAGCCGCTCGCCGGCCATGTCGTGATCGAGATCAAGGCGTTCGGCATCAACCATGCTGAGATGCACATGCGGCGAGGCGAATGGGCGGAGGCCGCGCCGGTCTCCGGCATCGAATGTGTCGGCATCGTCAAATCCTGCCCCGGCGGCGAATTTCCGGTGGGCGCCAAGGTGGCGGCGCTGATGGGTGGCATGGGCCGCACCATCAACGGCAGCTATGCGGAGTTCACCCGCGTGCCGGTCGGCAATGTCGCGCTGGTCGAGGCGGACCTGCCCTGGGCGGAGCTGGCCGCCATCCCCGAAACCTATGCGACCGCGTGGACCTGTCTGTTCCGCAATCTGGAACTGAGGGCCGGGCAACTGATCGTCATCCGCGGCGCGACTTCCGCCTTCGGGCAGGCAGCGGTGAAGCTGGCGGTGAACGCCGGCGCGCGCGTGATCGCCACCACCCGCCAGAAGGAACGTTTCGCGATGCTGGAGGCGCTGGGCGTCGAACGCTGCGAGATCGAGCGGCCGGACCTGTCCCAGCATATCGCCGAGGCGAAAGAGATCGACGCCGTGCTCGATCTGGTCGGAAACAGCGTGGCGCTGGATTCGCTGGCGATGCTGCGCCGGGGCGGTCGCTCCTGCCTGGCCGGCTGGCTGGGCGGGCTCGATCCGATCCCCGATTTCAACCCGCTGCTCCAGATGGCGAGCGGCGTCTATCTCACTTTCTTCGGCAGTTTCGTGTTCGGCACGCCGGGTTTCCCGCTCTCCGACGTGCCGCTGGGCGAGATCGCGCGCGAGGCGGCGGCCGGCCGGCTCGACGTCAGGCCGAAGCGCGTCTTCCGCTTCGAGGAGGTGCCGGAGGCGCACCGGCTGATGGAAGCCAATGCCGCCGGGGGCAAGATGGTGGTCGTCCACTGATCCTGTCGATCCCCACCCCGGAAGGCCGGTAATCCGCCTCATGTCATCCGTAACTTAACCCCGCCGGCTTGAAACCAAGCTGAAGCCCGGCTCCGTCACATCGTCTCGCAAGACGAGAGGCTCTCGATGGGGGCCTCTCGCGGTCATCATCAACGCGAGGTCGAAGACATGGCATCGGCGAAAGGCGGACAACGCTTCATCAAGGAGAACCGGGCGCCCCGCGTTCATATCGAATATGAGGTCGAAACCTACGGATCGCGACAGAAGATCGAGATTCCGTTCGTGATGGGCGTCATGTCGGATCTGTCCGGCAAGAGCCTGGTCGAGAAGAAGCCGCATGAACAGCGCGACTTCGTCGAGTTCGACATGGACAATTTCGAGGAGCGGATGGAGCGCATCGCGCCCCGCGCCGCCTTCGCGGTGGAGAATACGCTCACCGGCGAAGGCCGCATGGGCGTCGATCTGACGTTCAAGACGCTGGAGGATTTCAATCCCGGTCAGGTCGCCCGCAACGTGCCGGCGCTCGCCAAGCTGCTGGAAGCGCGTGAGCAGCTCAACGACCTGATGCTCTACATGGACGGCAAGGCCGGCGCTCAGGAGCTTCTCGACAAGGTTCTGAAAGATCCCGCGCTGATGAAGGCGCTTGCCGCCGCACGTCCCGACGCCAGCGAGCAGGACACCGCCGCGGAATAACCGCCGGCCATTCCCGGAGAGAATTATGCCCCAGGAAATGCTTCAGCAGGCCGCGCCTGCCGAAATGACGACGGACGGCACGGCCGATGACTTCGCCCTGCTGCTCCAGAAGGAATTCAAGCCCGGCAGCGACGCCAAGCAGGCCCGCATCGAGCAGGCGGTCAGGACGCTCGCCAGCCAAGCGCTGGAGGATGCGGCGATCATCGGCGAGGACGTGTTCCTGACCGTCGATGCGCTCAAGGCCGCGATCGACCGCAAGCTGACCGAGCAGATCAACCGCATCATCCACCACCCGGAATTCCAGGCGCTGGAATCCGCGTGGCGCGGCCTCTGGTATCTGGTCGGCAACACGTCGACCGGCAAGGATCTGAAGATCCGGGTGCTCAACATCTCCAAGGAGGAGACGCGCCGCCAGCTTCGCCAGTATCGCGATGCGGCGTGGGACCAGAGCCCGCTGTTCAAGAAGGTCTATGAGTCCGAGTTCGGGCAGCTCGGCGGGCAGCCTTACGGCGCCATCGTCTGCGACTATTATTTCGACCATGGCGGCCCGGACATCGAGGTGATGAAGGGCCTGTCGAAGATCGGTGCCGCGGCGCATTGCCCGGTGATCGCGGCGGCGGCTCCGGGCCTGATCGGCATGGATAGCTGGGGCGAGCTGTCGAACCCGCGCGACATCGCCAAGCAGTTCGACGCCACGGACTATATGGCGTGGCGCTCGTTCCGGTCGTCCAACGACAGCCGCTACATGGCGCTGACCCTGCCGCGCTTCCTCGGTCGCCCGCTCTATGGCGCGGATACCGATCCGGTGCCCGAGTTCGCCTTCGAGGAAGAGGTCGACGGCCAGCATGACAAGCATCTCTGGCTGAACGCGTCCTATGCGCTCGGCGTGCGGATCACCGAGGCGTTCAAGACCTATGGCTGGTGTACCCGCATCCGCGGCGTGGAATCCGGCGGCACCGTCGAGGATCTGCCGACCGCGCTGTTCCCGACCGACGAGGGCGGTGTCGATGCGAAGTGCCCGACCGAGATCGCCATCTCGGATCGTCGCGAGGCGGAGCTGTCCAAGGCGGGCCTGATGGCGCTGGTGCATCGCAAGAACACCGATCACGCCACCTTCATCGGCGCGCAGACGCTGCACCAGCCCAAGGCCTATGAGGATGCGGACGCCACGGCGAGCGCCAACCTGTCGGCGCGGCTGCCCTATATCTTCGCGAGCTGCCGCTTTGCCCATTATCTGAAGTGCATGGTGCGCGACTGGATCGGCAGCTCCCGCGAGGCGCCGCAGCTCCAGGCCGATCTTCAGAGCTGGATCATGCAATATGTCGACGTCCAGCCGGACTTCTCGACCGAGGAGACCAAGGCGCGCAAGCCGCTGAAGCAGGCGTCGGTCGAGGTGATCCCCGACCCGGAGAACCCCGGCTATTATCGCGGCCTGTTCCGCATGATCCCGCACTATCAGCTCGAGGGCATAGACGTGTCGCTCAGCATGGTCTCGCGCCTGCCGCGCGCGGAAAAATAAGCGCGGCTTCCGGCGGACCGAAATCCCCGAACCCTTCCTGATCCACGAAAAAGGATTACGTCATGGCTGTCGATATCTTCCTCAAGCTCACGGGCATCAACGGTGAGTCCGAGGATGCCAAACATGCCCAGGAGATCGATATCATCGGCTGGAACTGGGGCATGAGCAACACCGGCACCGCCCATCTCGGCGGTGGCGCCGGCACCGGCAAGGTCAATATCCACGATCTGTCCGTCACCAAATATGTCGACCTCGCCTCGACCCCGCTGATGCTGAGCTGCGCGCAGGGCAAGCATGTCACCACCGCCACGCTCACCATCCGCAAGGCCGGCGGCGACAACCCGCTGGAATATCTCATCATCACCATGACCGAGGTGATGGTCACCAACATCCAGCACGGCGGCAGCAGCGGCGACGAGCGCACGACCGAGGTGATCTCGCTCAACTTCGAGAAGATCGACGTGAAATACACCGAACAGAGCAAGACCGGCGGCAGCGGCGGCGCCAGCCCCGAGTTCAAGTGGGACATCCTCAAGAACCAGGCGGCCTGACGGCCATGCGCGGCGTGCCCGGCCGATCGGGCACGCCATCGGGCCAGATGCTGTTGGAAGACCGTTATGCATCTCGAAACATTGGGTGGCGCCGTCTCTTATCAGCGGCTTCGCGGATCACAGGTCCATTCGCTCAGCACGCGGGCGTTCGCGGTTGAAAGCATCTCCAACATCCCGGCCCGGCTGGCCACGGGCGGGCTGGTGTTCAGCGAGGCGGGCGTCGGCGTCTTTCCGGTCGCCGTCATCGCCGACAGCGTGAAGCAGGCGCTCGACGCCATGAAGAAGAGCGACGTGCCGATCTATATCGAGCAAAAGGGCGCGCTCATGGAGGCGGGATTCTCGATATGCGGCAAGATCGTGCCGAATTTCACGGAAGTGCCGCCGCTGCGCATTTATGATGCCGACAAGATTCTCATCAAGAGGATTGGCGGGTTCTTCATCGATACCGTGGGGAACGCGCTCCAATCCATGGATGCGCTTATCACCTTCAGGGATAATGGAATGGGAGGTACGATACGCGAGGCGGTCACCAAGCTCCCCGAGACATTCGAGACCTATGGTGAAAGCCGGCGGCCGTTCGGATCGCCTCCGAAATCGGCGGCCAAGGCAGGCGTCATCATCTCGATGTATGACACGGGCGGCTGCATGAACTCGCGCCGGAAAGCGATTGCCATAGCGGAGCTCGGGCAGCTTCTGATGCGCCGGTTCACCTGAACGCGCACGTCTGCATGACAATCGTAACCTGATGCCCCGCCGTTGAAATCGGGGCGAAGCGGTGGAGCCCTAGCCCGGCTCCGTTCGGCAATCCGGCCGTCAGCAGCGAGGGATGTATATGATGTCGGTCGTTTCCCTGAACGAAACGCACACCGCCCAACTGCTCGCGGCCGGGGACGTTGCCGAGGCGCGGCGGCAGCTCGTGCAGGGCGTGCGCGATCGCCCGGCGGACCAGCGTGCCCGGATGTTTCTATTCCAGTTGCTTTGCGTAGAAGGCGAGTGGGAGAAGGCGCGGGCTCAGCTTCGCGCTCTCGCCGAATTGTCCCCGGAAGCGCAGATGCTCGCGGCGGCCTATGGCCAGGCCATCGAGGGCGAGCAGGCGCGCGCACGGGCCTTCGCGGGTGAGGAAGCCGCCTCCCTGCTGATCGAGGCCCCGGCCTGGGCGGAAGCCCTCGTGTCGGCCATCGCGACCGGTGAGCCGGACGCGGGGGCGCTCGATGCCTGTCCCGATACGCCGGGCGATGTGGACGGCCGGCCGTTCGACTTCCTCTTCGACGGGGACGCCCGCTTCGGCCCGATGTTCGAAGCGATCGTTGCCGGGCGCTGGGGTCTGATCCCCTTCGCCATGGTGGAGGAGATCAGCACCGAGGGACCGGTCGACCTGCGCGATCTCGTATGGTTGCCGGCCGGGATCCGCTTCCGTCAGGGGCCGGCGCTCGCCGCCATGCTGCCGGTGCGCTACCCCGGCACCGAGCGCGAGCCGGAGGGCGGGCTGCGCCTTGCCCAGATGACCGAGTGGCGCGAGGCGGGCGGCCTTGTCCGGGGTAATGGCCAGCGCGTCTGGACCACTGGCGAGGGCGAGGATGTCGGCATCCTCTCGTTCCGCCGCATCCGCTTCGCCGATCCATCATGAGCAGCCGGATCAACCCGACATTGTTCGACAAGCTGGTCGCCGACCTGGAACTGGACGGCCTGCGCGACGATGGCGAGGATCTGACCGGGCTCGACCGGTCGCTCCGCTTCTACACCGTGCCGCGCCTGGAGCGGTTCAACGAGGCGGCGATGCGCGCCACCGTGTTGCGCGAGCTGAACTGGCTGCTCAATACCACCAGTTTCGGTTCCGTGCAGGATCTTGCGCAGGCGCCCGAGGTCGCG
This sequence comes from Sphingomonas oligoaromativorans, assembly GCF_011762195.1. Taxonomy (GTDB): domain Bacteria; phylum Pseudomonadota; class Alphaproteobacteria; order Sphingomonadales; family Sphingomonadaceae; genus Solisphingomonas; species Solisphingomonas oligoaromativorans. Next base: position 50,986 of record NZ_JAASQK010000002.1, on the reverse strand, counting down.
ACCTCCACGCTCAACTATGGGCTGGGCGACCTGACCGGCAAGCTGCTGACCCGGCAGGCGGTGCAGTCCCGCGCGCGAGACATGCGCGAGGCGATCCAGCGTTACGAGCCGCGCGTCGACCGGCATAGCCTCGACGTCGAGGCCGACCCCGCGCGCGAGCGGGCCAACAGCGTCGGCTTCACCATCCGCGGCGACATCGCCACGGCGGTGCGCGCCTTGCCCGTCGAGTTCCGCACGGACGTCGAGATCGACACCGGCGCCGTGACGCTCTGGGGCGAATGATGGATCCCCGGCTGCTCCGCTTCTACAATGACGAACTCGTCTATCTGCGCGAGAGCGCGCGCGAGTTCGGCGAGGAATATGAGACGGTCGCCGGCCGTCTCGGCCTTGGCGCCACCACCGAGGTGGACCCCTATGTCGAGCGGCTGCTGGAAGGCGTGGCCTTCCTGGGCGCGCGGGTGCAGCTCAAGCTGCACGATCAGTTTCCCGATTTCACCCAGCATCTGCTGAATGCGGTGCAGCCCCATTATTGCGCGCCGACGCCTTCCATGTGCGTGGTGGGCTTCGAGCCGCGCGAAGGCGATACGGCGATGGCGAAGGGCGTGCCCGTGCCGCGCCACACGAAGCTCCATGCCATTGCCGGCGATCGCGACAATTCGCCTGTCACCTTCCGCACCGGCCATGAGGTGACGCTATGGCCGCTGGCCATCGTCGAGGCCGAATATCTGGGCTCGCGTTCGGAAGTGGCGCCTTTCGTGCCGGCGGGCGGCGGCGAGGCGATCGAGGCGGGGCTGCGCCTGCGGATCGCGGCGACCGGCGGCGTGCGGCTCGCCGATCTGAAGCCGGGCGCGCTGCCCCTCTATCTCGACGGCGCGGAAGCGGCGCCGGGCGAGCTGTACCGCCAGTTCATCGGCGATGCCGTCGCCGTCGCCGCGCGTCCGGTCGGCTCGGCGACCGCCACGGTCCGCCTGCCGCTGCCGGCCCAGCACGGGTTCGACGAGCAATGCGCATTGCTGCCGGCCGACCGGCGTTCGCATCGCGGCTATCGGCTGCTGAGCGAATATTTCGCCTGCCCCGAACGCTTCCTGTTCGTGCGGATCGAGGGGCTGGACGAGGCTTTCGCGGCCTGCGGCGATGCGCAGGCGTGCGATATCGTCATCCTGTTCCGGCGCGCGGTGGAGGGGCTCAAGGGCGCCGTCTCCTCCGCCAATTTCCGCCTGTTCGCGACGCCGGCCATCAACCTGTTCGAAAAGCAGGTGGACCGCATCCCCGTGAGCGGCTTCGAGCATGAGCGGCAGGTGATCGCGGACCGCACCCGTCCGCTCGGCTTCGAGATATATCGCCTGCTCGACGTGAAGGCGTATGGGCGGGATGGCGGCGATGCCCGGCCGGTGGCGCCGCTCTATGACTTCGCCGGGCTGCTCTATGACTGGAGCGATGCGCTTTTCCATGTGACGCGCCTGCGCCCGCGCCGTCTTTCCACGCGCGAGCAGCGGGCGCGGAGGCGCAGCGATTATGTCGGCACCGAAACCTGGCTCAGCCTGACCGCGCCCGGCCGGCCCGAGCGGCTGGAGGAGGTGCGCGAGCTTTCGGTCCGCGCGCTCGTCACCAACCGCGAATTGCCGGAACTGGTGCGGACGGGCGCCGCCTCGCCCTTCGTTGCGGAGGGATTGCCGGTGCGCGCCATCCATATCCTGCGCCCGCCGACGCCGCCGCGTTCGCCGATGGGCCTGAACGATGGCGCCTGGCGCGTGATCGGGCATCTGACGCCCAACTACACCTCCTTCGCGGCCGGCGAGGACGGCGATCCTTCTGTGCTGCGCGCCCACCTTGCGCTCTATGGGCGGGTGGAGGACGCGGCGCTGCGCCGGCAGGTGGACGGCGTGCGCTCGATCCGGGCCTCGCATGTCTCGCGCCGCGCGCCGGGGGCGGGGCCGAGCGCCTTCGTGCGGGGGCAGCGCCTTCGCATCGCGCTCGACGAGGCCAGCTTCGAGAATGCCCGCATGTTCCTGTTCGGCGCGGTGCTGGAGCGTTTCCTCGGAGAATTCGCCTCGATCAACAGCTTCACCGAATGCGTTTTCGACACCGTACAGCATGGGACGTTCGCGTCATGGCCCGCCCGCATCGGCCAACGCCCGACCATCTGAGCTATCTCGCCCGCGCGGCGGAGCGGATCGGCGCGCTGGCGCCGTTCGCGCTGCTGCGCGGGGCGGAAGCGCGCGCGCATGGCCGCCCTCGCATCGGCGCGTCACGCCTGCCGGCGCAGGATGTCGTCACGCTGGCGCAGGTGCCGTCGCTCGCTTTCCCCGCCGCGACGCTGGATTCCGTGCGCATCGCGGATGGGCGGGCGAGGGTGGAGGGGCATTGGCTGGGCCTGACCGGGCCGATGGCGCCGCTGCCGCTGCATCTGAGCGAGTTCGCCTCCTATGAGCGGCGTTATTCGAAGAAGCAGCCCTTCGGCGGCTTTCTCGACGTGCTCGCCGGGCGGATGCTCCAGCTTTTCTATCGGAGCTGGGCGGTGGCGAGCCCCGCCGCCAGCGCCGACCGGCCGGAAGAGGATCATTTCGGCGATCGGATCGCCGCGCTGACCGGGGCTGAGCAGGGCGTGCGGCCCGATGCGCTGCTGCCCGCCCGCGCGCGGCTTCGCTATGCCGCGCTCTATGCCTCGCCGCGCAGCCCGGCGGCGATTCAGGATGCGCTGGCGGACCTGATGCGCGCGCCGGTCCGCATCGTCGAGCATGTCCCGCGCTGGCGTGACGTGGAGCCCGACGAGCGCAGCCGCGCCGGTCGCGGCTTCGCCAGCCTCGGGCGCGACGCGGTGGCTGGCGGGCGCGTGCGGACCGTCTCCGATGCTTTCCGTGTCGTCGTCTCGGTGCCGAGCGCGGAGGTGATGAACGAGCTTCTGCCCGGCGGCCGCCGCTACGCTCTGCTGGTCGAGGCGCTCGATGCCTTCGCGCCGCCGCATCTCGAATGGGACATCGAGCTGGAAGTCTCGAACGGCGCCATCCGGCCCGCCCGGCTGGGCGGCGGCGGGCGTCTCGGCTGGTCGGGCTGGATCGGCCCGCTGCCGCCTGACGGAACCCGCTCAGACACCCGGCTCGGCATCAGCGCCCGCCGCCTTGCACAGACCCGAAAAGAGGAAGCTATCGCATGACCGAGATCAGCCGGTCCGCCCTGTTCGGGCGGCTCAATCCCACCGCTCTGAAGGCGATCGAGACGGCGACGGGCTTCTGCCGCATCCGGGGCAATCCTTATGTCGAACTGGCGCATTGGCTGCATATTCTCTTGCAGGACGGCCAGAACGACGTCGCCGCGTTCCGCACGGCCTTCCGGGTGGACGATGCCATCGTGACGGGCGACGTGCTGGTCGCGCTCGACAGGCTGCCGCGCGGCGCCACCGCCGTGTCGGACTTCGCGCCCCAGATCGAGGAGGCGATCGAGAAGGCGTGGCTCTATGCCTCGCTGATGTACGGCGCGCGGCATGTGCGGACCGGGCATCTGATCCTCGCCATGCTCAAGACGCCGACGCTGCGCTCGCTGCTGTTCGGCATCTCGCCCGAGTTCCGCAAGCTTTCCGCCGAGCAGATCGGGGAGGAGTTCGCGAGCCTCGTTTCGACATCCGCTGAAGGCTCCGCAGAAACGGCCGCCGATCCGGCCGAGGGGGCCGCGTTGCCGGAGGCCGCGCTCGGCGAGGCGCTCGCCCGCTTCGCCGTGGACCTGACCGCCAGAGCGAGGGCCGGCGAGATCGATCGGATCGTCGGCCGCGATGCCGAGATCCGGCAGGCGATCGACATCCTGTTGCGCCGTCGCCAGAACAACCCGATCCTCACCGGCGAGGCGGGCGTCGGCAAGACCGCCATCGTCGAGGGCCTCGCCCGCCGCATTGCCGACGGCGACGTGCCGCCCGCGCTCAAGGACGTGTCGCTCTACGCGCTCGACATCGGCCTGTTGCAGGCGGGCGCCGGCGTGAAGGGCGAGTTCGAGAAGCGGCTGCGGCAGGTGATCGACGAGGTGGAGGGCTCGCCGCGCCCGATCATCCTCTTCATCGACGAGGCGCACACGCTGATCGGCGCGGGCGGTCAGGCGGGCACGGGTGACGCCGCCAACCTGCTCAAGCCCGCGCTCGCCCGTGGCCGGCTGCGCACCATTGCGGCGACCACCTGGGCCGAATATCGCCAATATTTCGAGAAGGATCCGGCGCTCACCCGCCGCTTCCAGCCGATCGCCGTGGGCGAGCCCGAAACGGATCGCGCGATCGCGATGCTGCGTTCGCTGAAGGGCGTGATGGAGAAGCATCATGACGTGGTGGTGCTCGACGAAGCGGTGCAGGCGGCGGTGCGCCTCTCGCAGCGCTACATCCCGGCGCGCCAGCTTCCCGACAAGGCGGTGAGCCTGCTCGACACGGCGGCCGCGCGCGTGGCGGTGTCGCAGCACGCGACGCCTGCGGCGGTCGAGGACGCGCGGCGGCGGATCGAGCTGCTGGAGGTGGAGCTTGAGGTCGCCACCCGTGAGAGCGAGGGGCGCTATGCCCCCGACGGCCGCGCCGTCATCATCGAGGCGCTGGAGGCGGCGCGCGGCGAACGGGCTGATCTCGAAGCGCGATGGGAGGCCGAGAAGGCGGCCATCGAGGATGTGAGCACCGCGCGTCAGGCGATGCTGGCGAACGGGGAGGGCGGCGAGGCTCTCGACGTCGCGCTCACCCGATCGAGGGAGTTGCGTGGGGACCGGCCGATGGTGTTCGGCGAGGTCGATGCCGATATGGTGGCGGCGGTGGTCGGTGACTGGACGGGCATTCCCGTCGGCCGGATGGTGAAGGACGAGATCGCCTCCGTCCTCGTCATCGAGGAGCGGCTGAAGCGCCGGGTGATCGGCCAGGACGAGGCGATGGACGCCATTGCCAGGCGTGTCCGCACCAGCCGCGCCAAGCTCGACAATCCGGTGAAGCCGGTGGGCGTCTTCCTGCTCTGCGGCCCGTCGGGCGTCGGCAAGACGGAGACGGCGCAGGCGCTCGCCGAGCTGCTCTATTCGGGCGACGACAGTCTCATCACCATCAACATGAGCGAGTTTCAGGAGGCGCACACCGTCTCGACGCTGAAGGGCGCGCCGGCCGGCTATGTCGGCTATGGGCAAGGCGGCGTGCTGACCGAGGCGGTGCGGAGGCGGCCCTATTCGGTGGTGCTGCTCGACGAGGTGGAGAAGGCCCATCCCGACGTCCACGAGATGTTCTTCCAGGTGTTCGACAAGGGCTACATGGAGGATGCGGAAGGCCGCTACATCGATTTCCGCAACACGCTGATCCTGCTCACCTCCAACGTCGGCACCGATCTCATCACCACGCTCTGCGAGGATGAGGAGATGGCGCCGGCTGCGGACGGGCTGGCGCAGGCGCTCAGGCCGGAGCTGCTCAAGGTCTTTCCGCCGGCGCTGCTCGGCCGGTTGACGGTGCTGCCCTACCGGCCGCTCGCGCCGGCGGTGCTGCGCGATATCGTGCGGCTCCAACTCGATCGCGTCGTCCGTCGCGTGGACGACAATCTCGGCGCGCGGCTCGACTATGATGAGGCCGTGGTCGAACTCATCGTGTCGCGTTGCCAGGAGGTGGCGTCGGGCGGGCGCATGATCGACGCGATCCTCACCAACTCGATGTTGCCGGAGCTGTCGGTGACGGTGCTGGAGCGGCAGGCCGTCGGCGGCCGCCTCGCCAGTATCCATGTCGGCGCGGACGGGCAGGGCTTCACCTATCGCTACACCGACCGGGACGAAGCCGCCGAGCCACGGCTCGAAGCGGCGGAATGAGCGGGCGACATCCATCATGACAGGGGCCGACGACGTGAACGATCCAGACCTGCCCGCCGACGACCGCACTGTCGTGGCGCCGGAGGTAAGCGCGGGCGCGAGCGAGCGTCGTGGCCCGCGGCGCGAGGTGAGCCTCGAACCGGGCGACGTGCTGAACGGCATCTACCGGGTCGATCGCTTCATCGCCCGCGGCGGCATGGGCGAGGTGTTCGAAGGGGTGAACATCGAGAGCGACGAGCGTGTCGCGATCAAGGCGATGCGCAGTCATCTCGCCGCCGATCCCAAGGTGCTGGCGATGTTCCGCAAGGAAGCGCAGGTGCTCACCCGCATCGCGCATCCGGCGATCGTCCAGTATCGCGTGCTGGCCCGCGATCCCGATCTGGACCTGCACTATATCGTCACGGACTTCATCAACGGCGAGCCGCTGTCCGCCCATCTCGACGGCACGCGGCCGAGCATCGCGGCCGTGGTGCGCTTCGCCCGGCGGCTCGCCGCGGGGTTGGAGGCGGCGCATGAGCATGGCGCCATCCATCGCGACATGTCGCCCGATAATATCCTGCTGCCGGATGGCGTGCTCGAACGTGCCAAGATCATCGATTTCGGCATCGCCAAGAGCCTCGACGTCAGTGCCGAGACGGTGGTGGGGGACGGCTTCGCCGGCAAGCTCGGCTATGTCGCGCCCGAGCAGTTCGGCGATTTCGATCGACAGGTCGGCCCCTGGACCGACGTTTATTCGACGGCGCTGGTGCTGCTGGCCTTCATCCGCGGGCAGGCGCCCGATATGGGCAAGACGCTGTCCGAGGCGATCGAGCGGCGCCGGGAAGGGCCGGACCTGTCGGGCCTGCCGGCCGCGATCGAGCCGCTGCTGAGCCGGATGCTGGCCCCCGATCCGCGCGAGCGCATTCGCTCGATGGCGGACGTCCTGACCGAGCTGGACCTGATCGACGCGAGCGAGGAGGAGCCGGCGCCGATCGAAACGCCGGTCGCGCCTCCGGTGATGGCGGAGCCGGCGAAGGCCGTGGAAACGCCGCCCACCACCTTCCTGCCCGCCGATCCGTTCCCGCCGCCGCCGATGGCACAGCCCAAGGCTGCGTCGGCGCCTGCCTCGCCGCCGCGCGCCAGACCGCGCAAGGCGGCGCGATCGTCGCGGCGCTGGATCGGCGGGGCGGTGGCGCTGCCGGTGGCGGCCATCGGCGCGGTGCTGCTTCTCCACCATAAGTCTCCGCCCCCCGCGCCGGCTCCGGTGCCCATAACAACGGCGGGGATCGCCACCCCGCCGCCGCAGCAGGCGAGAGTGGGTGATGTCGCCTCGCTGCTGAAGGCGATGTCCTGCGCATGGCTCCATGCGGATAGCGGCGCGCCGACGCTGCAAGTGTCGGGTGGTGCGCGCGATCCCGTGACGCTGGACGATCAGGTGATGGCATCCGCGCGGGCGAACGGCCTTGGCGTGCAGTCCGTCAATTCGGCGGGCGTCGTTCAGGTGCCCGAGACGCGCTGCGATCTGATCGAGGCCCTGCGCACCGTAGAGCCCACCGGCGACGACGAGGCGTTCAAGCTGGTGTCGACGACCCGTCTGCTGACGCTCGGGGTCGGCACGCCAGGCTGTCCCACCGATCCCGCCGCCCGGACCGACCTGACCATAGTGGAGCGCGATCCCAGGCGGGATTTCGCGCTGTTCTCGATCCTGCCCGACGGTGGCGTGCATCTGCTGGTATCCGGGCGCAGGGAGTTCGCCGAGCTCGCCCGCCGCCAGCCCCGGAAGTTCCAGGATCTGGGCGATGGCCGCTTTCAGGTGTCCGCCTGCTACGGTGCTGCCGGGCCGGTGGGAATCGTGCTCGTGGATGGGCAGGGTGCGTTGGACCTCGGCCTGTCCGAAAACTTCGCCGGACAGCCGCCGGAGGACTTCGCGCGTCATGTCCGAAGCATGGCCTCGGTGCATGGCTGGCGCACGCGTTCGGTCTGGCTGCGGATCGACGCCGCCCCGCCGGGCGCACCGGTCCACCCCGTCGCGGAACCCGCCGTCGACAAGCCGGCCGCGGCCCTCGCGCCTGCGCTGGCGCCGCCGCCCGTCGGCGCAGCGGACGAGGCGCTGCGCCCGGCGTTCAGACAACATGCCGAGGCCACCAGCGCGTCCGATTTCTCCGCTTGCCGCCGCTGGGACGGCAAGCGGTGGACCGAACTTGGCTACAGCTCCCGCGCGGTCTGCGTGGAGCGCGTGTTCAAAAATCGCTGCGAGATTTCGAGCGGGCAGTTCGGCGACAATCCGCTTCGCCGCTATGACGGCCGCATCGAGTGGATGCGCGGCAATCGCTGGACCGCGATCGCGAAGGCGGACGCGTGCTAGGCCGGCTCGCTCTCGGCGTCCTTGCGTGCGAGGGCCAGGGCGACGGCGAGTTCGTGGACGCGTAGCGGGTAATGGAGTGTCTCGGACTCGTCGTGCGCAATGAGGGTCGCGACGACATGGGGCAGACCGGGCGCTTCGGTCAGCAATCGGTCGAGCGCTTCCGTCACGAAGCCCGGCTCCGCCCCCGCGATCAGCAGCAGATCGCTCTGCGTGATGCCCTCCAGCGCATCCTCGATCGTGGTGAAGCCCCACGGCTCATATCCGAGCGCGGCGATCAGCTCCTCATCGCGGCCCAATGCGCCGGGATCGGGATTGAGGAGCAGGATTGTCTGCCCGTCGCCGCGCATGACGGCCTGCGGCGCGGGCGCACGCTCCCTGTCGACCCGCGGCAGCCAGACGGCGAAGCGGCTGCCGCGCCCCACCTCGCTCCGCACGTCGATCGAGCCGCCATGCTGCTGAACGACCTCCCAGGCGGTGGAGAGGCCCAGCCCCGTGCCGTTGGGGCGCGTCGTGAAGAAGGGATCGAACAGGCGCGGGAGCACGTTCGCGGGAATGCCATGCCCCTCATCGGAGATGGCGATCACGATATAATTCCCCGGCCGGATCGCGGCGTGGCTGAGGCGGCGCGAGGAAGGAAGCGCGACATGTTCGATGTCGCAGCGGATGCTGCCGCCCTCCGGCATGGCGAAGGCGGCGTTGTGGCAGAGATTCAGCAGCACCTGCTGAAGCTGGACCGCATCGGCTTCGAGCATGGTCGGGGAGACATGGTCCCCCAGATAGAGCGTGATGCTGGAGGGCAGCGAGGCACCGAGCAGGCGTGCCGTCTCCTCCACGAAGGGGCCGAGGGATACGGCCTCGTGAGGCCGCTCGGCCCGGCGGCCGAAGCGCAGCACCTGATCCACCAATATCCGCGCCCGCCCCACGGCGGAGCGGATCTCCATCAGATCGTGCCTGGCGGGCGAAGCGCCACGGAGATGCAGCTCGGCCGTCTCGGCAAAGCCCGCGATCGCGCCGATGATGTTGTTGACGTTATGGGCGATGCCGCTGGCGAAGGCGCCGATCGTCTCCATGCGACGACCCTGGGCGAGCTTGCGCTCGAACTCCAGCCGCTCGGTCTCCAACTGGTCGCGGTGAAGCGCCTGGAGGATGGCGGCGAGCGCGGCGGACAGGCCGGTCATCGTCTCCGTCTCGACGCGCAGCGGGCACCTGTCGCTCTCGATGCCGAGCACCACGGCATCCTCAGTCTCGGGCGAGCGCAGCAGGATCAGCGAGTGAGGCAGCACGCCTCCTTGATCGATCGCCATACGCTGCACGGCCGGGAGCGCGGCCAGCGAGCGCAGATTGATGCGGTCGTCGGCCCATGGTTGCAGATGGATCGCCGCCTCGACCACGGCGCGGCTGCGGGCCGGCACGAAGTCTCCGCAACGGGACCAGAAATAGCTTGTCGAACGCGTGTCGTTGAGCAGCAGATAGGCGCGATCGGCCTCGACATGATGGGCCAGCCGCTCCAGCGCGTGCTGGATGCGCTCCGGCAGCTCGCGCGAGCGCGCATCGATCATCAGGCCGAGAATGGTCGCGTGGAGATGCTCGAAATCACCCCGGCGGCGGAGCGAGCGGACATGGAAATGAACCTCCAGGACCAGCAGCAGGAAGACGATCAGCGCGAAGCCCGTGATTCCGGCGAGGGCCAGCTTGCGGCGGTGGATGTCCCGGTTGATCGCATCGTCGATCCGGTTGATGGAAAGATGAACCTGATCGAGGTCGTGATCGACGGGAACGGCCAGGAAGCTCGCGGCGATCTGGTCCACCGCCGGCAGCAGGCGGACGAGCAGGCGGGCGTGGTTGAGGAGCTGGCGGGCCTCCTCGCTGTCCGCATAATCTGGCGAATGTTCGTAACGGGCGATGCCCAAATCCGCATCGGCCACGACGTTGGGCGTGGTGTCGAGCGTCAGGCGCAGCACATGCGCGGCGAGCAGGCTGGCCGCTTTCGACGCTGTCGGCGTGGAGGAGGCGAGCGTGATGCGCGCCAGCGAATTCTGGAGGAGGGCGTTGTCCGACTTGAACTGCTCCGCCAGCCCCATGCGCACATTGCCGTCCGCGGCGAGCCGACGGACGGCGCTTCCCAGCGCAGGATCGCGGCTGGCCAGCCGGGTCAGCCTGGACAGAGAGGCGTCGATTTCCGCCGTGTCCGCCGTCATCGGATCGTAGTTTCGCAGCAGGCCGGCGCGCGCCATCAGCAGATCGCGCTGGAGCGCACGATCGGCCAGCGCATAGGAATCCAGCGCATGATAGGCTCCGATGGTCCAGCGCTGCTCGGACATGCTGGGCATCAGCACGATCCACAGCCCTCCGCAGGCGAGGAGCGTGGCGATCGCCAGCGCGGTGCGCCAAAGCCTCACCGCCTCGGCGCCCGGACGGGGCGGCCCTTGTAGCTGCCCGTCAAAGTCCCGAGGAAGGCCGTGATGTCGGCGACGTCGCCGGGCGACAGGGTGATGTCGAGCTGCGCGCGAGCCATCGACAGGATAGCCGTCGAGAGATCCGGCGCGCTGCCATCGTGGAAATAGGGGGCGGTCGTCGCGACATTGCGCAGGCTGGGCACGCGCAGGACAGCGGGATTGGGGGATGCGAGCGGGTGGAAGATGCCGTGCCGCTGGAAGAGATTGCCGCCGATGTTCACGCCCTGATGGCAGGATACGCAGCCAACCGACTGGAAGCGCGCCCATCCGCGCCGTTCCTGCGCCGTCAGCGCCCGCCTGTTGCCCGCCAGCCATTGATCGAAGCGGGCGCCGGGTGTCGTCAGCGAGCGGAGATAGAGCGTCAGGGCGTCGATCACGGCGGGCTCGTCCAGCTCGCGATGATAGGCCGCGCGCACCTGGGCGGCGAGGACGGGATCGCGGCGGAGCCGCTCGATGCCCGGCCCGTCGCCTCCCATGACGTGCGGGTTGCGGAGCGATGCGGCGATCATGCCGGGCGCGCTCGTGATGTGGCCGGTCCAGGTGAAGCGGAAATTCAGCGTGCTGTTGAACACGGTCGGGGTGTTGAGCGGCATCGCCGTGCCGTCATCGCCCCTGTCGAAGGGCCGCGCGCTGGCGCCGTTGGTGGAGACGTCGTGGCAGGACCAGCAACTGATGCGACCATGCAGCGAAAGCCGAGGATCGGCGAACAGGCGCTCGCCCACCGCGATCCTCGCCTGATCCGGCGCGGGCCGGGATGGCAGGGGAAGAACCGGGCGGCGCGTGTCCGGCGCGGCGACGGCGCGCAACGAGAAAAGGCCCGACGCGGCCAGCGTCGCCGCGCCCAGCAGCAGGGCGGGCAAGGGCAGCCGCTGTTTCAACTCACCCGCACGTCGGCATCGAAGATATAGCCGGCGCCCCGCTGGGTGCGGATGAAACGCGGCGCGCGCGGATCGTCCTCCAGCTTGCGGCGCAGGCGCAGGATCTGCACGTCGATGCTGCGATCGAACACATCCTCATGCAGGCGCGTCGCCTGGAGGAGATGTTCCCGGCTGAGCACCCGTCGCGGCGCTGCGACGAAGGCGCTGAGCAGCGCGAATTCGCCCTTGGTGAGCGATACGGTCTGCCCGTCCGGGCTGGTGAGCTCCCGGCTCCGCTGATCGAATTGCCAGCCTTCGAAGCTGTAGCGATGCTCGGTGCGGCGGGCGGGCGTCAGGCTGTCCATGTTGCGGCGGCGGAGCGTGGCGCGGATGCGGGCGAGCAGCTCGCGCATCCCGAACGGTTTGGTGATATAGTCGTCCGCACCCAGTTCGAGGCCCACCACGCGGTCGATCTCGTCGCGGCGATGGCCGGTGATGAGGATGATGGGGACGATGCTCTTCCCGCGCAGCTCGCGCAGCAGGTCGAGCCCGTCATCCTCGCCCAGATGCAGGTCGAGCACCACGAGGTCCGGCTCGCGCACGGCGAGCGTGTGCATCAGCCCCTTGCGCCCGGATACCGCGCTGGCGCGCATGTTGTGCTCGTTCAGATAGTTGACGATCATACGCTGCATCGCGGGCTCATCGTCGACGACGAGGATTCGCGCGGCATGCGGTTCGGTTACGGTGCCAAACGCTTCGAGCATTCGCATGTCCGGTCCCACTCCACTCGATACGCAAACGGTTTCACGCACTAGACCGCGTTTCGTTCGAGGCAATGCTATGGTGACAAGCGCTGTCATCGAAACGAGGCGTCTGCGACGAAAGGATCTCGTCGTGGGACGGCCCGCGGCTCGCGTCATCCGGCATGATGACGTCCGGCGGCCCCTCTAACGGCATGATTTTCGAGCGTCCATGCGCCCGGATCGCTTCCGGCCCCCTGCATTACATTTGAAACGCGACAGCCCCCTGCGCGACATGGGTTTGAAACGCGGAGACCGCCATTCCGACGCCCTCTGGCCATCGGGAACGCTGTCGATGCTTTTCGCACATCTCCACATTCTGCCTGCCGCGACGAGGCGTCCGTGAAGGGTGGGCGGGTCGCCTGGCGGGAGGGGCTGTTCCTGCGCCAGCAGCATTTCCAGCAGCAGGATCGCCATATAGACGCGCTGGTCGCGGCCCATGCGCGCGGCGCCGGCCCCTATCGCTGGGGCGTGATCGAACTTCAGATCAATCGCGATCTCGCCGCGCTCGGCAAGTTCGCGGTGGAGAAGCTGGTCGGCATCCTGCCCGACGGCCTTCCCTTCGCCATCCCCGGAGACCTGCCGCCGCCACTGCCGATCGACATACCCGCCGACACCCGCGACGCGTTGCTTCAGCTCACTCTCCCGGCGCATCAGCCGGGCGCGCTCGAATATCGCACGCGCGGAGAGGGCGGGAGCGAGGCCGTCCGCTTCGTGGTGGACGAAGAAGAGGTGATCGACAATTTCGCCGAGGAGCGGACCGCCGAGCCGATCGAGATCGCGCGCCCCAATCTCGCCTTCGGCATCACGCGCGACCAGACCTATGGCCGCATCCTGCTGGGCCTCGCCCGCATCCGCGAGACGAATGCGGGCGCGCTGCTGTTCGACGAGCGCTATATCCCTCCCTCGCTCGACATCCGGGCGAGCGCGCGGCTTTCGGGCTTCCTCTCCGACATCGTCGGCCGCTCCGCGCAGCGGATCGAGGAACTGGCCGTGCGCGCGGTCGAGGCGACCGATGGCGGGGCCGAGACCTTCGCCAATTTCCTGCTGCTCCAGGCGCTCAATCGCTGGAAGGGGCAGCTCGATCATCTGGCGGCGCTCCCGATGGTGCATCCCGAGCGGCTCTACGAGGCGTTTCTCGGCATGGCGGGCGAACTCGCCACGCTGACCCATCCCGATCGCCGGCCGCCGCCTTTCCCGGCCTATGGCCATGAGCGGCTGCGCGAAACGTTCGAGCCCGTGGTGGAGGCGATCCAGGCGGCGCTGTCGGCAGTCTACGATCGCTCGGCCATCCAGCTCCCGCTCCAGCAGGCGGGGCCGGGGGCCTATACCTCGCGGATCACCGATCCGGCGCTTTACCAGACCGGCTATTTCTACCTCGCGGTGAGCGCGCGCCTGTCGCTCGACGATATCCGGGCGCGCTTCCCCTCGGTCGCCAAGATCGGGACGGTGCAGAAGATGCGCGCGATCGTGGACTCCGCGCTCGCCGGCGTGCCGCTTCGCCACACGCCGACGCCGCCACCCCAGATCCGGGGCATCCCCGGCTATGTCTATTTCGAGCTGGACCGCTCCTCGCCGGATTGGGCGGCCTTCGCCAGCGCCCCTGCGCTGGGCCTCCATGTCGCGGGCGACTGGCCGGAGCTGAAGCTCGAACTCTGGTGCGTGAAGAAGGCGGCATCCCGATGACCGACGATCGCGCCGACAGCGAGCGGACGGTATTCAGCCCAACGCCACTTCAGGAATTGCGCTCGCGAGGGAGCGGCGGGACGGCCTTTGTCCCCGCGGCCGCCAACGGGGAGGTGGGGCCGTCCATCCGCTTCACGCCTGACGAGGACATGCCGGAGCCGCCGCCCCGCGCGCGGCCGCGCAACCTCATGCTGGAGGCGGGATCGCCGCTCCTCGCGCTGATCGCGGCGGTGCGCTCCGGCCGGCTTTCCATCGAGTTGCCGCAACTCCATCAGAAGGCGACGGCCGCCGCCATGCGGTTCGACGATGCGCTGGCGAGCGCGGGCTATGACGACGAAACACGCCGCCGCGCGCGCTACGCTGTCTATGCGACGGTCGATGACGTGGCGCAGAACCTGCCCGGCAAGGCGGCCGATGGGGCCGAATGGGCGCGGCGCAGCATGGTGGTGCGCGGCTTCGGCGAGAATATCGGCGGTGACCGCTTCTGGGCGCTGCTCCAGGAAATGCTGTCGCGCCCGGCCGATTATGCCGAATTGATCGAACTCTATCATGCCTGTCTCGCCGCCGGGTTCGAGGGACGGCACCGGATCAGCGACGATGGCCGGAGCCGGCTGCGTCAGATCCTGACGAGCGCCTTCGCCGCGCTCCCACACGCGCGCCGCGTCTCCGACACCGAGCTGGTGCCGCATTGGCGGGGCCAGCCGACGCCGCTTGGCCGGGTCGGGTTCTGGGCACCGCTGGCGCTGGCGGCGAGCATCCTGCTCGGTGTGCTGCTGCTTGTGGTGCTGGCGCTGCGGTTGGTGCTGATCGAGACGGGGCAGCCCTCCATGGCGACATTGCTTGCGATCGATCCCGATCAGCCGCTCCGCCTCTCGCGAAGTGCGGCGCCACCGCCGCCGCAGTCCGACGCACAGCAGCAGCGCGTGCAGGGCTTTCTCGCCGACGAGATCGCCCGGAAGCTCGTCGTGGTCGAGGAAGACCCGGCCAGCCTGCGCGTCCGCACCACGGTGGGCCAGCTCTTCCAGTCCGGCTCGGACGCGCTGGAGCCGGGTCGGCAGGCCCTGTTCGAGCGGATCGCCGATGCCGTGGACAAGGAGAAGGGCGCCATCCGCATCGACGGGCATACAGACAGCGATCCCATCTCGACGCTCACCTTTCCCGACAATCTCGCCCTGTCGAAGGCAAGGGCGGAGGCGGTGGCGCGGATCGTCCGCAGCCATCTCACCGATCCCTCACGCGTGACGGCGGCGGGGCTCGGCGCGACCCAGCCGATCGCCAGCAACGCCACGCCCGGCGGCAAGGCGCTCAACCGCCGCGTCGAGATCGTCATTCCACGGAGCCAGTGACATCATGGAAAAGCTCATGCGCGGCTGGTGGGCGCTTGCCGGCACGGCCGCCCTCATCCTGGCGCTGCTGGCCTCGATCGGATTGCCGACGCTGTTTCCGGCATTGCGAGCGGCATGGATACGCCTGCTGCTGATCGGCCTCGTCGCGCTCGGCCTCGCGGTGACGGCGGGGTGGCGGTGGTGGAAGGCGCGCAAGGCATCCGACAGCCTCGCCGCCGAACTGGCCGAGCCCACGCCCGAGGAGGCGGAGGGCACGCTGCTCTCCGGCCGGATGCGGGATGCGCTCGCCCGGCTCAAGGAGGCGGCGAACGGGCGCCGCGACTATCTCTACGCCAAGCCCTGGTATCTCATCATCGGCCCGCCGGGGGCGGGCAAGACGACCGCGCTCCTCAATTCCGGCGTGCGCTTCCCGTGGAGCGACAGCGCGTTGAAGGGCGTCGGCGGCACGCGCAATCTCGATTTCTGGTTCGCGGACGAGGCGGTGCTGGTCGATACCGCCGGTCGCTATACGACGCAGGATTCCGATGCGGCGGCCGATGCCGCGGGCTGGGAGAAGTTTCTGCGCCTGCTCCGCCGCGCGCGTCCGCTCCAGCCGGTGAACGGCATCCTCGTGACGCTGGGCGTGGACGAGCTGATGTCGGCGACGCGCGAGGGGATCGACGCCCATGCCGCCGCCGTGCGCCGCCGGCTGGCGGAACTGCGCCGCGTGCTGGGCGTCACCGCGCCCGTCTATCTGCTTTTTCCCAAGACAGACCTGCTGGCGGGCTTCGGCGAATATTTCGCAGACCTGAGCGCGGAGGGGCGGCGGGCCGTTCTCGGCGCGACCTTCCCGCTCGAAGGCTCGACCGACGCTGCCAGCGTGATCGCCGAGTTCGACCAGATGGTCGAGGCGGTCTGGGAACGCAGCGCCAAGCGACTTCAGGACGAGCCCGATCAACGCCGCCGCAGCCTGATCCTCTCCTTTCCGGCGCAGATCGCGTCGTTGCGCGCGCGCTTCGCCCGCTTCGTCGAGGGGGCCTTCCCGGCGGAGGGCGAGGGCGGCCACAGATTGCGCGGCTTCTATTTCGCCAGCGGCGTGCAGGAGGGCGCGCCGCTCGATCGCGTGCTGAGCGCGATGGCGGCGGTCTATGAGGAGGAACAGGCTCCGGCTCGCGGGGCCACGCGCGGCAAGGCCTATTTCCTCAACCGCCTGCTGACCGAGGTGGTGTTCCCCGAGGCCGGGCTCGTCCGCGCCGAGCCCGCCATCCGCTGCCGCCGACGGATCATCCTGGGCACGGCGCTGGGTGTCATGGCGGTGGTGGGCCTCGTAGTCATCGGCCTCTGGGCCGCTAGCTTCGCGCGGAACAAGGCCTTGCAGTCGGCACTCCTTACCAGCGGGCAGCAGGCGATCGGGCAGGAGCAGGCGAGCGGCATCGATCTGGTCGAGGTGCGCGACAGCGATCCCGATCTGGAGCAGGCGCTGCCGCTGCTCGACCGGCTGCGCGCCATGCCGCGCGGCTTTGCCGACCAGCAGGCGGGCGGGCCGCCCTGGTCGATGCGGCTCGGCCTGTTTCAGGCTGGCCATGCGGACGCCGCGCGGCAGGCCTATCTGGATGCGCTCCAGCGCGTGATGCTGCCGCGCATCCTGCTCCGCCTCGAACAGGCGATGCGGCAGGATGCCGACCGGCCGATCAGGCTCTATGAGCCGCTCAAGACCTACCTGATGCTGGGCGGCTATGGCCCGCTCGATGCCAGGGCGGTGCGCGCCTGGGTGGTGGAGGACTGGCGCGCCCAGTCGCTGGCGGGCGCCGACCGCGCCGAGGTGCGCGCGCGGCTGGAGAAGCATCTCGACGCACTGCTGGCGGACCCCGATCTCGGCCGCGTCTGGCCGGGGCGGCGGGCGCCCCTCGATGGTGCCCTGATCGCCAGCACGCGCGCGGCGGTGCAGAGCCTGTCGGTGGCGGACCGTGCCTATGCCGTGCTGCGCCAGCGCGCGGCCGCGACGGGCAAGCCGGACTGGCGGGGCGACGCCGTGCTCGCCAGCGGCGACGCCCAGGCCTTCGCCAATGGGGCGGCCGTGCTTCAGATGTCCGTGCCATGGTTCTTCACCGCCGATGGCTATCACAAGGCCTATCAGCCCGGCCTGCTCGACGTGGAGGCGGAACTGGGTCGCGATCTCTGGGTGCTGGGGCCGGACGCGGCCAAGGCCTCGATCCGCGATCAGCTCCCCGCCATGCGCGCGGCCGTCGCGCAGGATTATGCGCGGGACTATATCCAGGCGTGGGACGCGGTGTTGGGCACGCCGCAGCCGGCCGACTATTTCACGAACCGCGCGGCGCTGGGCGCCTTCACGCGGACGCCGCCGCCGATGAAGACGCTGCTGCTCGAAGCCCGGCGCAACACGATGCTGGGCAGCGACGGCGCTGGTGGCGGAGACGGCTTCGACGCGGGGCGGGCGATCCAGGAACATTTCCGAGGTGTCGCCGATTTCGCCGGACAGAGCGTGAGCGCCGCCGCGCCGGTCGACGAACTGGTGAAGGCCATCCGTCAGGCGGCCGCCGCCACCACGGCGGCAGGCGTGCCGGGCGTGACGCTCGACGGCGGTGCGGTGCAGGGGCAGCTCGCGACCGCGCTGGGCGATCTGTCGACGGCAGGCGTGGTCGCGCCGCCCCAGCTCCAGCCCTTCGTCGCGCAGGCGACGCGGCGCGGGCAGGGGGCGGCCACGCGCACCGCGCTTTCGACGCTCAATCAGCAATATGCGGCCAACGTGCTGCCCGCCTGCCTGTCGGTCGCGGAACGGCATTATCCCTTCGCCCGCACCGCGCGGAGCGATGCGGCGGTGGCGGATCTCCAGCGCGTCTATGGCGCCAACGGCCAGATCGACGGCTTCACGCGCGACCGTCTTCAGCCGCTGCTCGATACCGCCGGGCCGGTCTGGCGCTGGCGATCAGGCGATCCGGTGGCGCAGGGGCTGAGGCCGTCGAGCGCGGTCCAGTTCCAGAAGGCGGCGGCGATCCGCGATCTGCTATCGGCGGGCCTCGCGCTCAACGTCAGTCTCGCCTCGCTCGGTCATGGCGTGGACGCCGTGGAGATTTCCGCCGGCGGCACGACCTATCGGCTCGACGCGAGGGACATGGCCACGCACCCTCTCATCTGGACGCCGACGGGCTTGCCGCACGCGCATGTCGCGCTGCTTTCGGGCAGCAAGGAGGTGCATCGCGACCAGTCGGACGGCGCGTGGGCGCTGTTCCATGTGCTCGACGCGGCGCAGGTGCGCAATGCGGGCGCCTCGGCCATCCAGGCGACCTTTGGCGCGGGCGGGCAGACTGCCAGCCTCCTCATCCGCCTGCCCTCGACGAGCAACCCGTTCGGGCGTGGCGGTCCCTTCTCGTTCCAGTGCCCGGAGCGGCTATGACGACGGGCGGAGCCTTCCTGTTCGGGAAGCTGCCGGCGCTGGGCGATTTCGTCTGCCGCAACATGACGCCCGCCCAGCGCGAGGCGTGGGACGCGCGCTGCACCGATGCGCTGGCGGAGTTTCACAGGCATGGCGGCCACGCGCTATGGGAGAGCAGACCACCGCACGGTTTCCTGATCGCGCCGAGCGCAGAGGAGCCCTTCTGGCAGATCGCCTGCGTCGCCCCGTCCTGCGATCGGGCAGGACGGCATTTCCTGCTCGTGCTGGGCGTCGCCCGCGAAGCGGGCTGGGGCGAGGAATGGCGCACGTTGGCCGGACGCCTGGAACCGTGCCTGCGAGCCGCGATCGCGCGGGGCCTCGATGCCGAGGCGGTGCTGGGGCTCGTCGCGGAGGCTCTCGTGACCGGGAAAGCCACGCGGATCGATACACGTGCAGGATGGCGGACCGACTGGCTCGGCGCTTCTCCGATCATGCAGGGAAGGGATGATTGATGGCACCGACGCTTCGCTTCGAGCAAGGCGTGCGCACGCATGTCGGGGCCGTGCGCAAGATCAACGAGGATTCACATCTCGCCCGCCCGCAGGACGGGCTGTGGGCGGTCGCGGATGGCATGGGCGGCCATATCAAGGGGCAATGGGCCTCCTCGACGATCGTTCGCGCGCTGAGCGGCGTGTCGCTGGAAGGAGGTTTCGAGGATGCCGCGGCGAGCGTGATCTCGGCGCTCGAAAGTGCCAACGGGGAAATCTATCAGGCCGCCTGGGAAGCGGGCGGCGCGATCGGTTCGACGGTGGCGGTGCTGCTGATCCGGGGCGCCCGCTGCGCCGTGCTGTGGGCGGGGGACAGCCGGGTCTATCGGTGCCGCGATCGCGTGCTCCAGCCGCTCACCACCGATCATTCGCAGGTGGAGCAGATGGTCGCCTCGGGCCTGCTCGATCGCGCGGAGGCGGACAACCACCCGATGGCGCACGTCCTGTCCCGCGCAGTCGGTGTGCGCGAGGCGCTGGTGCTTGATCGGATCGACGCCGAGGTCGAAGCGGGCGACGTTTTCCTGCTGTGCAGCGACGGCCTCAGCCGCATGGTCCGCGCGCCGGAGATCCAGAACCTGCTCGTCGACAAGCCGCCGCGCGCGGTGGCCGCGCGACTGGTCGACATGGCGCTCGACCGGGGCGCGCCGGACAATGTGACGGTCGCGGTCGTGGGCTGCGACGCGACGACGATGGTGGAGGTCGGCTGAGCGCCGGCCGCCGCTCTCAGTCGCGGCGGCGGGCTTTCATCTCCGCGATGTGCCGTTCGTAGGCGACGCGGAATTCCTTGGCGAACATATCCATGAAGGCCTCGTCCGCGCCGCGCACGACGCCCTCGAACTCGCGCTCATAGGCCTGCCACAACGCCGCCTCGCGTGCGCCGGGCAGCAGGCGCGAAAGCCAGCCGCGCGTCTCCTGCCGCTCGCGGATCGCTGCGGGGGAGAAGCGGGCGAGCGTCTCCGCCAGCGCGCCGCGCATCGCGCCCAGCGTCGCCATCTGGTGCGCTTGCAAATCCTGATGCGCATCCTCCACCGCGCGCGCCGCATCCATGAAGCCGCGCTCCGGCGGTTCGAGGAGTTGGAGAAGGGCGCGTTCGGGCGCACGGATGAACTTGAGCGGATTGTTGCCCTCCAGCTCGAGGCTGGTCGCCTGTAGACCGAGCTGCGCCTTGGTGCGCGCCCGCGCGTCGACCATGAGGACGAGCCCCGCGATCATCTGGCGCAGCATCGCGCCGGCGCTGGCGAGAACGGTGGCGGGCGTGCCGCGAATCTGATCGGGGACGAGACCCGCGCCGCGCAGGAAGGCGTGCCACGCGTCAGGGGGCATCGTGGCGGCGGGCTCGGCAGGCGCTTCGGCGGAGGTTTCGGACGGAGCCTCGACCCGGCCCCATGCTTCGGGCTCCGGCTCCAGCCGACCGAAATCCCCTTGCGCCCAGTCGATCTCGCTTTCCTGCGCGAGTTGCCCCCAGATATCCCCGGCGGAAGGCGGGGCGGCCTCGCGCGGCTCGCTCGACCAGGCAGACGGGCGGCTGAGCGGGGCGGACGTGTCCCATCCGCCACCGTCGGGAAGCGGCGGCGACACACGCGGCGCGTCCCGGCGTTCGGCGACGGACGCGCCCCATGAGACGGCGGGGCGAGGCTCGGGCGCCCAGTCGCCCCAAGTGTCTGCCGCTGCCTGCGGTTGCGCAACCGGTTCGGCCGCTTCGTTGTGGGGGTAGCGTGCCACCACCTCATAGCCGCCGATCAGGATGCGGTCGCCCTCGGCGATGGCGTGCAGCGCTTCCAGACGCCCCGGCGAGCCGTTCACGAACGTGCCGTTGGTGCTGCGATCGGCGAGCAGATAGACGCCGTCGCGATAGCTGATCTCGCAATGGCGCGAGGAGATGTGGTTGCGGGGATCGGGCAGGCACCAGTCCGCATGGGTGGAACGCCCGATCATCGCGCCGTGGCGGTCGAGCCGGAGCGTGGCGGGCTCGCCATTGTCGAGCGTGTCGCGGTTCTGGATGGTGAGGATGAGGGTCATGGCTGTCCTTCCGGCGCGCCGGTGGCGAGCCTGCTTCCATAATCGAGCGCCCATTGGAGCGCGGCATCGCGAGAGGGGCTGTCCGCCACCGCAATGAGCACGGCGCCGGCGGCGAAACGGCCGACCGCGACCTTGGGAGCGGGATAGGGCGGCTTGCCCTCGGGCGCGAGCGAGCCGCCCGAGGTGAACACCGCGAACCCGCACAGCCGCGCGGCACTCGGATCGGGAGCGGCCCGAGCCGCGTCATAGGCGGCCCGCCGGTGCGCTTCGGACGGATCGCCGAGCCAGGCGGAGACGGCCACCATCGCGCGCGGATCGGCCTGCGACGAGCCATGCTCGACCGTGCGCGCGGCCCAAAGCACGGCCTCGTAGCGCGGCAGCGCCTGCCCGAGGAAGCGCACCGCATCACGATCGCGCCCTTCGGCGCGCAGGCTCTCGAAGAAGCGATCGGGCGCGGCATCGTCGCCCGGCGCGGGCGGCCAGCCGAGCAGCGCGCCGATCTGCCGCGCCTCGCTCCAGATCGTGCGGGGCCAGCCTGTCATGCGATCACCAGCGCTCCGCCGAGCAGGTTGAGCATCACATCGCCGGTGACGGTGGTGATGCTGCCGTTGAGCGTCATCGTCGTCTCGGCTTCGCCCGTGACGGTGAGGCCGTTCATGAGGATGCCCGCCTCGCTCAGCCGGATCTGCGTAGGGCCGACGCTGAGCGCGATGCCCAGCGCATCGATGGTGATGCTGTTGAGGCCGACCTTCAGCGTGATCCGCCTGGCCGCCTCGATCGTCGCCTCTCCGGCCCGGACCGAGACGCTGTAGTCCCCAGTCTCGACCGTCGTCCTGTCGTCCCGGTGGACGGTGGCGGTGCGATCGCGTTTGATGCGGGCTTCGTCGTCGAGCAGCACCTCGGTCAGCCGGTTGCGCTGGGCGCGCAGATAGACCTGCTCGGAGCCGCCTTTATCCTCGAAGCTCAGCTCGTTGTAGCCGGGGGCGGGCGGCGTGCCTTCCGCGCCGTCATAGCTGCCGGTCGCGCCGATGGTGCGGGATCGATAGAGCGAGCGGGTGCGCTGCTCGGGCAATGCGTAGGGATGTTCGTGATCGGAATTGTAGACCCGGCCCGTCACGATCGGCCGGTCGGGATTGCGATCGAGGAAATCGACGATCACCTCCTGACCGGTGCGTGGCAACGTGACATGGCCGAAGGCCGCGCCGGCGGAAGGATGCGAGACGCGCAGCCAGCAGGAGCGCGCCTTCTCGGGTGCCTCGCCCGGCTTGCCCCACAGGAAGCGGACGCGGATGCGGCCCATCGCGTCGACATTGGTATCGTCCGCGCCGCCGGCCATGACGATCGCCGTCTCCGGCCCGGCCACCGGCAGCGGCGTGACGAAGGGGGCGCGCCACTGGGTGTCGCTCGTCACCGCCTCGATGCGGACGCGGCGCGGCTGCTCGTCATTCCCGGAGCGATAGGGCTCGGCATATAGGCTGTAATCGAGCGCGGTGATGATGAACTCCTGCCCACGCTCGAACGCCGCGTCGGAATCCAGCGTGAAGGCACCGCCGCAGGCAAGGCCGATCGCGTCGCCCATGCCGGTGTAGACCCGCTGGCGCGCGCGAGCGGATTCCAGCCGGACCCTGGTCCAGTGATCGGCGAGCCCCTCGTCGACGAAATCGCCGGTGAACTCGTAGACTTCCTGCTTGTCGGCCGGATTGCGAGGCGGGCCGTCGGTGTGGCCGTCCTTAATGCTGGACTGTTGATAGTCGAAGCTCTGGAGCAGGAAGCGCGTTTCGCCGCCGCTCGACACATGCTCCTGCCAATCCCACAGCGCTTCGGCGAGGCCGCCGCTGTGGCCCGACCAGTCGGCGCGCAGCTTCACCGTCTCATAGCCCGGTGCGGGCCGGTGCGCCCCGCGCCCGTCGGCCAGCACGAGAATATGATCGTCCCGCTCGTGGCGGAAATAATAATAGATGCCCTCGCGCTCCATCAGCCGCGAGATGAAGGCGAGATCGCTTTCCCGATATTGGGTGCAATAGGGCCAGGGCTGATAGCTGCCGGTCAGCTTGCCGTAATCGACATGCCGGCTTTGGGATTCCAGCACCTCCTTCAATATGTCGACGACGCTCTTCTGCTCGAAGACGCGATAGGTGCGGTTGTGGTCGAGCAGATGCAGCCAGGGGCGCAGCGTCAGCCGATAGTGAAATCCCTGATCGTCCTGGGAGAGGTAATGCGCCTCGATCACCAGCGCATGGAAGAAGCGGACCGATTTCTCCAGCTCGAAGATTTCGATCAGTGCCGGCTTGCCGAGGATAGGGAGGAAGTCGACCTTGTCCTCCACGGCGATTTCCGCATCGATCCCATAGATGGAGCTCAATCGTTCCTGGCAGTCGAACTTGATGAGCTTCAGTGTCGATCCGACATCGAGCGTCATTTCGGCTTGGCGTTTCATGCGTGGCTATCCGGGGCAAAGTTACAATTGTCGCGATTGGAGCGATTGAAGGCGGATATTTGTCCGTTAAGTCGCGTGGCGAACGCGGCCGATGGCGGCCGCCGCTGCGAAGGAGTTTCCCCGTCATGGCGCTCGATCTCGAAAAGCTGCTGGCCCCGGTCACCGGGGAAGACCCGGCCGGGCCTGATCTCGCTTATGATCCGCAGCGGCATCTGATCGAGCAGGTGTTCGATGCGTCCGTCTCGATCGACGCGTCCGGTGTCGCGGAGGACGCGGGTGACGTCGACTGGCGCGCCATCATCGCGGCGATCGCGGATCAGTCGGCGCGGACAAAGGATGTCTGGCTGCCGGTCTATCTCTGCCGTGCCGGTGCCCGCGCGGGGCAGCTTGCAACCGTCGAGACCGGCGCACTCGCGCTTGCCGGCGTTCTGGAAAGATACTGGGGCAACGCGCATCCCCGGCTGGAGGAATATGGTTTTCTCGGCCGCAAGGGAGCCTGCGACACGCTCGCCAGCTTCCGTGAGTTCGTCGGGCCGCTCGGGCGTGTCGTGCTGGTGGAGCATGGCCGGTTCGGCCGCTTCACCGTCGAGGATCTGATCCGCTTCCGTCGCGGTGGCGAGGGCGAGGAGGGCTATGGCCCCTTCCGTGCGGCGCTGGAGGAAGGCGGGCAGGAGGGGCTCGGCGACGCCGCGGCCCGCTTGCAGGCGATCCACGACGCTTTCCGGCGCAGCGACGCCGTTCTGATGGAGCATGCCGGCCCGGAAGGCGGCACGAATTTCGCGCCGGTCTATGAATGTCTCGCGGCGGCGGAGGCCGCGATCGCGGCCTTCCTGCCGCGCGCGGAGCCGATTTCCGGGGACGAGGGTCTGGGCGAGGAGGGGGAATTGATGAGCGATGCCCCGGCCGCCGGCCCGCGCATGACCGGTGTGGTCCGCAATCGGGAGGACGTGGCCCGGACGCTCGATCTCGTGATCGACTATTATCGGCGCAGCGAGCCGGCGAGCCCGGTTCCCATGCTGCTGGAGCGCGCCAAGGCCTGGGTGGCGCTCGATTTCATGACCGTGTTGCAGGACATCGCGCCCGGCGCGCTCGACGATGCGCGCTCGCTGTTGCAGAGCCGCCTGAACACCGATCAGGGCATATGATGGAAGAGGCACGTCAATCCCCGATCTGGGCTGATCCAATCGCGATCATCCAGTACTCGGGGGGACGGGCGTCCGATATTCCAAAGCGGTTTCACTTGAAATGGAAGGGCAGGTCCACCTCGCCGAGCTGTCGGGGGATTTCGGACGGTGGCCCGCAGCTCCCGCTTATGGCGAATAGTGCGTGAAAACGAGATCGTCGGCCTTGTCGAGCTTCGCATGGCAGGCGAAGCAGGCGCGGACGAGGGCGAGGTCTTCATTCGGCCTGCCGCTTTCGAACTGACCATAACCCCAGCCGCCGCTTGCGCCGTACCGTTTCGAATCCTTGACGCTCACCTGCACATTGGTCGGCTCGCCCGCGACGAAGGATTGGGGAGCGGGAAACACGGCATCGTTCCGCGGGGACGATTGATATTGCCACGCCAGCCGGACGATGACCGTGCCGTCGGGGAAGGGGCGCTTCCCCTCCCTGAAGGCCCGCATGGCGATCTCGTTGCCGAGGATGGCGCGGATGTCGTTGTTCTTGCCGGCCTCATGCGCCACGCTGATGAGTTTCCAGTCCCGATAGCCGGCCGGCAACGCGACCCCATAGACTGGAGAGACCGCCGTCGCGGCGGATTCGCCCCGAGCCTCGGCCGCGACCTTGAAAAGCATGGCGGAGGCAAAGATCGCGACGCCGAGCGCGAGGCTCGCCAACGGCAGACCGGGCTTGGCGCGTTCAAGCTTCATATGGGCCTCGCAACTCCGGCACCGCTTGCGGGAAGGCACGAGAGGCTTTCCGGGGAAGAATATGTCCTGTCCCGCCCGAGATGGTGCGATGCTCATGGGGATCGGTGAACGTGCGCCGATATGCGCCCTGCCGTATGCCGGCCGATGCTTGCGCGTGGACGGGGGCAGCAAGCAGGGTCGCGGCGGCGCCGTCCATGAACCCTCGTCGATCCGTTGCGACGGTCTCCAGCGACGGCTTCGACATAGGCAGATTCCTCCAAACGCAAACAGAAAAGCATAAGGATACCGCCATTGGCTACCCGGTGCGCGCCAAACGCTGCGATGCCGTGCGAGCGGTGCGGGAGGGTAAAATCGCGCCGCGCTCCCGGCGGACGAGAATATTTTATGGAGAGGTGACCGGTCTTGCGCCGCTGGCGAATAAAAGACCATGCGCTCCGATCTCCTATCGAGGCTCCTCTCCAAACCATCTCCGGGCGCGGCGCGGTATGACCATGAGCGGCCATCGCTTGCCGCGCCGGACGAATGGGGCGGCTTGATGGTGGCGGCCCAGAATGGGCACGGTGGCGCCTATCGTCGATTGCTCGGTGAAATCTCGGGCTGGCTGCATCGTTATTTCCAGCGTCGCCTGCCTCATGGCGATGTGGAGGATGCCGTGCAGGAAACCCTGCTCGCGGTCCATCGGCGGCGCCACACCTACGATCCGCGATATCCCCTGGGTCCGTGGCTGGCGTCGATCGCCAAGCGCAAATGGATCGATCAGCTTCGGAGCCTTGGCCGCCGCCCGACCGAAGAGCTGACCGACGATCTTGCGGTCGGCGATCATGAGGCCTCCGTCACGAGCGCCTCGGTCCTCGCGAGCTTGCTGGACAATCTTCGGCCGGCGCAGGCGCGGATCATCATGCTGGTCAAGATACAGGGTCACAGCATCGAGGACGCGTCACGCGAGACGGGCTTGTCCGCCTCGGCCGTGAAAATGAACATCCACCGCGGGCTCGCACGCCTGACGGCCTTGCTTGAGAAGACCGAAGATGTCGAATGATGCCCTGATCCGCGAGCTGTCGGCCGATCTGGTTCCAGTCCGGCGCCGTCTCGTGCTGCGGGAAGCCGCCCTGTTGCTGGCGCTCGGTGCGGCCGAGCTTGGCCTGTTCCTCGGATTGGGGCTGATGCGGCCGGACATGGGCCAGAGGATCGCTTCTCCCTACATGATGTGGAAGCTGGGCGGCCTCGCGATGCTCGCCGGCGTCTGCTGCACGGTCGCGATCCGATCCTTCTCGCCAACCGCACGGCCTCGTCGTGGCTTGATGCTGGCTTTCATGCTCGCTGGCGCCGTGATGATCGGCGGCCTGTTCGTCGGGGCCGGCGACGCAAGCGGCCATACGCTCCTCGATCGCCTTTCACCCATGCGCGGCCTGCTCTGCGCATTCTCGATCGTCGTCCTGTCGATACCGATGATGGCGATGCTGGCCGTGCTGATGCGGGCTGCCGCTCCCGCGCATCCAGAAGGCAGCGCGCTCGCTTCCGGCATCGCCGCTGGCACATGCGGCGCCTTCATCTTCGCCTTTTGCTGCCCGATCAACGATCCGCTATACATCGTCGTCTGGTATTCCGCGGGATGCGCCGTGGTGACCGCCATGGCGCGATGGCTTCTGCCTCGGCGCTTCCGCTTATAGCTCCGCGCTTCCCTGCGGGGCGGTGCCTGCCGCGCCCGCGAAACGATCGACCTTCCCCTCGTCACCAAGGCCGCCGGCTTCCGGCATCGGACGCGCGCGCCTTCATCAGGAGCCCATCATGGCAAAGATCGCCAAAGCCGCCGGATCAAACCGCAACTGGCTCAAGACCTATTATTTCCTTCGCTTCGCGGTTTCCGCCCTATGGGTCGCCTTGGCCTTTACGCTGGCCAGAAGCGTGCCATCCGTCGCGGCCGTCATGCTCGTCGCCTACCCGGCGTGGGATGCAATCGCGAATTGTCTGGATGCCGGCCACAGTGGCGGCCTTGCCCGCAACAGGAGCCAAATGCTGAACTGCATCGTGAGCGTCGTGGCGGCGATCGCCGTCGTCGCCGCTCTCGGCCGGAGCATGAACGCCGTTTTGCAGGTCTTTGGCGTCTGGGCTATCCTCGCCGGCCTGTTCCAGCTCGTGACGGGCGTGCGGCGCTGGAAGTCATACGGCGCCCAGTGGGCAATGATATTGAGCGGTATGCAATCCATCCTCGCCGGAGGCTTCATGCTCAAGATGGCTGGCGGTTCCGAGCTTGTCGGCATCGCCAACATCGCGCCCTATGCAGCCTTCGGCGCTTTCTATTTCCTCGTGTCCGCCGTCTGGCTGACCGCGAGCGACGCGCGTCGCGGCCCGAACGGCGCGGCATGAGAACCGAGGCCCGTCATCAAGGATTCAGCCGGTGCCTATCGAAATGACCTCGGGCGCTCGTCACCGCGACGGACAGTCATGCCGTTGCGATGGCGATGGTTTCAGGCAAATTGGCGTGGGCCGTTCCTCGACGATGTCCGGCATATCATCCACCTCGCCGGAAAAATGGAGACTTCGTATGCGTATCATCCCATTCGCGGCGCTGTTGCTCGCCGCCGCCGCGCCCGCCGAGGCAAGCTGGACGGTGAGTGCGCAATCGGTCCGTGCGCATGAGGATTTCCTGGCGGGCGACACCTTGCGCGGCCGGGGCAGCGCGACCCACGACGAGGAGGTCGCGGCGGCCTATGTGGCCTCTCAGTTCGAAGGCTTCGGCTTGCAGCACGCGCCGGGGATGACGGGCTATCTCCAGACTGCCGGGATCGTGAGCACGCGCGTGGCGTCCGCCCCGACGCTGGAGATCGGTGGTCGGCCGGCCGAGGGCTTGAGGCTGATCGTTGGCTCGGCCGGCGATGTGCAAGGCCCGGTCGTGATCGCCGACAGCCTTGCCGCGCTGCCCGACAAGGCCGCGGTGGTGGTGTTCACCGCGAAGGACGTGCCGGCTTTCGATGTGTGGCGCGCGGTGCGCTCGAAGCATATCGGTCTGCTGATCGCGAAGGACGGCAAGAGCGCTGCCGACTGGTTCGCCAAGATCGGTGGACGGACGAATATGCCGCGCTATCTCGCCGAGGCGCCGCCCGCCCCACGCCCCGCCTTCGCGACCTTGCCGCCCGCGGCGGTCGATGGGATCAAGGCCGGCGAAAGCGCACGGCTGGCGCTCGCCATCGCGCGCGACGAGACGACCACCAGCAACGCGATAGGCTATCTCCCCGGCACGGACCCCAAGGCCGGGGTGATCCTGCTCTCGGCCCATCTCGACCATCTCGGTCAGACCGGCGACGGGCCGGTGATGCACGGTGCCAACGATGACGCCTCGGGAACGACGGCGGTGCTCGAGCTGGCACATGCACTCGCGGAGGGCAAACCTCATCGGCGCGGCATTCTGTTCGTCTGCTACGGCAGCGAGGAGATTGGAGGGTATGGCTCCCGCTTTTTCGGCGCTCATCCGCCGGTGCCGCTCACCGACATCGTCGCCAATATCGAGTTCGAGATGATCGGTGCGCAGGATCCCAAGCTGCCCAAGGGCGCGCTGATGATGACCGGGTTCGATCGTTCGGACCTCGGTGCGGCGTTGCGGTCCCATGGCGGCCATGTCGCGCCCGATCCCTATCCGCAGGAGAAGTTTTTCGAGCGATCGGACAACTACTCGCTCGCGCTCAAGGGAGTCGTCGCGCACACGCTCTCGGGCTGGGCGGTGGTGCCGACCTATCACCAGCCGACCGACACGATCGCCAATCTCGATATCGATTATATGACGAGCGCGATCCAGTCGCTGATCGAGCCGGTCCGCTGGCTCGCGGATGGCGACTTCACGCCGCACTGGACGGGCGCGGGCAAGCCAGCGGAGTAACGCGTATCGCCGTCCCTGCGCTCATTCGGCCTTCCGGCGAGCAGACCTCGATCCCGTCCGTGCATGTGGAGCATGATGGGATCGGGATGATGCTGCACGTCTTGCGGGTGGGAGCCGCGATCGGATGGAATGCATTGGCGGTCGTGCTTGGCTCGGCGCCCTGATCCTGTCGATTGCGGACTGGCGCTGGCTGTTCGTAGTCAACCTGCCTCTGGGGCCGAAGGCGGATCAGCCCATCACAGCCTTCGGCTCGAGATAGGCTTCGAGCCCGAACACGCCGTTTTCGCGACCGATGCCGGAGTGTTTGAACCCGCCGAACGGGGCCGACATCTCCATCGGCGCGGCGTTGACGATCACGCGACCTGCGATAATGCGATCTGCTACTGCGCGGGCGCGGATTTCGTCACAACCGGCGACATAAGCATGGAGGCCGTAATCGGTGTCGTTGGCGATCGCGATTGCCTGCTCGTCACTGGCGTAGGGAATGATCGCCAGCACGGGGCCGAAGATCTCGTCCCTCGCGATCGTCATGTCGTTGGACACATTGCTGAAGATAGTAGGCTTGACGAACCAGCCGTCCGCCGTCCCGTCGGGGCGGCCCTCGCCACCCGCCAACAGCGTCGCGCCTTCCTCACAGCCCTTGCGGATATAGGATTGAACGCAATCCCACTGTCGCTGGCTGACCATGGGGCCAATCGCAGTCTCCGGATTGCGCGGGTCACCCGATTTCACGGCTGAGACCGCTTCCTTGATCCCCGCCTCGAATTCGGCGAGCCGGCTTTCGGGCACGAGGATGCGGGTGCCGGCGATGCAGGCCTGGCCGCTGTTGGCGTAGCCGGCACCGAGTGCGAACGGGATCGCCACCGCAAAATCGGCATCATCGAGGATCACCATCGGCGACTTGCCGCCGAGTTCAAGCGTGACACGCTTGAAAGTCTCGGCGCTTGCACGAAGGATCGCGCGGCCGGTGGCGGTCGACCCGGTGAACGAAATCTTGGCGATGTCGGGGCTGTTGCTCAACTCGGCGCCAACCACATCGCCGCGACCGTTCACGATGTTGAACACACCCGCAGGCAAGCCCGCTTCGTGGAGCGCCTCGGTCACGATCTGGGTCTGGATCGCGCTCATCTCGCTGGGCTTTATCACGCAGGTCGATCCCGACGCGACGACCATCGCCAGCTTGTTGGCGATGAAGCCGGGGTTCGCGTTCCACGGTGTAATCAGCCCGACTACGCCAAGCGGTTCCATCGTGACGCGCGCTGAGCCGATCTGACGCGTGAAATCATAGGTCTCGAGCGTCTGCGCGGCCAGACGGAAGACGCTGACCGCATAGTCTGCCATCCACGACGCGCGCGACAGGGGCGCGCCATATTCCTCGATCACGGCCTCGGTCAGGTCGGCGGTGCGCGCTTCGAGGGCGTCGGCGAGGCGATTCAGCATCGCAATCCGGTCGGCCTTGGTCGTGCGTGAAAACGCCGGAAACGCGCGCTTGGCGGCGGCGATGGCTGCGTGCGTGTCGACAACATCGCCCAGCCGGACGCGGCCGATCACCCGCGCGGTGGCGGGATTGTGCAGGTCGAACAGTTCGGTGCCGTGCGGGGCGACGAAGACGCCGTCGATATAGATGCGGTCGATATTCTTCACGATTTTTCTCCGAGGGGTGCCCGGATTTAAGCGGCTATGATTGGTCAAATAAGCTGGATAAATCGGCATGAAGTGATGCAGGAATCGGGACAATGGCGAAGACTGGTCTGACCGAGCTAGACGCCGTGATCGCGGTCGCACGGCTTGGCAGTTTCCGCGCAGCAGCCACCGAGCTCGGCATATCGAGCTCGGCACTGAGCCATGCGGTCGCAGCGCTTGAAACCCGGCTCGGCGTTCGGTTGTTCAATCGCACCACCCGCAGCGTCTCGGCGACAGATGCGGGCGGGCAGTTCATTGCCCGCGTGGCCCCCGCCCTTGCTGAAATCGGCGGCGCAATCGAAGACATCAACAGCCACCGCGACACGCCAGTTGGCACCTTGCGCATCAACACATCGGCCGGCGCGGCCCGGATTATCCTGACGCCGATCATCCTCGACTATATGCAGCGCTACCCCGACATGAATGTCGTGCTGGTCACCGAGGGTCGGTTGGTCGACATCGTCGGGCAGGGATTCGATGCCGGTATCCGCCTCGCCGAAGCGGTGCCGCAGGACATGATCGCCATCCCCATCGGCGGTGATGTTCGCACGGTGGTGGTCGGCTCACCCGATTACTTCGATAAGCGCGATATGCCGGTGGTTCCTGCCGACCTGCTCCGCCATCGTTGTATTCGCGCGCGAATGGCGACCGGAGCGATCTGGTCCTGGGAGTTCGAGCGGCGCGGCGAGGCGGTGGAAGTCGACGTCCCCGGTGCCCTCACACTTGATGAGACGACGCTGATGTTGGAGGCGACGCTGGCGGGTGCCGGTCTTGCGTATCTGAACGAATGGGCGGTACGCGATCATATCGCCGAAGGCCGCCTCGTCCCGGTGCTCGAGGAATGGAGCCCGCCCTATCCGGCGCTCTGCCTCTATTATCCTGGACGTCGGCACGTTCCCGCCGGCCTGCGCGCGTTGATCGAGCTTATCCGCGAAAGGAACAGAGCAGGCGACGTAATCGACGTCCCGAAGCCATGACCCGCCGCCGCATGTGAATGTCCGCTTCCATCTCGATCATCTATAAGGCGACGGGAAAACCGAGGGCCGTTCAGATCCCGCCCGGTCACGCCAAGATCGAGAACGCCGTTCGATACCTCGGCGTCGACGTTGAGGATGCATTGGCCCTCGCCGAAGGCACGGAAATCTGATGGTGTCGGCTCCTC
The DNA here is from genome assembly GCF_011762195.1 of Sphingomonas oligoaromativorans. GTDB lineage: Bacteria > Pseudomonadota > Alphaproteobacteria > Sphingomonadales > Sphingomonadaceae > Solisphingomonas > Solisphingomonas oligoaromativorans. Next base: position 18,737 of record NZ_JAASQK010000002.1, on the reverse strand, counting down.
CCCCATGAGAGGAGCCGATCGGCTCGGCGCCCATATCGGCTGTTCTGGCGCTATGGGGCTCTTCCTATATGGGGTCCGTCCGGTTTCGCCGGTTGAATAGTTTGGAAACGCTCCGGTCGTTCTTGGAGCGACCGCGAGCGGCTCGTCTGGACGGGTCAACCGATCTTCATGGAAAGCTCGACATCGTCGCCAAACGGGATGGAGAGATATCCGCCGCCGGCCGCACGGACCCGGGCCAGATAGTCCGGGCACATGTCGGCATTGTCGCCGAGAAGCAGCGCGCCCGGCCGAAGGCGGCTCTCCAGCCGGTCGAGGATGTCGTTGTAGAGGCCCTTGGCGCCGTCGAGCAGGACGAGGTCGATCGTCTCGGGCAGGTCGTGCCCGAGTGTCTCCAGCGCATCGCCTTCGCGGATCTCGACCAGATCGAGCAAACCGCCTGCTGCGAGATGCTGCCGGGCGCGGACGATTTTCGATGGCTCGAACTCCGTGGTGATGACCCGGCCGCCACCATTGTCCCGGATTGCCGCCGCCAGATGGAGCGTCGATATGCCGAAGGAGGTGCCGAACTCGACGATCGAGCGGGCGTTGCCGAAGCGCGCCAGCATGTAGAGCAGCGAGCCGGCCTCACGGGAGACGGGGAGGGGCAGATCCTTCATGCGGGTGTAGAGGTCGATATACTCGGTCCTGCTGCCGAGCATGGCGTGGGCCTGGTCGTCGGACATGCCGGCAAAGGCGGCTGGGATATCGGCGCGGCTGGCGTCGGCCTCCGCGAAGAGGCGATTGAGCAGGGATGCGACCGGCTCGGAATGCAACATTGTCATCGGATTCTCCGTGGATTGGTCGGGGCGATCTTGCGCCCGCCGTCAAAATACGATTGATTCGTCGCTTTCGGTATTCGCGTTCGGAAGGCTGATGATGACAGGACAGGAGAAATCGAGGCTTTCCGCGCGAAAAGCGCCCCGACAGGCGCGCTCGAACCAACTGGTGGAAGACATCCTCACGGCTGCTGCTCGCGTTCTGTCGGAGCATGGTGCGCACCGTTTCACGACAGCGCGAGTCGCGGAGCGAGCGGGAGTAAGTGTCGGGTCGCTCTATCAATATTTCCCCAACAAGGCGGCGATCCTCTTCCGCCTGCAGACCGACGAATGGCGGCAGAATGTCGCGCTACTGTGCGGCATCCTTGAGGACCGTTCGCTCCCGCCGCCCGACCGGTTGAGGAGGCTCGTCTGCGCCTTCGTCCGATCGGAGCGCGAGGAGGCGGAACTCCGGATCGCACTCGCCGATGCCGCACCTTATTACCGAGATGCGACACTCGACGAGGATCCTCGGAATCGGGCGACCCAGGTGTTTCGCGACTTCATGGCGGAGGCGCTGCCCGACGTCCCGCTCGAACGCCGCGAGGTGGCCATGACGATCCTGAAGATGACGATGTCGGAGACGGGAAAGCGGATTTCGGAGGAGCAGCCTTTGGTGGAGCGCGTCGACGTCTATGCCGATGCCGTGGCCGACATGTTCTGCGCCTATCTCGATCGTCTGGCCGTCGACGCCACCGTTCAACCGGCTTCCCGTCTGTCGATCGCCCCCTGAGGGCGGGTGAATTTTGTCACATCGTCATCGGCAAATAGCGTCCCGCCTTTATTGTCCCGTAGGCGAAGCTCGTGTCCAGCGCTGCAATTCCTGGGATCGCGTGCATCTTGAGCCGGATAAAGCTCTCGTAGCTTTCGAGATCCGAAACCGCGACGCGTAGAAGATAATCCGCGTCGCCCGTCATCAGGAAGCAATCTAGAACCTCGTCCAGCGCGCGAATGCGGTCCTCGAAAATTCTGACCTCCTCCTCGCCGTGGCGCACCAGCCGCACGCGAAGAAAGGCGGTGATCGCCAGCCCATATCGCTTCTGGTCGATGATTGCCGTGTAACCGGCAATGACGCCGTCCGCTTCCAGCCGACGCACGCGCCTGAGGCATGGCGACGGTGAGAGGTTCACACGGTCAGCTAATTCCTGGTTGGTCAGGCGGCCATCCTCCTGAAGCATTCGAACGATCTGATGATCCTTGGCATCCATTTTTGGGGCCTTTTGGGGTAAATCATGCTAATATTTTGGCAAATCATGGGCCAGTTCGCAATGTCTCATCGGTGATTCTGCGCTATTTATGCCCCGAACTCGGGAAAGGGCGTAACATGGTGCTGTGGACTGGCAAGGCGATGGATTTCACGACGGCTGCCATCCATCATGGCTATGATCCAGGCGATGAGCAGGGCGCGCTCGTGCCGCCGCTCCATCTCACGTCCACCTTCGCTTTCGAGACCGCCGAAGCTGGCGGTGAGATGTTCGCCGGCGAACGCGCCGGCCATTTCTACACGCGCATTTCCAACCCCACGCTCGACCTTCTGGAACGGCGTATCGCCTTTCTCGAAGGCGCGGAGGCCGGCGTGTCCACGGCCTCGGGTATGGGCGCGATTACCGCCGTATTGTGGACGTTCCTCAATGCGGGCGACGAAATTCTGACGGATAAGACGCTCTACGGTTGCACCTTCGGTTTCATGCAGCATGGGCTCACGCGATTTGGCGTGCGGGTCACCTATGTCGATATGACCGACCCGGATGCCGTGGCGGCAGCGATCGGTCCGCGCACCAAGATTGTGTATTTCGAGACGCCGGCCAATCCCAATATGCGGCTCGTCGATATCGAGGCGGTCTCGAGGATCGCAAGGTCGCACGGCGCGCGCACGATCGTCGACAACACCTACGCGACACCATTTTTGACGCGCCCAATCGCCCACGGTGCAGACATTGTTGTTCATTCCGCGACCAAATATCTGGGAGGGCATGGCGACTTGGTCGCTGGCCTTGCGGTGGGCCGTGCCGAGGATATCGCGCAGGTGCGGATGGTTGGATTGAAGGATATGACGGGCGCCGCGCTCGCCCCGTTCAACGCCATGCTCATCATGCGCGGATTGAAGACGCTGGCGCTCAGAATGCAGCGGCACTCCGAGACGGCGCAATATATCGCCGAACGACTTGTCGCTCATCCGGCGGTCGCATTTGTCCGTTATCCAGGCTTGCCGACTTTTCCACAATATGCGCTTGCCAAGCGCCAGATGGCCCTGCCGGGCGGTATGATAGCATTCGAACTGAAAGGCGGTTTCGCCGCCGGAATCCGCGTGATGAATCGGCTTAAACTCATCCTCCGTGCCGTATCGCTTGGAGATGCCGAAAGCTTAATCCAGCACCCGGCGAGCATGACTCACTCGGCCTATAGTGAAACCGAGCGTCTCGCCCATGGTATCACGCCGGGCCTGCTCCGCTTGTCCGTCGGGCTCGAGGACGTCGGCGACCTGGTCTGCGATTTGTTCGGTGCGCTCGACGTCGAACTTCGCGACAGTGGCGCTGAAGATTCAATGGGCCTCCGTGAGGCAGATAGGCAGCGTCTATCTGAGACGGTCTAAATCCAGGTGTTTGGCCCTGGCATTTGACGGTGGCCTCCTTGATCGTCCGGTTCATCCGTTCGACCTGGCCGTTGGTCCAAGGATGCTTGATCCTGGTCAGGCGATGCTCGATCCCATTTTCACGGCAGCGCATGTCGAACATGTGCATCATGTAGGTACCCCGCCTCGCCTGGAAGACGGGATTTAAGAGATAACGCCCCGGAGGATGGGCGCGAGCGAGCCGAACTTTGGCAGTGTAGGGCTCAAAAGCGGCACCTATGTGCCTCATCCAAGCATGTCAGTGCCCTAGCCATTGAGAGCCGTTGTGAGATCAATCACAAGCCAAGGGGTGAAATCGGAGGCCTGCAGAGCATCTGAGCCGCTTCAGCATGGGGCAATGCATCTGAAGGGAGAAAGATGGACGCGCCAAATGCGATATGAACGAAAAATGCCGCAATTCCAGGGAATTGCGGCGTGCCGGCTTTCTGCTGGTTTGGCCTATTCGGTGCTTTCAAACCCTAGCCGATTGAAAAACAATCGGAATAGATTGTTCGAAAGAAAATGGCTCCCCGGGCCTGATTCGAACAGGCGGCCGTCCGATTAACAGTCGGATGCTCTACCGCTGAGCTACCGGGGAACGTTTGCCTCGTGGCGTGGGCGGGCCTATGCATCAGCTTTTCCGGGCTTGCAACCCCGTTTGCGCGTTATCCACAACTAAACCGCGAATTGCTCCATCGTGATGCGATCGTCCAGCGCGTGCTCGGGATCGAACAGCAGCGTGAGCGCGATCGAGCGGTCGATCGAGATATCCACCACCGCCACATCGCGAATCTCGCGCTGATCCGCCACGGCGGAGACCGGGCGCTTCACCGGATCGATCACCCGGAAGGAGATGCGCGCCGTCTCGGGCAGGATCGCGCCGCGCCAGCGGCGCGGACGGAAGGCGCTGATCGGCGTCAGCGCCACCAGGCCGGAGCCCAGCGGCAGGATCGGCCCCTGCGCGGAGAGATTATAGGCCGTCGATCCTGCGGCCGTCGCCGCCATCACGCCGTCGCACACCAGTTCGGGCAATACGGTGCGGCCATCGACGCTCACCTCGATCCACGCGGTCTGCCGCGTTTCGCGCAACAGCGAGACCTCGTTGATCGCCGGGCTGGAGCAGCGCTCGCCATCCACCGTCTCGGCCTCCATACGCAGCGGCGCGACCGAGAAGGCGCGCGCGCGCGCCAGGCGATCGTGCAGCGCATCCAGCCGCCACTCGTTCATCAGGAAGCCGACGGTGCCGAGGTTCATCCCGAAGACGGGACGAATCTCGTGCTGATCGAGCATCGCGTGCAACGTCTGGAGCATGAAGCCGTCGCCGCCCAGCGCCACCACCATGTCGGCATTGGCGATGTCGGTCCATTCGTAACGCTGGCGCATCTCCGCTTCCGCAGCCTGCGCAGCGGGCGTGGGCGAGGCGACCAGCGCCAGACGAGGTTCGCGCCGGTCTTCCCGGCTCATGCCGCGGCTCATCCGCCGGTGACGCTCATATGGCGATCGACGGCAGGCTCAGCGTCGCGTCCGGCGATCTGGAAATGGTGGCGCTGGGGCTTGTGGCGCAGCGCCTCGTCGATCGCGGCATCGAGCGCGGCGCGGCCGCCCTCGCGCAGCGCCTGCTTGAGGTCGACGCGGTCGTCATGGCCGAGGCACATATAAAGGCGACCCTGCACGGTCACACGCATTCGGTTGCAGCCTTCGCAGAAATTGTGGGTCAAGGGGGTGATGAAGCCCAGCCGTCCGCCTGTCTCCGCGACGCGGACATAGCGGGCGGGGCCGCCGGTGCGGTGATTGTCGCCGATCAGCGTGAAGCGCTCCTCCAGCGTGCGGCGCACGCCATCGAGCGGCAGATAGCGGTCCGTGCGATCCTCGTCGACGGCGCCGAGCGGCATCGTCTCGATCAGCGTCAGGTCGAGGCCCTGTTCGCCGCACCACTCGACCATGGCGGGAATCTCGGCCTCGTTGAGGCCTTTCAGCGCCACCATGTTGATCTTGATCGCGAGCCCGGCGGCCTTTGCGGCGGCGATGCCGCCCAGCACCTGCGCCACGTCGCCGGTGCGCGTGATATGGCGGAACAGCGCGGGATCGCGGCTGTCGAGGCTGACATTGATGCGGCGGATGCCGGCATCCGCCAGCGCTTCCGCCTGCTCGGCGAGGCGGGTGGCGTTGGTGGTGAGGGTCAATTCGTCGAGCGCGCCCGTCTTCAGATGGCGGCCGATGTCTCGCGCCAGATCGGGAAGGCCCCGCCGGGCGAGCGGCTCGCCGCCGGTCAGCCGGATCTTGCGCACCCCGCGCGCGATGAAGGCCTCCGCCAGCTCGGCCAGCTCCTCCAGCGAGAGCAGTTCGCGGCGGGGCAGGAAGCTCATCGCCTCGGCCATGCAATAGCGGCAGCGCAAGTCGCAGCGATCCGTCACCGAGATGCGCAGATAGTCGATGCGCCGCCCGAAGCCGTCGCGCAGCATCGCGGCGTCTGCCGACGCGTGGGCACGGGGAGGGGCGACATTGGTCATCCCATCAGAGCTAAGCCGTGCGACGCCGCTCGACAAGGCCGGCGGCGGCGCGCAGGAGGGCCGAATCCTGCCCAAGGCGGGACAGGACGACCGTCAAAGCCCGTTGGCGATGGCCACGGCGGCGGCTAGCGTGGCGGACGGGATAGTGGGGTGCGCTCCGTGGCGCATCCGCAGGAGACAAGAGATTTCCATCAGCGACGAAGCTCCGGCCGGGTCGACGCCTCTGTTCATGCTGTCGTTCCGGCAGCGTGACGAAATCGCCCGCATGGCGGAGCGCGCCGGCTGGGCGGCCTTCGCCGCGCGGCGCAGCGAAGGGCTGGAGCGGCGCTTTCTCGCCAGCGGTGCCCGCGTCGCGGTGATCGACGCGCGTGATACGCTGGCCGAGGGGCTGGGCGCGGCGCGCGCGCTCTCCGATGCGGTGCAGGCCAATGGCGCGGCGCTGCTGTTCCTGATCGGCCGGCGCGAGGCTTCGGCGGTGGCGGCGGCGTTCGAGGCGGGGGCGACGCATTACCTCACCTCTCCCTTCGCGGAGGGCGAGTTCGCGCAGGCGCTCCGCTTCGCCAAGCGCCACGCCGATCGGCTGGCGGGCGGCCATCGCGCCGCCGCCGGTCAGGCGCAGATGACGGCGAACGAAGCGATGATCTGGCGCTGGTCGCCCGATCGGCCGGCGATCCTGACGCTGAGCCCGGCGCTGGCGAAGGCGAGCGGGCTTGCCGAAGGTGGCGTCGAGGTGACGCGCGGGCAGGCGCAGCGATGGCTCGGCCGGGGCGGGATGCGGGCGGCGCTCCACGCCGTCTCGCGGCTGCGCGAGGAGGGCGGCGTGACCCCCTTCGCCCATAACGCCGCAGATGGCCGCCGGGTCGCGCATCATCTCATGCTGGAGAAGGGCGGCGCGCGCGGGCCGTCGGTGATCGGCCATGTCCAGCCGCTTGACGGCGAGCGGAGCGGGGCGAGCCCGCGCGATCCGCTCACCGGGCTGGACGACGGCCATGGTGCGCGTCGCTGGATCGAGGCGCGGCTGGCGCGCGGCGAGGCGACGATCCTGCTGGTGATCGGGCTCAGCCGCTTCGATACGGTCAACGCGGCGTTCGGGCGCGCGGTGGGGGATACGATCATCGGATCGGTCGCCCGCCGGATCGAGCGGATCGCCGGGCCGCTGGCACCGCATCGGCGGATGGTCGCCCGCCTCGCCGGCGCGGAGTTCGCGATCGGAATGCCGACGCCGAGCACCATCGACGAGGCCGAGCTGCTGGCGAGCGAGCTGCTCGCCGCGATCAGCCGGCCCTTCGTGGCGGGCGAGCATGTCGTGACGCTGACCGCGCGTATCGGCATCGCCGGCTCGCGCCCCGACGAACGGGATGCAAGCGAGCTGCTGCGCCGCGCCAGCCTCGCGCTGGCCGATGCGCGCGAGGGCGAGGCGGGGCGCGTGCGCGTCTTCGCCGAAGGGCAGCAGAGCCGGCGTGCCGAGGATCGCCGTCTGGAGCTGGACGTCCGCCTCGCGCTCGACGAAGATCGGATCGAAATCCTCTGGCAGCCGCAGGTGTCGGTGGCGACGGGGCGGATCGTCGGCGTCGAGGCGCTGGCGCGCTGGCGTCATCCGGTGCTGGGCGAGCTGGGCGCGGAGGCGCTGTTCGCGGCGGCGGAGCGCTCGGACTATCTGGTCGAACTCTCCAACCATGTGCAGGCCAAGGCGATCGCCGCCGCCGCCGCGTGGGAGGGCGCGCTGGCGGATCTGCGCGTGGCGATCAACGTCACCGCCGCCGATCTGGCCGAGCCGGGCTTCGCGAGCCGGATGCTAGCGCGGGCCGAGGCGTCGGGGCTGCGTGGGCGGCTGACCGTGGAGGTCACCGAAAGCGGGCTGATCGAGGATTTGGCGCGCGCCGCCGATATCCTCGCCGACCTGCGCTCGGGAGGCCTGCGCGTCGCCATCGACGATTTCGGCACCGGCTATTCCAGCCTCGCCTATCTGAAGGCCCTCCCGCTCGACACGATCAAGATCGACCGCCGTCTGGCGCAGGACATCGTCGGCAGCCCGCGTGATCGCATCGTGGTGCGCTCGGTGATCGACATGGGCCGCTCGCTCGGCCTCGCGGTGATCGCGGAAGGCGTCGAGACGGAGGACCAGCTCACCCTGCTGGCGCGGGCGGGCTGCAACTTCTTCCAGGGCTTCCTTTGCGCCCCGCCGGTCGACGTCAGGACGCTGGAGGAACTGGTCCGCTAGGCCGCTATTGGGGCAGAAGCGTCGTCTTGTATCGCAGCGGCCAAGGCCGCCGCGGCTCGACTTCGCGATCAGGACGAGGCAAAGCGCGCGGCCATGACGAAGCCCCGTTTCTCCTTCCAGATCGCCGCCACCGACGGCAAGGCGCGCACCGGCACCATCCAGATGCAGCGCGGCGAGATCCGCACGCCCGCCTTCATGCCGGTGGGCACCGCCGCCACCGTCAAGGCGATGAAGCCCGCCGACGTGCGCGCGGTGGGCGCGGACATCATTCTCGGCAACACCTATCACCTGATGCTCCGCCCCGGCGCGGAGCGGGTGGCGAAGCTGGGCGGGCTGCACCGGTTCATGCAGTGGGATCGTCCGATCCTGACCGACAGCGGGGGCTATCAGGTGATGTCCTTGTCCGCGCTCACCAAGCGGAGCGAGGAGGGGGTGGCGTTCGCCAGCCATGTCGACGGCTCGCGCCACATGATCTCGCCGGAGCGCTCGATCGAAATCCAGCGCCTGCTCGGCTCCGACATCGTGATGGCGTTCGACGAGCTGGTGCCGACCACCTCGACCCGCGAGGTGCAGGCCAAGGCGATGGAGCGCTCGATGCGCTGGGCGAAGCGCTCGCGCGACGCGTTCGATGGCGGTGGAGACCATGCCGCGCGCGCGGCGCTGTTCGGCATCCAGCAAGGCGCTCTGGATGAGAGGCTGCGCAAGGCCTCGGCCGACGCGCTGCTCGATATCGGCTTCGACGGTTATGCCGTGGGCGGCCTTGCGGTGGGCGAGGGGCAGGAGGCGATGTTCGGCTGCCTCGATTATGCGCCGGGACAGCTTGATCCGTCCAAGCCGCGCTATCTGATGGGCGTCGGCAAGCCGGACGATATCGTCGGCGCGGTGGAGCGCGGCATCGACATGTTCGACTGCGTGCTGCCGACCCGCTCGGGCCGCAACGGACAGGCCTTCACCTGGGACGGCCCGCTCAACATCCGCAACGCGAAGTTCGCCGAGGATCAATCCCCGCTCGATCCCGAGAGCCCGACGGCGGCGTGGTCGAAGGCCTATCTCCACCACCTCGTCCGCTCCGGCGAGATGCTGGGCGCGATGCTGATGACCGAGCACAACCTCTGGTTCTACCAACGCCTGATGCAGGAACTCCGCGCCGCGATCGCGGAAGGGCGGCTGAAGAGCTTCGCGGAGGGGTTCCGCGCGAGATATGGAGCGCGGGGGAAGTAGGCAGGGGGGGCGTCACGCCGGGGCGGATTGGGTGGCTCAGGCGGATGGCGGCGTTGGCAAGTATCAGTTCGGTTGCTTTGGTTTGACGGCGTCAAGCAAGTCGCGTGTCTGTATCAATTCCATGTAGGAAATAATCGTGGCTTGATGGGGACTCCAGAACTCAAGGGAGCCGCATCTGACCAACAATCGTATATACGCGCCTTGGTGTTGCGCCACCATGCTGAGAGCGGGCCGCCAAACTCGGCAGCCGTTCGATCTGCGCGAATATTCTTGCTTCCGCGCTTTGCGGCGATCGTGAATTTCGGGTTGTCTGTAACTGTCGGTCTCATATTATCCGGGATTATTTCATCCGATCGCCAAGCATCAGCAATTTGAAGCATCGCGCGAGAAATTTCTGGACAGTTTCCTCCATCTGCCCATTCATGTCTGACGACATCTGTCGTGATGCATGGGTTATGACGATCGAAAGACTGCTTGCCACACCAATTATGATCTCTCACCAAGCGCTCAATGATCCAGCGATGGCCTATCCTTGAAATAGAAATCGTATCATCAGTCGTTACCCCCAATCCACCGCCAAAGATATGGATCAGATAGCTATCCGTCGGCATGGGTGCGGAAGAGACCGGGCCAATTGCGAAAAGAGCCGCCGCCACAATGAGGAAAAATCTCCTCAATACCGCCCCCTCATCTTTCGTGAGCCTGATTTATAGAGACGGTACTGCCTTCGGGCAAGCGGCTGGACGGGATCGTAGGCGGGACGAATCCGTTCCCTTCCAATGTGGGATTTTGTCTGGCTGGTAACGCTGCCGCTTCATACGGCCGATCTTTCTCAGCGCCGATCAAGCCAATAGGTATGCGGCGAAAACAGCGTCACTCGTGTCGACTTTGTCGACTTCGCGTGGAAATCCTACGCCGCCGCCTTCCAGCAGACTACCCGGTCGCGACCGTCGGCCTTGGCGTCGTAGAGCGCCTGGTCTGCCCGATCGATCAGGTTCTGCGCGCTGTCCTCGCGGTCCAGCCCGGCGACGCCAAGCGACAGCGTGACCTTGCCGATCTCGCGGCCCGACTGGCGGGCGCGGACGGTGCGCGTGCCGATATGCTGGCGGAAGCGCTCGGCGAACTGGGTCGCCTCCTCGGCTTCGTGGCCGGGCATGACGATCACGAACTCCTCGCCGCCCCAGCGCGAGACGAAGCCGCGCCCGTGGAAGAAACGCTCCAGGCTCTGCGCCACGAGGCGGAGCACCTCGTCGCCCATCCGGTGGCCGTAATTGTCGTTGAACTTCTTGAAATGATCGATGTCGAGGAAGATCAGGCTCATCGGCCGCTCCTCGCTCATCGCGCGATCGATCTGCGCGTCGAGATAGTCGCAGCAGGCCTTGCGGTTGGCGAGGCCGGTCAGCGCGTCCGAACGGGCGTCGACACGGGCGATCTCCAAATCCGCCTTCAGCGCATCGATCTCGCGCGAGGAAGCGGTCAGCTCGGACTGGAGCTGCTCGGTGGTGGCGATCATCTGGTTGGTCGCCTCGATCATCTCGGCCAGCATGGTGCGCTGGCGCTCCAGCGTCGCGGCGGCGTCGAGATCGGAGCGGCTCACGTCCAGACGCGAGGCATAGTTGCGCGCGTCGGCGTCGGAACGCTCGATATAGTCGTTCATCCGGGCGAGCTGCGCCTCGGTATCCTCCAGCACGCGGCCGACGCCGGCCCGGCCGGTGCCGTAAAGTTCGCGGCGGATGTTGGCGAGGATGCGGTCGCTGAGCTGGCCCTTGGTGCGGCGCACGGCATCCACCGCTTCGACCAGTTGAGGATCGGCGCCGCTTACATATCGATAAAGAAATTCATAATTCGACGGCGTCGGCGCGATCGCGCTTTCCTCGAGCAATGCTCGAATACGATCGAATGTGCCCCTCGTGTCGGTCACGATACCGCAGTCCATCCCCCGAAGCGAAGGATTGCGGCCTCATTGTCGGCCGAATCTCTCACCTTCCACTTTGGTAGCGGAGAAGCGTAAAGAAAGCGCGAAAGATTTGCTTCGCTTAGTCTGCGATCCGCCGATGGAGGAAGGCCGGAACGGGGCCGTTCCAAGTGGCATCGGCGTCGTTCGCGATGGGCTCCGCCGTGGGCGCCGAAGCGCGCTGCGGCGCGGAATCGCGACGATCACGCTCGGCACGCGACCGCTCGCCACCGCCACGACGACCGCCGGGGCGGCGCTCCTCGGCGGCAGCCGGCGCCTCGCGCTCGGCCTTGATGCCCTCGATACGGGGGATTTTCTGGCCGGTGAGCTTTTCGATGTTGGCGATGTTCTCGGCATCGTCATCGGTGATGAGGGTGAAGGCCTTGCCCGTCGCGCCCGCGCGGCCGGTGCGGCCGATCCGGTGGACGTAATCGTCCGGGTGCCAGGGCGCGTCGAAGTTGAAGACGTGGCTCACGCCCTTGATGTCGAGCCCGCGCGCCGCGACGTCGGAGGCGACGAGGATGTTGATGTCGCCGGCCTTGAAGCGATCCAGCTCCTTCAGGCGCGAAGACTGGTCCATGTCGCCATGGATCTCGCCCGAAGAGAAGCCGTGGCGCTGCAACGACTGATTGAGATCGCGCACCGTCGTCTTGCGATTGGCGAAGATGATCGCGGTGCTCATGTCCTCGGCGCGCAGCAGGCCGCGCAGCGTCTCGCGCTTGGCGCGCGAGGTGGTGGCCACGAGCGCCTGCTCGATCGAGGCATTGGTCGAGCCGGTGCGCGCGACCTCGATCTGCTTCGGGTTCGACAGGAATTTGTCCGCCAGTTTCTTGATGGGCGGCGGCATCGTCGCGGAGAACAGCAGCGTCTGCCGCGAGGCGGGCAGCTTGGTGCAGATTTCCTCGATGTCGGGGATGAAGCCCATGTCGAGCATCCGGTCCGCCTCGTCGATGACGAGCAGGGAGCAGCCGGTCAGCAGGATCTTGCCACGCTGGAACAGGTCCATCAGGCGGCCGGGGGTCGCGATCAGGACGTCCACGCCCTTCTCCAGCGCCGCCACCTGATCGCCCATGTTCACGCCGCCGATCAGCAGCGCCATCGAGAGCTTGTGATATTTGCCGTATTTCTCGAAATTCTCGGCGACCTGGGCGGCGAGTTCGCGCGTCGGCTCGAGGATCAGCGAGCGCGGCATCCGCGCACGGCTGCGGCCATGGGCAAGGATGTCGATCATCGGCAGCACGAAGCTGGCGGTCTTGCCGGTGCCGGTCTGCGCGATCGCGATCAGATCGCGATTCATCAGCACGGGCGTGATGGCGGCGGCCTGCACCGGCGTGGGCTCGGTGTAGCCGGCGTCCGCGATGGCGCGGAGCAATTCATCGGATAGGCCGAGGTCGGCGAAGCTCATGCACGGTTCCGGGAATGACCACTTGCGACAGGCAGGTGGAATCGCACGCTGCCCTGTCGCGCCAGGCCCGCCTTGTCAAGGGGATGGGGGGTTAATGTTGGGGGATCGGTATCAGCAGCCGGAAGCGGTCCACCTGGCAATCGCCCCCCGAACGGGTGCGGATCGAATCGCGGTTGGCGCAGATTTTCCCGTCGCCCGCGGGCTTCACATAGAAGCCCGAATAATAATCGAGCGCGGGGCATTCGTCCTCCAGCCGGGCGCGGACCCGCTGGCCGCCGCGGAGGATGAAATCCACGCTGTCCGGCGCGGAGATGGCGGCGCCGGCGATGGCGCCCGCGTCGATGCAGCGCGGCCCCCTGCGATCGCGGAAGACGGGCATCGCGGGCGGATCGACATGGGCGCGCCGATTGGCGCGGTGGGACCGCCGCGCAGGCACCCGGATGATGACCGACTGCGTGACGGTCAACTGCTCGACCGTCGCGGCGGCGACGCTCTGGCGGCCGGACGTGCCGGCGCTGCCGAAGAGGATGGCAATGAGCGCGAGCGCTATCACCAGTGAAGGCCCCATGGTGGAAAAAGCATGACGGCTGCTTACGCTGACCATGCCGGGTTGAACATGCGATGAATTAAGATGCAGCCAATCGTGGCCGATCAATCGGGCGTTTCCGCATCCGCGTTATGGCTCTAGGAGGGGAGGCATGACCTATCCCATGCCTTCTCCCGCTTTGCTGGCGCGCCTGTCCGAGCGGCTGGGGCCATCGGGCTTCGCCACCGAGCCGGCCGATCTCGCGCCCTGGCTCACCGACTGGCGGCGGCGGCTGACGGGCTCGGCGGCGGCGCTGGTCTCGCCGGCCAACGCGGAGGAGGCGGCATTCGTCGTCGCACAGGCGGCGGCCGAGGGTGTGGCGATCGTGCCGCAGGGCGGCAACAGCTCGATGGTCGCGGGGGCGACGCCCGCCGGGATCGGCGAGGGGCGGGCGCTGCTCGTCTCGATGCGGCGGATGCGGGCGATCCGCTCGGTTTCGCCGGCGGACAATGCGGTGACGGCGGAAGCGGGCGTCGTGCTGGCCGATCTCCATGCCGCGGTGGAGGCGCAAGGGCGGCGCTTCCCGCTGTCGCTGGCGTCCAAGGGCAATGCGACGGTCGGCGGGCTGATCTCCACCAATGCGGGGGGCACGCAGGTTCTGCGCTTCGGGCCGATGCGCTCGCTGGTGCTGGGGCTGGAGGCGGTCTTGCCGGACGGATCGATGCTCCGGGGCCTGGCGCCGCTCCGCAAGGACAATCGCGGCTATGATCTGAAGCAGTTGCTGATCGGCGGCGAGGGGACGCTCGGGCTGGTGACGGCCGCGACGCTGAAGCTGGTGCCTGCGATCGGGGAGAAGGCGGTCGCCTGGGTGGGCTTCCGCGATCCCGAACAGGCGCTCGCCCTGCTGCGCCGGCTGGAGGATCGGCTGGGCGAGGCGATCGAGAGTTTCGAGCTGGTGCCGGCCGAGGGCTTGGCGCTGGTGCTCCGCCACATTCCCAACACCCGCGCGCCGCTCGGCCAGGCGTGGCCGTGGAACGTGCTGATCGAGGCGGTGGCGCCTGCCGGAGATGCTCCGCTGGGTGCCCGGCTGGAGGCTGCGCTGGCCGACGCGCTGGACGCGGGGCTGATCGGCGACGCCACGCTTGCCGCCAGCGAGGCGCAGGCCGATGCCTTCTGGAAGCTGCGCGAGAGCATGTCCGAGGCCGAGGCGCGGGACGGCATGGCCGCCAAGCATGACATCTCCGTCACCGTCGCCGACATGCCTGCCTTCATGGCACGGGCGAGCGCGGCGGTGGTGGAGCGTTTCCCCGGCGCGCGGCCGATCGCCTTCGGCCATCTCGGCGACGGCAACGTCCATTTCAACGTCCGCGCGCCTGCCGGGGGAGACGACAGGGCCTGGTTCAAGGCCACCGCCGCCGACGTCTCCCGCTTCGTCCACGGCCTCGTCACCGAGGCGGGCGGATCGCTTTCGGCGGAGCATGGCATCGGCCGCTTCAAGCGGGCCGATTTCCTCCATCTGATCGATCCGGCGCGGCTCGCCGCGATGATGGCGGTGAAGCGCGCGCTCGATCCGGCCGGAATCATGAACCCCGGAGCGCTGCTGCCGCTTGCAGAAGCCGCTTCCGGGCCATAGACGACTTTGTCTTCAAAAGGGGTGGCGGGGGGCCTCTCCCGTCCAGTGGTTTTCAGGAGAGCAAGTTTATGGCGAGCGCACCCAATCAGGGCCTGCCGCTGTTCTACAACGATCTGACGCCGATCTCGAGCCAGGTGCATGCCGATTGGCGCATCCGCCCGGTCGAGGGCGCGCCGTTCCTCAAGAACGTTCATGCCGTGCCCCTGCTGGTCGAGGAGTTCATCTCCGCCAGCCGTCATTTCCCGATCGTCTTCTCGGTCGGCGACAATCCCGTGCCGCTGGCGCTGATGGGCCTGAACGAGGGCATCAACACCTTCGTCGACGAAAACGGCCTGTTCCCGGCCGACGTCTATGTCCCGGCCTATATCCGCCGCTATCCCTTCATGCTGGCGCGCCTGCGCCCGGATACGGACGAGCTGTCGCTCTGCGTCGATCCCACCTCCGACGTGGTCGGCGCCTATGACGAGGGCGATCTGCTGTTCGAAGACGGCAACCCGACCGAGCGCACCAAGGCGATCCTGAGCTTCTGCGAGCAGGTGGAGCAGAGCAGCCTGCTGACCGGCGCCTTCTTCAAGGACATCGCCGAGCAGAAGCTGCTGATCGACGGGGAATTCTCGGCCCAGCCGGTCGAGGCGCCGCAGCCTTATGTGTATCGCGGCTTCCAGATCATCTCGGAAGAGGCGGTCAAGAATCTGCGCGGCGACGTGGCTCGCAAGTGGATCCAGAGCGGGCTGATGGCGCTGATCTACGCGCACCTATTCTCGCTCCAGCGCATGGCCGACATCTTTGGCCGTCAGGCACAGCAGGGCAAGCTGCCCGTGCCGGACATGCCGCTGATCTGATCCGCGACCGGAACGACCAACATGAGGTGGTGATGATGGGGACCGTGTTCTCGGGTGCCGGCCTGACGCGCTACACGCGGGTGGCCATCGCGTTGCACTGGACGATCGCGGTCCTTCTCGTCACCAACCTTGGCATCGGCTTGCTGATGGACGATCTGCCCGACGGTATCGTGCCCATCCACAAGTCGATCGGAATGCTGGTGCTGCTGCTCAGCCTCGTGCGACTGGGCTGGCGGATCGGCCATCGGCCGCCGCCGCTGCCGGCCAGCGTGAAGCCCTGGGAGAAGGGGCTTGCCCACGCGGTCCACTGGATTTTCTACGCCTTCATGATCTTCATCCCGCTGTCGGGATGGATCTTCACGTCGGCCTCGCCCAAGCGCCATGCGCTCACATTCTTCGGGCTTTTCGGGCTGCCTTATTTCCCCGTGCCGCAGGAGAAGGCGATCAGCCATGTCTGGCATGGCCGGCATGAGACGGTCGCCTATCTGATGCTCGCGCTGCTGGTCCTGCATGTCGCGGCCGCGCTGAAGCACCGCTTCCTGGATCGCGACCGCACGCTGGATCGGATGCTGCCGGGCGCGGGGCCGCGCTAAAGCAAGCCTTTAATCGCCTCTCGATAGTTTTTTAGTCGAGTCGTGGCTTTTTTGCATCTTTGCGCTTGAAATCGATCCCCCGCGCCCTATTTTTGTGATGCGTGGTCACGCCCCCCTTCGTGATCGCGCATGACGCGCCTCCGGGCGCGTTCCTCCCTGAACCTTGGCCGCCTCGCGCATTTGCGCGGGGCGGTTTTTTTAATGGTGCGCCGCTTACTCGGCCGCAAGCGCAAGTCCGCGCGCCTCGTCCTCCAGCGCGGCGGCGATCGCCTGCACCAGTCGCCGGGTTTCGGCGAGGCCGGGGCCGGGCTCCAGCCCCGGAGGATCGAGATATAGCGAGCGGTCGACTTCGATCTGGATCGCGTGACGCCCCCGGCGTGGCTGGCCATGGAGATCGAGCGTATGGCCACCGGCATAGGGGTGGTTGCGCGCCACGGTGAGCCCGGCATCGCGCACCGTGCCCATCACGGCTGCGACGAACCGCGTGGCGGCCGAGCGGCCGTGCCGATCCCCCACCACCACGCGCGGCGAGGGGCCTCGGCCGGCCAGCGACGGCATGGAGTGGCAGTCGAGCAGGATCGCGATGCCATGCACCGCCATCGCCTCGTCCATCGCGGCGGCGATGGCGGCATGATAGGGGCGGTGGACGCCCGCCATCCGCGCCTCCAGCTCCGCCTCGCTGAACGGCCGCGTCCAGACGGCTCCGCCCGCCGCGATGCGGCTCGGCACCACGCCCAGCCCACCCGCGACCTTGGGTGAGGCGATGAGCATTCCGGGCGAGGGGCGCGTCGTCAGCAGCACCGGATCGATCTCCTGCTCGTCGCGATTGAGATCGACATAGGCGCGGGCGGTCTGCGCCACGATCGCCACGGCGCCGGCCTGCACGGCGTCGCTGACCAGCAGATCGGCATAGCGATCCTCGATCGTCTCCAGCGCGCTCCGGGGCAGGCGGGCGGCCTCCAGCATCGCGGGCGGATAATGCCGCCCGGCGTGCGGGACGGCGATCACCAGCGGGCTGCGTGCGCCCACCTGTCCCAACCTGGCATAGGCGATCGGTTCCGAAGGCTTCATGGCCATGCTATTCTGCTAGGCAGTCGCTGTGCGGTGAGCAATGGTCTGCGCACTCGCCAATAGGTGAGGGGTGGAAGCGGAGGCGAACCCGCTGCGTGATCCGCCCGATGCGTTGGGAGCCGATACGCCCTTTCCGCGGTCGTGCCGCGAGGGGCCATCCGGGGTGTGTGAGAGACGATGATAAGGATATTGCTCGCCGAGGACGATCGCTCGATGCGCGAGTATCTGGCGCGCGCGCTGGAGAAGGTCGGCTATTCCGTCACTGCGGTCGACTGCGGCACGGCGGCGCTGCCGCTGCTGGAGGCTGAGCGGTTCGATCTGCTGCTGACCGATATCGTGATGCCCGAGATGGACGGTATCGAACTCGCCCAGCGCGCGGCGCGGATGGCGCCGGACATGCGGGTGATGTTCATCACGGGCTTTGCGGCGGTGGCGCTGAAGGGCGGCATCTCGCATCCCAACGCGAAGGTGCTCTCCAAGCCGTTCCACCTGCGCGATCTGGTGCTGGAGGTGGATCGGCTGTTCGGCGTGGGCACGATGGCGGGCGAGCCCTGAAGCGGAGTTATCCCCAAAAAATCGTAACAAGGCGCTTGTCATCCTCCGCCATGCTGGCTAGAGGCCCATCCCACGGCGGGCGTGTAGCTCAGTGGTAGAGCACTGTGTTGACATCGCAGGGGTCGCAAGTTCAATCCTTGCCACGCCCACCATAGAAAGCCCCGGAAAACATCTTGTTTTCCGGGGCTTTTTTATGCCTCCGGATCAAGCTTTCCTACCTCTGCACCTTCGGCACTTCCGGTGTCTGTCCGGTGGAATGCCCCCGGTGCACGGCTTTCGATCTCGTCGATGATGGCTTCGATGGCTGAGAGAGCGTTCGCCAAGTAGTCCGGTGAGAAGGGGGCATAGAGCTCGCTGACGCTTCCGAACCTCCGGTGACCGAGCTGCATTTCTACCTGGTCATGAGGTACCCCATGCTCGCGCAGAAGTTGCGCCATGGAGCGCCGGATGAGCTTCATGCCCGCTTCACCATCACCCGGAAGGCCAAGTGCTGTCAATCGGCGTCCAAAAGGGACCCCCTATAGGCGTCGAAAAGGGACCCCTTTGAGAGGCGAGTGGCGGTTGTCCCGGTAGTCCATAGGAGGGGCCCACGGCCGGCGCCGCGCGCCGCCACGAGCGCAGGCGGCGACGGCCGTGGGAGGTCCCTGTGGACCCACCGGGTCAACCGCCGGGATGGGGGTCCGGGGGAAGGGTTTTCAGCTCCGGTTCTTGAAGCGCCAGCTGTCGTTGCCGGTTTCGACG
>NZ_JAASQK010000001.1 GCF_011762195.1 Sphingomonas oligoaromativorans | reverse complement strand
CCCCCATGACCTGATGATCAAACAGGCGGCATGAACGACAACCGGGATTAGCTTAACTCAGCCGCCAAACTGTCCAAGAAGGCGGGACCACCTCAGTGCTCACCCTCTGCATACTGTGGTGGGCGCTTGGCGGCAGTGAGACCGTGCTTGCCTCTACCATGTCGATTGGCAGCTTCCTCCTCACCCAGATGGTGCTCAACCAGCAGCGCCGCCGCGAGCTCGCGCTGCAGATTAAGATCGACGAATTGATCCTCGCCAAGAGTGGCGCTCGCGACGAGTTGGCGGGGATCGAGCGCAAAACCGAGGACGAGATCGAGCAGCTTCGCGCAGGACGCGACATTGACGATTGATCGCCACGGCCTCGATGCGGATGGGCAGAGGCACAAGCCTGTGTTAACGCTGGCTTTGATGCGTGCTCACGACGCTCGGAATGCTCACCGATGATCGATTCGCCCGTCATCACCGAAGGCCGTCGGGACATATTGCCGCGGCTCAACGTCCGGGTCCACGGGACCGGGTCGCGCTCCATGATGTTCGCCCACGGCTTCGGCTGCGACCAGAACATGTGGCGACATGTTGCGCCGGCCTTCGAGGCGGACTTCCGCACGGTCCTGTTCGACTATGTAGGAGCCGGCGGTTCCGACCTCTCGGCCTATGATCCCCAAACCTATGACTCGCTTGACGGATATGCCGACGACATCGTCGCGCTCGCTCGCGCCCTCGACATCGTCGACGGCGTCTTCGTCGGTCATTCCGTCAGCGCGATGATCGGCATTATCGCCGCGCGGCGGGCACCCGGCCTGTTCTCCAAGCTCGTGCTGATCGGACCGTCGCCCTGCTACATCGACGACGGAGACTATGTGGGCGGGTTCAGCCGCGACCAGATCGACGAACTGTTGGACTTTCTCGACAGTAACCACCTTGGCTGGTCGCAGGCCATGGCGCCTGTCATCATGGGCAATGCCGACCGACCAGAACTCGGCGACGAGCTGGCCGGCAGCTTCTGCCGCACCGATCCCGAAATCGCCAAGCGCTTCGCCCGCACCACCTTCTTGTCCGACAACCGGGCTGATCTCGGTCCGCTCTCCGCGCAGGTGCTGATCCTGCAATGCCGAGAGGACGTTATCGCTCCCGTCAGCGTCGGAGAATATGTCCAGCGCGCGATCCCGGGGAGCGAGCTCGTCCTCCTCGATGCGACCGGCCACTGCCCCAATCTGAGCGCGCCCGTCGAGACGACTGCGGCGATCAAAGCCTTTGTCTGACGCGTCTCGACAGACGACGGCCACCGGACCCGAGGTGGCAGTGGACTTCGAAGATGTCTTCGAGACGGCGCCGTGCGGTTATGTCCTGGCCGACAAGGACGGCCGCATCACACACGCCAACCGGACTTTCGCCGCCTGGAGCGGCCGCTCCTCGGAGGAGCTCGTCGGAAGGCGCTTCTCGGATTTGCTCACGGTCTCCGGAAAGATTTTCTACGAGACCCATGTCGCCCCGACATTGCACATGCAGGGCAGCTTGAGCGAGGTCGCCTTCGAACTCGTTGGGGCGGACGGCACTCGAAAGCCCATGCTCGTCAACGTGGCCGAGACCCGACCTGATGGCGCGCCCGCCCAGATGCGGTTCGCTGCGTTCCTGGCGGTGGAGCGCAGGACATACGAGCGCGGGCTGCTCGACGCCCGCGATAAAGCGGAAGCGACGGTCGTCACCGAAAGGGCCGACTCTGAGCTGCGCGAGCAGTTCATAGCGGTGTTGGGCCATGATCTGCGCAACCCCCTCGCCTCGATCTCAAGCGGCATCCACATGCTCGAGAAGGAGAGCCTGAGCGACCGGGGGTCGAAGGTTGTCGGGCTGATGGGCGGTAGCATCGTTCGCGCCGCCGCCCTCATCGACAATGTGCTCGATTTCGCCCGCGGGCGGCTGGGCGGCGGGATGACGCTCCAGCGCGACGCCTCCGAGCCTCTCGAGCCCGTGCTGCGCCAGGTGGTCTCCGAGCTTCGATCAATCGCGCCAGGGCGGGCGATCAATGCGCACTATGATCTGGAGGAGCCCATCAACTGCGATCGCATGCGGATCGCGCAGCTGCTGTCCAACCTCCTCGGCAACGCGCTAACCCATGGCGCCAAGGACATGCCGGTATGGATCAAGGCGACGACGGCGGACGGCGAACTGGCGATCGCCGTCTCCAACGGTGGCCAGCCCATCCCTCCGGCCACGCTCCAACGTCTGTTCCAGCCCTTCTTCCGCGGCAATGACCGGCTCAAGCACGGGCTCGGTCTGGGACTGCACATTGCCTCCGAGATCGCGCGCGCGCATGGCGGCACGCTCGTTGCCCGTTCGGACCCTACGGCCACCACCTTCGTCTTCACGATGCCTCTTTCGCACTGAGGCGTCAGCTTCCTCCCTTTAATTATGAACCTCTGGCGCGCTGGGGCATTCACAGTGTCCGGGCACCTTCCCGGAAGAAAGCCCGAAATGCTTGAAAGAAAACCGCTTTCGACCGTCCTGATCGTGGAAGACGAGACACTCGTGCGCATGCACGGCTCCGACGTCCTCGGGGAGGCAGGCTTCGAGGTGATCGAGGCGGCCGACGCCGACGAGGCACTGGCGATCCTCGGCCAGCATGACGGCGTCCATCTGCTCTTCTCGGACATCGACATGCCCGGAAGCATGGACGGGCTGAAGCTTGCGCAATTGGTCCACGAGCGCTGGCCCCATATCCGACTGCTGCTGACATCGGGGCACTACCGCTTGGGCGATGGGGAGCTGCCAGCGGAAGGCCGGTTCCTGCGCAAACCTTGGAGACAGGACGCTTTGGTCGGGAGTATCCGGGATCTTCTGCAGGCCTGATCCCGACGATGAAACGGGCTGGCGTCCGAGCCACTCGGCCAACGTTTCCGCAGACGCTGGCAAACCGATGATGAAGATGTTCGCTAGCATCGCGGGATACTTCCAATCCGCCCATAGCACGTGCGCCGGCTAACATCCGCCTGCGTCTCGAGCATCATGAGCGCGAACTGGTCCGCTGAGCGCTCGAGGACGACACGGAAGGGCTATATCGCGGTGGGGCCTGCGCCCACCAAGCCGATGGACGGTTGCATGGCCGCAGAATGCATCGGCGCATGATCGTGCCGTCCTTCTCCAGCCAGTCGGGGAATATCGCCACGGAGCTAACCCATGCTATGATTTTTATTGAAAAAGCCACTTCGTAATCTAAGCCGAGAACGTCATCAAACAGGTGGGTAGTAGAAGACGCAAAGGTCCTACCGCATAATCATGCAGCATAACCTTCAAAAATGGCCGCCCGTTTCCATCCAGCTTTTCGCCGGATACTGGTCGATCCGCCGACATTTTCGAGAGATTAGCTCGTGCTATGGCTCGCCAATCGATGCCAGCTTCACCCCAGAACTGCGCTTCGCGCTCAGTCACATCGAAGAAGCTGTTCATTCCGCCGCGTGTTGCCCATGCGACACAGAAAGGCAGATTGCCTATTTGAGCGATATCAGCCATGCCGGTTCGGCAACAATCCTCAGGTTGCTCGCTAGAAGCAGACAGTCGCAACAGCTCCCAAAGCCTCATCGCGATATCAACATCGGTCGCAGAAACTTGATTGCCTGCCGCAGGCTCGTTATCCTGCGCGCAGTCGAGATGAGATGTTAACCGTCGGGTCTCGGCCGAAATGTCACTGAGGCTTATTTCGAGGTATTTCGGGAATATCGAAAGCGCAAAATCGTCGTAAATCAAACACTTGTCGACTGCATTCGAATCCCACCTCTTCCGCCACGCTGTCCGGCAGATTCTCGGGCTTATGCTTCCCGTGAAGCTCATCCGGCTGGCGGGAGACCAATGCAGCGTGCCACTTTGCCGCTGTGATCGATCCGATTGTCCCGGCCGGCAGTACCCGTTACGCATTCGGCATGACGAAGAGCCTCCATTCCACCGCCCTCGCCCTCTCGATTCTGCTCGCCGCATCCGCGACGGCGAAGGCACCGTCTTCCGCGGCCGTCACGCCGATGACGCCCGATGTGGTGGCGAGTTATGACGAGGTTCGCCCGGATGCGGACTATATCAAGCGTGTCGTGATGGTGCCGATGCGCGATGGGGTGAAGCTCTACACCGTCATCGTCATGAAGAAGGGGACGTCGAACGCCCCGATCCTGCTCTCGCGCACGCCTTACGACGCCAAGGGCTCCACGGCGCGGACGGCGAGCCAGAAGATCACCGAGATTCTGCCCGCGATGGATGCCGAGTTCGTCGAGGATAATTATATTCGCGTCTATCAGGACATTCGCGGCCTGCATCATTCCGAAGGCGAGTTCGTCATGACGCGGCCGATCATCGGCCCGCTCAATCACAGCAAGGTGGACGAATCCACCGACGCCTATGACACGATCGACTGGCTGGTGAAGCATGTGCCGGAAAGCAACGGCAAGGTGGGCGTGATCGGCAGCTCCTATCTCGGCTTCACCACCCTGATGGCGGAGATCAATCCGCATCCCGCGCTCAAGGCCGCCGTGCCGCAGAGCCCGATGGTCGACACCTGGATCGGCGACGACGATTTCCACAACGGCGCCTTCCGCGTCGGCAGCCTCGACTATTTCCTCGAGCAGAGCGTCGACAAGGGCGAGAGCGGTGCGAAGATTCCACGCGGCGCGGGCGACGACTACACCACCTATATCGAAGCCGGATCGATCGGCGACTTCGCGAGGAAATGGGGCATTCAGGACGTGCCCTCCGTCCGCAAGGTGATGGAGAACCCGGCCTATACCGATTTCTGGTCGCTCCAGGCGGTCGACAAGTGGATGGCCGCGCGTCCCCTCACCGTGCCGACCATGCTGGTCGTCGGCCAGTGGGATCAGGAGGACAGCTATGGCGCCCCGGCCGTCTATCGGGCGCTGGAGCCCAAGGACAGGAACAACGACATGGTGTCGCTGGTCATCGGGCCGTGGCGCCATTCGGGCGTCAACCATTACGGCTATGGCCTCGGCGCGTTGACCTTCACCGGCGACACGGCGCGGGAGTTCCGTGTCAAATATCTCAAACCCTTCTTCGATCATTATCTGAAGGGGGCGCCCGACCCGCATACGCCGCCGGTGCTCACCTATGCGACCGGCGAGAATCATTGGGACGTCTCACCCAAATGGCCGATGGGCACGTCGACGCCGCTCTATCTGGATGCGGATTTCCACGCCGGCTTTGCGACGCCCGGTGCGGAGGGGCATGACGATTACGTCTCCGATCCGTCCAGGCCGGTTCCCTTCCTGCCGCGCCCGGTGGACATGGCGGCGGGCGACCAGTGGAAGACATGGCTGGTGCATGACCAGCGCTTCGCCGATGGCCGGCCGGACGTGCTTTCCTACCAGACCGAGCCGCTCGCCAGGCCGGTTCACATCATGGGCGCACCGCAGGTCAATCTGTTCGCGGCGACCTCGGGCACGGACAGCGACTGGGTGGTGAAGCTGATCGACGTCGCGCCGAACACCACGCCCGAAGGCGAGGATCAGGGATCGAAGCCTGCCAATCCCGGCTATGAACTGCCGGTCGGCATCGAGATCTTCCGTGGACGCTATGTCCACAGCCTGTCGCAGCCCGCCGCGCTGACGCCGGGACAGGCGGAGAATTATCGTTTCAACCTGCCCAATGTGGATCATGTGTTCTTGTCGGGCCACCGCATCATGGTGCAGGTCCAGTCGAGCCTGTTCCCGCTCTATGATCGCAATCCGCAGACCTATGTGGACAATATCTTCAACGCCAAGCCGCAGGATTATCGGGCCGCCACGCAGAGCATCTACCATGGCGGCACACATGCCAGCTCCATCCTGCTGCCCATCGTGAGCGACGAGGAAGGCAAGACGGTGGCTGCCGCCGCGCGTTGATACGACCTCCCTTTCGGTGCCTCGATCAGTCAGCGGCGGAGGGCCTGCGATAGGCATGGGCACGCAGTTCCGCCAATGCCTCGCGCGTCCCCACGCATGGGCCGGTGGTGGCGAGCGCGATCACGGCGGGACGCGTCTCATCGATGCCGGCCCGCGCCAGCCCGTTCTGGCCGAAACGCTCCAGCACGGCGCGTATGCCGGCCGGATGCGGAGCCCATTTGCCGCGATAGCCGAAATAGACGGGGCCGTGGTCTCCTTGTTCGAGGTTGAAAAGGTCGTGCAGTTCACGCCCCCGATCTCCATTTCGCGCGATGAGGCGGCAATCGGCGCGCTCGGCCCGTACCGCGGGCACCGACAGGTCGCGATCCAGCGTGACGCGGAAACCTGTCGCCATCAATCGCCCGGCGATGTCGTCGTCCAGCCGCGCGTCGTCCACCTGCGCGGAATGGCGCTGCAACCAGATCTTGGGCGAGACGGACAGCCCCGTGAGCGCAGTCGCCAGCAACGCGCTACCGAGCCAGTTCGGCACGAATCCCTCCGAAGATGATAGCGCCTGCGGCGACGAAACTCAGCACGCCGAACAAGGCCCCTCCCCAGCCTGTATGAAGCAGGTCGAAATATTGAGGGAAGCGCGCCAGTGCCGCGAGACGCAGCACGTTCACCATCGCCATGGCCAGCGCGGCCAGCGCCCCGATCATCATCATGCGGCGCGTGTAATGGAGCCGCAGCATCTGCGTCAGCGTGACGAACAGCAGCACGGCCAGCGACATATTATGTACCGAAGAACAGCCGAGCGCGACATAGAGGCGGCCTCCGCCATGCAGCCCCACGACATTGCCCCGCACCGGCTCGCCGGCGATCAGCCCGGCCAGCCATGCGTCCAGTCCGAGCAGTTGCGGCCCCATCAGCGCGAGCAGAAAACGCCCCCAGATGAGAGGCCCGGTCAGCGCCAGCATCACGATCGCCATGCGGCGCGACGCGCTTTGGCCGGGTGACGTGACGGCGAGATAGGCACCGCCGAGCAGAAGCCCGATCGCGGCGGCGAAGTTGAAGGGAGCAAAGCTTAGCACCAGCACGAACGCGCAGATTGCCCGATCCATGCGCTTCGGCTCCGCCCGTTCGTCTTCCTGTGCGATGGCGAACAGGCTGTAGACGGCAAACCACACGATCGCGCTGACGCCGCCCAGATCGAGCAAGGCCGTGGCCACCGGCTTGGTGCTGAACGCGGTCGCGATCTTGCCCGCAAAGCCGTTGACCGAGGCCACGCCGCCGCTGATCGCGAAGAGGGCCGGCCTCGATAGCATCCCCATCCGTTGAGATGGAGCCCGCGCCAGGCCGATCGCGGACGGCGGGTTCATTTCCGCCTTACTTGCGGAGCTTGCGCAAGCCGTATCCGATCGCTCCGAACGCCAGCAGCCCGAGCCCGGCGATCGGCGCAGGCGTGCCGCGGGAGCCGCCTCCCCCGCCACTATGCCCCCCTCCCTCATGGCCTCCGCTACCGCCCTCGTCGTGACTTCCCCCGCCCTCATGACCACGATCGCCCCCGCGATCACCTGCGTGTTCGGCGCCGCGATCGCGCCCGCCGAAATAATCGCTGCCAGAACCCTTGTCGGCCAGCGCCGGAGTGGAGGCAAACGTCACCGTCAGGATCGACAGCGCGAATGCACGGCTCAAACCTCTGTTCATGGCCACCTCACCCATTGGCGGAGTGCGGACTGGGGAGGTGCCCCCGCCGAAGAGCCCTCTCATCCGGGACTGTAGGATGGAGGAGCGTCCGGGTGATCTATCGGGCGATATACGCCAGAGGGATAGCCGCCGTTCCCGGCTCCCGCCATGCTTGCGAATCCGCACTTTCCGGCCCCGGAACGATCGGAACCCGGCGATGCTGTGGCCGGGCAACGCGTTGGTATTAGCTCCGACGGAGCGATTACGCGTGGATGCGCCGCCCTTAAGATCGGCGCCCGACATAGCGAGGCGGGGTCATCACGGAACGCACGCTCCCATCTACGGGCGACATGCGCGCAGCGCCCTCCTTCCGTGCGCCGGGCGGCCCGATGGGGCAGGCTCCGCATATTGCGATCTGGCGCCCGCTCCAGCGGCTCAGGGCGGCACTCGCGGATATCTGTTATGACGCCCAGCCCGAAGACCTGATTAACGTCTCCCGTCTTCTCACCTCGTCCTTCGCGCTGATCGCGGTGTATCTCGATCCCACGACCCCGACGATGGATGTCGAGGAGAGCTACACGATCCTGATCGCCTATGTGCTTTTCTCGATCGGAGCCGCTCTCTTCCTGAACCGGCGGCCGAGACAGCACCTGCTCCATATCGCCACCACCTCGGTGGACGTTATCATGCTGGGGCTGCTGGCGCATTATTCCGAAGAGCTGGAAAGCCCCTATT
This sequence comes from Sphingomonas oligoaromativorans, assembly GCF_011762195.1. GTDB lineage: Bacteria > Pseudomonadota > Alphaproteobacteria > Sphingomonadales > Sphingomonadaceae > Solisphingomonas > Solisphingomonas oligoaromativorans. The sequence goes on along the minus strand of NZ_JAASQK010000001.1, from coordinate 837,107 downwards.
TCGCCTTCTTCACCTTCACGCTGGTGACGACTGCGATCCGATGGGGATGGCGGGGCGTGCTGGCCACGGCGTGCGCGCTGCAATGCCTGCTGCTCATCGTCGGCATTCCCGATCTTCACGACGGCGGCCCGTCGGCGCTCAATGTCCTCATCATGCGCTCGGTGTTCTGCTGGGTCACGATGCTGATGCTCGGCTATTTCGGGAGCTATCGCGCCCGCAGCGAATATCGGCTGAGCAAGCTCGCCGCCTGGCCGCACGACATCATCACCGAGGACAACCGGCCCTGGCTGTCCGCTTCCCTGCAACATGCTTCCAATGTGCTCGGCACGCACCGGATCGTCGTCATCTGGCAGGATCATGACCAGCAGACAGCCGAACTGGCGTGGTGGACGGGAGAGGAATGCCGCTTCGCAGAGGGGATCACGCTTCCGGCAGGCATTCTCCGTCCGTCCGAGGACGAACTGCCGACCGCCATCAAGGATCGCGAATATCGCGATCGGCTGGAACTGCTCAATGCGGCGTTGCCCCGGATATCGGACAATCTGCGCGATCTGCTGCACGTCGACCGCGATCAGGCCATCCACTTCGCGACATTCAGAAGCATCCGATACAGCGGCAGCGTGATCGTCATCAACCCGGCGTTCCGGGACGAGAATATCGGCGCGCTCACCAAGATCATCGCCTCTCGTATCGCGCTGATGCTGGAGCAGTTTTCGCTGATCGGTGAACTCGCGTCCGCAGCCGGCCTGCGCGAGCGGATGCGTCTGGCGCGCGATCTGCATGACAGCGTGCTCCAGGATCTGACGGCAGCCGTCCTCCAGCTCGAAGCGGCGGTGAAGATTCCGCCGGCGGAAGCAAGCGACACGCTCACGAGGATACAGGGACTGCTCCAGGCCCAGCAGCGGCGCCTGCGGCACTTCGTGAACGACAGCCGCCGCCAGCGCCCACCGAGCCACGGCCTCGCCGAGCAACTCCAGGCCTTCGTCGAACCCCTTGGCAGCCAGTGGAACTGCAACATGAGGATCGACGTGAGCCCGCCCGATCTGAACGTCACCGACGACATCGCGACCGAGCTATGCCTCGCGCTATCGGAGGCGACAGCCAACGCCGCGAAGCATGGCGCCGCCGATACGGTGGTCATCGCGGTCATGCGGCAGGAGCAGGAACTGCTCGTCGAGATTTCCAACGACGGCGCGCCCTGCACCTCCTATCCGAAGTCGACCTCGCTCGGCCGCCGGGTCGAGGAGATGGGCGGCGTTATCGCGATCGCGGATCGGGCGAGCGGCTTCTCGCTACGGATGACGATCCCTATGGACAGGCCGCGGCGATGACGTCGCTGCTCCTCTGCGACGATCATCCGCTGATCGTCGGCGGCCTGCGCGCGCTGATCGGAGGCCATCCGAACTATGAGATCGTGGGCACCACCTGTTCGGGCGAGGAGGCGCAGCGTCTCCTCGCCCGGCAGCCGCCCGATATCGCTCTCCTCGACATATTGATGCCGGAGATCACGGGCATCGATCTGCTGAAATGGATCAACCGCGAGCGCTTGCCCGTGAAGGTCGTCCTGTTGACGGCGAGCATATCGGATGCGGAGATCATCGATGTCATCGCCGCCAACGTGGCCGGCATCCTGCTCAAGGAAAGCGCGTTCGAGACGCTGATCCATTGCCTCGACACGGTGGCCAGGGGGCGGCGCTGGCTTCCGCCGGATCTCGTCCAGCCCGCGATCGCGCGGAGCCGTTCGGTCAGCCGGGACATATCGCCCTATGACCAGCTCACCCGGCGGGAAGCCGATGTCGCCCGGCATATCGTGGAAGGCCGCTCCAATCGCGATATCGCCGCGGCTCTGGGCATTTCCGAAGGCACGGTGAAGATCCACCTCCACGCGATCTATTCGAAGCTCGGCGTCGATAATCGGACGGCCGTGGCCATCATGCTCATGCGGCGGGAGCCGAGAAGAGCGATGATCGAACGGATCGCGCTATGATCCGCCGCCCTCACCAGCCCGGATGCCCCCTTAGGGTTATATCGCGGGATAGATTTCCGGGGCGCTGTTCCGATCTAGGGTCCGCGCATGGTCACGCGATGGCGGAGCCCGTGTTGGGCGGGCGGGCAGACGGGGGGCCGGCAGGATCGGAGCGGCGCGATTGGCAAGGCGGGGGCATCCGCATGGGAAGCTGCACGCCGCTCCGACGAAAGATCAGCGACGTTCCGCGAAAGACCCGGATGAGGGGCACGCCGTGACGCACAACCTGTCGATCGAGGCTCCGGGAGCGCCCTCCATATGGCAGGAGGCGACATCTGGCGATTTGGCGGCTCATCCGCACCAGCCTGCCTGCCAATATTGCGGCGATGCGCTCCATGTCACCTGGGCGGACCTCGGCCTCCAACCGCTCGCCAACGACTATCGCGCGGACGCCGCCGCCGCCCGACGGGAACCGGTATTCCCGCTCCATGCCCGCTTCTGCACGTCCTGCTATCTCGTGCAGGTCGGGTCGGCGGTGCCGAGAGAGGCGATCTTCTCCGATTACGCCTATTTCTCCTCCTATTCCGCGAGCTGGCTGGAGCATTGCGCCCGTTATGCGGATGCGATGATCGCCCGCTTCGGACTGGGGCCATCCAGTCTCGTCGTCGAGATCGCCAGCAACGACGGATATCTCCTCCAATATTTCGCGCGGGCGGGCGTTCCCGTTCTGGGGATCGATCCGGCCGAGAATATCGCCCGCGTCGCCAACGCCGCCGGCATCCCCACCGAGGTCGCCTTCTTCGGCACGGAGACCGCCGCCGGCCTGATCCATCGTGGGATCGGGGCGGATCACATCTCGGCCAAGAATGTGCTGGCTCATGTACCCGACATCGCCGATTTCGTGCGCGGAGTCGCCATCCTGCTGAAAAATCAGGCGGTCTTCACCGTCGAGTTCCCCCATCTCCTGCGCACGATGCTGGGGCTCCAGTTCGACCAGATCTATCATGAGCATTTCAGCTATCTGTCCCTGATCGCGGTCCAGCGCATCTTCGAGGATCAGGGGCTGCGCATCTTCGACGTGGAGCAACTCCTCACGCATGGCGGCTCGCTGCGGGTCTATGCCTGCCACCGGGGTGCCGCACACGCCGAGACGGAACGGGTGGCACAACTCCTCCATGCCGAAAAGGAAGCTGGCCTCCATCGGGAAGAGGCATATCGAGGCTTCGAAAGGAAGCTGAAGCGCGTCCGCCGGGATTTTCTGGACTTCATCGCATCGCTGCGTGCATCGGGGAAGACGATCATCGGCTATGGCGCGGCGGCCAAGGCCAACACTTTCCTCAACTATTGCGGCGCGGGGCCGGAGACGCTCGCCTATATCGCCGACCGGAGCCCATCGAAGACCGGGCATTTCATGCCGGGAAGCGGCATCAGGATCGCTGAGATCAGCGAGATCGAACGGACACGCCCCGATTATGTCCTCATCCTGCCGTGGAATCTCCGGCAGGAGATCGTCGGCGAACTCGGCTTCATTCGCGGCTGGGGCGGTCGGTTCGTGACGGCCATCCCCGCCATCGAAATCTTCTAGGCCGATATGGACCGGGTGCTCGTCACCGGAGCAAACGGCTTCGTCGGATCGGCGACCCTCGCCTTTCTCCGCGCGCAGGGCTGCGAAATCCATTGCATCGGCCGCACTATGCCTGACGCGCCGGATGTCCTTTTCCATCGGTTCGACCTGCTCACCGAAAATCCGACGGACACTCTGCGGGCGATCGCTCCGACGCATCTGCTCCACGCCGCCTGGCATGGGGATCGAGCGTCGATCTGGAATGCCCCGGCGAATGCCCTCTGGATCGAAGCGACGTTGCGTCTGCTCCGGGCTTTCGGGCGAAGCGGCGGGATGCGTGCCGTCCTGTTGGGCAGCGCGGCGGAATATAGCTGGCAACAGCCCTGTCTCGATGAACGGCGTACCCCGCTGGAGCCTGCCACGGCCTATGGTCGGGCCAAGCGCGATCTGTTCCTTGCTGTCTCAGACGACGAATTTTCCGACCTGTCGATCGGCTGGGGCCGGCTCTTCTGGCTCTTCGGTCCCGGCGACAAGGGCGACAAGCTGCTCTGCCACGTCATCGACGCGCTGGCCGAGGGGCGACCGGTCCATTGCACGGCAGGCCATCAGATCCGGCCGTTCATCTATATCGAGGATGCGGCCCGAGCGATCGTCGCGCTGTTGTTCTCAGGCGTCGAAGGGGCCGTGAACATCGCTCTGGAAGAGGTGGCGTCGGTCCAGACAGTCGCGATGACGGCGGCCCGATATCTCGGCGCTCCCCATTCGATCCATTTCGGCGAGCAGGAGATGCGCCGTGGCGAGCCGGATGAACTGCGTGCCGCCGTCGATCGCCTGTGCCGGGAGGTCGGTTTCCGGCCGCGTTATTCCATCGCCGAAGGAGTCCGCAGGACGGTGAACGAGAGGATGTTGCATCACCACCATCGTCCGCTGCCCGCCGCCTGTTATACGCAATAGCCTGCCGTCGATCGCGTCCGCCTGCCGTAAACTGCCCGTGGCTGATCGAGGAAGAAGCACGATGCCCGTCATCACCATCGTCTCGCCCTGCTATCAGGAGGAGGACAATGTCGAACGGTGCTACGAGACGGTCAGGCGTCTCTTCGAGGAGGCCCTTCCCGGCTATCAGCGCGAGCATATCTTCGCCGACAATGCATCGACCGACGCGACCGTGGCGGTCCTGCGGGGCATCGCCGAGCGTGATCCCGCGGTCAAGGTGATCGTCAATGCCCGGAATTTCGGGCTTTTCCGATCAACCTTCAACGCCCTCAAATATGCCACCGGCGACGCGGTCCTGCTGATGCTGCCGGTCGACCTTCAGGATCCGCCGGAACTGATCCCCGAATTCGTGCGGCTGTGGGAGCAAGGGTATCAGGTGGTGGCAGGCTCTCGCGGCGACCGCGAGGAAGGGGCGATCATGCGCTCCGTCCGTAGATTGTTCTACGGCATCGTGAACCGGCTGGCGGATTTCGAGATCCCCGAGAATGTCGGCGAGTTCCAACTCGTCGACCGCCAGGTTCTGACCGCGATCCTCGATCACCACGATCAATATCCCTATATTCGCGGCATTGTCGCCGCCGTCGGTTTTCGCCGGATCATCGTCCCCTATCGCTGGGCGAGGCGGGAACGGGGGCGGTCGAAGCTGCGGCTGCTGTCGCTGATGGATCAGGCGCTCAACGGGATATTCGCCTTCTCCAGCGCTCCGATGCGCGCGGCGACGCTGGTGGGCTTCACGCTTTCCGGCCTGTGCATCCTCTATGCGCTGCTGATCTTCGCCGCTTATTTCATCGCGCCGGTGCATGTGCCGCGCGGAACGACCACGCTGCTTGTGGCGGTGCTCTTCCTGTCGGGGGTGCAGATCGCCTTCACCGGGATGCTCGGCGAATATGTCACCGCGATCCATGCGCAGGTTCGCCGCGGGCCGGCCGTCGTCGAACAGGAACGGATCAATATCGCGGAAGCGCCCGCCCCGTTCCGGCAGCCCGAAGCATCGGGCTTGCCGGAGGCGAGGAAGGCTTCCAACGCCCGCTGGCCGAGCCGGTAACGCGGCCAGCGTTTCCCCTGGCGGGCTTCAGCCGTGCCAGGCCGAACCGCGGATGACATGGCAGAAGTTGCCGCGATGGAAATGCGGCTCCTTGTCGGCGATGACATCCGCTTTCACGTTGCCGAACGTCGTATCCGGCTTGTGCTTGATGCCGTCGTAGAAGGCCTGGATGATGTCCTCCTTGAACGCCGGCGTGCGCGGGAAAGCGCGAACCACGGCCTCCCGCTCCGCATCCGAATATTCGCCATAGGCCAGGCCCAGCACATCCATCTCCACGCCGGCCGTCAGAAGGGATACGACGGGATGCATATGGACTGGAACGCCCGGCGTCGTGTGCAGGGCGATCGCCGTCCAGACGGTGTAGGCGTCGGCCTCCGAAATCCCATGGCTGCGCAGAAAATCGCGGGCCGCATGGGCGCCATCGACTTCGAACCGCTCATGCGCGCTGGAATGGCTCGGCATCAGCCCGACGTCATGAAACATGGCGCCCGCATAGAGCAGTTCCCGATCGAAGCTGAGATCGCGACGCAGCCCCGCCAGCGCGCCGAAATGATAGACGCGGCTGGAATGGTTGAAGAGCAGTTCAGTCTCGGTGTCCCGGACGAACTCCGTGATCGCCCGTGCGAGCTTGCTGTCGGGGATGGCGGCGGCGGGATCGATCTTCGACATGGCAGTCCTCCAACGATGTTGTGAGGCACTTCCTATCGTGGATCGGATGTGGCACTTTATGATGTAGAACTGCATTTTCTGCCAAATTGCTTCGGATACGGACTCGGATGATGAAACCTCGGCGGATCGGGATCGTGGCGATCGAAGGCGTGCAACTGCTCGATGTGGCCGGCCCCGCCGATGTGTTCGCGGAGGCCAATGTCCGGGCCGGGCGGACGGAATATGAGGTGCGGGTGCTCGCCGTGACGCCCGGCACGATCAGCGCCTCGTCGGGTATGCGCCTGACGCCGGACGATGTGCTCGGTCAGGGGCATCCTCCTTTCGACACCTTGTTGGTCGCCGGCGCACCGCACCTCGATCGACGGGCGCGGGACGAGCGTCTTCTCGAACGGCTGAGGACGGAGGCCGTCGCCGCAAGGCGCTTCGGTTCGGTCTGCACCGGGGCCTTCCTTCTGGCTGGAACCGGGCTGCTGGATGGGCGCCGGGTGACCACGCACTGGGAGATCGCCGATCGGTTCGCGCAGGCCTTTCCGGCCGTCATGCTGGAAGCGGACTCTATCCACGTCCGCGACGGCCCCGCCCGGACAGCCGCGGGTGTGACGGCGGGCCTCGATCTGGCGCTGGCACTCGTCGAGGAGGATCTGGGCTCGGATCTGGCGCGACAGGTGGCGAGCCAGCTCGTCATGTATTTCCGCCGTCCGGGCGGGCAGCTCCAATATAGCCGGGAACGCCATGCCGCGCCGGCCGGGCGATCGGCGCTGCAAGACGTTCAGCGCTGGGTGATCGCCCATCCCCAAGCCGACCACGGCGTCCCCGAGCTGGCGGAACGGGCAGGCATGAGCCCTCGCCATTTCGCGCGCCTGTTCCGCAGCGAAGTCGGCGCGACCCCATCTGTCTGGGTGGAAAGCGTGAGGGTGGAGGCAGCGCGCAGGCTGCTCGAAGCGGGGCATCCGCCGAAACTCGCCGGCTCCCAATCCGGCTTTCGCGACGTGGAGACGTTCCGCCGGGCATTCCAGCGCCGGCTGGGTGTGTCCCCTGCTGCTTATCGCAATGGACATGCCGCAGAACCGGCGGCGGTGAGCTAGGCCGGCACGAACCTTCAGTGCGTCAGTATGAAGGGGATGCGGACCTTGCCCTGCACCATGACCGGCGCGCCATTGCGGACGATCGGAGCCCAACGCCACTTGCGGACGGCGGCCAGCGCCGCCTGATCGAGCCGATCCGAACCGCTGCTTTCCGCCACCGAGATCGTCGACACCGAACCGTCGGTCGAAAGGATCAGGGAGAGCACCACAGTGCCTTGCTCATGCCGCCGCCGGGATTCCAAGGGATAGCTCGGCGGCTTGGCGGAGATCATCCTGGACGAGAGATCGCCGCCATCGGCCACGGTTGGCGCCGGGGCTGAGACCGGGGCCGGAGGGCCTGCCGACGCGACGGGCGGCGGCACGACCACCGCGGGAACGGCTATGGGTGTCGTCGCGATCGTGGCTGGCGGCGCGCGCATTGTCACGACCGGAGGCGGCACGACGATCTGCGGATGAACCGGCGTCGGCTCGACGCGCGGCTGAACCCTCTGCTGATGCGGAGGTGGCGGCGGCGTAGAGGCCAGCGAGATCATGAGGAGCTTTTCGGCTTTCCTCGGCGCCACCCCGACATTCATGTAGAGCAGGGCCGAGATCAGTCCGCCGACCATCAGCAGCGAACCGATCGCCGCCGGACCGGAAGCACGCGACGAAGGCTGATAGGTCGAACGGGGTTGCGGCGCCACGAGGCCGCGCGGCGATCGCGTGTCGGCCGGAGCTTGCCGGGTCTCTTCCGCCTCGAGCGGCAGCGATGCGGGCTTGATATCGAAAATAGCCGCTTCCCCTGAACTCAGGGCCAGCTCCCCAGCCTGCCCCATGGCGCTAATGCGATCCATTCGCATACTCCGCCGATGGCCCGCCGTCGAGTGCAAGTTCGCGAAGACGCGGGTCGGATTGTCGGGACAGCCATTCGTCCATCTGCGCCATGAAGCGCGGGGTGGCCGTTTCGGGCACACGCCGGAGCCAGCCGAGCGCCTCCTCGATCCGGCCATCGTCGATCAGCATCCGGGCATGGTTGAACTGGCCCCGGAAATCGCCGCCCTCGGCCGCCCGCGCATAATGGCGGGCCGCGCTCGCCCGATCAGACGGAACCGTCCAGCCGTCTTCATGGAAACTGCCGATCATGTTCATCGACTTGGCATGGCCCTTTGCCGCAGCCTCCCGGAAAATCGTCAGCGCACGCGACAAGTCCTGCGGCACGCCTTGCCCGAGCGACAGCAGGGTCGCGAGATTGTAGAGCCCCCAGTCGAGGCCTCGATCGGCGGCGGCCTCGTACCATTGGGCCGCCCTCCCCTTGTCGACCGGCGTGCCCCAGCCATGTTCCAGGCAACGGCCGACCATGTTCATGCCCATGGGATGCCCGGCCCTGGCCGCATCGCCGAACCAGCGCAGTGCCTCCTCCGGGCGACGGGGCGCCCCTCGCCCGTCGAGCAGCATCTGCCCGAGCAGGAGCTGCGCTTCGACCGCACCACCTTCGGCCGCCGTGCGCAGCAGAGGCGCAAGCGCCTCGGGCGGCCCCGAAAGCGTGGCCCGGAGCGCATCCGCATTCATGGTGTTGAGCGTTTCGAGATCGGCCATGGTCTGATCCTGCGGGGCGGCACGTTGGAACGCGCCGCCCCTCAACATGCCTCAGTAGCGGACGCTGAGCGTGCCGATCACGGTCCGTCCCGCCGCCTGATGGGCATAATGGGTCGGATAGGCCTGATCGAAATAGCGCTTGTTGGTGAGGTTGAGCGCATTCAGGCGCAGGCCGATCTGATCGGTCAACTGATAGGAGGCATTGGCGTCGAAACGCCAATAGTCCGGCACATAGGTAGCGCGCGTCTTGGTGACGACCACCGCACCGTTCTGGATCGTGCGCTGATCCGAGAAGCCGCCATAGACCTTGCCCATGTAGATCACGCCGCCACCGACGGTCAGCTTGTGCGTGACGTTGTAGTTGGTGAAGGTCGTGAAGCTGTACTTCGGCGTATTCGGGAACGGATGCCCGGTGGCCGCAGCCGGAGCCGTCAGCGTGACGCCGTTCACGGTCGTCGCGGTCAGGCCGGCGTCGAGCACCTTCGACGGCATGTAGACATAGCCGCCGAAGACGTTCCACTCGGGCGTGATGTTGCCGTTGTAGGAAAGCTCCACGCCCCGGACGCGCTTGGTGCCGAGATAGGAGAGCGTGCCGTCCGGGTTGGTCGTGCGAGCATTCGCCGTCCGCGTCTGGAACAGGTCGAGCGTCAGCGCGAGATTGTTGTCGAACAGATCCCATTTGGTGCCGACTTCATAGGAGGTCGTCTTCTGCACCTTGAAGGTGTTGGGATCGATATTGGCGGTGGTGAGGGTATTGTCCTCCGAACCCTGCGACAGGAACGACCCCGGCGGGATCGCCGAGCGCGACGTCGAGAAGTAGATGCTGCCATTGGCCATCGGCTTGACGACGACGCCCGCCTGATAGGTCCAGAGGTTGTTCTTCTTGTTGATCCAGTTCCGCGACGTGGTGGCGGTCGCTGCGAGCGCCGGGCTGGCGCTCGTCGAGAAGCGATCGTAACGGCCGCCGAGGTTGAACAGCAGCCAGTCGGTGACGGTGACCGTGTCGAACAGCGAGGCCGAATAATTGCCCGCGTGCGACAGCGTCTGCGTCTTGGGCAGGCTCTTCACGATCGGCGTCGGAATGGTCGACGTATCCGACGTGTAGCTGACCCACGGATCATAAGGGTTGGGGTTTGCGACAGACGTGCAATAATAGCGCGCGACGGTATCCGCGTTGCAGCGCGGGTTGATCGTCGAGCCAGTGGCGATCGCCGTGCCGGTGGCGGCATTGGACACGAACGATCCATAAGCCGACTGCTGCCAGTTATATTCGAGGCTGCCGGTGATGCTGTGCTTGAGCCCGCCCGTCTTGAACTTGCCGCTCAGTTCGGTCTGATTGGTCAGCCCCTCATAATAACCGTAGCGCTGGTTGACCCGCCGCCAGACCTGACCGGTATTGCCGACATTGCCCTGGGAATCATCGGGCATCGTCCAAAGATACGCCTGATAGGTGCGCGAATAACGCGAAACGTTTCGGATGGTGAAACCGTTATCGAACTCATGCTGGAAACGTATCGTGGCTTCATTGACATTGGTCTTACGGAAATCGCGATCGACCAGCCCGTAAAAGGCATTGCGGGGCACGTCGATCGTCTGCCCGTCAACCGTGGTGAAGTGTCTCGCCGGGCCGACCTGGGTCACACCGGCCGGCTCGTTCCCGATCGTATAAGTATAGGGAATGCCGCCATCCGGCAGCTCGGTCGTGTGGAGATGATAATAGTCGAACGTCAGGCTGGTCGGGCCGTTCAGCCCGAAGGTGATCGACGGCGCCACGCCCCAGCGCTTCTGATAGACCGGCCCGCGCCCGGCAACGCCCTGATCGTGATACATCGCGTTCAGCCGAACGCCGATGAAGTCGTTGAGCGGCTGATTGATATCGACGGTCGCGCGCTTGTAGTCGTCGCTGCCGTAGCTGCCCTCGGCCTGGATGAAGCGTTCGGTCGTGGGGCGCTTGCTGATGATGTTGATCGAGCCGCCAGCATTGCCGCTGCCGTTGGTGACGCCGTCCGAGCCCTTCACCACCTCGATCGAGGCGACGTCGAACGTCTCGCGGGTCGAGGCGCCGATGTCGCGCACGCCGTCGAGGTAGAGCGAGTTCTGGCTGTCGAAGCCACGGATGAAGGGGCGGTCGCCGAGCGGATTGCCGCCCTCGCCCGCCCCCATGGTGATGCCGGGAATGGTGCGGAGCGCCTCGGTCAGCGTGGTCGACGCCGTATCCTTCAGCACCTGCGCGGGAATGACGGTGATCGAACGCGGCGTATCGACCAGCGGCGCGGTGGCCTTCAGCGAGTCGAGCCGATCGGTCTTGTAGCTGCCCTCGTTGATCGCCGTGTCCGTGACCGTGACGCCGCCGAGGTTGGTCGATTTGTCTCCATCCGCCTGGGCAGACTGCGCGTGGGCCGGGAATGCCGACGAGATCATGCCGACGCAGCCGAGCGCAAGATAACTGGCCCCGGAGGTGCGGGATCGGAGAGCAGATGACGACATGAGAGCCCCTTGTTGCATTCAATTTTCAATAGCAGGGTCGCTCTTATTGAAAACGTCTCGCATTAGTCAACCTCCGTTCATCTTCGATCGCTTCGATTTTTGCGGCCCGCCCGGCACGAGCGCTCCGGGGGTTGCCAAGCGACCCGGAACGCGCTTTGGCCTGTGGCAATCAAAAGAGGATGCCATGGCTGAACCCGTCATCACCCCGCTCGACTGGGCGGACCCCTTTGACCTTTCCGACCAGCTCACCGACGAGGAGCGCCTCGTCCGCGACACCGCTTATGGCTATGCGCAGGACAAGCTGCTTCCACGCGTGACGTCGGCCTATCTGGACGAACGCTTCGATCGGGAGATCATGAGCGAGATGGGCGAACTCGGCCTGCTCGGCGCCACCATCCCGCATGAATATGGCGGCGCGGGGCTTGGCTACGTCGCCTATGGCCTGATCGCCCGTGAGGTGGAGCGCGTGGACAGCGGCTATCGCTCGGCGATGTCGGTGCAGTCCTCGCTCGTGATGCACCCGATCCATGCCTATGGCTCCGAAGAGCAGCGGAAGAAATATCTGCCCAAGCTCGCGACCGGCGAATGGATCGGCTGCTTCGGCCTGACCGAGCCCGACGCCGGCTCCGACCCGGCGGGAATGCGCACCCGCGCCACCAAGATCGACGGCGGCTATCGCCTCGACGGCACGAAGATGTGGATCACCAATTCGCCGATCGCCGATCTGGCGGTGGTGTGGGCCAAGTCGGACGCGCATGGCGGCAAGATCCGGGGCTTCATCGTCGAGCGCGGCGCCAAGGGTTTCTCCACTCCCAAGATCGAGGGCAAGCTATCGCTGCGTGCCTCTATCACCGGCGAGATCGTGCTCGACGGCGTCGAGGTGGGCGAAGACGCGCTGCTCCCGAACGTCGAGGGACTGAAAGGGCCGTTCGGTTGCCTCAACCGCGCGCGTTACGGCATCGGCTGGGGCGCGATGGGCGCCGCCGAGGCCTGCTATGCGGCCGCCCGCTCCTACACGCTGGACCGCAAGCAGTTCGGCACGCCGCTCGCCGGGCGGCAGCTCGTCCAGCTCAAGCTCGCCGACATGATGACCGAGATCGGCCTCGGCCTCCAGGCATCGCTCCGCATCGGCCGCCGGATGGAAGACGGCGTGCTACAGCCCGACCTGATCTCGCTCGCCAAGCGCAACAATTGCGGCAAGGCACTCGCCATTGCCCGCGTCGCGCGCGACATGCATGGCGGCAACGGCATCTCGGCCGAGTTCCATGTCATCCGCCATGCCGCCAACCTCGAGACGGTGAACACCTATGAGGGCACGCACGACATTCATGGCCTGATCCTCGGCCGTGCGATCACCGGGCTCGCGGCGTTCTGAGGTGAGCGACAAGCCGCACGCCCCCAGGCCATTGGAGGGCGTGCGCGTCCTCGAACTGGCGCGCATCCTCGCCGGACCATGGTCAGGGCAGTTGCTCGCCGATCTCGGCGCCGAGGTCATCAAGGTCGAGCGTCCGGCGGAGGGCGACGATACCCGCCACTGGGGGCCGCCCTTCCTCACCGATCCGGCCGGCGGCTCGCTCGATGCGGCTTATTTCCATGCCACCAACCGGGGCAAGCGCTCGATCGCCATCGACATCGCCTCGCTTGAGGGGCAGGCCGAAGTCCGCGCGCTGGCCGCGCGGTCCGACGTGGTGATCGAGAATTTCAAGGTTGGCGCGCTGGCGAAATACGGCCTCGATCACGCCGGCCTGTCGGCGGTCAATCCGCGCATCGTCACCTGCTCGATTACCGGTTTCGGCCAGACCGGCCCTTATGCGAGCCGCGCCGGCTATGACTTCATCGTGCAGGCGATGGGCGGCGCGATGTCGCTCACAGGCGAGCCCGATGGTGCCCCCCAGAAGGCCGGCGTCGCCTATGCGGACATCTTCACCGGCCTCTATGCGACGGTTGCGATCCTCGCGGCCCTGCGCCGGCGCGACCAGACCGGACAGGGCGCCCATATCGACATGGCGCTGCTGGATTCGCAGGTGGGTGTCCTCGCCAATCAGGCGCTCAATTTCATGGCGAGCGGCATCGCGCCCAACCGCATGGGCAACGCACATCCGAACCTCGTGCCCTATCAGAGCTTCCGCACGGCCGACGGAGACATCATCGTAGCGGTGGGCAACGATCGCCAGTTCGCGAAGTTCTGTGCGATCCTCGGGCTCGATGGCCTGGCCATGGACGAGCGCTTCCGCACCAATGCCGGCCGTGTGACGAACCGGGCCGTGCTCATCCCGATGCTGGCGGACGCAACGGCAATCTGGACCCGCGCGACGCTGGCCGCGCGATTGGAGGCGGAGGGCGTACCCGGCGGGCCGATCAACCCTCTCGACGCGGTGTTCGCGGACCCGCAGGTCGTGGCGCGCGGCATGGTGATCGCATCGCCGGGGCCGGATGGCCCGCTTCCCGGCCTCGCCAGCCCGATCGTGATCGATGGCGAGCGCCAGAACGCAAACCGCGCCGCTCCGCGACTGGACGCGGACGGCGCGGCGATACGGCGTGAACTGGAAGGGGGCCGGTGAGGCCCCCGCCCCGCTTACTTCTTGGTGAGGCTGAGGCCACCGAAACGCTTGTTGAAGCGCGCGACCTGACCACCGGCGTCGAGGAGCTGGCCACGGCCGCCCGTCCAGGCCGGGTGCGACAGCGGATCGATGTCGAGGAGCAGCGTGTCGCCCTCGGCGCCCCAGGTGGAGCGGGTCTCGAACACGGTGCCGTCGGTCATCTGCACCTTAATCATGTGGTAATCGGGGTGGGTGTTCTTCTTCACCGGACAATCTCCATTAAGGCGCTGGTTCCCGACCAGCACCGGCAGGCGGCCCCGATAATCGAAGCGGGCGCCCCGCGCAACCCGCCGGAATGCCGTTCATGAAGCTATTGGGCGCGATTTTGGCCGGTGGCGCCTCCCGCCGGTTCGGGCGAGACAAGGCGCTGGCACCGATCGATGGCCGCCCGATGCTGGCGCATGTCGCCGAACGGCTGGGCGCGCAGTGCGACGCGCTCGTGGTGATCGGACGTGACTGGCCGAAGCTGGAACGGGTGGACGATCTGCCTGCCCCCGGACTTGGCCCGTTGGGAGGCCTTGCCGGCGCGCTGGCTTATGCCGAACGCAACGGGTTCGATGCCGTCCTCACGAGTGGATGCGATCTGCCCCGTCTGCCGGCCGACCTCCGGGATCGGCTCGGAAAGCCCAATGCGCTGGTCCGCGGACAACCGACCATCGGCCTCTGGAAGGCCGGATTGGCGACGAAGCTCACCGACTATCTGGAAATCGCCACGGATCGGTCCGTCCGTGCATGGGCGCTCACGGTGGATGCCCGCTGGGTCGCGATCGAGGAAGCGATCCCTAATATCAACACGCCGGCTGATCTGGCCGCTTTCCGGCCATCCTGACCCACGAGACGGTCGGAATGGCCGGATGCCGTGGCGTCAGGCCGCGGGCGGGTCCGCGATCATGGCGGTGAAGCTCACCTCGGTGGCGAGCTTGCCTTCGATCGAAGCCTTGCCGGTGAACTTCGAGACCTTGCCGCGCATCTGCACGACTTCGACCTCAAGCGTCAGCAGCACGCCGGGCTCGACGGGGGCGCGGAACTTCGCGTTCTCGATCCCCATGAAATAGACGAGCTTGCCCGAATCCGCGAGGCCGAGGCTCTCGACGGCGAGCACGCCCGCCGCCTGAGCGAGAGCTTCCACGATCAGCACGCCCGGCATGATCGGACGGCCGGGGAAATGCCCTTGGAAGAAGCCCTCGTTGAACGTCACGGCCTTGACGGCGCGGATCGACTTGCCGGGGATGATCTCCTCGACCCGGTCGACCAGAAGCATCGGGTAACGATGCGGGAGCGCCGCCATCACCCGCCGGATATCCAGCGGGCCGATCACGGCGCCCTCGGAGGCGATGCCTTCGCTCACCGGCCCTGCGTCGCCTTCGGGTTCCCCGGAGTCGTCGTGGCGGCCGGGGCCGCGCCCTGCTGCGGCACGACGATGCTCGGCGTCGGGAAGGACGCGTCGAGGCGCTGCACGAGCGTGGTGGTCACGTCAGCGGCCGGGTCGGACGCGAGGGTCGCATCCTTGCTCATCACGATCGCGGCCTTGCGCTCCGCGCGGATCTGCTCGGCGACCGGGCCGGCATGTTCGATGATCTGCTGACGGACATAGGCCGCCGCCTGGTTCACTTCCTGCTGAACTTCCTGGAGCGCCTGCTCGGCGGCCTGAGCGCGCTCACCGGCCTGCTGGAGGGCGCTCTGCGTCGCAGCCGGGATCGGCGTGCCCGGCTTGGCGGTCTTCTTCGCGCTCTCGACCTGCGTGTTGTAGGCCTGAGCCGCCGACTGGAACGCCGTGCGGCGGGCGCTGAGCTGGCTGTCATACTTGGTGCGAAGCTGCTGCGTGCCGCTCTTGGCGGCCGCCGAGTTCTGGAACACCTGGTCGAAATCGACGACGAGCACAGACGAATCCGCCAGCGCCGGGATGGCGGCGAACGAAACAGCCGCGGTCGCGACGAGCAGAGCCGACTTGAAGATCTTGGTCATCAGAACTGAGTTCCCACGTTGAAGGAGAAGAGCTTGGTGTCGTCGCCCTTTTGCTTGACCAGCGCCTTGGCGATGTCAATCCGCAGCGGACCGAAAGGCGAATTCCACGAAACGCCGAAACCGACCGAAACGCGCGGTTTCCAGCTATTTCCGTAGTAAACTTCCTTGAACGGGCTGGCGACGGCGATCTGATAGATGCTGGTGCCGGAAGGGCATACCCCGGAGGAAGGAATCGTCGTCGGCGTGGCGCCGGTCGTGGTGGCGATGCACTGCTTGTTGCCGCTGGCATCGAGCACCGGCCGCTGAAGGCGCGCATCGTTGGCGTCGGGAATGTCTTCCGTGATCGGACGCTTCAAGCCGAAGACCGAGCCCGCGTCCACGAAGACGGAGGGCTTGAAACCGGCGTCCTTCGCGCCCGAGCCGAGCGGAATTTCCACTTCGAGATGGCCGAGATAGGAGGCGCGGCCGCCCAGCGCGTCGTCCTGGATGCGCCCATCCTTGGTCATGTTGAGCGTGCCGTCGCTATTGTAGAGATAGCGCACGACGCGCGGGCCGACGCCGCGGATGTCGAAACCGCGAATCTGCGGCTCGCCGAGATAGAAGCGGTCCGTCAGGCGAACGCGATCGACCTCGTTGCCTTCGTCGTCGAAGCGCTTCGAGCCGTAAGGCAGGATATACCCCGCCTCGCCGTGGATGTTCAGGATGAAGCCCGCGCCGAGGTTGTGATATTTGTCGTCCTGCACGTTGGTGCGGACATATTTCACGCTGCCGCCGAGGCCCGCGAAATCCTGGCTGAAGATGAAGCGGTTGCCCGCCGTCGGCCGGATGCGGTTGTTCAGATTGTCGTAAACGATCGAGTAGCCGACCGACGACGTCGTCCGATTGCCCACGGCATCGCAGAGATAGCGGCCGGCCAGAACGGGATCGCACTCGAGCTTACCGTCGCCGTTGATGTCGGAATAATAGGTGCCCTTGTCGAGCGACACCTTGTCCTGGCTAAGGCCGTAGCGCGTCGCCATCGACCAATATTCGGTGAGCGGGATGCCCATGCGAATCTGGAAGCCGGTGGTCGTCTGGTTGTAGGTC
This sequence comes from Sphingomonas oligoaromativorans, assembly GCF_011762195.1. Lineage (GTDB taxonomy): Bacteria > Pseudomonadota > Alphaproteobacteria > Sphingomonadales > Sphingomonadaceae > Solisphingomonas > Solisphingomonas oligoaromativorans. Next base: position 820,072 of record NZ_JAASQK010000001.1, on the reverse strand, counting down.
GTATTGCGGTCGTTGTCGGTGGTGTAGCTGAACGAGCGATAATCGCGCCGGAACACGTCGCCACCGATCGAGACGTTCTTGTCGAACAGATAGGGCTCGGTGAAGCCCAGGCTGACCGACTTGGAATAGGCCGACCAGTCCGCGCTGGCGCGGACCGTCTGGCCCTTGCCGCGGAAATTGGCCTGCTCGATCGACAGGTTGACGATGAACTTCTCAAGGCTCGAATAGCCAGCCGACACCTGAAGCTGGCCGGTCGACTTTTCCTGGACGTTCGCTTCGAGGACCACCTTGTCCGGCGCGGACCCCGGCTTCTGGTCGATCTCCAGCTTCTCCTGAAAATAACCGAGCGAACGAATGCGATCGCGCGAGCGCTTCACCTGGAAACCGTTGAACGCATCGCCTTCCGCCAGACGGAACTCGCGACGGACGACCTTGTCCTGCGTCAGAGTGTTGCCGTTGATATCGATGCGCTCGACGTAAACGCGCGGCGACTGATTCGCATGGAAGGTCACCCCCATGGTCAGCTTGTCGCCGTCGCGATCGAAATTCGGCTCGATGTTGGCGAAGGCGTAGCCGAGGAGCCCGGCCGTCTCGGTCATCGAATCGACCGTGTCTTCCACCGTCTTCGCGTTGTACCAGTCGCCCGGCTTCACGCGGATCAACGAGCGCAGCGTCGCCGGATTGAGATCGCGGATGTCGCTTTCGACGTCGAGCTTGCCGAACTTGTAGCGTTTACCCTCCTCGATCACATAGGTGAGGATGAAGTCCTTCTTGTCCGGCGTCAGCTCGGCGACGGCCGAGACGACGCGGAAATCGGCATAGCCCTGCGTCAGGTAGAACTGGCGGAGCTTCTGCTGGTCATAGGCCAGGCGATCCGGGTCATAGCTCGTGCCGGACGACAGGAAGTGCGTGAGCGTCGCTTCCTTCGTCGCCATCTGCCCCTTGATCTGGCTGTCCGAGAAATGCTCGTTGCCGATGATGTTGATCCGGCGGACCTTGGATTTGTCGCCCTCGTGGATCTCGAACACCACGTCGACGCGGTTCTGGTCGAGCAGCACCATCTGCGGCTCGACCGTCGCGGCATAACGGCCCTGGCGGCGATACAGCTCGATGATGCGGCCAACGTCCGCACGCACCTTGGAGCGCGTGAAGATCTCACGCGCGGAGAGCTTGATCTCCGGCATGATCTTATCGGACTTCAGCCGCTTGTTGCCCTCGAGCACGATGCGGTTGACGACCGGGTTCTCGCGCACGGCGATGACGAGATCACCCGCATTCTCGTCGCGAATGGTGACATCCGCGAACAGCTCGGTGCCGTACAGCGTCTTCAGCGCGGTATCGCCGTCTTCGCGGGTGTAGACGTCGCCGACGTGCAGCTTGATGTAGGAGAGGACCGTCTCGGACTCGAGGCGCTGGTTGCCCGTCACCTTGATCGAGCGGATCACCTCCTGCGCCGTCGCGGGCGCGGGCGCCGCGACCGTCGGGGCGCTCGTCGTCAGCGGCACCGGCACGCCATGCGGCTGGCGCGCCTCGTGCTTGGCCTGAGCCGGAACCACATAACCCGTGCTGAGGATCGTTCCGATCAGCAGCGCGGACCCGATCCGGCTGTGCTTGCCTTCCATTCTCACGCTTGTACCCGCCCTCGCGCTTGCAAGACGGACATGACACATGCGCCACGCCCGCCGCTGCTCCCAGTCTTACGCCCCTGCCCGATCAGGCGCGGCCGATCAACCCGGCTCGATCCAGCTTGCCGTCGATCGCCCTCAACCGATCAGGCTCGCCAACCTGTGCCACAGCCCCGCCGTCCCCAGATCGTTGAACGTTACGAACAGCATGAGCCCGAGCAGAAGCGCAAGCCCAGATCGAAACGCCCACTCCTGCACCTCCGGCGCCACAGGCCGCCTGCGCACCGCCTCGACCACATAGAAGAGGAGATGGCCGCCATCGAGCATCGGGATTGGCAGCAGGTTGATGAACCCCAGATTGATCGAAATACCCGCCATCAGCAGCACGATCGCAAACCAGCCGAGCGTCGCCTGCTCGCCCGCCGCCCGCGCCACGCCGACCGGGCCGGAAAGCTCGGATGCGGGCCGCGTGCCGAGGATGATCTGCTTGATCGCCGTCACCGTCGTATCGACGGCGCCCACGACATACCCCCCGGCCCTCTGCGGCACGTCGCGCAGCGGAACCGGCTGGATCGTCCCGGCGTGTGGCGCAATGCCGAGAATGCCCTTGCGCGCGCGATTGCCGAAGCGATCCACCTCGATCGTCGCATGGGTGCGCGCCCGCAGCGTCAGCGGCTTGCCGGCGCGGACGAGATCGATGCGCAACTCCGCATCGGGGTGGAGGAAGGTGTAGGATGCGATATCCTCGAAACGACGGATATGCTGGCCATCGACCCGCTCGATGCGGTCACCCGCGACGAGGCCCGCGGCAGCCGCGCCGGAGCCAGGCTGGACGAACGCCACCACCGGCTGGGTGACGGGCTCGCCATAGCTCATCAGGATCGCGGCGATCACGAGGAAGGCGAACAGGAAATTCACCGCCGGCCCGGCCAGCACGATCAGGAAGCGCTGCCATACCGGTTTCGACTGAAAGGTCTTCGCACGCTCCGATGGCGGCAAGGCGAGCCATTCCGGGCTTGGCTTGCTCGCCGGGTTCATGTCGCCCGCGAAGCGGACATAGCCGCCGAGCGGAAGCCACGCGACCTTCCAGCGTGTGCCGCGCTTATCGGTCCAGCCGGCGATCTCCTTGCCGAAACCGATCGAGAAGGCATCCGCCTTCACACCGAACCAGCGGCCGACGAAATAATGGCCGAGTTCGTGGATGAAGATCAGGGGTCCGATCACGAGCAGGAAACATGCCGCCGCCCAGACGAACCCTCCGATCTGTGTCATGCCGCCATCCTTCGCATCACGCCTGCCGCCTTTTGGCGGGCCTCGGCGTCGATGGCCACGACCTCGGCGAGGGTCGTGGGCGCAGGTGGCTCATATTGCGCCAGAACTTCGGCAACGGCGGAGGCAATGTCCAGAAAACCGATCGCTCCGCCCAGGAACGCCGCGACCGCAGCCTCATTGGCGGCGTTCAGGATGGCGGGACGGGCACCGCCGGCGGCCAGCGCCGCCTTGGCAAGCGCGAGCGCGGGGAAGCGCTCCTCGTCCGGCGTCTCGAACTCCAGCTTGCCGACAGTCGCGAGATTTAGGCGCGCGCAAGGCGTCGCCATCCGCTCCGGCCACGCCAGCGCATGGGCGATCGGCACACGCATGTCGGGCGCGCCAAGCTGGGCCAGCACCGAGCCATCGATATATTCGACCATCGAATGGATCACCGACTGCGGATGGATGATCGCATCCAGCTTATCAGCGCCGATCGGGAAAAGATGATGCGCCTCAATGAGTTCGAGGCCCTTGTTCATCAGCGTCGCCGAATCGATCGAGATCTTCGCGCCCATCGACCAGTTCGGATGCTTCACCGCCTGCGCCGGGGTGACCGTGCGCATCTGCTCGCGCGTCCAGGTGCGGAACGGGCCGCCGCTCGCGGTCAGGATGATACGGCTGACGCGGCCGGGCTCGGGCTCGTAGCACTGGAAGACCGCATTATGCTCGGAATCGACCGGCAGCAGGCGCGCGCCCGCCGATTCGGCCGCCCGAATCATGATCGAGCCCGCCGAGACCAGAGCCTCCTTGTTGGCCAGCGCCACGGACTTGCCGCACGAAAGCGCCGCCATGGTCGGCTCCAGACCCGCGAGGCCGACGATCGAGGCCATGGTCCAGTCCGCGCCGCGCCGCGCCGCGTCGATGATCGCCTCCGGCCCCGCCGCCGCCTCGACGCCGCTGCCGGCGAGTGCGTCCTTGAGCGCCTGATAACGGCTGGCGTCGCCGATCACCGCGATCTTCGCCCTGGTGCGCCTGGCGATGGCCGCCAGCCCGTCGACATCGCTGTTGGCGGTCAGCGCCTCGATCTGGAAGCGCTCCGGTTCACGCTCGACGAGATCGAGGGTCGACCCCCCGACCGAGCCCGTCGCCCCGAGGATGGTAACAGTCCGCATGGTTTCACAATATCCCTGATGCAACGATCAGCGCGACGATGCAGAGCACCGGCACCACGCCGTCGAGCCTGTCCATCACGCCGCCATGGCCGGGCAACAGCCGGCCCGAATCCTTCACGCCCGCGCGGCGCTTCATCACGCTCTCGTACAGGTCGCCCATCTGCGCGGCGATCGCCAGCAGGCCGCTGAAGGCCGCCAGCCGGACCTGCACATGCAGCACCGCCACCAATCCGAGCCCGACGACAGTCGCGGCCACCATGCCCCCGATGAGGCCGGCCCACGTCTTGTTCGGGCTCCACACGGGCGCCAGTTTCGGCCCTCCGATCGACCGGCCCGCGAAATAGGCTCCGATATCGGTCGCCCATACCACCGCAAGCGTCCAGAAGCTCAGGTCTATCCCATCATATTGGTCATGGATATAGAACAGGCAGAGAACGGGAAGCCCGGCATAGATCATGCCCGCCGCCAGCCGCAGGTTCCGCGTGAAAGCCGCGACCGCCACCGTCGCGGCGATCAGGCTGTAGAAGCTGGCGGGCGTGGGCACGTTGATATGCGGCTGTTCGAGCACCAGCGGCAGCATGAGGCCCAGGAAGGCCAGCCACATCTGCCAGCGCTCCGCCCGGATCAGGCCGGCCCATTCGGCCACCATGATAAGCCCGGCGGCCGACGCCAGTATCCAGAACGGATCGCTGCCATAGATCAGGCAGGCGACGGCAATCAGGATCAGGATGACGCCGGTGACGGAGCGAACGGCGAGATCGGAACGGCGGCTCGACGCGGCAGCGGCGCTCATAGGCCTCCGTATCGCCGTTCGCGCTGGCCGAACGTCTCGATCGCGGCGACGAGATGCTCCCGATCGAAATCGGGCCAGAGCGTGTCGGTGAAGATCAGTTCGGCATAGGCCGCCTGCCACAGCAGGAAGTTGGAAAGCCGCTGCTCGCCGGAGGTGCGGATCAACAGATCCAGCCTCGGCAGGCCGACCGTATCGAGACGCGCCTCGAAGGCGGCGTCGTCGAGCGTATCGGGATCGACCTCCCCTGCCCGCGCCTCGCGCATCAGCCGCCGCGCCGCCCGCAGAAGCTCGTCCTGCGCGCCATAGTTGAGTGCGATGGCCAGCGTCAGGCGCGTGTTGTTCGCCGTGCGCTCGACAGCATCGTCCAGCATTCGGACGAGATCGGGCTCCAGCTTGCGATAGTCGCCGATGATGCGCAGCCGCACGCCTTCGCGCGCCAGCTCGTTCAGCTCGGACTTGATGTAGTGGCGCAGCAGACCCATCAGGTCCGCGATCTCCGCCGCCGGCCGCCGCCAGTTCTCGGACGAGAAGGCGTAGAGCGTCAGCGCCTCGATGCCGAGATCGCCGGCGGCGCGGATCGTCCTGCGCACCGCCTCGATACCCTGACGGTGACCGGCCACGCGCGGCAGGCGCCGGGCCTTCGCCCAGCGTCCATTGCCATCCATGATGATCGCGACATGGCGCGGCACCGGCCCGATCGAGCCCCCCGCCGGCGCGGCGGAAGCGGCGCTGGGAAAGGCCGGCTTCACTTGCCGAGGATTTCCTTTTCCTTCGCCGCCGTCGCCGCATCGATGTCGGCGATCGTGCTGTCGGTCAGCTTCTGCACGTCGCCTTCGTGGCGCTTGCGCTCATCTTCCGACAGGCCGTTCTTCTTCTCGTCGGTCTTGAGATTGTCCATGCCGTCGCGGCGGACGTTGCGGACCGCGATGCGCGCCTTCTCCGCATACTGCCCGCAGAGCTTGGCCAGCTCCTTGCGGCGCTCCTCGGTCAGGTCCGGGATGGGCAGGCGCAGCGTCTGGCCGTCGACGATCGGGTTGAGGCCGAGACCCGCCGAACGGATCGCCTTGTCGGTGGGGCCGACATTGGACTTGTCCCACACCTGCACGGCGAGCATCCGGGGCTCGGGCGCGGTCACAGTCGCCACCTGATTGAGCGGCATGTGCGAGCCATAGACCTCGACCGTGACCGGATCGAGCAGCGCCGTCGAGGCGCGACCGGTGCGCAGGCCCTGAAGGTCGTGCTTCAGCGATTCCACCGCGCCGGCCATGCGGCGTTCGAGGTCAGCCTTGTCGTAAACGGGTCCGGCCATTTTTATTCTCCGTTGCGGACGATCGTCGCCGTCCCCTCGCCGGCGAGGACACGGGCGAGATTGCCCTGCTCGCGGATGTTGAAGACGACGATCGGGATATTGTTGTCGCGGCACAGCGCGATCGCGCTGGCGTCCATGATCTTGAGGTCGCGGGCCAGCACGGTGCCGAAGTCGATTTCATCGTAGCGCTTGGCGCCCGGCACTTTCTTGGGATCGGCGTCATACACGCCATCGACCGAGGTGCCCTTGAAGATCGCATCGCACTTCATCTCGGCGGCACGCAGCGCGGCGCCGGAATCGGTGGTGAAGAAGGGGCTGCCGACGCCCGCCGCGAAGATCACCACGCGGCCCTTCTCGAGGTGACGTTCGGCACGGCGGCGGATGAAGGGTTCGCAGACGGAGGCCATCGGGATCGCCGACTGCACGCGCGTGTCGACGCCGAGACGCTCCAGCGCGTTCTGCACGGCGAGCGCGTTCATCACGGTCGCCAGCATCCCCATATAGTCGCCGGTCGCGCGGTCGAAGCCCTGGGCGGCACCCGCCACGCCGCGGAAGATGTTGCCGCCGCCGACGACGATGCAAAGCTCATGACCGGCTTCGCGGACGGCGAGGATCTCTTCGGCCACGCGGGTCACGGTGTCCGGGTCGATGCCGAACTGGCCGGAGCCCATCAGCACCTCGCCCGAGAGCTTGAGGAGGATTCGTTGGAAACGCGGACGGGTCATGCAGGAAATATATCCGATCGGATGGCAGAAAGTCGCGGCACCTTAGTGATGCCCCCCGTCCCTGCCAAGCAGCGTGAAGCACCATCCACCACGAAAAGAAAACGCCCGCCGGCCCGCGCGCCCGTTTCCGGTAACGCGCGCGCCGACGGGCGCAATCCGATGTGGCTTAGGCCTTGACGCCGGCCGCAGCAGCGACCTCGGCCGCGAAGTCGCTCTCTTCCTTCTCGATGCCTTCGCCGAGCTGGAAGCGGACATAGTCCTTCAGCACGATCTTGGTGCCGGCATCCTTGCCCGCCTTGGCCACGACCTCTTCGATCGGGGTCTTGTTGTCCATGACGAAGAGCTGCGACAGGAGCGCGGCTTCCTTCTTGAACTTCTGGACGGCGCCCTCGACCATCTTTTCGATGATCGCTTCCGGCTTGCCGCTCTCGGCCGCCTTCTCACGGGCGATCGCGCGCTCGCGCTCGATCATGTCCTGATCGAGCTGGTCGGCGTGCAGCGCCTGCGGGAAAGCCGCGGCGATGTGCATCGCGAGCTGCTTGCCGAGCGGCTCCAGCACGTCCACGCCGGCATCGGATTCGAGCGCGACGAGCACGCCGATCTTGCCCATGCCCGGAACGGCCTGGTTGTGGACGTAGGGAACGACCGCGCCCTGCCCGACGGTCAGCACCTTGGCGCGGCGCAGCGTCTGGTTCTCGCCGATGGTGGCGACGTTCGCGGTCAGCGCGTCGGCAACGGTGCCGCCGCCCGGATAGGAAGCGGCCTTGAGCGCCTCGATGTCCTCGCCCGTCTCCAGCGCGATGCCGGCGACGTTGCGGACGAACGCCTGGAACTGGTCGTTCTTGGCGACGAAGTCCGTCTCGGAGTTCACCTCGACAGCGGCGCCCTTGGTGCCGGCGACGGTGACGCCCACGAGGCCCTCGGCCGCGGTGCGGCTGGACTTCTTGGCAGCGGCGGCGAGGCCCTTGGAGCGCAGCCAGTCAACGGCGGCTTCCATGTCGCCAGCGGTCTCGGACAGCGCCTTCTTGCAGTCCATCATGCCGGCGCCCGAGCGATCGCGCAGTTCCTTGACGGTGGCAGCGGTGATTTCCGCCATGTCTGTAATCCTTTCAGATATGCATCGTCACCCCGGTCGAAACCGGGGTGACGGGGAGCGGGAGTGAACCCGCCGCTAGGGACGCGATCTTACGATCGCGTGACATCCGCTCAGGCGAGCGCGGCTTCGGCCGGCGGCTCGTCCATCGCGCCGAAGTCGGCGCCGCGAGCGGCCTGCGCACCGTGGTTGCCACGGGTCGCGGCCTCGGCGATCAGCTCGCAGTAGAGACGGATCGCGCGGCTCGCATCGTCGTTCGCCGGGATCGGGAAAGCGATGCCGTCGGGCGAGACGTTCGAGTCGAGGATCGCGACGACCGGAATGCCGAGCGTGTTGGCTTCCTTGATCGCCAGCTCTTCCTTGTTGGCGTCGATCACGAACATCACGTCCGGGATGCCGCCCATGTCGCGGATGCCGCCGAGCGACAACTCGAACTTGTCGCGCTCACGGGTGAGCTGGAGGACTTCCTTCTTGGTGAGGCCCGCGGTGTCGCCCGAGAGCTGCTCCTCGAGCGCCTTGAAGCGCTTGATCGAGCCCGAGATGGTCTTCCAGTTGGTGAGCATACCGCCCAGCCAGCGGTGGTTGACGAAGTGCTGGCCCGACGCGCGAGCGGCCTCGGCGATCGGCTCCTGCGCCTGACGCTTGGTGCCGACGAACAGAACCTTGCCGCCATGCGCGACGGTCTGGTTGATGAAGTCCAGGGCGCGCGCGAAGAGCGGTACGGTCTGCGACAGGTCGATGATGTGGACGCCGTTGCGATCGCCGAAAATGTAAGGCTTCATCTTCGGGTTCCAGCGGTGGGTCTGGTGGCCGAAGTGCGCGCCGACGTCGAGCAACTGATGCATGGAAACGGACGGTGCCGCCATGGGGATATCTCCTTCCGGTTGAACCTCTGCGGGGCAGGAACCCTAGGATCGCCTCAAAGGCGGCCGCAGGCACCGGTATGGGCGCCCCGCATGTGGAATGGGCGGCCCCTTAACGCCCTCGGGGCTGGAAATCAACCCGAAGGAGCACGTTCCAGCGTGCTTGACATTGGAACAAATTGCGAACATAAGGGGTCAAGTCAGGAACAAGCCGCTGTTGGGCGTGTCACGGACGCCCGGCGGGATCGAGGATGAGGTCAGGCCATGATCCACATTATCGCTTCGTTCGTTTCTCTGCTGATCGCGCTGGGCGCGACGGCGGTCATTCTGCGCACGCTGTCGGACGGCGCGGAAAAGATCCGGCTGGCGCTGGGCCTGACGGCGGCCGCACCCCCGAAGATCGAGGCGCGGCCTGCCCGGGTCAGGGCAACGGTGCGCCCGCTGCCGGCGATGCCCGCTCGGCGACTGTGCGTCGCTTGACGCGGGCATAGGCGCGAATGCCGAGCGGGATGGACGCCAGATAAAGCAGCGCGATGATCGACAGGGTTGGCCAGGGCGCGCTGACGAGCGCGCCGCCCAGCAACCCGATCACCACCAGCGCGCCGAAGCGGATGCCGCGCCGCAGACGCATCGAACTCCAGCCATAGGTCGGCACGCTCGACACCATCAGAAGAGCGACCATCGCCGTCCATGGCGCCACGACATAGGCGGTGCGGAACAGGTCGACATGCCCCGTCGCCAGCCAGAGATAGATAGGAACGAAGGCGAGGCCCGCACCCGCGGGTGCCGGAATGCCGGTCAGGAAGCCGGCCGCCTTGCGGGGTTGTTCGGTCGCGTCGATCTGGGCGTTGAAGCGGGCGAGGCGGAGCGCGCAACACACCGCATGGGCTAACGCGATCGTCCAGCCGAATTGCGGCATATATTGCAGCGACCAGAGATAGAGCACCACCGCCGGCGAGACACCGAAGGCGATCACGTCGGAGAGCGAATCGAGTTCGGCGCCGAAACGGCTCTCGCCCTTGAGCAGGCGCGCGATGCGCCCGTCGAGCCCGTCGAGAACACCGGCCACGATCACCGCGCCCATCGCCAGTTCCCACTGATCGCCGATCGCGAAGCGAACAGCCGACAGCCCGAAGCACAGCGCCAGCGCCGTCACCGCATTGGGGGCGACCGCGCGCAACGGGATGCCCCGGCGCGGACGATCGCGGAAACGCGCGTTCAGCGACGCCATGCGAGGCCCTTCACCCCGGTCGCGATCGGGGTCGCTCACTGGGCGATACCGTCGATCCGCTCGTCGCGGCCGGCGACGCCGAGCACGGTCTCGCCCGCGATGGTGCGCTGGCCGAGCAGCACCTGCGAGCCGGTGCCGGCGGGCAGGTACACGTCGACACGGCTGCCGAAGCGGATCAGGCCGACACGCTGGCCGGCGGCGATGATATCACCTGGCTTCACGAACGGCACGATGCGCCGCGCGACGAGGCCCGCGATCTGCGTGAAGCCGATCTTCATGCCGTCGCGATCCTCGACGAGGATATGCTGGCGCTCATTCTCCTCGCTCGCCTTGTCGAGATCGGCGTTGAGGAACTTGCCCGAGATATAGACGACGCGGCTGATCGTGCCGCCGATCGGCGAGCGATTGATGTGCACGTCGAACACGGACATGAAGATCGACACGCGCACCACCGGCTCCGGCGAGAGGGCGCCCTCGCCCACCAGTTCGCGCGGCGGCGGCATGGTGGTGATGAGGGTGACGAGCCCGTCCGCCGGCGCCACGATCATGCCCGGCGCCTTGGGCGTCGTGCGGACCGGATCGCGGAAGAAGGCCAGCACCCAGATCGTGATGCCCACGCCCAGCCAGCCGAAGGCCTGCGGCAACAGCAGGAACAGGGCCGCGGTGATCGCGCCGGCGATGGCCGCGAACTTGTAGCCCTCGGGGTGGACGGCGGGAAAGCGCCAGCGGACGGTGCTGGTGCCAGTGTCGGGTTTTTCAAGGGATGTCATCGCGTCTTCCTAAGGCGTCTCCCATCCTCTGTCACGGTTGATCCGTGCCTCACACAGGCCTAAGCGGCTCGACAAACCTCAGCCGGCGCGTTCGCCGGTGCATCAGCGGAGCCCCCATGGCCAAGATCAAGGTGCAGACCCCGGTCGTCGAACTCGACGGCGACGAGATGACGCGGATCATCTGGGAAGGGATTCGCGAGCGGCTCATCAAGCCGTATCTCGACATCGACCTCGAATATTACGACCTCTCGGTCGAGAACCGCGACGCGACCAACGATCAGGTCACGATCGACAGCGCCAAGGCGATCCAGAAGCATGGCGTCGGCGTGAAGTGCGCCACGATCACCCCCGACGAGGCGCGCGTCGAGGAATTCAAGCTCAAGAAGATGTGGAAGTCGCCCAACGGCACGATCCGCAACATCCTGGGCGGCACGATCTTCCGCGAGCCGATCGTGATGCGCAACGTCCCCCGCCTCGTTCCGGGCTGGACGGACCCGATCGTCGTCGGCCGTCATGCCTTCGGCGACCAGTATCGCGCGACCGATTTCAAGGTGCCCGGCCCCGGCACGCTCAAGATGACCTTCACCGGCGAAGACGGCCAGGTCATCGAGCATGAGGTGTTCCAGTTCCCGTCCGCCGGCGTGGCGATGGGCATGTACAACCTCGACGATTCGATCCGCGATTTCGCGCGCGCCAGCATGAACTACGCGCTCGATCGCGGCTGGCCGCTGTATCTCTCCACCAAGAACACGATCCTCAAGGCCTATGACGGCCGCTTCAAGGATCTGTTCCAGGAAGTGTTCGACGCCGAGTTCAAGGATCAGTTCGCCGCCAAGGGCATCGTCTACGAGCATCGCCTGATCGACGACATGGTCGCCTCCGCGCTCAAGTGGAGCGGCAAGTTCGTCTGGGCCTGCAAGAATTATGACGGCGACGTGCAGTCGGACACCGTCGCGCAGGGCTTCGGCTCGCTCGGCCTGATGACCTCGGTGCTGATGACGCCGGACGGCAAGACGATCGAAGCGGAAGCCGCGCACGGCACCGTCACGCGCCATTACCGTATGCACCAGCAGGGCAAGGCGACCTCGACCAACCCGATCGCCTCGATCTTCGCCTGGACGCAGGGCCTCCAGTTCCGCGGCAAGTTCGACAACACGCCGGATGTGGTGCGCTTCGCCGAGACGCTGGAGAAGGTCTGCGTCGACACCGTCGAGGGCGGCCAGATGACCAAAGATCTCGCGATCCTCGTCGGCCCGGACCAGAACTGGATGACGACCGAGCAGTTCTTCGACGCGATCGTCGCCAATCTCGAGAAGGCGATGGCCAACTGGGCCTGATCCTTCCCGAATAATGCATCGGGAGCGCGGGTGGGCTAGCCAGCCTGCCCGCGCTCTTGTCATAGATGGGGTATGGCCTTCCCAACCCAATCGACCGGATTCTCCGACGCGCTCGTCATCCTGGGCGCCGCCGGCATCGTGATCCCCGCCTTCGCGCGCTTCCGCGTGAACCCGGTGATCGGCTTCATCCTCGTGGGCCTCGCCCTCGGGCCGCATGGGCTGGGCGCGCTCCAGCCGCGCTGGCCGTGGCTCTATCATCTCACCATCACCGATCCGCACGCGATCGAGCCCTTCGCGGAGTTCGGCATCGTGCTGCTGCTGTTCGCGATCGGGCTGGAGCTGTCCTTCCGGCGCCTCTGGTCGATGCGGACCAAAGTGTTCGGCGTCGGCTCGGCCGAACTGATCCTCTCCGCCGCGGTGATCGGGGGGACGCTGATGCTGTTCGGTCAGGCGCCGGCCGGGGCGCTGGGGCTGGGCCTGGCCTTGGCCCTCTCCTCGACCGCGCTGGTGCTGCCGATGACGGGCACGTCGGGCGAGGTCGGCAGCGGGGCGTTCGCGATGCTCCTGTTCGAGGATCTGGCGCTGGTGCCGATCCTCTTCGCGCTCGCCGCACTGGGGCCGAATGCGGGCGGCGGCTGGAGCGAACTGATGTCGACGCTGATGTCCGGCGGCCTCACCGTCCTGCTGCTGCTCGTGGCCGGGCGTTTCGCCCTGCCTCCGCTTTTCGCGCAGGCCGCACGCACCAAGAGCCCCGAGCTGTTCCTCGCGATCAGCCTGCTCGTCGTCATCCTCGCCTCGATCGCGACGACGGCCGCCGGGCTTTCGCCCATCGTCGGCGCGCTGCTCGCAGGGCTTCTGATCGCCGAGACCGAATATCACACCGAGGTTGAAGTCATCACCGCGCCCTTCCGGGGGCTCGCGCTCGGCGTATTCCTCATCACCGTTGGCATGAGCATCGATGTCGCGGCGCTCGCCTCGCAATGGGGGGCGCTGGTGCTCGCGGTGGCCGGCGTGGTGCTCGCCAAGTCGGTGGTGACGGCGCTGCTGCTGCGGCTGTCGGGCACGCGGCCGGGCGCTGCGGTCGAGACCGGGCTGCTGATGGCCTCGCCCTCCGAGACGACGCTGATCGTGCTCGGCGCCGCGCAGGCCGGCGGACTCGTCCAGCCCGATGCCGCCGCCTTCTGGCAGACGGTGACCGCGATCGGCCTCACCATCACGCCGCTGCTCGCCCATCTCGGCCGCGACGTCGCCCGCCGCGTCGAGCGCCGCCAGACCCGCGAGACGGCGACCATTCCCGAACCCGGCCCCGCCGCGCGCGTGCTGATCGTCGGCTTCGGTCGCGTCGGGCGGCTGGTCGCCTCCATGCTCGCCACGCATGAGCGCCCCTATCTCGCGGTGGACGCCGATATCGATGCCGTTTCGGCCGCCCGGAAGGAGGGGTTTGCGGTGCTGTTCGGAGACGCCAGCCGTGCAGAAATGATCGACAGGCTCGGGCTGGATCACGCCGCCGCCGTGGTGCTCACCATGGACGATCCGGTGCAACAGCTCCGCCTGACCCGGCGCATCCGCGACGCGCACCACGATCTGCCGATCATCGCGCGCGCCCGCGATGCGCGCAACGCGGCGCAACTCTACCGCGCCGGCGCGACCGACGCCGTGCCCGAACAGCTCGAAAGCTCCTTCCAGCTTTCCGAGGCGGTGCTGACCGAGATCGGCGTGGCAGTCGGCCCGGTGATCGCTTCGATCCACGAGAAACGCGCCGAGCAGCGCGCATCGATCATGGAGATGGGCGGCCTGAGCGAAGCCCCGAAGGAGCGCGGCCGCCGGTTGCGGGATGCCTGAACGGGCGCTACCGGCACCCGTCGTTCAAATGCAGCGCGGACGGTGGCCTTGGCGACGGTCCGCCCTGCACCGTGGCCGGCCGGCTCCATGCCCCAAACGCCGTGCGAACATCCGCATGATGACGGATGTTTGCCGCAATCCAGCATAAACGCGAAACCGCTCTTGTCCCGGACGGCGAGCGCCCCATCGTCGCACCGATGGGGCACCCATTCCGACTGCCGCCATCCGGGCTGTCCGGCGTTGCCGGCCCGTGCGACCGCACGCCACTCAGGCGGCAACCGTCTCCAGCGCCGCCCGCACCGCGGCGACCGCATCGGACGCCTTGTCTCCATCCGGGCCGCCGCCCTGCGCCATGTCGGGACGACCGCCGCCGCCCTGCCCGCCCAGCGCGGTGACCGCCGCCTTGACGAGATCGACCGCGTTACGGCTGCCCTTCAGATCGTCGGTGATACCGACCGCGACCGAGCCGCGCCCTTCGTTCACCGCGACCAGCACGGCCACGCCCGAACCGAGCTTCTGCTTGGCCTCGTCGACCAGTCCGCGCAGGCTCTTGGGGTCGAGCCCTTCGATCACCTGGCCGAGGAAGCCATGGCCGCCGACCTGCTCGACCGCCTGCTCGGCCTTGGCCGCACCGCCGCCGCCCAGCGCCAGCGCCTTCTTGGCGTCAGCCAGTTCGCGCTCCAGACGGCGACGCTCCTCGACCAGCGCGGCGATGCGCGCCGGCACTTCCTCGGGCGAGGCCTTGAGCGTCGCGGCGGCTTCCTTCAGCCGGTCCTCGCGACCGGTCAGCCACTGGCGCGCGGCCTCGCCGGTCAACGCCTCGATACGGCGGACGCCGGACGAGACGGCGCTCTCCGACACGATCTTGAACAGCGCGATGTCGCCCAGCGCGGAGACGTGCGTGCCGCCGCACAACTCGACCGAATAGGTGCCATGCTCGCCGACATGGCCCATCGAGAGAACACGCACCTCGTCGCCATATTTCTCGCCGAACAGGGCCATGGCGCCGGCCGCGATCGCGTCGTCAGGCGTCATCAGGCGCGTGCCGACCTGCGCATTCTCGCGAATCTGCCGGTTCACCTCGGCCTCGACCGCGGCGATCTCCTGCGCGGTCATCGCCTTCTGGTGCGCGAAGTCGAAGCGCAGGCGATCGGCCGCGACCATGCTGCCCTTCTGCGACACATGCTTGCCGAGATGGTTGCGCAGCGCCGCGTGCAGCAGGTGCGTCGCCGAGTGATTGGCGCGGACCTCGTTGCGATGCTCGACATCGACCTTGAGATGAACCGCATCGCCCACCTTCACCTCGCCGCCCTCGATCACGGCGCGATGCGCATGGAGGCGGCCGAGCGGCTTGGGCGTATCGGTCACTTCGGCCTCGAAGCCGGCGTCGCCGGTGATGACGCCGACGTCGCCGACCTGACCGCCGCTCTCGCCATAGAAGGGCGTCTGGTTGGTGAGGATGAACACCTCGTCGCCGGTCTGCGCGGCCTTCACGCGCTCGCCATCGCGCACGATCGCGACGACGCTGCCCTCGCCCTCGGTGGTCGAATAGCCGACGAATTCGGTGCCGCCGAACTCCTCGGCGATGTCGAACCACACTTCGTCCGACGCCTTCTCGCCCGAGCCCTTCCAGGCCGCGCGGGCCGCCGCCTTCTGCTCCGCCATCGCGGCGTCGAAGCCGGCGCGATCGACCTGAAGGCCCTGCGTGCGCAGCGCGTCTTCGGTCAGATCATAAGGGAATCCGTAGGTGTCGTAGAGCTTGAACGCGACATTGCCCGGCAGCGTCGCGCCCTCGCCCATGCCGGCGGTCGCCTCGTCGAGCAGGCGCAGGCCGTTGGCGAGTGTCTGGCGGAAACGGGTCTCCTCCAGCTTCAGCGTCTCTTCGATCAGCGGCTGCGCGCGGACAAGCTCGGGATAGGCAGCCCCCATCTCCGCCACCAGCGACGGCACGAGGCGGTGCATCAACGGCTCCGGCGCGCCCAGCAGGTGCGCGTGACGCATCGCGCGGCGCATGATCCGGCGCAGCACATAGCCGCGTCCTTCGTTCGCCGGCAGCACGCCATCGGCCACGAGAAAGCCCGACGCGCGCAGATGGTCCGCGATCACGCGATGCGACGCCTTCTGATCGCCGTCGGTCCGCGTCCTGGTCAGTTCGCCCGACGCCGCGATCAGCGCGCGGAACGTGTCCGTGTCATAATTGTCGTGAACCCCCTGGAGCACGGCGGCGGCACGCTCGAGGCCCATGCCGGTGTCGATCGACGGGCGCGGCAAGGCGAGGCGCGTCTCGGCATCGACCTGCTCATACTGCATGAACACCAGGTTCCAGATCTCGACGAATCGGTCGCCATCCTCGTCCGGGCTGCCGGGAGGGCCGCCAGGGATGTGATCGCCATGATCCCAGAAGATTTCCGAGCAGGGGCCGCACGGGCCTGTATCGCCCATCGACCAGAAATTGTCGCTGGTCGGGATGCGGATGATGCGGCTGTCGGGCAGGCCGGCGATCTTCTTCCACAGATCGAAGGCTTCATCGTCCGTGTGATAGACGGTGACGGTCAGCCGGTCCCTGTCGAGGCCCCACTCCTTGTTGACGAGCGTCCAGGCATTGAGGATCGCCTGTTCCTTGAAATAATCGCCGAACGAGAAATTGCCGAGCATCTCGAAGAAGGTGTGATGCCGCGCCGTATAGCCGACATTGTCGAGATCGTTATGCTTGCCGCCCGCCCGCACGCACTTCTGCGATGAGGTCGCGGTCGAATAAGGCCGCGTCTCCAGACCGGTGAACACGTTCTTGAACGGCACCATGCCTGCGTTCACGAACATCAGCGTCGGATCGTTATGCGGCACCAGCGGCGCCGAAGGCACGATCTGATGCCCCTCGCGGCCGAAGAAGTCGAGGAAGGAGCGGCGGATGTCGTTCGTCGATGTCATGCGCGCGATTTAAGCGAGGGCGTGCGGCGGCACAAGCGAGCAGGTGCGTCCATTATACCGGCCGATCGATCGAGGCCGGCGGCGTCGAAAACCAGCGTGGCCCCGCCTCCGTCATGTGAAAACAATCCTCCAGCCGGATGCCGAACTCGCCGGGGATATAGAGGCCCGGCTCATCGGAGAAGCACATGCCCGCCGCCAGCCTCGTCTGCTCGCCATGGACCAGATTCACCGGTTCATGCCCATCGAGCCCGATGCCGTGGCCGGTGCGGTGCGCCAGCCCCGGCAGCGCATAGCGCGGGCCATAGCCGAGGCTCTCATAATAGCGTCGGACCGCGTCATCGACTTCGCCCGCCGGCGTGCCGATCCTCGCCGCCTCGAAAGCGACCTGTTGCCCGCGATGGACCTGATCCCATACCTGTCGCTGCCGCGCACTCGGCTGGCCGAGCACGAAGGTGCGCGACACATCGGACTGATAGCCCTGCACCGTGCAGCCGCAGTCCATCAGGACGATGCCGCCCTCGCGCGCCACCTGCCGCTCGTGCGATCCGTGCGGGAGGGCCGCTGCGGCGTCCATCAGCACCAGCGAGAATTCGGGCGATCCGCCCAGCGCGACCGTCGCCTCGTCCATCATCCGGGAAACGTCGGCTGGCGCCATGCCCGGTTTCACGCGCGGGATCACATGGCGATAAGCGGCGATGGTGACGTCCGTGGCGCGCTGCATCAACGCGATCTCGGCGGGCGATTTCATCATGCGGCACCCGCGCACCACCGGAGCGCCGGAGACGATCCGCGCGTGGGGTAAGGCCTTCATCAGCCCATCCACCGCGAAATAACGGACGGTCTCCTCGATCGCGATGACGCCGCTGGCCAGCTTGCGATCGGTCAATATCGCCGCGACCAGAGCGAGCGGATCTTCATCCTCTTCCCACACGCGGACTTCGGCGGGCACCGCGAGCGTCTGGCGGACCGAGGGCTCTTCGAAGAACGGGGTTACGATCGCGACCTCCCCGTCGACGGGGATGACCGCCGCCGTCAGCCGTTCGCTTCGATGCCATTCGATGCCCGTGAAATAGATCAGCGAAGCCCCCGGCTCGACGAGCAGCGCCGAAATCCCCTGCGCGCGCATGAGGCGACGCGCCTTCTCGATCCGCGCCTCGCGCTCCTCCTTCGAGATCGGGACGGGAGCGCCGGCCAGCGGCGACAACCCGGCCAGGCCGCTCGGCTTTCCGGCCCACCCTGCGCCGGGCAGCGTCAATGCCGCGCCGGCCAGAGCGATGCCGCCGAGGATGTTTCTCCGCCCGACCGGTTCACGCATAAACATAAGGGCCTCCTCGGTTCAGGGCGGTGCGATAGGCCGGGCGCGCATGGATCCGCTCCAGCCACGCCAGCAGGCGCGGATATTGCCGGTCCAGGCCGGCCCGCTGGGTGGCCGCCTCGAGCGGGAAACTCATCATCACGTCCGCGGCCGTGAAAACATCCCCGGCGAACCAGTCGCGCCCGGCCAATTCGGCTTCGAGCCAGCGCAGATGCGCCGCGAACATCCTGAGCAGCGGCCCCAGCGCTGGCCGGCCGAGCAACCCCAGACGACGCACCACCAACAGCCCGAACAGCGGCGGCATCATCGAACCTTCCGCATAATGGAGATATTGCCGCCAGCGCTGCGCCGCGACCGGATCGGCCGGAGGGCCGAGACGGCCATCCGCCCGCGTCACCAGATATTCGACGATCGCACCGGTCTCGACCAGCGTCAGCCCGTCCACCTCGACGATCGGCGCCTTGCCAAGCGGATGGATGCGGCGAAGCTCGGGCGGGGCCAGCAGCGTCTTCGGATCGCGCTCGTAACGCCGGACCTCGAACGGGAAACCCAATTCCTCCAGCAGCCACAGCACCCTCTGCGACCGGCTGTTCTGGAGATGGTGGACGAGGATCATTGGCGCGACTCCCGACCCCGGCTGGGGAGGCCGGAAGACATCCGGCCGAAGGATTTCATGGACGAGCGCGAGAGGATTGAGAACGGAAAATCGTCAACGGCCGCGCATCCCGTCGGGAGGTGCGCGGCCGCTCGTCGTCAAAGATCGTCGTCGGGCTCCGGGCCGGTCATCATGGTTTCGGCGACGTCGTCGGTCTTCGATCGGATCGCCTTTTCGAGCTTCGCCGCCAGCTCGGGATTTTCCTTGAGATAGGTCTTGGCATTCTCGCGGCCCTGGCCGATGCGGATCGAGTCATAGGAGAACCACGCGCCCGACTTCTCGACCAGCCCGGCCTTCACGCCGATGTCGAGCAGTTCGCCGATCTTCGAGATGCCCTCGCCATACATGATGTCGAATTCGACCTGCTTGAACGGCGGGGCGACCTTGTTCTTCACCACCTTCACGCGGGTGGAGCTGCCGATGATGTCGTCCTTGTCCTTGATCTGGCCGGTGCGACGGATGTCGAGACGGACGGAGGCGTAGAACTTCAGCGCGTTGCCGCCCGTCGTCGTCTCCGGGTTGCCGTACATCACGCCGATCTTCATGCGGAGCTGGTTGATGAAGATCACCATGCAGCGCGAACGGCTGATCGAGCCGGTCAGCTTGCGCAGCGACTGCGACATCAGACGCGCCTGAAGGCCGACATGGCTGTCGCCCATCTCGCCCTCGATTTCCGCCCTCGGCACCAGCGCGGCGACCGAATCGACCACCAGCACGTCGATCGCGTTGGAGCGGACCAGCGTGTCGGTGATCTCCAGCGCCTGCTCGCCGGTATCCGGCTGCGAGACGATCAGCTCGTCGATGTTCACGCCCAGCTTCTTCGCATAGACCGGGTCGAGCGCGTGTTCGGCGTCGACGAAGGCCGCCGTGCCGCCATTCTTCTGCGCTTCGGCGATCACATGGAGCGCGAGCGTCGTCTTGCCCGAGCTTTCCGGGCCATAGACCTCGATCACGCGCCCGCGCGGCAGGCCGCCGACGCCGAGCGCGATATCCAGCCCGAGCGAGCCGGTCGAGATCGCCTCGACCTGCATGGTTTCCTTGGAGCCCAGCCGCATGGCCGAGCCCTTGCCGAAGGCGCGATCGATCTGCGCCAGGGCGGCGTCGAGCGCCTTCTGCCTGTCCGAGATCGCCAGCTTGTCGATCATATCCGCGTTTGTCCCGATGACTTTGAGTGATGCGGCCATCTGCCTGTCCCCTCGTTAGAGCCAGCCTGCGCGAGCATCAATGCGCGGCGTCGACGAAGATGGCCGTACCACCTTCGTTCCAACAGAACAAGAGAAGAACAATGGTCAGGCTGGGGCAATCGCCCCGATCGCCTGCTCCACGCCGGAGAGCGTGAACGGCTTGGCGAGGACGGGCGCCGCCGCATGGCGCGCGGGCGGCGGCTCGGTGTGCCCGCCCGTCGCCAGCATGAAGGGAATGCCACGATCGGCCAGCGCGTCGGCGACCGGCCAGCAGACCTCATTGCAAAGATGCACGTCGATGATCGCCATGTCGAAACCGCCCTGCTCGATCCGCACCAGCGCACCGGAGACGCTATCCTCCGTTCCGGCGACCGCATGGCCGAGGATGTCGAGAAAATCCTCGAGCATCATCGCGATCAGCGATTCATCCTCCACGATCAGGATCGAGCGGCTGCGGCTTGTCATACCCCCGAGTAACCGTCGAAACCGTTGCAGGACAAGATTTATTTCCGCTCCGCCGCGACCCGCGCATGGCGGGTCAGCGCGTCGCGCGCCGCCTCGGCGAGCTGCTGGACCGAGAAGGGCTTGGCGAGGAAGGAGACGTTCTCGATGTCGATCGAGCGGCGGAGCTGTTCCTCGGCATAGCCCGACATGAACAGGATCGGCAGCTCGGGAAAACGCCGGCGGGCATGGCCCACCATCGTCGGGCCGTCCATCGTCGGCATCATCACATCGGAGATGAGCAGATCGAAGCCGCCCCCTTCCTCCTCGGCGGCGACGTGCTCCAGGATCTCCAGCGCTTCCTCGCCGTTCGATGCGGTGCGGACCTGATAGCCCTGACGGGTCAGCGCGCGCTCCGCCACCGATCGCACCATATCCTCATCCTCGACGACGAGGATCGAGCCCGTGCCCCACAATTCCTGCGGCGCCTGTTTCGGCGCGACCGGCTGAGCCTCCGCCGCCTCGCCGTGGAAGACAGGGAAATAGATCACGAAGCTCGTGCCCTGCCCGATCTCCGAATCGGCGAAGATGAACCCGCCCGACTGCTTGACGATGCCGTAGACGGTCGAGAGACCGAGCCCCGTGCCCTTGCCGACATCCTTGGTGGTGAAGAAGGGCTCGAATATCTTGGGCAGCACGTCCGGCGGGATGCCGGTGCCGGTGTCGGTGACGCTGATCGCGCTGTAATCGCCGATCGGCAGGATGTCGGCGCCGAGCCGGCGGACCTCCGCCGCGGTGACGGCATAGGTGCGGATGGTGAGCGTGCCGCCATGCGGCATCGCGTCGCGCGCGTTGACCGCGAGGTTGACGATCACCTGTTCGAGCTGGCCCGGATCGGCGCGCACCGGCCCTAGCGCACGGCCATGATTGATGACGAGTTGCATACTCTCGCCCGTCAGGCGGCGCAGAAGATTCGACACTTCGGAGATCACGTCGGGAAGCTGGAGCACCTGCGGCCGCAGCGTCTGCTGGCGTGAGAAGGCTAGAAGCTGACGCGTCAAACCTGCCGCGCGGTTGGCGTTGTGGCGGATCTGCTGGATGTCGTCATAGTCGCTGTCGCCGGGCGTGTGGCGCATCAGGATCAGGTCGCAATGGCCCAGCACGGCGGTGAGGATATTGTTGAAATCATGCGCGACGCCGCCGGCGAGCTGGCCCACCGCCTGCATCTTGGTGGCCTGCGCGACCTGCCGCTGAAGCCGCCCTTCCTCCGCGCTGTCCTTGAGGCTGAGCAGCACAGAAGCCTCCCCCAGCCCGCGCGCCGAAGCGACGGTGAGCGAGATCGGCTCGTCCGGCCGCGCGCGCAGGCGGACCGCGATGTCGCCCGACAGGATCGGGCCATGGCCGAACGGCCCCGGCGCCGGCTTCGACGCCGCGAAGCGCCGGACCGCATCGGAGACGGCGGTCTTGTCTTCCTTGACCACGAGATCGCCCGGATAGACCGCGCGCTCCGCCTCGCCATGGCCGGCTGCCTGAAGGAAGGGCTCGTTCTGATAGAGAAAGCGCCCGTCCCGATCGATCAGCGCGAGGCCGAGCGGAAGCATCCCGAGAAGGCCATAGATGTCGGCCGGATTGGTCGAATTCGATTCGGCCTGCTGCGAGGCAGGCTCGTCGAACAGAAGCATCGCCGCGGCGCCCGCCGCCAACTCGCCGTCATCGAGCGGAATGTGGAGCAGGCGCAACGGATCGCCCCCATCCTCCTCGCGGGCGAAGCGGAGCGTTCCCTGCGCATCCTGCACGAGGCAGGCGGCGAAATCCCGGCCGGTGCAATTGCCCGACTGGCTGCCCGTCGCGCGGACGGTGAACACCTTGTTGGCGACGAGGATGCGGCCGCGCTCGTCGATCAGCGCCGCCATCAGCCCGGCCCGGCCCAGCCGCTCGCCGAAGCCGCCGCCGACGAGGCGCAGCGCATCCGCCCGCCCTTCGCCCCGGCCGTCGCCGATCCGCCACATGAGATGATCCTCGCCGACGCCTGTGCGGACGACGCGGAGATGGATGCGGGTGGCGCCGAGCTGCGTCTCGGCCTCGCCGTCGCGCCAGGCGGTGCGGCCCGCGCCGGCGATCGTCTCGGCATAGAGATCAAGCCCCGGCAGCATCGGCGGCGTGGATCCCGGCCCGAAGCGATCCATATAAGCGAGATTGGCCGCGACGAGCTTTCCCGTGCGATCGGTGATCGCAGCCGGGTCTTCCGTGGCATCGAGCGCGGCGCGCAGCAAAGCGCGATCCGGCCGGGGCGCCGCACGCTCGATGGAGAAGCCGAGGCGGCTGCGCGCGACGATGATGGCCGCCGTCGCGATCGCTGAGAAGCCGACGAGGAAGCCGATGGCGAAACGCCAGTCCCCCGCCGCGCGCGCCAGCATCACCGACGAGGCGATGCCGAGGCCCATCACCCCGATCGCGATCAGCCGATCTGCGGAGCGCCCCGGCCGGGCCGGCGCCGCGGCGCGTAACGGGAGGGCATCGATGCGGGGGACGAAGGAACGCATGTCCCTTCTTCCGCCGCCGGACGTCCTCCCGTCAATCCGCGCTTACCAGACCTGCACGCGCTCGGCGGGCGTGAGGTACAGCTTCTCGCCCTGCGTCACGTCGAACGCCTTGTACCAGGGGTTCATGTTGCGCACCTCGTCGACGCGCTCCGGCCCCGGCGAGTGCGGATCGGTGAGGAGCTGCTGGCGCAGCGCCGGCTCGCGATACTTGGTGCGCCACACCTGCGCCCAGCCCAGATAGAAGCGCTGGTCGCCGGTGAAGCCGTCAAGCACCGGTGCCGGCTTGCCGCCGAGCGACAGGACATAGGCGTCATGGCTGACGGTGAGGCCGGCCAAATCCGCCATGTTCTCGCCCAGCGTCAGCTCGCCCTGCACATGCTGGCCGGGGATCGGCTCATAGGCGTCATACTGCTTCACCAGCTTGTCGGTGAGCGCGGTGAAGCGCGTCACGTCCTGCTGCGTCCACCAGTCGGTGAGCTTGCCGGTGAGATCGTACTTGCGGCCCTGATCGTCGAAATGATGGCTGAGCTCATGGCCGATCACGGCGCCGATGCCGCCATAGTTCACCGCCGGGTCCGCCTTCGGATCGAAGAAGGGCGGCTGGAGGATCGCCGCCGGGAAGACGATCTCGTTCATCACCGGGTTGGCGTAGGCGTTGATCTCCATGGGCGTCATGCCCCACTCGGTCCGGTCGATCGGCTTGCCGAGCTTGTTGAGATTGCGCTGATATTCGAAGCCCTCGGCACGGGCGACGTTGCCGACCAGATCGCCGGCCCTGATCTCCAGCGTCGAATAATCGCGCCACTTGGTCGGGTAGCCGATCTTCGGCGTGAAGGCGGCGAGCTTCTCCAGCGCCTTCTGCTTGGTCGCCGGATCCATCCAGGCGAGTTTCTGGAGGCGCTGGCCGAAGGCGGCGATGATGTTATGGACCAGCGCATCCGCCGCCGCCTTGGCTTCCGGCGGGAAATATTTCGCGACATAGTCCTGGCCGACCGCCTCGCCCATCTCGTTGGAGACGAGGTTCACGCCCCGCTTCCAGCGCGGCTGATTCTGCGGCGTGCCGGAGAGCACCGTGCCGTTGAACGCGAAGCTCGCATCCACGAACGGCGCCGAGAGATAGCGCGCATAGCTGCTGATCGTACGGACCAGCAGATAGTCCTTCAGCACGGGCAGCGGCGTGTCGGCATAGAGCTTAGCCTCGCCGGTGAAGGCGCTCGGCTGGGCGACGAGGAAATCGGGCTGGGCGCCGTAACCCAGCGTGTTCAGATAGGCGCCCCACGGGAATCCCGGCGCCTTGGCGTCGAAATCGGCACGCGACCATTTGTTGTAGACCTTGTCCGCATCGCGCGAATCGATCCGCGACCAGTGGACCTGCGCCATCTTCGTCTCGAACGCCATGATCGCCGCGGCGCGGGCTTCTGCATCCGGCTCGCCGGCCAGCGTCAGCAGCTTGGCGAGATAGGCGACGTAGAGCGGACGCACCTTCGCCAGCGCGGCATCGTCCTTGAGGTAATAGTCGCGGTCCGGGAGCCCGAGGCCGGACTGGCCGAACTGCGCGATATAGGCGGTGGGGTTCTTGTCGTCCGGCCCGACATAGGTCTCGAAGGGCGTCCGCACGCCCGCGCGGGTCAGCGTCGCGATCTCGGTGGCGAGCGCATCCTTGTCGTGGACCGCCTTGATCTGGTCGAGCCAGGGCTTGATCGGCGCCGCACCCTTCGCGTTCACCGCCGCCTCGTCCATGAAGCTCGCGTAGAACAGGCCGATCTTGCTGTTCGGCTGCTTCTCGGCGGCTTCGAGGATCGACCGCGTGCGCGCCAGCGACAGATCCTGGAGCTTGTGGAACATGCCGTAGCTGGAACGATCCTGCGGGATCTGCGTCGCCGCATCCCAGCCGCCATTGGCGTAGCCGTAGAAGTCGTTACCGGCCTTGACCGCCTTGTTCATGCCGGTTTCGTCGAAACCGAAGCTGCCATAGGTCGGCTTGCCCGCAACGGCCGCCTTCGAACCCGACGCCACGGGGGTCAGGAACGAGGCGGGCTGAGCGGCGACGGCCGCCCCCGCGAGCATGGTGGAAGCCAACAACGCGACGATGGTGACACGCATTCGAGCACCCCTCTTTTAGTGTATGAGAGAGGCATAGCACCTCGGCCCATCGGCGCAAGGGCACGGCTCGTGGCGGAGCGTGCCCCTAACCGCGATCGCGCAGCAGGCGCCCCTGCTCGCGTTTCCAGTCGCGCTCCTTGGCGGTTTCGCGCTTGTCGTGGAGCTTCTTGCCCTTGGCCAGCGCCAGCTCGACCTTCGCCCGCCCACGCTCGTTGAAGTAGATCGACAGCGGAATGAGCGTCATGCCCTCGCGCGACACGCCATTGCGCATCTTGTCGATTTCCTTGGCATGAAGCAGCAATTTGCGCGGGCGCTTGGGCTCATGGTTGAAGCGGTTGCCGTGGCTGAATTCGGGGATATTGGCGTTGATGAGATTGACCTGATCGCCCTTGATCTCCGCATAGCTCTCCGCGATCGATCCCTCGCCGAAGCGCAGCGATTTCACCTCGGTGCCGGTGAGCGCGATCCCCGCCTCGAAAAATTGTTCGAGGAAATATTCGTACCGCGCCCGCCGGTTCTCGGCGACGACCTTCTTCTTGTTGAACTCCTGCGGACGGGGACGCGCCATCAGATCAGCCCCGCGACCTTCAGGGCTTCATCCACCGCATGGCGGCTCGCCTCGCCGGCCGGGGTCATCGGCAGGCGCAGCTCGGCCGGGAAGGACGGACGCACCTTCGACAGCGCATATTTGATCGGGCCGGGCGAGGCATCCGTGAACAGCGCGGTGTGCAGCGGGAAGAGCCGATCCTGAAGCGCCAGCGCCGCCGCCCAGTCGCCGTTGAGGCACGCGTTCTGGAAGTCGGCGCAGAGGCGCGGCGCGACATTGGCCGTCACCGAGATGGCGCCCCGGCCGCCCATCGCCATGAAGCCCAGCGTCATGTCGTCATTGCCGGAGAGCTGGCAGAAATCCTCGCCGCACGCGAGTCGCTGGGCGGAGACGCGGGCGAGATTGCCCGATGCATCCTTGATGCCCACGACGGTCGGAATCTCGGCGATGCGGGCGAGCGTCTGCGTGGTGATGTCGGTCACCGTGCGGGTCGGCACGTTGTAGACGACGATCGGCAGGTCGCAATGCTCGGCCAGATAGGAGAAATGGGCGTAGAGCCCTTCCTGATTGGGCCGGTTGTAATAGGGCAGCACCACCAGCGCCGCATCCGCCCCCGCGCTCCTGGCCGAGCGCATATGATCGAGCGCGACCAGCGTGTCGTTGGAGCCGCAACCCGCGATCACCGGCACCCGGCCCGCCGCCTGCTCGATACAGATCGCGACGACACGGTCATGCTCGGCGATCGACATGGTCGCCGATTCGCCGGTCGTGCCGCACGGCACGAGCGCGGACGAACCCTGCTCGATCTGCCACTCGACGAAAGAACGAAACGCCTGCTCGTCGAAACGGCCATCGCGAAAAGGCGTCACCAAAGCGGGGATCGAGCCCGAAAACATCCTGTTCTCCTTCACGCCGGCGCTGCGACGCGGCATACTCCGCCCCATGTCGGGGGGCCTGAAACATTCAGCGCCTGATAAGGAGCGGGTTGGCATCCTGTCCAGCATGCTCCATCGCAGGGCCATGCTCAGCGTCCCAGCGCTCCTCCTGGCCGCCACCGCAGCGGCCTCCGCCCTCACCCCCCAGCAGGTCGCCTGGTATCGGGCGCAGCTCGGCCTTTCCAGCGCGTCGGCGGTCACGCCGCCGAGCCCGTCTGCCGGCGCTTACGCCTACGCGCCGCCGCAGGCCGCCACAACCGGCCTGCAAAGCGATCCCGTTGCCGAAGGGCTGGTGAACTGGAAGCGCCTGCGGCAGAGCAACAGCCTGCTGTTCCAGGATTATAGCAGCTTCCTGCTCGCGCATCCCGGCTGGCCGGGCGAGGCGCAGATGCGCAGGCTGGCGGAAAACGCGATCCAGCCGGATGTGACGCCGCCCGAATCGGTGATCGCCTTCCTCACCCGCTTCCCGCCGCAGACCGGCGCGGGCCAGCTCCGCCTCGCGGAAGCCCTCTATGCGCGCGGCCGGGCCGCCGAGGCGCAGGCGGCGGCGCGCGCGGCCTGGACGTCGGGCGCGATCAACACCAGCGACGAAGCGCGCATCATGGCCACCTTCTCCGGCGCGCTGACGCAGGCCGATCAGGATCAGCGGATGGAAGCTCTGCTCTGGAACCGCGCCTTCGTTGCCGCCCAGCGCCAGCTTCCGCTGACAAGCCCCGCCCGGCGCGCGATTTTCTCGGCCCGGCTCGCATATCAGCTCAAGTCGGCGGACGCCGCTTCCCAGGCCGCGGCGCTCGGCACGGCCGCGAATGGCGATGCCGGCTATCTGGTCGATCGCGTCAACTGGCTGCGCCAGACGGGGCAGGAACCCGTCGCCCGTTTCGAACTCGCCCAGCCGCACCGGCTGACCGCGCCGGCCTTCAACGCGACGCGCTATATGGAGACCCTGCTCTCCGTTGCCCGCTCGGCCGCCGCGGACCAGCAGTGGGCGCAGGCCTACGGGATCGCAAGCCAGCTCACCGACATCTATCCGGCCGGCACCAGCGTCCGTGCCCTGCCCTTCGCCCCGCGCGACGTGTTCACCAGCCTCTCCTGGCTGGCGGGCACGACCGCCCTCCAGCATCTCGGCCGGGCATTGGATGCGGTGGCGATGTTCCGCGCCTATGCCGACGCCTCGCAGAGCCCCGGTTCGCGCTCCAAGGGCTATTACTGGGCCGGCAGGGCGGCGCTCGCCGCGGGCGACCAGACGGGCGCGCAGGGCTATTTCGCGAACGCGGCCGCCTTCCCCGATCAGTTCTACGGGCAGCTTGCGCTTGAGCGGCTCGGCAAGGCCGTCCCGGCACCACTCGACGCCAGCGGCATCCAGGTGCCCGAAGCCGACGCCAAGGCGTTTGAAGCGCGCGAGGTGGTCCGTGCCGCGCGCATCCTCGGCCAGCTCGGCGACTGGCAGGATCAGAGCCTCTTCCTGCGCACCATCGCCGCCGAGAGCCAGCTCAGCGACAACGAGCATATCCTGATCGCGAGGCTCGCCCGCGATCTCGGCCGGCCGGACCTTGGCGTGATGGCGGAGCGCGCCGCCAAGCCCGAGAGCGCCAGCGATTATGTGCGCTCGGGCTTCCCGGTGCTGCCTGTGCCGCCGGAGATCGCGAACAGCTTCTCCTTCATCCACGGCATCATGCGGCAGGAGAGCCAGTTCGACCGGGAGGCCGTCTCGCGGACCGGCGCGCGCGGCATGATGCAGCTCATGCCCGTCACCGCGCGCGAACAGTCCGAAAAGCTCGGCCTGCCCTATGACTATATGCGGCTGACCAGCGATCCGGGCTATAACATGCAGCTCGGCACCGCCTATTTCGGGCGGATCATGGACATGTTCAGCGGTAATTATGTGCTGGCGCTGGCGGCCTATAACGCCGGCCCCGGCAATGTCCGCCGCTGGCTCGCCACCTATGGCGATCCGCGCTCGGGCGGGGTCGATCCAGTCGACTGGATCGAGGCGATCCCCTTCTCCGAGACGCGCGGCTATGTGCAGAACGTGCTGGAGAATGTCGTGGTCTACGACACGATCAATCCGCTGCGGGCCGGCCAGCCCAACACCAACCGCCTCTCCTATTATCTCAACAAGCGGACGCCGGGTTGAGCATCGTGGATCGCCCCAACTACATCACGCCCGAGGGCTATTCCCGGCTTCGCACCGAATATCAGCAGCTTTTCGAGATCGAGCGCCCCGCGCTGGTCGAGACGATCAGTTGGGCCGCCGGCAATGGCGATCGTTCCGAGAACGGCGATTACATCTACGGCCGCAAGCGCCTGCGCGAGATCGACCGGACGCTCGATCGCCTCTCCAAGAAGATGTCCAAAGCGCAGGTCGTCGATCCCGCCAAGCAGCCCGATCGCGGCCGCGTCTTCTTCGGCGCGACCGTCACCGTCGCGGACGAGGATGACGAGGAACGCACCGTAACCCTGGTCGGTGTGGACGAGGCAGATGCTTCTTCGGGGCGGATCAGTTGGCACTCCCCATTGGCGCGCGCGCTGCGCGGTGCCGCGCTGGGCGATCTGCGGCGGGTGATGCTGCCGGCGGGCGAGAAGGAATATGAGGTGGTCGCGATCCGCTACCCCGACGCCTAATCAGGCGGAGAGCGGCTCATAAGGCGGCGAGTCGGGTTCGTCGCCGCCGTCGCGCGCATGGCGCTCGCGAGCCGCATCGAGCGATGCCGGCTGGGAGCGGCCTTCATTCCGCCAGTCCGGCCCGAAATGCACCTTCGCCAGCGCCTCGATCTCGGGCGCGATTTCGGGAGGCGTCATCGAGACGGCCTTCTCCAGCGCCTCGGCCACATGCGTCAGCGCGGTGATATGGGCGAATTCGATATTCACGCCGTCGATCAGCTTCCACGGCGCCCAGCGCGTGTCCGTGTGGGCGAACATATCCTCCATCGCCGCGACATAAGCGGGGCGCCGCTCACGCGCGCGGAAATCGTCGCCGCTGACCTTCCAGGCCGTCCACGGATCGGCCAGCCGTGCCCGCATCCGCCGATCCTGCTCATCCTCGGAGACGTGGAGGAAAAGCTTGACGAGCGTGGTGCCGCTGTCGCGCTGCTGCGCCTCGAACTCGTTGATCTCGTCGTAAGCCCGGCGCCATTCCTTGTCGCTGGCGAAGCCCTCGACCCGCTCGGTCAGCACGCGGCCGTACCAGCTCCGGTCGAACACGCCGATCTCGCCGTCCGCCGGCAACCGCGACCAGAAGCGCCACAGGAAATGCCGCGCGCGTTCCTCGACGGTCGGCGCGCCGATCGGCCAGACCGCGTAATGGCGCGCGTCCCATCCTGAGACAAGTTCGCGGATCGTCTCGGCCTTGCCGCCACAGTCCCAGCCTTCGAACATCACGATCGCACGGCGGCGCTGGGCGACATGCGCCACCTGCGCGTGCGCGAGGCGGCGCTGCACGGCGGCCATGGCTTCGCCATAGTCGCCGGTCAGCGCCGGGCCGCTCTCGAAGTTGGACAAGGCGATCGCCATAGCCAAAGGGCTAGGCGACCGCGCATGTTTAGGCGAGACAGGGCATTACGGTTAACGTCCCGCCACGGTACAGCCCGATTCGTCAGGCTTTGACGGGCTCCACCACACGGATGTGCAGTTCGCGGAGCTGCTTCATCATCGCCGGCGACGGCGCGCCCATCAGCAGATCCTCAGCGCGCTGGTTCATCGGGAACAGCGTGATCTCGCGCAGGTTCTGGGCGCCGCACAACAGCATCACGATGCGATCGACGCCGGCCGCCATGCCGCCGTGCGGCGGTGCGCCATACTGGAACGCGCGATAGAGGCCGCCGAAGCGCTCCTCCACGTCTGCCTGGCTGAGGCCCACCAGCTCGAACGCCTTGACCATGGTTTCCGGCGACTGGTTGCGGATCGAGCCCGAGGCGATCTCATAGCCGTTGCAGACCATGTCGTACTGGAACGCCTTGAGCGACAGCGGATCCTGCGAGTTGAGCGCCTCGAGCCCGCCCTGCGGCATCGAGAAGGGGTTGTGCGCGAACTCGACCTTCTTCTCGTCCTCGTCCCACTCGTAGAAGGGGAAGTCGACGATCCAGCACAGCTCGAAGCGATCCTTGTCGATCAGGTTGAGCTGCTCGCCCGCGCGGGTGCGGGCGAGGCCGGCGAGCTTGGCCGCCACATTCTCCGCGCCCGCCGCGAAGAACACGCCGTCGTTCGGGCCGAGGCCGAGCGCCTCGATCAGCTTGGCGGTCGCTTCCGCGCCGTGGTTCTTGGCGATCGGGCCGCCCGGCTCGCCATCCTTGATGTTGATGTAGCCGAGGCCCGAATAGCCCTCGTCGCGCGCCCAGACGTTCATGTCGTCGAAGAACTTGCGGCTGCCGGCGCCCGCGCCCGGAGCCGGGATCGCGCGGATGCGCCCGCCGCCCGCCACGATGCCCGCGAAGATGCCGAAGCCCGATTCATGGAAATGGTCGGTGACGTCGGTGATGGTGATCGGATTGCGCAGGTCCGGCTTGTCCGAGCCGTATTTCAGCATCGCCTCGCTGTAGGGGATGCGCGGGAAGCTGCCGGCGGGCGTCACCGGCTTGCCATCCGCGAACTTCTCGAACACGCCAGCGATGACCGGCTCCATCGTGTTCCACACGTCTTCCTGCGTGACGAAGCTCATCTCCAGATCGAGCTGGTAGAACTCGCCCGGCAGACGGTCGGCACGCGGGTCTTCGTCGCGGAAGCAGGGCGCGATCTGGAAATAGCGATCGAAGCCCGCGACCATCAGGAGCTGCTTGTACTGCTGCGGCGCCTGCGGGAGCGCGTAGAACTTGCCGGCATGGATGCGGCTCGGCACGAGGAAGTCGCGCGCGCCCTCGGGCGACGAGGCCGTCAGGATCGGCGTCGAATATTCGGTGAAGCCCTCGCCTTCCATGCGGTGGCGCATGTCCGAGATGATCTGGGTGCGCTTCACGATGTTGGCGTGGAGCGTCTCGCGGCGCAGATCGAGGAAGCGGTAACGCAGGCGGACATCCTCGGGATATTCCGCCTCGCCGGCGACCGGCATCGGCAGCTCGGCGGCGGCCGACTGGACGATCACGCTCTTGGCGCGCACCTCGATCTCGCCGGTGGCGAGGTTGGGGTTCACGGCTTCCCTGGCGCGGGCCTCCACCACGCCGTCGATGGTGACGACGCTCTCGGCACGCAGCGACTCCAGCAGCTTGAGCGCCTCGCTGTCCGAATCCGCGACGATCTGGACGAGGCCGTAATGATCGCGCAGGTCGACGAACAACACGCCGCCATGGTCGCGCTTGCGATGCACCCAGCCGGAGAGCCGGACGGTCTGCCCGACGTCGCTGGCGCGGAGCTGGGCGCAGGTGTGGGTGCGATAGGCGTGCATGATCGTGCTATCCGTATTCGGCGGGAAAAGATTGAGGGCGAGCGCTTCCGTGTCCGTACCCTCTTTGTCAAGGCGCGACGGTCTGTTTATGGAAGCATCATGGTTATTCACCCGCTTATCACCGACAGCCAGACGCTCGCCGATCTCTGCGCCCGCCTTTCGAAAAGCCCCTATGTGGCGATCGACACGGAGTTCATGCGCGAGAACAGCTACTGGCCGGAACTCTGCCTGATCCAGATCGCGGACAGCAACGAAGCCGCCGCGATCGATCCGATGGCGCCGGATTTCGACATGACCCCGCTCCTCGACCTGATGGTCAATAACGAGGATGTGCTCAAGGTCTTCCACGCCGGCGGGCAGGATCTGGAGATCATCCACAATCTGACCGGCAAGACGCCGTATCCGCTGTTCGACACCCAGATCGCCGCCATGGCGCTCGGCATGGGCGAGCAGGTCGGCTATTCGAATCTGGTCGAGAGCTGGACGGGCGTGAAGCTCGACAAGGGCGCCCGCTTCACCGACTGGGCGCGCCGCCCGCTCGACAAGCGCCAGATCGACTATGCGATCGGCGACGTTACCTATCTCATCCAGATTTTCCCGCGCCTGCTGGAGAAGCTGAAGAAGACCGGCCGCGGCGACTGGCTCGATCAGGAGATGGAGCGGCTGGGCGATCCGTCCAGCTACGTCAACGACCCGGAACAGGCATGGCAGCGCGTCAAGGTGCCGAGCCGCAAGCCCGAGGTGCTGGGCCGCCTCAAGGCGCTGGCCGCATGGCGCGAGCGCGAGGCGCAGGGCAAGGATTTGCCGCGCGGCCGCATCATGAAGGACGAGACGCTCGCCGACATCGCCAGCCATCCGCCGCGCGAGCAAAAGGATCTGGCACGCGTCCGCGGTCTTTCGGCAAGCTGGGCGTCGAACGACATCGGCAACCGCCTGATGGGCGCGCTCGAAGCCTCGACGCCGATGTCCGACGACGAACTGCCAGCCCGCGAGGATCGCAAGCCCGGCCTCGGCAAGGACGGCGCGCTGGTGGCGGACCTGCTCAAGCTGCTGCTCAAGATCCGCTCGAAGGAGACCGATGTGGCACCGCGCCTGATCGCCCGCTCCGACGAGCTGGAACTGCTCGCCGCCGGCAGGCGCGACGGGCTCGCCATCCTCGATGGATGGCGCTTCGAGCAGTTCGGCCGCGATGCGCTCGATCTGGTCGAGGGCCGGATGGGCTTCGCGGTGAAGAACGGGAAGCTGCGCATGATGCGGATGAACGATGCGGAGTGAGGCCGCCCTGCTGCTCGCGACCATCGCCCTCGCCGGCTGCACCCCGGTCGAGATGCGTGGCGAGCATGGCCCCGCCGCCCGTCATATCTGCCGGAACGAGCCGGCGCAGCATTATCTCGGCCATGGCGGCGGCGGCGGTGCGATCGAAGGCGCGCGCCGTGCGTCGGGCGCGAAGAGCGTCCGCGTCGTGCGGCCGGGCGAGGCGATGACGATGGACTTCCGCCCCGATCGCCTGACCATCACGGTCGACGAGCATCAGGTCATCAGCCGCCTCAACTGCGGCTGATCGGCCTCAGCCTTCCACCATCTCCGCCCGGAGGCCGAAGGCGGCGGCCAGCGTCTTGTGCCGCCGCTCCACCGCCTCGCCATAGAGCGCGCCATCTCCGGCTGCGAGGCGAAGGCTCAGCGTCGATCCCTTCACCTGCAGGGCGCTCGTGCGAAGTGGGGCTGCCACGCCGCCGGACAGACGCTGCCCGAGCCGCATGGCGAGGCCCCAGCGGACGGCAACCTGTCGGTCTTCCGGCGAAACGAGCATGGGCACCACCGGCGGCTCGCCGTCCGCGCCGAAGCTGCTGAACAGCGCCTGCGCCATCATCGCACGTCCCCGCGCATCGACGCCGACCCAATTGCCGTGCAGCGCCGTCTCCAGACCACGCTCGGCCCGGAACTCGGGGTGCGCGCGCCAGCCCACATCGGCCAGCAGGCAGCTCGCATGGCGCAGACGGGCGTCGGCCGCGCTCTCGCCCGAGAAGAGGGGCGCGATCCAGCGGTCGAGCAGGTCTCCATGCTCGGGGAACCGGCCAAGGCGCTGCCCTTCTTCCCGAGTCGCGCAGATCAGGGGGTCTAGATCGCGCACGTCGGGCGGCAGGTTCCTGTGCAGAACGCCCTCGCGCAGGCCGTAGGCCGACGCCACCAGATGGCTCGATCCCAGTTCCCGCGAAACCAGCGCCAGCAGCGCCGCCGCATCCGGCAGCGAGCCTGCCCGCGACGACGAAAGCTGCGGGATTTCCTTGAGCTTGGCCTTGTCGATATGCGCCAGCGCACGGACCGCCCGCTGCGCCGTGGTCACCGGCATGGTGTAGCCATGGACGATCGGCAGCGGATAGCCGGTCGTGTGCATCAACAGCCGCGCCAGAGCGCGCCACGATCCGCCGACGAGATAGAAGGGCAACCCCTTGCCGCGACCGCTCCAGCCCGTCTCCTGCAAGCGATGCTCGACGACCGTGCGGAGCGCGCGCGGGCCGCGGCCCCGGATTTCCGCCACCCGCAACACGCCGAGCGGAAAGGAGGCGCGCTCCCGCACCTTCCCGCCGGAGACGCGTGCGAGTTCGAGGCTTCCGCCCCCCAGATCGCCGACGATGCCGTCCGCGTCGGGGAAGGCCGCGATCACGCCCTCCCCCGCCATCTCGGCTTCCTCCTCGCCCGTCAGCACGCTGACATCGAGGCCGATGCCAGCCGCCCGCGCGAGGAAATCCGTGCCGTTCGTGGCGTCCCGCACGGCGGCGGTGGCGACCGTGTGGAGGCTGGCCACGCCGATCTTCTCCGCCACCAGCCGGAAACGATCGAGCGCGACGAAGGCCCGCTCCACGCTTGCCGGATCGAGCATTCCGGTGGAAGCCAGGCCCTTGCCGAGCCCCGCCATCACCTTCTCGTTGAAGAGGATCGAAGGGATGCGGATCGGCCCGTCATAGACGACGAGGCGAATTGAGTTCGAGCCGATGTCGATGATGCCGACGCGGCCGCCGCTCTGATCGGCGCCCCTGCTGGCGGTGGAGCGGAAAAGATAGCCGGGCTTCATGGCGCGCCGGCGTTAGCGGGAAACAGGCCGCCGGCAAAGGCCGCCTGCCCCGGTTTCGCATCGTTTCGCCGACGAATCATCGCGATATCAATTGGAGCCACCCCGCCGCAGCTTCAGGCGCGGCACGCTGTCCGATTTCCGCAACGCCGCCCCGCGCCCCGAAAGCGAAGGATTCGTCATGAAATAACGATGGAGATTAAATGGCTTGCCGCCGGATTCCGTGATCCGATCATAACTTCCATCGGATCGCAAAACCCAACTTTGCTCGGTATCGATGAGGTTCGCCACCATCACCTGATCGAGCACCTGCGCATGGACCGTCGGGTTCTCGATCGGCAGCATATATTCGACGCGGCGATCGAAGTTGCGCGGCATCCAGTCGGCCGAGGAGATGAACACCTTGGCCTTGCGGTTCGGCATCGGCTCGCCATTGCCGAAGCACATGATGCGGCTGTGCTCCAGGAAACGGCCGACCACGGACTTCACGCGGATATTCTCCGAGAGCCCCGGAACGCCCGGCCGCAGACAGCAGATGCCGCGCACGATGAGGTCGATCTGCACGCCCGCGGCACTCGCACGGTAGAGCTTCTCGATGAGCGCCGGGTCCACCAGCGAGTTCATCTTCGCCCAGATCGTCGCCGGGCGGCCGGCGCGGGCATGATCGATCTCCGCATCGATCAGATCGGCGAGACGCTCGCGCAGCCCATGAGGCGAGATCGTCACCAGTTCCAGATCATGCGGCTCGACATAACCGGTGATGTAGTTGAACACCTGCGCCGCATCACGCCCCACGCGAGGATCGGCCGTGAAGAAGCTGAGATCGGTGTAAATTCTCGCCGTCACCGGATGATAATTTCCGGTCCCGAAATGGCAGTATGTGCGGAAGGTGCCGTTCTCGCGGCGGACCACCATCGATATCTTGGCATGGGTCTTCCAGTCGATGAAGCCATAGACCACCTGCACGCCCGCGCGTTCGAGCTGTGCGGCCCAGAGGATGTTCTGCTCCTCGTCGAAGCGCGCTTTCAGCTCCACCACGGCCGTGACCGACTTGCCTGCCTCCGCCGCGTCGATCAGCGCGCGGATGATCGCGGATTGCTTGCCGGCGCGATACAGCGTCTGCTTGATCGCCACCACGTCCGGGTCGAGCGCCGCCTGCTTGAGGAAGGCGATCACCACCTCGAAGCTTTCATAAGGGTGGTGGACGACGATATCCTTGTCTCGGATCGCGGCGAAGCAATCGCCCCCATGTTCCCGGATTCGCTCGGGAAAACGCGGCGTGAAGGGTGGCCACTTCAAATCCGGCCGGTTCTCCTCGACCAGCATTTCGAGATCGGCGACGCCGAGGAAGCCGGAAGCCTCGGACACGAGCGCCCCCTGCCCGACCGCATCCGACACCAGCTCCTCCAGCTCCAGCGGCATTCCCGCCTGAAGGCGCAGACGGATGACGCGGCCCCGGCGGCGGCGCTTGATGGCGGAGTGGAAGAAGCGGACGAGATCCTCGGCTTCTTCCTCGATCTCGATATCGCTGTCGCGGATGATGCGGAACGCGCCGTCGCCATGCACCTCATAGCCGGGGAAGAGCAAAGCGGTGAAGCGGCGGATCAGCGTCTCGACCGCGATATAGCGCGCCGTCCCGCCCGGCAGGCGCACGAAGCGCGGCAGTGTCGGCGGGACCATCAGCAACTCGCGAATCGGCTCCCCGTCCGACAGCCGCTTGAGATCGAAGATCAGGCTGAAGCCCTTGTTCGGGATGAACGGGAAGGGATGCGCGGGGTCGAGCGCCTGCGGTGTCAGAACCGGCAGCACCTGTTCGCGGAAATGCGTTTCCAGCCAGGGCGCATCCTCGGCGGGCACGCTGTCGTTGGAGAGGACGTGGAAATCCTGCTCGGCCAGTTCATGCCGCAGCGTGCGCCACACCACCTGCTGTCGCCGCATCAGTGCATCGGCGCTCGCCTCGATCGCGTCGAGCTGCTGTGTCGGGGTGAGCCCGTCGGCGGACAATTGCTCGACGCTGTTGAGCTGCTGCCCGCGCAGGCCCGCCACGCGAACCATGAAGAACTCGTCGAGATTATTGCCCGAGATGGAGAGGAAACGCAGCCGCTCCAGCAGCGGATGGGCATGGTTGCAGGCCTCGTCCAGCACGCGTTCGTTGAAGGCCAGCCATGAAATCTCACGATTGAAATAGCGCTCGCGTGGCGCCACCGGTTCGGCGAGCTGCGCCTCCTCGTGGAGGCTCTGGGCATCGGCCACGGCCCGCGCGATATCGGCGGTCATCATCGGCTCCACCTCGGAGATCGGAGAATCGGTCTGGGTTTCAGGCAGGTCGTTCATCGCGCTCATGCGCCGCAGATTAGCCCAGCCTTCACCGGGCGTCGATAACGCCGGCCTGCATCAGCGCATCCCGTGCAAGCGGCACGGTCAGCCTGTGCTGGCGGGAAAGCGCGGCCCGATCGAGCGCGTCGATCGCGCTGACGATCCCCACATAGGTCCGCTCGATGCGCGCCGAGAGCCACGCGGTGAGCGTCGGCGGCACGGGCAGGCCGCGCCGCGCCAGCCCGCGTTCGAGCAGCGCGGTCATCAGCGCATCGTCCGGCGGCTGGATCGCCACACGCGGCGTCGCCGTGAAACGCGAGGCGAGATCGGGCAGCGAGACGGCCCATTCCGGCGGCGGCGCGTCCGCGACGATCAAAAGCGGGCGATGCGTCTCCATCGCCGCGTTCCAGGCGTGGAACAGCGTCTCCTCGTCGGCGCGCCAGGCATCGTCGAGCAGCCGCCCGCCCGTCTTGCGCGCGAACAGCCGGCCGACGAGGCTCCGGCCGGATTTGCGCGGGCCGGTCAGGATCGTCACCGGCACGGGCCACAGCGACCAATGCTCCAGATGGCGCGCAACCGCGGCATTGGCATCGGACAGGATGAATTCGTCGTCGCGCTCGCCTTCCGGCCAATCCAGCGGGAGCGCGATCTGGTTCATGGTTTCGGCTGGGCAGGCGGTGACGTGGCGGAAGCCGGCGTCGAGGACGCCCCTCCCTTCCGCATGTGCAGCGTCGCCCCCTCGCCCTCCAGCTTCCAGCCGCGCGCGGCGAGCGCCGCCCTCAGCGCCCCGATCTCGCCCGCATAGCCCACCGACAACAGAGACGTGCCCCCGAGCGCGAGGCTCGCCACCGTCGCCTGCCGCACGCCCGCGACCGCCCGCAGCGCGGCCTGTGCCTGATCCAGCGTCGCCGCGTCGGCCGTCTCGACCTGCACGGTGAACTGGGCTGCCTGCGCGGTGCTGACATCCTCCACGATCGCGGCGAGCGGATCGGCGGCATCATCGGGGATGAGATCGGCGGCGGGCGCCTCCGGCTCCTCGATCGAGAGCGACGGATCGGGCTTCAACTGGCCGTGGCCCAGCGCGTTCACATAGAGCGCATCGATCTGCTTCACGCCTTCGTCGAGCATATGGTCCAGATCGCCCGTGCCGGACGCGATCCGCGTGAAGGTGCCGAGCACCTCGCCGTCCGGCCCATGCCGCGCCACGAAGCGCGCCGCGATCGGTCCGCCCGGATAGCGACGCTCCAGATAGACTTCGGGCACAACCACGTCGGAAGCGCCATATTGATCGAGCAGCATCCGCCACCAGGTCCGCCCCGGCCTGCGGCTTTGGCCGAGGTTGAGTAGCACCGGGTCCGCCCCCGTGCCCACCGGCCGCACATAATCCACCGCGCTCGAACCCGTGCGGAAGCGCGCCCACGCCTTCTGCCACGAGGTGCGCGACTCGAAGCTCTGCTCCCCGCCGCCGCCATATTGGATCGGGATCACCAGCATCGGCGCCGAACGCGGG
Source organism: Sphingomonas oligoaromativorans (assembly GCF_011762195.1). Lineage (GTDB taxonomy): Bacteria > Pseudomonadota > Alphaproteobacteria > Sphingomonadales > Sphingomonadaceae > Solisphingomonas > Solisphingomonas oligoaromativorans. The sequence continues at coordinate 781,140 of NZ_JAASQK010000001.1, read as the reverse complement.
GTCGACGTGCCACCACCGATCAGTTCGCCAGTGCGGCCACGATCGAACAGCAGGCCCAGCGTCGCGATATAGCGATGCGGGCCGACCTGCTCGCTCTCCACTTCGATGCCTGCAACGATCGAATCGAGCGTCGAATCGGGAACGCCGGGCGCCTGATCGGGGCTCGCCCCATGCATCCGCGCCCAGAGAATCTTCCAGCCCTTGCGCTGGGCCATCCGCCACGCGGCGGTCCGCGCCTCGTCGGCGGTGCGGCCGGCCACGTCCACCTGAACGCCCGTCACCTCATAGCTCGACGAGCTGTCGATCGGCGGTACGCCGCGATCTCCGGGCGCGAGCTGGGCATAGGCGTACCAGCTCGCTCCCCCCGCCAGCACGGCGGCGAGGAGGATCGGCGGCCACGGTCGGCGGCGAAGCGAAGAGAGAGCAAGCGACGTCACGCTGGTCCTTCTGGCGGGTTGGGCATGGAAATCCAAGCGCGATGTCGCTACCGCACGCCGCATGACCGACACGCCCGATCAGACCGAGAGCTACACCTACGCCAAGGCCGGCGTTTCCATCGCAGCGGGCAATGCCCTCGTGAAAGCGATCGGGCCGCTGGCGAAATCCACCCGACGCCCCGGCGCGGACGCCGAGCTGGGTGGCTTTGGCGGCTTCTTCGATCCCAGGGCGGCAGGGTTCAAGGATCCGCTGCTGGTGGCCGCCAACGATGGCGTCGGCACCAAGCTCAAGCTCGCGATCGACAGCGGCCATCATGATGGCGTCGGCATCGATCTCGTTGCGATGTGCGCCAACGATCTGGTCGTGCAGGGCGCCGAGCCGCTTTTCTTCCTCGACTATTTCGCGACCGGCAAGCTGGAGGGCGATGTCGCCGTCCGCGTCGTCGCCTCGATCGCGGAAGGCTGCAAGCAGGCAGGCTGCGCGCTGATCGGCGGCGAGACGGCCGAGATGCCGGGCATGTATGCCGACGGTGACTATGACCTCGCGGGCTTCTGCGTCGGCGCGGTCGAGCGTGGCGAGCAGCTCACCGGCGACAAGGTGGCCGATGGCGACGTGATCCTCGGCCTTGCTTCGACGGGCGTGCACTCCAACGGCTATTCCCTGGTCCGCCGCCTTGCCGCCGACAAGGGCTGGAAGCTCGATCGCCCGGCGCCGTTCGACATCGAGACGCTGCTGATCGACGCGCTGATGGCGCCGACGCGCATCTATGTGAAATCGCTGCTCCCGGTGATCCGCGACGGCAATATCCACGCGCTGGCGCACATCACGGGCGGCGGTCTGCTGGAGAATATCCCGCGCGTCCTGCCGCAGGGTCTCCACGCCCATATCGACGCCGACGCCTGGCCGCAGAGCCCGCTGATGGCCTTCCTCCAGGCGCAGGGCCGGATCGAGCCGGAAGAGATGGCGCGCACCTTCAACTGCGGCATCGGCATGGCCGTCGTCGTGGCGGCGGCGGACGTCGAGGCCGTGACCACGGCGCTCGAAGCGGCGGGCGAGACGGTCCACCGCATCGGCCACATCGCGGCCGGCGAGAAGGGCTGCACCGTCTCGGGCGGGCAAGAGACATGGGCGAAGCGCGAAGCCTGGTCCGCCACGCACCATGGCTGATCGCAAGCGCGTCGCCGTCCTGATCTCCGGGCGCGGCTCGAACTTCAAGGCGTTGCTCGACGCTCAAAGTGCGGCGGACTGCCCCTATGAGATCGCGCTCGTCGTCTCGAACGTCGAGGACGCGGCCGGGCTCGATATCGCCCGAGCAGCCGGCGTCGCGACTTTCGCGAAGAGCCACAAGGGCCTGAAGCGCGCCGAGTTCGACGCCCTCGTCGACGCCGAACTGCGCGCGCATGACATCGAGGCCGTGGCGCTGGCGGGCTATATGCGCCTGCTCTCGCCGGGCTTCGTCGAGGGCTGGGCCGGGCGGATGGTGAATATCCATCCCTCGCTCCTGCCGCTCTACAAGGGCCTCGACACGCACGCGCGCGCCATCGAGGCGGGCGATGCGAAGCATGGCTGCTCGGTCCATCTCGTGACGGCCGGGCTGGACGAAGGCCCGGTCCTCGCGCAGGCCGAGGTGCCGATCCTGCCGGGCGACACGCCGGACACCCTTGCGGCGCGCGTGCTGGTGGAGGAACATCGCCTCTATCCGCTCGCTCTGGCGGAGCTTGTGAGGACGTTGTGAGCCCCGATCCCGACGCCGATCTCGCCCGCCTCCGCACGCTCTGCATGAGCCAGCCGCGTGGGCAGGAGAAGGTGTCGCACGGGATGCCCGTCTTCTTCATCGAGAAGGGCAAGACCTTCGCCTGGTTCATCCATAACCACCATGGCAACGGCATCACGGCGGTCGCTTTGAAGACCAGCGGACCGGAGGAGCAGGCGATGCTCGTCGAGGTGGAGCCTGATCTCTTCTATCGCCCCGCCTATCTCGCGCCCTCGGGCTGGATCGGCCTGCGCCTCGATGTCGAGGCCACCGACTGGGATCAGATCGGGGCGCGGATCGAACAAAGCTGGACACTCGCCGCCACCCCCCGCCTGAGGGAGCAATTCGGACGATGACCGACGATACGAAACGCCGCAGCCGGCTGCGCTGGGTGACGCTGGGCGAGGCGGTGGCCGTGGCGGCGGTCATCATCTCAGGGCTGGGGCTCTGGAACAATTATCAGGATCGCCGCGAGGCCCGCGCCGAAAAGGCCGCGGAGGCGAGCCGCGCCACCGCGCCCACGCCCTTCCACCTCCGGGCGGGCACGTCTGCCGACGGGTCGACGCTCGCTTTGAGCCCGGTCGGCACCGATCATGTCATCCAGGGCCAGACGCTGCGCTTCCCGCCTTCGTTCAAGCTCTCGCCGGTATCGACCACCAGCGACACGCGAATCGAAGCAAGCTGGTTCGCCAGCGCGCTCAAGGACGACCGCCACAGCCGTCAGCTTCCCGAGGAGACGCAGGGCGACGAGCGCGTGCCGGTGATGATCGAGACGGAATATCTGGCCGGAGACACCGCGCTCAAGGCGCGCGCCTTCTACGACATCGGCTATGCACTGGAGGGGCATTTCCTGCGCGGCGCTTCGGTGAAGCTGCGCGGGCTCTCGCTGATCGGGAAGGCGCCGGCATCGGATGCGGCGGCGGACCTGCGCCTGGCGGCGCTGTGGGAAGCGCGGGCGGGCAAGCCCAAGAAATAAGGGCTCCCCCGCCAGTCCGGCGCGAGAGCCCTTGGAAAATCAGCCGACGATTTCTTCCGGCTTGAAGAAGTAGGCGATCTCGATCGCCGCATTCTCCAGGCTGTCCGAACCGTGGACCGTGTTGGCCTCGATCGACTCCGCGTAAACCTTGCGGATGGTGCCCTCGTCGGCGTTCGCCGGGTTGGTGGCGCCCATCACTTCGCGGTTCCTGGCCATCGCGTTCTCGCCTTCGAGAACCTGCACGACCACCGGGCCGGAGATCATGAACGACACGAGGTCGTTGAAGAACGGACGCTCGGCGTGGACGGCGTAGAAGCCCTCGGCCTGTTCCTTGGTCATGTGGATGCGCTTGGACGCGACGACGCGCAGGCCGGCATCCTCCAGCATCTTGGTGACGCCGCCGGTCAGGTTGCGACGGGTGGCATCGGGCTTGATGATCGAGAAGGTGCGTTCGGTCGACATGGCCGAGCGGGCTCCATAAATTTACGGGGTGGAAAGTGGCGCCCCTCTAGTCGCGCGGGCGCCCGGAAGCAAGGCCGCGCCGCTATCGCCATGGTGCGCTTTTCTAGGCGACCTGGCCCCAGCGGCCATCCTCGTCCTGCTTCCAGTAGCGCGGCTCGACGCCATCGCGCCCCTTGAGGCCGCGCCATGCGCCCCGCGCCGCCTCGATCGAGCTATCGTCGAAGAAGTGGAAGGCGCGCTCGAAACCCAGCGCCTCGTCACGCCAGATGCCGTCGATCAGCGCCACATGCCGCGCCGCATTCACGGGTACGCAGTCGGCGGCGATCAGCAGGGGCTGGTCCGCCCCTTCCCGGCCATGCGGAAGGAAGCCGTCAGGCTGCGTTTCCCAGAGCGCGCGGTCGATACCATCCGCCTGCCCGTCATCCTGCGTGACGACGAGCAGCCGACCGCCCCCCGCCAGCACGCGCGTGGCGATGCTGGCGAGGACACGGTCGAGCGGGTCGCGGCCGAGATGGTAGAAATCGACCTGCATCGGCCGCGATACCCGCCCGTCTTACGCTTCGAGGTGATCGGCGACGAAGCGGTCGATCAGGCGCACGCCGAAACCGGTCGCGCCCTTGTCCCACGTTGCGCCGGGCTTGGCCGCCCAGACCATGCCGGCGATGTCGAGATGCGCCCACTTCACGCCGTCCTCGACGAAGCGCTTGATGAACTGCGCCGCCGTGATCGAGCCGCCGTAGCGCGGGCCGACATTCTTCATGTCCGCGATCGGGCTGTCGATCAGCTTGTCGTAGGCGTCGCCCATCGGGAAGCGCCACAGCGTGTCGCCCGAAGCCTTGGAGGAGGACAGGATCTTGTCGGCAAGGCCGTCGTCGTTCGAGAAGAGGCCGCCATGCTCATGGCCAAGCGAGATAATCATCGCGCCGGTCAGCGTGGCGAGATCGATGACGGTCTTCACGCCATAGGTCTTCTGCACCCATGTGATCGCGTCGCACAGGACGAGGCGGCCTTCCGCGTCGGTATTGATGACCTCGATCGTCTGGCCCGACATCGACGTCACGACGTCACCCGGACGCTGCGCATTGCCGTCGGGCATATTCTCGACGAGGCCGCAGACGCCGATGACATGGGCCTTCGCCTTGCGGCCGGCCAGCGCCATCATCGCGCCGGCGACGGCGCCCGCGCCGCCCATGTCCCACTTCATGTCTTCCATGCCGGCGGCCGGCTTGATCGATATGCCGCCGGTGTCGAAGGTCACGCCCTTGCCGACGAAGGCGACGGGCTCGGCGTCCGAGCCCTTCCAGCGCATCGCCAGCAGGCGGGCCGGGCGGCGCGATCCCTGCGCCACGCCGAGCAGCGCGCCCATGCCGAGCTTCGCCATCTCCTCAGGCCCGAGCATCGTGATCTCGACGCCCAGCTCCTTGAGCTTCTGGCAGCGCTCCACGAAGCTTTCGGGATAGATGATGTTGGCGGGCTCGGTGACGAGCTCACGGGTGAAGGCCACGCCGTCCGCGATCGCCTTGAGCGAGGCCCAGGCTGCTTCGGCGCCCTCACCCGCGCCGACGATCACGATCTCGTCGAGGCTCGGCTTCTGGCTGGGCTTCAGCCTGGTGCGATACACGTCATAGCGCCAGCTCCGCAGCAACGCGCCATAAGCGAGGCGCGCCGCGCGCTCGGCGGTGCCCTTGTGGCCGGTGAAATCGACGACGAGCGTCTTCTCACCCGACATCTGGACCTTGGCGACCAGCGCCCCGCCGGCGCGCTCATAGAGCGCATCCTGATCGGCATCGCCAAGCCCGGCGAGCAGCACGCGCCGCACGCCCGCGCCCTCGGCCGCGAAAGCCTCGACCACCGAACCGGCATCGCCCTCGAAACGCTGCGCCGTCGCGGCCTGTCGGACCAGCGCGGCGCCGTCGCCCAGAAGCGACGTGAGTCGATCGGCGTCAGCCTGGCCGGACTGCTGCGGAAGGGCGAGCGCATAGGCTCCCTCGGGGCGACGATCTGCGAAGCGCACGTTCATCGTTGTTATGAAACCTCCATATGCGGCACCAATGGGCGCCTTGACGGCGCATATGGCAAGCCTCCCCGTCCCGCGCCACCCCTGCGGGCCACCGCATCGTTACGCGGGGGACATTGCGGAGCGGCTGTGGCAATGCGATAGGCGCGAAAAAGCGTTGCCGTCCGGGCACCGGGGGACCAGTGAATTTTCTAAGCCCGACCAGATCGATTTCCCGCCAAGGGCTCGCCACCGCGCTCCCGCTCGTCCTTGCGCTGGCCTCGGCCACCGCCCATGCGCAGACCGTGGCACCGTCCGAAAACGCCCCCGCCGCGCCGGAACCGACGGTCGCCGGCGGCGCATTCGGCGCGCAGGCGGACGGAAGGCCGGCGCTGGTGCGCCCGTCGACGACTTCGAGTTTCGGCATCGCGGGCGGCAATACGCCGCTCGGCGACAATGAGGTCGCGTTCACCGCCGATACGCTGGATTATGACTACAAGTCCCATGTGGTGACGGCGTCCGGCGATGTCCGCATGATCCGGCAGGGCAACCGCCTGCGCGCCGACAAGGTGGAGTGGGACCGCGACACCGGCGAAGTCCACGCCATGGGCAACGTCGCCATCGCCAATCCGCAGGGCGACATCACCTATGGCCGCGATCTCCAGCTCACCGATACGCTGAAGGACGGCGTGATCGAGGATCTGCTGCTGGTGCTCGAAAATGGCGGGCGCATGGCGGCCACCACGGGCGGCCGGGCGAACGGCATCTACACGCTCACCCACGCGGCCTACACGCCCTGCGACGTGACCAACAACAAGGGCTGCCCCAAGGATCCGATCTGGAAGATCACCGCCGCGCGCGTGGTCTATGACCCCACCAAGCACCGCATCTCCTATCGCGACGCGCGGCTCACCTTCCTCAGTGTGCCGATCCTGTGGCTGCCCGCCTTCTCCCACCCGGACGGTTCGGGCCAGGGCGGCTCCTCGGGTCTGCTGGTGCCGGACATCAGCTATAACGGCCGCAACGGCCTCCAGGTCGCGACCCCCTATTACATCCAGTTCGCGCCCAACCGCGACCTGACGATCACGCCCTATGTCTTCACTTCGGTGCTGCCGATGCTGGAGGCGGAATATCGCTCGCTCGACAGCCATGGCGCATGGCGGGTGCAGGCCTATGCGACCGACAGCACGCGCTCGGCCAACGACACCGCGCCCGGCTCGCGCGATTTCCGCGGCTATATCGAGGCGAACGGCACCTATCAGCTCGGGCCGAACTGGACGCTGACCGGATCGATCCGCGCCGTCACCGACAAAACCTTCCTGCGCCGCTACGACATCAATTACGACGACCGCCTGCGCTCGACGCTCAAGGCCGAGAGGATCGATTCGGACAGCTATCTCTCGATCGCCGGCTGGGAATTCGAGACGATGGTGCCCGGCGTGCGCCAGAAAACCCAGCCGATCGCGCTGCCCGCGCTCGACTATCGCCTCCGCGTGCCGGAGCATCTGCTGGGCGGCACCTTCACCTTTCAGGCCAACACGCTGGCGATCACCCGCCTCGAAGGGCAGGACACCCAACGCGCCTTCGTCAGCGCGCAGTGGGAGAAGTGGCTGCTCACCCCGCTCGGCCAGCAGGTGACCTTCACCGCTTATGGCCGCGGCGACGTCTATCACAGCGACGACAATCTCGCGACGTCGACCGTGATCTATCAGGGCGAGCCCGGCTGGAAGGGCCGCGGCATCGGCGCGCTGGCGATGGACGTGCGCTGGCCGTTCATCGGGGAGTTCCTGTCGGGCACGCAGCGGATCACGCCGCGCGTGCAGGTGGTCGGCTCGCCGCCGACCCGCAACCTCGCCATCCCCAACGAGGATGCCCGCGCGATTGATCTGGAGGATTCCAACCTCTTCGCCCTCAACCGCTTCCCCGGCTATGACCGGTGGGAGGATGGCGCGCGCGTCACCTACGGCGTGGAATATGCGCTCGACCTGCCGCATTTCTCGCTGCGCTCGCAGGTCGGCGAGAGCTATCGCTTCTACACGCCATCCGACATCTCGCAGGGTTCGGGCATCACGGGGATGGGCATCCTTCCCGACGGCACCGGCCTTTCCGGCAGGACGTCCGACATCGTCGGCAGCACGACGCTGCGCTATGGCAGCTTCATCAGCCTTTCGCACCGGTTCCGCGTCGACAGGAAAAGCTTCGCGATCCGCCGCAACGAGATCGACGCGACGCTGGGCAACCAGCAGACCTATCTTCAGGTCGGCTATCTGAAGCTCAACCGCCATATCAGCAACGCCATCGAGGATCTGCGCGACCACGAGGAATTGCGGCTGGGCGCCCGCCTCCAGATCCTCAAGCGCTGGTCGCTGTTCGGTTCGACCACGCTCGACCTTAGCGGCGAGAGCAGCGATCCGGTGCTGGGGCCGACGCTGGACGCCGATGATGCCGGCATCGATCCGGTCCGTTCGCGCGTGGGCCTCGCCTATGAGGATGACTGCTTCGAGTTCAGCGTCAACTGGCGGCGCGACTATACGGCGGTCGGCGATGCGCGGCGGGGCAACACGATCCAGTTCCGGCTGGCGTTCAAGAACCTCGGACGCTAAGCCTGCATTCATAGAGGAGATGCGACATGCTCGCCGTATGCCGCGTCAGTGGCTGTGGCCGGGCTGACGCAACGGGCGGGACACTGAGGACAGCGTGATTTTCCAGACAAGGATGCTCAAGCCGCGCCTGGCGGCGCTTTGCCTGGCCGCTGGCCTGATCGTGGCGGGTGGTGGCTATGCCCTCGCGCAACAACAGGCTGACGACGACAGCACGGGCGGCGAGAACACGCCGCTGAACCTGCCCAACGACGTCGCCGTCTTCGGCAAGTTCGATCCGACGATCCGCAAGGCGACGGCGATCGTCAACGGCTTCATCATCACCGACACCGACGTGGACCAGCGCCTCAATCTGGTGCTTGCCGCGAACGGGCAGAAGGTGAGCACGGAAGAACGCGACCGGCTGCGCCTTCAGGTGCTGCGCAATCTGATCGACGAGACGCTCCAGATCCAGGAAGCGAAGTCCAACGACGTCACCGTGCCGTCGAGCGACATCGACCAGACCTTCCAGCGCGTCGCCGGCCAGTTCAAGAATACGCCCGATCAGTTCACCGCCTTCCTGAAGTCGAAGGGCTCGTCGGCCAACTCGATCCGGCGTCAGATCGAGGGCGAACTCGCCTGGCAGCGCCTGCTCGATCGCAAGGTGCAGCCCTTCGTCAACGTCGGCGACGACGAGGTGAAGCAGGTCATCGCGCGCCTCAATGCGTCCAAGGGCGCCAAGGAATATCATGTCGGCGAGATTTTCCTCTCCGCCACGCCGCAGACCGACGCGCAGGTCCACGCCAACGCGGACCGCGTGATGGACCAGATCCGTAAGGGCGGCAGCTTCGTCGCCTATGCCCGCCAATATTCGGAAGCGTCGACCGCGGCCGTCGGCGGCGATCTCGGCTGGGTCCGCGCCGAGCAGTTGCCCGACGCCATCGCCCAGATCCTGCCGGAGATGCAGCCCGGCACGGTGAGCCCGCCGATCGCGGTGCCCGGCGGTTATTCGATCATCGCCGTGCAGGATACCCGTCAGGTGCTGATGTCCGATCCGCGCGACGCCGTGCTCAGCCTGAAGCAGATGACGATCACTTTCCCGAAGGGCACCACGCAGGATCAGGCCGGCCCGCGCGTGGCCGCCTTCGCCGAGGCGACCCAGAAGATGGGTGGCTGCGGCGGCGCCAAGGATGTCGCGGCGAAGCTCGATGCCGATGTCGTCGAGAACGACAATATCCGCATCCGCGATCTTCCGCCCGTGCTCCAGACGCAGATGACCGCGATGTCCACCGGCCAGGCGACGACGCCGTTCGGCTCGGTCACCGAGGGCGTGCGCGTGCTGGTGCTCTGCGGCCGCGACGATCCCGAGGTGGCGGGCAAGCCGTCGTTCGACCAGATCTACAACCAGATGGAGCAGGAGCGCGTCGACCTGCGCGCCCGTCGCTATCTGCGCGACCTGCGCCGTGACGCGGTGATCGAATACCGATGAGCGACACGCTCCAGCCGATCGCCGTCTCCATCGGCGATCCGGCCGGGATCGGGCCTGAGGTTCTCGCCAAGGCCTGGATGCGCCGGCGCGAGGAAGGGTTGCAGCCCTTCTTCGCGATCGGCGACCCCCGCTCGATCGCGATCGTGTGGGACGGCCCGCTCCGCAAGATCGAGACGCCCGCCGATGCGCTCGGCTGCTTCGACGAAGCGCTCCCCATCATGGAGGTGGAGGATGCGGGCGAGATCGTCCCCGGCCAGCCCAACATGCCGGGCGCGCGCTGCGCCATCGTCAGCCTGGAGATCGCCGTCGGGCTCGCGCGATCGGGCGCGGCCTCCGCGATCGTCACCGGGCCGGTCTCCAAGGCCGAGCTATACGCGATCGGCTTCACCCATTCGGGCCAGACCGAGTTCGTCGCCGAGCGTTGCGGCGTGTCGCCGGCCAATGTCGCGATGATGCTGGCCGGGCCGACGCTGCGGACCGTCTGCATCACCACCCATGTGCCGCTGGCGCAGGTGCCCGAACTGCTGACGGTCGACCTCGTCACCGCCCGCGCGCGGGTGACGGCGCGGGGGTTGCAGCGGGATTTCGGCATCGAATCGCCGCGCATCGCTCTGGCCGGCTTCAACCCCCATGCCGGCGAGGGCGGCGCGCTGGGCCGCGAGGAGCTGGATATCCTCATCCCCGCCGTGGAACAGCTCCGCGAGGAAGGCATCGACATCGTCGGGCCGCTCGCCGGCGACACCATGTTCCATCCGCGCGCGCGGGCGCTGTACGATGCGGCGCTCTGCACCTTTCACGATCAGGCGCTGATCCCGCTCAAGACGCTGCATTTCGATGAGGGCGTGAACATGACGCTCGGCCTGCCGATCGTCCGCGTCGCGCCCGATCATGGCACCGCCTTCGGCATCGCGGGCCAGGACAAGGCCGAGCCCGGCGCCACCATCGCCGCCATCCGCATGGCCGGCGAAGCAGCCGCACGGCGCGCGCAGGCGGCATGACCGACCTTTCCGGGCTTCCGCCGCTGCGCGAGGTGATCGCGCGGCATGGCCTTTCCGCGTCCAAGGCGCTGGGGCAGAATTTCCTGCTCGATCCGCAACTGCTCGACCGCATCGCGCGGGTGGCGGGCAATCTGGAGGGGCAGCGCGTCTATGAGGTCGGCCCCGGCCCCGGCGGGCTGACCCGCGCCCTCCTCCGCGCCGGTGCGCAGGTGACGGCGGTGGAACGGGATCGCCGCTGCCTCCCCGCGCTTGCGGAACTGGGCGAAGCGGCGGAGGGGCGCCTGCGCGTCATCGAAGGCGATGCGCTGGAAGTGGACGAACGCGCGGAAGCCGGAGACGGCGCGCATATCGTCGCGAACCTGCCCTATAATGTCGGCACCGTGCTGCTGGTCCGCTGGCTGGAGAGCGAGGCGTGGGCGCCATGGTGGTCGTCGCTCTCGCTGATGTTCCAGAAGGAAGTGGCGGAGCGCATCGTCGCCAGGCCGGGCAGCGACGCCTATGGTCGCCTGGCCGTGCTTGCCCAGTGGCGCAGCTCGGCGACGATCGCGCTCAACGTTCACCGCTCCGCCTTCGTGCCGCCGCCCAAGGTGATGTCGGCCGTCGTCCATATCGAGCCACGCGAGATGCCCGAGGGCGTCAATCCGGCGAAGCTCTCCCAGCTTACCGGCGCCGCCTTCGGCCAGCGCCGCAAGATGCTGCGCCAGAGCCTCAAGGGCACGCCCGACGCGCTCGATGCGCTGGCGACATTGGGCATCGCGGCCGATCGGCGGCCCGAGACGCTCTCGGTGGATGAGTTCGTGGCGCTGGCCCGCGCGCTGTCCTGAAAGGGAAAGGCCCGGCTCTCGGCGGCCGAGCCTCCTTTCGCTCAGTTCTTGCCGGAAGGCGGCGTCGTCGCGGCCTGACCTTTGGTCGCGGGCGGCACCTTGTCGCTGGCTGCGGTCTGGACGAGCGGCGGCGGCCCCTTGGCGATCGCGGCGGCGAGCGTCGTCGCGGCGGTGCAGTCACCCTTGCAGAGCGTCTTGATGCGGGCGAGATTGTCCTTGGCGCGATCGACCGCGCCGCGCTGCACCAGCGCATCGCCCTCACCCGCCAGCGCGCCGATGTCGTTCGGCTCCAGCAGCAGCGCATCCTTGTAATAGCGGATCGCCTTGCCCGGAAGCTGCTGCGCCTGCGCGACGCGGCCGAGCGCGACGAACGCGCCCCGGTTGCGCGGATCGGCGACGACGGACGCCTCCAGCGCATCGTTCGCGGCGACATAATTCCCCGCCGCCAGCGCCGCCTCGCCCTGCTTCTGCATGGTCAGCGAGCGCGGGTTGATCTGGTCGTCCGGCTTCTGGCCGTAGCTACCGCTCGATACCGCGAGAAGACCCAGTGAGGCGGCAGCGGCAACGGGCAGGAAACGCATCAGCTTCTCCGATAAAGGACTTGTATCGGGGTTTAGCACGGCCGCACGAGCGTCGCGACGAAAAAGCCGTCGGTGCCGCTCGCCGCCGGCGTGAGGCGGATGCCCGGCCCTCGCGCCTCACCGGCGGGCAGCGAAACCGGCCGTGCGGTCCAGCCCGGATGGCGCGCCAGAAAGGCCTCCGCCTGCCCAGCGCCCTCCTCGTCGAGCAGCGAGCAGACGATGTGGACCAGCGTGCCGCCGGGCTTCACCAGCCCCGCCGCGACGTCCAGCAGCCGCGACTGGAGCGCCACAACGCGATCGAGCCGCGCCTGCGTCAGCCGCCAGCGCGCCTCCGGGTTGCGCCGCCATGTGCCGGTGCCAGAGCAGGGCGCATCGACGACCACGAGATCGGCGGCATCCCGGAAGTCGTCCAGAGCATCGCCTTCGCGCCCACCGTCGAGCAGGCGCGTCTCAGCGATGGTGACGCCCGCCCGCTCTGCCCGAGGCGCGAGGCGGGAGAGCCGCGCCCGATCCGCATCCGATGCGATCAGTCGCCCGCGATCCTCCATCGCCGCCGCCAGCCCAAGCGTCTTGCCGCCCGCGCCGGCGCAGAAATCGATCACCGTCATGCCAGGCTTGGCCGCGCAGGCCAACGTGACGAGCTGGCTGCCCTCGTCCTGCACCTCGATCAGGCCGCCCGCCCATTCGGGAAGCTGCTCGACCTGCACGCCTTCGGGCAGGCGCAGGCCGTCGGGCGCATGGGGCGTTGGCACCGCGCCCTCGATCGCGATATCCCCGCGCCGGGCCTTGAGGCGGTTCACCCGAAGATCGAGCGGCGCGCGGGCCTCCAGCCCGAGCCCGTCGAGCCGCCCACCCAGCCACGCCGGCGCGACACCGGCCGCCGCACGCGGCTCCTCCGCCGAGATCAGCTCAGGCCCACGCGGCGAACCATCGAACAGCGCCGCGACTTCCCCGCGCTCATCCGCCAGCGCGACCATCGCCGCACGGCCCGTCTCCGGCAGATCGCCCGCCCGGCGGATCGCCGCATAGACCAGCTCGCGCACCGCCCGCCGGTCCTTCGATCCGGCATAGCGGCGCGTCTTGAAATAGCGTTGGACGATCGTATCCGCCGCCGCCCCGGCGTCGCGGGCGGCGGCGACCACCTCGTCGAGAATCTCGATCGCCGCCTGCGCGCGTGCCTGCGGGGTCATGCGGCCTCAGCGCGTCGGATAGTTGGGCGCCTCGCGGGTGATCGCGACGTCGTGGACGTGGCTTTCCTTGAGGCCCGCATTGGTGATCCGCACGAAGCGGGCGCGCTCCTGAAGCTCGGTGATGGTGTGCGAGCCGGTATAGCCCATCGCCGCCTTCACGCCGCCGACGAGCTGGTGGATGACGTCGCGCGCCGGCCCCTTGAACGGCACCTGACCCTCGATGCCCTCGGGAACCAGCTTGAGCTGATCCTTGATGTCCTGTTGGAAGTAGCGATCAGCCGAGCCGCGCGCCATCGCGCCGACCGAGCCCATGCCACGATAGGATTTGAAGGCACGGCCCTGATAGATGAAGGTCTCGCCCGGAGCCTCTTCGGTGCCGGCCAGCAGCGAGCCGACCATCACCGTCGACGCGCCCGCCGCCAGCGCCTTGGCGATGTCGCCCGACGTGCGCAGGCCGCCGTCGCCGATCACCGGCACGCCATGCTTCCTGGCTTCGGCCGCCGCGTCCATGATCGCGGTGAGCTGCGGCACGCCGATGCCCGCCACCACGCGCGTGGTGCAGATCGAGCCCGGCCCGATGCCGACCTTGAGGCCGTCCGCGCCCGCGTCGATCAGCGCCTTGGCGGCTTCGGCGGTGGCGATGTTGCCCGCGATCACCTGCACGGTGTTGGACAGGCGCTTCACCCGATCGACCGCCTTGGCGACATCCTTGTTGTGGCCGTGGGCGGTGTCGATGACGATCAGGTCGCATTCCGCGTCGATCAGTGCCTCGGTGCGCTCGAAGCCCTTGTCGCCGACCGTGGTGGCCGCCGCGACGCGCAGGCGGCCGGCGGCGTCCTTGGTGGCCGACGGATAGGTGACCGCCTTCTCCATGTCCTTCACGGTGATGAGGCCGACGCAGCGATAGTCGCCGTCCACCACCAGCAGCTTCTCGATACGGCGGGCGTGGAGCAGGCGGCGCGCCTCGTCCTGGCTGGTGCCGAGCGGGACGGTCGCGAGGTTCTGCGCGGTCATCAGCTCGGCGACCGGCTGGTTCGGGTTCTCGGCGAAGCGGACGTCGCGGTTGGTGAGGATGCCGACCAGCTTGCCCGAAGCCTCGGTGACCGGGATGCCCGAGATGCGGTGACGCACCATCAGCTCCTGCGCCTGCGCGAGCGTGGCGTTGGGCGCGATGGTGATGGGGTTCACCACCATGCCGCTTTCATAGCGCTTCACGGCGCGGACGGCGGCGGCCTGCTCCTCGACCGTCAGATTGCGGTGGAGCACGCCGAGGCCGCCGAGCTGGGCCATGACGATCGCCATGTCGGCCTCGGTCACGGTGTCCATCGCCGCCGAGAGGATCGGGATGTTGAGGCCGATCTCCTTCGTCACGAAGGTCCGCGTGTCGGCCATGCTGGGCAGGACTTCCGATTCGGCGGGCTGGAGGAGCACGTCGTCGAAGGTGAGGCCGAGGCGGATTTCCATGGTGTGACGTCTTTCGCTGGCGAGGGGGCGGGAGTCGTCGCGCTCCTATAGGGCGGCATCCGCCAGCTTTCCAGACGCCTGAACGAATTGGGGCGCGGGGCTTGGCAGCGCTGGCCATGGGGAGCATGGTCCGCGCCGGGCGCGGCCAGCCGGTCCTCGCGCCTCCCCCTCGCCGTCCATTCGGAGGATGTTGCTTTCATGACCGTCGATCGCCGTGCGTTGATCGCTTCCGTTGCCACGCTTGCGCTCGCCGGCGCCGCGCGCGCCGAAAACCCCGCTCCGACGCCGGCCGCCGGCGATCCCTCCGCGCCGATCTGGCCGCCCGCGCACAGCATCGCGCTCTGGCCCGGCAACCCGCCGGGGATGCCCGCCACGCCGCCGGTGCTCAAGCCGACCATGAACGGCTCGACGGGCCATCGCGAGCTGTGGGTGCGCGGCGTCGCGACTCCCGCCATCCACGTCTTCCGGCCGAGCCGCCCCAACGGCGCGGCGCTGCTCTCGATCCCCGGCGGCGGTTATGAGTTCCTGTCGGTGCAGAATGAGGGGCTCGACGTCGCCCATTTCTACACCGCGCGCGGCTACACCGTGTTCGTGCTGAGCTATCGCCTGCCGGCCGAAGGCTGGGCCAACCGCGCCAACGTGCCGCTCCAGGACGCCCAGCGCGCGATGCGCCTGATCCGCGCCAACGCCACGCGCTTCGGCGTCGATCCGCGTCGGGTGGGCATCGTCGGCTTCTCGGCGGGCGGCCATCTCGCCGCCAGTCTGGTCACCGCGCATGACGAACCGGTCTACACCCCCGTCGACGAGGCGGACCGTCTCTCGGCCCGCCCGGATTTCGCGGGCCTGATCTATCCGGTGACGACGCTGGAAACGCCCGAGACGCACGCCGGCTCGCGCGATCACCTGCTCGGGCCGAACCCGTCGCCCAAGCTGGTCGCCGCGCGCTCGCCGCTGCGCCATATCGATGCGAAGACGCCGCCCTGCTTCCTCGTCCACGCGCTGGACGACGATACCGTGCCCGTCGCGTGCAGCATCGACTGGATGATGGCCTGCCGCGCCGCGAAGGTGCCGGTCGAGGCGCATCTGCTGGAGCATGGCGGCCACGGCTTCGGCCTGCACCTGCCGGACGACAATCCAGGCGCACTCTGGCCCGAGCAGTTCCTGCGCTGGGCCACCCATCATCAGGGCTGAGCGCGCCGGGCGAAGGCTCAGCTCTTGCCGAAGAGCCCCTTCGCGAAGCCGGTGATGTCGTTGAGCGGGCTGCCGTCGCCGTCACGGTCGAGCAGCCCGCTCAGCTTCGCGCCGATGCCCGAGAGACCGCCCTCGCCTTCGCCGCCGAAGGCCGACGACAGGGCCGGCAGCAGCGCCTGAAGCTTGTCGGCCGAAATCCCCGTCTCACTGGAGGCGGCCGCCGTCGCGCTGTCCGCATCATGCTCGCCGGACGCGAGCTTGGAGAGAAGCGACTCTCCGCCGTTGCGCAGTTCGTTCTCGTTCAGCCCGACCTGCTGCGCAAGCGCCCCCAGATCGATATTCCCGGCCTTGCCCAGCAGCGTATCGAACAAGCTCATGTCCTTGCCTCCCGATCAAGCGGAGCGAGTACCTCCCGCCCGCCGGCCCGGCATAGCACAAGTTGCGGGCGCGCGCCCCTTCCCCCGGCGCCTTTCCCTCTGCTACCTGTCCGGCCATGTCCGCATCGATCGCACTCGTCGACGACGACCGAAACATCCTGACCTCGGTGTCCATGGCCCTTCAGGCGGAGGGTTTCGTGGTCCGCATCTATTCGGATGGCGAGGCCGCGCTGAAGGCCTTTGCCGAGAATGCGCCGGACCTTGTCGTACTCGATATCAAGATGCCCAAGATCGACGGCATGGAGGTGCTCCGCCGGCTGCGCGAGAAGAGCCAGGTGCCGGTGATCTTCCTCACCAGCAAGGATGACGAGCTGGACGAGGCGCTGGGCCTCGCCATGGGGGCGGACGATTATATCGCCAAGCCCTTCTCGCTCCGGCTGCTGACCGCCCGCATCCGCGCCATCCTGCGCCGCACCGACGCCAGCCTCTCCTCCGCGACCGAGGAAGCGCCTCCCGCCGAGCGCATCGTCCGTGGCCGGCTCGATATGGACCCGGCGCGCCACAAGGTCCGCTGGGGCGGCGAGGAGGTGGTCCTCACCGTCACCGAGTTCATGATCCTGGAGGCGCTCGCCCAGCGGCCCGGCTTCGTGAAATCGCGCGATCAGCTCATGGACGCCGCCTATCATGACGACGTTTATGTCGACGATCGCACGATCGACAGCCATATCAAGCGTCTGCGCCGCAAATTCCGGCAGGTGGACCCGGAATTCAAGGCCATCGAAACGCTCTATGGGGTGGGATATCGCTTTGGTGAAGAATGACCGGTCCGCGCCGGAGCGCAGCGTGGCCGACGAGCAGCCCCTCTCCTGGTCCGCCCGCTGGTCGCTGACCAGCCGCATCCTCGCCGTCAACATCTTCGCCGTCGCGATGCTGGCGGGCAGCTTCTTCTATCTCGACAGCTATCGCACGCGCGTGTCCGAGGAACGCACGGAGCAGGCCGAGAGCGACGTCCAGATGATCGGCGGTGCGCTCGCCGCCGTGGCGCCGGAGGCTCGCCCCGCGCTCGCCGCGAAGATGGCGCAGGTCGATGGCGAGCGGCTGCGCATCTACGGGCCGACCGGCGCGCGCATCCTCGACACCTGGCAGATCGCGCCCGCCACCTACGAACTGCGCGATCCGTCGAGCGAGCCGTGGCAGAAGCACGCCGCCCGCTTCATGGATCGCACCTTCGACCATATCGTCGGGGCCGACAGCGTGGAGCATTTCGTCGAGCCCGCCGAGGACCGGCTCCAGTCCTGGCCCGAAGCGAGCGCTGCGGCGGCCAAACCCGGAACCGTCGTCTCGCGCCATCGCAGCGCGCCGGATCGCACGCCTGTCCTCTCCGCCGCCGTGACCCTGCCGGGCGTCGGCACGCTGCTCACCACCAACAATGTCCGCGACATCACCCGCATCGTCCGCGCCGAGCGTTTCGCCATCGGCATGGTCATCATCGGCGTGCTGATCGTCTCGGTGCTGCTGTCGCTTTTCCTCGCGCGGACGATCGCCCGGCCGCTGCGCCGGCTCGCCATCGCCGCGCATCGCGTCCGCCTCGGCCGGGCGCGGGAGGTGGTGGTGCCCCGCCTGCCCTCGCGCCGCGACGAGATCGGCCTGCTCGCCCGCGCGCTCTCCGACATGAGCCAGGCGCTCCGCCGCCGGATCGACGCCGTCGAGGCCTTCGCGGCGGACGTCAGCCACGAACTCAAGAACCCCCTCGCCTCGCTGCGTTCCGCCGTGGACAGCATGGCGGTGGTGAAAGACCCGGCCCTTCAGGCGCGTCTTCTCGACATCGTGCGCGACGACGTGATCCGGCTGGATCGCCTCATCACCGACGTGGCCGAAATCTCCCGCCTCGACGGCGAATTGTCCCGCGCCCGGCTGGAGCCGGTGGATCTCGGCCTGCTGATCGAAGGTCTGCTCGCCGCCCGCGAGGAACGGGGCCGCAACGGCGATATCCGCGTCGCCTTTGCCCGGCCCTATGTCGAGACGACGATGGTGATCGGCGACGGCGCGCGCCTCGCCCGCATGATCGAGAGCCTGATCGACAATGCCGTCTCCTTCTCGCCGCCGGCCGGCCTGGTCGAGGTGAGCGCGGTCGGCATCGAAGACATCGTGCTGGTCGCGATCGAGGATGAAGGCCCCGGCGTGCCGCCCGATATGCGCGACGCGATCTTCCGCCGCTTCCACACCGATCGCGCCGACTCCGACGACACCCAGCGTCACAGCGGCCTTGGCCTCGCCATCGCCAAGGCGATCGCGGACGGCCATGACGGCACCATCGAAGTCCGCGACCGCAGCGACGGGCGCAGCGGCGCGCATTTCCTCATCACGCTCCCCCGGGCGCCTCAGCCGTGACGCTCCCCGCGCTGATCCACGCCACCTGCGTCGCGATCGGCGGGCGGGGCGTGTTGCTGGCGGGCCGTTCCGGCGCGGGGAAATCCGATCTCGCGCTGCGTCTGATCGATCGCGGCGCGACGCTGGTATCCGACGACTATAGCGAACTGAGCGAGCGCGGGGGGCGTTTGATCGCCACCCCGCCCGAGCGGCTGGCCGGCAAGATGGAAGTGCGCGGCATCGGCGTTATCGACATGCCCTATCAGACAGAGACGGACGTGGCACTCATCATCACCCTGGACGAACCCGTCGATCGTATGCCCGAATTTGCGACCCGCCACCTCGCGGGGGTGGACGTTCCCGCGGCCACGCTCGCCGCATTGGAGCCGTCCGCGCCGATCAAGGTCGAACTGATGCTGCGGGAAATCGGCCGATGAGCGAGGACAGCCATACGCGCCGCCTGCTGCTCGTCACCGGCATGTCCGGCGCCGGCAAGAGCACCGCTGTCCGCACGCTGGAGGATCTCGGCTGGGAGGTGGTCGACAATCTCCCGCTGATGCTGCTCGACCGCCTGCTGGATGCGCCAGGTCCGGTGGATAACGGCGGCGAGGATCGTCCGCTCGCGGTGGTGATCGACAGCCGCACGCGCGGCTTCAGCGCGCACCGCATCGTCGATCGCCTCGATCAGTTGCGGGGCCGTGGCGACAATGTGGGGATGCTGTTCCTCGATTGCGCGGGCAGCGAACTGGTCCGTCGCTTCTCCGAGACGCGCCGCCGCCATCCGCTCGCGCTCGATCGCCCGGCCGAGGACGGCATCGCCCGCGAGCGCGAACTGCTCGAGCCGCTCCGACGGGCCGCAGACCATCTGATCGACACCACCGACAGCAGCACCAACACGCTCCAGCAGATGCTGCGCAACCGATTCGCGACCGCGGAGGGCGTCGGTGTGACGCTCACCATCATGTCCTTCGGCTTCGCGCGCGGCGTGCCCCGCAATGCGGACCTCGTTCTGGACATGCGCTTCCTGCGCAACCCGCACTGGGATTCCGTGCTGCGTCCGATGACCGGGCTCGACGCCCCCGTATCCGCCTATGTCGCGGAAGATCCAGCCTATTCCGAAGCGATGGAGCGCATCGAAGGGCTGCTCGCACTGTTGCTCCCGCGCTACGCGGCGGAGGGAAAAAGCTACGTCACCGTGGCATTCGGCTGCACCGGAGGCCGCCATCGCTCAGTCCACGTCGCCCAGACGATAGGCGACCGGTTGCGTGCGCAGGGATTTTCGCCCACGATCCTCCACCGCGATCTGATCCCGTAAGAAAAAGAGGGCCGGACGCTGGAGGAATGGATGTCATCGGAGAGAGGCCAAACTCGGGTGAATAGATGATCGGTTTGGTGCTGGTGACGCACGGACGCCTGGCGGCGGAATTCGTGACGGCGATGGAACATGTCGTTGGGCCACAGGAGGCGGTCGTCCCGATCTGCATCGGGCCGGAGGACGACATGGAGGGCCGCCGCAACGATATCGCCGCCGCGATCGCGAAGGTGGATGTCGGCGACGGCGCGATCCTGCTTACGGATCTGTTCGGGGGCACGCCCTCCAATCTCGCCATCTCGCTCATGAAGACGGATCGCGTGGAGGTGATCGCGGGCATCAACCTGCCCATGCTGATCCGCCTTGCCAGCGCGCGCCGCACGATGAAGATCAAGGCCGCCGTCGCCGCCGCGCGCGATGCCGGCCGCAAATATATCTCCGTCGCGTCCGACCTGCTGGGAGAGGCCGCCGCATGACCCAACATAGTCGCACCGTCCAGATCACGAACAAGCGCGGCCTTCACGCTCGCGCCAGCGCCAAGTTCGTGACGCTCGCCTCCGGGCAGAGCGCGGCCGTGGAAGTGGAGAAGGACGGGTCGAGCGTCGCCGGCACTTCCATCATGGGGCTGATGATGCTGGGCGCCGCGAAGGGCGATCATGTCACCATCCGCGCCGCCGGCGAGGGAGCGGAGGAGACGCTGGCGCTGCTGGTCGGCCTGGTCGAGAACAAGTTCGGCGAGGAATAAGGCTTCCGCCCCGGAGGCCGCCGCCGCTTGATCCAGCCCGGATCTGGTGTAACGAGCGCCATGCCCCGCGAAATCACCGCCTTTTCCAATCCGCTCGTCAAGCGCATCCGCAATCTGCGCGAGAAGCGCCATCGCCGGGAGGAAGGCCTGTTCCTCGCCGAGGGCCTGCGCATCCTGACCGAGGCGGAGGAAGCCGGCCACCTCCCGCGCTGGATCTTCCACACCCGCGAGATGCGCGACCATCCGCTGGTCCGCCGCCTCACCGCCGCTTGTGAAGCGGACGGCGGCGAGGCGATCGAGACCAATGTGGACATCCTCCACAAGCTCTCGGGCAAGGACAATCCGCAGACCGTGCTCGGCGTCTATGCCGAGTTCGACACCGCGCTAGACCGCATCGACCGCAACGCGTCCGACATCTGGATCGTCGCCCAGTCGCTGCGCGATCCGGGCAATCTCGGCACGATCCTGCGCACTGGCGATGCGGTCGGCGCGGGCGGGCTGATCCTCATCGACGATTGTGTGGATCCCTTTTCGGTCGAAGCGGTGCGCGCATCGATGGGGGCGCTGTTCACCCAGAGGATCGCGCGCGCGGCCTGGACGGATTTCGTGCCCTGGCTGCGCTCCGGCCCCGGCCAGCTCGTCGCGCTCAGCCTGCGTACCGAAGCCTATTATCGCGAGCCGTGTTACGCCGCGCCGACCTTCATCCTCGTCGGCAACGAGGCGCGCGGGCTTCCCGCCGATTATGAGGACGAATGCGACGTCCGCGTGAAGCTCCCGATGCGTGGCAAGGCGGACAGTCTCAACG
Source organism: Sphingomonas oligoaromativorans (assembly GCF_011762195.1). Taxonomy (GTDB): domain Bacteria; phylum Pseudomonadota; class Alphaproteobacteria; order Sphingomonadales; family Sphingomonadaceae; genus Solisphingomonas; species Solisphingomonas oligoaromativorans. Next base: position 759,590 of record NZ_JAASQK010000001.1, on the reverse strand, counting down.
CTGCGGTGGCGACAGCCGTGATGGCGTATGAGGTACTCGGCCAACGCCTCTGACGATTGTTTGTCCGAGGGTCAGCGACGCGGAAGCGGCCCGAAACTTCGTCTCGCCACCGCTACTCCGCCGCTTCCGCCTCACCCGGCCCACCGAGCAATTCCGTAGCCGCCGGCACGCGAGCCAGGGTCTCGACCGGCGGCACCGCCTCGATCTCACGGCCGCCCGTCTCGATATTGAGATCGCGGAATTTCCGCCCCGTCACCAGCACGCGCGACTCAAAGGACGATACGAAGCTGTTGTAATTGTTCACCGCAGTCGACAGGCCGCCGCCAACCTTGCGCAGATGCCCGGCAGCGGCCGAGAGGCGATCGTACATCTCCTTGCCCAGCACGCCGATCTGCCGCGCCTCCAGCGCCAGCTTCTCCTGCCGCCACACCGCCGCGACGGTGCGCGCGATCGCCACGAGGTTGGTCGGCGTCGCCAGCAGCACGCGGCGCTCGAACGCATAATCCCAGAGCGTCGGATCATTTTCGAGCGCGGCGGCGAGGAAATGCTCGCCCGGCACGAACATGATGACATAGTCCGGCGCGTCCTCGAACTGGTTCCAATAGGCCTTGGCGGCGAGCGTCGTGACGTGGGCCTTCATCGCCGCCGAATGCGCCGCGAGATGCCGCGCGCGTTCCGCCTCGTCGATCGCGCCGAACGCATCCTGATAGGCGTTGAGCGACACCTTGGCGTCGATCACCAGCGCCCGCCCGCCCGGCACGCGGATGATCGCGTCCGGGCGCATCCGCCCGTCTTCGGTATCGACCGAAACTTCGGTGGTGAAATCGGTATGCTCGACGAGGCCACAGGTTTCGAGCACGTTGCGGAGTTGCTGCTCGCCCCAGCGACCGCGCGCCTTGGGTGCGGCGCGCAGCGCGTTGACCAGCTTTGCCGCTTCGCTGCGCACGGCCTCCTGCCCGTCGCGCATCGCGCCGATCAGGCCGGTGAGGTTGCCATAGGCCTCGGTCCGCTCCTTCTCGATGCGGGAAACGCCCTCCTCGTAGCGCTTGAGCGTCGCCTCGACCGGGTTGAGCAGCGCCTTCAGCCGCTCGCCGGATTTCTCCTCGGATTGGGCGAAGCGCTGGTCGGCGCGTTCGAGAAAAGCCTTCTGCGCCTCTCCGAGCATCTTCTGGCCAACTTCGCTGAACTGGGCGGAAAGCATCTCCTTCGCCTCGCGCAACTCGACCAGTCGCGCTTCGAAGGCCTCGGCCCGCTCCGTCGCGGCGGCGCGCTCCGCCGCCAGCGAACGCTGCGCGGAATCCCGCTCGCGGGTCACTTCATCCAGCGTGGTGCGCAAGAGCCCGGCCGTCTTCGCACGCTCCTCGGCGGAGGCACGAGCCGTCTCCGCCTCGCGAGAGCGCGCATCGAGTCGATCCCGCTCCGCCTTGAAGCCGGCACCGGCGCGCGAGCCCAGGAACCAGCCGATCCCCAGCCCGATGACCAACGCCGCACAGGCGACCAGAATGGCGACGACTGGATTCACGCTTCCCCTCCACCGGAACGAAGCGCGAACGTAGCAGTGCTTTTCCTACACCGCAAGCGGCGGCGGGGCGCCCTCAGGCGGCGCGTTGCTGGCGGCGAAGCTTTTCCAGCTTCTTCAACACCATATCGCGCTTCATTCGCGACAGATGATCGGTGAAGACGATGCCTTCGAGATGATCCACCTCATGCTGGAGACAGGTGGCGAGCAGGCCGTCGAGCACCTCGTCATGCGGCTTTCCGTCGCGATCGAGCCATTTGGCGCGGATCGTCGCGGGGCGCTCGACATCAGCGAACTGGTCCGGGATCGAGAGGCAACCCTCGGTGTAAACGTTCTTCTCCTCCGAAGGCTCGGAGAATTCCGGGTTGATGAAGACGCGCGGATTCTTCACGCCCTCGCCTTCCTCCTGGAGATCGATCACCAGCACCCGCCTGGCCACGCCCACCTGGATCGCCGCGAGCCCGATGCCGGGCGCGTCGTACATCGTCTCGAACATGTCATCGATCAGTTGCTGAAGCTCGGCGTCGAACGTCTCGACCGGCTCGGAGATCTTGCGCAGGCGTGCGTCCGGGATCTCGATGATGGGAAGAATGGCCATGGCGACGAGCTATGACCGACATGCCCGTCCGTCAAGGCGAGCGTTTCGATCAGCCTAATCGATCGGCCGCCGCGCGCGGAGCGCCTGCGCCAGCGTGCCCTCGTCGAGATAGTCCAGCTCCCCGCCGACGGGCAGGCCATGGGCGAGCCGGGTCAGGCGCACGGGCAGGCCCTCCAGCCGCTCGGCGATGTAGTGGGCGGTGGTCTGCCCTTCGAGCGTGGCGTTGGTGGCGAGAACGACCTCGTCAATACCCCCGGCGCTGATCCGCGCGACGAGGCGGTCGATGCTGAGATCCTCCGGCCGCACGCCGTCCAGCGCCGACAGTCGCCCGCCCAGCACATGGAAACGCCCCGGAAACAGCCGCGAACGCTCCAGCGCCCAGAGATCGGCTACCTCCTCCACCACACACAGCGAGCGCTCGTCACGACGCGGATCGGCGCAGATCGAGCACGGGTCCGACGTATCGACATTGCCGCAAACGTGGCAGGTGGACAGCCGCTCGTCGACCAGCTCCAGCGCGCGGAGCAGCGGCGTCAGCGCGGTTTCCCGCTTCTTGAGCAGATGGAGCACCGCGCGGCGGGCCGAACGGGGGCCGAGGCCGGGGAGCCGCGCAAGCGCCTGTGTCAGCGCGTCGATTTCGGGAGATGCCATGGGAAGCATGGATATGGGCTTGCACTCCGCCTTGCCAAGCGCTTGTGAGAGCGGATGCGCATTGCCTTCATGGGAACGCCCGATTTCGCCGTGCCGACGCTCGAAGCGCTGGCCGCCGCCGGGCATGACATCGCCGCCGTCTACACCCAGCCGCCGCGTCGGGCCGGCAGGGGGAAGGCGTTGCAGCCCTCGCCCGTCCATCGTCGGGCGGAGGCGCTCGGGCTGGAGGTGCGGCATCCGCTGACCTTGCGCGATGCGGATGAGCAGGCGGCGTTCGCGGCGCTCGGCCTCGATGTGGCGGTGGTGGCGGCCTATGGGCTGCTGCTGCCGGTGCCGATCCTGGAGGCGCCGCGGCTCGGTTGCATGAACGTGCATGGCTCGCTGCTTCCGCGCTGGCGGGGGGCGGCGCCGGTGCAGCGCTCGATCCTCGCGGGCGACGCGGAGACGGGCGTCGTCATCATGCAGATGGAAAAGGGCCTCGATACCGGCCCGATGCTGCTGGAGGGCCGCACGCCGATCGCGGGCAAGACGGCGGGCGACCTGTTCGCCGAACTCGCCGATCTCGGCGCGGGGCTGATGGTGCGCGTGCTGGCCGACCCGGCCACCTACCCGCCCCAAGCCCAGCCCGAAGAGGGCGTCACCTACGCCGCCAAGATCGAGAAGGCCGAGGCCCGCCTCGACTTCACGCAGGAGGCCGCACAGGTCGAGCGGCAGGTCCGCGCATTCAACCCGGCGCCGGGCGCCTTCTTCGAGCATGGCGGCGAGCGTATCCAGATCCTCTCGGCCACGATCGAGGCGGGAAGCGGTGCGCCGGGCACGGTGCTCGACGAGGGCCTCGCCATCGCCTGCGGCTCGGGTTCGATCCGGCCGACCACCGTCAAGCGCGCCGGACGTGGCGCCATGGCGACCGCCGACCTGCTGCGCGGCTTCCCGATCCCGGTGGGGACGCTCCTCTCGTGACGCGCTTCCGGCTGACGGTGGAATATGACGGCCGCCCCTTCATGGGCTGGCAGCGGCAGGCGCATGGGCCGAGCGTGCAGGATACGATCGAGCGCGCGGCGGAACTCATCACCGGCGAGAAAGCCGCCGTCCATGCCGCCGGTCGCACCGACGCGGGCGTCCACGCGACCGGCATGGTCGCGCATGTCGAAATCGGCAAAACCATCGCCCCCTTCCGCCTGATGGAGGCCCTGAATGCCCGGATGCGGCCAGCGCCGGTCGCGATCCTCGCCTGCGACGTGGTGTCGGATGACTGGCACGCGCGCTTCTCGTGCATCGGGCGGCGCTACATCTATCGGATCGTCGATCGCCGCGCCCCGCTCGCGCTGGACGAGGGCAAGGCATGGCGGGTGGCCCCACCGCTCGATGTCGAGGCGATGCATGAGGCGGCGCAGCGACTGGTCGGGTTGCACGACTTCACCACCTTCCGCTCGGCGCATTGCCAGTCGGCGAGCCCCGTGAAGACACTCGACCGGCTCGATGTGCGCCGGGCGAGCGGCGGGATCGAGATCGAGGCGGCGGCACGCTCCTTCCTCCATCATCAGGTGCGCTCGATGGTGGGTTGCCTGGCGCTGGTCGGTCAGGGGAAATGGACGCCCGATGATGTGACCGAGGCTCTCGAAGCCAGGGATCGCGGCGAACTGGGCCTCAATGCCCCGCCTGACGGGCTCTATTTCGTCGAGGCGGTCTACCCCTAGGCGCCGAACAGCCGCGTCAGGGATTTATCGAGCATCAGCAACTGCCACAGCAACCGGCCATGGTCGCTGCGGCCGGAGCGATGCTCGTGCGCGACGCGGGCGAGTTCGTCGGGGCGAAACCAGCCCGTCGCGGCCAGCGCAGCGCCACGCGCGATCCGCTCGGCCTCTCCGGCGAGAGGCCCGCGAAACCACTGGGCGATCGGCGTGACGAAGCCCATCTTGGTGCGATGCAGGATTTCCTCCGGGAGGAAGGATCGCATGGCGTGCTTCATCAGCCATTTCCCCTGCCCGCCACGCAGCCGCATCGCCATCGGCAACGAAGCCTGAAACTGCACGAGGTCATGATCGAGCAACGGCTCGCGCGCCTCCAGCCCGACGGCCATGCTCGTGCGATCGACCTTGGTGAGGATATCTCCGGGCAACCAGATCTTGAGATCGGCATATTGCGCCCGGCCCAGCCAGTCTGCGGCGGGTGCCTCCCGCATCGTCCGCTCGATCCGTGCCTCGGCGCGATGGCCGCCGAGCGCCTGCATCGCCTCGGGCGTGAACAGCCGCGCGCGCATCTCGGGCGAGGTGAAGCCCATGGCCCGCGCATAGGCCTCCTCCGACGAGCGGGCGAGCGCCTGGAAGGTCGTCTTGGCGCGAAGCGGGCGCGGCGCCCAGTCCGCCTTGGGGTAAGCCCGGCCGAGCGCCCCGAACACCCGCTCCCGCATCTGCGTCGAGAAGAGGCCCCGTGCCCGGTTCTCCGCCACGAAGAAGCGATGGCGGCGATATCCGGCCAGCGCCTCGTCCGCGCCGTCGCCGGAGAGCGCCACCGTCACCTTCTCGCGCGCCAGTTCGCACACCCGGTAGGTCGGCAGCGCGGAGGCATCGGCGAAGGGCTCGTCAAAGGCGTCCACCAGCGTGTCGATCAGCCCGAAATCATCCGGCGAGACGATCCGCTCGCGGTGATGCGTGGCGAAGCGCCCGGCGACCAGACGCGCATGGGCGGTCTCGTCCAGATCGGGCACATCGAAGCCGATCGAACAGGTCTCGACCGCCGACCGGCTCGCCTCGGCCATGAGGGCGACCACGCTCGAACTGTCCACCCCCCCCGAAAGGAAGGCGCCGAGCGGCACATCCGCCACCATCCGGGAGCGGACGGCGCGGCGCATATGGTCGGTAAGCTGCATCTCCAGATCACGCACAGAGCCGCGCGCGTCGGCGGTGAAGGCGACGTCCCACCAGCGGCGCGGCTGAGGCAGCGGATGCCGCCGACGCAGTGTCAGATGATGGCCGGCCGGCAGCTTTTTCACGCCCGCCACGAGACAGGCGTCATCCGGCACATAACCGAGGCCGAGGAAATCCTCGACCGCCGACAGGTCCGGCGCGCGACGCAGGCGGGGATGGGCCAACAGAGCCTTCAACTCCGATCCGAACAGCACGGCGCCATCGGAAAGCTCGGCATAGAAGAGCGGCTTCACACCCATCCGGTCACGCGCGAGGAAAAGGCTCTGCTGCCCGGCGTCGAACAGCGCGAAGGCGAACATGCCCGTGAAACGATCGAGGCAGTCCGGCCCCCAGCGGCGCCAGCCGTGGAGGATCACCTCGGTGTCGCTCTGTGTGCGGAACTCGGCGCCCCACGCCTCCAGATCGACGCGCAGTTCGCGGTAATTATAGATCTCGCCGTTGAAGACGACCGCCAGCCCGCCGTCCGCCGACACCATCGGCTGGTCGCCGCCGGCCAGATCGATGATCGAGAGGCGACGATGGCCGAGCCCCACTCCGGGCGCCGTCCAGATGTCCTCCCCATCCGGCCCGCGATGCGCGATCGCATCGATCATGGTGCGGACGCGCGCCGGGTCCACCGGCTTGGGCGTGTCGAGGTGGAAGATGCCGGCAATACCGCACATGGAGGTTCAGCGCCCCGCCGCGATCTGATCGATCGCCTTGTCCGCCGGACCGAGCGCGCTCAGGAACCGCTCGATCGCCCCGCGCCCGCCGCGCCGGTCTTCCGACGAAACCAGCAACGCCGCGGCCCTCTGGCTGCCGCCCAGCAGATGATGACGCAACGTCTCCAGCTTCACCCGCGCGGCACTCCCCGTCTCCATGGCGCCGACCGTATAGAAGCTCAGCACGGTCCGCGATACGGCTCCCGGCGCAACGATGCTTTCGGCCTGTGCGCCCAATGGAGCCGGCAGGTTCGCGGCCCATGACCACGGCCCCTCGGGGTCCACCGCGCCATGGCCATAGCCCACCAGCGAACGCCCGCGTTCCTGCGTGGCATACAGCGCGACGGCGAGATCGACCTCCGCGCCGGCCGGATCGCGATAACGGCCGAGGAGCAGGCGGTCGGCGCCATCGAAGCGCGGCTTCCACAGCGTTCCGTCCGTGGCCGCGATCCGCGTCCAGCCCGCCACTTCCGGCAGATGGGCGGCGGCCGGGATCGGCTGCGCACCGGCGCGGATCGCCGCCGCGCTCCAGAGCGGAGCCACCGCCGCCACCGCCAGCACCGCCGCCCCCGCAAGCGTCAGCGGAAACGTCGAACGCTGCTTCTCCGCCTCGGCAAGGACGGCGAGCCTGTCGATCGGCGGCGCATCGGCCGGCTTGTCGAAGAAGCGCCAGCCGATGGCCAGCACGATCACGATCACGATCGCGAAGAATATCCAGCCATAGACGATGTGATCGAAGCTGCCGGCCGCCGCCGCGCCCTTATATTGCGCGACCCAGATCGTCCCGAACGCCCGGATGCCGTTCGCCAGGACCGGAGCGACGAGCGCGAGCAGCATGAACGCCGCGCGGCGACGCCAGCTTCGAAAGCCAAGATTGGCGACCAGCACGCCCAACGCCGTCATCGCGATCAGGAATTTCGCGCCCGAACAGGCTTCCGCCACCTTGAACCAGCCGCCGGGCGTGGTGATGAACACGCCGTCCAGATGCGCCGGCACCTGCACCACGCCGAGCAGCACCATGCAGATCCGCGCCGTCAGCGTCTGGAGTGGAGGCACCAGCATGTCACCCGCCGGCACGAGGAAAAGCGCATAGGAAAGCGGGAACAGCAGGGCGGCCAGCACCCCCCGCCCGAGCATCACCGCTGCCGCCCCCTGGATCATCATCACCAGCGCCAGATGCCGCACGACCGCGACGCCCGCCGCCTCGCCCAGCAGCCATCCGAACGCGCCCGCGGCCACCCAGAGCAACGGCAAGGCCCATGCTCTGGGCCGAACCTCGGCCAGCACGGGAGCGCGTTGCCACACCAGCCAGCCGACAATGGGCAGGATCACGAGGCAATGCTCATAGGTGCTGCTCGTCCACCAGATCGCGGCCATGTCGCCTGCATCACGGGCGAACAGCGCCAGCAGCCCCGCCACGACCACGCCCAGCCCGACGACATGGCGAGGCCATCCGCCCACCTTTGCGCGCACTTGGGGGGTGATCGTCGCATCCATCGTCAGAAGCGCTCCAGAAGATCGTCGAGGGCCGCGAGGCGGGCCTTCCACGCATAACGTGCCTCGACCCGCGCGCGCGCCGCCGCGCCGATCGTCTCGGCTCGCACGGGATCGGCGAGCAGTGCCAGCACGGCCTCAGCCTCGGCCCGTGCGCCCCCGGCCACGATCAGATCGCGATCGGGGGCCGCGTCGATCCCCTCGAACGCCTGCGGGCTCGCGACGACCGGGCGGGCCATCGCCATGGCCTCCAGCACCTTGTTCTGCACGCCCCGCGCGATCCGCAGCGGCGCGACGACGACATCCGCGTCCGTCAGCCAGGGCCGCACATCGGGAACTTCGCCGGTCACCTCGACGCCGTTCCGGCCGTCGAGCGCCGACAAGCACGCATCCGGCTTGCGGCCGACGATGGCGAAGCGCGCATCCGGGTGACGGGCACGGATCGACGGCATCACATCCCGCGCGAAGCCCGCCGCCGCCTCGATATTGGGCGGATAATCCATCTGCCCGGTGAAGACGATCAGCGGAGTTTCCCCCCGCCGATGCGGCGCGGGCCGGTAGCGATCGAGATCGATGCCATTCTCCAACGCCCGCGCGCGCGTGTCCGGCAGGCCTGTGCGGTCGCGGAAGAGCGCGGCCTCCGCGTCACTCACGAACAACGAGACCGCCGCCCGCGCCGCCACCTCGCGTTCGAAGGCGAACAGGCGCTCGGCCTCACGCCTCCACACCCACCGCATCGGCCCGTGCGCGGAGGCGGCATAAGCGGCGAACTTCTCGGAATCCATGTCGACGAAATCCATCGCGAACGGACGCCCCGCCGGCGCATATTGGGCCATCTGGCCGGAGAAGATGTAGGTGCCGTCGACAGTCTCCTCCTCCGCTACTGCCTTGACGAAGCGCGTCATCATCGGGCTCGCGAAGGCTGCGACCGAGATCGCCTGTCCTCTCGCCAGCCCGATCGCCGCGGCCGACGCCCTCGATCGTGCGCGCCGTTCGACATGGAGACGGCCGACCATCGGCCGAAGCGCCTCGGCCGCCGCGATGTCGGCGTCATCATCCGCGAAGGCGGCGAGATGGACGCGGCGTTTCCCGGCCAGATGCTTGAGGATGTTGTATGAACGAATCTTGTCGCCCCGATCGGGCGGGAATGGCACGCGATGCGCGAGAAACAGCAGGTCGCCCATCGTTCAGCCCAGCCCACGCGCCAGCGGCGGCCCAAGCCGGTTCGCCAGCCACAGCGGCAGCTTCTTCCACACCGCGATCTGCATTCGATAGCGCGGGCTCAGCGGATTGACCTCGCGTGCTTCCGCACCGTCGGCGGTACGGGTGGCATAAGCCAGTGGGCGCGGCTCGAAGCCCCAATTCTTCTTGTAGGCGAAGGCCCCCGTCCCGAGCTTGGAGCGGCCGAAATCAAACGCCTTGCAGCCTCGCTCGCGGGCATGACGCATCAGCGCGAAATAAAGCAGCTCGTTGGCCCTCAATCCCCGCGCCGCCCAGGTGCCGCCGCCCCAATAGGGCATGACGGTGCCGCCGTGATACAGGCTGAGCACCGAGGCCACCGGCCGGCCCTCGTGCGAGATGGTCAGGATATCGGCATCCTCACCAAACCCATCGAGCACCGCCGAAAACAGTCGCCTGGGAAAGACCGGCGTCCCGAGATTGCGAACGCTCTCGGCATAGACGGCATAATGCGCCGCCCGATCCTTCGGCCCGCGCCCCACGCTGATCGCCATATCCGCGCCGAGCGCCTTGCGGACCTCCGCCCGCTGCTTGCGCGGGACCGCCTTCAGTTCCGCCTCATCGTCGCTGGCGAGGGGGCGGGAGAAGCCCGCATAGGCATCCTCCTTCACCTGCCAGCCCTGCCCACCATCCGGCAGAGCCCCGCCGCGCAGTTCAAGGCTCGGGCAACCGAGGCGCTCGGCCAGCCGCCATCCTTCCGCCAGCAACCGTTCGCGAGCCTCCTCGCTGGTCGCCAGCACGCCGCCGCCGACCGCGAAGCCCGACGACACCAGCGCCTTGCCGAACAGCATCGACCGCATCGCCGTCAGCGGGAGAACGCCCTCGATCCGACCGTCCCGCGTCGCGATCAGTCGATGCGCGCGCTGGCCGGTGCCGGCCTCCACCGCCGCGATCCAGGCCGGGCGATGAAAAGGGCTCCCCTCGGGATGCGCGCGCACGAAGGCATCGACGCTCGCCTCGTCTCCGCCTTCCTCGATGCGAAGCGGGCGCACCGCGTCGGCAAGGTTCATGGCCATGCCTGAGCAGCGGCGATTTCATCGACCCGAGCCCACGAAAACTCGCCGAGCAGCCGTTCCAGCTTGCCCTCCATGGCGGACAGCCGGCTGTAATGCCTGAGCTTCGAACGAAGCGGTGCCTTGGCGACGCGGGGCTGATCGGGATCGATCTCCCACGGGTGGAAATAGAAGATCGCCGGGCGCTTGGCCTCGTCGTTCACCTGCCGGATCGCCCAGCGCGTGAAGCCATAGGGCAGCAGGCGGAAAAAGCCCCCGCCCCCCGCCGCCAGCGTCCGTGCGCCCAGCTTGACGGTGGTCACCGGCAGCTCGATCATCGCGCTCTCCGAGATCGGACGCCACGCGAAGCGCGGGCTCTCAGGCCAGCCATAATGATCGTGCGCCACCGGCGCGACGCTGGAAGAATAGCTGTAACCCTCCTCCGCGAGGATGGGATGCGCCCACGGCGTCCGCGTGTCGATCGAGAAGCTCGGCGCGCGATAGCCGACGACCGGCATCCCCGACGCATCCTCGATCGCAGCGCGAGCGCGGCGGAGATCGGCGCGGAACTGCTCGGGCGTGAGGGTGAAGACACGATCATGATCCCAGCCATGGCTGGCGATCTCGTGCCCCTCCGCCACGATACGGCGCATCTGCGCGGGCGCGCGCTCCGCCACCCAGCCGAGCGTGAAGAAGGTCGCCTTCACGCCCGCCCGCGCGAACAGATCGAGCACCGCATCGGTATTGCGCGCGACGCGGCTCTCCAGACGCGGCCAATCGCCCTTGTCGATCACCTTCTCGAAGGCGCCGACCTGGAACCAGTCCTCCACATCCACGGACAGCGCGTTACGCATCACGCAAATGCCCTCAGTGCGCGGTCCCGAAGCGCGGGCCGCCGACCGGCTCCTCCCGCTCGACCCAGTCGATCAGCAGGCCGAGCACGCGGCGGATCGCCGCCTCCTGCTCGTCGAGGCGCTCTTCCAGAACGGCGATGCGGTCGAGCGCTTCCGGGTCCGAAGTGCGGACGATGCGGACGGGGCCGGCCTCGGTCGGCGGGGCGGCATCGGATGCGCGGCGGTGATGATCCTCCGCCTCGGGCGACGGATCGTGTGGGCCGCGCTCGTCGTCCATGTCGGCGGCGACGAGACTCACGGTCGCGCCATCGATCCGCTCCAGCCCCTCGACCGCGCCATGCAGCAGCACCCGGCCCGCCAGCACGTTGAGCTTGCGCGGCACGCCATGGCTGTGGCGATAGAAGGCTTCCCAGGCATCGTCGGTGAACTCGGGGCGACCGTCCCAGCCGACCAGCTTCAGGCGATGCTGGATATAGGGGGCGACCTCCCCGGCTTCCATCGGCGTCAGATGGTGGGTGGCGATCACGCGCTGGCGAAGCTGCTCCAGCCGCTCCGACTTCTGGAAGCGATCGCGGAACTCGGGCTGGCCGAGCAGGAAGATCTGGAGCAGCGACTGCCCGCCATTCTGGAAGTTGGAGAGCATCCGCAGCTCCTCCAGCGCCGAAAGCGGCAGGTTCTGCGCCTCGTCGACGATCAGCAGGGTCTGGCGGCCCTCATTGGCGTGGAGGCGGAGCGTCCGCTCGATCCGTTCGAGAAGCTGCGCCTTGGCGAGCCCCTCGGTCGCGAGGCCGAGCTGGTGCGCGGTGAGACGCAGCATGTCCTCGTCCTCCACCTGCGTGGAGACGAGCCGCACGACCTGAAGCCGCTGCGGATCGATCGAGGCCATCAGATGGCCGACCAACGTCGTCTTGCCCGCACCCACATCGCCGGTGATGACGATGAAGCCCTCCCCCTGCGCGAGGCCATAGCCGAGATAGGCCATGGCCGTGCGGTGCGTCTTGCTCTCGAACCAGAAACGCGCGTCCGGCGTGAGCTGGAAGGGTCGATCGCTGAACCCGTAATGGCTGTCGTACATCTGGGCCTCCACCCGCGGCCCGAAGGCCGCCTCGCATTCCGTTAGAGTTGGTAGCGCAGCGCGAGCAGCGCCGTGCCAATCACATCGTCGTCGATATTGCCGCCGCCCCCCGACGAGACGCCCACCGAAGCGGTGCCGAGCAGCCTGCGGGAGAATTCGCGGTTGTAGGTCAGGATGCCGCCATAAGAGGTGTAGGACGTGCCGCTCACCACGCTGGCATTGTCGTCATACCAGGCGGCGAGCCCGGTCAGCGTCAGCGTCGACACGCGCGACAGGCGGCGGCCGATGCTGGCGTCCACGGTCACACTCTCCTCGTTGACGCCCGCGAAGGAGAAGACATCGGCTCCGAGGTTGGGCGCCAGATAATGGCGATGGTCGTAACCGACGCCGAAGCCGTAGTTCCAAAGCCCCTTCTGCCCCGCCAGCAGCACATAGACGCCGCGCGACCGGTAGAAGTTGGAATTGACCGAGTTGAGCGCGGTCAGGCAGCCGCCCTGCGCGCCGTTCGCTCCGAACACACAGTTGGCGAGCGGCGTCTGGATCGGCAGGCTGGAGCCGGAGAAAGACGTCGGCAGCGCGCCGATGCCCGTGGTGAGCTGGCGCCCGAAGCTGGTGATGTCGTCATAGGCGACGACCTCGATGGTCGACTTGGGCGTGATCTGATGGGTGAAGCGGCCGGTCACCACGGTCTGGCCGTAACGCTGCCCGCCGCGCACCTCCAGCGAGGTCCGCACGCTCGGCCGCCACAGCACGCCGACATCCCAGACGAGGCCATCCTGATCGTAGGAGAGCAGGCGCCGCTTGGAATGGTCCGCCTGGAGATGGCGATGCTTGTCGAGGATGGCGTTGCCGTCCGCGTCCGTCAGGATCGCCGACTGGGTGGCCCGGTCCGCCTCATAGCCGATGCCGGCTTCCAGCGCGAGCGAGGGGCTCACCGGCTGGACGACGTCGACCCGGCCGAACTTGCTCGTATAGCGCGCATCGAGGAAGTTGATGTCATCCCGCTCGATCCCGCCCGACACGGTCCAGCCGAAAGGCAGCCCGAGCCCGCCCGGCCGCGTGCCCACCGCGACATCCGCCGTGTGGCTGAACGTATCGAAATTATTCTCGAGCACCGGCTGGCCGGGGCCGAGATCGGTGCTGCCGAAACCGTTGTCCGAGCGCGTCCAACCGAAGCGATAGTCGGCGTTCAGGTTGATGTCGCCGAAATGATGATCGTAGCTCGGTCCCGCCTGAATGGCGTAGATCTGCTGCGTATTGTCGAGATCGCCGAACAGCAGACCGGAGGTGCCGGTCGCCAGCGTGCCGCGCGCGCGGGTGGCGATGCCCGCCGCCTGCAACGACAGGTCCGAATTGGGCTGATATTTCAGCGAGGCGAGGCCGTTATGCAGGTCCGTATCGCGATAGCGGTTCGACCAGGCGAAATAATGGTCATAGCGATAGTCGATCTGCCCCTGGAGCTTGGCGCTCTCGATCGTCGCGTCGACGCCGGCCGCGATGCCCGTATAGGTCACCGTATCCGGCCCCGGACGGCCGCTGAGGTCGGTCGAAATGACCTGCTGCCCCTCGACATAAGGGCTGATCGTGGTGCGCGCGCCGGCCGGCAGCGCGATCAGCGCCGTGGACAGGAACGAGCATGTAAACCAAGCGAATTTCGTCACCCGTCGATCCCGTAATATCGGCCGAAGCGGCGGTGAGAGCCGCCGAACTCGACGCCGTTCAGCAGCAACTGCGCACGCGGGCAGGCGGAAAGGAGCCCCAGCGCCTCGCGAAGGTCCGCCTCGCCCGTCCGCTCGGCACGGACGACGAAGAGAAGCTGGCCGCAATGCATCGCCAGCACCGAGGCCGGGGATGCCGCCAGCGCGGGCGGGGAGTCGAAGATGATGATCCGGCGCGGATCGCGGCTACGCAGCCGCTCCAGCACCTGCCTCGTCCGATCCGACGCCAGAAGCTCGGTCGCCTCATTGGTCTGCCGGCCGGTGGGAAGCACGATCAGGCCCGGAATATCCGTACGGATCAGGCAGGCCTCGATATCCACCGCCTCATCCGCGATCGCGTCGATCAGGCCCGGCCCGGCTTCCAGCCCGAGGGTGGAGAGGATTTCCGGCTTGGCGACATCCGCGTCGATCAGCACGACCTCGACATCCTTCTCCGCCGCGAGGCTGAGCGCGAGGTTCACAGCGCAGAACGTCTTGCCGTCGTCCGGGTGCGCCGAGCAGACCAGTATCGTCCGCCCGTTCTCCACCTCGTCGGCGCCGCGCAGAAGCTGGCGCTTCACGATGCGGAACTCCTCGGAGATCGCGCTGGGGCTCGCATCCGGCAGCACGAAGCCGCCCTCGCGCAGCTCGTCCATCGCGACCTGGCCGAAGCGGCCCAGCGGGGACGCGCTTTCCCAGTTCATATGGAAGGCGGTCGGTGCCAGCATCGTCGGCTGAACGATAGGCGCGCCGGTGGTCACGCCCGAGCCGCGCAGGCCCGCGGTGAAATCGTAAACGTTGGCGGCGCGCTCCACGAGCGAGGGGCCGCGCGGCCCCTTGGGACGGCCGGGGCCCTTGGGATCGGGGCTGATCGGGCTGTGCTTGCTCATGCCTCTTGTCCTACGCCATCAGCCCGCGCTGAACGAATTCGACCACCAGCAGAAGCACATAGGCCCCCACCAGCGCGCCACCCGCTCCCGCGAACCATTTGAGCTGCTGCGCTTCCTGCGTCTTTTGGCGAACGCCACGCACATAACTGATCGAGCCCAGCACAGGCAGACCGCTCGCCGCCGCCAGCGCGTTGGGGGTCGAATAGCTGGTCTGCAACTTCGCCCGCAGGAACGCCGCTGCGACGCCACCCGCGATCGCGACCAGCAGCACGCCGGTCAACAGCAGCGGACGCTTGGGCTTGGCCGGCACCTTCGAGAGCGTCGGCGGATCGATCACGCGGAACTGCACGCTGCCCGCCTGCGTCTGCGCGTCTGCGCGGAGCTTCACCTGCTCGCGGTCGGACAGCAGCTTGTCATATTGCGCCTGAAGCACGTCATGATCGCGCGACAGCTTCGCCTGCTGGGCGGTGATCTCGGGCTGGTCAGCCTGCTTCGCGGCGAAGTTCGCCATATCCGCCTGAAGCTGCGCACGGCGCGTGGCGAGCGCGGCGTAGGTCGCCTGCTTCTCGGCCGCCATGGAACGCAGCGAGATATAAGCGGGGTTCGGCTGGGAATTGGCGCCCAACACGGGCGCCGATGCCGCCGCGCCCTGAATATGGGCGATCTCGCGCCGCACCGCGATCACGTCGGGATGCTTGTCGGTCCAGCCCTGCGCCTGATCCTGCGCGAGCTGCGCCTGAAGCTGGGCGAGCCGCTCGCGCGGGCCGCCCGTGCCGGTCGCAGAGGGCGGCCCCGGAATGGAAGCCGGCGTCGCCGCGAGCTGCCCGTTCACCGCCGCCAGCGAGCTTTGCGCGGCGGCAAGGTTCGTCTCGACATCGGAAAGCTGCGACCGCGCTGTTTCCATGCGCTGGTCGATCGAGCCGGTGCCCGGCAGCATCCCGAGATATTTCTGGTCGAACGCCTGTTGCTTCTGTTCGGCGTCCTGAAGCTGCTGCCCACGCTGGGCAAGCTGCGCGTCAAGGAAGGTCAGCGAGCGATGCGCCTCGGCGCTGTCGCCGGCGGCGCTGGCCGTCGCGAACTGGTCGAGCAGTTTCGCCACCACCGCCTGCGCGTTCTTGGCGTTCTGCGCATCCGAGAAGCCGCCGCCCGACAGATCGGCGCTGATCTGGAAGAGATTGTCCTGCGTGCTCTTGATCGAAATCGCCGTCTGGAGCCTGGCGACCATCGCGCCCAGATCCTTGGGCGTGGTCGCCTGGCGGGCGAGATCCGTGCCCTTCACGACACTCGCCAGATTGTCGCTGGAGAGCAGCGTCTGGCGCACGGAATCGATGCCCTGTTGCTGATCGTTGCTGGTGATGCCCACCGCCTGCGGCAGGATCGACTGCGGCTCCAGGAATATCCGCGCCGTGCTCTCATAGGTATTGGGGATCAGCGAAACGCCGAGCCAGCCGACCAGCGCGATGCCCCACGCCGCCGCCAGCGCCAGCCAGCGCCTGCGCCAGACGACATGGATGCCGATCCGCACCTCTTCCAGAATGGCATTCATCGCGTCCGCCCCTACGCCTTCGTCTCAAGCAATCAGAACAGGCTCTCGGGGATGATGATGACATCGCCCGGTTCGAGCTTCACATTGGCCTTCGTGTCGCCGTGCTTCAGCAGCTTGGATATCTGAAGCGGGTATTCCGTCTGCTTACCGGTGGCCTTGTCGAAACGCACCAGCTTGGCGCGATTACCTGCCGCGTATTGGGACAGGCCGCCCACCGCGATCATCGCGTCGAGCAGCGTCATGTTCGCGCGATAAGGCAGGCTGGCCGGCTTCTCCGTCGCACCGACGATGCGGATCTGCTGCGAATAGGTGCCCGAGAAATTCTCGACGATCACCGAAACCAGCGGATCGGTGACATAGGCCGCGAGACGCGCCTTGATGTCGTCGGCGAGCTGTGACGGCGTGCGGCCCACCGCCGGGAGATCCTGGATCAGCGGCGTGGTGATGCGCCCGTCGGGGCGGACCTGCACCTTCGCGCCCAGTTCCGGGTTGCGCCATACGAAGATGGTGAGCTGGTCGAGCGGCCCGATGACATATTGCTCGCTCGGCTTGTCCTGCGGGGAGACGAAATTGGCCGGCGGCAAGGTGGGCTCTTCCGCGAACGCCGCGCTGCCCGTGGCCAGCAGGCTGGCGAGCGCCACGCCAAGAACAACCTTCGAAGCGCCGTCGAACCGCATACCACACTCCTTGCCGTCACCCGTGAAGACGTCGCGTAAAAGCGCGCCCTCCCGAGGTTTCTTGATCCTCGCCTAGACCAGAAGAGGTGAATTTTACGTTAGGACAGCCTTGCCTCCCGCGGAGACGGACATCTCGATGGCTGCAGGATGCCCGAGAAACGCCGCCGGAGAGGCACTCGCGCCATACGCACCCGCCAGAAAGACCGCAATCACATCCCCCTCTCCGGCCACCGGAAGCGCCACATCGTCGGCCAGTCTGTCCAGAGGGGTACAGAGGCAACCGACGACGCTCGCCTCTTCTTCCGGGTTAGCCCCGAAGCGGGTGGCGACGGCCACCGGATAATTGCGGCGGACGACCGTTCCGAAATTCCCCGATGCGGCAAGCTGGTGGTGCATCCCTCCGTCCGTCACGAGGAATATCTTGCCGTGGCTCTCCTTCCGATCGACGACACGGGTGAGATAGACCCCCGCTTCGGCCACCAGCCAGCGCCCCAGTTCGATCGCATGGCGATGGGCCTCGCCGCCGATCTGCCCGGCAAGCGCATCCCCGATCCGTTCGACATCGAGAGCCGCATCGCCCGCGAAATAGGGAACGCCGAAGCCTCCACCGAGGTTGACCAGCGGCGCCTCCACGCCGCTTTCCTCGGCGATACGGCGCGCGAGAGCGACCGTGTTCGCCTGTGTCTCGATGATCGCCGCCGCGTCGAGCGACTGCGAGCCCGCGAAGATGTGCAATCCGCGATAGTTCGCCCCCGCCTCGACGATACGGCGCACCAGCGGCACGACGCGCTGCTGATCCACGCCGAAGGGCTTGGCCCCGCCCCCCATCCGCATTCCAGAGCCGCGCAGGTCGAACTCGGGGTTCACCCGGATCGCGAGATGCGGCTGGATGTCCAATGCAGCGGCCACATCGAGCGCGCGCTCGACTTCCCGTTCGGATTCCAGATGAAGCGTCGCGCCCACACGGATCGCCGCCTCCAGTTCACGCGTGCGCTTGCCCGGCCCCGCAAAGCTGATGTGGCAGGCGGACATGCCCGCGCCGATCGCCCGCTCCAGTTCGCCTTCGGACGCGACGTCGAACCCGTCGACGATCCCCGCCATCATCGCCACCAGCGGGGCGAAGGGATTGGCCTTGATCGCGTAATGGATCTCCAGGCCATCCGGCATGGCCGTGCGCAGACGCGCGACGCGCCCTGCCACCATGTCATGATCGTAGACGAAGAGCGGCGTATCACCGGCCCGCTCGATCAGGCTCTCGACGTCGTGCCCCGCGATCAGGAGCCGGCCATGGGCGTCGCCTCCGTAACCGGGTGGGATGGGACCGGACGGCTTCATGCGCCATGCTCCTCGCGGACGCGCACGCGGTCCAGCTTGCCATTGGGATTGTAGGGAAGAGTGTCGACCCAGACGACTTCGCGCGGTTGCTGGAAATTGGGCAGCTCAGCCTTGAAATAGGCGAGCAGCCGCGCCTCCGCATTCTCGCCGCCGGCTCTGCGTACGATGAGGCGGATCGCCTGCCCCATCCGCTCGTCCGGCATGCCCAGCGCCACCGCTTCGGCCACAGCCCCGCTCGCCAGCGCCGCTTCCTCGATCTCTGTGGGGCTGATGCGATTGCCGGAGACCTTAATCATCTCGTCGTCCCGCCCGACGAACCGCAGCAACCCGTCCGCGTCCCGTACCACCGCATCCCCCGACCAGACGGCGATGCCCCCCAGCCGCGACGCAGCGGGCGCCGGCCGAAAGCGCAGTGCCGTCCTCTCGGCATCTCGCCAATAGCCCTGCGCCACCAGCGGCCCGACGTGGACGAGTTCACCGGGTTCCTCATCGGCGGCGATGTTGCCATCCTGCTTCACGACCAGAATTTCCGCGAAGGGAATGCCGCGACCAATGGAATCCGGGTGCCGATCCACCAGTGCCGGATCGAGATAGGTCGACCGGAAGGCCTCCGTCAGCCCGTACATCAGATAGAGGTCCGCCTGCGGGAAGATCGCGCGGAGATGACGCACGACGGGCGCCGGCATCCGCCCTCCCGTCGCCGACAGCCTCCTCAGCCGGGCGGCGGTCTCGGCCGGCCAGTTCGCCTCGGCGAGCTGTATCCAGAGCGGCGGCACGCCCGCCAGCGTAGTGACGTCATGCCGCCCCACCGCGCGCACGACGTCCGCGGCCACCAGATAATCGAGCGGCACGACCGATCCACCCGCCGCCCATGTCGACAGCAACTGGTTCAACCCCGCATCGAAGCTCAGCGGCAGCACGGCCAGCGTCCGATCATCGGGCGCAAGGCGGAGATAATGCGCGACCGAAATCGCCCCGAGCCACAGATTGGCGTGGCTCAGCATCACGCCCTTCGGCTTGCCCGTGGAGCCGGAGGTATAGAGCAGCACCGCCAGTTCGTCGGCCGACCCCTCCGAAGGCGGCAACGGCGTGTCCGAGGAAGACTCCAGATCGGCCTCATGCAACACCGCACAGCCGATCGGCACATCCCCCTCCTCAAGCAAGGCCGCGCGGGCAGGTTGGGTCACGAACAATCGCGCGCCGCTGTCCGTCAGGATATGTGCCACCTGCGCGCGCCGGAGCAGCGGATTGACCGGAACATGCACCAGCCCTGCCCGCGTGCAGGCCAGGGCCATCAGACAGGCCAGCCGCGTCTTGGGGAGCCAGCTCGCGACACGGTCGCCGCGCTCCGCCTGCCGCGCCAACGCGGCGGCCAGCCCGCCGACGGCGACCTCCAACCCTGCGAAATCGAGCGTTCCCGCCTTGTCGATGAGCGCGATATCCTGCGGAGCGCCTCTCAGCGTCAGCCGGTCCAGCCGCTCCGCATGAGGCTCCAACCCGTCCCATTCCGTCATCGCTTGCAAATCAGACCCCTTGCACGCCAATGCTTGGCGCTTGGGGGATAGCGCGATGACGGCGTTGGTGGAATGGTTCGACGATCTGGACGCGGTCGCCGCCGACGCGGCGGGCGCACTCGATCGCTCCGCTCAGCCTTGTCTGTTCGACCGGCTCGACTGGTTTCGCCTGACCCGAACGCACGTCCTGCCCGATGCCCGGCTCGCGATCGCCCGTGTGCGGAGAGGCGATGCCAGCGCGTGGCTCTTCCTGATCGATGCCGGCTCCCGCATCGCCGCACCGCTGGCAAGCTGGTATAGCCTGTGCTTCGGCCCGATCTTTTCGGGGGCCAGTGATGACGCGCTCCTCGGGAACCTCTATCAGGCGGCAGGCCGCCGGTTCGACCGGGTGGCGCTTCATCCCCTGAGGTTCGCCGAACAGGCCCCGCTCCGCGCCGCCGCCTTCCGTCCCTTTGCGAGCCGCGTCTTCACCAACTGGATCATCAACATCCCCGACGAAGGCTTCGAAGGCTATTGGTCAGCCCGCCCCGCGAAGCTGCGCAACACGATCGCGCGACGGGCTCGCAGTCATCCCGTCCGCATCTCGATCCATCGCCGCTTCGAGCCCTCGGCCTGGGCCGATTACGAAGATGTCTATCGCGCGAGCTGGAAACCGGCCGAAGGCTCCCCGGCATTCCTCCACGCCCTCGCCGAACAGGAGGGCGCCGCCGGCACCCTGCGACTCGGCATCGCTCACGACGCCGAGGGTCGTGCCGTCGCATCGCAATTCTGGCTGGTCGAAAACGGCATCGCCACGATCCACAAGCTCGCCCATCGCGAGAATGCGCGCGCCGGCTCGCCGGGGTCGCTGCTCAGTCACGCCATGTTCCGCGCCGCGATCGAGGAGGATCGGGTACGCCGCATCGATTTCGGCCTCGGCGACGAGCCTTATAAGGCGGACTGGATGGACACGCCGCGTCCCGTCTATCGCGTCGACGCCTATCGCCTCGCGAGCCTGCGCGGGATGGCGGGGTTCGGCCGCGAAGTCGCAAGCCGTCTTGCCCGGCGCCGCGCGCTCGATTAGGCGACGCGTCCACGGAGACGATGCGATGGACCGGACGGCTGACACGACAGATGACCTGCTGCGCGCGATCCTGCGCGACGTGCTGGGTCTCGATCCGGCCCGCGCGGCGGCGATTGACGCCGACACGCCGCTGTTCGGCGCGATGCCGGAACTCGATTCCATGGCCGTCGCGGGCCTGTTGACGGAGATCGAGGATCGCCTCCACGTCCTGATCGAGGATGACGAGGTGGACGGCGCCATGCTGGAAACGTTCGGCAGCCTCTCGGATTTTATCCGGGCCAAGCGCGGCGCATGAGCGGGGACGCCCCACGCGTCCTGACATACGATCTCTCGGGCTCGCCTGAATTCGTCCTCCATCATGGGCCAAACGGCGGCCCGCAGCTTCTTGTTCTGCAACCTCTTTTCGAAGAGATGAACCGGTGCCGCGCGCTCGTCTCGGCGCTGTGCCGAGGGCTCGCCCGGCGAGGTTTCGGCTGCTGGCTCCCCGATCTGCCCGGCTGCGGCGAAAGTCCACGCGCGATCGAGGATGTGCGCTGGAACGACTGGTCAGCTTCCGTCGAGGCCGTCGAAAAACGCATCCGCGCGGAAACCGCTCATGCTCCGGCCATCGTCTCGATCCGAGGCGGAAGCCTGCTGGATGGGCAGCACCCGTGCCCCCGCTGGCGCCTTT
This sequence comes from Sphingomonas oligoaromativorans, assembly GCF_011762195.1. GTDB lineage: Bacteria > Pseudomonadota > Alphaproteobacteria > Sphingomonadales > Sphingomonadaceae > Solisphingomonas > Solisphingomonas oligoaromativorans. The sequence continues at coordinate 738,148 of NZ_JAASQK010000001.1, read as the reverse complement.
CACCGACCTCGGGCCGTTCGCTGCTCAGCGACCTGCGGCGCAGCGCGCTCATGAGCGGGAGCGATCCCTCCACGCCGTCCGGCTATCGCCTGAGCGCAGGGCTCGTCGAGGGGCTCCAGCAAGCGGACGTTTCCGTCGCCCCCAACATCAGGACGCTTCGCCTCGCCTCGGACGACCGCCCTGCGGATCGGCATATCGAGGGAAGCCCGCTTTGGCGCCGCCCTGAACCCACCTCGGACGACATTCTGGCGCAATGTCTGATCGATGATATCGCTTTGTGGGCAACATCTTGAGAAGCATTCTCTCCATCCCATGCGAGAAGAATATGCTGCTCGCGACGATAGATGGGCCTGCGGACGCACGCATCGGCTGGCTGTTCGTCGTCGGCGGAAGCCAGACGCGGGTGGGGCCGCATCGCCTCTACGAGCGGCTGGCGCATCGGCTGGCCGAAGCCGGCCATGCCGTGCTTCGTTTCGACCGGCGGGGGATCGGGGATAGCGGCGGTCAGGATCAGGGCTATCTCGGCAGCGCCCTCGATATCGACGCAGCGGCACGAGCATTGAGAGAGAATTTTCCAAAGGTAAACGAATGCCTTGCCTTTGGTCTTTGCGATGGTGCTTCAGCCATCGCATTGCATTGTGGCGGTCTCGGGCTGAGTGGTGCGGTTCTCGCCAACCCATGGGTGGTTGAGCCGCAAGGCGATCTTCCTCCGGCCGCCGCGATCAGGGGGCATTATCGGCGACGCATCCTCGATCCGCGTGCCTGGCTGCGCTTGCTGAGCGGTGGCGTGAACTTTCGCAAACTGGCGCGCGGTATCGCCAACAGCGGCAAGCGCGCCGACGACCAGCTCGTCCGCCGCTTTGCCGCGGGCTTGCCGCTCCACTCCCGGATCGTGCTCGCCGAAGGGGACGGCACCGCGCAGGCCTTCGCATCCGCCTGGAAGAATTTGGCGGCCGGGGAGCGCCCGGCCGCCAGCATCGTGCGCATCCCCACCGCCTCACACAGCTTCGCCGATCCGGCGGCGTTCGAGGCGCTGGCGGATGCCTTGCTCGGAGCGGTTATTCCGCCGCGATAGCCTCGGCCTCGAAGTCCGCCTCGGCAAGGAAGCGTTCCGCATCGAGCGCCGCCATGCAGCCCGTGCCCGCCGCCGTGATCGCCTGGCGATAGATCTTGTCCATCACGTCGCCGCACGCGAACACGCCCGGAACCGAAGTCCGCGTCGTGCCGGGCTCGACCTTGATGTAGTGATCCTCGTCGAGTTCGACATGGCCCTGGAACAGCTCGGTCGCCGGATGATGGCCGATCGCCACGAAACCACCGTCGACATCGAGATGACTGACTTCGCCCGTCCGCGTATCGCGCAGTTCGAGGCCGGTCAGGCCCTGATGCCCCTCGCCGCCCACGAACTCGGCCACTTCCGTGTTCCACAGCACCTTGATGCCGTGATGCTTGAAGAGGCGCTCCTGAAGAATCTTCTCGGCGCGCAGCGAATCGCGGCGGTGGATCAGCGTCACGTCATGGCTGTGGTTGGTGAGGTAAAGCGCCTCCTCGACCGCGGTGTTGCCGCCGCCGATCACCGCCACCTTCTTACCGCGGAAGAAGAAGCCGTCGCAGGTCGCGCAGGCCGAGACGCCCTGCCCGCGCAGCTTCTGCTCACTGTCGAGGCCCAGCCACTTCGCCTGCGCGCCCGTCGCGATCACCAGCGTGTCGCCGAGATAGACATGGCCGCCATCGCCCACGAGACGGAAGGGACGCTGGGAGAGATCGACCTCGACGATCGTATCCCACATCATCCGGGCGCCGACATGCTCAGCCTGCGCCTGCATCTCCTCCATCAGCCACGGGCCTTGGATGACCTCGCGGAAGCCGGGATAATTCTCGACATCGGTGGTGGTGGTGAGCTGGCCGCCCGGCTGGATGCCCTGCACCACGATCGGCGCAAGGCCCGCGCGGGCGCCGTAGATCGCGGCAGACAGGCCGGCCGGGCCGGACCCCAGGATGAGCATACGAGTGGAATGGGTAGCAGTCATGGAAGGATGCTTTCAGGATATCATCTTGATGCACCAGATAGGATGTGCCCTCCCCCCTGCGCAACTGCCTCGCGAAAGGCGGGACGCATAGATTTTCCTGACGCGATGGTAGCGCGAAAGGGGCAAGAGGCACCTCGCCGGCTTAAGGCAATTCCCGCACCCAAATGTTGCGGAAGCTGATCGGAGCGCTCTTGTCGCCATGCGCCTGGAGCTTGATCGGCTCCCGGCCGTGCGGCGCATAATGCGGCTGGCCGATGTAGAGCGTCGGCCCCTTCAGCACCGTATGATCCTGCACCAGCACGCCATTCATCAGCGCCGTGACCGTTGCCGGCCGCGTCACCGTCCCGTCCGCGCCGAAGATCGGCGCGTTCCAGACGACGTCGTAGCTCTGCCATTCGCCCGGCTTGCGGGCCGGATTGGCGAGCGGGGCGGTCTGCTTGTAGACGGCACCGACCTGACCGTTGACGTAGGTCTCGTTGTGGTAGCTGTCCATAATCTGGAGTTCGTAGCCCGCGTCGCCGTCACCGGTGGAAGCGAGGAACAGCCCGCTATTGCCGCGCGCCTGCCCTTCGCCGGTGATGTCGGCGGGGATGCGCCATTCGAGATGGAGTTGGTAGCTGCCGAAGCTGCGGCGCGTCTGGATGTTGCCGCTGCTCTTGTCGACCGTGATGATGCCGTCATGGACCTTCCAGCGCGCGGGCGAGCCGTCATGCACCGTGGCCCATTGCGACAGATCCTTCCCGTCGAACAGCACGATCGCGTCCGACGGCGGCGGAGCGGGCGTGTAGGCGCCCGGCGTCACGACCGGCACCTTGGGCGACCAGACCTCCGTGTCCTCGGGCTTCGGCCCGGCGGGATTCTGAGCCGCGAGTAGCGCGGTAGCGAGAGCAAGGATCATCACAATGTCCATCCTGCGCGATAATCACGCCGAAGAAAGCGGTTGGCGTCCGGCACGTTGGTGATCTGGCCAGCCGTGCCGTCATACCGGATCGGCTGGCCGGCGCGCAGCGCCACCATGCCGAGCAGCATCGTCTCGTTGAGCAAAGTCGCGTCGGCGAAGGGCGACGAGGCCTTGGTTTCGCCCCGAATGGCGGCGATCCAGTTCATCTCATGCCCGTCGCGGCCACCGGCGATGCGCGGCAGGGTCTGCGGGATGGCGGCCGCGCGCTCGGCAGTGCCCTCCCCGATCAGCATCGGCTTCTCGCCATAGGTTTCATGCATCAGCATTCCCTTGTCGCCTATGAACAGCACGCCGCCGCCGGGGTTCATCGAGACGCCGGCCGGCAGATCGGGCGGGGTCGGCGGCATCAGCCCACCGTCGTACCAGGTGAGCTTGAGCGGCCCGCCCGGCGCGTTACCGAACTCGAAATGGGTGATGGCGGCGAGCGGATAGCTGCCGAGTTCGGCGGGCGGCTTGTCGTCCCACAGATTGTCGTCGCCACCCCAGGCGGAATGGCGCGTCTCGACCCGTGTCGGCAAGCCGGGCGAGAGTGCCCAGATCGGAAAGTCGAGAAGATGCGCGCCCATGTCGCCCAGCGCCCCGGTGCCGAACGGGGTCCAGCCGCGCCAGTTGAAATGGGCGTAAGCGGGATTGTAGCCCCAGCCGACCGTCGCAGGCCCCATCCAGATATCCCAATCGAGACTGGCGGGCGCCGGCACCGCGGCCGGCCGGGCAATGCCCTGCGGCCAGACGGGCCGGTTGGTCCACGCCTGAACCTCGCGGACATTGCCGATGACGCCACCGCGGATCAGTTCGATCACGCGCCGTCCATCATCGCCGGAATGCCCCTGATTGCCCATCTGCGTCACGAGCCTGGGATTGTTCCGGGCGATTCCCGCCAGCATCCGGCTCTCGGCGATCGTATAGGTCAGCGGCTTCTGAACATAGACATGGAGCCCGCGCTCCATCGCCATCTTCGCCGCGACCGCGTGGTGGTGATCGGGCGTCGCGATCAGCACGGCGTCGAGTTCGCGATGGGCGTCGAACATCCGGCGATAGTCGGCATGGCGCGCTGCCCTGTCATAGGCGGCGCGCAACGCCACGCGATCGGGAATGGCCACGCCCTGCTTGTCGACGAAGGACTTCGCGACATGATCGAAATCGACGTCCGTCACTGCGACGATATTCTGGCTGGTGAGGCGCGACATGTTGCTGGCGCCCATGCCACCCGCGCCGATCACCGCCAGATTGACCCGATCGCTGGGCTTCCAGCGGCGGCGGCGCGCCGCCTCCGCGATGCCGGGGACTGCCAGCGCGGCTGTCGCTCCCCCCAGCCATGCGCGCCGGGTGAGGCCCTTGTCCCGAGCCTCCCCCATCAGATCGTGCCCGCCTTCACCTGCCCGACCGCATGATCTGCCGCGCGGGCGGTCATCGCCATGAAGGTCAGCGACGGGTTGACGCAGGACGTCGATGCCATCTGAGCGCCGTCGGTGACGAAGAGGTTGGCCGCATCGTGCGCCTGGCTCCAGCCGTTCAGCACCGATGCGCGCGGGTCCAGGCCCATGCGCGCACCGCCCATCTCGTGGATGGCGTCGCCGGGCACATGCTCCTTCTGCTCGCTCTGCACGTTGGTGAGGCCCGCCGCGCGCAGCATCGCCTCGCCCTGCGTCCGGGCGTCATCCATCATGCGCAGTTCATTGTCGCGGAACTTCACGTCGAAGCGCATCAGCGGCACCCCGAAGCGATCCACCTTGTCCGGGTGGAGCGAAACGCGATTATCCTCATAAGGCAAGCATTCGCCGAACGCCCCCATTCCGAAGCGCCAGCCTGCATAGCGCCGCATCCCGTGCTTCATCGAGGCGCCGAAGCCCTCCGGCGGCGCGGGATTGCGATAGGCGCCTCCCTGATAGCCATAGCCGCGATGGAAGCCGAGCCCCTCATCGCGGCCGACATTGCGGAAGCGCGGGATATAGACCCCGCCCGGCCGCCGCCCATATTCGATGAACTCGGTCATGCCGGGGATGTCGCCGCTGATATTGACGCGGAAGATATGGTCCATGACGTAGCGACCGAGCGTGCCGCTGCTATCGAAATGGCTGCGCCCGGTCTTGTCGCGCGAGTTCATCAGGATCTGCGTCGAAGCCATCGCGGACGCGCAGAGGAAGACCAGCCGCGCCGGGATCACCTCCGCCTGTCCCGTCTTGGCGTCGATCACGCGAACACCGGTCACGCGGCGGCGCCTGGCGTCATATTCGAGGTTGGTCACCACCGCGTCGGAGCGCAGCGTCAGCCGCCCGGTCGCGCGCGCGGCAGGCAGGGTCACGGCCTGCGTCGAGAAATAGGCGCCGAAGGAGCAACCCCTGCTGCACTGGTTGCGAAACTGGCATCTGGATCGCCCAGCCCCCTGATCGGGCTTGTCCTCGGTGATGTTGCTGAGCCGCGTGTGGATCAGCTTGCGATCGGGATACGCATTTTCGAGCCGGCCCTTCACCCATTTTTCGGCGATGTTCATCGACATCGGCGGCATGAATTCGCTGTCGGGCAACTGGGGCAGGCCCTCGCGCGATCCCGACACGCCGATATATTTCTCGACATAGCTGTACCAGGGCGCGACGTCCTCATAGCCGATCGGCCAGGCACCGCCGACGCCCTCGCGCTTGTTCGCCTCGAAGTCCGCCGGGCTCCAGCGGAAGGACCAGCGCCCCCAGATCAGCGATTTGCCGCCTACCGCGCCCGGACGAATCCAGTAGAACTTCTCGCCATCGTCATAGGCGTAAGGGTTCAGCCGGTCGTTGTTGTAGAACATCCGGTTGCCCGGCTTCAGATCGCCATGCGTCGCAATGAAATAGTCGCTGTCGATCAGCGGCTCCGGCATCATGGCGCGTGCGGGCACCTCGAAGGCTGGCTTCCCGTCATAGGGATAATCCTCGCCATGCTCGACCATCCGCCCGCGATCGAGCATCAGCACACGCAGGCCTTTTTCGGTCAACTCCTTGGCCGCGAAGCCGCCGGAGACGCCGGAGCCGATGACGATCGCGTCGAAGCGGTCGGTGGCTGCCATATATCCTCCTAGCGGCCGAGCAGTCGGCTCAGATTGTTGAAGCTCGTGGTGACATCGGGGATGTAGGGTGCCGGGCACTCGTCATTCTCGACGAAGAAGTGCTTCACGCCCGCGATGCTGTTCAGGCGGAAGATATCGGCGAAGTCGATCGTGCCGGAGCCCACGCTGGTCATCGAGCCGTCCGGCTTCATATCCTTGACGTGATAGGCATGGACGCGCCCGGCGAGCCTGCGGATCAGCGCCTTCGGATCCTGCTTGGCCTTCACCGCCCAGTAGAGATCGATCTCGAACTTCACGAGCGCCGGATCGGTATCGTGGATCAGCCGCTCATAGAGATTGCTGCCCGCCACCTCAGTGGTGAACTCGAAATCATGATTGTGATAGGCGAAGGTGAAGCCTTCCGAATGGAGCTGCGGTGCGATGCGGTTCATCGTCGCCACCACCTCGCGCCAGCCTTCCTCGGTGCGCAGGCGCTGATCGATGAACGGCATCACCACCGTGTCCGCGCCCAGCGTGCGCGCCATCTTCACCGACTGGTCGAAATGGTTGGCGAGCAGATCATAGGGGATATGCGCAGACGGCGCCTTGAGGCCGAGCCGGTCGGTCGTGCGGCGCAGCATGGCGTGATCCATGGCGTCATAGCCGCCGCCACCATATTCGATCTCCTGGTAGCCGATGCGGGCCACCTGGGTCAGCGTCTTCACCGGATCCGCCTGGAACAGCGTGCGCAGCGTGTAGAGCTGGAGGCCAACCGGCTTCCCGCCCTTGGCGGCCGCCTTGGCGAAGGCCGGAGCGGCGGCGAGCGCGGCAGTCGCCGCGAGGAAGGTACGACGATCCATCATGAGGAGAACACCTTGTTGACCTTGGAGTAGGGATAGGCGCCGTCATAGCTGCCCGGCACAGGGAGATATTCGCGCTCCTTCGTCATGCCGATCTCGGACGTGTAATAGCCCGCGATCACCAACTGCCGGAACGCATGGAAGAAGGCCGCGCCACCCGTCATGCGGTCCTCCATGGCGAGGGTGAGCAGCCTGTCCTGCTGCTCCGCCGTTGCGGATGCGGCGGGCACGCCGAAATCGGCGCGACTATGCGCGTCGATCTGATCGAGGCCGACGAGGATCGGCACGCGATCCGCCGGATAGGACCAGTCGGCGAGCAGTTTCTCGATGAACGCCGGCACTCCGGCGGCGATGGCGCCGGGCGTGTCGGTTGTCGGCAAAACCCGCTCGGAGAGCGCCGTCATCAGCGTGCGCTGGGCATCGGTGAAAACGGCGATGCTCGGCGCGCCGGTATTGATCGGGGGAATAGCCGCACCGATGCCCGCACCTCCTCCGTCCGCGATGCCTGCCGCGCGGGCGAGCGGCGCGAACAACGTCGCGCCGAACATCGCGACGATGCTGGCCACCGCGTCTCTGCGGTCGATCATAGTCCCTCCTCATTGTCGGTGCGATCGGAGCGGGGCCCAGATCGGGTCCGCCTCGACAGCATCAAATGCGTCCCTCCGCGGCGGCCGGCCCGGCGCGACGATCGGCCAGCCAGATGCCGCCGAAGACCAGCAACAGGATCGCCGGGAAAGCGACCAATCGTGCGAAGGACACCGATGCCGCCGCATCCTCCACGGCCCGCAGCGCGGCGCCGGTCAGATGCTCATAGGCGATCGCTCCACCCGCCAGTTCCACCTTGGCCTGATCGAACATCGCACCGAGGCGCGGCAGCACGAAGAAGCTCGCGAGCGCGCCTGCCGAGCCGACCAGCCCCATCGCCCATGCCCCACCGCGTGGATAGCGCTCGGCCACCGAGGCCAGCATGGTCGGCCACATCGCGCAGACGCCAAGGCCCCATACCGTCGAGGCGAGGATCGCCGCCGCCGGCGACTGCGCCCGCGACAGCATGAACAGGCCGATCCCGGCGAGCAGGCTGGATATCCACAACAGCCCCGGATTGGAGAAGCGCGCCGCCAGCCGCCCGGCGAAGTGCCGGAACACGAACATCAGCGCGCTCACATAGACGAGCAGCAGGATGCCGCGCATTCCGACGCGGTTGGAGAGCGCCACGTCGATCCACTGCCCCGGCGCCAGCTCCGACGACGCCGTCAGGAACATCGCGCCGAACCAGATGAAGAAGCTCGGCCGGCGGAACACCTCGGCGATCGTATCGCGAAATGTCGGGCCGGTGCCGCCGACGGTGCTCGCCGTCGGGAAGCGGGTGGTCGCGGCGATCCCGATCACGCCCGCCGCCGGCAACAGCACCAGCGCCATGATGATCTGCCAATGCACCACGTCCGCCAGCGCGAAGCCCAGCAGCCCGCCGACGATCAGCCCACCCGGATACCAGGCATGAAGCACGTTCAACCGGTGCGTCGTATCCTCGGGGTAGAGCCGTGCGGTCAGCGGGTTGATCGTCGCCTCTGCAAGGCCCCAGCCGATGCCGCTCACCAGCATCCCGGCCCAGACGAGATGATAGATGCCCATGCCGGTCGCGATATGCCCCGCGCCGACGATCAGCAGCGTGCCCACCACGAAGCAGGAGCCGCAGCCGAGCAGCATCCGTCGCATCCCGATCTGATCGAGCACCGCGCTGGTCACGAACACGGTGATGGCAAAGCCCAGAAAGGCCGACCCGAGCGCCGAACCGATCATCTCGCCCGCCCGCACAGGCGCGACGGGATCGATCCACTGCGCTTTCAGCCCGCCGGCGATCGCGGCGCGGATCGACGCACTCGAAGCGGCGGTAAACAACGCCAGCACGCCCAGCCAGAACAACCGCCCCCGGTTGACCGTCCCTTCGTCCACCCTGTGCCCTCCCCTTTGGCGCTTCGCTTATCGTGTCAGTCCCAGGAGCTTCCGGTTTGTCTGCGCATCGCTGTCGCCGCCCGCGAAATCGTCGAAGGCGCGCTCGGCGCGGCGGATCATGTGCGCGGCGATGAAAGGGGCGCCTTCACGGGCGCCGTCCTCGGGGTGCTTGAGGCAGCATTCCCATTCGAGCACTGCCCAGCCGTCATAGCCATATTGCGTCAGCTTCGAGAATATCGCCCCGAAGTCGACCTGTCCGTCCCCCAGCGAGCGGAAGCGGCCCGGCCGGTCGACCCAGTTCTGGAACCCGCCATAGACGCCTGAGCGCCCGGTCGGATTGAACTCCGCATCCTTGACGTGGAACATGCGGATGCGATCGCGATAGATGTCGATGAACTCGAGATAATCCATCGCCTGCAACACGAAGTGACTGGGATCGTAGAGGATGTTCGCCCGGGGATGCCCGTCGACCGCGTCGAGGAAACGCTCGAAGGTGATGCCGTCGTGCAAGTCCTCACCGGGATGCAATTCGAAGCAGACATCGACACCCTGCTCCTCGAAATGATCGAGGATCGGCCGCCAGCGGCGCCCGAGTTCCGCGAAGGCCTCCTCCACCAGCCCCGCCGGCCGCTGCGGCCATGGATAGAGGAACGGCCATGCGAGCGCGCCCGGAAAAGCCGCCTGCGCCTTCAGGCCAAGCCGCCGGCTGGCGATCGCGCCCAGCTTCACCTGCTCCACCGCCCAGCGCTGCCGCTCATCCGGCTTTCCGTGCAGTTCGGATGGTGCGAAAGCATCGAAAGCGGTGTCATAGGCGGGATGCACCGCCACGAGCTGGCCCTGGAGGTGGGTCGATAATTCGGTGATCTCGACGCCCGCATCTCGGCAGGTGCCGGTCAGCTCATCGCAATAATCCTGGCTTTCGGCGGCACGCGCGAGATCGATGCAACGCGCATCCCAGGTGGGAATCTGTACGCCGCGATAGCCTGCGTCGGCCATCCATTTCGCGGCACCGGTGAGCGTGTCGAATGGCGCGGCATCGCCCATGAACTGGGCGAGGAAGACACCCGGCCCCTTCATCGCCCCGCCCGTCATTTCGCCGTCTGGGCCTTCAGATAGGCAATCAGCGCCGCGCGGCGGGCGGGATCGTCCACCCGCATCACCATGCGCGTACCGGGCACGAGCTTCGATGGAGCGGAGAGGAAAGTGTCGAGGCTCTTCTCATCCCAGCGAAGGCCCGAAGCCTTCAACGCAGCACTGTAATTATAGCCGGGAGCGCCCCCCGCCTGCCGGCCGAACAGGCCGTGGAGATTGGGTCCGATTCCATTGCGCTCGCCGGCCCCCAGCGTGTGGCAGGATCGGCAGGCCGCAAAGGCCTGCGCACCAGCGGGCTGCGCGCTGTCCTGCGCGGGCAGGCGCGCGGACGTCGCTGCCGCCGCCATCGCAAGCGCAACCGGTATCAGACGAAGCTTAACCTTCATGAGGCACCTCTCCCGGCGGTTTTTCGTCCGCTCTGTCGCTACTTACCTAAATCATATTTTCTTATGTTGGCTAGGCAATTTTGTATCATATCGTCGCGTTCCATAAATTGAGAGGAAAAGCCGGGATGAGCAAGGCGGAACGAAAGGTGCGCTACGGCATGGTCGGTGGAGGCGAAGGGGCCTTCATCGGCGCCGTTCATCGCATGGCCGCCGCGCTCGACGGCGAGACGATGCTGGTCTGCGGAGCGTTCAGCACCGATGGCGACCGCAACCGCCGGACCGGCGAGGCACTCGGCCTCGCGCCGGCCCGTGTCTACGCCGATATCGAATCACTTCTGGCGGGCGAACGCACGCTCCCCGAAACCCAGCGGATGCAGGCGCTCGCGATCGTCACGCCCAATCATCTTCACGCACCGATGGCGATCGCAGCACTTGATTCGGGTTTCGACGTTTTCTCGGAAAAGCCGATGGCCGCCACGCTTGCGGAGGCGAATGCCATCGCCGATGCCGTCCGCCGCAGTGGGCGCCGTTATGCTCTGGCTTTCACCTATGCCGGCTATCCCATGATCGAGGAGGCTCGCCAACGCGTCCTGCGCGGCGATTTCGGGATGATCCGGCGGGTCGAGGTGGAATATCTGCAAGGCTGGCTCAGCCGGCCGATCGATGCCGGCGGCAACAAGCAGGCCGAGTGGCGCACCGATCCGGCACGCGCCGGCCTCGGCGGTTGCCTGGGGGACATCGGTTCGCACGCCTTTCACCTCGCCGAACATGTCTCCGGCCTGAGCGTCGAAGCGATCAGCGCGGATCTGACGACCCACGTCCCCGGCCGCCAGCTTGATGATGATGTCGCGGTGCTGCTGCGCTTCAAAGATGGTGCGCGCGGCACGATCCGCGCCAGTCAGGTCGCAGCCGGCGAGGAGAATGGCTTGCGCCTGCGCATCCACGGCACGGAAGGTGGGCTCGACTGGGCACAGATGGAGCCCAACACGTTGACCCTCCGCTGGCTCGACCGCCCGGCCGAACTGGTCCGCGCCGGCGGCCCCGGCCTGGCGCCCGCCACGACAAGCCTGCTGCGCATTCCGGCCGGGCACCCCGAGGGCTATATCGAGGCGTTCGCCAACCTGTACCGCGCCTTCGGCCGCGCAGTGGGGAGCGGCGCGGACCTCGACGCTCCGGGTCTTTCAGACGGCCTGCGCACGATGCAGTTCATCGATGCGGCCGTGCGCAACTCCACCGGAACCGAGAAGTGGACGCCCCTATGTTGAGCGGCGTGCCCAATCCCGCCCGGTTCGCATGGCAGGCGCCACCGCCGATGTCGATCATCGTCAGCCGCATCTGATCCGCACAGGAAGCCCCGCCATGATGACAGCCAATCGCCGCCAGATCCTCGCCGGAACGGGGCTTGCCGCCCTCGGCACCGCGCTCCTCCCCTCCGGCGCGTGGGCGGCAGCGCCGCAACCCGGCAAGCCCGACCTGTTCGTCGGCACCGGCGGGCATGGCCACACCTTCCCCGGCTCCTCGCTGCCCTTCGGCATGGCGCAGCTCGGGCCGGATACCAACAATGCGGGATGGGACGCCTGCTCCGGCTATCATCAGGACGACGGCTCGATCATGGGCTTCTCGCACACCCACCTGTCGGGCACGGGCGTGGGCGACATGCTCGACGTTCTGGTCGTGCCGGCGCGCGGGCCGCTGAGGCTGGAGCCCGGCCCGGTCGAGCATCCCGAGCAGGGCTATCGCCAGCGCTACTCCGACGAACGGGCCGAGCCCGGCTATTACCGCGTCCTACTGGAGTCGGGCATGCTCGCCGAGCTGACTGTCACCGAGCGCACCGGCCTCCACCGCTACAGCTTCCCCAAGGGGCCTGGGTATATCCTGATCGACTTCGCCCATTGCCAACGGGAGAAGCCCGACGAGCCGATCCGCATCGACAATGCGATGCTGCGGCTGGAGAAGGACGGCACGCTCACCGGCACGCGACAGGTGTTCCGCTGGGCGGCGGGGCGGTACATCCACTTCGCGATGGAGCTTTCGCGCAAACCGAGCCGCGTCGAGTTCTTCGCCGACGGCGACACTGCCTCTCCCAAGGGCACGAGCGAAGTGAAGGGCCACCGCCTGAAGGTCGCGCTCTTCTTCGACGACGCGGGTGGTGCTCCGATCGAGATCAAGACCGGCCTCTCCGGCGTCGACATCGCGGGCGCAAAGGCCGCCCTCGCCGCGGAGGCTCCGGGCTGGGGCTTCGACAAGGCGCGTATGGCCGCCCGTCAGCGCTGGACGAAGGAGCTGAACCGCGTGCGCGTCTCGGGCGGCACCGAAGCGCAGCGCACCATCATGGCGAGCGCGCTCTACCATGCCTTTCTCTCGCCCACCCTCTTCACCGATCGCGACGGCCGCTACATGGGCCTCGACCATCAAGTGCATCAGGCGCCAGCGGGCGAAGCGGCCTATTCGACTTATTCGCTGTGGGACACCTATCGCGCGCTGCACCCGCTGCTGACGCTGGTGATGCCCGATCAGGCGGCCCTGTTCGTGCGCGATCTCATCCGTCAGACGCAGCAGAGCCCCTATGGCCCACCCGTCTGGCCGCTTCAGGGCTATGAGACGGCCTGCATGATCGGCTGGCACGCCGTCTCGGTGCTGGCCGAGGCACAAGCGAAGGGCATCGACGCGGATTATGCCGCCGCATGGCCCAATATCCGCCGCCGCGCCTTCGACCTCTCCTTCCCGGACATCGACAGCACGCTGGGTCGCGGCTTCTATCAGAAGCTCGGCTACATCCCGGCGGATCAGGTGTGGGAGTCGGTCAGCCGCACGCAGGAATATAGCTATGACGACTGGGCGATGTCGAAGCTCGCCGACGCCATCGGCCAGCATGAGGACGCGGCGGTGCTCCGCAAGCGCAGCCTCAACTATCGCAATGTGATCGATCCCAGCATCGGCTTCGCGCGGCCGCGCTTCTCGGACGGAAGCTGGTGGGCGCCCTATGACCCCATCCAGCTCGGCCATTCCCCCGAGAAATATCGCGATTATACAGAGGCCAATGGCTGGCAGGCGACCTTCCTCAACCAGCACGACATCTACGGCCTGATCGCGATGTTCGGCGGCGACGCGGCGTTCGAGAAGAAGCTCGACGCGCTGTTCACTGCACCCTCGACGCTGCCCAAGAATGCGCCGCCGGACATTTCGGGCCTCGTCGGGCAATATGCCCACGGCAACGAGCCGGACCAGCATGTCGCCTATCTCTACGCCTACGCCGGCGCGCCATGGAAGACGCAGGCGATGGTCCGTCGCCTGCTGACCGAGATGTACAAGGCCGCGCCTGACGGCGTGATAGGCAACGACGACTGCGGCCAGATGAGCGCCTGGTTCATCCTGTCGGCACTGGGCTTCTACCCGGTCGATCCGGTGAGCGCGCTTTATGTGTTCGGTTCACCGCTGTTCGACGACGCGGAGATGGATCTGGGCGGCGGCAAGACGCTGCGCATCCGCGCCAACAATAATGGCCCGGACAAGCCCTATGTCCAGTCGGTCCGCTGGAATGGTCAGCCCTGGACGCGTAACTGGATCGCCCATGCCGATCTGGCGAAGGGCGGTGAACTGGTGTTCGAGATGGGGGCGCAGCCATCGAAATTCGGCTCGGCCCCGCAGGACCGCCCTCCCTCCTACGGCCGCCTGCCCGGCTGACGCCCACTGCTTCCCAAAGCGGCGGACGCCAGCCGGGCACCCGTTCACGAACTATGGCGTCCGAAGTGATAATTCGCCTGAATCCAGAGCTGGCGGCCATAGATGTCGTAATAGCCGATCGAGTAATAAGGCCAGCCGCCGCTCTTATCGACCGGGTAATTATCCGCCACATTGTTGACGATCACAGACAGCGACGCCTGCTTGGTGATGTCGTAGGACGCGCTCAGATTGACGACCGTATAGGGCGAGCGTTCCCCGCTATAATCGTTCTTCGGTACGCGGCCGTAGCGCTCGGCATAGGCCGTCAGCGTCAGCGCGCCGCGCTGATAGGTCAGCGTCGCGTTGGCGCGGTCCTTCCAGTCGGTCTGGTAGGCCGGATCGTTCAGATAATCGAACGCCGGATCGCCGGGGAACTGGGTGTAGCTGTGGCTCAGCACGCGGGTATATTGCCCGTTGAGCGTGAACTTGCCGACCTTCTCGATCGACCAGCGGACGTTCGCGTTGATGTCGATGCCCTGCGTCCGCTCGCTCGCCGCGTTGATCGGGCTGTTGCGGATCAGCGTCACCTGATTGGGATTGACCGTGGCGCCCGCCGGATTGCGCGTCACGCGCGCCGTATAATCCCGACAGATCGAGGAGTTGGCATCCACCGGCGAGCCCGAGACCGATTGGCCGAGGCGGCAATCCGCCTCCTGCCGGAGAAGCTGATCGACATCCAGAGACGTCACCTCGTTCTTGATATGGATGCGGTAATAATCGAACGAGATGTCGAAATGGTGGCTCGGCGTCCAGACGAAGCCCGCCGTCAGCGACTGGCCGCGCTCGGGCTTGAGCTGTTTGTTGCCGTTCTCCACATAGTTCATGTTGTAGAAGTCGGTGCAGCTCGAATAGGCCTGCCCATCCAGACGGCACTGATAATAATCCGTCTGGCTCGGATAATAGCCCTGCGTCTGCTGCTCGAAGACATAGTTCATGTCCGGCGCGCGGAAGCTCGATGACAGCGAGCCGCGAACCAGCAGCGAACGCACCGGGCGGAACTCGATGCCGCTGCCATAGGTGGCGGCCCCGATATGGTTGCCCCCATATTCGTAGCGGTCATAGCGCCCCGCCCCCGACACCGTCAGCGAACGCAGAATCGGCACGCGCACTTCGCCCGCGATCGCCTGCCGCTGGCGCTTGCCATAGCTCGGCAGCGAGGCGGCGGTGTTCCAGTAGACGCCATCGTTGATCTGCGGATCGGGATCGTTGGAGAAACTGTTGTCACCCACCTCGATCGCGCCCGCCACTTCCAGCGGGCCTGCCGGCAGGTGCAGCAGCGTGCCGTTCACCGAGAGGCTGCCGTCCTGCAACTCCGTCCGCGTCCGCGTGAGCGAGGCCTGGCTGAGCTGGCCGAACTCACCCGGCGTCAGCGCGGTGAAGAGGCGGGAAGCCGGCGCGTCATAGGCGGCGAAACCGTCGACGGTGCCCTGCTGCTGGCCGAGATAGAAAGCGTCGATCCCGCTCAGCAGGCGCACGCGCGTCTGGTCGCTGCGATATTGGGAGCGGTTGTAGGACAGATCCCAGTGCCAGCTATCGCCCAGCCGGCCGCGCAGGCCGGTGGTGATGTTCCAGGACTGCTCGTCATAGCCGCTGGCCGTGCCCATGCGGCCGCCCGTCTCCTCCGACGTCAGCGTGTGGGACCAGCTCTCCAGCCGGCTTGTCGCGAGATTGTAGAAGGTGGACGACCAGGTCAGCGAGCGCACGACATTGGCGATGTCGCTCTGCGTGTAGAGGCCGCCGGCATAGAAATCGATGTCGTCGGTCAGGTGATAGGTGGCGTGGCCATAGAAACTCTGGGAGTCCTTCTTCGTCTGGATCGTGCGGCCGTTATAATAGGCGTCGCTGCCGCAATAGCTGCCGCCCCGCGGGCTCGACACCTGGCGGACGGTGCCGCCCTGAAGACCACCCAGCGCATCGCAGGCGCCGGCGGGCGGATCGTAATAGGCGCGCGTCGATGGATTGCTGATCGAGAACATCGATGGCGGAATCTGCGGCAGATCGGGCGTCGAGTAGCGCGAGTAGGAGCTGGCGATCCTGCGATCGCCCCAGAAGATCGGATCGCGCGAGCTGATCTCGCCGCCCACCACGACATCGAGCCTGCCGATGCTGGTGCCGCCGATGAACTGGCCGCGGATGTTCTTGCCGCCGCCCTGCTTGGTGTTGCCGACGCGCAGATTGACGTCGAGCCCGTCCATCTTCTCCTTGAGCTTGAGATTAACCACCCCGGCGATCGCATCCGAGCCATAGACCGCGCCCGCGCTGCCGCTGAGCACTTCGAGCGAATCCACGAAGGCATTCGGGATGTTGGCGAGGTTCACCGCGTTGACCGCACCGTCATAGGCGACGGGATAGTCCGCGAGGCGACGTCCGTTGACCAGCACGAGGCTGTGATTGGGGCCGAGGCCGCGCAGGTTCACGAAATTGGCGGCGGGCGTGAAGGTGCTGCCGAAATCCTCGCCCTGCACATAGCCGGTGTTTTGCGGCAGCGCGGTCAGCGCGTCGAAGACGCTGCGGAAGCCGCTCTTGTCGATGGCATCGCCGGTCAGGATGGTGACCGGAGCGGCCCCCTCGGTCTGCCGCCGCGCGATACGCGAGCCGGTGATGACGATCGCCTCTGGCTGTGTGGCCGTGTCGTCTGTCTGTCCCTCTACGGTCTGCGCCTGCACCATCGATGCCTGCATCAGGCCCAGCGTCGATACCGTCAGGCAAAAAAGAAAATGGCGGGAAATCATAAGCAACACCCCCTTGAACTGATCCGGCGCCTGCATAGCGAGGCTCAGGATAATTCCCTACTCAATAAGTAGGCATTTTTCATTGAAGCCCCTCAAGCCGAGCTTCAGGCCCCGGCTTATCGCCCTCATGGAGCCCAACAGGATGGCCATGCGCCCGGACGAAACCCTCAAGCGGCGAGCCGTGTTGCCAGTCGGGCTCGTTACACCCACATTCAGCTTCGGAACTGAACGGGAGACCCAGAATGAGCCTTTCCGTCCGCTTTGACCGAGATATTCCTCTCTCTCACATCGATAATGGCGTCGTCTGGCTGAATGCGGCGGACGACAAGGGCGAGCCCCTGTCCGTCACGCTCCCGCTCGCGGACTGGAGCTATCTGAGCAACCGCCCCGGCGGTAGGCACGCAGGCGGAGATTCGCACGAATTCGCGCTCAGCCAGATCGAGGGCTTCCTCCGCTCGATCGAACTGGACACCGTGCCCAGTTCGCGGCTCGTGCGCGTCGCCATGACGGACCGAATCTGAACCGGGCGGACCTTCGGATATTGCGCCGAAGCGCCCGGAAGGCACGCCGGCCGACGATTGCGACCTGGAGGGTTTCGGCCTTATTTTCGCCTTAATCTGAAAGGCTCCGCGGAAGGGATCGCCATGGTCGCAATGGCCTGTCGCACGCCGATCTGTCTGGCCGTCCCCGATCTGGGCGGCGTGACGCCGCGCCATTGGCTTGCCCTCTGGCAGCGGCGGCACGACGATTTCCATCGGATCGACATGGGCGCCTGGGATGATCCCCTCCGCAACAGCGCGCTCAGCCATATCGACGAGAATGTCCGGCGAGCGCGTGCGCCCGTCATTCTCGTCGCGCATGGCGTCGGCGCGCTCGCGGTGGCCTGGTGGGCGGCATTGCTGGGCAAGCGTGCCGCACGGCGGGTGCAGGGCGCCCTGCTCGTCGGGCCTGTCGATGCGGAACGGGCCGATGCCGAGGAACGCGTCCGTCGATTCGGCCCCATTCCCACGGCGATGCTGCCATTCCCCTCCATCGTCGTGGCGAGCGAGAATGATCCTTATGTCGATCTCGACCGGGCACGGGATATCGCGAGCGAATGGACCAGCGATTTCGTCAATGCCGGCCCCGTCGGGCATTTCGGGACGGATGCGAGGCTCGGACACTGGCCTCTGGGCGAGCGGATGCTCGACATCCTCATGAGCGGCGGCCCCGGCCTCTCGCGCTATACCTATCGACCGGAGCCTCCCGTCCGCACCAGCGTGCGGCGGCAGATCGAGAAGGTTCCGGGAATGCATCGCGCCGGGCTTTGAACCGGGCGCCGGTGATCGAACGCGGCTCTCGTTATCTGCGATCGATCTCCACCGCGCGCTAGATCTGGGCCGCTTCGAGATTGATATGCCCCGCCGGCAATTGCGCCCCGGAAACATGCTCCCGTTCGGCGAAGGCCTGGTGGATCACGCTGCCCGGCGGCACGTCTTCGGTGAGCCAGACGTTGCCGCCGATGATCGCGCCACGACCGATCGTCACCCGCCCGAGGATGGTCGCGCCGGCATAGATGACGACATCGTCCTCCACGATGGGGTGGCGCGCGAGCCCCTTGGTCAACGCACCCGAGGCATCGGTCGGGAAGCTTCGGGCGCCGAGCGTGACCGCCTGATATATCCGCACCCGATCCCCGATCACCGCGGTCTCCCCGATCACCACACCGCTGCCGTGATCGATGAAGAAGCTGGAGCCGATATGCGCGCCGGGATGGATGTCGATCCCCGTCCCGCTATGCGCGATCTCGGAGATGATCCGCGCCACCAGCGGCACGCCCAGTTCATGGAGCCGGTGGCCGAGTCGATGATGGATGATCGCCAGCACGCCGGGATAGCAGAGCAGCACCTCATCGACGCTGCGCGCGGCCGGATCGCCGCTGTAAGCCGCCTCCACGTCATGGTCGAGCACGCGGCGCAACGACGGCAAGGCGGCCGCGAAACCGCCGATGATCCGCGCCGCCTCCCGTTCGATCTCCGATGCGGAGGCGTCCGGTCGATCACAGCCCAGTTCCAGCCGAATCTGGCCGAAAAGCCCGGTGAGAGCGCTCTGAAGCGTCTCGGCGACGAAGCTCTCTTCCGTCTCTCTGCGCACGAAGCTCGGCCCCAGCCGGAGCGGAAACAAGACACCGCAGAGCTGGGTGACGATCCGCTCAAGGCTCAGACGCGACGGGAACCTCGCCTCTTCACTCCCGCTATGGTCGCGATGTGCCGCACGCCAATCCCGCCGCGCGGCTTTCAACTCGCGAGCCAGCGCCTCGGCATCCCAATATCCACCCTCCATTTTCGGAAGCTGATCGTCGTCGCCCATCGCCAATTCCTGTCTCCGGCATCGGCCGCCATCACCCGAAACTGCGACCGATAGCGGAGAGCATCAATGGCCTGAATGGTGTTTTGTGCCGTTTGCCCGCCGTCGCATCGTGCAACCGAGGGGAGGAAATTGCGGGCTTCGATCCCGGCCCTCAAGTCCAATCGGCAATGACATCGTTCGAAGGCTCAAAATATCCAGCCGCATCTCCGCCGGATAAGGTTTGACCGACGGAGCAATACATAGGTGCAATAGCTTTGGCCGCCTTCGCACCCGAAGATCGATTGAAAGCCTCACCCCATTGCCCCGCGATCCGAGGAAAGGACATGGCCATGAAGATCCTGATGGTTTTGACCTCACACGACGAGCTCGGCGACACCGGCCGCAAGACGGGCTTCTGGCTGGAGGAGTTCGCCGCGCCTTATTTCATCTTCAAGGATGCGGGCGCGGAGATCATGATCGCCTCCCCGAAGGGCGGCCAGCCGCCACTGGACCCGAAGAGCAACGAGCCCGAATTCCAGACCGAACTCACCCACCGCTTCGAGGCCGATCCCGATGCCCAGAAGGCGCTGGCGAACAGCGTGCGGCTCGACGGCGTTTCGCATGAGGGCTTCGATACGGTCTTCTATCCCGGCGGACACGGCCCGATGTGGGATCTGGCCGAAGACATGAACTCGGTGCGGCTGATCGAAAGCACGCTCGCGGCCGGCAAGCCGCTGGCGCTGGTTTGCCACGCGCCGGTCGCCCTCCATCGCGCCCGCAAGCCAGACGGCACCCCGCTGGTACAGGGCAAGCGGGTAACCTGCTTCACCAACAGCGAGGAAGAGGCGGTCGGCCTCACCAAGGTCGTCCCCTTCCTCGTCGAGGACGCACTGCGGCGTCTGGGTGGAATATACTCCAGCGCCGACGACTGGCAGCCGCATGTCGTTTCCGACGGCCTGCTCATCACCGGCCAGAGCCCCGCCTCTTCCGGCCCGACGGCGGAGACGCTGCTCGAGCGCTTCGCACCGCGCATCCGGGCCTGATGCCCACGCCCTCGAGGCTGAGGACAAGAACATGAACCACCCGATCGACATGAAGCTCGAAGCGATCGTCCTTCCGGTCGCGGATGTGGATCGCGCCGCCGCCTTCTACGGCCAGCTTGGATGGCGGGTGGACGCCGATATCCGTACCGAAGGCGGCGGCCGTATTCTGCAATTCACGCCGCCCGGCTCGCCCTGCTCGATCCTGATCGGGACGGGGCTGACGCCGTCCGCGCCGGGCTCGACCCAATTCGTCCACCTCATCGTATCCGATATCGAGGCGGCGCGGGCCGAACTCGTCGGCAAGGGCGTGGATGCAAGCGAGGTCTTCCACGATGCCGCGGGCGGCTACAACCGCTTCGATCCCGCCGCGCGAGCCAGCGGACCGGACCCGGAACGACGCAGCTACGCCTCGTTCCTGACCTTCAGCGACCCGGACGGCAATGGCTGGGTGCTTCAGGAGATCACGACCCGTTTCGAAGGCCGGATCGACACAGGCGCGACCGGCTATGCCTCGGCGGGCGATCTCAAGGACGCACTCAAACGCGCCGCCGCCGCCCATGGCGAACATGAGGGGCGCATCGGCGCGCCGGACGCGGATTGGCCGGACTGGTATGCGGCTTATATGGTGGCGGAGCAGAGCGGCGTGCCGCTTCCGACCTGAGACGCGCTCCCGCTCAGGTCGAGGGGCTCCACCGCCTCGCCGATCAACAGCAACGTCGGCTCCTCTTCGGCAATGGCCTTGACCAGGAAGGGGAGCGCCGACAGCGTGCCGTGGATCAGTCGCTCGCGCGGCAGCGAGACGTTGACGGCCACCAGAACGGGCATGGCGGGCGACATCCCGGCTTTGATGAGCGATCGCGACACTTCGGCCGCCGCCGATCGCCCCATATAGACGCCCAGCGTGGTCGAACTGCCCACCAAAGCCTTCCAGTCCAGATCCAGCCTCTCCCCATGGCGAACATGCGCGGTGACGAGCGTCATCCCCCGCGCCAGCCCCCGCAGCGTCAGCGACACGCCGGCCGAGGCCGCCGCCGCGCTGGCCGCCGTGATGCCGGGGCAGATGCGCACGATCACACCGGCGCGGGCGAGATGCCCGATCTCTTCGGCGGAACGGCCGAAAATCGACGGGTCGCCGCCCTTGAGTCGCACCACGCGCCGCCCGGCCGATGCCGCCGCGAGAAGCAGGTCGTTGATGCTGCCCTGATCCTTCGAATGCCGCCCCGAACGTTTGCCGACGCTCACCCGCTCGACATGCGGCGGCACGCAATCGAGCACGCCATGCCCCACCAGAGCATCGTGGAACACCACATCCGCCTCGCGCAGCAGACGTTCGGCCTTGCGCGTCAGCAGCTCCGGGTCGCCCGGTCCGGCACCGACCAGCCAAACATCGCCCGGCGCGAACATGCTGTCATTGTGTGGCATGAAGAGCCTCCCTTCGGGCATGGATGATCTGCGCGATCTTCGGGCGACAGGAGCCGCAATTTGTCCCCGCCTGAAGCGCCTTGCCCACCGCGGCGACATCGGCGAGCGCCTGCGAGGCGATCGCTTCCGTCAGCGTGTTCAGCCCGACGTCGAAACAGGCACAGACGATCGGCCCACGATCCGCCTGCGCACCGGCGGCGCGCCCGGCCAACACTGCCGCACCGGCCTCGCCACCCAATTGCTCGATGAGCCAGTCGCGGGACGGCAATCCTCCGTCCCGAACGGTGAAGAGGGTCGCCTCCAGACGTCCGTCGACGAGGATGGCCGTGCGCCGCGCGCCGCGTCGCGCATCATGCACCTCGATACGCTCGCCCCTGGGCAGGCAGGCGTCGAGACGGGCGACGTCGCCGATACCGGCCAGTTCATAAAGGGTTCCGGCCGGCACCGTGACCCGCGTCGCCCAGAGACAATCGGGAGCCTGTGCCGCATATCCACGCAGCAGCAGGAAACCCCGCCATTCCACCGCCACCTTCTCGATGCGCGCGGGCGTCTGCTTGAAGCCGGGCTGGCCGGAATGCGGATCGGTGAGCGGGCGCGGCAACAGCCCGGTGCGACCGCCGGTGGATTGACGGTCGGTCCAATGGATCGGCGTGAACAGCTCGCCGCGCCGCTGCCCCTTGCTCAGCGTCACGCGGAACAGGCTTTTGCCCTGCGGAGTCCAGACGAGCGCGATGTCCCCTTCCCCGAACCCCTGCGCCTCGGCATCGCTCGGGTGGATTTCAACCATCGGCTCCTCGCGATGACGGGACAGTTTCGGCGAGAGGCCGGTCCGCGTCATCGAGTGCCACTGGTCGCGATAGCGGCCCGTGTTGAGTGTCATGGGCCATGCCTGGAGCGGACCAGCCAGCGGCGCCTGCTGCACGCGGACGAGGCGCGCCCGCCCGTCCGGCGTCGGGAAGCGACCATCCGCAAACGGGCGCCCGCCCCATTGGAACGGCCCCATCCCGTCATAGGCATGGTTGCCGATCGCCGGATGACCGCTCAGGTCGAACAGGCGCCTGCCTTCGTTCTGATAGGCGGAAAGCCGCGCATGTTCGCGCCAGATATCGGCGGGTCGATCATAGGCGAAGCCATGGCCCCAGCCCATGCGCCGGCCGACTTCGCTGATGATCCACCAGTCCGGCCGCGCCTCGCCGGGGAGCTCGAACAGAGGCCGCTGCCGGCTGATCCGGCGCTCGGAATTGGTGACCGTGCCGTCCTTCTCGCTCCATCCGGCGGCCGGCAGACGGACATGGGCATGGTGCGTCGTATCCGTCTCGGCGATCATGTCGGAGACGACGACGAAGGGACAGGCCGCCAGTGCCTCGCGCACGCGGCTCGCATCCGGCATCGAGACGGCCGGGTTGGTCGCCATGATCCACAGCGCCTTGATCCGCCCCTCACCGACCGCGCGGAACAGGTCGACCGCCTTCAGCCCCGGCTTCGTCGCCATGCGCGGCGCAGCCCAGAAGCGACCGACCCGCGCGACATTCTCGGGCGCGAAGTCCATGTGCGCGGCAAGGCTTGAGGCGAGCCCACCCACCTCGCGCCCGCCCATCGCGTTGGGCTGACCGGTGATCGAGAAGGGCGCGGCGCCCGGCTTGCCGATCCTTGCCGTGGCGAGGTGGACATTGATGATCGCGTTCACCTGATCCGTGCCGCGCAGCGACTGGTTGATGCCCTGGCTGAACAGCGTGACCGTGCGTGGGTGCGCCGCGAAGAGATCGTAGAAGCGCTGGAGATCGGCCGGCGACACGTCGCAGGCCTTCGCCACGGTCCAGAGATCCTGCTCCGTGTCCAGCGCCTCCCAGAAACCTTCCGGGACATTCACGCTGGCCGCCAGATAGGCCTGATCCACCAGCCCCTCGCGCCGACAATGTGCAAGCAGGCCGTTCATCAACGCCACGTCGGTGCCCGGACGGATGGCGAGGTGGAGGTCCGCATCCTCGCACGTCTCCGTCCGCCGCGGATCGACCACCACCAGCTTCGCGCCCCGCGCCGCCCGCGTCGCCTGCATCCGCTGATAGACGATCGGGTGGCACCAGGCGGTGTTGGAGCCGATCAGCACGAACAGATCCGCCTCGTCGAGATCGTCATAGGAGGCGGGCACCACATCCTCGCCGAAGGCGCGGACATGGCCCGACACCGCGCTCGACATGCAGAGCCGCGAGTTGGTGTCGATATTGGCCGAGCCGATGAAGCCCTTCATCAGCTTATTGGCGACATAATAGTCCTCGGTCAGCAACTGGCCCGAGACGTAGAAGGCGACGCTGTCCGGCCCATGCCGCGCGATCGCCTCCTTGAACCGGCGGGCGACGAGATCGAGCGCCTTGTCCCAGCCCGCCCGCTTCGCCCCGATCATCGGGTGGAGCAGGCGCCCCTCCAGCCCCACCGTCTCGCCGAGATGCGTGCCCTTGGAACAGAGCCGCCCGCGATTGGCGGGGTGATCGGGATCGCCCTTGATCGCGACCGAACGCTCCCCCAAAGGCGTCGCCAGGACGCCGCAGCCGACGCCGCAATAGGCGCAGGTCGTGCGGATCGCCCCGCTCACCTCAGGCGGCCGCCTTCAGCGTCGAGGCGCGGCACAGCAGCACCCGCCCGCCGCTCACCTTCACCGGGATGGTCGGCGTGCAGCCCTTGTCCTCGCCCTGCGCCTCGCCCGTCGCGAGCGCGATCCGCCAGTTGTGCAGCGGGCAGGAAACGCTGTGGCCATGGACGATGCCTTGGCTGAGCGGCCCCTTCTTGTGCGGGCAGCGGTTCGCCAGCGCGAACACCTTGTTGTCGGCGGTGCGGAAGACGGCGATCTCCTCGCCCCCCTCGACCGGCACGGTGCGCGAGCCCCGCACCGGAATCTGCTCCAGCCAACCGATATCGAGCCATTCTCCGATCATCCGATCACTCCGCTGCCAGAGGCATGAAATGCGCCATGTGCGCGTGCTGCTCGCGATCCTGACCGGCGGCGCGCTCGGCCCAGGGATCGTCTTGCGAGAAGCTCTGAGAGAGGTGGAAGCGCGCGGCCAGCGCCTCGCGGCCTTCGTCGTCGTCGACGATCCGCGCCTTGAGATAATCGAGGCCGACACGCTCGATCCATGGCGCGGTGCGCTCCAGATAGCGCGCCTCCTCGCGATAGAGCTGGATGAAGGCGGCGCAGTGCTCCATCGCCTCCGGCTCGGTCGAAACCTTGCAGAGCAGATCGGTCGCGCGGACCTTGATGCCGCCATTGCCGCCGACATGCAGCTCGTAGCCCGAGTCCACGCAGATCACGCCGAAGTCCTTGATCGTCGCCTCGGCGCAGTTCCTCGGGCAGCCGGAAACCGCGATCTTGAACTTGTGGGGCATCCACGAGCCCCAGCTCATCTTTTCGAGCTTCACGCCGAGCCCGGTCGAATCCTGCGTGCCGAAGCGACACCATTCGGAGCCGACGCAGGTCTTCACGGTCCGCAGCGCCTTGGCATAGGCATGGCCGGATACCATTCCCGCCGCGTTGAGATCGGCCCAGACGGCGGGCAGATCCTCCTTCCTGATGCCGAAGATGTCGAGCCGCTGACCGCCCGTCACCTTGACCATCGGCGCGTTATATTTCTCCACCACATCGGCGATGGCGCGCAGCTCGCGGGGGTTGGTCAGCCCGCCCCACATGCGCGGCACGACGGAATAGGTGCCGTCCTTCTGGATGTTGGCGTGGAGGCGTTCGTTGACGAAGCGGCTCTGCTGGTCGTCGCGATACTCGCCGGGCCACGCGCAAAGCAGATAATAGTTGAGTGCCGGGCGGCAGGATGAGCAACCGTCCGGCGTCGACCAGTGCAGCTTCTGCATCACCTCGGGGATCGACTTCATCCCCTGCGCGACGATCTCGCGGCGGACGTCGTCATGGCCGAAGCTGGTGCATTTGCAGAGCGTCTTCACCGCACGCTCACCGGCATATCCATCGCCCAGCGTGAGGGTGAGGAGCTTCTCCACCAGCCCGGTGCAGGAACCGCAGGAGGC
The DNA here is from genome assembly GCF_011762195.1 of Sphingomonas oligoaromativorans. Taxonomy (GTDB): domain Bacteria; phylum Pseudomonadota; class Alphaproteobacteria; order Sphingomonadales; family Sphingomonadaceae; genus Solisphingomonas; species Solisphingomonas oligoaromativorans. The sequence goes on along the minus strand of NZ_JAASQK010000001.1, from coordinate 712,573 downwards.
CGAGGCCTTGCAGGTGCCGCGAACCGCATCGAGCGTGGTCGCTCCGCCTTCGATGCAGGCCACCACCTGCCCCTTGGACACGCCGTTGCAGCCGCAGACTTCCGCATCGTCCGCCAGCGCCGCAACGGCTTCAAGAGGGTCCGCCTGCCCACCTCCGAAGGCATAGGCCTGCCCGAAGATCAGCATGTCGCGGATGGCCGAGACGTCCTCGCCCTTCTTGAGCAGGTCGAAATACCAGCCGCCGTCCGCCGTATCGCCGTAAAGCACGGCACCGACCACGCGATCGTCCTTCACCACCACGCGCTTGTAGACGCCGCGCGAGGCGTCGCGGAGCACGATGTCCTCCGCGCCATCGCTCCCGGAAAAATCGCCCGCCGAGAAGACATCCAACCCCGCGACCTTGAGCTTGGTCGAGGTGACGGAACCGCGATAGCCGCTATGCTGCCCGACCAGCCCGTCGGCGAGGCTGCGGCACATCTCCCAGAGCGGCGCCACGAGGCCGTAGACGTTGCCGTCATGCTCGACGCATTCGCCGACCGCGAGCACGTCAGGGTCCGACGTGACCATATGATCGTCGACCTTGATGCCGCGTCCGATCTCCAGCCCGCACGCCCGCGCCAGAGCGACCGAGGGGCGGATGCCGACCGCCATCACCACGAGGCTGGCGGGTATCTCGCGCCCGTCCTTCAGGCGGATGCCCTCGACATGGCCGTTGCCGAAGATTTCAGCGGTGTCAGCGCCGGTGAGGATGGTCTGCCCGCGCGCTTCCAGTGCGGACTTGAGCAGCCATCCCGCCGCCTCGTCGAGCTGGCGCTCCATCAGCGTCGGCATGATGTGCAGCACCGTCACCTTCATGCCGCGCAGCGTGAGCCCGTGCGCTGCTTCCAGCCCGAGCAGACCGCCGCCGATCACCACCGCATCGCCGCCCTGCGCGGCCGCGGCCAGCATGGCGTCGACATCCTTCATGTCGCGGAAGCTGATGACGCCCGGCAGATCCTTGCCCGGCACCGGGATGATGAAGGGATCGGAGCCGGTGGCGATCAGCAGCTTGTCGTAGGAGACGCTCCGCCCCGACTGCGCCGTGACGCGCTTCGACCCGCGATCGATCGCCACCACCGGATCGCCGACCACCAGTTCGATGCCGTTTTCGGCATACCAGGCGCGATCGTTGATGACGATCTCGTCGAATGTCTTCTCCCCGGCGAGCACGGGCGAGAGCATGATGCGGTTATAGTTCACATGCGGCTCGGCACCGAAAATGGTGACGCGGTAGCGCCCCGCATCCCGCGCCAGAAGTTCCTCCACCGCGCGGCAGCCCGCCATGCCGTTGCCGACGACGACGAGGTGCGGGAGGCCATCGACCCGGTCGACCGCCACCTCTCCCTCGACATTGTCATGCCCATAGAAATCCATGCCCGCTGCTCCAGAAACGAAAAAGGCCGCCATCCAGACCTCGCGCGTTGCGAAGTCTGGATGGCGGCCTTGCCTGCATCGTGAACCGGCGGGAAAACCGCCGGGGCGATGTGCCGAAACCGCCCGTCGATGGAGGGTTCCGACTATGTCGGATCGAGCGCCCTTGCCCGATCGTTTTCAAGAATGCCTCGATTCCCCGTCGCGCTCAAGCCTGTTTTTGCGCTGCGGCATAAAACGGTCGATCAGATGCGAACACCTCTCCCGGCGGCTTCCCATGTCGCACGCCAGCGACGCTTGACGACGGTGATGCAGAAGGCCGCGGCCAGCGCCAGCGCGGCGAAGATCAGGAAGCCCGGCTGATAGCTGCCGGTGAACTGCCGCGCGATGCCGAGCGAGGAGGCCAGATAGAAGCCCCCGATCCCGCCGGCCATGCCGACCAGCCCGGTCATGACGCCGATCTCCGCGCGAAAGCGCTGTGGCACGAGTTGGAAGACCGCGCCGTTCCCCGTGCCGAGCGCCAGCATCGCCACCACGAACAGGCCGAGCGCGCTTCCCATCGTCGGCGCGCCACTGACGCCCGCCAGCGCCAGCGCGGCGACGAGATAGACCATCGTCAGCGTCCTGACGCCTCCGATCCTGTCCGCCAGCGCGCCGCCGAGCGGGCGCACCAGCGAGCCGGCGAACAGACAGGCCGCCGTGCAACCGCCTGCCACGACGCTGCTCACGCCGAACCGGTCGGTGAAATAGATGGGCAGCGATGCCGCCAGCCCGACAAAGCCGCCGAAGGTGACGCCGTAGAACAGCATCAGCCACCACGCGTCAGCGGTCCTCAAAAGCCCTCCATAAGCGGACAGGCGACGCGGAGCTGTCTCGCCGGGCGCGTCCTTCGCCAGGACGATATAGACCACGAACACGATCGCGAGCGGGATGCAGGCAAGGCCCAGCACCGCGTTCCAGCCGAGCATCTTCGCCAAAGCCGGCGCGAACAGCGAGGCCAGCACCGTCCCCGAGTTGCCCATGCCGGCGATCCCCATCGCCTTGCCCTGATGCTCGGGCGGATACCAGCGGCTGGCCAGCGGCAGAGCGACCGCGAAGGACGCCCCCGCAAAGCCGAGGATCACGCCGAGCGCCAGCGTTCCGCCGAAGCTGTCCACGCCGAGCAGCCAGGCGGAGAACAGCCCGCCAAGGACGATGATCTGGCCGACCGCGCCCGTGCGCTTGGGGCCGATGCGATCCACCAGCAGACCGTTCACCACTCGCAGCACCGCGCCGGCCAGCGTGGGGGTCGCGACCATCAACCCCTTCTGGGCCGGCGTCAGATGCAAGGCACGGGCGATCTCCGGCGCCAACGGGCCGAGCAGCACCCACACCATGAAGGCCATGTCGAAATAGAGGAAGGCGGCGATGAGTGTTGGCCGGTGCCCCGCCTTCCAGAAGCCGCCGACATCCCCGGTGCGCTCTTCATCCTTCCAATAGACCGTCGCCATATCGAACCCCCGATCGTCGTCCGCCGGACACGAAAAAAGCCGCCTCCGGCCCCTCGCGCTCGCGACGGCCGGACAGCGGCTCTGCTGATCTTGCGATGGAGAGCGGCCCCCGCATTGGGGCGCGTCTCCGCTAGGCGCGCATCATCGCGCGACGGGCCAAGTGTTCCGCAAAGCCGTCGCCTTCGCAAGTGCAAAAAGTGCGGCGCTCAACGCGGACGGAGCCCTTCGAGATAAGCCGCCAGATCGGCGGGATCGAAAATACGCCCGTCGAAGAAGCGGTCCGGCCCGAGCGTCAGGTCCGCGCGATGCGATCCTACGGCCGTGGGTGTCGTGAGCGCCCCCTCCACCTTCATGCTCGCGCCCGGCATCGGCGCCCCCGTCCCCGCCAAGGCCCGGCGATAGACGTCGGAGCTGAACACCGCCGCCGCCTGCCGCTCGGCTTGTTCCGAGGGTTCGGCCATCCCCCAGCGGACCATCTGCGAATAGATCCACAACGCCTGGCTCCGCCACGGGAAGGCGGCCGCCTCGCGGTGGAAGATCATCATGTCCGGCAACTCGACCGGATGATCGGCGGCACGCAGCGCCAGCCGGCCGGAAAGCGCCGGCAGGATCGTTTCCGTCGCCCGCCCGACATAGGCCGGCCGCGCCAGCAATTCGGCCAGTTCCTCCCGATTGGCGGGATCGTCGCACCATGCCGCCGCGCGATCCAGCGCCACCAGCAAGCGGTCGACCAGTTCAGGCCGTGCCTCCATCCAGTCGGTGCGGAAAGCGAGCACCTTCTCCACACCCCGCTGCCAGATGCGCGCGCCGACGGCGACGATCTCGGCCAGTCCTTCCTGCACGGCCACGCTGCTCCACGGCTCGCCCGCCATGAAGCCATCGATTTCGCCGCCGCGCATCGCCTCCACCATCAGCGAGGGCGGCAGCACGCGCAGCGCCAGATCCCGGTCGGGATCGATGCCGGCATAGCCCAGCCAGTACCGCAGCATCAGCGCATGGCTGGAATAACGATGGACGATGCCGATCACCGGCTTGCGACGATGCAGCCCGATCGCCGTGGCGAAATCGTGCGCGGCCGCGATCGGATCGGCGATGCGTCGCGCCGGATCGGGATCGAGCGCGGCGGCGAAGTCCGTCGCCATGGCCAGCGCGTTGCCGTTGACGTTGAGCTTGAACGGCGCGGACAGCGAGGCGGGATGCTGGCTCAGCCCCAACGTCACCGCGATGGCGAGTGGCGCGAGCATATGCGCGGCCTGCACCTGCCCATAGACCAGCCGATCGCGCAGCGTGGCCCAGGATTCGGTCCGCACCAATGCCAGATCGATATCATGCGCGGCGGCGAACCCCTTCTCCTTCGCGGCGACCAGCACGGCGCTGTCCGCCAAAGGGAGATAGGCGACGGAAAGCGGGGTCATGCGCGGCCTCCCAGCAGATCGCTGGCGGTGATGAGCGCCTCCGCCACCTCGACGATGCGCCGCCCCTGATTCATCGCGGTGGAACGCAGCAGGGCATAGGCATCCGGTTCGGAAAGGTTGCGACTGGTCATGAGAATATTCTTCGCCCTGTCGATGGTCTTGCGTTCGGCCAATGCGCTGCGCGCCTCGTCGAGTTCGCTCTGCATCCGCGCGAAGGCATTGAAGCGGCGGATGGCGAGATCGAGGATCGGCTTCACCCGCTCCTTGCGCAGCCCGTCGACGACATAGGCGGAGACCCCGGCGTCGATCGCGGCACCGATCATGTCGTCGTCGGACTGGTCCACGAACATCGCGATCGGCCGCGCCAGCGCACGGCTGACCACCAGCATCTCCTCCAGCGTGTCGCGGCTGGGGGAGCCGAGATCCATCAGCACCACGTCCGGCGCCATCCTCTCGATCCGAGCGACGAAGGCGCCGCGCGGCGGGACGATGTGGATATCGTCATAGCCGGCCTCGCGCAGCCCTTCCTCCAGCACGGAGGCGCGCAGGCCCGTATCGTCAACGATCATGATGCGCACGATCCGCGCCGCCCCTTTCTTCGCACTTGCGGTAGAGTGTTCGCGTCGCGGGCGATGGTCAATGGCCCTGCGCATCCTTTCTAATAGTCAGACATGAATTGGCAGGGTGCTACCGTTTACCAGGCCACCACTCGATCCGAACAAACCCATCGCCATGCTATTGCGCCAACTTGTCCGACATAATAGGCTAACTGAGAGCAGCCTGTGCGGGCGCCGGGAACAATCATATGGGAGCGGGCTAATGGCCGGGTCAGGTTGCGGGCGGCATGGGGCGGATGCCGGAAACTGGGCGAAACATGCGCGGTTGAGCCGACGGGGCTTTCTGGCGGGCACCTCCGCGCTGGCAGCGGCGTCGGCCGCGGGTGCCGTCGCTCCGCCTGCATCGCCCCGTGCCGCCAATCTCGCTCTCGTGGCGGTTCCCACCGCGTCCTTCTGCACGATGCCGTCCAAGCTGCCGCGCCTCAACGATGGGAAGGAGCCGAAGAATTCGGGCGATGCCGCGCCGATCGCCTTCGATTTCTCGCCCAGCACGGACGATCAATGGGTCCAGTATGACTGGCCGGAGCCGGTCTCCGTGGATCGGATCGACGTCTATTGGCAGGAAGGCAGCGAGGGCACTGAGCTGCCGGCCCGCTACCGGATTCTCTACTGGAACGGTTCGGGCTTCGTCCCGGTGGGCAACCCCCAAGGTTTGGGCGTGTCTCGGGATGCCTATGACAGCACGGGATTCGATCCCGTCCGCACCCCGCGACTGAGGCTGGAGATTTCCTCCAACGGGAAGAGGCCGGCCGGCATCCTGCAATGGAAAGTGTATGGGCCGGGCACGCCTCCCGCCCTCGCTCCGGCGGTAGCGGCAGGCCCGGACCGGACGGTGGTGCTTGGCGGCAAGACCTATCTGGCGGCGCAAATGAAGCAACTCGGGGCGCCGGCGAGCGCCTTCCGGTGGCGGAAGATCAGCGGGCCGGGCGATATCCTGTTCGCGAACGCAAGCACCGCCGAAACGAGCGCCATGGCGACCTCGGCCGGGGATTATGTGCTGGAGGCGAGCGCATCCGCCAACGGCAAGACCACTGCATCGCGTCTGCGGCTCCGCGCGCAGGCAGCCCCGCCGGCCGAGCGGCTGGAGGTGGTCTATACGACGCCCTACACGATCACGAGCCCCTTCTGGCGGGCGCGGGCCAAGGCGCTGATCGTCAACTGGATTCCACACTGCGTCGACTATTGCGAACGCACCGACCTCAAGGAAGGCAGAGGCGGGCTCGACAATTTCATCGAGGCGGCGAAAGCGTTGCGGGGCGAACCGCATAAGCCGCATCAGGGCTATGTCTTCTCCAACGCCTGGGTGCATCAGACGGTGGAATCGATGTGTCTCGCGCTGATGGTCGATCCGGCCGGCGATCCCGAGATCGTGGCGGCGCACGATGGGATGCGGGCCACGCTCGAACGCTGGATACCGATCATCCTCGCCGCCCAGCACCCGGACGGCTATCTCCAGACCGCCTATACGCTGGCCGATCGGAAGGAATGGCCGCAGCGCTGGGATCCTGCGCATCGCGGCAATCATGAAGGCTATGTCTCGGGATATTTCATCGAATCCGCGATCAACCATTACACGCTGACCAAAGGACAGGACCGGCGGCTCTACCATGCGGCCCGGCGACTCGCGGATTGTTGGGTGGCGAACATCGGGCCGGGCAAGAAGGCCTGGTTCGACGGTCATCAGGAGATGGAGCAGGCCCTCGTCCGCTTCGGCCGCTTCGTCAACGACATGGAGGGCGGAGGCCAGGGCGACGCCTATATCGCGCTCGCCCGCTTCCTGCTGGAATCGCGCCGGGGCGGCGATGAATATGACCAGAGCCACCTGCCGCCCAGCCGCCAATATCAGGCGGTGGGCCACGCGGTTCGCGCCGTCTATTTCTATTCCGGCATGGCGGACATCGCCGCCGAGACCGGCGATCGCGATTATCAGAGCGCCGTCGCGTCGCTTTGGGACAATATGGTCAATCGCAAATATTATGTCACCGGCGGCATCGGCAGCGGGGATTCTTCGGAGGGATTCGGCGACGACTATGCGCTGAAGAACGACGCCTATTGCGAATCCTGCTCAAGCTGTGGGCTGATTTTCTTCCAGTACAAGCTCAACCTTGCCTATCATGATGCGCGATATGCGGACCTCTATGAGGAGACCATGTATAACGCACTGCTGGGCGCGACCGATATCGACGGCCATCATTACACCTACACGAATCCGCTCATCAACACCGAGCGCTATGCGTGGCACGATTGCCCCTGCTGTGTGGGGAACATCCCCCGGACACTCCTGATGATGCCGACCTGGGCCTATGCGAAGAGCTCGCAAGGCCTGTTCGTCAATCTGTTCGCCGGCAGCCGGATCGATGTCGGCGAGGTGGCCGGCACGCGGGTGGAGATGGTGCAGGAGACGGACTATCCTTGGGCGGGCACGGTGGCGATCACCGTCAATCCGGCGGCACCGCGTCGTTTCGCGCTCCATCTCCGCGTGCCGGATCGCACGACGAGCGAGCTTTACGCCTCGACGCCCGAAGTGAGCGGGCTGCGCCGTCTGTCCGTCAACGGATCGGAAGTCAGGGCTCCCGTCGTCAACGGCTATGCGGTGATCGAGCGCGAGTGGAAGGCCGGCGACCGGGTCGATCTCGAACTGCCGATGGCCGTGCAGCGGATCGTGAGCCGGGATGTGGTGGCCGCGACAAAGGGCAAGGTCGCACTCCGCTACGGCCCCCTTATCTACAATAGCGAGGCCGCCGATCGGCAGCGGCTGGACGTTCCGCTCGGCAACGCCCCTCTGGCAACCGCGTGGCGGGGCGATCTGCTGAACGGCGTCATGACGATTACCGGCCAATGGGCGGACGGCGCTCCGATGCTGGCCGTGCCCAACTATGCGCGCATGAACCGCGCCGGGCCTTCACCCGAATTTCCCAGCCATCGGAAGGAAGGGCCGACGCTCTCGCAAGTCTGGATGTCCAGGACCACCTGAGGGCGGTGGCCTGTCAGCCCCCGATCCTGTTGGCGACATCGGGGGCATCGTGGAGGCGGAAATAGAGCGCTCCGTTGTCCGCCGGTCGCGGCACGGGCAGCGTGTCGGAGGCGTAGCCCGCCGGCACGGCCTGCGGATGCTCGAAACCGGGCGTCGCGGACAGGCTGTCGATCAGGAACAGGCCGCTTCCCGTGAGCGTACAGCCATCCGCCGGGGCGGCGGCACATTGCAACTGGGTCAGCGTCGGCAGGCGCACCAGCGTGCCGATGGGCAGCCAGTCGCTTTCCGCGCCATCGCGCACGATACGCGCCCTGAGCGCTCCGAAGGCGGACGGGCCGAGCAGCCGGCCGGGCTGGAAGGTGGCGATCAGAACATGGTCGTCGACGAAGGTAAGGCCGTTCGAGACGGTGAGCCGCGCCCCCTCCCCGCCCGACGCGGCGGCGATCTCGATGCTCTCCTGACCAGTCAGCCGGGCATTCCCGTCGGTTCGCAGCGAGAAGGTGAAGGTCGCGTTGCCGGGTATCTCGCTGTCGCTGCCGAGCGTGATCGCGACCGGCCCGCTCGCCGCCGCGCGTTGCACATTATGCGCGATCATGCTCGCGGCGAGCCGTGTCGGCGTGCGCGGCGCGGCGAGCACCACCTTGTCCGGCGACGCCCCGCCGGGGCCTGCGATCTCCACCGCCAGCGCGCCCTTTCCGTCGCCGGCGGGAAGCGCGATGCTGATCCGATCCGGGCCTTCCTTCTTCCATGTCGTCCTGACAGGCGCCGCACCGCCGATCTGGAGCGTCACGCCGGTGACGCACGCCGCCGCGCCGCCGACGAGCGTGGTCGTGCCTCCAGCCGAGGGAGGGCTGCTTGAGCCCGGCCGCCACTGGCCGGCCTGCAGGGCCTGCAAGCGCACCGTCGGGCCGTCGAACGGCTGGAAACCCCACACGCCATGTATGCGCCCTTCCAGCGGACCGGAGACCCCCGCCGGGAGCTTGCCCGCCATCATGATACGCAATCCGCCCTGCTCCACGTCCGGGATCGCCGGCAGATCGATGTCACGACCATCGGGCAGCTTCACGCGCAGGCTGAGGTCATGGGCATAATGCGTCGAATAGATGAGCGGCGCGCCGCTCATCGGCAGCAGCGGTTCGGCCGACTGGAGACAGAGCGACGGAGAAACCTCCGGCACCTGAAGCGGCGGCACATGCACGGGCGCCACCACCGGCAGGGGGGCGACCAGCACCGACTTCGGATTGTGGAAGGACGGCGGCGCGTTCAGAACCAGCCGCATCTGATCGCCGTCCATCGTCGCGAGCGCGGGGATATATTGATATTTCGCCGTGTGGATCGAACTGAAGATGCCGATGATATCTCGGATCGCCGCGATATAGGGGCTGTAATAGCCGAGCCCGCCCTGCGGCGTGGCGCTGAGCTGAAGCGCCAGATCCGCCCCCGGCCCGGCCACCGCCTCGGTGATGGCGTTGCTGTGCCCGTCGCTCAGCACCAGCGTCTCCTGGTTCTGGAGCAGGCAGGCGGATTGCAGCGACGGCATCTTGGTCAGGCAGTCGTCATTCACCTTCACCTGAAGGCTCCGCGCGAGCAGCGGCGCGATGCGCTTGAGCCGCTCCGGGTCGTCGGGCACAACCTTGCGGACCTCGCCGAGATAGGTGTCGAGCCGGCCATGGTCGAGCGAAGCCTGCGCCAGATCCTGCGCCGCTCGCACGAAGGCGCCCGGCCGGCCCTGCACGGAATTGCGCAAAGTCGAGAAGTCGCCGCCGGTTTCGGGCGCCAGGAACAGCACGACCTGCTGCGCGCCATCCGGCACGGTGAGCGAAAGGCCGGCCCGCGCCTTCTTGTTCTTCTTCCATGTTTCGGATTGGTAGAACCACTTGTCCGGTGGCGGGTTGGTCGATCCGCGCAGGAAGGCCGCGATCAGCAGATAATGCGCCGACTGATCCTTGGGCAGATCGGCCCGGATATCGAGCCTGTCGCCCGCGGAAAGCTGCGGCACCTGCGCGATGGGCAAGCTCTTGCCCTGATGCGTGACGGTGACGCGGAGCGTCGGCCCCGTCAGATCGAACGGAGCCGGATCGGCGGCGACGGCGCGGCTACCCAGCAGACCAGCGAGAAGGGAGGCGGACAGAAGAAGGCGACGATGCATGGGCGGGCTCATACACTGGAAAGGGTCTCGGATTCGCCCCCTGCCTGCCAGCGCTCGGCAAGATACAGAATGAACGGGAGCAAAGGTTCGAGATACAGACCCTTCAGCCCGGCAGCGGTTCCCAACGGAATATCGCTCCCGCGCCGGGCATTCAGGGTAGCGCTTGGCATCGCCGCAAAGCGCCCTAGGGTGCGGCGGATGGGCATTCTTCTCGAAATCTGCGTCGATGATCCGGCGGGCATCCGCGAGGCCGTCGCCGGCGGCGCCGATCGGCTCGAACTTTGCTCGGCCCTGGAGCTCGGCGGACTTACTCCATCGGCGGCCCTGATCGAGCAGGCGGTTGCCTCTGGATTGCCGGTCCACCCGATGATCCGCCTGCGTGCCGGCGGATATGTGCTGGAAGACGGCGACGTGCCTGTGATGATCGAGGAGATCCGCCTTGCACTCGCACGAGGCGCGGCCGGCGTGGTGGTGGGGGCGCTGTTGCCCGATGGCCGGCTCGATCGCGAGGCGATGGCCCGCTTCCGGGACGCGGCTCGCGATGCGACGATCGTGCTGCACCGGGCGATCGATCTCTCCGTCGACCCGGTTGCGGCCGTGGAGGAGGCCCGTGTCCTCGGCTACGACAAGATTCTGAGTTCGGGAGGGGCGGCAAGCGCGCCCGAAGGCGCCGCGACGCTGGCCCGCATGGTCGAGGTTGCGGGGCCGCATCTGTCGATCATGGCGGGGGCGGGCGTGCGTCCCGACAATGCCGCAGCGCTGGTCGCGGCCACCAGTGTGCGCGAGATTCACGGATCCGCCAGCCGGCCCGGTGCCCCGCCCGAGGAGAAGACGATATGTTTCGGCTTCGCCCAAGGCCCGCGCCGGATCACGGACCGCCGGATCGTAGCGGGAATAGCCGCCGCGATCGGACAGGCGGAAACGAGGGCATAACCCGGATCAAAGCCACCGCACGGGGCTTGGTCCGGCTGGATGATACAAGAGTGAGGAATATGCGAGAGGCAAGGCAGACGACCCGTATCCTGCTGGCGAGCCTGGTCGGCACGTCGGTCGAATTCTATGATTTCTATATCTACGCCACGGCGACCAGCCTCGTGTTCGGGCCGCTCTTCTTTCCGGCCAGTTCCGCATCCGCGCAGCTTCTGTCGTCCTATGCGAGCTTCGGCCTCGCCTTCCTCGCCCGCCCGCTGGGCGGCGCGCTGTTCGGCCATTTCGGCGATCGGATCGGCCGCAAGTCGACGCTGGTCGCCTCCTTGCTGCTGATGGGCATCTCCACGGCGGCCATCGCCTTCCTGCCAACCTATGCGATGGTCGGATGGCTCGCGCCCGCCCTGCTCTGCCTGCTGCGCTTCGGGCAGGGCATCGGTCTCGGCGGCGAGTGGAGCGGCGCCGCGTTGCTGGCGGTGGAGAACGCGCCACCGGGATGGCGGGCGCGATACGGCATGATGCCGCAGCTCGGTGCGCCGGTCGGCTTCCTTGCCGCCAATGGCTTCTTCCTGTTGCTGGGGCTTGGCCTCAGCCCGGATCAGTTCCGCGACTGGGGCTGGCGCATCCCCTTCCTCGCCAGTGCGCTGCTCGTCGGCCTCGGCCTGTGGGTGCGGCTCAAGCTGACCGAGACCGCCGCCTTCGCCGCCGCGATCGAGGAGGAGGCCCCTCCCCGCGTGCCGATCATGGAAGTCCTGCGAAGCCGTTTCGGCCCGGTGGTGGCCGCCACGCTGGGCGTCGTCGCCTGCTTCGCGCTCTATTATATCGCGACCGCCTTCACGCTCGGCTACGGCACCACCCAGCTCGGCTATCCCCGCCAGTCCTTCCTGGAGGCGCAGCTCGGCGCGATCCTGTTCATGGCGGCGGGCATCCTCTTCGCCGGCTGGCTGTCCGATCGGCTGCTGGACCCTCGGCGCGTCCTGATCTGGGGATGCCTCGGGACGATCGCGGCCGGCGCGCTGCTGGCGCCCCTCGTCGGCAGCGGGCAGATCGGCGGCGTTTTCCTGTTCCTGGCGCTGGCGCTGCTCACCATGGGCTTCGTGTACGGGCCGCTCGGCGCATGGCTGCCCGGTCTGTTTCCGCCGCAAGTCCGCTATACGGGCACCTCGCTCGCCTTCAACGTCGGCGGCATCATCGGTGGCGGCCTCACGCCCGCCATCGCGCAAGTCCTCGCCGAGCATGGCGGATTGACGTCCGTCGGCGTGTATCTGGCCGGCGCGGCGGTTCTCAGCCTGATCGGGCTGCTGCTGGCGAGCCGCTTCACCTTCTCCGCGGAGGCATTGGCCCAGCCCGGCCTCTGACCGCCCGCTCCTGCATTCGAAAGGGAACAGGATGATTATTCGTTCGGACGAAACGGTGGACGTGCCGACATCGGGCGGCGGCTCAATGCGGATACATCTGTTCCGGCCGGCCGTTCCGGGCCGCTTTCCGGGCGTCCTGCTCTTCTCCGAAATCTATCAGGTGACGGATCCGATCCGCCGGCTCGCCGCGATGATCGCGGGGCAAGGCTATGTCGTCGGCGTGCCTGAGGTCTATCATGAATATGAGCCGGCCGGGACGGTGCTGCATTACGATCAGGCCGGGACGGATCGGGGCAATTTCCTCAAGTTCGATAAGCCCGTCGCCGCCTATGACGAGGATGCGCGGATCGGACTGGAGTTCCTGCGCGGACATGACGCCTGCACGGGCAAGCTCGCGACGATGGGCGTCTGCCTCGGCGGGCATCTCGCCTATCGCGCGGCGCTCAACCCGATCGTGTCGGCGGCGGCCTGCTTCTACGCGACGGATATTCATTCCGGGACGCTCGGCGCCGGCAAATCCGACGACAGCCTTGCGCGCATGGCGGAGCTGAAAGCCGAGACGATGTTCGTCTGGGGACGGCAAGACCCGCACGTCCCCTTCGAAGGGAGGCTCGCGATCCGGGCACGGCTGGAGGAAGTCGGCGCGCGCTACGAATGGCATGAGGTGAACGCCGCCCACGCCTTCCTGCGCGACGAGGGGCCGCGTTACGATCCGGCGCTCTTCCTCCAGGCCATCGACTGGACGCTCCGTCTGTTCCACCGCACCCTTTGCTGACAGCGCCTCAGGGGAGAGCCGCCGTGGCCGGCTGGCGCACAGGCTCCCCTTCGAGCTGCTCTTCCATCCCTTCAAGCGAGATGCCCTTCGTCTCGGGGAAATAGGCCAGCACGATCACGAACTGCACCACCATCATCGCCGCGAAGAAATAGAAGGGCAGGCTGACCGACATCGCCGCAACGGTGGGGAAAGCCGCCGCGATCATCGCGTTCAGCCCCCAATGGGTCGAGGCGCCAACCGCGCTGCCGCGCCCGCGCACCGGCGTCGGGAAGACCTCGCTGATATAGACCCAGATCACCGCCCCGGTGCTGGGCGCGAAGAAGGTGATGAACCCGATCAGCGCATACAACACCATCGGCTTCGGCAGCACGCCACCCATCGCCGCTCCCGCCACGGCGAGGCAGACGGCCATGCCGGCCGAACCGATCAGGAGAAGCGTGGTCCGCCCCAGCCTGTCGATCAGCAACACGCCGACGCAGGTGAACACTGCGTTGACCACGCCGATGATGACGGCCTGCATATCCGCCGAGAAGGCTCCGCCCGACACCGCGAAGATGTCGTTCAGATAATAGAGAAGCGCGTTGATCCCCGAGAGCTGATTGAAGGCCGCGATCGCGACCGCCAGCAGGATGGGCTTCCGGTGCCGGGTCCAGGATAGCTTCTCGACCGTTCCCGTTGTCGCCAGGCCTCGCCGGAACTCATCGATGGCGGCATCGGCCCGATCGGCCCCCATGCCGATACGGGCGAGCGAGTGGCGGGCCTCATCCATCCTCCCCTTGCCGACCAGCCAGCGTGGGCTGTTCGGAATGCGGATGAGGAGAAGCATGAAGATCAGCGCCGGCACCGCGGCCACGCCGAACTTCCACCGCCATTCCGCCGCACCGAGGCCGAGCGAGCCGATGATGGCATTGGAGACATAAGCGAGCAGGATGCCGAGGATGATGTTGAACTGGAAGGTCGCGACCAGCGCCCCTCGCTTCGACGGCGGCGCGATTTCCGAGATATAGACCGGCGCCAGCACCGAGGAGCCTCCGACGGCGAGGCCGGCGAAGACGCGGAACAGAACGAGCGAGCCCCAGCTCCAGGCGAAGGCGCAGCCGAAACCGGCGATGACGTAGAAGAGCGCCAGCACCCGCAGCGTATCGCGGCTGCCGAAACGATCGCCGGGAGCGCCTGCGAACAGCGCGCCGATCAACGTGCCCCAGAGCGCGGAGGATACGGTGATGCCCAGCCATGTGGGATCGAGATCATATTGCTTCGACAGGGCATGGGTCGTGCCGGAGATCACGGCGGTGTCGAACCCGAACAGAAGTCCGGCCAGCGCCGCGGTGGCGATGCAGGCCAGCAAGCCGGGATGAAGCAGCGACGGCTCCGCGCCCGCCTCCGATCGAAATGCCGCCTGCCCCATGACGCCTCTTCCTCCACTGGTCGTTACGCTCGGGCGCAACGCTTGCTGGAGACGTGGCGTAAGGCACGGGCGGACGATCCTCAAGGACGTCCGCACGCACGCCGATCACGAACGCTCAGCCGTTCGGACATAAGGCAGGAAGAACATATACAATCCGCTCGCCAGCAGCAGCGCCAGCGGGGCGAGCGGCGCATAGACGATCGGCGGCGGTGGCGGGCCGAAGGGCATCATCACGAAGTTGGCAAGGATAGTCAGCGTCAGGATGATGCCCAGCCAGCGATGGCTCTGGCGGATCCAGCTTCGCAAGATCATAGCAGCCTCCCTTCAGGAGCACGCAGGATGGAATGAAGCACATGGGGAGCCTCAGCGGGCCTGGATCAGCTTCCAGCCGTTGCCCGACGGATCGCGGAAGCTCGCGTCGACCGAGCCGTAGCGCGCGATCGGTTCCTGCGTGAACTCGACGCCGCGCGCCCGCATCGCCTCATAGGTGGCGTGGCAATCCTCGACGACCAGCACGAGCGGCGGCATCGCCCCCTTGGCGACCGCCTCCAGAAGCCCCCGCGCCGTCTCTTCATCGACAGTCGGCGCCTGCGGCCGGAACAGGCCGAGCTGGAAATCCGGCTGATCGGGATGCTGCACCGTCAGCCAGCGATAATCCCCGTTATGCGCGTCGGTATGGACGCGGAACCCGAGCCTCTCGACATAGAACTGAAGCGCCTCGTCCTGATCGTGGACGTACAGGCCGGCGACTTGAACCCCTTGCGTCATAAGACCTCCGTTTCGGTTGCCCCGGTCCTATCGTCGGTTTCCCGGCGCCGCTTCTCCGAAACTGCGGTTTTGAGGTTGGGTCGCTGCGCCGCGCTGACGAAGCAATGCGGCACCTGCTCCAGATCATGTGCCGCGACCAGCATTCGCCGCCGCCATCCGCCCGGGCTTTCGCCGGTCACGTCGCGGAACGTGCGGCCGAAGGTTCCGAGACTGTTCCAGCCAGTCTGGAAGGCGATTTCCGTAACCGGCAGATCGGTATCGCGCAGCAGGGCCGCGGCCCGCTCGACGCGACGGGTCAGCAGATAGCGATGCGGGGGAACACCGAAGGCATCCCGGAACGATCGCGCGAAATGGGCCTCCGAGGCGCCGCTGACGCGGGCCAGCCGCGACACCGGCCATTCCTCATGCGGGGCGGCATCCATCCGATCCTTGGCGCGCAGGAGGCGGCGGAGCAGCTTCAAGTCCCTGTCGGCGGACGCTGTGGCGATCTTGGACGTCACGGTTCCCGATCAAGCTGGCGGATCGTCGGCCTGTGATGCCCAGTCCGTCCGCCGTGCGCAATGGTCCGCGACGAAGGCCCTTCGTGGTCGGTGTCCTATTCGATATCGGCCACGAACACGCCCAGAGGATCGAGGTGAACCCCGTCCGCAGACGGAAGGGCGCGATTGCTGGCGATGATATGACCGATCTTCGCGGCGCCGACGCCGGCCAGGGCGACATCGGCCGGCTTGTCGTCGAAATTGAGCAGCACGAGCACCTTATGGCCTCCGCCGCTCCGCTGGAAGGCCAGCACTTGCGGATCGTCCGGCGCGACCTGCACATAATCGCCCGACAGGGCCGGATTGGTCCGGCGGGCGGAGATCAGCGTACGGTATAGAGTCAGCACCGAATTGGGATCGTCCATCTGGGCGGCGACGTTGCGCGTCGCATAATCGGGGCCGACCGGCAGCCACGGCTTCGCGCCGTTGTTGAAGCCGGCGTTGATGCTCGCGTCCCAATGCATCGGCGAGCGCTCGCCGTCGCGGCCCTTCTCCAGCGGCCAGCCCTTCTTGCCGATGATGTCCTGCACATCCTCGACGCGGGTGGGATCGTTGTTCACCATGCCCAGCTCCTCGCCATAATAGAGGACGGGCGTGCCCCGCAGCGTCAGCAGCAGGGCGCCGGTGAGCTTGGCCATGTCGTCCGTGGAGGCACCCGGCGGCAACGGCAGGCGCCCGGCCACGCGGCGATTGTCGTGGTTCGACAGCGCGAAGCAGGGCCAGCCGCCGACCGGATTGCTCTCGACCGCCTGAATCCGCGCGCGCAGATCAGGCGCGGTCAGCGTCTTCAGCGTCATCAGGTTGAGGAACATCGGAAGCTGAAGCTCGTCGTTCTTCGGCCCGTAATAGCGGACGAGATCGGCGGCATTGTCCGTCCAGGTCTCTCCGATCAGCACGCGGCCCGGATAGCGATCGATCACCTGGGCGCGCAGCTTCTGAAGCTCGCTATGGACCTCGGGCTGGTTGTCGTTGTTGGGGCGGCTCTGGTTGGGCATCCCGAAGGCATCGGTGCCGCTGGTGAGCGGATTGTCCTTGAGATCCGGGCGCTCGAACATCGCGTCCACCGCATCGAGGCGATAGCCGTACACGCCGCGCTTCAGCCACCACGCAGCCGCATCGAACATCGCCTGCTCGACCTTCGGGTTGCGCCAGTTGAGATCGGGCTGCTGCGGGTAGAAGTAATGATAATAGGACTGGCCGGTCTTCGCGTCGGCCGTCCAGGCGGAACCGCCGAAGATCGACGTCCAGTTGTTGGGCGGGCTGCCATCCGCCTTCGCGTCGCGCCAGATGTAGAAATCGCGATAGGGGTTGGTGCGGCTGCTGCGCGACTGGACGAACCAGGGATGCGTATCCGACGTGTGGTTCACCACGAAATCGAGGATCAGCTTCACGCCGCGCGTCTTGCCGTCAGCGATCAGGTGATCCACGTCGGCAACCGTGCCGAACTGCGGATCGACGCCGTCATAATCCGCGACGTCATAGCCGAAATCGGCCTGCGGGCTCGGGAACATCGGCGTCATCCAGATCGCGTCGACGCCCAGCGCCTGGATATAATCCATGTGGCGATCGATGCCGGCGATGTCGCCAATGCCATCATTGTTGCTGTCCGCGAAGCTGCGCGGATAGACTTCGTAGACGACGGCATGTTTCCACCAGTCGAGCTGGTCCGCCGCGGGATTGGAGGGCATCGCGAAAGGCGTCGCTGCCGCCACCGGCGCCGCGCCCGTCAGCAGGGCCGCACAAGCCGTCGCCATCCGGAGCCGACGAACCCCGCGAGACTTCATCATTCCATCCACTCCTTCACGCCGAGCACCATGCCCGAGATCGCCGGCAGGCGACCGATCGCGGCGCCGCCCACTTCGGCGACCACCCGCCACGGGCCGGATTCCGGCGGGTGCCAATCAAGCACCACATCGCCGAGATTGAAGACGCAAAGAAGCCGCTCTTCCCCGTTCGACCGCTCGAACAGCAGAAGCGCTTCGCTTGCCTCGATGATCCGCATATCGCCGATCAGCAGCGCGTCGCTGGCGTTGCGCATGGCGAGAAGTTCCCGCGTGAGGGCCAGCATGGAATCCGCGCTCGCCTCCTGGCGGTCCACGGCCAGCGCATCATGGTCGTTGCCCAGCGGCAGCCAGGGCTGCGCGGTCGAGAACCCGCCATGCGGCCATGCGTGCTGCCACGGCATGGGCGTCCGCGCGCCGTCCCGGCTCAGCGTCAGCGGCCAATTGGCGATCGCCTCGGGATCCTGAAGAGCCTCGAAGGGGACGTCCACCTGCGTCAAGCCGAGTTCGTCGCCCTGATAGAGGAAGATGTTGCCGCGCAGCGTGACAAGCAGCAGCATCGCCATGCGCGCCGTGCGCGCCGCCTGTTCAGGCGCCGCCCAGCGTGAGATGGCGCGTGGCGCGTCATGGTTGGAGAAGGCCCAGCTCGGCCAGCCGATCCCCTCACCCGCCGGCCAGCGATCGAGCGACGCCTTCACGAGAGCGGGCGTGAGGCGCGGCGCATAGAGGAAGTCGAAACTGTAGGCGCTGTTCAGCCGCCGGTCGCCGCGGGTGAAGGCCTTCATCTCGTCATCGGGATCGGGGCCGCCGATCTCCGCGACGGTGAAGCGGTCGCCATAGCTGTCGAGCACGTCGCGAAGCCGCTCGATGAAGCCGGCGATGTCGGCGTGGCTCTGGTTGAACAGATGCTGTTGATAGTCGAACGGACGCGTGCGCGGGCCGCCATTCTCCGGCGCTGGCGGATTGTCGCGCAGCTCCGGGTCGTGCATCGCGAAATTGAGCGCATCGAGGCGAAAGCCGTCCACGCCGCGATCCAGCCAGAAGCGCGCCGTGTCGATCAGCGCCTGCTGCACATGCGGGTTATGGACGTTGAGATCGGGCTGCTCGGTCAGGAAATTGTGCAGATAATATTGGCGACGGCGCGCGTCCCAGGACCAGGCGGGGCCGCCGAACACCGAAGCCCAGTTGTTGGGCGGCGAGCCATCCGGCTTGGGATCGGCCCAGACATACCAGTCGGCACGCGCGTTGATGCGATCCTGCCGGCTCTCGCGGAACCAGGCGTGCTGATCGGAGGTGTGCGAATAGACTTGATCGATGATGACCTTCAGCCCCAGCGCATGGGCGCGCGCGATCAGCGCGTCGAAATCGGCCAGCGTTCCGAAGATCGGGTCGACGCCGCAATAATCCGCCACATCATAGCCGAAATCGCGCATCGGCGAGGTGAAGAAGGGCGACAACCAGATCGCGTCCACGCCGAGCGATGCGACATGGTCGAGCCGCGCGGTGATGCCCGGCAGATCGCCGACGCCATCTCCGTTGGAATCGGCGAAACTGCGCGGATAGATCTGGTAGATGGCGGCGCCGCGCCACCAAGGCCGGTACGCACGGAGGGGCTGCGTGATCTCGGGGGCCGATTGGGTTTCGATCATCATGGGGCTCTGTTGCAGATCACATAGTCGAGGGGAGCAAGCGTGACACGCACGCTGCCCGGCGCCGAGGCGACGGGTGCGCAAGCGCCATGCAGACTGACGAAGCGGGATGAAGCGGTGTCGACCTCCACCTGCGCCTCGATCGGCGCGGTGGAGGTGTTGAAGGCGATCAGCACCTCGCGATGGGTATCGGGATCGAAGCGAGAGACGGCGAGCAGGCCCGGCCTGTCGCCTGCCGCGCGGACGATCTGCGTGCCCCGGCGCAACGCGGGCGTCGCCGCGCGGATGCGGGCAAGCTCGGCGATGGCGCGGTAGATCGGGTGTTCCGTGTCGAAGCGCGCGGTGGCGTGGGTCGCATCGGTGCCGAGCAGCTTCTGATCCAGATAGAGCGGCGTGCGGCTGGCGAACTGGTCCTCGCGCGCATCCTGATCGTTGCCGGTGCCGACGAAGCCCTGCTCGTCGCCGGCATAGATGGTCGGAACCCCGCGCAGGGTGAGCAGCATGGCGTGCGCAAGGATGACGCGGCGCATCACCTCCTCGTCGCTGGCCTGCGGGAAGCCCCGCTTCACGAACCAGGCGAAGCGGCCGTTGTCATGGTTGGAGACGAAGGTCGGCAGTTCGTTGGCGGTCGCGAAACCGTGCTCGTAGAGCGGATCGGCGGCGAAGGTCCGCTCGAACAGATCGGTGCCCGCCTTGCCCGCGACGATCTCGGCCGCGGCCTTGGCGAAGGCGAAGTCCAGCACGGCAGGCAATTTGTCGACGCGGCTATGCTCGGCCAGCGTGGCGGCATCGGGCACAGCCACCTCGCCGAAGATGTGGAAGTTCGGGATGCCGGCGGCGCGGGCGCGCCGCTCCATGGCGGGCACGAAGGCCTGCCAGAATTCCGGGTTCACATGCCGCGCGGTGTCGATGCGGAAGCCGTCGACATGGAAGCGGTCGATCCAGCCGCCATAGATGTCGATGAACCCGGCCACGACGCGCGGGTTCTCGGTCATCACATCGTCAAGGCCGGAGAAGTCGCCCATCGTCGAGCTTTCGCCCGCGAAGGTCGAGTCGCCGCGATTGTGGTAGTAGATCGGGTCGTTGAGCCAGTCCGGCACCTTCTCGTGCGCCTCGGCCGCCGGGACATAAGGGGTGTAGGCATAGTCCGGCCGGGTGAGATGCGCGAAGTTGGCGAGGCTGTGATCGGCGTCGCCCGCGAAGCCGGCGTTGATCGGCTCCCCCGCCACGCCGCCGCGCCGCACATAGGGATAGTCGGCGCGCGAGCGATAGGGACAGGCCTGCCCCTCGGCGCATTCGCGATACCGGATGACGTCCGCCGTGTGGTTCACGACGATGTCCATATAGACCTTCAGCCCGCGCGCATGGGCGGCGTCGACCAGCGCCTTGAAATCGGCATCGCTGCCGAAATGCGGGTCGACATGGGTGAAATCGGTGATCCAGTATCCGTGATAGCCGGCCGATTCATGGCCCGCCGGCCCCTGCACGGCCTTGTTGCGGAAGATCGGCGCCACCCACAGCGCGGTCACGCCGAGGCCCTGGATATAGTCGAGGCGGCGAAGCACGCCCTTCAGGTCACCGCCATGGTAGAAGCCCTTGTCGGCCGGATCGAAGCCGGTGCGCAGCCGATCTCCCGTCAGGCCGCCGCGATCGTTGGATGGATCGGCGTTGTCGAACCGATCGGGCAGCAGGAAATAGATCGTCTCGTCTTCGGGCAGGCGCTGGCGATAGTCGGCGGCCGCCAGCGGGGCCGTCGACAGCAGCAGCGCCGCGAGCGCGAGGAGCCGGCGGCGCTTCATGCCACCGCCACGATGCTGATCGGATCATCCTGCATGGTCGAAATCCCGTGATGGTCGCCCTGCCCCGGCGGCCGGCCTCGCGAAGGCCGTGCCGCCGGGCGCCCGGTCAGAACTTGTAGGCAAGCCCGAGATAGTAATCCCGGCCATAGCGCTGATAGTCGATCACCTGCCGCGGATCGTTGTTCTGGTAGGTGACGAACGGACGATCGGTGAGGTTCTTCGCCTGGGCCAGGATCGACAGGCCCTTGAGCGGCCCCGAGTTGAAGTCATAGCCGATCTGCGCGTCGAGGATGCCTTCCGCCTTGGCCTCGCGATAGGTCGGCGCCGCCGACAGGCCCGCCACCTCGCCCAGGAACTTCGAGCGATAGCGATAGCTCACCCGCGCCTGGAAGCCGGATTTCTCGAAATAAAGCTCGGCGCTCGCCACCCATTTGGACAGGCCCGGCAGCGTGATCGGCTGGGTCGGGTTGCTGTCGTAGATGATGCGGCTCTTGCTGTACGACGTGCTGCCATAGAAACCGAAGCCGTCGAGGATGTGGGTCACGTCCTTGAACGGCAGCGAGAGCGTCGCCTCGAAGCCCTTGAGGTTGCCATGGCCCGCGTTCGCCGGGATGTGCGACAGGCCGATCTGCCCGCCGGTCGCCAGCGTCGCCGCCTGCTGCGCCGGGGAAAGCTGACCCAGATAGTCGGTGAAGTCGAACGCGACGCTGTTGTTCGGATCGACGAAATCGGTGAGGTGCTTGTAATAACCCGCCACCGAGACATAGCCCGAGTTGGTGAAATATTTCTCCAGGCTGATGTCGAGATTGGTCGACTTATAGGGCTTCAGATAGGTGTTGCCCGCCTGGAAGCTGAACGGGCTGTTGATCGGCCCGCCGCCGGCTCCGGCATTGGTCGCGTTGACGTCCAGTTCGCGGTTGGAGCGTTCCTGGTCGAGGCGCGGGCGCACCATCGTCTGCGACGCGCCGACCTTCACGAAGGCGCCCGGCTTCACCTCCAGCGCCAGCGCGAGGCTCGGCAGGAAGTTGGTGTAGTTGGTCTTCTCGTGGATCGGATCGATCGTGACGACGCCGTTGGTGAAACTGGAGGTCGTGCCCGACGAACTCTGCCCGGTGTGGACGATCTGCGCGCCGATCGAGCCACGCAGCGGCATGTCGGCCACGCGGCCATCGATCTTCAGCTTGGCATAGCCGGTCCAGACATTCTCATAGACCTTGTTGTCGCGCACCAGCGAGCCGGGGCGATTGTCGTAAAAAGCGTCGTAGGCATTGTTGTAGAGATACAGCGGGTTGAGCGCGAGTATCTGCGGGATGCCCAGATAGCCCAGTGACACCGAATCCCCGGTCAGCGCGCCCGCAGGCACCGGCGCAGAGGTCGGCGTGCCGGCGGCCGGCGTGATGGTGCAGCTTCCGTCGCCGCCCTTCGGGCAGAGGAAATAGGACTTGTAGGCGCTGTCCTTCTCGCGGCGGCTGTAGTTGACGCCGACTTCCCAGCCGTGGAGCAGCCCGCCGCCGAACTCGCCGTCGAGGCTGGCACGCAGCGCCTTCAGATCGTCGGTGAACACCGGCTTGTTGAGGAAGCCCGCCTGCACGACGGTCTGCGTGCCGTTATAGCCCCAGCCCTGCGGATCGGTGAGCTGGAACACGCTGTCGTCGGCATAATCGAGGCCGGTCTGGAAACCGAAGGTGCCGTCCTTGTTCTGCGTGACGGTCACCGTGTCGCCAGGGCCAGTCTTGTTATAGCCGGCGCCGGTATAGGTCTCGAGCAGGAAATCCGTTCGCTTGGCGTGCGACCAGCTCGCATCGACGACGAAATGGGTCGTGTCGTTGAAGCTGTAGACGTTGTTCCAGCCGAGCGAGATATTGTCAGCGGTGCGGCGGTTATAGTCATTGCGCTGCACGCCGTGGACATTGTCGAAGGTGGTCGACGTCTCGAGCCCGTCGACGACCGTGTTCGCGGTATAAGGGAGCGGCGAGCCGTCCGCCTGCGAGCCATAGGCGAGCGGGAACTCGATGCCGCGCAGATGCTGCGTTTCCTTGAAGTGCGAATAGAGCGCGTCGAAGGTCGAGTGGAACTTGTCGCTCGGCTGCCATTCCAGCGTGGCGACGCCGCCGACGCGGTTCAGCAGGTTCGACTGGACATAGGGCTTGGCGCCTCCGAGCACGAGATTGCCCGCCGCGTCGTTGGCGTAGCCCCATGCGTTGTAACGCTCATCCTGCGAAGGCGCGGATGTCGCCGAGATGCCGAGCGCGACGCCGAACGTGTCGTCGGCGAACTTGTCGACATAGGCGCCCGACACGCGATAGCCATACCGCGTCTGATCGGGATTGAGCGACTTGTAGTCGTTCATCTCGCCGCGCGCCTGGATCGAGACGATCCGCTCCGCCTGCGCGAGCGGACGCAACATCCGAAGGTCGACCGTGCCGGAAATGCCCGCCGCGATCAGCCCGGCGTCAGCGCTCTTGTAGACATTGACGGTCTTGAAGAATTCGGACGGATACTGGTCATATTCCACGCCGCGATTGTCGCCGACGGTCACCTGCTCGCGACCATTGAGCAAGGTGGTGCCGAAATCCGGGCCAAGGCCGCGGATCGACAGGCGCTGGTCGCGGCCTTCGAGGCGCTGGGCGGTAACGCCGGGGAGACGGGCCAGCGAGTCCGCGATCGAGACGTCCGGCAGCTTGCCGATATCCTCGGACGAAACGGAATCGACGATCGTGGTCGACAAACGCTTGATCCGGGCGGCGCTGTCGAGCGAGGCGCGGATGCCGGTCACGGTGATGGCGCTGGCGGCACTCCCATCGGCGCCATCGGTCGCGGCGGCGGCCGGCGCGACCGCGCTGCCGTTGAGAGCGATCTGCTGCGCCTGCGCGGTGCCGGCCAGAAGACCGATCAGGCTGACGCCAAGCCCGAGACGGGTGAGCGCAGGGCGAACGAAAGCGGGCGCCGAAAAGCGCTGTGCGGAATAGATCATGATCCTCCCCCTCGGAGGCGGCCGTGCGGGACCGCTCTTTTTGATTGCGCGGCGGGCACCAGCCCTGCCGTCCGCTGTCCTGTGCGACAATCGGGCGGCACCGTTAAGCAGGCCACATACGTATTCAGTACGTTCCCGCCCCCGGACGCTATATGCAACGCGCTGAAGGGGCCGCCCGTTGGCAGGGCGAGACACACCCGCATGGTGAGGGGCAAGGGCCGGCATGGCGAAGGCGACATCGTTCGATATTGCGGAGCTGGCGGGCGTCTCGCAGCCGACCGTCTCACGCGCGCTCAGCGGCAGCGGAACGGTGAGCGAAGCGACGCGGAAGCGCATCGAGGCGATCGCGCGCCAGCTCAACTACAAGGTGGACAAGAACGCCTCCAACCTGCGCCGCCGCCATTCCGAGACGCTGGCCCTGCTGCTGTTCGAAGACCCGACCTCGGATGAATCCATGATAAATCCCTTCTTCCTCTCGATGCTGGGATCGATCACGCGCACCTGCGCCAAACGAGGTTACGACCTGCTCATCTCCTTCCAGCAGATGTCCGCCAACTGGCATGTCGACTATGAGGACAGCCGCAAGGCCGATGGGCTGATCCTGCTCGGCTATGGCGACTATGAGGCCTATCGCGCGCGGATCGACCAGTTGGTCGAGCAGGGCACGCATTTCGTGCGCTGGGGTTCGGTGCAGCCCGATCAGCCCGGCATCACCATCGGCTGCGACAATGTGCAGGGCGGACGGGAGGCGACGTGCCATCTGATCGGGCTCGGACGGCGGCGCATCGCGTTCCTCGGCGAGGCCAACAGCCGCTATCCCGAATTTCTCGATCGCTATCGCGGCTACTGCCTTGCTCACCACGACGCCGGTCTGGCCCCGCCGCCGCTCACCTTGCAGGCCGACGCGATCACCACCGAGCAATCGGGGCAGGATGCCATGCGCCGCATCCTGCTGCGCGGCGATCCGCCCGATGCCGTGTTCGCGGCGAGCGACCTGATCGCGATCGGTGCGATGCACGCGCTGGCGGAAGCCGGCCTGTCGGTGCCGGGCGACGTCGCGGTGGTCGGCTTCGACGACATCACCGCCGCCAGCCTCGCCAATCCTCCACTCACCACCGTGGCGCAGGATGCGCGACGTGCCGGCGAGATGCTGGTCGATACGCTGCTCGCCCAGCTTCGTGACGAGACGGTCGAAGGCGCCACCCTCCCCGCCCGCCTCGTCGTGCGGCGTTCGACGGGCGTGCATTGAGTGGCGGAGAAACCCCGCCAGGGCTTCCGCGGGCTCTGGAACATTTCCTTCGGCTTCTTCGGGATCCAGACGGGCTTCGCGCTCCAGAACGCGAACGTCACGCGCATCTTCCAGACGCTCGGCACCTCGATCGACGCACTGCCGCTGCTCTGGATCGCCGCGCCGGTGACGGGTCTGCTGGTCCAGCCGCTCATCGGCCATTTCAGCGATCGGACCTGGGGAAGGCTGGGGCGGCGGCGCCCTTATTTCCTCGTCGGCGCATTGCTGGCGACCTTCGCGCTGCTGGCCATGCCCTCGGCGCCCGGCATCGCCGTCGCGGCCGTGCTGCTATGGCTGCTCGACGGCTCGCTCAACGTGACGATGGAGCCGTTCCGTGCGTTCGTCGGCGACATGCTCGCGCCGGAGCAGCGGACGGCAGGCTATGCGATGCAGACCGCCTTCATCGGCGCGGGCGCCGTCGCGGCCTCGCTGGCGCCTGAGATACTGAGCCATGGCTTCGGCATCGCCAGCACCGCGCCGCCCGGCGTCGTGCCGCCCTCGGTCCGTCTCGCCTTCCAGATCGGCGCGGCGGTGTTGCTCATCGCGGTGCTGTGGACGATCCTGACGACACGCGAATATTCGCCTGCCGAGCTCGCCTCCTTCGACACCGCCGCAGAGGCAGGGCCGGACGACACGCCGCTGGTCGCGCCGCGTTCCGGCCCGGTCTGGCTGGCTCTCGGGCTGCTGACCGGCGTGGGCGTGGACCTGCTCGGGCTCGACAAGCCGCTCTACATCCTCGCCGGCGGGCTCGCCGCTTTCGGGCTGGCGCAGATGATCCACCGCCGCGCGCTCCTCGGCGGACGCGGGGACAATGCACTCGGCCGCATCATCTCCGATCTCGCCACCATGCCGGACGGGATGCGCCGGCTTGCGCTGGTGCAATTCTGCACATGGTCGGCGTTGTTCATTCTCTGGGTGTTCACCACCCCCGTCGTCGCCATGGTCGCGTTCGGCACGCGCGACCCGACCAGTCAAGCCTATGCCGACGGCGCCGACTGGGTGGGCGTGCTGTTCGCCACCTATAATGGCGCGGCCGCCATCATGGCCTTTCTGCTGCCCCTCTTGGCCAAGCGGATCGGGCGGCGTGCCACGCACATCCTCTGCCTGCTGGCCGGTGCGATCGGCTTCGCCCTCATTCCGCAGGTCCACAGCGCCACCGCGCTGCTGGCGCCGATGCTGCTGGTCGGCATCGCGTGGGCATCGCTGCTCACCATGCCCTACGCGATCCTCGCCGGGCTGCTGCCGCAGCGGAAGCTCGGCGTCTATATGGGGTTGTTCAACATCTTCGTCGTGCTGCCCCAGTTGCTGGTGTCGAGCGTGATGGGAGCGATCGGCGCTCATCTTTTCCCCGGTGATCCGCGCTGGACGCTGTTCTTCGCGGCGGGCGCGCTGGTGACCGCAGCCCTCGCGATGACGAGGGTCACCGCGAAAGCCTGAGCAGCGCGGCTAGGGCCTGCCAGAAGCGCGCGGTTCGGGGCCGAGATAGGACGGGGCCAGCGGCACGGTGCTCAGGACGAGCTTCTGGGGAACGACATTGTCGTCGATGCGCCAGAGCTTCACCACATGATGTCCGGCGGCCAGCCTTCCCATCGCAGCGGAGAGCCGCGAGACATTGTCGCAAACGGCTTGGGTCCACCGTTTGCTGGCCGGAATATCGGATGCCCCGCCGGTGGGCTCCATGTCGATCTTCAGCATCTGGACCGGGCCATTGTCGATCGACACGCCTATGCGCAGACCGCCCGCCCTCATGGTGTCCAGCGTCGGCGCCAGATCAAGCGTCAGCGTCGCCGGCCCCGCTTTCCCGACGGTCACATCATATTCGAGGCAGACAGCATCCGCCGGCGACGTCGCGGGCCGCCCCTGGGGAAGCGCCAGCACCGCGCCATCGGTGCGGCTCAAATTGGGGATGCGCTGCCAATGCAGCCCCCGCCCGCCCCTCGCCCGGCTGAATGCCGTCGCTTCGATGGCGATCACGCCCTCCGGCACAGGCGCGCGTTCGACGAATTTCGGCTTCCGGTCTCTCCGATCGTTCGGCGTATCCGCCCCGACGCGCATGATGCTCGGCATCGTCTGCTGAGTGGGATCATTCCAGATGACATAGCTCATATGGACCTGCGCCATCATGCCGTCCCACTTCCCGTCGTGGATCGTGTGATAGCGCCGGGTCAGTTCGCCATCGCGCGCGAAGCTGGCCTCCACCCCGTCGGCAAAGACATTGGCGCGGGAATCGTTGCGCGCCGCCAGCAGCTTGTTCCACGCGGCCGCGTAATAGAGGCGGTAGAGGTTCGCCATGGCGGCGATCGGGAACTCGACCAGTTGATAATAGCTGTCGAGCTGATCGGGGCGCAGCCGGGTGCGCACTTCGAGCATATGCGCTTCCAGAGCATCCCATTCGGCCACCATCGCGCCGAATTCGCCACCATCCAGCCCATCGGGCGTGATGCCCCCGAGCGCGAAACTGTCCTGATCGATCAGTTCCGGCTTCCGGCGCGCCGTATATCGGCTGTAGGCGGTTATCATCTCGCCGATGGCCCCGGCCTGTTCGTGGCCGAAAACGGCCTCGGCCCAGACAGCCGGATAGGCCGCAAGCGCCGCCGGGGTCATCGCCTCCGGGTTCCACGCCATCGCCAGGAAGAAGCTCAGCGGATATTCCATCGGCTTGATGTCGCCGACATTGACGATCCACATCGCTCGCGCCCCGCGCGCATAGGCGAGGTCCATCTGTTGCCAGACCTTCTCGATCTGGTTGGTGTTGATCCACTTGTAGTTGCGCGGCCCGCCGACATAGTCGAAGTGGTAATAAATGCCGTAGCCGCCCCGGCGAGCAGGCGTGCCGGGGGCAGGCAGGCGCCTGATCTGGCCCCAGTTGTCGTCCGAAAACAGCAGGGTGACGTCGTCCGGCACCTTCATGCCGTGATCGTAATAATCCTGCACCTCCTTGTAGAGCGCCCATATCTGCGGCGTTTCGCTCGCCGGCTTGCCGGTCGCTTCCGCGATGATCTTGCGCTGATCGGCCACGATCCGCTCCAGCAGAGGAACGGCCGCGCCCTCGGTCATCGCCTCGTCGCCGTCGCCGCGCATACCGATGGTGACGACCGACTCATAAGCCTTGCCGCCGCCCTTCGACATCATGCGCTCGATCCCGCCACGCCAGAAGGTGCGGAGATTCTCGGCATTCTTCGTATAATCCCACGGGCCGCCCGTGACGCCCAGGTCCGTATGCCGATGCCACTCGTCCTGGGCGCGCATCATCACCTCATGATGCGAACTGCCCATGACGACGCCCATCGCATCCGCCAGGCGCTGATTGTCGGGATCGTCGTCGGCGAAGGCCTTGGGCGCCCACATCGCCGGCCACAGATAATTTCCCTTCATCCGTAGCAGCAATTCGAACACATGCGCGTAGAGCGCCGAGTTGATCCCGCCGAATTTCTTCTTCGCCCATCCGCTGAAGCTCGGATCCTCGTCGTTGATGAAGAAACCGCGATAGCGGACCTTCGGCTGATCGCGTCGCGCGCGCGCCGGGATCAGGACATCGCGACGCCGCGCCACCGGCACGTCGGCGAACCAGTACCAGGGCGACACCCCGATGCGCTCCGATATGTCATAGGTGCCGAATACCGCGCCACGGCGATCGGCACCGACAATCACCAATGCCTGCGACACACCGGGAAGGGGATCATCGACGACGATCTGGAGGAAAGCCTCCCATTCTCCGTGAAGGCTGGTCGCGTCGATCTTCCCCGCCTGGACGAGGCGATCGATCGTCGGGCTTTGGCCGAGGACGCCGATCATCATGACAGGCCCCTGAAGCCCATCGGGGCCGATGAAACGCCGCGGCCGCTGCCCGCTCACCCGTTCGAGGTCGCTGGAGAAGCTGTCCGCCACATGCACGATGGCGGTGTCCGCGTTGCGATCGATCAGGATCGCGGCGGGTATCGAGTTCTCGATCAGGGGGAAGGCCTTTGCACTCCCCTGCGCCGAAGACGGTATGGCCGACGCCAGCAGCGGCGCTCGCAGCGAGAACGCGGCACTGGCACACGCAGCGCTACAAAGCAGCATCCTGCGCGTCATCGCGCGCTTGCTCGGCTCGATCACCGTCTTCTCTCCTGTTTTTATGCTAGCGCTACCATCGGCGACTGAGCACGGAAGCGCAAGCACCTCCGGCCGTGACGATCGAGCCGGTGAAAGAACGATCGGCGGCAAGACGGGAATCCCACGCGGGCAAATCTTGCTCAGGTGGCGTTACCGCGGCGATGCCCCCCAACCCACATCGTCGAATAGGCGACCGCCTCCTGACCACCATGCGCCGCCGTGCCGACGAAACCGGGCATGGCAAGCCCCGTCACATCGACGGCCTCGACAGCATGGCTGAACTCGGCCGGTGGATTGGCCTCCCACCGCAGGCGACAATGATCCAGGCTCACACGATCGACATGGCGGATGTGAAAGCCCGGCGTATCGTGCGGCTCCAGAGGTTCGACCGCTTCCGTCGGGCGGTTGTCGAATATCCCTCCGGGATAGCGCGTCCAGCGCCCCAATGTCAGGTCCACCCGACGCAGGGTGATATCATGCGCCCGCGCTTGCGGGCTCCCCTCGATCCGCACGCTGTTCTCGGCGCGGCCCGTGACCCGCTCCACCGTCACATGATGCAGGCTGCCGAGCGCCGCGCCCGGCTTGCGGGGGATGGCCGTGAAGGAGATCGCCTCGCCCCGGCCCCACCATGGCGGCGAGAAATGCCGGGCCGTGAAGCGAATGTCGCGGAAGACGATGCCGAATATATTTCCCGCGTCGCGCAACTGGATGCACAGGCCGCGACAGGAGTTCACGATCGTGCATCGCTCGAAGACCACGTCGCGGATATCCTGCACCGTCTCCGTGCCGATCTTCAGGCCCGAGTCCTGCGTCTCCAGCACGCAGTCATGGACATGGATATTGCGCGAGGGGCCGAAATGCTCGCCGCCGCGCGTGGTCTTGATGACGATTCCGTCGTCGCCGCAGCGGATATGGCAGTTGCGGATCTCGACATCCTGGCAGTGATCCGGGTCGATGCCATCGCAATTGGGGACGTCGAGCTGATTGTCGATCCTCACACGATCCACCAGCACGCGCCGGCAGCCGAGCAGATGGATCGTCCATGACGGCGCCTGACGGATTTCCAGATCGCGGATCACGAGGTCCGCACAATCCTCCAGCACGAGCAATCGCGGGCGGAACGGCTTGGGCACATACCATTCGTTCTCCGCGTCATAATGATCCATGAATTGCGGGGAACGGCCATCGATCGTCCCGCTTCCCGAGAGGGTCAGACGATCCGCCCCCCTGGCATGGAGCAGCCCCGCTGCCTTGTCGGGATAATGTTCCGGGTCCGTGCTCGCGAGCAGGACGCCGTCGATGCGCAATTCGATGCCGCCGGCGAGCTTCACCGGGCCGATGACGAAACGTTGGCCGGCCGGCACCAGAACGCACCGACCTGGCCCCGCCGCATCGATCGCTCGCTGCAAGGCGGCGGTGGCGAGCGTCACGCCGTCGCCGACCGCGCCGAAATCGCGGATATCGAGGGCGGGTCGCGTGGCGGCAAGAATATCGGGCGTCATGCCCCCGGCCACCGTCAGGGCACCGGCGGCCAGCATGGTACGGCGATCGATCATCGCGCCGGATCCCCTTGAAACGAGACATCCCACACCTTGGAGAGCGTCGACTGCCCCTTCGGCCCGCTCACGCGCAGGGTCACGACGAACTTGCCCGCCGTGGCATAACGGTGGACCGGATGCTGCTCACTCGCGTGCGTGCCGTCGCCGAAATCCCAGTCCCAGCGGGTCGCCGGGCCGAGCGTGTCGTCATGGAAAGCCACCGTCCGCTGCGCCTTGTCGAGAATGACGAACGACCAGTCCGCCCTGATCGCGGGGCGCTCGGCGGGCTCGAGCGGCATCAGTCGGAAACCGCACAATTCGGATGCCTGACCGTACATGGTGTGATGGGGAGACAGGTTCCAGAAATGATGGGCGCCGCCCGGTCCATCATAGTCGATGACCGCCCAGGACATG
Organism: Sphingomonas oligoaromativorans; assembly: GCF_011762195.1. Taxonomy (GTDB): domain Bacteria; phylum Pseudomonadota; class Alphaproteobacteria; order Sphingomonadales; family Sphingomonadaceae; genus Solisphingomonas; species Solisphingomonas oligoaromativorans. Next base: position 681,205 of record NZ_JAASQK010000001.1, on the reverse strand, counting down.
CCGATCACCTTGTTCTCCGAAAGCTGGCTCTCGACCGAATAGGCCCCGCCACGGGCATCCGCATGATCGAACGGCGTGATCCAGAACTCGGCGACCAGCCGGCCGGACTGGCCCGGCCTGAAGCCATAGCGATAGGCGATGTTGGACCAGGGCAACCGCTTGATCCAGGCGGCCTGCGGCCCCCACGCCATCGCCCAGTCCTTGTTCAGAGCGGGCGTGAAGATATGGTAGTTCTGGGCGTCGACGTTCTGGAAGTCGAACCAGGCGGCCTGCTCGTCGACACCCGGCCCGGTGTCCGCCGGTGCCGTGGCATGGGGCGGCTTGAAGGGATGAAAGCGGGAGATCAGCGGACCGCCTGAGCGGTTGCCGTCGACGATCAACTCGAACGTATCGTTATGGAGGCCTGCCTCCCCGAAATCCCAGACATCGTCCGTCGCTTCATAGAGGAAATAGAGGCGGTTGAGGCCCTTCACCCAGCCGACCTTGACCGCGACCTGGAGGCTGCGCGGATCGGGATGGGCGCCGGATCCATCATCGGCGGTGAGGCGATCCCCGCCAATGACATAAGAGGGCGGCACCATCGCCCAATCGCTCGTGTCGCCATCGATCCGGGGAATGGCATCGGCGGGAAACTGGAAAACCGGATAGCCCTGTGGCGGACACATCGCCGCCAGGGATGGCGACGCGCACGCCAGAACCAGCACCGAGAGGCCGAAACCGCAAAGCCGCGTCTCCTTCGAAGGGCATACGTTCCGGCCGGACGCTCGTGGCCACCCCTTTCCCATGCCGCCTCCCCTCGATCAGTCATTCCATCTAATAGAACTCTATTTCATGATATGGCACTTTATTCCATCAATCATTTTCTCGGGCGTTCGTCCTCCCCGTGGGGAGCGGTACGCACCCATCCGCGCAGGCACGGCGAAGCTTCGCCGTTGACGCATAGCCAGCTTCAAATCTAACCTCCCCCTTGAGAGCGCTAACAAGAACCGCGCCACCACGAAGGCGCGTAAAGCCATGCGTATGGGAGGGAAGGATGCGGCTCACCGTCACGGGTGCGATGCTCACCGCCACAGCAGCGCTTATCTGCTGCTCGGCGATGGCCTGGGCTCAGGAGAGGAAAGCGATCCTGGGGCCGGCGGTTTTCGACTGGAACGCCATGACCGCCGTCAGAAACGGAACCGGCGAAGTCCGGTCCATCGTGAAGCAGCCGACCGCCACGTTGGACGAGTTGGAGATGCACGTCACCACGCTCAATCCGGGCGTCGCGTCGCATCCTCCGCACAGGCATCCCAATGAGGAACTGGTGATTATCGATCGCGGCACGGTCGAAACGCTGTCGAACGGCCAGTGGAAGCGGGTCGGGCCGGGTTCCGTTATCTTCAATGCCTCCAATTCGCTGCACGCACTGCGCAACGTCGGCAGCACGCCCGCGCAATATCACGTCATCAACTGGAAGAGCGCCACGACACCCGCCCACTGACATCGGGAGAATGCGATGAACCCCATCGATCGCCGCGCCCTGCTCGGGGCGGGCCTTGCCGCGGGGCTGGCCGCCGAAGGGCTCGCCCAGTCATTGTCTCAGGGGAACGCCGTTTCCGAAGTCGCCGCCCCGGTGACGGCGGAGCCGGAAGCGCGCTATCGCGTGCCCTTCGCCGTCATCGGGCTGGACCACGCGCATATCTATGCGATGACGGATGCCATGATCCGGGGCGGCGGCGTGCTGACCGCCTTCCACGCGATCGACCCCGCGCAGATCGCGACCTTCCGCAAGCGCTATGGCGCGGTGAAGCTCGCCCGCAGCGAGGCGGAGATACTCGAGGACAAGGCGATCAAGCTCGTCGCGGGCGCGCCGATCCCCGATCAGCGCGCGCCGCTCGGCATCCGCGTGATGCAGGCGGGGAAGGATTATCTGAGCGACAAGCCCGCAATCACCACGCTCGATCAGCTTGCCGAGGTGCGCCGGGCCATCCGGGCCACAGGTCGCAAGTTCGCCATCATGTATTCGGAGCGGCTCGAGGTGCGGGCCGCCGTGATGGCTGGGGAACTGGTCCGTCAGGGCGCGATCGGCAAGGTGGTGCAGACCATCAACATCGCCCCGCACCGGATCAGCGCCCCCACCCGCCCCGCCTGGTTCTGGGACAAGGCCCGCTATGGCGGCATCCTCACCGACATCGGCAGCCACCAGGCCGATCAGTTCGTCTATTATACCGGCACCACCAGGGCGCATGTCGTCGCCTCGCAGACCGGCAACCTCGCGCATCAGGATCACCCCGCCTTCGAGGATTTCGGGGACATGATGGTCTGCGGCGATGGTGGCACCGGCTATATCCGGGTCGACTGGTTCACGCCGGACGGGCTGCCGACATGGGGCGATGGCCGCCTCTTCCTGCTCGGGACGGAAGGCTATATCGAGCTGCGCAAATATGTGGACATCCTCGGACGTCCCGGCGGCGATCACCTGTTCATCGCCGACCGCAAGGGCGTGCGCTACATGGATTGCAGCAAGGTCCACCTGCCCTTCGGCCCGCAATTCGTAACCGATATCGTCGAGCGCACCTCCGTCGCGCAGGATCAGGAAGGTGCGCTTCTCGCCGCCGAACTGGTGCTGCTCGCCCAGAAGAATGCCACCCGGCCCGTCTTGTCCTGAGCAGGAGCGTAGCGATGCAGCGGATCATCTCACGACGCACCGCCATCAAGGCCACGGCGGCGATCGGGTTTCCCATCATCGTGCCGGCCAGCGTCCTCGGCGCGACGGCTCCCAGCAAGCGGATCAATGTCGGCGCGATCGGCGTCGGCCGGATCAGCCGCGGGCACGACATGAAGGAGGTGCTGAAGCACGACGATGCCCACATCGTCGCCGTGTGCGATCTGGATACGCACCGCCTCGCTGCGGGCCAGCGCCTCGTCGACGAGGCCTATGCCACCCGGACGCAGCGCCCTTATTCCGGCACGCGCGGCTATGGCGATCATCACGCGCTGCTGGCCAACAAGGATATCGATGCCGTCCTGATCTCCACGCCCGACCATCAACATGCCCGGCTGGCCATCGATGCCATCCGCGCGGGCAAGGACGTCTATCTCCAGAAGCCCGCCTCGCTCACCATCGCGGAGGGGCGCAAGATGGCCGATGTCGCCAGGGCGTCGGATCGCATCGTCCAGATCGGATCGCAGCAGCGCGGCATGGACCCGTGGCCGCAATTCCATCGCGCCTGCGAACTGGTGCGCAACGGCCGCATCGGGGCGCTCCGCCGGGTGGAGGTGGGCTTGCCGGGCGATCCCTCCGGCCCCGCCGCCCCGCCGATGCCGGTGCCGCCCAACCTCAACTATGAGGCGTGGCTGGGCTCGACGCCGGAGGTCTATTATACGGAGATGCGCGTCCACCCGCAGCATTCGCTGGAGGATCGGCCGGGCTGGCTGCGCTGCGAGCAGTTCGGCGCGGGCATGATTACCGGCTGGGGAGCGCATCACGTCGATACGGCCCATTGGGGCATGGATACCGAGCTGACCGGCCCCGTGGAGGTCTGGGGCCACGCCGAGTTCCCCAAGAGCGGGCTGTGGGACGTCCACGGCGCGTTCGAGACGCATGGGCTCTATGCCAACGGCGTGCAGATGACGATCTCCGGCGCGCTCCCGAACGGCGTGCGCTTCATCGGCGACGAAGGCTGGATCTTCGTCACGCGCAGCGGCGCGGTCACGGCATCCGACCCTTCCGGCCCACGAACCAGTCCGCCGCTGACCGCGAGCGATCCCAAGATCCTGACCAGCGTGATCGGCGCGAACGAAGTGCATCTGATGAAGAGCCCGGAGCATCATCGCAACTGGCTGGACTCGATCCACACCCGCGCGCCCAACGCCGCGCCGGCCGAGATCGGTCACCGCGCCTGCTCGACCTGCCTCCTCCACTGGATCGCGATGAAGACGGGCCGCCGCCTCCGCTGGGATCCCACCGCCGAACGCTTCATCGGCGACGACGCGGCCAACGCCATGCTGAGCAGACCACAAAGGGCACCCTACGCGATCTGAGCCTGCGACATGATCGGCCGGCCCGAAATCGTGGCCAACGGCGATGCCGTCGGTTAAGATCGGCGCGGAGAAACATGTTCATGGCAATGCCGCAAAAACCCATCGAGTGCGCCGGCCCCAACGTTCGGGCTCGGCTTCGTCCAGCCGCGCGATGGATGTTCTTCACCCTGATTGGCACCACCGGCCTCTCCGCGAGCGATCCGGCGGCCGCCCGCGACTATGCGTCACGCGATGTCGGCAGTTGGACGGTGGCGGCAAGCAAAGACGGAAAAGGATGTTTCCTGACCCGGGAATATGAGCGAAGCGGCGGAACGACGCTGCTCCTCGGTCTCGATATCGATGGCACAAACCGCCTTTCGGTGCTGAACGCCAACTGGTCGATCAAATCCAAGCAGCGGCTGAAGTTGAATTTTCGCCTCTCCAACAGCAGCTACCCCGCACATTTTGCCATCGGCATAGTATCGGACGGGAAACAGGGATTCGTGACGAGCTTCGGCGCGAAATTCCCATCCTACTTCGCTGCATCCAAGACCCTTCAGATCTCGCGCGGCGACGTGCCCGTTGAGCGGCTGAGCCTTGATGGGGGCGGCGCGGCAGTTGCCGAGCTTGGACATTGCGTCGACGCCCAGCAGGGAAAACCGGAGACCGCAGCCGCCGGGAAGGCGCGTTCAAGCGATATTCCGAAGGATCCGTTCGCAGCGTCCCCGGCGCGAGAATCGAAGAAGTAACGCACGCGGGATTTCACCATTGCGGTGAAGTGCCCGAAAAACGAGCCGGGCCACACTGCGAAGATCTGCCCGACCAGGAAAATGCACCGTTGAACAGAATGTGGATTGTAGGGAGAGCGCCGCTCGGCTTGCTTGCTCCGGTTGGTTAACAAGGAAGAAACGAATGTCCTCTATTGCGTCGAAATCCATGCTCGCCATGGTGACTTTGGCTGGTGCCGTCAGCCTCGGCGGCTGCGCCACGAAGTCCTATGTGCGTGAGCAGATCGCTCCTGTGAGCCATCGCGTCGACACGCTCGAAGCGAAATTGCAGGAGACCGACGGCACGGCCAAATCGGCACTGCAAGAGGCGCAGGCCGCATCCGGCCAGGCGCAGAACAACGGCCAACGCCTCGATCAGCTCAGCGGCCGGGTGGATGGCATCGACCAGCGACTGACCGCGCAGGAGCAGAAGCGCGCCAAGCGGCCGCGCCATTGATCGCGCACGGCGACGCATATTAATCAGTCCCCTTCTTGTGTCGGTCGTCCCCCGGTGGGACGGCCGATTCCTTTTTTGAGTGTTTCGAACAGATGATCCATGTCCTGCGGGCGCTGGCCGGGCTCGCGCTGATCGTTCCGGCTGCGGCGGGCGCACACCCGTCCAAACCCGTGAAGGCGCATCCGACGAGCCGCGCGGCCAAGCCGGCGATCATTCCCTCGGAAGACACCAGGCGCGTGGCGGAGTGGGTCATCGCATCGAAGGACAACCATTCGCTGCCCTGGGCGGTGGTCGACAAGCCGAATGCGGCCATGTTCCTGTTCGACCCGGAAGGAAAGCCGCTCGGCGCGGTGCCCGTGTTGATCGGCATCGCCGTGGGCGACGAGGCCAGCCCCGGCGTCGGCAGCAAGAAGCTGGCCGATCTCGGGCCGGCTGAGAAGACCACGCCGGCGGGGCGCTTTCTCGCGAAGTTCGGGTTGCCGGTGGCTGGGCAGCGGGTTCTCTGGGTGGATTATGCCACGTCGGTGGCGCTCCATCCGATCCCCAAAGACGTCGGCCCGAAGGAGCATCGGCGCGAGCGGATGCTGTCCCCGACGTCAGCCGACAATCGCATCACCTTCGGCTGCATCAACGTGCCCAAGGCGTTCTACAGCGGCCTCCTGAGCCCGCTGTTCCGAGAGAAGGGCGGTTATGTGTATGTGCTGCCCGATACGAAGCCGATCGAGGACGTGTTTCCACGCTTGCGGCTTCAGACTGTCGTGAACGGCAACAGCGGCTGAAAGATGCATCAAAACAGGGTTTCGGATGCTCAAGCCGACTGTTGGGCTCCGACAGGAAATACTTCGGGCGCCCCATAGGCGATCACCCGGAAAACGGCCAATATCCGCCAGACATAGAGGGCCTGGAAGGGTCCGTCGATGGTAGCGGAGGAGGGACTTGAACCCCCGACACGCGGATTATGATTCCGCTGCTCTAACCAGCTGAGCTACTCCGCCCCGATCGGGCCGGCCGGTGTGTCACCGGCTGTGGCGGGGCCTATAGGCAGGTGTAACGGCAGCGTCAACAGCCTGTCGGATTCATCGGAACCGCTACGCCCTCCTATCGTTTCGCCGGACATATCCGTCCACCAGTCAGGGGAGTCCGATGGATCTCGAAACGCCGCTCGATCTGATCTGCCGCATCATCCTCCGGGCTCGTGAGCTGGAGGCTCCGAAACCGAACACCGCGCCCGATGACGTCGACGATCTGGACGATTCGGAGGAGGATGAGTTCGATGCCCTCGAATCGGAAACGGACGCAACCGTCGAGGACGAACTGCGCACCGCGATCGAGGATCTGGCGGACGATCAGCAGGTCGAGCTTCTCGCGCTCGCGATGGTCGGCCGGGGCACCTATGACGCTTCCGAATGGGAGGATGCGCTGGAGGCCGCCGGCGATCCGAGCGGCGAATCGCCCGTCGACCAGCTTCTCGACATGCCGACGCTCGCCGAATATCTCGACTCCGGCCTCGCGACCTTCGATCTGAGCTGCGAGGGCACGGGGCAGATCGACTGAGCTTTCAGCCGGCGAAGCGATATCGCCGGATAAGCTCCCATGGCCCATCACGATAATAATGGATCGCGACGCTGGTCACAGCGAGCGGGCGCGGCCGTGGGAAATCCCGCTTGAGCGCATCATGAAGCCGTCGGGCAGTGTCGGGCTCCGCCTTGTTCTGGATGGTGACGTGAGGCCTCCATGCGGCCGCGTCCTGCGGGATCAGCGATCCGGCGAAGGCTTCCGCCCATTCCTCCCTCAGCGTCTCCAGCGCCATGCTCCTGACCCGCAGCGCGACGCCCCGGCCGAAAAGCATCGGCTCCCCGATCGTCACCGCCGGCCGGGCTGTCGCACGCATCCCGGCCCGCAGGCGGGCATCCAGCTCGGGGAGCAGGCTGGGCGGCAGATGATGGAACAGCGTCAGATGTGCGGGCAGGAGGTTGCGCTCCGACGGGAAATGCTCGCGACGCAACCGGTCGAGCCATGCGAAGTCCGCCACACCCAGTTCGGCAGCGACGATGATGGGGGCCGTCCCGGACATCAGCGGAGCCGGGGGATGCGCCGGTTCAGTGCGCCCGGCCGATCGACATCGGCGACGCAGCGACGGTCGGCAGGGAGCAGCCTCGCGCGGAAGGCCGGCGCCCTCCCCGGCCCCTCATCCCCGCGCGCAGTCGCCAGTGAGGCCAGCGCCGCGCCTCGGAGCAGCACGGGATGGCCGGGACGTCCGCGATGGACCGGCCGGACGAGATCGTCGCCTTGCTCCGCCCGTCTCAACAGATGCCGCGCCTGATCTCCGGCCAGCCATGGCATATCGGCCAGGAACAGGAACGCCTCACGATCGATCGCGCGTAACGCGCCTGAAGCCGCCCTGAGGCTCGCTCCCAGTCCTTCCCGATACGCCGCCGCGCACAGGACGATCGCCCGGCGGTCCGCGCGGCGCGCTTCCGCCGAGACCCGCAGATGCTGTGCGCCGGTCACCACGATCAGCCGCTGCACCGGCGCGGCCCTCGCGATACGGATGGCGCGCGCAAGCAGCGTCTCTCGCCCGATCCGCGCGAACAGCTTGTTGGGCGCCCCGAACCGCCGCGATGCGCCTGCCGCGAGCAGGATCGCGACGCGCATCGCTTGTCCTAGATCTCGACCTGGCTGCCGAGTTCCACCACCCGGTTGGACGGCAGCTTGAAGAACTCCATCGCGCTTTCCGCGTTGCGCAGCATCCAGGCGAACAGCTTTTCGCGCCACACCGCCATGCCCGGTCGCGAAGAGGCGATCAGCGTCTGCCGCGCGAGGAAGAAGCTCGTGTCCATCATGCGCAGCGGCGCGCCGATCCCCTGCACGCAGGCCAGTGCCGCGGGCACGTCCGGCTCCTGCATGAAACCGTAATGGACGACCATGCGATAGAAGCCCTGCCCGAACTCCTTCACCTCCGCGCGATGGGACTGGCCGACATAGGGCACGTCCTCGATCTTCACGGTCAGCAGGATCACGCGATCGTGCAGCACCTTGTTATGCTTGAGGTTGTGGAGCAGCGCGTGGGGCACGCCATCGCGCGCGGTCGTCATGAACACCGCCGTGCCCGGCACGCGCTCGGCCGAGTTGGCGGCCGACTTCACGAACACGGTGACCGGCATCGCCACCTCGCTCAGCCGCTTTATCATGAGCTGACGCCCCTTCGCCCAGGTGGTGAGCAACGTGAAGGCGATCAGGCCGATCAGCAGCGGGAACCAGCCACCATCGGGCACCTTGGTGAGGTTGGCGGAGAAATAAGCGAGGTCCACCGCGAGGAAGACGGCGATCAGCGCGCCCGCGCCGAGCTTGTTCCACTTCCACAGCGAGACGAGCAGCACCGCCAGCAGGAAGGTGTCGATCAGCATCGCCCCCGTCACCGCGATGCCGTAGGCCGCCGCGAGATTGGTCGAGGTGCGGAAGCCGAACACCAGCAGGATCACCATCACCATCAGCGTCCAGTTGATGACGGGGATATATATCTGCCCGGCCGCGCTCGCCGACGTGTGCGTGATCTTGAGGCGCGGGATGAAGCCGAGCTGGATCGCCTGCTGCGTCACCGAGAAGGCGCCCGAGATCACCGCCTGGCTGGCGATCACCGTCGCCATCGTCGCAAGGATGACCAGCGGCAGGCGCAGTTCGTCCGGCGCGAGCAGGAAGAAGGGCGAGTGGATCATCGCCATCGCGTCGGTCGGCGATGCGGAGAGGATCAGTGCCCCCTGTCCCAGATAGTTGAGCATCAGCGCCGGCAGCGCGAAGGCCAGCCACGACACGCGGATCGGCTTGCGGCCGAAATGGCCCATATCGGCATAAAGCGCCTCCGCGCCCGTCACCGCCAGCACGACCGAGCCCATGGCGAGGAAGGCATGGACCGGCTCGACCGCGAAGAAATGGAGCGCGTAGATCGGGTTCAGTGCCACCAGCACGCCCGGCCTGGCGATCAGGTTGATCGCGCCGAGCACCGCCAGCGCGGCAAAGTAGAGCATCATGATCGGGCCGAACAACGCGCCCATCCGCGCCGTGCCCCGCGCCTGAAGCGCGAACAGGCCGATCAGGATGCCGACCGCGATCGGGATGACCAGTGGCGCCATGCCGCTCTCGACGACGGTGAGGCCCTCGACCGCCGACAGCACCGAGATCGCCGGCGTAATCATGCTGTCGCCGAAGAACAGCGCCGTCGCGAACACGCCCAGCAGCACGAGGCCCCGCGTCCAGCGCTTCTCGCCCTGCACCGAGCGCGAGACGAGCGCCAGCAGCGCGAGGCTGCCGCCCTCGCCCTTGTTGTCGGCGCGCATGATGATGGTGACGTATTTCAGCGTCACCACGACCATCATCGACCAGAAGATGAGGCTCAGCACGCCGTGGATATGCATCGCATCCGGCGTCAGCGGGTGGTGCCCGGCGAACGTCTCGCGAAAGGCGTAGATCGGGCTCGTGCCGATATCGCCGAAAACGACGCCGATCGCGCCGACCGACAGCTTCAGCAGACTCTCGCCCGCATGGGAGTCGTGGCCATCCTGCGCGAGGAGCGACTCGGCGGCGGACGCGGCCGGGACGGCCTTTTCCTCCAGCGTGTCGTTCATCGGAAGATCATCGGAAGAATACGATGACGTCGAAAGGTCACTCAGCCTGTTCCCGCCACTTGCCGGCACCCCCTCCGGCTTCCCTGGGCCGAGGCCCTAGCACGCCCTCTCTCTCCCCTGCAACGCCACGCAGGTAAGGGCGTTCCCGATCCCGCACGACCGAAAGGCCGCGCGCGCCCGGAACCACCCTGTTTCTATCCTTCCGCAGGGGCCAGCGTGCGGATCGTGAATTGCGTGACGAGACGATGGACGCCCGGCAGAGCCGCGAGGATTTCCCGATGGATACGCTCATAGCTATCCTGCTCGGGCACCAGCACCTTCAGCAGATAATCCGATTCCCCGCTCATCAGATGGGCTTCGCGCACATGCGCGGTGCGGGCGAGCGCGGCCTCGAACGCCTCCATCGTCGCCCGCCTCTGATCCACCAGCGTCACCTGCACGAAGACGGTGGAAGGATTGCCTTCCGCCTGTCGCGAAAGACGGGCACGATAGCCGAGGATCATGCCCGCCTGCTCCAGCGCCTTGACCCGCCGATGCGCCGCCGAGGCGGACAGGCCGACACGGTTTCCCAATGCCTCGCTCGTCAACGCCGAGTCTCTGGCGAGCAGGCGGAGGATTTTTCGGTCTATGTCGCTCATACGGGATATTTTTGCCCTTTAGCCGCAAAAGGCACAAGATTTTCCCGATCTCGGCTCCAAAGGCGCCAAAAGATGGGAAATCCGTTGCGTCGATCTGCGCTAGAATGACGGCCTGTCAGAACAAAGGAGCGGATTCCATGCGTGTCGGTGTTCCCAAGGAAATCAAGAATCACGAGTATCGCGTCGGCCTGACGCCCCCGTCCGTCGCCGAGCTGGTCGCGGCCGGCCATGAGGTGTTCGTCGAGACGAAGGCCGGGCATGGCATCGATTTCGAGGATCAGGATTATGTGGAGGCCGGCGCCACCATCCTGCCCGACGCCGCCTCGGTGTTCGACAAGGCCGAAATGATCGTCAAGGTGAAGGAGCCGCAGCCGGGCGAGATCGCCATGCTGAAACCGCACCACCTGCTCTTCACCTATCTCCACCTCGCCGCCGACAAAGCGCAGGCGGAAGGCCTGATGAAGTCCGGCGCGACCTGCATCGCCTATGAGACGGTGACATCCGATCGCGGCGGCCTGCCGCTGCTCAAGCCGATGTCCGAGGTCGCGGGCCGCATGTCCGTGCAGGTCGGCGCGCATTATCTCGAGAAGGAGCAGGGCGGCCGTGGCGTCCTGCTCGGCGGCGTTCCGGGCGTGGCGCCGGCGAAGGTCGCGATCCTCGGCGGCGGCATCGCCGGCGTGAACGCGGCGCAGATGGCGGTCGGTATGCGCGCCGACGTCACCATCTACGACATCAACAATGATCGCTTGGCCGAGCTGGACATGTTCTTCTCCAGCCAGATCAAGACGGCTTATGCCTCGAAGGCGGCCGTCGCGGCGGCGGTGAAGCAGGCGCATCTCGTGATCGGCGCGGTGCTGATCCCCGGCGCGGCCGCCCCCAAGCTCGTCACCCGCGACATGCTGAAGACGATGAAGCGCGGCTCGGTGCTGGTCGACATCGCGATCGATCAGGGCGGCTGCTTCGAGACCAGCCATGCCACCACGCATGACAATCCGGTGTTCGAGGTGGATGGCGTGATCCATTATTGCGTCGCCAACATGCCGGGCGCGGTCGCGCGGACCTCGGCCTTCGCGCTCAACAACGCGACGCTGCCGTTTGCGCTGCGCCTCGCCAACATGGGCGCGGAGAAGGCGATGGCGGCCGACAAGCACCTCGCCAACGGCCTCAACGTCTCGGGCGGCAAGATCCGCCACGCGGCGGTGGCCGAGGCGCTGGATCTCCCGCTGAACTAAGCGGAACGGGCCGGCCGGGCGCGCGCTCCCGGCCGGTCTTCCTTACGGGTGCACGGCCTGCCGGGCGTCGGCGGCGCGGACCACCTCGAAGGCCATCAGCCGCCTGGCCAGCGGCGTCCGCCATTGCGAATCGGCCGGCAGGCTGTCGTAGAGCGACTGCCAGGTACGCTCGGCTCCGGCGAGATCGCCCGCCTCCACCTGCACCAGCCCACGGAAATAGCGTGGCGCCGGGCTCTGCGGCGCGAGCGCCTCGGCCCGATCGAAGGCGAGAGCGACGGCGGGTGTCACATTGCCCTGCGCCACCACGAACAGCGCATGGGCGTAGCCGATGCGCAGATCCACATCCTTGGGCCGCTTGCGGATCGCGTTGCGGAGCAGGCCGGCGGCGGCCTCGTCCTCGTTCATGCGGTTGAAGGCGTCGGCGGTGGCGAGAACCGCGCCCGTCTCGCCGAATTTGCTCAGGAACAACTGCCGCTCCGCCGCGAACAAGCCGTCCTGCCGCATCGGCGCCTCCCGCCCGGCGGCCGGCGCCCCCGCCTCGCCGGGGCTCCCCTGCCAGACATAGCCCGCCGCCGCCACGAACAGCGCCGCGCCGACCAGCATCAGCACCGACCTGTCGAGCCGCCCCGGCCGCCACAAAAGCAGCAGCACCAGCGCGCCCAACACGGCGAAGGCGATCCAGCCGCTCATCCGCGCCTCCGCCGCCGGAAAGCCTGCCGGGCGAGGAAGCCGCCGATCAGGAGCAGCACCAGCGGCGCTCCCCACAGCGGCCATGTCACCGGTTCGACCGTCGGCCTGTAGCTCACCCAGCGACCATAGCGTGCCACCATCCAGGCGCGGATCGCCTCCGGGCTCTCCCCCGCCGCGATCCTTTGGCGGACGATGGCGCGCATATCTCCGGCGAGATCGGCGTCGCTGTCCGCGATCGACTGGCCCTGGCAGACGACGCAGCGCAGCGTCTGCATCAACGCCTGCGCCCTGGCCTCCTGCTTCGCATCGGGAAGCTGCGTATAGGCGAGTGGCTCGGGCGCCAGCACCGGATCGGCGCGGAGCGCCGCCGGGGCCAGCAGCAGCGCCGCAAGCGCGAACCGCCGCCTCATCGTATGGCCTTGAGGGTTTCGATCAGGCCGGGCACGTCCTCGGGCCGGATCTCGCCGATATGCTGGGCGCGGATGATCCCCTTGCCGTCGATCAGGAAACTCTCCGGCACGCCCGAGGAGCCGAGCGCCACCTGCAACACCGCTTGATCGTCAAGGCCGATGCGATCGTAAGGATCACCGTTGCGCTGGAGGAACTCGCCGACGTCGCCCGGCCGATCGCGCACGGCGATGCCTTCGATGGTCACGCCCGCCTGCTTCAGCGCCATCAGTTGCGGCGCCTCGGCGATGCAGGGCACGCACCAGCTTCCGAAGATGTTGAGCAGGCGCGGCCGGCCGTCGGCAAAGCCCTTGCCCGTCACCGCCCCCTCGCCCGTCCGCGCGGAGGCCAACGTGAAGGCGGGCAGCGGCTTGCCCACCATCTGCGACACGACGGTGGTGTCGTGCGGCTTGAGCAGCCCGGACGAAACGAGCCCGAGAATGGCCAGAAAGGCGACCAGCGGCAGCCAGAGGAGGATGCGCACCGTCTTCATCAATAGGCCCTCGCATAGCCGTCTTGCTCGACCTTCGGCCGGCGTCGCGGCAAGGTCCGCCCGAGCAGCGACAGCGCCCCACCGAGCGCGATCAGCGCGCCGCCCGCCCAGATCAAGGTCACGAACGGCTTCCACCACAGGCGAAGCTGCCAGCGTCCACCGGGCACCTGTTCGCCCACCACCGCATAGAGCTGGCCGTCGAGGCGGGTGGCGATGGCGCTTTCGCTGGTCTGCTGCGGCGGATTGTCGAAGGTGCGCTGCTCAGGCTGAAGCGTGATGGGTTGCGCCGCGCCGCGCGTCGCGATCAGCGTCGCCTGCACCGCCGTGTAGTTCTCCGCCGCCACCGGATCGATCGCCGCGAAACAGACCACATAGGGGCCGACCCGCACCGTCTCCCCCGGTCGCGCGGCAACCAGCGTCTCCTTGGTGAAGGCGCTCTCCGACGCCATGCCGGCAAGGCTCACCGAGACGCCGAGATGCGCCACCACCATGCCCCAGGTGAAGAGCGGCGTGCGCCGCAGGTTGCGCTTCCAAAGCGGCGCGATGCTCGCGGCGCCCGTTCCAACCGCCAGCACGAGGCCGAGGAGCGGCAGCAACCGCATCCCCGGCGCGAGCAGCAGCACCGCGACCAGCGCCATGAGCGTGATCGCCCCCGGAACAGCTACCCGACGCGCCACGGCTGCCACGTCTTCGCGCCGCCAGCGCATCACCGGCCCGACCGCGACCAGCGCCACGAGGATCAACGCCAGCGGCCCCGCCGCGGCGTTGAAATAGGGCGGGCCGACCGACAGCTTCTCGCCGGTCATGCTCTCCACGGCGAGCGGATAGAGCGTGCCGATCAGCACGATGCCGAGGATCGCCGAGAGCAGCAGATTGTTCACCACCAGCGCGCCCTCGCGGCTCACCGGATCGAAGCGGTTGCCTTCCTTCACGGTCGCGATGCGCGCACCGAACAGCGCCAGCGCCCCACCGATGTAGAGCGCCAGCAGCACGAGGATGAACGCTCCCCGCCGCGGGTCCAGCGCGAAGGCATGGACACTCGTCAGGATGCCCGAGCGGACGAGGAACGTCCCCACCATGCTCATCGAGAAGGCGACCACCGCCAGCATCACCGTCCATGCGCGCAGGCCATCACGCGTCGCCAGCACCGTCACCGAATGGAGCAGCGCCGTCGCCGCGAGCCACGGCATCAGCGAGGCGTTCTCGGTCGGATCCCAGAACCACCAGCCGCCCCAGCCCAACTCATAATAGGCCCAGTAGCTGCCCGCCGTGATACCGATCGTCAGGAACACCCACGCGCCCAGCACCCACGGCCGCATCGCGCGGGCAAAGGCCGGCCCGACATCGCGCGTCAGCAGCGCGCCGACAGCGAAGGAGAAGGCCACCGACAGCCCGACATAGCCGACATAGAGCGTTGGCGGATGGAAGGCCAAGCCTGGGTCTTGCAGCAACGGATTGAAGCCGCTCCCCTCCACCGGCGGCACGGGAAGCCGCGCGAAGGGGTTGGACGAGAAGAGCAGGAAGGCGAAGAAACCCAGCGCGATCACGGCCTGCGCGGCGATGGTCGCGGCAAGTGTCCGCTCCGGCAGACGCCGTTCGAGCAGCGCCACCGCCGCGCCCGACAGCGCCAGGATCGTCACCCAGAGCAGCATCGAGCCCTCATGGTTCCCCCATGCGCCCGCGATCCGGTACATCGCCGGAAGCGTCGTGGCGCTTTCCTCGGCGACCAGCTTCACCGACAGGTCGGTCCGCCAGAAGACCAGCAGCAGTGCCCCGAACGCCGTCAGCGTCATCAGCGCCTGCACCACCGCCACCGGTCGCACGGCACGCATCAGCGGCGCGCCCTCGCGCCCCAGAGCGCCCAACCCCAGACACGCCTGCAACAGCGCCAGCGCGGCGGCGATCCAGAGGGCCGCGAGCCCGGTTTCGGCGATCATGGCTTCAGGCTCTTGGCTTCGTGCATCGAGCCCGCGACCTGCGGCGGCATATAGCGCTCGTCATGCTTGGCGAGGATGGTGTCGGCGACAAAGCTTCCGGGCGCGATGAAGCGCCCCTCCGCCACCACGCCCGAGCCTTCGCGGAACAGGTCCGGCACGATGCCGGTGTAGCGCGCGGCGACGCTCGCCGCGCCGTCGGTCACGCGGAAGGAAATGGTCACGCCATCGGCCTCGCGGTGGAGCGATCCCTTCTCGACCATCCCGCCCAGCCGGATCTGCTGGCCGAGCGCGACATGATCGCGCACGGCGTCTCCCGGCGTGTAGAAATAGGAAGCCTGATCCTTCAGCGCCGACATGGCGAGCAGCGCCGCTGCGACGAGAGCGCCCGTCGCCGCCAGCACGAGCACCAGCCTCTGGTTCTTGGCCTTCATCGACGCTTCAGAGCCTCCGCCGCCCGCTCGGCGCGACGCATCGACACGAAGCTCCCAATGGCGAGCGCCAGCGTGCCGGCAATGGCGACCGCATAGGCCGCGATCACGAAGGGCCACTGGCTCATGCCGCACTCCCCAGCCGCCGCAGCCGCGCCTCGACCTTGCCTCGCGCCAGCGCCGCGCGCATCCGCATCAGCACGATCGCGCCGAACAGCAGCGTGAAGCCCGCAAGCGCGATCGGCAGCGGCCAGAGGATCGCGGGATCGATGGTCGATCCGGTGAAGCCGATGCTCTGCCCCTGATGGAGCGTGCGCCACCACAGCACCGAGAAATGGATGATCGGAAGGTTCACCGCACCGACCAGCCCGAAGATCGCCGCCACCCGCGCCTGCCCGCCCCGCTCGGCGACCGCATCGGCCAGCGCGATATAGGCGATGTAGAGGAACAGCAGCACCAGCATCGAGGTCAGCCGCCCGTCCCACTCCCACCAGGTGCCCCAGGTCGGGCGCCCCCAGATCGAGCCGCTCGCAAGGCAGATCGCGGTGAACACCGCCCCCGGCAGCGCCACTGCGCGGCCCGCGACCCCGGCCAGCGGATGCCGCCAGACCAGTTCGGCCAGGCTCGCGACCGCGATGCCGCTCCAGCCCGCCATGCCGAGCCACGCGGCCGGCACATGGACATACATGATGCGGACCGTCTGGCCCTGGAGATAATCGACCGGCGTCAGGAACAGGCCCGCGCCCAAGCCCACGGCGATCAGCACCGCACCGCACCAGCCGAACCAGCCGGTCAGCGGGCGCGCGATCGAGAGAAAACGGGCGGGATTCGCGAAGACGTGCATGGCTCTGCCATAGCCTTACGCGGAGCCGAGGCGCTGGGGAAGCCGTCGACTTCCCCAGCTTCGCAGATCAGCCGCGACCGATCAGGCGCTGCGCCATGCGATCGGCGACGATCGACGACGGCTCGCTGATCGAGGCGCTCTCTTCCCACACCTTGTCGAGGCGGCCGGGGATTTCCGCGATCCGCTTCTCGACCTCGGCACGGTCGCCATGGCCCAGATATTCGAGGCCGACATTGATGATGCCGCCCGCGTTGATGACATAGTCCGGCGCGTAGGTGATGCCGCGCGCATGGAGGCGCCAGCCGTCTTCCGGCGTCGCGAGCTGGTTGTTGGCGCCGCCCGCGATGATCGGGGTCTTGAGCGCCGCGATGCTCTCGGCGGTCAGGATCGCGCCCAGCGCGCAGGGGCTGACGACGTCGGCTTCCACGGTCAGGATCGAATCCGCCGGCACGGCCTCGCCGCCCAGATCCGCCGCCAGCGCCCTGGCGCGATCGGCGTTGACGTCGGCCAGGGTCAGCTTCGCGCCGTCCTTGGCGAGCAGACGGGCAAGGCCGCCACCGACGCTGCCGACGCCCTGGATGGCGACATGCACGCCCGCCATGTCATCCCGCTTCAGCGCGCGGCGCACGGCAGCCTTCACGCCCAGATAGACACCCATCGCGGTGAACGGGCCGGGATCGCCACCCGCGTCGCCGGCGCCCGCCACCGGCAGGCCGGAGACGTGCCTGGTGTGCTTGGAGATCTGCACCATGTCGGCGTCCGAGATGCCGACATCCTCCGCCGTGATGTAACGGCCACCGAGGCTGTCGACCGCCTTGCCGAACGCCGCGAGCAGCTCAGACGACTTCGGGCGCGCGGCGTCTGCGAGGATCACCGCCTTGCCGCCGCCCATCGGCAGGCCGGCCATGGCGTTCTTGTAGCTCATGCCGCGCGACAGGCGCAGCGCATCCGTGATCGCCTCGTCCGAACGGGCGTAGGTCCAGTAACGGCAACCACCGGCCGCGGCGCCAAGAGCGGTCGAGTGGACGGCGATGATCGCCGAAAGGCCCGAGGCGGCGTCCCGGAAGAAATGGACACCTTCATGCTCGTCGAAATCGGGATATTCCCAGGGGGCCATTGCGCTCAACCTTTGGCCGGTCCTTTCAGGATGACCATGGGAGCCCGGCTCACATATCCCCTAGTCGCGCTGTCCGCTGAAGGGGAGACGATGGGGCGATCGACGGGGATTGAACCCGCAACCTCCGGTACCACAAACCGGCGCTCTAACCAATTGAGCTACGATCGCCACGAAGCCGTCGTCGGCAGCGTGGCGCCCCCTTAGGAGGGCTCAGGGGCGGCCGTCAAGGCATGTTGGCACTTGTTTGCAATTATCTTTCACGGTGCCCGCAGCGATCCGCCCCGGAGGCAGGCCGGGGACATCCCGCCTTCCGCAAGGCGATGGGTGGAGACCACATTGCACGCCCTCGGCCGAGACCGAAAGCCGCCTGCTCATCACCGTTGATGGGGAATGGATAAGGACGTGGTGGGCGCGACAGGGATTGAACCTGTGACCCCACCCGTGTGAAGGGTGTGCTCTACCGCTGAGCTACGCGCCCACGTCCTGATACCGGCTGTTACCGGGAAAACCGATGCTCCGCCGGAGAGCGACAAGGCCAGCGCCCCGTCGGTGTGGGGCGGTTAGCGCGCCTCAACCCGGCTGTCCAGCGCCTCTTTGTCACAAAAATAAAAAAGAGCGGCTGGCCCCTGCGCCAGCCGCTCTTTCGCACGTTCAGTTGACCGCGTCCTTGAGGCCCTTGCCCGCCTTGAACTTGGGCTGGGTGGAAGCGGAGATGGACATGGGTTCGCCCGTCCGGGGATTGCGCCCCGTCGATGCCTTGCGCTTGCTGACGGAGAAGGTGCCGAAACCGACAAGCCGCACTTCGTCGCCCTTCTTGAGCGCGCTGCTGATGCTGTCGAACACGCTCTCGACCGCCTTGCCGGCATCGTTCCGGGTAAGGCCGGCGGACTCCGCAACCGCGCCGATAAGCTCTTGCTTATTCATCCTTCAAGGACCCCCTGCTTCTTAGTCCGGGATCGGACCGACGTGCATATTCCCGCGGCGCACCGCCAGAATCACAGCGTGCAGAGAAAACGATGACTATTTGGGGCGAGTCAAGCAAACTCGCCCCATTCATGCGCTCAAACGACGAAATCAGTGACGAATTGCAGGGTCACCCGTCGATTCACCACGCTGAGCGATCCCCGCAGGGGGTTCGGCGGCAAGTTCATCGGCCTCGGTCCACTCGATCGGATCGATCGGGGAGACGAGCGCGCGGGCCAGCACTTCATCGAGATGCTTGACCGGCACGATCTCCAGACCATCCTTGATCGAGGCGGGAATCTCGGCGAGATCCTTCTCGTTCTCGGCCGGGATGAGCACGGTGCGGATGCCGCCGCGCAGCGCCGCCAGCAGCTTCTCCTTGAGCCCGCCGATCGGCAGCACACGGCCGCGCAGCGTCACCTCGCCCGTCATCGCCACGTCGCGGCGCACCGCGACGCCGGTCAGCGTCGAGATGATCGCGGTCGCAAGGCCGATGCCCGCCGACGGGCCATCCTTGGGCACCGCGCCTTCCGGCAGGTGGATATGGACGTCCTTGCGCGCGAACAGGCTCGGGCGGACGCCATAGGCCGGCGACCGCGCCTTGACGAAGCTGTACGCCGCCTGGACGCTTTCCTTCATCACGTCGCCGAGCTTGCCGGTGGTCTGGATCAGCCCCTTACCCGGTACGGTGACGGCCTCGATGGTCAGCAACTCGCCGCCCACCTCGGTCCAGGCGAGGCCGGTGACGGCGCCGATCTGGTCCTCTTCCTCGGATACGCCATAGCGATATTTCTGCACACCGGCGAACTCGGCGAGGTTGGTCTCGTCGATGACGACCGTCTCGGCCTTCTTCTCCAGGATGCGGCGCAGCGCCTTGCGGGCGAGACGCGCGATCTCGCGTTCCAGCGTGCGGACGCCGGCTTCCCGCGTGTAGTAGCGGATCAGTGCCAGTAGGCCGTCGTCGGTGAGCGTGAACTCGCCGGCCTTCAGGCCATGCGCCTCGATCTGCTTGCTGATGAGGTGCGCCTTGGCGATCTCCAGCTTCTCCTGCTCGGTATAGCCTTCGAGGCGGATGATCTCCATGCGATCGAGCAGTGGCTGCGGCAGGTTCAGGCTGTTCGCCGTGCAGACGAACATCACGTCCGAAAGATCGATGTCGATCTCCAGATAATGATCCTGGAACTTGGCGTTCTGCTCGGGATCGAGCACCTCCAGCAGCGCGGACGCCGGATCGCCCCGGAAATCCTGGCCCAGCTTGTCGATCTCATCGAGCAGGAAGAGCGGGTTGCTCGTGCCTGCCCGCTTGAGATTGTTGACGATCTTGCCCGGCATCGAGCCGATATAGGTCCGGCGATGGCCGCGAATCTCGGCCTCGTCGCGCACGCCGCCAAGCGAGTGGCGCACGAACTCGCGCCCCGTCGCCTTCGCGATGCTGCGGCCGAGCGAGGTCTTGCCCACGCCGGGCGGGCCGACGAGGCAGAGGATCGGCCCCTTCACCTTGTTGGTGCGCGCCTGCACCGCGAGATATTCGACGATGCGCTCCTTCACCTTCTCCAGCGCATAATGATCCTCGTCGAGGATGCGCTCGGCGGCGGGGATGTCCTGCTTGACCTTGCTCTTCTTGCCCCATGGCAGGCCGAGCAGCACGTCGAGATAATTGCGCACGACCGTCGCCTCGGCGGACATCGGCGCCATCGTCTTGAGCTTCTTCAGCTCGGCCGTCGCCTTGGCGCGGGCTTCCTTGGAGAGCTTGAGCTTGGCGATCTTCTGCGTGAGTTCGGCGACCTCGTTGCCGTCCTCCTCGCTCTCCGAACCCAGCTCGCGCTGGATCGCCTTGAGCTGCTCGTTGAGGTAATATTCGCGTTGGGTCTTCTCCATCTGGCGCTTCACGCGCGAGCGGATCTTCTTCTCGACCTTCAGCACGCCAAGCTCGCCCTCCATGAAGGCGAACGCCATCTCCAGCCGCTTGGCGGGATCGGCCTCGACCAGCAGCGCCTGCTTGTCGGACACCTTCACGCCCAGATTGGCGGCGACCATGTCGGCAAGCTTCGACGGCTCCTCGACCTGGCTGAGCTGGGTCGACGTCTCGGACGGCAGCTTCTTGTTGAGGCGGGCATAGGAATCGAACTGGTCGACCACGGAGCGCATCAGCGCCTGCGTCTCGGCGCCCTCGCCCTCCTGCTCCTCGACCAAAGCCACCGTGGCGGTGAGCTGCTTGCCGTCGGCCTCCAGCGTTTCCAGCGTGGCGCGCTGGCGCCCCTCGACCAGCACGCGGACCGTCCCGTCCGGCAGCTTCAGAAGCTGGAGGACAGTGGCCACCACGCCAAGATCATAGAGCGCCGCGCGATCGGGATCGTCCTCGGCCGGATCGAGCTGGGCCACCAGGAAAATGGACTTGTCCGCCGCCATCGCGGTTTCCAGCGCCGCCACCGACTTCTCGCGGCCGACGAACAGCGGCACGATCATGTGCGGAAACACGACGATGTCGCGCAGGGGCAGGACAGGAAGAGTCTCGGTCATGAAATCTCCAGCGGACGGCGCACGATGCCGCCCCGTTCGGATAGCAATATGGCGACGCACGCGACCCGCATCAATGCAGCGCTCAACCTTTGGCTCCGTCGGGGTGCATGAACCGTGAACGGCGCTCCCGAAAGAGCCGGCCAGCACCCCGAACGAGAAGGGGGCGTCCGGGTCTCCCCGAACGCCCCCTTCCCTACCTCATAGAAGCTCTCAGGCCGCGCCGGGAACTTCCTTCGCCTTTTTCGAGAAGACGCGGATCGGCTCCTTGCGGCCCTCCACCACGTCCTTGTCGATCATCACCTCGTCGACACCCTCCATCGAGGGCAGCTCGAACATGGTGTCGAGCAGGATGCCTTCGAGGATCGAGCGCAGGCCACGCGCGCCGGTCTTGCGGTCGATCGCCTTGCGGGCGACGGCCACCAGCGCTTCGTCGGTGAAGGAAAGCTTCACGCCCTCCATGTCGAACAGCTTCTGATACTGCTTGACCAGCGCGTTCTTCGGCTCGGACAGGATCTTGACCAGCGCGGTCTCGTCCAGATCCTCCAGCGTCGCGATGACGGGGAGACGGCCGACGAACTCGGGGATCAGGCCGAACTTCAGCAAATCCTCGGGCTCGCACTGGCGGAGCGTGTCGCCGACGCGACGTTCCTCGGGCGAAGCCACGAAGGCGCCGAAACCGATCGACTTGCCCTGCAAACGATCCGCGATGATCTTCTCCAGACCGGAGAAGGCGCCGCCGCAGATGAACAGGATGTTCGTCGTGTCGACCTGGAGGAACTCCTGCTGCGGATGCTTGCGGCCACCCTGCGGCGGAACGCTCGCGGTGGTGCCTTCCATCAGCTTCAGGAGCGCCTGCTGCACGCCCTCGCCCGACACGTCGCGCGTGATCGAGGGGTTGTCGGCCTTGCGGCTGATCTTGTCGATCTCGTCGATATAGACGATGCCGCGCTGCGCCCGCTCGACATTATAGTCGGAGGCCTGGAGCAGCTTCAGGATGATGTTCTCGACATCCTCGCCGACATAGCCCGCCTCGGTGAGCGTCGTCGCGTCCGCCATGGTGAACGGCACGTCGAGGATGCGGGCCAGCGTCTGCGCGAGCAGCGTCTTGCCGCAACCCGTCGGGCCGACGAGCAGGATGTTGGATTTGGCCAGTTCGACATCGGCACCCTTGGCGCCGTGGTTCAGCCGCTTGTAGTGGTTATGCACCGCGACCGAGAGCACGCGCTTCGCCTGCTTCTGGCCGATCACATAATCATCGAGAACGTCGCAGATTTCCTGCGGCGTGGGCACGCCGCCGTCGCGCTTGCTCACCAGCGAGGACTTGGTCTCCTCACGGATGATGTCGTTGCACAGTTCCACGCACTCGTCGCAGATGAACACGGTCGGTCCAGCAATCAGCTTACGCACCTCGTGCTGGCTCTTCCCGCAGAAGGAGCAGTAGAGGGTGCTCTTGCTATCGCCGCCGCTCAGATTTGGCATATTCGCTTCCTTGACGCCGGATAACCGGCCATCCTCAATCAATCAGTCTAGACGCTTGGGCGTGCCGGGCAATGGGCTTTTGGCCCATTTCACCGGCACAATGTCCCATTACGCCGCTGCCTTCTCCTCCGTCGGAGCCGGACGCTTGTCGAACACCTCGTCGATCAGGCCGAATTCCTTGGCCTCATCCGCTTCGAGGAACTTGTCGCGGTCCATCGCCCGCTCGATCACGTCGATCGGCTGACCCGTGTACTTCGCGTACAGCGTGTTCATCCGATGCCGGATGCGCAGGATTTCCTTGGCCTGGATCTCGATATCCGAAGCCATGCCCTGCGCGCCGCCCGACGGCTGATGGATCATCACGCGGGCGTTGGTGGTGGCGAAGCGCATACCCGGCTCACCGGAGGCGAGCAGGAAGCTGCCCATCGACGCCGCCTGGCCCACGCAGATCGTGCCGACGCGCGGGCGGATATACTGCATGGTATCGTGGATCGCCATGCCGGCCGTCACCACGCCACCCGGCGAGTTGATGTAGAGGAAGATGTCCTTCTTCGGGTTCTCGGACTCGAGGAAGAGCAACTGCGCGACGATCAGCGAGGCCATATGATCCTCGACGCCGCCGTTCACGAACACGATCCGCTCGCGGAGCAGGCGCGAATAGATGTCGAAGCTGCGCTCGCCGCGGCTCGACTGCTCGATGACGATCGGCACGAGCCCGGCCGCCGCGTCGTTGTGGAAGATGCCTTCAGGAATGGGACGGTTCATGGGAATTCGGGTTCCTTCTGCCCTCTGTCACGCCAACATCGGCGCTTCGCGGGGGGACTTCAAGGGGCCTTTCAGCCTTCGCCCACGGCGGGCAGAGCCAGATAGGCAAGCCGCCGCATCTCGCGACGCCCCCGTGTGACCGTATCGAGGATCACCCCGGAAAAGAAGCTGAGGAAGGCGAGCAACGTCAAACCGGTGGAAAGGATCGCCGTCGGCAGGCGCGGGACCAGCCCCGTGGCGAAATAGGTTTCGGCCAGCGGCTCCGCCAGCACCAGGGCCACAAGCAGCAGCAACGCCCCCGCGAGGCCGAAGAACAGCACCGGGCGCTCGATCCGATACAGGTTGAGGATCGTGCGCAGGATGCGCCAGCCGTCGCGATAGGTGGAGAGCTTGGAGACCGAGCCCTCCGGCCGCGCGGCATAATCCGTCTCGATCTCGGCGCAGGGCATCCTGAGTTCGAGGGCGTGGACGCTGATCTCCGTCTCGATCTCGAAACCCTCCGACAGGATCGGAAAGCTCTTCACGAAGCGACGGGAAAAGACGCGATACCCCGAAAGGATGTCCGAGAAACTGCGGCCGAAAAGCTGGGCGAGCATCCCGGTCAGCAGCTTGTTGCCGAGTCGGTGGCCCGGGCGATACGCCAGCTCGATCTCCGAACGGCGCGCGCCGACCACCATGTCCAGCCGCTCCTCGACCAGCCGATCGATCAGCGCGGGCGCGGCGGAGGCATCATAGGTCGCGTCGCCATCGGCCATCACATAGACGTCGGCCTCGATATCGGCGAACATCCTGCGGACGACGTGGCCCTTGCCCTGCATCCGTTCGGTGCGGACCACGGCGCCGGCGGCGCGCGCATAGTCCGCCGTCCGATCGCGGCTGTTATTGTCGTAGACATAGACCGTGGCATCCGGGAGCGTGGCCCGAAAAGCCGCGACGGTCTGCCCGATCGCCGCCTCTTCGTTGTAGCACGGCAGGATGACGGCGACGCGCAAGGGAAGCTGCGATTGGGACAAGGCATTTACCTGCTGGGGATCGTGGACGGAGGGGCAAGTCCCCTCACCCGCCCGATGTCTATGTTGCGTCCATAGCCAAGGCACCGCTTGCGCAACAAGCCCGATACCCCAGAAACAGACATGGCCCCCCGAATATCAGGGAGCCATGCGTCGCGGATCGTGCCCGCGCGAAAGAGCCGCTCCGCCCGACAGACCGGGCGGAGCCGATCTCCTTACTCGGCGTCGGCCGCCTTCTTCTTGGCCGGAGCCTTCTTGGCGGCCGGCTTCTTGGCGGGCTCGACGGCCGTGCCTTCGTCGGCGGCTGCAGCCTTCTTGGCCGGCGCCTTCTTCGCGGCCGGCTTCTTCGCCGGCTCCTCGGCCTTCACCTCTTCGGCGGCGTCGGCAGCGGCGGCCTTCTTGGCAGCCGGCTTCTTCGCCTTCGGCTTGGGAGCCTCATGATCGTGGTCATGGCCATGGTCGTGGTCATGATGATCGTGATCGTGATTGTGGACGTGCGTGCCCGACACGAAGCCGTCATCGGCCTCGATCGCCGCTTCCAGCTCCTCACGAGTCACTTCGCGATCGCTGATCTCGGCCTTCGAGAACAGGAAGTCGACGACCTTGTCCTCATAGAGCGGCGCGCGAAGCTGGGCGGCGGCCATCGCATCCTGCTGGACGTACTGGGCGAAGCGCTCGCGGTCCTTCGGCTGATACTGCGCGGCGGCCTGCGCGATCAGGCGCTGCATCTCGGCCTGGGTGACCTCGATGCCGTTCGCCTGACCGATCTCCGACAGGAGAAGGCCAAGGCGCACGCGGCGCTCGGCGATCGCGTGGTAATCGTCGCGATCCTTCTCCAGCTCGGCCTTGGCGGCCTCGACATCCGCCTCGTGGGTGGCTTCGTGCTCGAGCTGCTGCCAGATCTGGGCGAACTCGGCTTCGACCATCGACGGCGGAACCGGGAAATCATGACCCTCGGCGAGCTGATCGAGCAGCTTGCGCTTCATGTGGGTGCGGGTGAGGCCGTTCAGCTCCTGCTCCACCTGGCCCTTGATGAGCTCCTTGAGCTGGTCGAGGCCCTGGAGGCCGAGCTGCTTGGCGAACTCGTCGTCGATCACGGTTTCGGCCGGAACCTTCACCTCGGTGACGGTGACGGCGAACACCGCGTCCTTGCCCGCGAGGTTCTTGGCCGGATAGTCCTTCGGGAAGGTCACGTTCAGCTCACGGCTCTCGCCGACCTTCACGCCCTCGAGCTGCTCCTCGAAGCCGGGGATCAGGCGGCCCGAGCCGAGCTCGACCGACATGCCCTCGCCAGTGCCGCCCTCGAAGGCGACGCCGTCGACGGTGCCCTTATAGTCCATGACGACCAGATCGCCCTCGATGGCCGGATGACCTTCCGGGGCGGCGTCATGGCGCTTGGACTGGGCGGCGATGCGCGCCACCTGCTCGTCGATCTCGGCGTCGGCCGCGGCGACCGTCAGGCGCTCCAGCTTCAGCGCGTCGATCGCGGGCGCCGGCACGTCCGGCAGGACTTCGAGGCTGACGCCCAGCTCGGCATCCTTGCCTTCTTCATAATCCTTGTCGAGGTCGACCGCCGGCTGGGTCGCCGGGCGCAGCTTCTGCTCGACGAGCAGCTTCTGGATGCCTTCCTGCACGGCGTTGTTCAGCGCGTCCTGGTGCAGCGCCGGGCCGTGCATCTTCTTGACGATGTTGGCCGGCACCTTGCCGGGGCGGAAGCCGGGCATCCGAATCTGCGGGGCGGCCAGCTTCACCTGCTCGTCGACACGCGCGGCGATATCCTTGGCCGGGATCGTGAGCTTGTAAGCGCGCTTCAGCCCCTCGTTCAACGTCTCGACAGTCTGCATGGTCAGCCTTCTTTTCAGGAATCTCGTTTCAACTGCGCCTGCTCCGCGGGCCGGGAGCTGGTGCGGGCGAAGGGACTCGAACCCCCACATCTTGCGATACTGGAACCTAAATCCAGCGCGTCTACCAATTCCGCCACGCCCGCGTGCAGTCGCTGGTCGGCGCGCGTCTATAACAGCCACGCCGCCAAGGGCAAGCTGTACGGCCCTCTTAGCACGCCAACCGCGCGAAAGAAGCGTCGCCGCGATCTAGGAACATGGCCGGGAGGGTGGCATGACAGCGGATATGAGCGATCTCGTCACCCTCGCCTCGCCCGATCTCACCGTGACCGTCTCGCCGCTCGGCGCCGAGCTGCAATCGATCACGGACAGCCAAGGCGGCGAGTGGCTCTGGGACGGGGACGAGCGCTGGTGGACCGGCCGGGCGCCGATCCTGTTCCCCACCGTTGGCGCGCTGACGGGCGGAATGGCGCGTTTCTCCGGTCGCGAATACCCCATGGCGCAGCACGGATTCGCGCGGCGGCGACGCTTTGTCCCGATCGAACAGTTGACGCAGTCGGTCACCTTCCGCCTGGAGGATGATGCGGAGAGCCGGGGGCATTACCCCTTCGCCTTCCGCCTCGACGTCACGCATCGGCTCGATGGGGCGACGCTGGAGACGATCGCGACCGTCACCAATCGCGGAGGCACGCCGATGCCCGTGGGGGTCGGCTTCCATCCGGCGCTACGCTGGCCACTGCCGGGCGCGGGGGCGCTGTCACGCGAACAGCATCTGGTCCGTTTCGACAGCGCCGAGCCCGAGCCGATCCGCACCGTGGTGGCCGGCGGACTGCTCGGCCCCACCGCGCCGACGCCCGTGCAGGAGGATGAACTGCACCTCCGGGATTCCCTGTTCGAGGCGGACGCCCTGGTGCTCGACCGGCCCAACAGTCGCGGATTATGGTTCGGCGTACCGGAGAAGCCGGGCGTCCGCGTCGATTTCGCGGCGATGCCGATGCTGGGCCTCTGGACCAAGCCGGGCGCGGGCTATCTCTGCATCGAGCCGTGGCATGGCCATGCCGACGACGAGGGCTTTGCAGGCGAGTTTGCAGACAAGCCCGGTGTCGTAACGCTCGTTCCGGGGGAGAGCCGGGATTTCGCGATGGCTATGACGTTCGGGGTCAGCCTCTAGAAAGCACCCGCTCCCCGACCATCCCGGCCGGGGAGCGAGGCATCCATCAGGCGTCGAGCGCCTTCTTCAGCAGATCGTTGACGACCGCCGGGTTGGCCTTGCCGGCCATCGCGCGCATCGTCTGGCCGACGAAGAAGCCGAACAGCTTGTCCTTGCCGCCGCGATATTCGGCCACTTTGTCGGGATTGGCCTCCATCACCTTGGCGATCTCCGCCTCGATCGCGCCGGTGTCGCTGGTCTGCTTGAGCCCGCGCTCCTCGACGATCACGCCGGCGTCCTGACCGGTTTCGAGCATCACCTCGAACACCTGCTTGGCGAGGCTGCCCGAAAGCGTGCCGTCCTGCACAAGGCCGACCAGTTCCGCCGCCTGCTTCGGCGACACGGGGCTCTCGGAGATCGACTTGCCAAGGCGGTTGAGCGCGCCGAACAGCTCGGACATCACCCAGTTGGACGCAGCCTTCGCCTGCGCGCCCTCGGCCAGCATCGCCTCGAACCAGCGCGCCGTCTCGACATCGGCGGTCAGCACGTCGGCGTTATAGGCCGAGATGCCGAGCACCTCCTCGTAACGCTTGCGCTTGGCGTCCGGCAGTTCCGGGAGCGAGGCGCGCGCTTCTTCGAGGAACGCGTCGTCCAGCTCCAGCGGGAGCAGGTCCGGGTCCGGGAAGTAGCGGTAATCGTGCGCATCTTCCTTGGAGCGCATCGAGCGGGTGACGCCCTTGTCCGGGTCGAACAGGCGGGTTTCCTGCACAACGGTGCCGCCATCCTCGATCAGGTCGACCTGACGGCGCGCCTCATATTCGATCGCGGCCATCACGAAGCGGATCGAGTTGACGTTCTTCGTCTCCGTGCGCGTGCCGAACGCGTCGCCCGGCTTGCGGACCGACACGTTGACGTCGGCGCGCATGGAGCCCTGCTCCATGTTGCCGTCGCACGAGCCGACATAGCGCAGGATCGATCGCAGCTTCTTGACGTAAGCTCCTGCTTCCGCAGGCGAACGCATGTCCGGCCGCGACACGATCTCCATCAGCGCCACGCCCGAGCGGTTGAGATCGACATAGGAGCGCGTCGGGTGCTGATCGTGCATCAGCTTGCCGGCATCCTGCTCGACATGGATGCGCTCGATGCCGATCACCTTGGGCTCCGCGCCCTCGGGCTCGATCTCGATCGAGCCTTCGCCCACAAGCGGATGATAAAGCTGCGAAATCTGATAGCCCTGCGGCAGATCGGCGTAGAAGTAGTTCTTCCGGTCGAAGCGCGACCATTTGTTGATCTGGGCGTTGATCGCCATGCCGGTGCGCACCGCCTGACGGATGCACTCCTTGTTCGGCACGGGCAACATGCCGGGCATGGCCGCGTCGATCAGGCTGACCTGCGTGTTGGGCTCGGCCCCGAACGCGGTCGCCGCGCCGGAGAAGAGCTTGGATTCCGACGTGACCTGCGCGTGGACTTCAAGGCCGATCACGACCTCCCACTCGCCGGTGCCGCCCTGGATGCGATAGCTGCTCATCTTACCACCACCTTCCCGGGCGAGCGGTGAAGCCGGCCCGTTCCTCGATCGCGAGGCTGGCGTTCAAAACGCCCTGTTCGTCCAATGCCTTGCCGATGATCTGGAGACCCAGCGGCAGCCCTTGCGCGTCAAGCCCGGCCGGGACCGACATCGCCGGAAGCCCCGCGAGCGACGACGGCACGGTGAAGACGTCGTTCAGATACATGGCGATCGGATCGGCCGACTTCTCACCGAGAGCAAACGCCGCGGACGGCGCCGTCGGCGTGAGCAGCAGGTCGCACTTCTCCCAGGCCTGATCGAAGTCGCGGGCGATCAGCGCGCGGACCTTCTGCGCCTTGGTGTAATAGGCGTCGTAGAAGCCCGCCGAGAGCACATAGGTGCCGATCATGATGCGGCGCTTCACCTCGGCGCCGAAGCCGTCGGCGCGGGTCGCAGCGTACATCTCCTGAAGGTTCGCACCGTCCGGCAGATCGCGCAGGCCGTAGCGCACGCCGTCATAGCGCGCGAGGTTGGAGGAGGCCTCCGCCGGCGCGATGATGTAATAGGTCGGCAGCGCGTACTTGGTGTGCGGCAGCGAGACCTCGACGATCTCCGCACCCGCGTCCTTCAGGAACTGGATGCCCTGCTGCCACAGCGCCTCGATCTCGGCCGGCATACCGTCGACCCGATATTCCTTGGGAACACCGACCTTCTTGCCCTTGAGATCGCCCGACAATGCCTTTTCCCACTGGGGGACGGCGATATCGAGCGAGGTGGCATCCTTGGGATCGAAGCCGGACATCGCCTCCAGCATGATCGCGCAGTCGCGGACGTCGCGGGCCATCGGGCCAGCCTGATCGAGCGAGGAGGCGAACGCCACCACGCCCCAGCGCGAGCAGCGGCCATAGGTCGGCTTGATGCCCGAGATGCCGGTGAAGGCCGCTGGCTGACGGATCGAGCCGCCGGTATCGGTGCCGGTGACGCCCGGCGCCATCCGCGCGGCGACCGCCGTCGACGAACCGCCCGACGAACCGCCCGGCGCAAGCGCGGCGTTGCCGCCATCGTTGCGCCGCCACGGCGAGATCACATTGCCGAACGCAGAGGTCTCGTTGGACGAGCCCATCGCGAACTGGTCCATGTTGAGCTTGCCCAACATCCCCGCGCCCGCGCCGAACAGCTTCGACGTGATCGTCGATTCATATTCCGGCTTGAAGCCCTTGAGGATGCCGGACGCGGCCGTCGTCTCGACACCCTTGGTCGCGAACAGATCCTTGATGCCGAGCGGCACGCCCGAGAGCGGCAGCAGCTCGCCCTGCGTGCGGGCGCGGTCGGCGGCCTCGGCGGCGGCGATGGCGTGCTCGGGCGTCTCGACGAGCCACGCGTTCAACGGGCGGCCCTTCTCGACGGAGGCGATGAAAGAGTCGGCCACTTCGCGCGCGGAGAAGGTGCCGGCGGCCACGCCGTCGCGGATGGCGGCGATGCCGAGATCAGTCAGGTCAGTCATTATTCGATCACCTTGGGCACGGCGAAGAAGCCATGCTCTGCCTGGGGAGCGTTCTTGAGGACGGCGTCACGGATGCCGCCATCGGTCACGACATCGTCGCGCAGGCGCAGATGGTTGGGGATGACGGCGGCGAGCGGCTCGACGCCGTCGGTATCGACCTCGCCGAGTTGCTCGATCCAGCCGAGGATGTTGTTGAGCTCGGGCACCAGCGCCTCGGCTTCCGCCTCGCTCGTGGCGATGCGGGCGAGGCCGGCGATCTTTCGGACTGTGGCCAGGTCGACGGACATGGGAACCTTTGCGGCGGGTGGTGAAATTACGATTATCGTAGCTTCCGGCGGCTAGCATCCGCTCCGCGCCGCATCAAGCGCCCGTCCTTGCGAATGCGCCTCCCCGCTCCTAATCCGGCGCGATGATTACCGCCTCCACCCTCGACTATCGCGACCAGCTTCCAGAGGGTGGCCGCCTCGCCGGGCTCGATGTCGGCACCAAGACGATCGGCCTCGCCTT
Source organism: Sphingomonas oligoaromativorans (assembly GCF_011762195.1). Lineage (GTDB taxonomy): Bacteria > Pseudomonadota > Alphaproteobacteria > Sphingomonadales > Sphingomonadaceae > Solisphingomonas > Solisphingomonas oligoaromativorans. The sequence continues at coordinate 650,285 of NZ_JAASQK010000001.1, read as the reverse complement.
CTGTGACGCGATGTGGACTATCGCCACCCCCGCCGAGACGATCCGCCGCGTGAAGTTCAGCGTCGATCTCGCCGTGCTCCGCCAGCATGTCCAGACGCAGGCGATTCGCGGCCTCGTGCTGGGCCTGCCGCTCAACATGGACGGCACCGACAGCCCCCGCACGCAGGCCGTTCGCGCCTTCGCCCGCAACCTCGCGCCGCTCGAACTGCCGATCCTGCTCTGGGACGAACGCTGGTCCACCGCCGCCGTCACGCGCACGCTGCTCGACGCCGACGCCTCCCGCGCGCGGCGCGCCGAAGTGGTCGACAAGATGGCCGCCGCCTACATCCTTCAGGGCGCGATCGACGCGATGGCCGGGGTCTAGCTTGTAACGCTCGGGCGCCGCGACTAGAGCGCATGTTCATGTCCGACGCGCCCACCGAATTCGCTCTTCCCGACGGCGTGCATCCCTTTCCCCATCGCCATCTGACCGGCATCGCCGGCCTCCAGCCCTGGGAAATCGGCTTCCTCCTTGACGAGGCCGAGCAGTGGATCGCGCTCAACCGCAACACCAGCAAGCATGACAGCCGGCTGGCGGGGCTCACCCAGATCAACGCCTTCTTCGAGAACTCGACGCGCACGCTGCTGAGCTTCGAGATCGCGGGCAAGCGCCTCGGCGCCGACGTGGTCAACATGCACGCCGCGCAATCGAGCGTGAAGAAGGGCGAGACGCTGATCGATACGGCCGTGACGCTGAACGCGATGCGCCCCGACGTGATCGTGATCCGCCACGACAGCTCCGGCGCGACGGGCCTGATCGCCGACAAGGTGGACTGCCCCGTGCTCAACGCCGGCGATGGCCGCCACGAGCACCCGACGCAGGCGCTGCTCGACGCGCTGACCATCCGCCGCCGCGTCGGCCGGATCAACGGCACGGTCGTGGTGATCTGCGGCGACGTGCTGCATAGCCGGGTCGCGCGCTCGAACATCATCCTGCTCGGCACGCTGGGGGCAGAGGTGCGCGTGGTCGCACCGCCGACGCTGCTGCCGTCTGCGATCGAGCGGATGGGGGCGATCCCCTACACCGATTTCGACGCCGCCCTCGAAGGCGCCGAGGTGGTGATGATGCTCCGCCTCCAGCTCGAGCGGATGGATGGGGCGTTCGTCCCCTCGCCGCGCGAATATCACCATTTCTACGGGCTCACCCGCGAGCGGCTCGGCCGCGCGGCGCCGGGCGCCCTCGTCATGCATCCGGGGCCTATGAACCGCGGCATCGAAATCACCAGCGACATCGCCGACGATCTCCAGCGTTCCGCCATCACCGAGCAGGTGGAGATGGGTGTCGCCGTCCGCATGGCCTGCCTCGACGTTCTGACGCGAGCGCGGCGCGGCGTGGAGGGCTGGGCATGAGCCTCGTGGAAAAGGGCACGCTCGCCATCCGCAACGGCCGGATCGTCGATCCCGTCGCGGGCACGATCACCGAAGGCGGAATGCTGATCCGCAACGGCGTGATCGAGGCGTTCGGCGACATCGAGCATGGGCTCTTCCGCCGTTCGGACGTGGTGGCCGACGCCAAGGGCGCTTTGATCGCGCCGGGCATCATCGATGTCGGCGCCTTCGCCATCGATCCGGCGGCCGCGACGGCGGGCGGGATCACCACCAGCCTGCTGATGCCGGACCAGTCGCCCCCGCTCGACAATCCGGCGCTGATCCGACAGGCGGCTTCCTTTCCGAGCGACGCCGTCTCGATCGTCCCCATCGCCGCCGCGACGCGCGGGCTCGAAGGGCGCGAGATGGCCGAGATCGGCCTGATGCAACGCGCCGGCGCCGTCGCGGTATCGACCGGGCGAAGCTGGATCGCGGATTCCGGCCTGATGTATCGCCTGCTGGCCTATGCCTCGGCCTTCGATCTCATCGTCATGACCCATGCCGAGGACGACGGCCTCACCAAAGGCGCCGCCGCTACGGATGGCGAAATGGCGAGCCGGCTCGGCCTCCCCTCCGCCCCTGCGATCGCCGAGGCGATGGCGGTCGCGCGCGACATCGCGCTTGCGGAGGAAACCGGCGCCCGCCTCCACTTCCGCCAGCTCTCGACCGCGCGGGCCTTCGATCTCGTCCGCACGGCCAAGCGGCGCGGAGTCAGGGTGACGTGCGGCGTCACGCCGGCGCATCTGCTGCTTTCCGAACAGGGGATCGGCCCGTTCCGCACCTTCGCACGGCTCTCGCCACCGCTCCGTTCGGAGGACGATCGCAAGGCGTCGATCGAGGCGGTGCGCGACGGGACGGTGGACCTGCTCTGCTCCGCGCACGATCCGCGCGGACCGGAGGCGAAGCGCCTGCCCTATGCCTCGGCCGAGCCGGGCATGGCCGGTGCGGAGACCCTGCTCACCCTGTCGCTGACGCTGGTGAAGGACGAGGTCGTCACGCTGCCCCGTCTGTTCGAGCTGATATCGGCCGCTCCGGCGCGCCTGTTCGGGCTCGATGCAGGCCGGATCGCACAAGGCGCCGCAGCCGACCTGATCCTCGTCGACGAGGACATGCCGTGGAAGATTTCCGCGGAGGCGCTGGCCGGTCGCGCGGGCAATACCCCGTTCGACGGCCTTCCCGTGCAGGGCCGGGTGCTGAAGACGATCAAGGGCGGCCAGCCGCTCGGCTGATCGCCCTCGGCCTTAGGATCGGATCAGCGGGAGGCGATCTGGACGCGCTGGTCGCGGCGCGCCCACTGGAGCGGCGAATCGCCCGCCACCTGACGCACGAAGCACTGGCCGCCGCGCGCATGGATATGCTCGCAGAGCTGCACGGCGTCGCCACGGTTGGCGAAACCAGAGACGGACAGACGGACCAGCGATCCGCCGGCGAAGCTGAACTCGGCGCGGGCCGGCTCATAGCCGGCGAGCCTGGGCATCAGGCGCGATGCCCGCTCCCACGCCGCCTGCATCGTCGCCGCCTTGGAATAGGCCCCGAGCTGCACGACATAGCCGCCGCTCCTAAGAGCGCGGGCCGGTGCCGGCACGGACACGACCTGCCGCACCAGCATCGGCCGGGCACGCAGCAGCGGCGGCGGCGAAGGCATCACCTCTTTGGTGGACTGCTGCGCCACCAGCACGGCGGTCGCGGCCGGGGCGTCGGCATGGAGATTGGCCGGAGCCAGATCGACGAACGGCACCGTCACCGGATTGGGCGCGAGATGCGAGATGGTGGGCATCGCGATCCCGGCGGAACCCGCCATGGCGGCCGGGACCGGCGTCGACGCGGCCTGCGGAGCCGGTGCCGCCATCGCCAGCGGGACGGGCTTCTCCGCCGGCGCGGGAGTGGCGAGCGCGAGTTCGGTGGGCAGGCCGGGATCGGCCGCGGGCTGGACGCCCAGCATCGCGGCGACCTGCTGCGGCGCACCGGTCTGCGGCTTGGCGAGTTCCGCCCAGCCGGCAAGCTGATCGGCCAGACGATCCGCCGAGGTATCCTGCATCGCCATGGCGCGCGATTCCGCCCAGCGCCCCGCCAGCGCCAGCGCCAGCGCAAGATTCTGCCGGGTTCGCGCGTCCGACTTGCCGCTGCGCACCACATCGGTGAGCACCCGAATGCCGCTCTCCCGATCCCCAGCCATGGCGAGCGCGAGGCCGAGATCCGTACCCGAAACGCCGCCGTCGAGCCCGCGCAGCATGGTCAGCGCCTCGGGGCCGTTGCCCTGCGCGATCATCGCCAGCGCGAGGTCGAAGCGCGCCTTCGGCTGATCGGGCGACAGCGAAAGCGAGTCTCGGAAGCTCGTCGTCGCCGAAGCGAACCGGCCCGCCGCCAGATAGGTCTGGCCCAGCAGCATCCGATAGGACGCATCTCCCGGTCGGGCCGCGACGGCCTTCTCGGCGGCATCGACGGCGGCCGCGCCCTTGTGCGCCGCCAATGCGGCCCGCGCCTTCGCCGCCGCGCGGGAAGCGACATCGGCCCCGCCAGCATCGGCCAGTGCGGTCGGGTGGGCCATCTGCGCGGTGGGCGCGCAACCGACCGTGGCGATGCCGAGCATCAGCGACGTCGCGGCGATCCGGCTGAGCATCCTGCGGTTCATGCAATCCTCGTCCGCTCAGTCCTGGTGAGCCGCCGTGGCGGCATGGGGAAGGCTCGCCGCCATGCGTGCCACCTCCGGCAGATCATCGAGCAGCCGATCCAGCGCGGCGGTGACGAGCTGCTGCGCCGACCGGTTCTCCACCGCGCAGGCAAGACGAAGACGCAGATGACGCTCGGCATCGAGCCGCAGCGTGAAGGCCGCCTTGCGACCGGTCGCCCGATCGATCTTCGCAACGGAAGCCGCCTTGACGGCACGCGGCGCGCGGCGGACCGGCGGCGTCTTCGCCAGAGGCTCAGGCGTGGGCTCGGCGAACTCGCGGGCGATCTCCGCCTGCTGGCGAACCACCTCGGGCACCTCGACATTGGCTGCGCGCGGCGTGGCCGTCGGAGCCGAGAGGCTCACCGGCAGACGCGGGCCGGTGTTGCGCGGCGCATCATAGCCCATGTCGTTCCAGCCGAGATCCTCGGTCGAGACGCCCTGGCCGAAACCCTGCGGTCGCATGGCCGGGCGGGCCTGCCCCTTGCGGGCCAGAAGGCCCGAGGTGAGCGAAGCGAAAGCCTTGTTCTCGCGCATCCCGATAATCCTTACTGGCCGATCACGCGGCGGCCGAAGCCGCCGTTGGAACGTGGCGCCACGGCAGCCATGCCGACGCCGGGGGTGGCGAACACCGTCCGGCGGAAATTCTTCTCGAGCCGATCGGAGACATAGCTCCAGAGCTGGACGATCTCAGCGGCCGAGCGCCCCTTGGGGTCGACCTCCATCACGGTGCGGCCGTCGATCATCGAGGCGGCGAAATCGGTGCGGTGATGCACGGTGATCGGCGCCACGGTGCCATGCTGGGAGAGAGCGATCGCGGCTTCCTGCGTGATCCGAGCCTTGGGCGTGGCGGCGTTGACGATGAACAGCAGAGGCTTGCCCGAACGCTCGCAGAGATCGACCGTGGCGCCGACGGCGCGCAGATCGTGCGGACTGGGTCGCGTTGGGATGACGATCAGTTCGGCGACCTGGATCACGCTCTGGATCGCCATGGTGATCGCCGGCGGCGTATCGATGATGGCGAGCTTGAAGCCCTGCTGGCGCAGCACTTCGAGGTCGGCCGAGAGGCGCGCCACGGTCGTCTGGGCGAAAGCGGGCATCTCCGCCTCGCGCTCGTTCCACCAGTCGGCCAGCGACCCTTGCGGATCGATGTCGATCAACACGACAGGGCCGGCGCCGGCAAGCTGCGCCTGGACGGCGAGATGGCCGGAGAGCGTGGTCTTGCCCGATCCGCCCTTTTGCGATGCCAATGCGAGAACGCGCATGCTCAGCCCTTCGACGTTGGGATAATGCTCCAGAAGTCCCATACCGGCTGCTAAAAAGGGGTTAACGCCCGTAACGATGCCGCATACCCATCCTTAACGTGCCGCGATCCATAGGCGTCCGGGCGAGGCAGACCGGCTGGAGACGGAAAGACCATGCGAACCCCGGCGGCCTTGATGCTGGCCCTGTCGATCGGCGCGCCCGCGATGGCGGCAAGCGTCAAGGATGGCGTCGACGCCTGGCAGCGCGGGCACTTCGCCGATGCCGTGGCGGTGTGGCAGCCGCTGGCCAGGGCCGGCGACCCGGATGCGGCCTTCGACCTCGGGCAGGCCTACAAGCTGGGGCGCGGCGTTCCCGCCGATCTGGCGAAGGCGCGGGAGCTGTTCGGACAGGGCGCGAAGGCGGGCCATGCCGAAAGTGCCGCCAATTACGGCCTGCTCCTCTTCCAGAACAACCAGCGCGCCGCCGCCATGCCATGGATCATGCAGGCGAGCGAAGCGGGCGATCCGCGCGCGCAATATGTCTATGCGACGGCGCTCTTCAACGGCGACTTCGTGCCGCGCAACTGGCCCAAGGCCTATGCGCTGATGTCTCGCGCGGCGGCGGCGGGGCTCCCGCAGGCGACCACCAACCTCGCCATCATCGACGAGACGATCAGCGCCGACGAGCGCCGCAAGGGCGCCGAGATGGCGCAGCAAATCGCCAGCCTCCCGCTTCCGCCGATCAACCGGAGCCTCATCACCAGCCTGCCGGCGCAGGGATCCGCCTCAACGAGCCTCGATGCGCCGCCAACTCCCGCCCTTACGGCGCGCAGCCCCGCCACGCCGGGTCCGTCTGTGCCCCATCATGCACCAAGGCCGGCCACACCGCCGCTGCTCGCCTCCGCCGGAGGCCGCTGGCAGGTCCAACTCGGCGCTTATGGTTCGCAAGCGGTCGCGAAGGCGGCATGGGCCAGCCTCCGCGACAAGGCGGCGAGCCTGCGCAGGCTCACCCCCAGTTACGAGAAGGCGGGCACCTTCATCCGCCTCCGCATCGGCCCACTCGCCGATCGCGCGACAGCCGAGCGGGCCTGCGCGGCCGCACGCTCGGCCGGCAGCGCCTGCTTCACGGTCGCGCCCTAGGCTTCGACCCAGCGCGCGCGGGGATAGCCCTGCGCCCAGAGCAGCGCCGTCAGATCGCCCCGGTCGATCCGCGCGGCGGCGGCGGCGGCCGTCTTCGGCTTGGCGTGATAGGCGACACCGAGGCCGGCGGCCCGGATCATCGGGATGTCGTTGGCGCCGTCACCCACCGCCATGGTCGCGGCGACATCGAGGCCGAGCGCCACCCGCTCCGCCTCGATGGTCGCGAGCTTTGTCGCCGCATCAACGATCGGCCGCGCGACCAGTCCATCAAGCCGCCCGTCGAGAATGCCCAGCCGGTTGGCGATCGCCACGTCGAAGCCGATCTCCACCGCCACGGGCTCCGCGAACACGGTGAAGCCGCCCGAGACGAGCACGCTGCGCGCGCCATGCGCCTTCATCGTGCGGATGAGCGCGACGGCGCCCGGCATGATCCTCACCCGCTCCTGACGACAGCGATCGATCGCCGCCGCGTCGAGATCCTTGAGCAGCGCCACACGGGCGTCGAGCGCCTCGCTGAAATCCAGCTCGCCGCGCATCGCCGCCTCGGTGACGGCGGCGATCTCGGCCTTGATGCCGGCATAATCGGCCAGTTCGTCGATGCATTCGATCGTAATCATCGTCGAATCCATGTCGGCGACGAGGAGCTTCTTGGCCCGCCCCTCGCTCGGCTGGACGATAACGTCGGGGCCGAGCCCCTCCAGCGCCGCCCGCGCCGCGACCGGATCGCCGGTGAAGACGATATCCGCCGCATCGCCTTCGTCGAGCCATGTCCAGTCACCCGGAACGACGCCCGTGCCGTCCAGCGCGTCGCGCGCCTTCGAAATATCGCCGCGCTCGAGCGCGCCCGCTGCTATCAGCGTCGCCGTGAACATGAAGTCTCCTTCTGACCTGCCGCCGCTGGCGCTCATCGCAGGGCCGACCGCGAGCGGCAAGAGCGCGCTCGCCCTGGCGCTCGCCGAACGGATCGGCGGCACCGTCATCAACGCCGATGCCAGTCAGGTCTATCGCGACCTGCGCGTCGTCACCGCCCGCCCCTCTGTCGAGGAGGAAGCGCGCGCACCGCATCGGCTGTTCGGCCATGTCGATGCCGCCGTGGCGCATAACGTCGCTCTGTGGGCCGGAGAAGCGAAAGCCGCCATCGCCGAGGTCCATGCCATGGGAGGCACGCCGATCCTCGTCGGCGGGACAGGGCTCTATGTCCGCACCCTGCTCGAAGGCATCGCCCCCGTGCCCAACATCGATCCGGCCATCCGCGCCGAGGTCCGCGCGCTCTCCGTGGCCGACGCCTACGCCGCTCTCTCCCGCGAGGACGCGCCCGCCGCCGGGCGCCTGCGCCCCAGCGACACTACACGCGTCGCCCGCGCTCTGGAGGTCGTGCGCTCGACCGGCCGCCCCCTCGCGGACTGGCAGCGGGAGAAGAACGGCGGCATCGGCAACATCGTCCACCTCTCGCCGCTGCTCCTGCTGCCGGACAGCGACTGGCTCGCCACCCGTATCGACGCCCGCTTCGTCGCGATGCTGGAGAGCGGCGCGGTCGAGGAAGTGGACGCCCTCATCGCCCGCGATCTCGATCCGGCCCTCCCCGCCATGCGCGCCATCGGCGTCCCCGAGATCGCGGCCTGGCGGGCCGGCGCGCTCAGCCGGGACGAGATGGTCGATCGCGCGCAGGCCGCGAGCCGCCAATATGCCAAACGCCAGCGCACCTGGTTCCGCCATCAGCCTCCGGCAGAATGGAAGCGAGAACGACAATTTTATGACTCACATTGCATTAATATAGCAACATCATTTCTTATTGATGGGTTGACACGCTAGTTTGTTACCTTTAGCTCCGCCGCTCCCAGCCACCCTCAGAGCATGGGACGTTGAAGGGCTAGTGTGATGGCGAGTGAGAAGAGCGGCGCGGACATCCTGGTGCAGGCACTGACCGACCTCGGGGTCGAGGTTGTGTTCGGCTATCCGGGCGGCGCGGTGCTTCCGATCTATGACGCGATCTTCAAGCAGAAGAAGATCCGCCATGTGCTCGTCCGCCAGGAGGGCGGCGCGGCCCATGCGGCGGAGGGCTATGCGCGTTCCACCGGCAAGCCGGGCGTCGTTCTGGTCACCTCCGGTCCCGGCGCCACCAACGTCATCACCGGGCTGGCCGATGCTTTGCTGGATTCGATCCCGATCGTCGTCATCACCGGGCAGGTTCCGACGCATCTGATCGGCACGGACGCCTTTCAGGAAGCGGACACGGTCGGCATCACGCGCCACTGCACCAAGCACAACTATCTGGTGAAGGATCCGGCCCAGCTCGGCGCGGTCGTCCATGAGGCATTCCATATCGCGACCTCGGGCCGCCCCGGCCCGGTCGTCATCGATCTGCCCAAGGACGTCCAGATCGCCAGCGCGAGCTATACGGCGCCGACGGCCCCGCTCCAGCACAAGACCTACCGCCCGCAGGTGAAGCCCGAGCCGACGCTGATCGAGACGGCGGTGGAGATGCTGGCGGCGGCCGAGCGGCCGATCCTCTACACCGGCGGCGGCATCATCAATGCCGGCCCGCAGGCATCGGAGGCGCTGCGCACGCTCCAGAAGCTGACCGGCGCCCCCGTCACCTCGACGCTGATGGGCCTCGGTGCCTTCCCGGCGAGCGACGGCGCGTGGCTCGGGATGCTGGGTATGCACGGCACCTACGAAGCCAATATGGCGATGAACAAGGCGGACCTGATCGTCTGCCTCGGCGCCCGCTTCGACGATCGCGTGACCGGGCGACTGGACGCCTTCTCGCCCGAATCCAGGAAGATCCACGTCGATATCGATCGGTCGTCGATCAACAAGAATGTCCGCGTCGACCTGCCGATCGTGGGCGATGTCGGCCAGGCCATGGCCGACATGATCGCGGTGTGGAACGCCCGCGGGCATCAGCGCGTCAACCAGACCGAATGGTGGGCACGGATCGACGGCTGGCGCGCGCGCAAGTCGCTCGCCTTCCCGTCGTCCGATCATGAGATCATGCCGCAGCACGCGATCCGTCGCCTGTGGGAATTGTCGCGCCACCGCGATCCGATCATCACCACGGAGGTCGGCCAGCATCAGATGTGGGCGGCCCAGCATTTCCACTTCGAGCGGCCGAACCGCTGGCTGACCTCGGGGGGGCTCGGCACGATGGGCTATGGCTTGCCCGCCGCGATCGGGGCGCAGCTCGGCGCGCCGGAGCGGCTGGTGATCGACATCGCGGGCGAAGCCTCGATCCTGATGAACATCCAGGAGATGTCGACGGCGACCCAGTATCGCCTGCCGGTGAAGATCTTCATCCTCAACAACCAATATATGGGCATGGTCCGCCAGTGGCAGGAGCTGACCTACTCGTCCCGCTATTCGGAGAGCTATTCGGAGGCGCTGCCCGATTTCGTGAAACTGGCCGAGGCCTATGGCTGGACGGGCCTGCGCATCGAGAAGCCGGACGATCTGGATGACGGCATCGCCCGGATGCTTGACACGAATGGGCCGGTGATGGTCGATTGCCGTGTGGCGCAATTGGCCAACTGCTTCCCGATGATCCCGAGCGGAGCGGCGCATACCGACATGATCCTCCATTCCGAGGAAGTGACCGGTGAAGCGAGCGACGAGGCGAAGGCGCTCGTCTGATGCCGCGCACGCGCCTGATGATCCATGTCGCCGAGCCGTTCGACTTCGCGCGCCTGAACGGCGGCGGGAGCGACCTGCTCGGATGGACCGCGCAAGCGAGCCCGGCCTTCTCCGACTGGGTGGTCCATCTCGATCGCCCCGCCGTGATCGGCGAGGAGGAGTTCGACAAGGTGAAGATATCCTCCCGCTATGCCGGAGAAACGGTCTCCAAGCTGCTGGAAGGTTTCGGCTTCACCGCGGTCAACATCTGTTACCCGCGCTCCGACGAGGACGGGCGGACCTATTGGCATTTCGGCATGGTGGGCAACGTCCTGCTGGCCCCCGAAGGACAGTGAATTCCATGCATATCAAGGAAGAAGCCGCCGAGCGGCATACGCTGTCGATCGTCGTCGATAACGAGGCGGGCATCCTCGCGCGGATCGCGGGCATGTTCACCGCGCGCGGCTACAACATCTCCAGCCTCACCGTGGCGGACATCACCGAGGATCATAAGGTCAGCCGGATCACGATCGTGACCTACGGCCCGCCGGAAGTGATCGACCAGATCATCGCCCAGCTCGACCGGCTGGTGCCCGTCCACCGCGTGACCGACCTCACCGATCTCGGACCTTATGTCGAGCGCGAGCTGGCATTGGTGAAGGTCGCCGGCACGGGGGATCATCGTATCGAGGCGCTGCGGCTGGCCGAGGTCTATCGCGCCCGCGTGGTCGACTCGACGATTGCGAGCTTCGTCTTCGAAGTCACGGGAAACCCGGACAAGATCGACAAATTCTGCGAGCTGATGCGGGAAGTGGGCCTCGTCGAGGTAGCCCGCACCGGCGTCGCCGCCATCGCCCGCGGACGAGAGGCCGCCTGACAGATTGACCGACCCATTCCGCCATCCGCTCCGGGATTTCCACCGGACGTCGGCAATCGCCGCGATGGCCCAAGACCACGAAAGGGAAGACTGATGCGCGTTTACTACGACTCCGATGCTGACACCGGCCTCATCAAGACCAAGAAGGTCGCCATCGTCGGCTATGGCAGCCAGGGCCATGCCCATGCCCAGAATCTCCGGGATTCGGGCGTCGGCGAAGTCGTGATCGCGCTTCGCCCGGGTTCGGCGTCGGCGAAGAAGGCCGAAGGCGCGGGCTTCAAAGTGATGGCGACCAAGGATGCCGCCGCCTGGGCCGACATCGTGATGATCCTCGCGCCCGACGAGCATCAGGCCGCGATCTGGGACGCCGACATCAAGGATCATATCCGCGACGGCGCCGCGCTGGCCTTCGCGCATGGCCTCAACATCCATTTCGGCCTGATCGAGGCGAAGCCGGGCATCGACGTGTTCATGATCGCGCCGAAAGGCCCCGGCCACACCGTGCGCTCGGAATATGTCCGTGGCGGCGGCGTGCCTTGCCTGATCGCGATCGCGCAGGACGCCTCGGGCAACGCGCATGACGTCGCGCTGTCCTATGCCAGCGCGGTCGGCGGTGGCCGCTCGGGCATCATCGAGACGACCTTCAAGGAAGAATGCGAAACCGATCTGTTTGGCGAGCAGGCGGTTCTCTGCGGCGGCCTGACCCACCTGATCCAGGCGGGCTTCGAGACGTTGACCGAGGCCGGCTACGCGCCGGAAATGGCCTATTTCGAGTGCCTTCACGAGGTGAAGCTGATCGTCGATCTGATGTATGAGGGCGGCATCGCCAACATGCGCTATTCGATCAGCAACACCGCCGAATATGGCGACATCACCACCGGCCCGCGCATCATCACCGATGAGACCAAGGCTGAGATGAAGCGCGTCCTCGCCGACATCCAGGGTGGCCGGTTCGTCAAGAACTTCGTGCTCGACAACCGCGCCGGCCAGCCGGAGCTGAAGGCCAGCCGCAAGCTCGCCGCCGAGCATCCGATCGAGCAGGTCGGCACCAAGCTGCGCGCGATGATGCCCTGGATCGGCGCCGGCAAGCTCGTGGACAAGGACCGCAACTAAATCCTTGTCTCCATATCCGATTTGACAGGAACGGGCCGGCGCGCCAGCGTCGCGCCCGTTCCGCCTTTCGGAGTTGCATCATGCGTGTCTCGCCTGCCCTCCTCTCCCTGCTGATCGCCGTCGCACCGGCCGCGGCACAGGCCCCCGCCCAGATGCCCAAGGCACCTCCGGGCGCGCCCGACACCGCCCGCATCGTCGCCGGCAATTATGCGATCGAGCCGCACCATACGCAGGTGATGTTCGCGCTCGATCATCTCGGCTTCTCGGTGTTTCGCGGCTTCTTTTCGGGTGTCTCGGGCACGCTCAGCCTCAATCCGGCGCGGGTGACCGACGCCAAGCTCAGCGTCACGGTGCCGATCGCCTCGATTTTCACCACCAGCCCGGCGCTCAACAAGGAACTGGTCGAGCCGGACTGGTTCGACGCCGCCCAGTTCCCGACCGCCACCTTCGTGTCGACCAAGATCACGCCCGGCCCGAACAACATGGCGCTGATCGACGGCAATCTCACCCTCCACGGCCAGACCCATCCCGCCACGATCCAGGCCCGCTTCCATGGCGCCGGCAAGAGCATGATGGGCAAGGGCACGGCGATCGGCTTCGATGGCCGCCTTGCGCTCAGCCGCAGCTCCTACGGCCTCGGCAAGGGCGTGCCGCTCGTCTCCGATCACGTCGAGCTGACGATCGCCGCCGCTTTCGAGCAGCAACCGTAACGGATGTTATTTCCTGTCGCGATGGAACATCATCGCGACAGGAAAAAGCCTGCCGATCGACATTTCCAGAGAGAAATTTCTGGACAGCCCGGCCGTCCTGCGTCAGGGAAGCGCCATGATCGCGGCCACCCGCCTCCTGCTGCTTCGACTTACGCGCCCTTAGGCGCGTCGTTTCCGCGTGGGCCGCAGAGGCCCGCGCCGCCGCCTAAGGGGTTCATCGCCGCCCGACAGAACGGGCAGACGAAGACGACAGCGCCCGACGCAGGGCGCCCGGAGTGGCTGACATGACCGACACGATCCTGATTTTCGACACGACCTTGCGCGACGGCGAGCAATCTCCCGGTTGTTCGATGAACCTCGAAGAGAAGCTGAAGGTTGCCGCCCAGCTCGAGGCGATGGGCGTCGACATCATCGAGGCGGGCTTCGCCATCGCCTCCGAGGGCGATTTCGAGGCCGTCAGCGAGGTCGCCAGGCACGCCGATCGCGCCATCATCGCCAGCCTCGCCCGCGCGGCGGATGCCGACATCGATCGCGCCGGCGAAGCCGTGCGCCACGCCCGCCGCCCGCGCATCCACACCTTCATCGCGACATCCCCGTTGCATATGAAGGTGAAGCTCAACAAGTCGCCCGAGGAAGTGCTCGCCGCGATCGAGCGCTCCGTCAGCCGCGCGCGCAACCTGTGCGAGGATGTCGAGTGGTCGGCCGAGGACGCCACCCGCTCGGACCCGGATTTCCTCGCCCGCGCCATCGAGATCGCGATCAAGGCGGGCGCCACCACGATCAACCTGCCCGACACGGTGGGCTACGCCACGCCCGAAACCTACGGCGCGATGTTCCGCGACATGATCGGCCGCGTGCCGAACGCGGACAAGGCGATCTTCTCGACCCACTGCCACAACGACCTCGGCCTCGCCGTCGCGAACACGCTGGCGGCCGTGATGGGCGGCGCGCGTCAGGTGGAGTCGACCATCAACGGCATCGGCGAGCGCGCCGGCAACGCCGCGGTGGAAGAGATCGCGATGGCGATCAAGGTGCGTCACGACGTGATGCCCTTCCGCACCAACGTCATCTCCAACGAGATCGCGCGGTCGAGCCGCCTCGTTTCGGCGGTAACGGGATTCCAGGTGCAGCCGAACAAGGCGATCGTCGGCGCCAATGCCTTCGCGCACGAGAGCGGCATCCATCAGGACGGGATGCTGAAGGACTCGTCCACCTACGAGATCATGACGCCGGAGAGCGTGGGCGTCGCCACGTCCAACCTCGTGATGGGCAAGCATTCGGGCCGCGCCGCCTTCCGTTCGAAGCTGGAGCAGCTCGGCTATGAACTGGGCGATAATGGCTTCCAGGATGCCTTCATCCGCTTCAAGGCGCTCGCCGATGCGAAGAAGGCGGTGTTCGACGAGGACATCATCGCGCTCGTCGACGACGAGGTGCTGCGCGGTCACGACCATATCCAGGTGAAGGATGTGGAGATTCACTGCGGCACCGGCCCGGCCCGCGCGATCCTCACGCTGGAGATCGACGGCATAGAGAAAACCGCCGCGACGCGCGGCAACGGCCCGGTGGATGCGCTCTTCAACGCGATCCGCGAACTCGTTCCGCACGAGAAATCGGTGATGGATCGCTATGAGGTCCATGCCGTCACGGGCGGGACGGACGCGCAGGCCGAAGTCTCGGTCGTGCTCGCAGAGGATGGCCGCACCACGCGCGGCACAGGCGCGCATCACGACACGATGGTGGCCAGCGTGCGCGCCTATGTGAACGCGCTGAACAAGCTGATGGTGAAGCGCGGCAAGCGCGCGCCGGACGCTGCGGCCACCGCCTGAAACGACACCGCCGGCGTCGCGGGTGCGGCGCCGGCGGTTCGTCGTGTCGAGGGGCCGAAGCCGGAGGAGTGGCCCGGCCCCTCTCCCGCTCAGCAGCGATGGCTGCCGTTGCGCGCGATGGCGTTGCCCGCGAGCGCGCCGCCACCGGCACCGAGAACCGTGCCCAGCGTCTTGTCGCCATGGCCGGCGATGGCATTGCCCAACAGGCCGCCCGCGACGCCGCCGATGATCGCGCCGCCCGTGCCGTCGTTGCGGCAACGACGGTCGTAATAGCCGCCATGATGGCCATGACGGCCATAATAGCCACGATGATCGTAGCGGCCATGATCGTGATAATGCGCGTCCGCCGGCATCGCGGCGATCATGCCAACGGCCGCGAACGCGACGGCGAATACGGACTTCCTGAACATCGGAACCTCCCTTGTATCTGGACGGAGCGTCCTATGGCGGCTCCCGCTTGGCATCTTCCTGAACCGATCCGTCAGCCTCGGTTCAGGGTCGCGGCGATGACGGAATGCGCGCGGGATTCGCCACCCCATGGCACTGCCGGCCGCGAATGCCTATAGCGCCGGAACACGACCATTCCTCCATCTCCGGGATCTTTCGATGAGCGATCAGGGCGAAGACGATTACATCTATGACGAAGCCAGCGGCGAATGGGTCAGCCGCGCCGAAATGGCGGCCACCGCGGCGCCGACCGGCATCGAGGTTCGCGATGCCGTGGGCAATCTGCTCGCCGACGGCGATCAGGTGACGCTCATCAAGGATCTCAAGGTCAAGGGCACGAGCCAGACGCTGAAGCGGGGCACGCTCATCAAGTCGATCCGGCTGACCGGCGACGAGCAGGAAATCGATTGCCGCTTCGAGGGGATCAAGGGTCTTGTGCTGCGCGCGGAATTCGTCCGCAAGCGCTGAGTTTCACTGGAATGGAACGCGGCCGGGCACATTTCGTTCGATAGACGGACGTGGCCCTCGAGGCCCTGCCATAGCGGAGATGATCCGATGACCCGCGTTCCACTTGCATTGCTCTCCGGCGGCGCGCTGTTCGCGGCCGCCGCGAGCCTGATGGCTCCTGCCCTCGCCCAGACCGATCCTCACCAGCCGGCCAATGACGGCTCGGCCGCCGCCTCGCAGACGGTGCCGCCGGGCTCGGTCGCGCCGGGGGTCGATCCGGGTACGAGTTCGGCCAATGCCGGCGTCAACGCCAGCATCCAGTCCGTCCATGCCCAGAATGCCGCGAACCGCGCGGCCTATGATGCCGACATGAATGCCTATGACGCGGCGATGCGCGCGCATGGTCGCGCGGTCGCGCGTCAGGATGCGCATTATGCCCGGCAGCAGCGCGCCTATGCCGATGCGATGGAGGCGTGGCGCATCCAGGATGCCGCCTGCCGCCGGGGCAAGACGAAGGCCTGCAAGGCGCCCGCGCCCGATCCGGCCGATTATTATTGAGGATGGCGGAGGGGCGACGCCGGGCCGCCCCTCGCACGATCAGCGGGTGAGCTTCTTGTACGAGCCCGCACCCGGACGATCGGCCGCATCGCCGAGGCGGCGGCGCTTGTCTTCCTCATAGCTCTCGAAGTTGCCCTCGAACCACTCGACATGGCCTTCGCCCTCGAAGGCGAGGATGTGGGTCGCGAGACGATCGAGGAAGAAGCGATCGTGGCTGATGACCACGGCGCAGCCCGCGAAGTTCTCGATCGCCTCTTCCAGCGCGCCGAGCGTTTCGACGTCGAGGTCGTTGGTCGGCTCGTCGAGCAGCAGCACGTTGCCGCCGCGCTTCAGCATCTTGGCCATGTGGACGCGATTGCGTTCACCGCCCGAGAGCTTGCCGACATTCTTCTGCTGGTCCTGGCCCTTGAAGTTGAACGCGCCGACATAAGCGCGCGTCGACATGTCGTGGCCGTTGACCTTCACATAATCGAGCCCGTCCGAGATTTCCTCCCAGACATTGTGCTTGGGATCGAGATGATCGCGGCTCTGGTCGACATAGCCGAGGCGGACGGTCGAACCCATCTCGATCGTGCCGGTGTCGGGCTTTTCCTGGCCGGTGATGATCTTGAACAGGGTCGACTTGCCGGCGCCGTTCGGGCCGATCACGCCGACGATGCCGCCGGCCGGCAGCGTGAAGGTCAGATCCTCGAACAGCTTCTTGTCACCGAAGCTCTTCGAGATGCCCGCGACCTCGATCACCTTGCCGCCGAGGCGCTCGGGCACCTGGATGACGATCTGGGCCTTGCCGGGCGCGCGGTTCTGCTGCGCTTCGACGAGCTGGTCGAACTTCGCGATACGCGCCTTGGACTTGGTCTGACGGCCCTTCGGCCCCTGACGGATCCATTCGAGCTCGTCCTTGATCGCCTTCTGGCGGCCGCTTTCCTCGCGATCCTCCTGCTCGAGGCGCTTGGCCTTCTTGTCGAGATAGGTCGAGTAATTGCCCTCGTAGGGGAAGTACTTGCCGCGATCGAGCTCCAGAATCCAGTCCACCACGTTATCGAGGAAATAGCGATCGTGCGTAATCATCAGCACGGCGCCCGCATATTCCTTGAGGTGGTTCTCCAGCCACTGCACGCTCTCGGCGTCGAGGTGGTTGGTCGGTTCGTCGAGCAGCAGGATGGACGGCTTCTGGATCAGCAGGCGGGTGAGCGCGATGCGGCGCTTTTCACCGCCCGACAGCTTGTCCACCGACCAGTCGCCCGGCGGGCAGCGCAGCGCCTCCATGGCGATCTCGAGCTGGTTGTCGAGCGTCCAGCCGTCGACCGCGTCGATCTTCTCCTGAAGATGCCCCATCTCCTCCATGAGCGCATCGAAATCGGTGTCGTCCTTGGGATCGCCCATCTCGGCCGAGATCGCGTTGAAGCGATCGATCATATCGGCGACGTCACGCGCGCCGTCCTTGACGTTCTCCAGCACGGTCTTCGAAGGATCGAGCTGCGGCTCCTGCGCCAGATAGCCGACCGTGACGTTCTCGCCCGGCCACGCCTCGCCCGAAAATTCGGTGTCGATGCCGGCCATGATCTTGATGAGCGTCGACTTGCCGACGCCGTTCGGGCCGACGATGCCGATCTTGGCACCGTGATAGAATTGCAGATTGATGTTGCTCAGCACCGGCTTGGGAGCGCCGGGGAAGGACTTGGTCATGTTCTTCATGACATAGGCGTACTGGCCGGCCATGCGGATGCTCGCTCGTCTGAGGGGGTTCTAAGTGTTCGGAATTTGCCGGGCTTATCTAACGTCGTATGCCCGAAAAGCAACGGTCGGACGGCGCGCCCACGCCTCACACCATCGCGGCGACCAGTTCCTTGATCGGCACGAACGCGAAGCCCACCGCGCTGTCCGCCACGCCATAGGGCATGAACAACAGGTCGCCATGACGCAGCGCGCCGCAGGTGTAGACGACGTTGGGCACATAGCCCTCGCGATCCTCTGCGGCGGCGGAGATCAGGGGCTCGGGCGTGCGGCCGATGATCTTCTGCGGGTTCTCCTTGTCGAGCAGCACCGCGCCCAGCGAATATTTCCGCATCGCGCCCACTCCGTGGGTGAGCAGCAGCCAGCCCTCGTCCAGCTCGATCGGCGATCCGCAATTGCCGATCTGCACCATCTCCCAGGGGAATTTCGGCGTCATCAGCAGTTCGCCCTCGCCCCAATGGGTGAGCGAACGCGAGCGGATGAGATAGAGGTTCTCGCCGTCCTGCCGGCCGACCATGACGTACCAACCGCCGATCTTGCGGGGGAACAGCGCCATGCCCTTGTTGCGCGCGGCGGGGCCGCCCATCGGGCCGAGCTGGAAGGTGCGGAAGTCGCGGGTGCGGATCAGCTCGGAACGGATGCTCTCGCCATTATAGGCGGTGTAGGTGCCAAGCCATTCGGTCGAGCCGTCCTCATGGTTGAACTCGACGAGGCGGAGATCCTCCAGTCCCTTGGACTGCGCCGCCGTTATCGGAAAGATCACCGTTCCCGAGAGCGTCGAGTCCTTGTGCCGATGCACCTCGATCGCTCCGTTCTCCAGCTCCACCGCGCTGTCGGCGGCAGTGGCGAAGGGCGGCTCGGGCGCCAGCTCGAAGCGCGTGCCGGGCGAGAGGATGCCCTCGCGGAAGGCGATCGAACTGATATGCCCCTCGCCCACCGTGCGCAGCGACATGACGATGCGGGACGATCCCGGAGACAGGCCGCTCTGATCGGGGTGACGCACGATCGACGGATTCATGATCGCCGCCGCCGCATAGCTATATTCGTGGCAGAAGAAGGCGCCGATGAGTTGCCGCTTCACTTCGGGGATGGCGTCGTCGTCCAGTTGCAGGGCGCCCGCCACCTGCGCGTAACGGGTCAGGAAAACGTTGCGCGTCTGCCAGTGGCGCGCCTCGAAATCCTTGAAGACCGTGGCAAGCTCGCGCTCTGCGCAGGCCTCGTCCATGGCCAGCACCCCCTCCGCGATGCGCCTCGGGCGGCTGATATGGCCGCGCTTGGAGTCGATCGGGATGTGGAAGGGACGAACCACAACACGCGACGCATCCGCCTGTAGACGCAACGGCCAGTGCATGACGAAATCGAGCAAACTGCCTCCCACCCGGCGGCGACTGCCCGATCAGGAAGCCACGATGCCGGTCTTCAAGGTAGATCTGTCCTGCTCGGCCTTTTCCGTCATTTCACGCATTGCGCAACAGGCAAATTGAAAGGAAAGCACGGATTCCGCGCCCTGGTTCAGGTTGACGCGATCACTCATCAGTCCGTCGAAACATCCACCATCGACACTTGACCCGAGCGGCAAACCCAGATCGTTCGCGCCGAGATACCAGGCATAAGCCCGCCGCGCGGTCTCCAGCCAGCGATCGAAGCCGGTAAGCTCGGCCGCGATGCGCGCGGCGTCGATCGTCGCCCAGGCTTCGAGAGGTTGCTGATCGAACATCAACGGTAGCGCATAGCGGCGGCCGAAACTGTCGGTGCCGACGGCGCGGAACCGCCCTTCCTCGCTGGTCTGAATATGGTCGAGCCACGCCAAGGTGGTGAGGCCATCCGCCTTCAGCCCTTCGTCGCCGAGCCGCCGGCCGGCGCGCATCAGGGCTTCGGGCACACGGGCGTTATCATAGGCCAGCACCGGCTCGAACCAGTCCCAGCCCGGCCGTCGAGAGGTGGTGAGCAAGGCCTGCAACCGCCCGCCCAGATCGCGCAGCAGGGACAGTGCCAGTTCGTGGCCGGGGTGCGTCGCCAGCATGGCATCCGCCGCCAGCATCGAGAAAGCCCAGGCGCGAGGGCTTCCGAGCGCGCGGGCGTGGGGGGCGACCTGATCGAACAGCCGCGCGGCCCAGAGCCTCAGCTCATGTCCGCGCGCGGCCGAGGCCGTCACGCCCAGCGACCAGAGCGTGCGGCCGAAACTGTCCTCGGACCCCTCCTCCTCCAGCCAGCTTCGATCGAAGGACATGAAGTTGCGGAACCGCCCTCGGTCCCCATTCCACGCATGTTGCACGAAGGCTGCGTAAATGCGCGCCAACCGGTCGGCGCTGGCCGTGTCTTCCCCACCGAACCGGTGCATCAGCATGAGCGCCCGGCAATTGTCGTCGACGCAATAGCCGTGCGAACGGTCGGGCACCGAGAAGATGGAATGCTGCACGATGCCGCAGGCGTCGCTCAGCCGCTCGATCGCAGCGAGTTGCGGGGGGACCGGCTCCATGCTGCGCTCCCCGCCACGGAACAGCAGCGGAGAACCGCTCCGCACCGCCTCCTGGAAGATCGCCACATAGGCGCGGGCGAACTCGGACCAGATCATCGCCCGCCCCTTCGCCCAGCAGCGGCGAGACATCGCCTCGCGCTCCTCGGGATCGCCGAGCAGGCTCGTGATCCGCCCGGCGAACCCTGCACTGTCGCCGAAGTCGACGAGCAGGCCCCGCCCCTCGGCCAGAAGCTCCACTGCGTGCCAATAGGGGGTCGACACCACAGGCCGCCCCAGGGCGACCGCATAGCTCAGCGTCCCCGAGACGATCTGCGCCTCGTTGAGATAGGGCGTCACATAGATGTCAGCCGCCGCGATATAATCGAGCAGCCGCTCCTGTTCGACGAAACCATCGACGAAGCGGACATGAGCGCTGACGCCCAGTTCCTCGGCCAGCGCCATCAGCCGCTCGCGATAGGCCTCGCCCTCGCGCGCGACGAGATGCGGATGGGTCGCGCCCAGCACGACATAGAGTGTGTCTGAATGCGCCGCGACGATCGCCGGCATGGCGCGGATCACCGTCTCGATGCCCTTGTTCGGCGAGAGCAGCCCGAAGGTGAGCAGCACGCAATGGCCGGAAAGCCCGAACTGCGCCTTCTCCTTTGCTCCATCGCCCAGCGGCCGATCGGGAACGCCATGCAGCACGACGGCGATGCGATCATCCGCCACGCCATGGACGTCTCGCAGGATCTGGCGCCCCTTTTCCGCCATCACCACCAGCCTCGACGCCCGCCGGACGAGGCCCTCGATCACGCTGCGCTGTTCGGGCGAAGGCTGCTCCAGCACGGTATGCAGCGTCACCTCGACAGGCGCCTTCACGCGATCGAGCAGCTTCAGCAGATAGGTTCCGGCCGCCCCGCCATAGATGCCGTATTCATGCTGGACGCAAACTACGTCGGCGCCGCTGGCGTTGATGCGATGGGCGGCGCGCCCATAATCCCCGAGGTCGTCCTGATCGATCGAGAAGACGACCTCGGGCGGATAATCGTAGCGCTTGCCGCCATCGTTCATGGCGTAGATGTCGACATCGATATTCGGAAAGGCCGCCCGGAGGCCGGCGTGAACGTCCGCCGTAAATGTTGCAATGCCACAAAGTCGTGGTGGACAGTTACCGATCAAAGCAACTCTTTTAAGACCTTGTCCTGCGCGCATCACAAGCACCTCGAACGCGCGTAATGGCCAAATAAGGCGAAGCGGGAACCCGCGCAGAAACCCCGTCAGCCTTACCAATGCACGACGCTCGGCAAAGTTGCGCAACCCCTTGTGCAAACGCGAAGATATGCGACGACTGGAATGGGCCAATCTATTTTTACCGTTGACCGGAGATACGGGCGCGTTATGCCGTCATGCCGGGGACGGCAGCGGCCGGGCCCGCGAGATGTGTTATCTATCTGTATTTTGGGGAGCAGCCCGAATGAAGAAGCTTGCCTTTGTCCTTGCCGCCGCCGGACTGATGAGCGTCGCTGCATGCCACAAGACCGATCAGGCCGCTGCGGTGGAAAATGCCGGCGAGAACGCCTCCGCCGCGCTCGACAACCAGGGCGACATGCTTTCGGCGGCTGCCGATAACGCATCGAACACCGCGGTTGCGAACGCGCTCGACAACGCCGCCGACGCCGCCCACAACGCGGCCGACAATGTCTCGTCGATGGCCGACAACAAGGCCGACGCGATCAGCAACGCGGCGAAGTAATTTATCCCGCGCCTCTTCGGAGGCGCATCGGATCGACAAGAGCGGACGCTCCCAGCGGGGGCGTCCGTTTTTGCATGGGCTTCCGCAGAGTATCGTTGCATTCTCCCCACCTGCCGCGATAAGGCGACCCCGTCGGGGAGTAGCGCAGCCTGGTAGCGCATCTGCTTTGGGAGCAGAGGGTCGCAGGTTCGAATCCTGTCTCCCCGACCACCTTTCCGCGAGTATCGGGATCGCTCTTCGCGGCGGTTTGCGCGGGATCGAGGCCGTGGCGCACGGGTATCCCGTCACCCGGCGGAGTACCATCATCCCGTCTACATCTTTTTCCCCGTAAAGCGGGATCGCTAATCCTTTCGGACTAAGGGCCTCGGCAATAGCTTTTCAGCGACGTCGGGAATTACGAACCAATCCCGAATAAGAATCCGCCATTCCAGAACGTTAAGACCCTATGCGACAGATTGCCCTGCCATCCGATCATAGTTCTGCATCGATCGAGAGCTTTCCGATATCCGCGCAAATTGCGGAATGATCTCCCGGCGGCCGGCATCTTCTCCTTTTTGAACAATTGAATCCCGAAATATTCAAGATAGAGTCTCAGCCGTCGCGTATCCCATCGTTTGTGGCCGGCACCGCTCCTCCCCCGCCCCGCCGGCCCACTGGTCGCCCCCTGCCCCCGCCCCCAAGCCCGCAGGGGGCGACCGCCCCCTCACTGCGCCAACACGGTCAAAGCCCTTGCCCCTGAGCGCGGGTCCGGCCTAGCCTGCACGTCCCCCGGGGGGAGACAGGGGACCGTCATGCTCGATCGTCGTGCATTCATTCTTTCCGCGACAGCTCTTGGCGCGACCGTCGCCTTGCCCGATTGGGCGGAGGCCGCGGGCAGCACGCCGTCGCCCGAGCTTCGCGCACTGTTCGATCGCATGTTCCACGACAGCCTGCGCCTTCGCCCGGAGGCCGCGACCCAACTCGGCCTCGACAAGGGAGCGGATGCGGACCTGCGCGCCAGGCTTTCCGACGAAGGCGATGCCGGCCGCGCCGCCGCCCGTAGCGCGACGCAGGCCGATATCGCGGCGCTCGCGCGGATCGATCGGGCCGCCCTCTCGGAAGCCGACCGCATCGACTATGACACGGTGCTCTATACCCGGAAGTCAGCGGCGGCCGTGCAGGCCTTCGATTTCGGCGGCTCCTCCTTCGGCCCCTCGCCCTATGCCGTCAGCCAGCTCACCGGCGCCTATCAGTCGGTGCCCGATTTCCTCGACACCAAGCACAAGATCGAGACCCGCGAGGATGCCGACGCCTATCTGTCGCGCCTCGAGGCCTTTGCCGGCCAGCTCGACGACAACAGCGCCAGGGTGCGTCACGATGCCGGCCTTGGCATCGTCGCGCCGGACTTCCTGCTCGACACCACGCTCACCCAACTGACCCGGACCCGCGTGCCGGCCGCCGACGCGTTGGTGGTGACGTCCATCGCCCGCCGCGCCGCCGCCAAGGGCCTCGGCGATGAGTATGGCAGGAAGGCCGCCGCGATCTACGACCAGAAGATCGGCCCCGCGCTGGATCGCCAGATCGCGCTCGTCCGCGGGATGCGCGCGAAGGCGACCCACGACGCCGGCGTCTGGAAGTTCCGCGACGGCGAAGCCTATTATGCGACCGCGCTTCGCACCACGACGACGGCCGCGATGAGCCCGGAGGAGGTCCACCGCTTCGGCCTCGATCAGGCGAAGGCGATCTCCTCGCGGCTGGACGGGCTGCTGAAGGCGCAGGGCTTCACCAAGGGCACCATCGGCGAGCGCATGGCCGCGCTCTACAAGGATCCGCGCCAGCTCTATCCGAACACCGACGAGGGCAAGGTGCAGGCCATCGCCTATTGCAACGCCCGCCTCGATGCGATCCGGGCCAAGCTGCCGGGCGTGTTCAGCCGCCTGCCCGCCTACAGCTTCGAAGTCCGCCGGGTGCCACCGCAGACGGAAGCCGGCGCCCCTTCCGCCTTCTCGCAGGCGCCCGCCATCGATGGTTCGCGCCCCGGCCTCGTCTATTTCAACCTGCACGACAGCGCCGAGTGGCCGAAATTCTGCCTCGCCACGACCGTCTATCATGAGGGCCTGCCCGGACATCAGATGGAAGGCGGCCTCGCGCTCTCCAACAAGGCGCTGCCGCTGATCCGCAAGACCGGCGGCTTCTCCGGCTATGGCGAAGGCTGGGCGCTTTATGCCGAGCAGCTCGCCGACGAGATCGGCATGTATGACGACGATCCGCTGGGCCGCCTCGGCTATCTCAAGTTCCAGCTCTTCCGGGCCAATCGCTGCGTGGTGGATACGGGCATCCATCATCTGCGCTGGGGCCGTGAGCAGGCGATCGCCTATTTCGTCGAGCAGGACGGCGAGGCCCCCGGCTTCGCCACCCGCGAGGTGGAGCGCTATTGCGCCACACCCGGACAGGCCGCGAGCTACAAGATCGGCCACTCCACCTTCACCGGTATCCGCGAGAAGGCCAAGGCGAAGCTGGGCCGCCGCTTCGACATCAAGGCCTATCATGACGCCGTGCTGGCGCATGGCCGGGTGCCGCTCGAAATCCTCCAGCAGATCGGTGACCGCTGGATCGCCACGCTGGCCTGAGAAATAACGACAAGAAGAAGGGGACTATGATGTTCGATCTGCAACGCCTCCATCGTCGCGACCTGCTGGGTGCGGCCGCCTTGGGAGGCGCGTTCGCGGCGCTGCCGAATGCCGTCTGGGCGGCGGCGAAGGCCGGCGATCCGCTGTCGACGCTGCTGGCGGGCTTCGCGGACGAGCTGTTGATGCTCTCGCCCGAGAGCGCCACCTCGCTCGGCCTCGACAAGGGCGCGCACGCCGCGCTCCGGGGCCAGCTCTCGGATCTCTCGGGCGCCGGCATCTCCAAGGCGGACGCCGCCATCCGCTCGATGCACACGCGCCTGCTGAAGCTCAACCGCGCCTCGCTCTCGCCGATGGGGCAAATCCATTACGACACCGTCCGCTACGCGACCGAACGCGGCATCGACGGCACTGCCTTCCGCTATGGCGGCGGTGCGGCGGCTGGCTTCGCGGGCGGCACGAGCCCCTATGTGGTGAGCCAGCAGAGCGGCGCCGTCACCGGCATCCCCGAATTCCTCGTCTCGCAGCACAAGATCGACAGCAAGGCGAATGCCGAAGCCTATGTCGCGCGTGTCGCCGCCTTCGTCCGCCAGATCGACGAGGAGACCGCCCGCATCCGCGCGGACGCCGCGATCGGCGTCGTCCCGCCAAGCTTCATCGCCAGCAACGCGATCGGCATCCTCAAGGATTTCCGTGCCGTCGCGCCCGAGAAGCAGCGCTTCGTCACCAATCTCGCGGAGCGTGCCAAGGCGCTCGGCCTGCCCGCCACCTACGAGCAGCAGGCGGTGAAGCTCGTCCAGACCGCGATCTATCCCGCGCTGGACCGCCAGATCGAAACCTTCGCCAAGGTGACGGCCAATGCGCCCTCCATCGCGGGCGTCCAGCGTCTGCCCGATGGCGAGGCCTATTATCGCTGGGCGCTCCGCCTCGGCACGACGACCACCCAGTCGCCGGAAGAAGTCCACCGCATCGGCCTCGCCCAGAACGAGGAGATCAAGGCGCGGATGGATGGGCTGCTCAAGGCGCAGGGCATGACGCAGGGCAGCGTCGGCGAACGCGTGACGGCGCTCAACAAAGACCCGCGCTTCCTCTACCCGGATACAGACGAGGGCCGCGCACAGCTCATCGCCTATCTGAACGGACGTATCGCCGCGGTGCGCCCGCTGATGCCGAAGCTCAGCCATCTCGGCCTCAAGGCCGACGTGATCGTGAAGCGCGTGCCGCCGGATATCCAGGATGGCGCGGCGCTCGGTTATATGAACTTCGCTTCGCTCGATGGCTCGCGCCCGGCGATCTATTACGTCAACCTCAAGTCGACGTCGCTGTGGCCGCGCTACCAGCTCTCGACGCTCACCGCGCATGAGGGCATCCCCGGCCACACCTGGCAGGGCGCTTATCTCGCCGAGCATCATGCCGAGATCCCGACGATCAGCTCGCTGATGGGCTTCAACGCCTTCGTCGAAGGCTGGGCGCTCTATGCCGAACAGCTCATCGACGAGAGTGGCCTTTATGACGACGATCCCTGGAGCCGGATCGGCTATCTTCAGGCGCAGCAGTTTCGCGCCTGCCGTCTCGTCGCGGACACCGGCCTCCATTCCATGGGCTGGAGCCGCGAAAAGACGGTCGCCTTCCTCTCCGGCGAGAGCGGCAAGGGGGCCGATGCGATGACCAGCGAGACGGATCGCTACTGCGCCGCGCCGGGTCAGGCCTGCGGATACAAGACCGGGCATAACGAGATCACCCGCCTGCGTGAACATGCCAAACAGGTGCTGGGGCCGAAATTTGATCTCGCCGGTTATGACGATGCCGTGGTCAAGTCGGGCGGTGTGCCGCTCGAACTGCTCCCCAGCGTGATCGACCGCTATATCGAGACCGCGAAGAAGGCATGAGGCAAGCCTCGCACATCTTCCGTGTCGCCACCCACGGCCAGGGCCTCGTCGAGTTCACCGACACGGTGCAGGCCTGGGTGGAGGCGCAGGAGATGTGCGAGGGGCTGCTGACCCTGTTCTGCCGGCACACCTCCGCGTCGCTTCTCATTCAGGAGAATGCGGCGCGCGAGGTGCGGGCGGACTTGCAGGATTTCTTCGCCACGATCGCGCCCGAAGACCCGGATCGCTATCGACATGACGACGAAGGGCCGGATGATATGCCCGCTCATCTGCGCGCCGCGCTGACGCAGGTGCAGCTCAGCGTGCCCCTGATCGGCGGCAGGCTCTCGCTCGGTACATGGCAGGGCATCTACCTGTTCGAGCACCGCCGCATACCCCATCGCCGCGAAGTGGCGGCCCACCTGCTCGGCGACTAGGCGGGGCGCTCCATCACATAGGTGATGTGCCGGTGAAGCCGATGGCCTTCCGCGAAATGGGGATGGCCGAAGTCCATGTCCGGGCGACGGGTCATGCCGAGCCGCTCCATCAGGCCCCAGCTCGCCCTATTGCCCGGCACGGTGATCGCCACGATGCGCGGAGCATCGAGGTTCGCCCAGCCCCAGGCGAGGCTGGCGATCGCCGCCTCCTTGGCGAAACCCTGCCCCCAGGCGTCCTCACGCAGCCGCCAGCCGATCTCGATCTCACCATCGATCGGCCCGACATTGCCGATCTTCAGCCCGCAAAAGCCGAGGAAGGCGCCATCCATCTTTCGCTCGACCGCCCATAAGCAATGGCCGTTCGCGGCCTGACAGGCCCGGACGCGCGCGATCGCCTCGTCCACCTGCTCCGCCGACTGGAGGCCGCCGAGATGCTCCATGACCGCCGGTGACCGCCCCATGCCGAGGAACGGATCGCGATCCTCCGCCTGCCAGCCCCTCAGGATCAGGCGCCCGGTCTCGATCATGCGCCCATCAGCCGCGCGGCATGGGCCGCATGATAGGTGAGCACCCCCGAGCAACCCGCCCGCTTGAAGGAGAGCAGCGTCTCCATCACCAGCGCATCGCGATCGCCCATCCCGGCGGCCGCGGCGGCCTCGATCATCGCATACTCGCCCGACACCTGATAGGCGAAGACCGGCACCTCGAACCGCTCCTTCACGCGGCGGATGATGTCGAGATAGGGCAGCCCCGGCTTCACCATCACCGTGTCCGCGCCCTCGGCCAGATCGAGCGCCACCTCACGCAGCGCTTCCTCGGCATTGGCATGGTCCATCTGATAGCCCCGCTTGTCGCCCTTGAGCCGCCCGCGCGAACCGACCGCATCGCGGAACGGGCCATAGAAGGCGGAGGCATATTTGGCGGCATAGGCCATGATCTGCACATTGTGATGGCCGGTCGCCTCCAGCGCGGTGCGGATCGCGCCGACGCGACCGTCCATCATGTCGGACGGCGCGATAATGTCGGCGCCGGCCTCGGCCTGCACGAGCGCCTGCTGGACGAGCAGTTCGCTGGTCACATCGTTCAACACATAGCCACGCTCATCGACGAGGCCATCATGACCATGCTCGGTGTAGGGATCGAGCGCGACGTCGGTGAGCACGCCCACTTCCGGCGCGGCATCCTTGATCGCCTTCACCGCGCGGCAGATCAGGTTGTCGGGATTGAGCGCCTCCCGCCCGTCCGGCGTGCGCAGATGCTGCGGCGTGTTGGGGAAGAGCGCGATGCAGGGAATACCCAAGTCCCGCGCCTCCCGCGCCCGCGCCGCGATCCCGTCCAGCGACCAGCGCGATACGCCCGGCAGCGTCGAAATCGGCTCCTCGATGCCCTGACCCTCGGTGATGAACAGCGGCCAGATCAGGTCCGCCGGGGTCAGCACATTCTCGGCGACCATGCGGCGGGACCAGGGAGCGACACGAGTGCGACGCAGGCGAAGCGCGGGGTAGGAAGCGGTCATGGCCCTCATCTAGTCGCTTGGGGAGAGAGCTTCCAGCGCCGCGTCGGGCCGTGCGAGCGCGATGATGCGGACGCCCGCTTCCGCCGCCCGCTCGACCGCGAGACTGGTGGGTGCCGAGATGGCGACAAGCGTGTGGCAGAGGCTCAGCGCGGCCTTCTCGACAAGTTCATAAGAGAGACGCGCCGTCGTGAGCGCGAAGCCATCGCCCCAGCCCTCGCCCGCCCGGGCCATCGCGCCGGCCAGCTTGTCGAAGGCGTTATGGCGGCCGATATCCTCTCGGACGAGCCGGATCGTGCCGTCCGCGTCGCAGAGGGCGGCGGCATGGACGGCCCCCGTTTCCCGGCCGAGCGGCTGATGCCCGCGAAGCAGATCCAGCGCCCGGAACACCGCGTCATGCGCCACCGGCCGCAGCGGCGGGGCCACGATCGGAAGCGGGCGCAACGCCTGCTCCAGATTTTCGATACCACAAAGCCCGCAAGAACTTTCCGATACGCGATGGCGCACCCGCTCCAGCACACGCCCCCGCACCTCGGGCGCCAGCGCGAGACGCAGCAACATGCCCCGTTCAGCCTGATAGGCGTCGATATCGAGCAAGTGGTCGGCACGATCGATCAGCCGCTCGGCGAGGCAGAAGCCGGTGGCGAAATCCTCCAGCGCGTCGGGCGTCGCCATCATGACGGCATAACCGATACCGTCGATCTCGACGGCGACGGGCATCTCGACCGCCAGCGGCCGCTCGATCGTATCGAAGCGGCCGTCGGGCAGAAGCCGGCGAAACGAGGCGGAGCGCTGTGCGGCTGTCATGTCCCCATCCTGCCCCCTGCGCCCGCCGACGCGAAGGGGCTCAACGGAAGACGAAGATATAGAGCAGGATGATGATCGGGATCGGAATGCCGATCAGCCACAGCAGAATGCCCTTCATTTTCCCTTCTCCGACAATGCCTTATGACGGAGAAAGAACGATGGGTCATCGGCTCCGGTTCCTAGAAGCGCTTTCCGAAGACGAGGAACTCGCCCCGCTCGTAGCCGACCGATTCGTAGAAGGCGCTCACAGCCTCATTGTCGGCACGGACCATCAGGCGGATCACCGGAGCCCCCTGCGCGCGCAGGAAATCCTCGGCCGCCGCGACCAGCTTTCCGCCGACACCCTTGCCGCGCTGACTGTCCGCCACCGCGAGCGAATAGAGCCAGCCACGATGACCGTCGAACCCGGCCATCACCGTACCGACCAGCGCACCCGCCTCGTCATGCGCGGCGAGGATGGTCGCCGTCGCACAATCGAGCGCGAGGCGGATGTCGCGCGTCGAGTCGTTCCACGGATGGGCGAGCCCCGCCGCCTCCCACAGGGAGACGGCGGCGGGGATTTCGTCCTCGCGGAGCCGCTCGATCATCCGAGGCGCGCCAATGCGGCGCTTAGACGCTCGGCCTCGGCGGCCTTCTCGGCATGGTCTGCGCGCGCCTTCTCGACCGCCTCCGGCTTGGCACGCTCGACGAAGCTCGGGTTGGAGAGGCGGCCTGCGAGCCCGTCGCGCTCCTTCTCCGCCGCCGCCTTGCCCTTGGCGAGACGCGAGCGCTCGGCCTCGATGTCGATCACGCCTTCGAGCGGCAGCACGAAGGTCGCCTCGTCGACGACGATCTGAGCAGCGGCACCTGTAGTGGGAACGTCACCAAAACCTTGTGCGATCGACGTGGCGCGCGCGAGCCGGCAAACCACATCATGCTGCCTTTCGATCCGTGCGGAAGATGTCTTCCCCGCATTGAAGGCATTGATGGCGATCTTGGTGGACGGCGGCACGTTCAACTCGACGCGCGCGGCGCGGATTTCGCTGACCAGACGGATCAGCCAGTCGATCTCCTTCGCCGCCTCGGGATCGAGCGCGCGGGCATCCGCCTGCGGCCAGCGCGAGACGACCAGGTCGTCCTCACGCTCGCCCATCGCGTGCCACAGCTCTTCGGTGATGAAGGGCATGAAGGGGTGCAGCATCACGAGGATCTGGTCGAACGCCCAGCCGGCGACCGCCTTCGTCTCCTCGTCGACCTGCCCCTTGGTCAGCTCGATGTACCAGTCGCAGAAGCGCGACCAGACGAACTGGTAGATCGTGTTCGCCGCCTCATCGAAGCGCAGGTCCGCCAGCGCGAGGTCGAGCGCCTGCACGGTCGCGACCGTCTCGGCGATGATCCAGCGGTTGACCGGCAGCGCGGCTTCCGGCGCGTCCAGCGTCTTCGACGCCCCCACGCCGTTCGACTGGAGGAAACGCGCGGCGTTCCACAGCTTCGTCGCGAAGTTGCGATAGCCCTCGACACGGCTCTCGTTGAGCTTGATGTCGCGGCCCTGGCTCTCCATCGCGGCGAGCGTGAAGCGCAGCGCATCGGCGCCATATTTGTCGATCAGGCCCAGCGGATCGACCGTGTTGCCCTTCGACTTCGACATCTTCGCGCCGGTCGCATCGCGCACGAGGCCGTGCAGATAGAGCGTCCTGAACGGCACGTCGTTGAGGAAGTGCATCCCCTGCATCGCCATGCGCGCATCCCAGAAGAACAGGATGTCGAAGCCGGAGATGAGGACGTCGTTCGGATAGCGCTTCAGCTCGCGCGGATCGACGTCCGGCCAGCCGAGCGTGCCGAACGGCCACAGCGCGGACGAGAACCATGTGTCGAGCACATCCTCGTCGCGGGTGAGCGAGCGGCCCGGACCGGCCTTGATCGCCGCCTCTTCCTCGGTCGCGGCGACGAAGACATTGCCGTCCTCGTCATACCATGCCGGGATGCGATGGCCCCACCAGAGCTGGCGCGAGACACACCAGGGCTGGATATTCTCCAGCCAGTTGAACCAGGTCTTGGCCCAAGTCTCGGGGACGATCTTGATGCGGCCGTCGCGCACCGCCTGAATGGCAGGCTGCGCGAGCGTGTGGGCGTCGACATACCACTGATCGGTCAGCCACGGCTCGATCACCGCGCCCGAGCGATCGCCGAACGGCGTCTGGATCGTGCGATCCTCGACGTTGGTGAGCGTGCCGTCCGCCTCCAGCCGCTCGACGATGACGCGGCGCGCCTCGAAACGGTCAAGGCCCAGCAGATCGGCCGGGATCAGGCCGTCGCTCGTCTGGATGACGCGCGCTTCGGCGTCGAGCATATTGAGCATCTCGGACGGCGCGATGCCGGCACGCTTGCCCACCTCGAAATCGTTGAAGTCATGCCCCGGCGTGATCTTCACCGCGCCCGAGCCCAGCTCCGGGTCGGCATGTTCGTCGGCCACGATCGGGATCAGGCGGCCCGTGATCGGCAGGCGAACCTTCTTCCCGATCAGCGCCTTGTAGCGCTCGTCCTCGGGGTTCACGGCCACGGCCATGTCGGCGAGCATCGTCTCGGGGCGCGTAGTGGCGACCGCGATGAAGCCCGAGCCGTCCTCCAGCGGATAGCGCAGGTGCCAGAACTTGCCGGCGACTTCCTTGGTCTCGACCTCAAGGTCCGAGATCGCGGTCTTGAGGCCCGGATCCCAGTTCACCAGCCGCTTGTCGCGGTACAGCAGGCCCTGCTCGTAGAGCTTCACGAAGACGTGGATGACGGCCTTCGAGAAGCCCTCGTCCATGGTGAAGCGCTCGTTCGCCCAGTCGCAGGATGCGCCCAGACGGCGGAGCTGGCGCGTGATCTGCCCGCCGCTCTCGGCCTTCCACTCCCACACCTTGTCGATGAAGGCGTCACGCGAATAGTCGGTGCGCTTCTCGCCCTTGGCGTTCATCTGGCGCTCGACGACCATCTGGG
Source organism: Sphingomonas oligoaromativorans (assembly GCF_011762195.1). Classification (GTDB taxonomy): domain Bacteria; phylum Pseudomonadota; class Alphaproteobacteria; order Sphingomonadales; family Sphingomonadaceae; genus Solisphingomonas; species Solisphingomonas oligoaromativorans. Next base: position 618,105 of record NZ_JAASQK010000001.1, on the reverse strand, counting down.
TCGCGATGCCCGCATGATCGGTGCCGACCACCCAGAGCGAATCCTTGCCCTTCAGGCGCGCGTGGCGGACGAGGATGTCCTGAAGCGTGTTGTCGAGCGCGTGGCCGATATGCAGCGATCCCGTCACGTTGGGCGGCGGGATGACGATCGTGAAGGGGTCGGCGTCCGGCCGTTCCGGGTGGAAGCGGCCCTGCTCTTCCCAATGGGGATACCAGCGGGATTCGATGGCGGCGGGATCGAAGGTTTTGGAAAGCTCGGTCATGGCGCGCATCGCCTAGCAGGCGCGCGCGCCCTCTGCCAAGCGCTCAGCCGCGTCCGCTGAGACGCGCGACCTCGGCGGCAACCAGACGCTCGACCATAGCGGGCAACTCGCGGTCCAGCCATTCGCGCAGCATCGGGCGGAGCATATCCGCCACGAGGCCTTCCAGCGTGTTCTCCTGCCCCGCCTCGGCGCGCACCTGAAGCTGGCTGAGCGCGGCGAAGGCGTTGCGGCTGGCGACGGCCGCCGTCGTGGATGTCAGCCCGTCGAGGCCCGCCTTGGGCGCCTGAGCGGAAGGGGCGGGTTCGGCGGCAGCTTCGGGCATCGGGCTGGTCAGCTCCAGAATATCGTTGGGCGCCTCGCCGGCGTCAGAGATTTCAGCGGGCGCGGTTTCCGGCTCGGCGGACGCGGCCTCGATGTCGGGCGCGGGCTCGTCGGCGATCTCGCTCACCGGCGGGGCGGATTTAGGCCGCTTGGTGGCGAGCACGGGGCTGGCCGAAACCGCCTCCATGGCCTCGCGGCGAAGCCGTGGCGGCCTCGCCCCGGCAGCCTCGCTGTCCTCGGCGATGATTCGCTTGATGGAGGCAAGGATGTCCTCCATCGACGGTTCATGGTTAAGCTGCCCCATGAACCCAGTCTATTCCTAGTTTGAGGCCGGAGTCACGGGGGGATTTTCGGGAACGACCTGCGGGCCGTAGCTCACCTTCGCCACCGGTTTCGGCGTGGGATTCTCGGACCAGTCCCCCACGACATGCACGGCATGGCGATAATTGACCGTCGGATCGTAGAGCGCGCCGCCCTGAAGCCCCAGATGCTTGTAGTCGACGAGGCCCATCGAATTGAGCAGCGCAAACCCTGCGACATACGCATCCCGCTGGGCGGAGACGAGCGTCACCTGGCTGCCCAGCAGCTCCTGCTCGGCGTTGAGCACGTCGAGCACCTGCCGCTCGCCGACGCCCTGCTCGGCCCGCACGCCCTCCAATGCCAGCGTGTTGGCCTTGAGCGCCTCCTGGCTCGACCGGATCACCTCCAGCGCCGCCTGATAGGTGGAGAAGGCGGAACGCGCATTCGCGATCACCTGCCGCTCGGTGGCGGTCTCATGCTCCAGCGCGGCCGATTCGTATGCCTGTGCCTGACGCACCTGCGCGCTCGGCAGGCCGCCCTGATAGAGCGGAAGAGTCAGCGTCACGCCCGCCTGCGAGGCATTGCCGGAGATATTGCCGGTCGGAACGCCAAGGCCATTCCCCGCGAAACCGGAATAGCGATAATATTGGTTGCTCGCCGTCGCCGCGATGCTCGGCATCCGGCTCGCCCGGGCCGTGGACACATCGTAGCGCGCAGCCTTCACGGATTCCTTGGCCGCGGCGATGTCGGGATTGTTGTTGATCGCCGTGTCCTCCGCCTTGTCCCCGGTATCGGGGAGCGTGGGAAGCGGCGGCGGCTGGTCGAGCGACGCGGCCGCCTGCCCGATCACGCGCCGGTAATTCTCCTCGCTGCTGGTCAGATTGCTGCGTGCCGTGGTGAGCTGGCTGCGGCCATCCTCCAGACGCGCCTGTGACTGGGCGACGTCGGTGCGGGTCAGGTCGCCCGCCTGGAAGCGGTCGTTGGTGGCATCCAGATTGGTCTGGAGCACCTTCACATTGTTGGTGTTCAGCTCGACGATCGCGCGGTCGCGCACCACGTCCATATAAGCGGAGACCGCCTGGACCAGCACGTCGCCCTCGGTCGCCCGCAGCGTCTGGCGCCCCGCGTCGACACGGCTGTCGGCCGCATGGATCGCATTGCGGACGCGACCGCCCTGATAGAGCGGCACGCTGAGCTGCGCGCTCGCCGTCACCGATTCGTTCAGGCCCTGAAGCACCCTGAGGCCCCGGATGCCGTGCGTATAATCGACCCGGCCACCCAGCGTCGGGCGACCGCCGGCACGGGCGATCGCCACCTGCTCGTCGGTCGCCTGCAACTGGGCACGCTGTTCGGTCAGGGTGGGATTACTGGCGTAGGTGGCAAGCAGGGCGTCGGTGAGGGACGTCGCCTGCGCTCCGCCCCCACCAGCCAGCATGGCTGCCAGCGCGGCCGATGCCGCGCCCGCCTTCACCACTCCCACCCGCTTCATGATCCCCCCCTTGATGCCCTAGAAAGTAAAGGCCGGTGACGGCGCGAAGCCCGGCAGCGGCGCCGTCTCGACATCGGCGAAGGCCTTGTAGGCGAAGGCTCCGCCCGTGCGGCGACCCACGATCAGCCGGCTCACGCCACGCTCCACGAGCGCGCCCACCAGACGACCGCCCTCCGCCACCTGCGCGACGAGCGGCTCCGGCAACTGCTCCACACCGCCATCGATATAAACGAGGTCATAGGGAGCGCCGGCGAGCCAGCCCTCCGCCAGCGGGCCTTCCACCAGCGTCACGCCCGCCACGTCCGCCAGAGCGGTCCGCGCCCGCGCGGCCAGTGCCGCCGACTGCTCCAGAGCCGTCACCGAACAGCCCATCGACGCGAGCAGCGCCGCGACATAACCCGTGCCCGCGCCCACGACGAGCGCACGCTCGCCCGGCTGGGCCGCCGCCGCATCCAGCAGCCGGCCGGTCGCGATCGGCGGATTGAGGCCGCGCCCTTCGCCCAGCGGCACGATCGTGTCGCGATAGGCGACGCCGCCCTGATCCCCGGCCACAAAATTCTCGCGCGCCACGGCGCCGATCGCCGCCAGCACCGCCGCGTCGGTCACCTTGTTGGTGCGTAGCTGGTTCGACACCATCGCACGCCGAAGCTGATCGAAATCCCGTTCGCTCATGAGTCCTGACCTCGCACAACTGTATTAGCTTGACAATACACTATCTCACGCGAGCGATCTCTAGGCGTTCACCGCCCTGGCCGCAACGGGATGCGAGCCAAAGGCGGGACTATCCCGTTCGCCCGGAAGAAGGCCGCCCTCCTGGGTCCTTCGGAAATTAGTGCGAGCCCGGTCTTGACGCAGGATCGAAACCCGAGCATCTGCGCCGCTCTCGGCCCGATGGCGGAGTGGTTACGCAGAGGACTGCAAATCCTTGCACGCCGGTTCGATTCCGGCTCGGGCCTCCACTCTTCTCTTTGCGAATCAACGAGCTAAACGGCGCAAGGCGCCGGCCTAGAAGCGTTGCGATACGCCAAGCACCCATTCGATCCGCGGCGTAGCCCGCGATGTTCCGACATAGGCGGACAGATCGAACTGCTGGTTTCTGGTGCGCTGCCAAGCGGTGCTGAAATCCACCGACGATTGCGTGCTATGGCCGGACGGATCGTCGTCCCGCATCGCCCAGCCTTCCACGGTGAACTGCCAGTCCTCGCCGACGGAGCGCGTCACCGCCGCCGCCATCGCATAAGCGAGATGTCGGCCGTGCCGATCCTGATCCGCCGCGGCATCCACCTCCGGGTCGAGCGTGAGGCGCCAGTTCTTCGCCAGATCCGCGCCGAAGGGCGTGACGATGCCCGCGCTCCACGTCCCCGAGCCGATGGGGTTGCGCCCGACCGGCAGCGTCACGCTCGGCATGACCGCGAAGGCCGTGCCGCTGTCGTCAGGATGCCGGAGATTGCGCCGGAGCGAGAGCGTGAGATCTCCCGAGCCTTGGCCATGTTCGACCAGACCGGTCATCCGATCCCGGCTGCGGGTCCAGCCATAGCCGTCCCAGCCGATGCGCGCTTCCGTATGATCGTCGACGCCGTAGCGCAGGAGGAGATCGCCGGTCGATTCGTCATCCTCGATCGTGTCATGGTCGCGGCTGTGGGCATAATCGAACAGCCCCGCCTCGATCTGGAAGCGCCCGGGATCGAGCGTGCAACTCGGCGTCGCCTTGCCCGGCCGGTCGGCGCAGAAATCCCGCTCGTCCGCCCTCGCCTGCCCCGCGAAGCCCGCCAGCCCGCACATGGCCAGCACCGCCAGCCCCCAACGCCGCCTCATCTCGCAAATCCCCTTCGCCTTCGCTTCTATTGTAGCGGAAGGACCGGGCGGAAGAGGATATTCGCGGCGAGGCTGGCCTCAGGCCGGAACGGGCACGATCTGCTCCGGCTGGAAGCGCACGGTCTCGTCGTCGATCCGGCGCGCGCCGCGCGCGCAGACATGATCCAGCAGATGATCCAGCACCCGCTGGCCGGCCGGCCAGTGGCCCAGGCCGGACAGATCGTTGATGTGCCCCGCCTCGCCCATATCGGAGAAGGCCGCCAGCCAGTTCCCGGCCATTTCCCGCGCCCGCGTGGTCGTACACCAAGGATCGTCCCGGCTTGCGACGACCACCGTCGGGAATGGCAGCACGGAGCGCGGGGACGGCGCGAATTCGGCGATACGGGGATCCACGCTCACCCGATCGAGGTCCGGCGGCGCGACCAGCATCGCGCCCACGACCGGCCGCGACGCGCCTTCCCCCGCCAAAGCCGCCCACCATGCCACCAGATGACAGGAGAGGCTGTGCGCCACCAGCACCACAGGCCCTCGCGCCTCGGCGATCCTGCGTTCCAGGCGGGCGATCCACAGATTGCGCGAAGGCCGCGACCAGCAGCCGAGTTCCACCCGCTCCACATTGGGTCGCTGCTGCTCCCACAGCGTCTGCCAGTGATTCGGCCCGCTGCCGTCGAGACCCGGCAGGGTCAGGCAAAGCGGCGTCCGGCTCAGGCGGTCCTGGAACATGGCGGGCTCTCCTAGTTCCGATCGAATATGCCGTCGATAATTCCCTAGTGCAATCATAGGTTATTCATCTGAGCGCAAGGTTCGACCGATTCTGCGACCAAGCCCGCGACGGATGCGCCGAAGCGTATTGAGAACCCCTCTCAATAATCTTGACCCCGTGAACGACCTCGGCTTTATTGAGATCAATTCTCAAAAGGAGAGTGTCCGATGTATGATTTCGTCGATCGCCCGGTGGCCCGGCTGGGTGCGGGCGGACGCTTCCTTCTATGGGCGATGCGGGGCTGGATTCATACGGCGATGGGCGGCCAATGCCCGCCGGGTGCGATCGCACCGGCCTTTGCACGGCATGGCGTGTTGCCGGCGCTCCCCCACCTTCACAGCTTTCTGGCCGAGTTGAACCGCCGCGCGACTCGGAAGATATCCTTCTCGCCCCTCGCCCATGACAGGATCGGCGACGACGAGGCCGTGCTGCTTCAGCTCTGCCGTGACGCGGGCGAGAACCCGCCGCGCGCCCGCGCCACGCTCGCGCTGCTTCTGGAGGAAGAGGCGGTCGGCCCCGGCTTTAGCGCCCTCCTGTCGGGCGTCGCGCGGCTGAATGACGGCGGTCTCGGCCATATCAGCCTCTCCGTCGATTCGACCGTCCCCCGGCACTGAGGCGTTTGCCTGCGCCGCTCTCCGTGCCAAAATCAGCCGCGTGACCGATATCGATCGACTTCTCGCACGGGCATCCGAATGGAAGGACCAGCCGTTGGCGCTGGCGACGGTCGTCTCGACCTGGGGCTCCGCTCCCCGGCCCCGCGGGAGCCACATGCTGATCGCGGCGGACGGCCGTTTCGAGGGATCGGTATCGGGTGGCTGCGTCGAGGGGGAGGTTCTCGTCGCCGGGGCAGATGTCATCGCCGGAGGAATCCCGCGCCGCCTGCGGTATGGCGTGACCGATCCGGCCGCCTGGGAGATCGGCCTCCCCTGCGGCGGAGAGATCGAATTGCTCGTGCAGCCCGTCTCGGAAGCCGGCTTTCCCGCATATCTTTTCGACAATATCGCGGAAGCCCGCCTCGCCGGCGACACGCTGTTGCTCGCGACCGACCTCGATACGGGGCGGACGAGCGAACAGGCGCATGACGGGGCGTTCCTCAACAGCTATGCCCCGCCCCGGCGGATGCTCATCGTCGGCGCGGTGCAGATCGGCCAGTCGCTCGTCCGCATCGCGCGGGAGTTGGGCATGGCCGTCACCGTGATCGACCCGCGCGAGCGTTTCCTCACCGAAGACCGCTTTCCCGACACGATCCTCGACGATCGCTGGCCGGATGAGGCCGTCGTCGCCGCGAAGCCGGATCGGGCGACGGCGATCGTCACCCTCTCGCACGACATCAAGATCGACGATCCTGCGCTGGCCGCCGCGCTCCGCTCTCCGGCGGGCTACATCGCCGCGCTCGGCTCGCGCCGCAGCCATGCCCGACGGTTGGAGAGGCTCGCGGCGATGGGTTTCGACGAAGCGACGCTCGCCCGCATCGACGGACCAGCCGGCATCGATATCGGCGGCATCGGTCCGGCCGAGATCGCCCTGTCGATCGCGGCGGGCGCCGTGCGCGCCTTCTCCAGATAAGGCCGATCCACGCGGGAGGTTTCCCTCCACCCCGAAATCGCATTATGGCCGCGAGCATGACGACAGCCGGCGCTCCCCTCACCCTGTTCAACAGCCTCAGCCGCGCGATCGAGCCGTTCCAGCCGATCGACCCGAAGATGGTGCGGCTCTATTCCTGCGGACCGACGGTCTATTCGACCGCGCATCTCGGCAATCTGCGCGCCTATGTCTTCACCGACACGCTGCGCCGCACGCTGAACTGGAAGGGGTACGCGACCACCCACGTCATCAACATCACCGATGTCGGCCACCTCACCTCCGACGCCGATGCCGGTGACGACAAGATGGAGTTGGCCGCGCAGAAGGCCGGCACGACGATCTGGGATATCGCCGCGCGTTACACGCAGCTCTTCAAGGCCGATCTCAAGGCGCTCGGCATCATCGATCCGGCGATCTGGAGCGTGGCGACCGATCATATCCAGGACATGATCGCCTTCGCCGACGTGCTGGAGAAGCAGGGCGCGGCCTATGAGATCGAGGGCGGCCTCTATTTCGACGTCACCAAAGTGCCCGATTACGGCCGCCTCGCCCGCAGCGCGATGGACGGGCCGGAAGTCGCGCGCATCGATGCCGTGGAAGGCAAGCGCCACCCGGCCGACTTCGCGATCTGGCGCCGCTCCCCCGAGGGCGAGCAGCGGCAGATGGAGTGGCTCTCCCCCTGGGGTCCAGGCGCGCCGGGCTGGCATCTCGAATGCTCGGTGATGAGCCTCAAATATCTGGGCGAGCAGTTCGACATCCATACCGGCGGCATCGACCATCGCGAGATCCACCACTGCAACGAGATCGCGCAGAACCAGGCCTATAACGGCACCGCAAAGACGGGCGCCAACATATGGATGCACAACAATTTTCTCGTCGACCGGACGGGGAAGATGTCCAAGTCCAAGGGCGGCGTGGCGACGCTCGGCGCGCTCACCGCTCGGGGCGTGCATCCGCTCGCCTATCGTCTGCTCTGCCTTGGCGCGCATTATCGCTCGGAGCTGGAGTTTTCGCTGGAAGCGGTCGCCGCCGCGCTGACCCGCCTCAAGCGGCTGGCCATCGCCGTCGCCGCGCTCAAGGCCGAAGCGACGCTCGATCCGGCCACCCTGCGTCCTTCGCAGGAGACCGGCTATGGCAAGGGTGCGCCGTTCGACTGGCAGCGCCGCACGCTGGAAGCCGGCCTGAGCGATGAGGCCCTCGCCTTCGTCACCCGCTTCGACGAGGCGCTGTCGGCGGATCTCATGACCCCGCAAGCGCTCCCCGTGCTGGACGCGGTGATCGCCTCGGCCCTTTCGGCCGACGAGAAGCTGCGCCTGATCGCGGACTTCGATCTCGCGCTGGGTCTCGGCCTGCTCGATCTCGACCGCCGCGCGCTCTCGGTGCGCCCGGAAGAGGCGACGCTCACCGATGCGGAAGTCGACGCCCTGCTCGACGAGCGCCAGCAGGCCCGCGCCGCGAAGGACTTCGCCGCCGCCGACGCCGCCCGCGACCGTCTCAAGGCCGCCGGCGTCGATATCATGGACGGCGACGCGCTGCGCTGGGAATGGCGCCCGCTGCTCGACGACGCCTGATCCCCTTTGTTTCGTCATCGGAATGAGTCACTCTGCCCCTCGGCACATGCTGGGGGGCAGTGGCGATGGTTTCGTTCGGGGGCGAGCGTAGCGTACATCTGTTGAGCATCGTGGGCACGCGGCCGGAGGCGATCAAGATCGCTCCCGTCGCGCTCGCGGCCCGACGGCGGCGCCGGTTCCAGCATCGCATCCTCGCCACCGGCCAGCACGATATCCTGTTCGACGAGGCGCTCGCCGGGTTCCGCCTCGTGCCCGACCTGCGCCTTGGCTCCCTGATCCGGGATAGCGACCCGGATATCATGATCGAGCGTCTCTCCGGCGCGATCGAACCCGTCCTCCGCGCGGCCGTGCCGGATCTCGTTCTCGTGCAGGGCGACACCAACAGCGCGCTTGCCGGCGCGGTGGCCGCGCAGGGGCTCGGCATTCCGGTGGCGCATGTCGAGGCGGGGTTGCGGTCTTTCGATTGGCGACATCCCTGGCCCGAAGAACGCAATCGCGTGCTGATCGACCGCATGGCGACCCTGCTGTTCGCTCCGACCCGACAGGCGGCGGCCAATCTCGAAGCCGATCCCGACGTCACGGGCACCATCCACGTCACGGGCAACACCGGCATCGATGCGCTGCTCCTCACGCGCGCCGGCATCGGCCACCACCCCGCGCCATCGCCCGGTCTGCCCTCGCTGATCCTGCTCACCTGCCACCGGCGGGAGAGTATCGGCGGGGGGATGGAACGCATCTGCGATGCCGTCCTCCGCCTCGCAGCGCGCGGGGATGTCATCATCCTCTGCCCGGTTCACCCCAATCCGGCGGTCGGCGGCACGATCCGCGCACGGCTCGGCAGGCATCCCGCGATCCGCCTGCTGGGCGCGCTCCCCTATCGCGACACGGTGGCCGCGATGAGTGCCGCACGGCTGATCCTCACCGACAGCGGCGGCATCCAGGAGGAGGCCCCCGCGCTCGGCATCCCCACCCTCGTGCTGCGTGACGTCACCGAGCGGCCGGAGGGCCTCGCCACCGGCAATCTCGCGCTGGTCGGCACCGATACGGACCAGATTGTCGCAGCCGCCTCCCGCCTGCTCGACGATCCCGCCGCCCATGCCCAGATGGCCCGTCCGGCCTTTCCTTTCGGCGACGGTGACGCGGCGGAGAAGATACTCGATGGGGTTGAACAATATTTCTCGTCCAGCCCGCCCGGCGAACATCCATTGCCTTTCAGCCCCGTTTGGACCAAGGACGGCGGCCCGAAAGGAGCATGAAAATGGCCACCGCATGGGCCCCCGAAAGCTGGCGCGAACATGAAGCGCGACAGTTGCCCGACTATCCCGATCCCGCCGCGCTCGCGGCTGCCGAAGACCAGATCTCGCGCTTTCCGCCGCTCGTCTTTGCCGGCGAGGCGCGCGCGCTGACGGCCGAGCTGGCCGAAGTGGCCGCCGGCAGGGCCTTTCTGCTTCAGGGCGGCGATTGCGCGGAGAGCTTTGCGGAGTTCCATCCGAACAACATCCGCGACACCTTCCGCGTCCTTCTCCAGATGGCCGTCGTGCTCACCTTCGCGTCGAAGATGCCGGTGGTGAAGGTCGGTCGCATGGCCGGCCAGTTCGCCAAGCCGCGCTCCGCCCCGATGGAGGAGATCGATGGCGTCTCGCTGCCGAGCTATCGCGGCGACAACGTCAATGACATCGCCTTCACACCCGAGGCGCGCCGTCCCGACCCGGAGCGCATGGTCCGCGGCTATAATCAGTCCGCCTCGACGCTGAACCTGCTGCGCGCCTTCGCGCAGGGCGGCTATGCGAACCTGCTCCAGGTCCATCGCTGGACGCTCGAATTCATGGGCCGCAGCCCGTGGGCGGATCGCTATCAGGCGCTGGCCGATCGCATCGGCGACGCGCTCGACTTCATGGCCGCGTGCGGCGTCAACCCGGAGACGGTCCCCCAGCTCCAGGGCACGCATTTCTACACCAGCCATGAAGGCCTGCTGCTCCCCTATGAGCAGGCGATGACGCGTCAGGATTCGCTCACCGGCGACTGGTACGACACGTCCGCCCATATGATCTGGATCGGCGACCGGACCCGTTTCGAGGGTTCGGCCCATGTCGAGTTCCTGCGCGGCATCCAGAACCCGATCGGCATCAAGTGCGGCCCGAGCCTCGAGCCGGACGTGCTGCTGCGCCTGCTCGACATTCTCGACCCCAGGCGCACGCCGGGCCGCGTCACGCTCATCACGCGCTATGGGCACGACAAGATCGAGAAGGGCCTCCCCGCTCTCGTCCGCGCCGTGAAGCGCGAGGGGCGTCCGGTGGTGTGGTCCTGCGATCCGATGCACGGCAACGTCGTGAAGGCCGCCAACGGCTACAAGACGAGGCCTTTCGAGCGCATCCTGGGCGAAGTGCGCGGCTTCTTCGCGGTGCATCGCGCGGAAGGCACGCATGGCGGCGGCATCCACATCGAGATGACCGGCCAGAACGTCACCGAATGCACCGGCGGCGCCGTGGCGATCACCGACGAGGGTCTGGCGGCGCGCTATCACACGCACTGCGATCCGCGCCTCAACGCGGGCCAGTCGCTGGAGCTTGCTTTCCTGCTCGCCGACATGGTGAACCAGGAGCTGCGCGAGCGTGAACGGCACGCGGCCTAGAAATGTGAATTTACCTGTTGACGCGAGGCCGGCCTCCCCATAGAGGACCGGCCTCCGCCGACGGCCCCTTCGTCTAGCGGTCTAGGACGTCGCCCTCTCACGGCGAAAACACGGGTTCGAGTCCCGTAGGGGTCACCAGGCGATATGCCAGCCCTTCCAAGGGCGTGGCATTATTCCCTCGGATATTATCACAAGATTCCAATAGTCCGCGGTCCAGGTCGAAAGGACTGACGGCGCCATGGCGGGAGCCGCTCCTGAACGCCGTCCGGGAATGCCGGGACATGCTGACCGCCCTCGGGATCGATCTGGGCATCCAAGAGCGCCCCCAACGATCTTCGGTGCCGACCGCCGGGTAGATCGCGCGCATTGGATGTCGCTTAACGTTGCGCTGCCGGCATCGAGAAACGACCAATCAGCGGGATGAATACTCATTCCACCGATCGAAGCCGGCTCGGCAGAAACTCACCCTGATCCTTGAGGATGGGATAGGCGGCGGCCTCGACGAGATGGCTGTTCACGCGCTTCAGATCGCGCAAGGCATCGAGGTGCAACGCACTGGTTTCGACCGACTCGACGCTGCCCGAGCGTAACCGATCGAAATGGGCGGCGGTGGCGTCGTCGTCCATCTTCCGAAATGTCTGCTTGCGGGCCACCAGCTCGCGAGCGGCCGTTGTTTCTCCGCTCAGGAAAACGGCGACGGAGTGCCGGAGCGTCTCTCGCAATGCGTCGACCTGCCGGACGAGATCGTCCTGTCCCTCCTTCGAGAAGGCAACCCCGCGCTTGATGCGACGGGAAGCGATCCCCAGCAGTCCACGCGACACGAGGTCGCCAGCTTGCTCCATGTTGATCGAGAACATGAGGATGCGGACCAGCTTCCGCTCGTCCGTTTCATCGAGGCTGGCGGCATCGATCGCGATCAGGTTTTCCTTGATCGCCTTGTTCAGCGCATCGAGCCGGTCATCGAGCTTGCGGGTCTCCTCGATGTTCCTGCGGCTCGGGCTGACGAGGGCATTGTGGAGCCCATCGATCATTTCCTCGAGAAGTTCGGCGAGCCGCAGCGCCTCCCGCGTCGCGCCGGCAAGCGCGACCGTCGGGGAGACGTCACCGCTCACACTCTCCAGATAGCGCGGCGTACCCGGTGCATCAGGATTGATGCGCTCGGGCAACCAGCGCGTGAGGAGCTTCGCATAGGGAGTCAGCGCCGGGAAGAAGAGCAGCGCCAGCACCAGATTGAAACCTGTGTGGAAATCGGCGACCGCCCGCGCGGGATCGCGTTCGATGCTCGTCACCCACGGCGTCACCAGCGGATAGAGGGCGAGCACGAGCAGCACGCCGAACGCCCGGTTGAGCAGGTTGCCGAGCGGCACGCGCCGCGAGGCTGCGTGATGAGCCGATCCTTCAAGGACAGGGTTGATCGCGGTCCCGAGATTGGCGCCGAGCGCCAGCGCGATGGCCGCCGGGATCGGCAGGACATGGTTGGTCGCCAGCGACATGGCGAGCAACACGATCGCGACGCTCGAATGCGCGCCCCAGGTGAGGACTGCGCCAATGGCGACGATGAACACGATATGCCCCGACATGGCGGTCAGGAAGCCGCGGATCATCGGATTCGCCATCATCGGGTCGAGCAGCGTCAGGAACTGGTGGAGCGCGAAGAGCAGCAGGCCGAGGCCGATGAAGATGCGCCCCGAATCCTTGAGGCCCGCCGAGGCCTGACGGAACAGCAGAAAGCCGATCAGCACCAGGATCGGGGCGACGACTGTGACGTCGAAGGCAAGAAGCTGGACGATGAGCGTCGTGCCGACATTGGCGCCGAGCATGACGGCAAGCCCCGGCGCGAGCCCGATCAGGCCTTCCGCGGCAAAGCCGGTCACCATCAGCCCGGTCGCCGTGCTGCTCTGGAGAAGCGCGGTCACGCCGAGGCCGGCGAGGAAGGCCGTGAAGCGATTGCCGATCTGATGCGCGAGGAAAAGCCGGAGCTGCGCTCCGAACGCCCGCTGCACGCCGGTCTGCACCATGTGGACGCCCCACAGCAGCAGCGCCACCGTGCCGGCGAGATCGAAAAGGGTCAGGGTTATGCTCGTCGGTCCTACTCCGCGAAATCCGCCTGTGCCGGGGCACCACGGGATTTGTTCGCCGCCATGTCCTCCCTTCTGACGCCGGCATCCTGACGGCAGCGGATTTGCCATCGTCAGACAGCGTCAGAAAGGCCGCTGCCTTCCACCGCCGCGCCCTCATTCGAGAGCGGACAACGATACGATCCTAACCGCGCATGACGCGCCCCGTCCTCAACGCATGAGCCCAGCTTGGCCGGTTCGCCTGCTCGGCCTTCCGGGCCGAACGCTCGAAATCATACCCGACCGCGCAAAGCTCGATATTCCAGCCTGCTCCGCCCCGCTCGGCGATCAGATAACGCGCATGGGGCGTGCCTGTCTCCACGACATGATAGGAAGGGAGGTCGTCCTCGTAGGCAGGCAGCCCCACGCTTCCGGGATTGGCGACGATCCGCCCGTCCGGCAGCGTCACGGCGCGCGGCAGATGGGTGTGACCGCACAGGGTCAGAGCGACGTCGATCGCCTCATCGCCGATCTCGGTGAGCGAAGCTTCGCGCATCGCGCCACGTTGTCCCCGATGAAGCCAGTATCGATGATCGCTCGACGGCGTGCCGTGGACGAGCATGACATCGGCGGCGTAGGCGAAGGTGGACGGGAGCGATGCCATCCACCCGCGTATCCCGTCGGTGATCTCGGTGGCGGTCGCGGCGTCCGTCACGCCCATCTCGGTGATCGATTGGGTCAGGAGCTGGCGCTCGTGATTGCCCGCGATCGTCGGCCAGCCCCGCGCGATCAGATACTCCGCCGTCTCCACCGGCCAGAGCGGGCCAGACAGGCAATCGCCGAGATTGACCACATCCTCGATACCGCGCGCCGCGATGTCCGCGACGACCGCCTCCAGCGCCGGCAGATTGCCGTGAATATCCGAAACTGCCGCGAACCGCATAGGCTGCTTCTACGCCGGCTCCGGCCATGAGTGGATATCAATATCTCTTTAGGTCCGAAAACCAGCCGCACCATGAGAGCCATCAAGGGGATGAACCGGACCATTTCACTATTCCCAACGGGGCTGCCGCGATCGCCTCGCGCCCGCATACCCCGCCAAGGCGCACCCGCCACCTCAATGCCGCTCTCCGGCCGCCGCAATCGCGGCATTCGCGGCCAGAATATAGGCCGATGTCGTGCTCACCGTATATTCGTTCTCGAACCAAAGGAACGGCCAGTCCGTCTTCAGTTCGGGGAAGTCCGGCTTGACGATCAGAACACCTGGAACCATCCCTCCGGGAATGAAGGAATAGTCGGCGCGATTATGGCCATAGCCGATCAGCTTGGATGCCGTTCCCACAGTCGATACCAGCGACAGATTGTTCGCGGCATGGCGCCCCATGATATAGTCGAGCGCGTGCAGCGTATACTCCGTCCCGATCATGTCGGGAAAAGCCTTGTGCAGAAAATACATGTTCGTCCCGAAAGCGGCGACCTGGTTCGAACCGGCCCATGAGCCGTCGCTCACCGGCACGCCGAACGGATTGCGGGCGAGATCGGCATCGAGCTTGGCCTTGAAGCGGCGCACGGCGGCGGCGAGCTTGTTGCGATAATCGGCGTCCATATAGGGGACGGCACGGGCGGCCGACGCTCCCAGCCAGTCGAGATGGTCCGCGATGTCCGGCAGCAGTTCGCGAAGGCGTGCCGTGTAAAGCGGATCGCCCTTTGTCGTCAGCACCAGTTCGATTGTCGCCATCGCATTGGCGAGCTGCGGCATACGCGGCGTGAAGGGCCCGGTCGCCTTGAGCGAATGATCTTCCAACCGCGATTGCTGCTTCGTCCACATGTCTTTGGAGGCCGCCAGCGCCTTCGCGGCCAGTGCGGGATCGGTCTCGCCAAGCGCTCTGCTCGCTCCGGCAAGCGCGCCCGCGACGAAAAGGTCATTCGCCGGCAGATCGGTGGTGAACGCCCAGCGATCGTCGGGCACGCCCGAATAGAGGCCGTTATTTTCGCGCGGCCCCATCTTCGGATCGTAGATCATGCGATCCGTCTGCGAGCCGGCATCCCCCAGATGCGCATATTGCCGCAGCACGGGATCGACGATCCCGACGATAGCATGTCCGAAGACATCGTATTGCGCGAGAAGCTGCAACGTCCCGTGCCGGATCTGCTGGAGTGCATCCGGCACGCCGTCGGGTTTGCGGATTTCCACCGCGCGCCCGGCCTCGTCGACGCTCGTCTCGTCCCAGTCGAGGCCGAACTGCTCACGCGCCCATACCAGATCGCGCACCACCCAGGCATTATCGGGTGTCTGGATGTCATAATCGCCGGCGTCCTGCCATCCGCCGACATTGAGGCCCGGAATATGCTCACCGGCCTTGTAGGGGGAATCGAGATGAGGCCCCATCTTGTAGCCGTCGAAATGAACATGGTTCGGCGGCGCCTGGCGCGCATCGTCGAGGTGGGACGGCGCCTGCCAGACCCGATATTCCTCGCGAACGCCGACATGATCCATCTGCTCGGCCAGGAAGGTATCGAGCGAGGTCTGCCAGATGCGATCATAGGCATCGGGCGCGATACGAAACGGGTTTGTGATCGTGCCGGCATAGGAAATCGCATAGACGCCGGGCTCATGCACGCTCGAGAAGTCGAAAGCGGCATAATCGTACCGCATCCACCTGCCCCATGGTTTGATCTTCGCCCGAAGCACCGGCTGCCTCGTCCCGTCGGCCGCGAGCTTCACCAGTTCCGCCTCTTGCGGCGCGTGGAAATTGGGGTCGAGCTCGATCAGGGCGATCTTGCTGCGGCCGGGCGTATATCCAGACTGGTTGAAGGACACCACGGGCTGGCGCACCCAATCCTTGATGATGCTCGGGCGGACATGCCACACGATCGCATTGTCCTTGGCGCCTTGCGGGATCAGCGAACGCACCACGAACCAGCCGTTCTGCGCTCGGTTGCGCGCGTCATACAGGGCCAGTGGCGCGCCATCCGACGAGATGGTCACCCGCGTCATCGGATCTTCGGGCGCCAGCGTGATCGATCGCCCCCCGGACGCGAGCGGCAAGGGGTTGCCCGAGCCATCCTTTGCCATCGGTCCGACGGGATGACGGGGAAAAAGCCCCGGCGCCTCGTCCATCAGATAGGTCTTGCCGAAATAGGCCGTGGGCAGGAAATCCAGATTGAACCCTGCTTTCCCCGCCAGTTTCGCTGGCAGCGGCTGATCGAGATCGACGGCGATGCGGAAGCCTTCGCCTTCAGCCGTCACCTTGACGCGATAGGCGAGCCCCGCGTCGGGATAGGCTGAGCGCACGATCAACTGACCGGGTTCCGGCCCGACAGTACGATCGACAAAAGCCGGGACCGGATCCCATTGCTCCGGCGTCGGATTGAGGCGGACCTCCCCGTCCGTCGCGATCCGGTCGCCGTGCAGGATCATCTGGATGCCGGCATTTTTCTCGTCGAAAAAGATCGGACTGAACTTGTTCTGCTCGACGATAACGCTCAGGCCTCGCCCTTCCAGTGTCTGGTTGGCGCTCACGGCCAACGCGGGCGGCTGGGCGTGAGCCGCCCCGCCCGGCACCAGCAGGCACGAACCCACCAATACATGGATTCTCCAGTCCTTCCGCATTGTCGCCTCTCCCTGATTATCCTGTGGTTCCGTATAAATCCGGCGCGAGCCCCCTCCCGCCCGCCCGGAACTCTCCACGATGGCGGGCCTATTGCGGCAGCGGCGCCGACTGCCGCGCCGAGAAGTGCGCGCTCTGGACCGGAACGCCAGTGTCCGGCTGCCCCGAACCCACGCTCACCCGGTAATTGCCGGCCATCACTTCACGCACGCCATCGGATGTGACGGCGCTCAGATCCCTGGGGCTCAGGTCGAAGTGGATCGTCCGCCGCTCCCCAGGCTCCAGCGCCACGCGCTGAAAGCCCCGAAGCGCCACACGCGGCGCACCGTCCATCGCGGGAAAGTTCAGATAGAGCTGCGCGACGTCCTCGCCGGCGCGGTCGCCGGTGTTGCGGATCTCCGTCGTCACATGCAGGCCGTTGGCCGCCCCTCCTCTGGCGGGCTCCACGACGAGCGGCGCATATTCGAAATGCGTGTAGCTCAGCCCATATCCGAACGGATAGACCGGCGTGCCGGTGAAATAGCGGTAGGTCCGGCCTTTCATCGCATAGTCGTCGAAGGGCGGCAGATCCGCGAGCGAGCGATAGAAGGTGAGCGGCAGTCGTCCTCCGGGATCATTCTTCCCGGAAAGCACATGCCCGATCGCAAGCCCGCCCGCCTGGCCCGGATACCAGGCCTCGAGAATGGCCGAGGCATGGTCCTTGGCCCAACCGAGATCGATGGGGCTGCCGTTCATCGTCACCACGATCAGGGGCTTGCCGAGCGCCCGCACCTTTTCGAGCATCGCCCGCTGGTCAGCCGGCAGTTCGAGAGACGTCTTGTCTCCGCCCGAAAAGCCATCGACCTTGACCGGCATCTCCTCGCCTTCGAGGTCGGAGGTCAGTCCGACGACCGCCACCACGACATCGGCATTCGCGACGCCAACCGCCAGATCGCCATCGGGGTTGGTCGAGATATGCTTCCAGAAAAGCCCCGGAGCCGCCGACAAGCCGGACTCCGCTTCGAAGCGGAGTGGGTAGCGCCGCCCCTTTTCCAGATGAACCTCGGTGAATTTCAGCGGTTCGGCCCAGCGCGAATAGCTTTGCGTGCTGACCGCCGGTTTACCGTCCACGCTGAGCGCGCCCTTCATGCCCGCGATGGCGATACGATAGGTTCCGCTCTCCGGCGGAACCAGAAATCCGGTCCATACCACCTTGTTCTGATCGGCAACCTGTTTGAGCTGCGGCGCGTCGGAATAGATGTCCCGCTCGGTCCGTGTGACGATGGGTTGCGGATCGTATACGACCTCTCCGCCCTTCTGCGAGGCAGCATGGCCGTTGAAATATTCGGCTTGCAGGCCGGGCTTGCCGTTCGGATCGACCAAGGCATCTCCGGGGACCGGATCGCCGTCGGTGATCGACGCACCGAACGGCACCAGCGCGATGCTGGCGTCCGGCATATTTTTGCGCATTCCCTCGATCACCGACACTGGTGGAGCACTGAGCGCGGACGAATAGTTGCCGCGCAGAACGCGCGTCGCGTCCGCCAGAGGCCCAACCACGGCAATCCGGGCAGACGATTTCAGCGGGAGGATACCGTCATTCTTGAGAAGCACGAGGCTTTCGATGGCGGACTTCAACGCAAGCGCCTGATGGTCGGCCGTGCCGATCGCGCTGACGGGCACATTCTGCGGCGTGCGGCCTGGCAGACCCGTGAGATCTCCGTTGCGGTAGCGCGCCGCAAACAGACGGATCAGGGCTCGATCGATATCGCTGACCGAAATCAACCCGCGTGTCAGCGCCTCCCTGTAGCGATCGCCGAGATGCGGCGTGTCCGTGAGCGTCGCCGTGTTGCATTCATTGTCGACCCCCGCCTTCAGCGCAACCGCGACGCCGGCGGCCGGATCGGTCGCATATTTGTGATGCTCCGAAATATCCACGACGGCATCGCAGTCGGAAACCACATACCCCTTGAAGCCCCATGCTCCGCGCAGATGCTGCCTGAGAAGAAGGTCGCTGCCGCAGGCCGGTTGTCCGTCGACCCGGTTATAGGCGCACATGATCGAGCCGGCCTTGCCGTCCACGATCGCCGCCCGGAACGCCGGCAGATAGGTATCCTCGAGATCATGGGCCGAAACGAAGACGTTCGCGCGATGCCGGCTCGGCTCCGGTCCGCTATGCACCGCGAAATGCTTGGGCGTGGCGATCACGTCGGGCCGCTCTGGATCAGGCCCCTGGATCCCGCGGATGAAGGCGACACCCAGCGTCGCGGTCAGATACGGATCTTCGCCATATGTCTCCTGCCCGCGCCCCCAGCGCGGATCGCGAAAGATGTTGATGTTGGGCGACCAGGTATCGAGCCCCGTGCCGATATGGCCGAGGTGCCCCGTTTCGCGGCCGAGCGTATGGAGCGCCCGAACTTCAGTGCTGATGCCGGCGGCGACCCTGTTCACCAACGGCGCGTCGAACGTTGCCGCAAGGCCGATGGGCTCGGGATAGTTGGTCGTAGGCACGGCCCCGATCGCCCCGTGAAGCGATTCCGTCCACCAGTTATAGGCCGGTATGCCAAGGCGCGGGATGGCGGGCGCAACGTTGAGGAGCTGGCCGATCTTCTCGTCCAGCGTCATCCGGGCGACCAGCGTCCGAGCCAGGATCGAGGCGCGTGAATCCGCGGCATCGGCTGTAGGCGGTGCGCTCGGAGAGGCCGCGTCCGCCATGCTCAATGGGATGGCAGCAACCGCGCAGAGAAGCAGTGTTGCCATGCGAAACGCCTTCATTCCTTCTCTCCTGTTTTCGCGTCGCATCGCACGCGAGCCGACGGATGGGGTGATGATGAGAAGCCTCCGCGGCGCGGGCCGCCCGTCCCAAGGCTGACGGAAAATGGTCTCGGATCGGATGAAATGGGCGGTGGAGCGCCCGACGACTGACGCTCGATCAGGCGGAAGCCCTGGACGATATGCTGGGGTATGGCCCGCACACCCTGGCGCCTCTTCCTGATTTCCGTGACCAAAAGATCGAGCGCGGAGCGTGCCATGTCGGCCACAGGCTGCCGAATGGTCGTCAGTGGAGGCCAAACAGTCGTCGCGAGGGTGGTGTCGTCATAACCGCAGACAGTCAGATCGCGAGGGACGACAAGACCGCGCACATGAGCCACCGCGATCGCGGCGGCCGCCATGTCATCATTCGATGCGAAGATCGCGGTCGGCGACGGGACGCCGTCGAGGAGCATCTCCGCCGCGTCGAGCCCTGATCGATAGGTGAAGAAGCCCCGCGCCACCAGTTCCGGCCTGAAGCCGAGCCCGGCGGCCTCCAGACCATCGCGATAACCCGCCAGCCGCCGCTCACTCGCGGTCAAATTCCCGTCCCCGACGATGAAACCGATATCCTGATGCCCAAGCGACAGCAGGTAGGACGTCATCTCGAGCGCCGCCCGATAATCGTCGATGCAAACGACGGACAGACTGTCGGCCGGCCGCGCCGTAGCGACGGCGACCGCTGGAAGATCGACATGCGCGACGTGCGCGATCAGGGCATCGGAATCGCATAGAGGCGGGGGCAGAATCAGGCCGTCGATGCCACATTCGACAAGGCGATGCAGGGCGGCCATGCCATCATCGTCCGGCAGGCATCTCTGCACCGCCAGTTGGACGTTCATCCGGCTGGCCTGATCGAGGCTGCCGAACAGGAACTCGCTGAGATAGCCGGCGCTGGGATTGCTGTAGAGGAAGCCGATGCGGATTCGCGCCACCGTCGCCAGCGCCTGAGCCGAGCGGTTGGGCTGGAAACGCAACTCCCGGATCGCGGCCAGAACAGCGTCGCGCGTTTCCTTGCGCACGGCCGCAGGGCTGTTCATGACGCGCGATACCGTCATCGCCGACACACCCGCCCGCGCCGCGACATCGACGATCGTGGGCTTCCGCCGCCCCCGGAAGCGCCTGAGCCCTCTCATCGCCTCCTCCACGAGGCGGATAAGCTCCCCGTCGTCCCGATGCCGGGATGCTCAGACGGCTTGCAGGCCATGATCGACGATCCGGCGGATCAGATCCCGATGACGCGGCAGCCCGACACGCAGCCTGTCTGTCTGCACGCGGTTTTCGTGCAGGGCGCGCTCGGCGATGCGGGCATCCGCCGTGAGCGCCCCAGGCTCGACCTCGGTATGGAAACCCATGCCATAGAGCACATATTGATAGCTCGCTGGTGGGAAGACTTCTTCCACCCGGTCGAACTCGTCATGAAACCAGGGTGACTGGTATCGCCACAGGGTGAGGAGATCCCGAAGGCGGTCCGGGATCGTCTCAGGCAGCAGATTGTCCCGCCAGAAGGCGGTGTCCTCGCGTTTGGTGATGACATAATGGAGCTTCAGGAAATCGATGATCCGGCCCCAGCGATAATCGGTGGTCGCGTTAAAGCGCGACGCGATCACGTCCATGACCTCGCGACAGACCGGCATCTGTTCGGCAATCAGCTTGGCCGATAACTCGATCAACACGATGGCCGAGGATTCGAGCGGCTCCAGAAAGCCCGCGGCAAGGCCGACGGCGACGCAATTATGCTTCCAGAAGGTTTCGCGATGGCCGGACCGAATGGGGATCTTGCGGACCGGCAGATCCTTGCCGGCCGGTCCGAGATAGGTCCGCAATTCCCTCTCCGCCTCGTCGTCGGAGATATGGCGGCTGGAATAGACATGGCCGGTGCCACGCCGCGTCGGCAGGCCGATGTCCCAAATCCACCCCGCGGACTGAGCCGTTGAAATGGTGTGCGAGGCGATCGGACTGTTTTCGTGCTCATGGGGCACCTGCACCGCGAGCGCCGTGTCGCAGAACAGCACATCGCTACAGTCCTTGAACGGCACGCCCAGCGCCTGCCCGAGCAGAAGTGAGCGGAAGCCCGTGCAGTCGACGAACAAATCCCCCTCGATCTCGCCAGCCTGCGGGGTGACGATGCTCGCGATATCGCCATTCTCGGCGCGCTTCACCTCCTGCACATCGGCCAGCACATGGCGGACGCCCAGCGTCTCGCAACAATGCTTTTGAAGGAAAGGTGCGAATTTGCCCGCATCGAGATGATAAGCATAGTTGGCGACCGCTTCATATTCCGGTGTCGCCATCGTCTTGGGGGCAAGTCCGTCTTCGCAGATCGCTCCTTGTGGGCTGACCGCGTCGCAAAAGCTGCGTCCATCCTTGCCGGCCAGCCAGTGCGGCACGAGGTTGAGCTGCTGAAATCCCTGCGGCAGCATCAACGGGTGATAATAGGCGTCGTCGTCCGCCCCCGTCGTCCAGCGCGCGAATTTGGCTCCCTGCTTGAAGGAGACATCGCACTGGCGGAAAAGCTCCGTCTCAGAGACGCCCATGCGAGCGAGGGTTGCTCGCAAGGTAGGCCAGGTTCCCTCGCCCACGCCGATGATCGGCGTGTTGGGGGATTCGACCAGTGTGACGCTGAAGCCACCCGGCATCCGGGCACGGTGTTTGGCCGCAATGACACCAGCAGTCAGCCAGCCGGCGGTGCCACCGCCGACAATGACGATATGACGAACAGGCTTCATTCTCTCTCCCTGCCAGAAAAGTGGGTGCCGCCCTGCGACGGCACCCTAGTCGGAGGGAACATCAGAAGCGAACGTGCGCGCCCACCGTGAAGCGCCGCCCGTAGTGGAAGACGTCCAGCATCTGGTTCTTGAAACGACCATGCGTGCTCTGGACGGCATCGTTGAGATTCAGCGCCTCGAAGAACACGCTGATCTGCTTGGTGACATCATAGCTGCTGCTGAAGTCGACCTGCGTGCTGGCATTCACGAAGGTCGGCTCGGCACCGAAGGCCGAGTTGTTCTGGTTCTGGCCGAAAGCGGCCAGATATTCGTCGCGCCAATTGACCGCGACACGCGCCTGAAAGCCGTTCTTGTCGTAGAAGCCCACGAAATTCGCCGAGTTGGCGAGGCCGGTTACGGCGAAACCGGTCTGTGAGATGTCGTGTGCCGCATAAGGCTTGTTGGTTTCGACAAAAGTGGCGTTGGCATCGAAGCCGAAGCCGCTGTTGCCGAAGACATGCTGCAACGCGACCTCGACGCCCTTCACCGTGGCGTTCGGACCATTGAGCGACTGCGACACGGTGAAGACCGCCGGCTGCCCGGTCGCCGGATCGATGACATCGTTGATCGTCTGGCGCTGTGTGCCCGTGACGATGAAGTTCGTCACATGCTTGGCGAAGAGGTCGAGCGAGAAGTAAGAGTTGCGGTGATAATACCATTCGGCGCCGACATCGAAATTGTCGGCGAGATACGGCTTGAGCTTCGGATTGCCGCCCGTCGCCACCAGCGCGTTGACGCGCCCTCCCACTCCGGTCAGCACCGGCGTCAGCTTGTTGAGCGGCGGCCGGGTCAGCGTCCGCGACGCATCGAAGCGCAGCTTCAGCTTGTCCGTCACATCAAGGCTGAGATCGAGGCTGGGCAGGAAGTAGGAATAGGACGACTTGGTGGAAACCGGCTGCGTGCCCGAAAAGGCGATGACATAAGCCGTCGGATCGCTCGACGGGATGGTCAGGCTCAACGGAACCGTGCCGAGGCCCGAGGAGGTGATGTTCGTGATCTCCTCGCGGGCGCCCATATTGATATGAAGCGGCATACCGGCGATGTCGGTCGTCTGGCTGATCGTGACGAAGCCCGACCACGTCTTCTCGACAATGTTCTGGACGCTGCCCGGATCGGTCACCGCCGACAGGACGCCATGATAATTGTTCAGGCCGTCTGTCGAATTGGTGGGATAATTGAAACCGGGAATATTCTGGGCATAGGGATCGCCAAGGCTTTCCAGGTAATTCTGGAACGCCGCCGCGCTATAGATCGGAAGCTCCGGCGGCAGCGCGCCCGAAAAGCCCGGAATGAAGTTCTTCGTGCTGAAGGTTCCGGTAATCAGGCCCGCCGGGATAGGAACGCCGGTGGTGCGCCCCGAGGGAAGGCCATAGCCTCCGTAGGCCTGCCAGAAGTTGTTGTAGAAGGTGTTCTCGTTGTGAAGCTTGAACCGGTCCTTCACATACTGGCCGCCGAAACGGATTTTGAGATCGTTGTCGCCCGTCCATGAACCTTCGAAGCGGGCCTGTTTGATATCATCGCTGTTCCGCTGCGTGCCGTTGGTGGCGACATGGGTGCCGATCAGATCCTGATTAAGGAACTGCGAGGCGTCGCCATTCGGGCCATAGGCGGAGATGACCGGAATATGGCTGCTGCTGTTGCCGTTCACCTGAACGCCCAGCGTCGTGCCCAGCGTGCCGCCATAGCCGATATCGCCGCCCAGTGCGCCGATATTATGCCCCGGATTCAGATAGCTCTTGCTCCAACTGGCATCGACATCGAAGTGGAGATGCTCGGTCGCATCCCATTTGACGTTACCGCCGAGCTGGTTGGTCTGAAGAACCTGGGTGTTGAGCCCCGCCGTGAAGTCGAACGGGGTGCCGGCCTGGGTGAAATTGGTAACGGTCCCATTGCCATCCTGCTGAACGTTGCGCAGGTCACCCTGGTTGAACCACACGCCAAAGCCGTTGGTGGTGGTGTGAATCTTCTGACGCGAGAAATTGTCGTCCAGCGTGACCAGCAATTCCTCCGACGGATGCCACTGGAGAGCGATGCGACCATCCACACGCTCGTCCCGCACCCGCTGCCGCTCGGCACCGAACTGCTGCTGATACCAGCCCACATCGCTCTTGCGATCGCTGGCGGCCGCGGTCGTGCTGTCACTGGGCGCGCAGGTCGTGGCCGTGCTGCCGGCCAGTTGGCAAGGGGCGAAAAGGCCGCCTTCCCAGCCGGAGACGAAGACGCGGTCGGTCTGTGTATCGTGCCGCGTGTAGATGCCATCGACGAGCACACCGATGGTATCGTCAGCGAAGGTATCGCTCAGCAACAAGCCGCCGGTCGGCGCGACCTTGCCCGCCCCATCCTGGATGGAGCCCGCCCCCGTCGCAGCGAGGCGGAAGCCGGGATGGTCGAAAGGCTTGGGAAATTTGATGTTGATCGTGGCACCGATCGCGCTCGCGCTGAGCGCGTCGTCGGGCGTCTTGAGCACGTCCAGCTCGCCGACGAAATCCGCCCCGACCGTGCTGAAATCGACCTGGCGCCCACCCGTCGCGCTCGACACGCGGCGGCCGTCATAAAGCGTTGTCACGAAATCGCCGCCGAAGCCGCGCACGGTGACGCCGGTGGGTTCACCACGCGAACCGTCGCGCGAAATGGACACGCCCGGCAGACGTTGCAGCGCGGCCGCCACATTAGAGTCCGGGAATTTACCGATATCCTCCGCGGAAATCGCATCGACGATCCCCGGCGACGTCCTCTTGATATCGAGGTTGCGCTGCAACGACCCTCTGAGGCCGGTAACGATGATCTCTCCGGCCGCGTCCTTTTGCTGGCCGGGCGCCTGGTCGGTCCCTCCAGTTGTGGGAGCGCTGGCTTGGCCACCCGCCGCAGCATCCGTGCCGGCCTGCGCAAGCGCAGGCGACGCAAGCACAAGAGCCAGCACACTGGAGACTCCGATCAAAGAGCTCCATCTATAAATTGTCATATTATTGACAGAACGCTGAATCTGAGAATTTTTCGCCAATTCATCCTCCCCTTCTTATTCGCTCCGGCCAGATCGCCGGGCGTCGCAACAGCAACTCGAACAAGGCTTTATGGGACTCACGGGGAGAAGCGCCGCCTCTCGCGTGCGGCTCGCTCAGACATCCCCTGTTCCTCTTATTTCACTCTTCTTATGCGAAAGCGGTAGCGCTATCAACCGTCTTGTCCGAGTTTTAGTGAATGGTCGATAGTTGAAAGACATAGCCAATAGCGGGCAAGCCATGAGAATGGGCGACAGGCCCGCGGAGCCTCAGGAGGAGAAGCCGTGACCCGAATCGAACCGCTCAACGCCGACATGCATCATGAAGTTATCGTCAGCACCCGGCCCGATGCGCGCCATGGCGATGCGCGTCATTTCGTTCCCGTCGTCGTCAGCGAATTTCCGAAACTGGCGGCCCACTATCCCATTTTGCTTGCAAAATCGGCAGAAACCGGCGCTTTCTTCATGGGTGCGATGCTGGGAATAGAGGCGAATGAGAATCTTTTCCTCGCCGATAATGGCGATGGCCAAGCCTATCGCCCACTCGAATTACGTCGCCGGCCTTTCTACACCGTGGGCGACAGCCTCGGAATCGATATGGATCATCCGTGCGTCAACGCACCCAGCGGCGAGAGATTGTTTGATCCCGATCGCGAACCCACCCCCTTTCTGCGCGGCATTCAGGCCATGATCGGTCAGTTGAAGCAGGGCATTGATCGGACAAATGCCTTCATACAGACATTGATCCGGCTGCGACTGGTCGAACCGATCGACATATCGCTGCGTTTCGACGACGGCACGCATCATCGCCTCGACGGCCTGTACACCGTGAGCAGCGACCGGTTGTCCGAGCTGGTGGACGACGAGGTGCTCAGCCTGTTCCGAAACGATGATCTCCGTCTCGTTCACACGATGATCGGCACGCTGGAACAGATTCCGAGGCTCGCCCGGATGCACAACGAACGCCTTACGCGGAGCTTTTGAGGGAATGGCGATGCGCGCTCCTCGGGAAATATCCGTCGCGCTCATCCAGAGCCGCGAGGCCTTCATGGATGAGGTGGTCAATGGATGCGAGCCCGTGGTGTTGCGCCAATTGTGCGCAGCATGGCCACTGGTCAGGATCGGAAACCACCCTCCGGCACAAGCCGACTATCTACGGCACCTGGATAGCGGCCGCCCGGCGGAAGCGTTCATCGGCGATCCTGCCATCAGCGGCCGTTACTTCTATGGCCGCCGCGCCGACGGGTTCAATTTCGCACGCCGGACGATGCGACTGTCCGAGGCGCTGGACGCGATCATCGCGAGCGGCGACCCCGAAGAGCCATCCATTTATATGGGCTCGCTGCCCGTCGACAGTTACCTGCCTGACTTCGCCGCGACCCATTCCATCCCGGTCCTGCCGGAATGGATCGTGCCACGCGTCTGGATCGGCACGCAGTCGACGGCCGCCTGTCATTACGACACACAGGACAATCTGGCGTGCGTGGCGGCGGGTCAGCGGCGTTTCACCCTCTATCCCCCCGACGCGATCGGCGATCTCTATGTCGGGCCGATCGACCATACGATGGCCGGCCAGCCCATCAGCATCGCAGCACAAGCGCCTGACCCGGATCAGGAGTTTCCCCGCTTCGAGGCGGCCCGGCGGCGCGCCCTGACGGTCGATCTCGATCCCGGCGACGCGCTCTATCTGCCGAAACTCTGGTGGCACCAGGTCGAGGCCACCTCCTCCTTCAACATCCTCGTCAATTACTGGTGGGACGCCTTCAGCCCCGGCCCGGATCAACCCTTTACCGCAATGATGCTCGCGATGATTACCCTTGCCGAACGCCCCGCGGCCGAACGGGCGGCCTGGCGAGCCTTCTTCGACCATTATGTCTTCCGACCGGACGGCCACCCACTCGCCCATATGAGCGAAGACCAGCATGGCATTCTCGGCCCGCTTCACCCTCATAATTATCGCCGTCTGCGGGCTCAGATCATGCAACTCCTGCGCGGGTGCTAAAAACCGCCCACCTGCCGACCAGACGCATCCCAACGTCGTCGCGCCGACTCGATTACTTTCATTGTCCTTGACAGCGCAGGACATTTTATCGGACCATCGACAATCCGAACGCTGTGAACCACCGCAAATTCTCGCTTTTCGGAGATTGATAGGTGAAAATTCTTCGCGTACTCTGACGAAGCTTGACAAAGCCATTATTGTCTGAGTAGTGGTAGCGCTACCAATAACAAGGTCCGATCATCGTGGTCTCCGTTTCACAGCGGGCATAGCGTCGATTTCCTGCGAAGGCTGAGCCGGCAACGATCTCCTGCCGGCGGCCTGGGAGGCCCTCGTCCCTCCGCGCGAACGATGCTTCGCCCTCCTGTCACGGATCACCTCGGGAAATAGCCGTGGGGAGAGCATGATGCCAGCGTCCCGGTACGCATCGTGGATAGGCCGAAGCACGCGCTGCAAAGGCGACGCTTTTCGCCGCAGTCGGCCGCGCCATAGCCATGGCATCGCGCGTCGCTCCGGCGACGGGTTCCCCCGATGATCCCAGCGCTTGCCCTTCTAGTCGCCCTCGCGACGCCGCCTGCTCCTGACGGCCATTCCCTGCGCCTCGCCATTACCTTCGACGACCTACCCGCCCATGGCCCGCTGCCTGTCGGCGAGACGCGAGCCGGGATCGCGGAAACCATTGCCAAGACACTGACCGGCGCCGGAGCGCCATCGGTCTACGGCATGGTCAACGGCGTGCTGGAAGAACGCGAACCCGGCTCCGCCGAGGCCTTGGTGCGCTGGCGCGCCGAGAGCTTGCCGCTCGGCAATCACGGCTGGTCCCACACCAGCCTCGACAAGATGTCTTCCGCGCAGTTCGAAGACGAACTGATCCGCAACGAACCCCTTCTTTCCAGAACGGGCCAGAGCCTCAGCTTCCGTTGGTTTCGCTATCCCTATCTCGATGAGGGCCGTGATCCGGGCCTGCGCGATGCGGCCCGCTCCATTCTCGCACGTCATGGCTACAGCATCGCCGCGGTCACGATGAGCTTCGCCGATTATAGCTGGAACGCCCCTTATGCCCGCTGCGTCGCCCAGCATGACACCGCGTCGATCACAGGCCTGGAGCAGAGCTATCTGGCGGCGGCCGAACGCGCGATCGTGGCATCGCGCAAGGCATCGCAGGCAATCTACCACCGCGATATCCCCTATGTATTGTTGATGCATGCCGGCGCTTTCGATGCGCGCATGTTGCCTCGGCTGCTCGCCCTCTATGAGCGCCATGGCTTCCGCTACGTGACGCTGGATGAGGCGGAACAGGATCCGGCTTATCGAGCCGACCTCGATCCTTCCCTGCCATTCGACACAGCGGCTCTCCAGCATCATCTGCCCGCGCCGGACGGTCCTTTGCGTCCCGCCGGTTTCGATCCGGCTGATCTCGACAAGGTCTGCCTGCCAAAAGGGGATGGGAAATAATGCTCAACAAGACTTTGGTGACCGTCACCGCCAGCGCGGCGCTGCTCGGCGCGGCGCCCGTCACACCCAACGGCCAGCATTATCTCGCCCAACCGCTGGTGACATCCATCTTCACGGCGGACCCTTCCGCGCATGTCTTCAACGGGAAGATCTACGTCTATCCCTCGCATGACGTACCGACCGATATTCCCGACGACGATCTCGGCAGCGAATATGCGATGCACGACTATCGCGTGCTGTCGATGGACCGGATCGGCGGCAAGGTGACGATCAGCCCGCCCGTGCTCGACGTGAAGCAGGTGCCCTGGGCATCCAAACAGATGTGGGCGCCGGATGCAGCCTATCGTAACGGCACTTATTATCTCTATTTCCCGGCGCGCGATCATCAGGGGATTTTCCGCATCGGCGTCGCCACCTCCAAATCGCCGACCGGGCCGTTCAAGGCCGAACCGCAGCCGATCAAGGGCGCTTACAGCATCGATCCCGCCGTCTTCGCCGACAAGGACGGCAAGAGTTACCTGATCTTCGGCGGCATCTGGGGCGGGCAGCTCCAGCGCTGGACGAGCGGCCATTTCGATCCCCGTGGCTCCGACACCGATCTGAAGCAGGACACGAAGCCCGCGCTCTCCGCCAAGATCGCACGGCTGGGGCCGGACATGAAGCAACTGGCCGAAGCCCCCCGCGATCTCGTCCTCCTCGACGAGCATGGCAAGCCGCTGCTCGGGGGCGATCATGATCGCCGCTTCTTCGAGGGCGGATGGATGTTCCGGCGCAACGGCACCTATTATTTCACTTATTCGACCGGCGACACCCATTTCCTGGCCTATGCGACGGCCACCAATCCCTATGGCCCTTTCCATTATCGCGGGCATTTCCTGGAGCCGGTGCAGGGCTGGACCACGCATCATTCGATCGTCGAATTTCAGGGCAAGTGGTGGCTTTTCTATCACGACACCCAGCTATCGAACAAAAATCATCTGAGAAACGTCAAGGTTACCGAGCTTCATTTCAACCCGGACGGCTCCATCCGTTCGATCGATCCGTTCACGCGCTGAGCTATACTGATGTTTCTTGGCATCGATATCGGCACCTCGGGTGTGAAGGCGGTGGTGATCGCGGCTGACGGCCGGGTCGCTGGGCAAGGCACCGCCGCGCTCACCGTCTCGCGTCCCCAGCCGCTCTGGTCGGAACAGGCGCCACAGGATTGGTGGCGCGCCACCGAAGCCGCGGTGATGGCGATCGATCCGGCGGTGCGGCGCTCGGTGCGCGGCATCGGCCTCGCAGGCCAGATGCATGGCGCGACGCTGCTTGATGCCGACGACCGGCCGCTGCGCCCCGCCATCCTCTGGAACGACGGGCGCAGCCATGCCGAGTGCGAGGAGATGGAGGAAGCCGTCCCTGCCCTCCACGCCATCGCCGGCAATCTTGCCATGCCCGGCTTCACCGCGCCCAAGCTGCTCTGGGTGCGCAAGCATGAGCCGGATATCTTCGCGGCGACGCGCACGGTGTTGCTGCCCAAGGATTATATCCGGCTGTTGATGACCGGAGAGAAGGCCTCCGACATGTCGGATGCGGCCGGGACGCTCTGGCTGGACGTTGCCGGCCGGAACTGGAGCGACGCGCTGCTGGAGGCCACTGGCCTCACCCGCGACCATATGCCTCGCCTTGTCGAAGGACCGGATATGACGGGCGCTCTGCGCGCCGAGGTCGCCGCTCGCTGGGGCATGGCCACGGTGCCGGTGGTCGGCGGCGGCGGAGACAATGCGGCGGGCGCGGTCGGCGTCGGCGTGGTGTCGGATGGCGATGCCCTGCTCTCGCTCGGCACGTCGGGCGTGATCTTCGTCGCAACCGACGCCTTCCGCCCCAATCCTGGCCGCGCGGTCCACGCCTTCTGCCATTGCCTGCCCGGACTGTGGCACCAGATGGCCGTGCATCTCTCCGCCGCCGCCTGTATCGACTGGGTTGGGCGGTTGACCGGCTCGTCCGGTGCCGCCGACGTCTTCGCCC
Source organism: Sphingomonas oligoaromativorans (assembly GCF_011762195.1). Lineage (GTDB taxonomy): Bacteria > Pseudomonadota > Alphaproteobacteria > Sphingomonadales > Sphingomonadaceae > Solisphingomonas > Solisphingomonas oligoaromativorans. The sequence continues at coordinate 587,683 of NZ_JAASQK010000001.1, read as the reverse complement.
GCGCCGAAGCGGCCGGACCGGGTGCGGGCAACGAGATTTTCCTGCCCTATCTGTCAGGCGAGCGCACGCCCCATAACGACGCGCTGGTGCGTGGCGGCTTTCTTGGGCTCGATCACGATACGGACGCGGACCGTCTCTGCGAGGCCGTGCTGGAGGGCGTGGCCTTCGCCCTCGCCGACGGCGTCGACGCGCTGCGCGATGCCGGAACGCGGATCGACCGCCTTGCCGTGATCGGAGGTGGCGCGCGATCGCGCTACTGGGGCCGCATCCTGAGCGCCGCCATGGACACCTCGCTGGTCTATCTGCGCGGCGGCGAGGTTGGTCCGGCGCTCGGCGCCGCGCGGCTCGCCCAACTGGCCGTCGATGGCGGCGCGGCGCGCGATGTCTGCCTGCCGCCACCTGTCGACCGCGTGATCGATCCCGATGCCGCCGACATCGAGCGCCTCGCACCGAAAAAGGCAGCGTTCAAGGCCGCTTACCCCCGCATCACCCCCTTGAGGAGGAACCTCCCATGAGCTCGATCGAAACGATGAAACCGACCGATTATTTCGCCGATATCGCACCCGTCACCTTCAAGGGGCCGAATTCCACCGACGAACTTTCCTATCGCTTCTACGACAAGGACCGGGTCGTGCTCGGCAAGCGGATGGAGGACCATCTGCGCTTTGCCATATGCTTCTGGCACAGCTTCTGCTGGAACGGCTTCGACGTGTTCGGTGCGGGCACTTTCAACCGCCCGTGGCACGCCGGCGCCAACGACGCGGCAGCGGCCGCGTTCAAGCGCGAGGTCGCGTTCGACTTCTTCAACAAGCTAGACCTGCCTTACTATTGCTTCCACGACGTCGACGTGATGGCCGCCACCGAAACCGTGGCCGAATATCAGCACCATTTCGCCGAGGCCGTGGATCATCTCGAACGTCTTCAGACCAAGACCGGGCGCAAGCTGCTGTGGGGCACCGCCAATCTGTTCAGCCACCCGCGCTATGCCGCCGGCGGCGCAACCAATCCGAACCCGGAAGTCTTTGCCTTCGGCGCGCTTCAGGTCCGCTCGGCGCTGGAAGCCACACACCGCCTCGGCGGCTCGAACTATGTGCTGTGGGGCGGTCGCGAAGGCTATGAGACGCTGCTCAACACCGACATCGGCCGCGAACTGGACCAGCTCGGCCGGTTCCTCAGCATGGTTGTGGAGCACAAGCACAAGATCGGCTTCCAGGGCACGATCCTGATCGAGCCGAAGCCCCACGAGCCGACCAAGCATCAATATGATTTCGACACCGCCACGGTCTATGGCTTCCTCAAGCGTTACGGCCTCGAGAATGAGGTGAAGGTCAATATCGAGGCGAACCACGCGACGCTCGCCCGCCACACCTTCGAGCATGAGATCGCCACCGCCCGCGCGCTCGGCATCTTCGGCTCGATCGACGCCAATCGCGGCGACGACCAGAATGGCTGGGATACGGACCAGTTCCCCAACTCGGTCGAGGAGATGACGCTGGCGATGGTGGAAATCCTGCGCACTGGCGGCTTCACGACGGGCGGCTTCAATTTCGACGCCAAGGTGCGCCGCCAGAGCAACGATCCGGTGGACATGATCTATGGCCATGTCGGTGCCGTCGACGTGATCGCCCGCGCGTTGCTGGCGGCGGCCGCACTGATCGAGGACGGGCGCGTCGATCAGGTTCGCGCCGATCGCTACGCGGGATGGGACAGCCAGTTCGGGCAGGCGATCTCGGCAAAGGACAGCTCGCTGGCCTCAATCGCCGATCTCGCGGTCCAGAAGAACATCCAGCCGGCTCATAAATCGGGCCGGCAGGAACGCCTTGAAAATCTCGTCAATCATTTCGTCGGCAACGCGCGCTGACCGACTGCGGGGCGGAACGGCCCTCGCCGTTCCGCCCTTGACCCGCGCACCGTGCGGATGAGCCCAACGCGCGCAGAACAGCTCCGAAAAGAGAGCGCTATCATAGGGGTGGCCGGAATCGGAACGATCCGGCGACAGGGAGGATCATCATGGACAGACGCCACGGCCGAGGCGCGAAGCGCGCGCGCCCTCTGTTCGCACTGGCCGCCATCGCCGCATCGCCTGCGCTAGCGGCGGCATCCGCGCCCTCCCTCCGCGCGACGATCGACGCATCAAGGGCGCACGATGCCGTCACCCGGTGCGAATATGGCATGTTTATCGAGCCGATCGGCGACGCATCCGCCGTCACGATGGATAGTCATGCCCCCTATGTCGGCGCGCGTCTGACCGTGCCGGCCATCTCCATCTCGATCTTTGAATTCCCGCTTGGCTGAGGAGATATCCCGATGCTCTTCCCCTCCCTTTTGCGATCGACCGCCCGTCATGGCGTGCTGGCGCTGGCCGCTTGCCTGCCCGCCGCAGCCATGGCGCAGGTGACCACCAACCCTCCTCCCGCCGTGCCAGGCGCCAAGCCCGTCACGATCGAGCACATCAAGGTCCACGCGCCAACGATCGAGGGCAATCTGGAAGGCGAATCCGCCGATCGCGACGTTCTGGTGGTGCTGCCGCCAAGCTATCAAAACTCGCCCCGACGGCATTATCCCGTGCTTTACGCATTGCACGGCTATTCCATTGGCGCCGAGCAGTGGAGCCATGAAATCCACCTCGCCGATGCCAGCGCCGGTGCCTTTGCCAAGGGCGCGAAGGAGATGATTATCGTCCTGCCGGACTCGAAGACCATTCACAATGGCTCGATGTATTCGAGCTCGATGACCACCGGAGACTTCGAGACTTTCGTGTCGCGGGATCTGATCCATTATATCGATGGCCATTACCGGACGATCCCCGAACGGGAAGCCCGCGGGCTCGCCGGCCATTCGATGGGCGGCTACGGCACCGCCCGCATCGGCATGAAGCACCCGGACATGTTCGGTGCCATCTACATGATGAGCCCCTGCTGCCTCTCACCACGGGCTCCCGGCCAGTTCGATCCCAATGCGGAAGCTGCGCTTGAAGCGGTCAAGTCGCCGGCCGATTCCGCAAAGCTGCCGTTCGGCCTGCGCGCCCAGTTGGCCAGCGCCGCGGCATGGTCGCCCGATCCCAAGGCTCCCCCGCTCTATCTCGACCTTCCGGTCAAGAACGGTCAGGTGCAGCCGGATATCGTCGCCAAATGGGCGGCGAACGCGCCGCTTGCCTTCGTCGATCAATATATCGGCAATCTGAAGCGCTACCGCGCCATTGCCATCGACGTTGGCGATCAGGACGGGCTGAAGGCCGATGCCGGGAAGCTCCATGCCGTGCTGGACAATTACGGCATCGCCAACAGCTTCACCATCTATCCCGGCACGCATACCAGCAATGTCGCAACTCGCTTTCAGGAATTCGTGCTGCCCTTCTTCAGCAGGAATCTGACGACCCGCTGATCTCGAAAACCCAATCATCACAAGACAGGGGAGTGGAATGAACGGAAGAACTGCATGGGTTCGGGCGATGCGGCGTTCCGTGGCGTTTCTGGCGCTCGGCATAACCACCATGGCGTCAGCCCAGACGGTCGTGAAGATCGATCCCGGCAAATCGGGATCTCGCATCGAGCGCGATATCTTCGGGCAGTTCGCCGAACATCTGGGCACCGGAATCTATGGCGGCATCTGGGTGGGCCGGGATTCCAAAATCCCCAATGTCCGCGGCATCCGCAGCGATGTCGTGGCGGCGCTTCACGCTATCCATGTGCCGAATGTGCGTTGGCCCGGCGGTTGCTTCGCCGACGAATATCACTGGCGCAACGGCATAGGCCCCGCCGCGAAGCGCACGGTAACGGTCAACTCCAACTGGGGTGGCGTACCCGAACCCAGCACGTTTGGCACCGAGGAATATATGGATTTCCTCCAGCAGATCGGCTCGGAGGCGTTCATCTCGGTCAATATCGGTTCCGGTTCGCCCGAGGAGGCCGCCGACTGGCTGGAATATATGACCACCACACAACCGACCAGCCTGGAAAAGCAGCGGGCCGCCAACGGGCATCCCGCCCCCTACAAAGTCCACCTGCTCGGTCTCGGCAACGAGAATTGGGGATGTGGCGGCGCCATGTCGCCTGAGCATTATGTCGAGCAGATGAAGCTCTTCTCGCATTTCGTGCGGAATACCAATCCGGCCCAGAAGGGCGGCGAGCAGATGAAGCGGATCGCCGTCGGTTGGGACAGCAACTCCAAGGACTATACCGACGCCGTGATGAAGGCGTGGGCGGAGAAGACCGGCGACTGGGACATCGACGCCGTGTCGCTCCATAATTATGTGCTCGACGGCTGGCCGCCCCATCTTCCCGCCACCGGTTTCGGCGAGGCCGACTATGCGAAAGCGATCAAGGAAGCCTATGGCATGGACGACAAGATCGTCCACCAGACCGCGATCATGGATCGCTACGATCCGCAGAAGAAGGTGGCTCTCTCGGTCGATGAGTGGGGCATCTGGCTGGCGCCGACGGCGGGCAGCAATCCCGGCTTCCTCCAGCAGCAGAACTCGCTGCGCGACGCGATCCTGGCCGCCGTCACGCTCAACATCTTCATGCGCCACGCCGATCGGGTGCGGATGGCCAACATCGCGCAGATGGTCAACGTTCTTCAGGCCATGGTGCTGACGGATGGCCCGAAGATGGTCCTGACGCCGACCTACCATATCTACAAAATGTATGTGCCCTTCCAGGACGCGACCTTTGTGCCGATCAGCTACGACAGCGGCACCTATCGGTATGGCGACAAATCCATGCCACGGCTGGATGCCGTGGCGGCACGGGATAGTTCCGGCCAATTGTGGCTCTCCGTGACCAATGTCGATCCCGACAAGCCGGCGGATCTGGTTCTCGATGTCTCCGGCAAGGCGATCAGGAGCGCCGACGGCCAGTTGTTGACGGCAGATCGGGTGGATGCGGTCAACAGCTTCGCGGCACCCGATAACGTGAAGCCCAGGCCTTTTTCCGCCCAGCGTCAGGGTGACAGGCTCCGGCTGACCATGCCCCCCAAATCGGTCGCGGTGCTCGCCCTGCGTCCCTGATGATCGCAGCGCGGCATGGAGGATATCCATGCCGCGCGCTCCAGTTCATTACGAATGGAACCCACCCATGAAAGGCCGCCCGCTCTTCCTCTCCCTTGCCGTCGCGATCATGACGACAGGCCCCGCCCTGGCCCAGCCCGCGCGCTTCACGCTCAACAGCAAAGGCTATTACGAAGCGCCCGGCGCCGACATCCTGTCCTTCAGCAACGCCAATTCGGGGCTGTTTGCCGATGCGAAGATCAGCGGCGTCGAGATCATCCAGCGCGACATGCGCTCCGTGACAAACGGCGATGTGCGCCTGTCCGCGACACCAGGCCAGTGGGATCCGTCCGCCAATCTCGTCAACCGCCGGATCGATCAGGCGACGGGTACGGTGCGCACGACGCTCGAATATCCCGACTCTCATTTCCGTTACGTCGTCGTGACAAGGCCGCAGAATGACGGCGTGGAGGTGAGCGTCGAGCTTCCCGAAGCATTGCCCGCCACGCTCGTGGGCAAGGCCGGCTTCAATCTGGAATTCCTGCCGGCCGCCTATTTCCACAAGAGCTTCATGGCCGACGACAAGACCGGCATCTTTCCGCGCTATCCCGCCAGCGCGATGGAACTGACGCCCGAGCGCAACGCCGCCAGCGGACGCAGCGAAGGGCCGGGCGCCGAGCCTCTGCCCATCGCGGAAGGCAGGAGCTTCGTCCTCGCGCCCGAAGATCCCGATCATCGCATCACCATTACCGCCGAAAGCGCGCGGATCGCGCTCTATGACGGGCGCAACCAGGCGCAAAACGGCTGGTTCGTGCTGCGCTCGCTGCTCCCGGCGGGGCGATCGGGCACCGTTTTGCGCTGGACGATCAGGCCGGACACCGCACCCGGCTGGATGAGGCCGCCGTCCATCGCCCATTCTCAGCTCGGCTACACCCCTCAGGCGCCCAAGATCGCGACCGTGGAACTGGATCGCCACGCGAAGGATCGCACGCCCATCAAGCTGTTCCGCGTGGAGGGAGATGGTCGCTTCATTCCCATTCCGATCGGCCCTACGACGGAGGCCGGAGAATATCTGCGCTACCGCTATCGCCGCGCGGATTTCAGCGCGGTGCGCACACCCGGCCTCTACATCCTCGAATATGGTGCGACGCGGACGGCGCCCTTCCGAATTGCGGCGGACGTGTATGCCGACGCCTGGAAGCCGACGCTCGATGTCTATTTCCCCATCGCGATGGACCACATGCGCGTCAACGAGGCCTATCGCGTCTGGCACGGCGATTCCCATCGGGACGATGCGCGACAGGCACCGATCAACCATGAGCATATCGACCTTTATGCGCAGGGTCCGTCGACGGACGATCGCTACGCGCCGGGCGAACATATTCCGGGTCTGAATGTCGGTGGCTGGTTCGATGCCGGCGACTTCGACATCCGCACCGAGACGCATCATGCCGTCATCCAGTCGATGGTCAGAAGTTGGGAACGGTATCGACTGACCCGCGACACGACCAGCATCGACGAAGGCCTGCGCCGCACCGAAATCCATGTGCCCGACGGCAGCCCGGATCTGCTCGAACAGATACGGCACGGCACGCTCCAGCTCGTCGCCCAGTTCGATGCAGTCGGCCATGCGATCAACGGGATCGTAGAGCCGGACGTCGGCGAATATACCCATCTGGGAGACGCCGCCAGCAAGACGGACGGCCTGATCTACGATCCCGCGCTCAAGCCGGGCGAAGAGCGTGACGGGCACAGCGGCTGGCCCGACGATCGCTGGGCCTTCACGTCGAAATCGAGCGCGCTCAACTATGGCTCGGCCGCGACGCTCGCCGCCGCATCCCGCGCGCTCGCCGGGTTCGACGACGCACTTGCGAAAAAGGCGCGCCATCTCGCCGAGAAGACTTGGGCGGAAGAGCAGAGCCATCCGCCGGACCTCTTCCACCATGGCAATACCACCGGAGGCCCGCTGGTGGACGAGCAGTTCGCCGCCGCCGTCGAACTCCTCAAGACCACGGGCGACCAGCGTTATGCCGCAAGCGTGCAGACGCTGTGGCCCAAGATCGCGCCGCACTTCATGCGCAACGTCCAGATGGTGGCGGACGCGCTGCCGCTGATGCCAGCCTCCTTCCGCGCCGAGGTGGAACCCGTCGTGCGGACGTGGAAAATGGCCACCGACAAGATCGCATCGGCCAATCCGTTCGGCGTGCCGATCACCGACGGCGGTTGGGCCGGCAATGGCGCCATCATCCAATATGGCCTGGATAGCCATGCGCTGCACGAAGCGTTTCCAGACATCGTGGACGATGGCGCGTTGTTCCGCGCGATCGATTATCTGACCGGCCATCATCCCGGCTCCGACATCTCCTTCGTGTCGGCGGTGGGCACACGGTCCAAGGAAGTCGCCTATGGCAACAACCGCGCCGATTTCAGCTTCATCGCGGGCGGCGTGGTGCCGGGTGAGCTTATCCTGAAGCCCGATTTCCCGGAGAATAAGGAAAATTGGCCCTTCTTCTGGGGCGAGAATGAATATGTCATCAACGAAGGCGCGCTCTGGATCGAGTTGGTGAACGCCGCCGCCAGTGCATCGGGGAAGAGCGGAGCATGACGCCCCCCTCTCCGCTCTCGCAGACTGGCGCGGCGCGGTGAGCGGCCCGTTGCGCCCCACCCGGCGCACCCTTCTCGAAGGTGCGCTGATCGCGGCCGGAACAACCGCGCTGCCCGCCGCGACCCGGACGGGGGAGCCCGATCGCGCCGCCGCGCTTCTCTGGTATCGCCAGCCGGCCACGCGATGGACAGAGGCTCTGCCCGTCGGCAACGGGCGGATCGGGGCGATGCTGTTCGGCGGCGTCGCCCAGGAGCGTCTCCAGCTCAACGAAGACAGCCTGTGGAGCGGCGGCCCCTATGATCCGGTCAACCCATCGGCCCGCGAAACCCTGCCCGAGATCCGAAAGCTGATCTTCGCGGGCCGCTATGCCGAAGCGCAGGCGCTGGCCAACGAGCGCGTGATGGCGACGCCGCTTGCCCAGATGTCCTATCAGCCGGCGGGCGACCTGCTGCTCGACTTTCCGCATCTGCCGACCGCCATCGAAGGTTATCGCCGCGAACTCGATATCGACGCCGCGATGGCGACCACCCGCTTCATGGCGGGCGGAATTGCCTTTACGCGGCGCGTCGTTGCCTCCCCTGTGGATCAGGTGATCGCGGTCCACCTGTCGGCCGATCGGCGGGGTGCGATCGACGTGGACGTGAGCCTGCGTTCCCTTCAGGATCATCTGTCGATCGCGATCGAAAATGCCGACACGCTCTGTCTTGCCGGGGCCAACCGGGCCGAGAACGGCGTAGCCGGCGCCATCCGCTTTGCGATACGGGCTCGCGTCCTCGCGGAGGGGGGATCGGTTTCGGCAATGGCGGATCGCCTGGCCGTGCGGGGCGCCGACGGCGTGACGATCCTCCTCGCCATGGCGACCAGCTATCGCCGCTATGACGATACCGGCGGCGATCCCATACGCCTGACATCCGATCAGATCGCACGGGCCGGCACCCGTCATTTCGATACCATCGCACAGGATACCACCGCCGAACATCGGCGCCTGTTCCGACGCGTGACGCTCGATCTCGGACGGACATCCGCGGCCGACAGGCCCACCGATGAACGCATCCGCCTCAGCCCGTCGTCGGACGATCCGGCCCTCGCCGCGCTCTATTTCCAATATGGCCGATACCTGCTGATCTGCTCGTCGCGACCCGGCAGCCAGCCAGCCAATCTGCAAGGCATCTGGAACGACAGCACCAAGCCGCCCTGGGGCTCCAAATACACGATCAACATCAACACCGAGATGAACTATTGGCCCGCCGAACCTGCGGCATTGCAGGAGTGCGTGGAGCCGCTGATCGCGATGGTCAGGGATCTGGCCGAGACGGGCGCGCGAACGGCGCGGGAAATGTATGGCGCCCGGGGTTGGGTCGCGCATCACAACACGGATCTGTGGCGCGCGACGGCGCCCATCGACGGCGCTCAGTTCGGTCTTTGGCCCATGGGAGGAGCATGGCTCTGCCTCCACCTCTGGGATCATTACGATTATGGCACGGACACGGCCTATCTCGCCTCCGTTTACCCGCTGATGCGCGGCGCCGCCCTCTTCTTCCTCGACACGCTGCAAACCGATCCGGTCTCCGGCCACCTCGTCACCAACCCGTCGCTGTCGCCCGAGAATGTCCATCCCTATGGGGCGTCGCTCTGCGCGGGGCCGAGCATGGACATGCAGATCCTGCGCGATCTGTTCGACCGGACGGCAAGGGCCGCGATCCTGCTCGGGCGCGATCCCGATTTCGTGGCCGAACTACAGGCCGCCCGCGCCCGTTTGCGCCCGGACCAGATCGGCCACGAAGGGCAATTGGAGGAATGGGCAGGCGACTGGGACATGCAGGCGCCCGAACCTCATCATCGCCATGTGTCTCATCTGTTCGGCCTTTATCCCAGCCATCAGATCGACCTCGATCGGACACCCGCACTGGCTGCCGCCGCGCGCCGCTCGCTCGAGCTGCGCGGAGACGAATCGACCGGCTGGGCCACCGCATGGCGCGCGAACCTCTGGGCCAGGCTTCGTGACGGCGATCATGCCCATCGCATCCTGGCCTTCCTGCTCGGCCCCGATCGCACCTATCCCAATATGTTCGACGCCCATCCGCCCTTCCAGATCGACGGCAATTTCGGCGGTGCGGCCGCGATCCTCGAAATGCTGGTGCAGAGCCACGACGAGGACATACGGCTTCTGCCCGCCCTCCCCCGTGCATGGCCTGCCGGGTCTGTCTCGGGCGTGCGGATACGCGGCGGATGCACAATCGATCTGCACTGGAGAGCAGGGCAACTCTCGGGCGCGGTCATCTCCGCCAGCAAACGGGTCAGGCGCATCGTGCGCCTGGGGCGTCGTCACTTCGACGTGACCATCGCCCCCGGCACGCCGTTTCATCTGACGGACGCCATGATCGGCCCGGCATGACAATTCCACGCCCTCCCGAAGAGGAGAGATGATGCTGTCGACCGCTCACTTGGCACCAACCGGCTTCACCCATCGCCATGGCGTGTCCGGCCAGTGCCCACGGGCCTGTTCCATGCCAGGTCCATCACGCGGATGCCAAGTGAGCGGTCGACAGATCCTCGGCGCGCCCTCGTTCGGCATAACGCCGTGCCAGCGTCGCACAGACGAAGAGCTGAGCTTGATGAAACAGCATCAGCGGCAGCACGATCAAGCCGATCGCATGACCCGGAAACAGGATCGTCGCCATGGGAATCCCGCCTGCCATGCTCTTCTTCGATCCGCAGAAGACGGTCGCGATCTCGTCTTCCTTCGAAAAGCCGAGCAGACGGCTTGCCCAGGTCGTCGAGCCGATCACGAGCGTCAGCACGATCAGGTCGATGAGCAAGATGATGCCGATGCTCGCGGGCGAAAGCTGGTGCCAGATGCCGGCGACCATGCCGGCGCTGAATGCCGCATACACGACCACGAGAACGGAACCCCGATCGACCACGGAGGTCAGCACCGCGTGACCCAGTAGCCAGTCGCCGACCCACGGGCGCACGGCCTGCCCGATCATGAACGGCAGCAGGATCTGGAGCGCGATGTCCTCCAGCGCCTTCAACGAAAAGCCGCCGCTCGCCGCGGGCAGCAGTTGCGAAACGAGGATTGGGGTCAGGATCACGCCAAGCATGTTCGAGAGCGAGGCACTGCACAATGCCCCAGGCACGTTGCCGCGTGCGATGGAGGTGAAGGCGATCGAGGATTGCACGGTCGACGGCAGCAGGCAGAGAAACAGGAGGCCTGTGAGGATATCGTGAGGCAGGTGACCACGCAGCAGGATCGTGATGATTACGCCCAGGAGCGGAAACAGCAGATATGTGCTGGCAAAGATCAGTGATTGCAGCCGCCAGTGCGACAAGCCGGCCCAGATCGCGTCGGGCCTCAGCCGCGCACCGTACAGCAGGAACAGCAGGGCCACGGCGAGATCAACGCCGATATCGACAATCCGGGTTGCCGAACCATGCGCAGGGATGAGCGCGGCGAGCGCGACCGTTCCGATCAGCAGCAGGAGATAAGGGTCGAGGTGGATACGGGCGCGGATCGCATGGAGGGTCGGCATGGGGATACCCCTTCGTGAAGGGGGACATCTGGTCGCTGGCCCTGAATTCCGCAATTGCGATAGCAATGATATCAGTCATCATATAACTTGATGATCATGCGCGATTTGATCCCGGTCGATCTCCTCCAGACATTCGTGGCGGTGGTGGATGCCGGAAGCTTCACCGGCGCAGCGCGCAGCCTGGAGGTCCGGCAATCCACAATCAGCCAGCAGATTGCCCGACTGGAGGCCCTGGCGCATCGACGTCTGATCGATCGAGATACCCATAGCATGGCGTTGACGGTGGACGGCGAGCGGCTGCTGGACCAGGCGCGGTCCATCCTCGATGCCCACCTCCGCCTGGGGGAGAGTTTGTCGGAGGCCCCGTTGCGCGGTCGGCTGAGGCTGGGCGCATCGGAGGATTTCGTGCTCTCCGCCCTGCCGGACGTGCTGGCCACCTTCGTGCGTCGTCATCCCGAGGTCGATCTCGAACTGAGCGCCGGACTGAGCCACGATCTCTACGACGCCTTCGATGCGGGCCGGCTGGATGTCATCTTCGTCAAGCGCAAGGCCGGAGACCGTCGGGGCAGCATTGCGTGGCGAGAGCCGATCCGCTGGGTTGGCCGCCCGAACTTTCGCATCGATCCCGACGCCCCATTGCCGCTGCTGCTCTATCCGCCCCCCAGTGTAACCCGCGCTCGCGCGATCGAGACGCTGGATCGGCTCGACCGCCGTTGGCGCGTGGCGTTCACCAGCGCCAGCCTGGCCGGCCTCACCGCCGCCGCGCGCGCGGGGATCGGAATCATGCCGCATTCGGCTCGACTGATCCCGCCCGGACTCGCTGTCGTCGGCGGAGGGCCATCGCTCCCGCCCCTGCCCGACATTGAGTTCGTCGTGATTGGCCCAGGAGCGGGACATCCCGCAGCCCAGGGGCTCATTGCCACCATGCTCCAGTGGGCGGCATAGCTTGCCGTTGAAGGAAAACCCGTGACCGATATCATCATCTATCACAACCCCGCCTGCGGGACGTCGCGCAATACGCTGGCGCTGATCCGCAATTCGGGCGTCGAGCCCCACGTCATCGAGTATCTCAAGACACCACCGTCGCGCGCTCTGCTCATCGAGATGATAGGCCGCGCCGGCATGACGCCCCGCGCCCTGCTCCGCCAGAAGGACACGCCCTATGCCGAGCTCGGCCTCGACGATGCCTCGCTCACGGACGACGCGCTCGTCGACGCGATGATGGAGCATCCGATCCTCATCAACCGCCCACTCGTCGTGACCCCGCTCGGGGTGAAACTGTGCCGTCCGTCCGAGACCGTCCTCGACATCCTCCCCGATGCGCAGAAGGGCGCCTTCACCAAGGAAGATGGTGAGGCCGTCCGGCGACTATGACCGCATCGTCACCGTGATGGCGACTTCCTGAAACGCCGGCGGCAGCCGGGAGCCCGGCTACCCGCGCCACCTGTCCCGCCATCAGCCGCTCAGGGCGATTTCCGCCGGCCGGGAGCGCTGAAAGTCCGGCTCCTCCGCAGGGCAATAGGCTCTGAGGAAGTCGGGATGGCTCGGCATCGCCTCGACAAGCTCCGCAATCTCCGCGCGCATCCGGGCCAGTTCGTCGCGAAGCTGCTGCTCGGGCATCATCCGCGCGAGGTGATGATAGCCATGCGGCCGCGCGCGCTGGCCGAGCAGCACGGACGCCCAGCTATCCACACGGAACAGCTCGTGCGGCATCTGATAGGCGCGCGCATCCTCCCGCCACAGGGCAAGCCGCTCCTTGAGGCTGTCAGGCAACTCCATGGTCCGGCAATGGCGCCAGAAGTCGGAATCGTCGCGCTCGGTGATGTGATAGTGGAGGATGATGAAGTCGCGGATATTCTCATATTCCTGCCGCGATTTCTCGTTGAAGCGGTTGACCAGCGCATCGGTGCAGCCGTTGAAGGGGAAATCCTCGATCAGGCGCGTCACCGCCGCCATCATGAGATGGATGCTGGTCGATTCCAGCGGCTCGATGAAGCCGCCCGCAAGGCCCAGCCCGACGCAGTTCCTGCTCCAGGACTGAACGCGCATTCCCGTCTGGAAACGAACGAGCCAGGGATCGACCACGGGCTCCCCATCGATCTCGGCCATCAGCCGGGCCTGCGCCTCGTCGTCGGACATCGACTGGCTGCAAAAGACGAAGCCGTTGCCCTCGCGATGCTGAAGCGGAATGCGCCAGCGCCAGCCGGCCTCATGCGCGATCGCGGACGTATAGGGCTGCGGCGGATGGACCGATCTCGACTGGACGGCCACGGCGCGATCGGTCGTGATCCAGCGTCCCCAATCCTCGAAGCCGACGCCCAGCGCCTGCCCGAGCAGGAGAGAACGGAAGCCGGTGCAATCAATGAAAAGGTCGGCTTCGATCCGCGCGCCGGATTCAAGCTCGATGACCTCGATGAAGCCGCTCTCGGGGGCGAGCGCGACATGGCGGATCTTGCCTTCGACGCGCTTGACGCCGGCGGGTTCGGCAAGACCGCGCAGGAAACGCGTATAGCTGGCGGCATCGATATGATAGGCGTGGCTCGGCGCGATCGGCGGCCCCGCCGACATGCGGTTGGCTTCGCCAGCCGCCCATTCCAGACAATATTCGTTGAGTTCGCCACCGAACCCGCGGGCTCTGGCATGTAGCCAGAAATGATGGAAATCCGCCATCCAGCTCCAGCGCCGTCCGATGGTTCCGAACGGATGGATATAGCGATCGCCGATCCGCCCCCAGTTCCTGAACTCGATCCCGAGCTTGATGGTCGCCTGTGCGGCGGACATGAAGGCGTCTTCCTTGATCCCCATCAGATTGTGGAAGGTCTTGAAGGTGGGAACGGTGGATTCCCCCACGCCGATCGTGGAGATTTCATCCGATTCCACGAGCGTGATATCGATCAGAGGCCCCATATGCCGCACGAGTGCCGTCGCTGTGACCCAGCCGGCCGTGCCGCCACCGGCCACCACCACATGTTTCACGCTCCGATCCGACATAGCCCCTCCCTGCCTCCCGCGTGCGCGACAGCGTTATCAATCGCTGTCCAGCACAGGCGGATTTGAGGCCGAAGGAGGCGCAACCGGTGCCGCCGGGCAAGCGATTTCATGCGAGGCGAGCCCGGTGATCGCAGGATTTCCCGATCCGGGCGGCATGGTGTTGTAGTCACGTCACAAGGTAGGCATGTGCCTACATATTGAACCGTTGGGAATGACGCTCATCAGCGGTTTGGAGCCCGACCCCCGGCATCGCTTTGAGCGAAAAAGGCCTCGATCCGATTCGCCTGTCGACGAGATTGCCGAGCCGCATCGCCCGGAATGAACCGGGCTTGTTTCCGCGCCGCCGCTGGTTAGTCTCCCTGCAACAGCAGGGGACGACATGTGCGGATATTCAAGGGGGTGGCTGGCCTTGCGCTCGCCTTTGGCTTGGCGAACGGCGCGCAGGCGGCGGATGTTGCGATCCATGCGGGGCGGTTGATCGACGGCACCGGTTCGGCGCCCAAATCGAAGGTCACCATTCTCGTCCATGACGATCGCATCGTCTCGGTGACGCCGGGCTTCACCCAGCCGGCAGGCGCCAGCGTGATCGACCTGTCGAACGCCACGGTGCTGCCCGGCCTGATCGATTGCCACGTCCACATCACGGGCCAGTTCGACGGCGGCGACCCGATCCGCGAGATGGTCACCACCACCGATTATGACGCCGCCTACAAGACACCCGCTTATGCCCGCGCCACGCTGGAGGCCGGCTTCACCAGCGTGCGGGACGTCGGCGCCTCCACCGAACTGGTCGTCGCCATGAAGCGCGCGATCACGAACGGCACGATCGCCGGCCCGCGCATGTGGGTGGCGGGCGCACCGCTCGGCCCGACGGGCGGGCACAGCGACAGCCATTCGGGGCTTGATCCCGCGATCGAGAACCCGGAGTGGAACGAAGCGATCATCGACGGCGTGGACAGCGCCATCCGTGCCGTGCGCAAGCACCGGCAGGAAGGCGTCGACCTCATCAAGATCATGCCGTCCGGCGGCGTGCTCTCGGTCAACGACGACCCCAATCTCCAGGTGCTGAGCGACGCCGAGATCAAGGCGGTGGTCGACACTGCGCACGCGCTGGGCATGAAGGTCGCCGCTCATATCCACGGGCGCGAAGCCATTGACCATGCCATATCGCTGGGCGTCGATAGCGTCGAACATGGCAGCTATGCCGGTGCCGAAAGCTATCCCTTGTTCAAGAGCCACGGCACCTATCTCGTCCCCACCCTGCTGATCGGCCAGAAGGTCTACGAGATCGCCAGGACGCATCCCGAGCAACTTCCCCCTTCCTCGGCCGCCAAGGCGCTGGAAGTGGCGCCTCATCTGCGTCAGAATCTCGGCGCCGCCTATCGCGCCGGCGTGAAGATCGCCTTCGGCACCGACCAGGGGCTGGTTCCCCACGGCCAGAACGCCGGCGAGTTCGCGCTGATGGTGCAGGCCGGCATGACGCCGATGGACGCGATCCTCGCCGCCACCCGCAACGCCGCCGATCTGATCGGCGATGCGAAGGATATCGGTTCGGTCCAGCCCGGCCGCTTCGCCGACATCGTGGCGGTGTCCGGCGATCCGCTCACCGACGTGAGCGAACTGACCCGCGTGCAGTTCGTGATGAAGGGCGGCACGGTCTACAAGGAGAGCGGCAAGGATAGCGGTGCGGGCGGGATTGTGGATGCGGGCGGGCATTGAACGGAGGCCCGTGCCGCACCTGCCCTCCGTTCCTGTCATCCGGGATTTGATCCGGGATCAAACCCTGCCGTGAGAAGCGCCGCACGGCTTCGCACTCCAGAATCTGCCGGCGGCGGCCCCTCTTCATTTCTTTCGCCCCGGTAGGGTGCCCGCCAGCCGCTTCACCGCCGAACCCGCGCATAACCCGGTCCGGGGATCTCGACGCCGAAAGCATTCGGAAGCGTCACCGTGGAGGCCGCGGTGATGCCGATCGCATTTGGAGCAACCGTCCCCGGCGCGCCATAGCGGCCCAATTATTGATAATGCATTTGACTCGCAAAATCATAACCACCAATGAAGCGCCGATCAGGACAATTGGGGGTTAATCGATATGGCGTTTCCGTCACATGTTCGGGCTTCGGCGGGGTTTCGCCGGATGCTTCTCCTGGCCGGCGCAGGCTGCGCATCCCTGATCGCGGCCCCCGCCCTCGCCTCGGACGCCGGCAGCGAAGCGCGGGACAAGCAGGCCAACGACATCCTCGTGACGGCCGCCAAGCTGAAGCAGGCACAGCTCAATGAAAGCGCATCGGCCACCGGCCTCGATCTGACCCTGCGCGAGACGCCGCAGTCGGTCTCCGTCATCGATCGTCAGCGGATCGAGGACTTCGCGCTGACCAGCATCGCCGACGTGCTCGATCAGGCGGTGGGCGTGAACGTCAACCGCAACGAAACCGATCGGACGGACTACACCTCGCGCGGATTCGACGTGACCAACCGGCAGGTCGACGGGATCGGCGTCGCGCTTCAGGGCGGCGTGCAATTCGGCGATCTCGATACCGTGCTCTACGAGCGGGTCGATATCATCCGCGGCGCGAACGCCATCATGACGGGGGTGGGCAACCCTTCGGCGACGATCAACTATCTGCGCAAGCGGCCGACCCAAGAGTTTCAGGCGAACGCGTCGGCCTATGGGGGCTCGTTCGATATGTGGCGCCTCGAAGGCGACGTGTCGGGGCCGCTCAACGCCGCCGGAACGATCCGCGCCCGCATCATCGGCGCGCACGAGGAACGCGCCTCCTACCTCGACTATAACCACACCAACCGCGACGTCGGCGGCGCGCTGCTGTCCGTGGATTTGACACCCGATCTTACCGCGACGGCCGGCTATTCGCATCAGGACAATCGGGCGCGAGGCAATATCTGGGGGGCGCTGCCGCTGGTGTTCAGCGACGGCACCCGGATTCCGTACAAGCGCTCGGCCTCCACGGCGCAGCCATGGACCTATTGGGACAATCTCGACCAGACCGCTTTCGGCGAACTCGCCTGGAAGCTGGGCGGGGACTGGACGTTGCGCGGCGTGGCCACCTATCACGACCTCAAATCGAATGCGCGGGTTCTCTACGCATCGGGCGGCGACTTCGGGCCGGATCCGGTGACCGGCCAGGGCGTGATCGGCTACAGCGCCCTTTTCCGCGATCGTTACCGGCAATATCTGCTCGACGGCTATGCTTCGGGCAGCGTCGAGGCATTCGGCCGTCGCCACCAGCTCGCCTTCGGCGTGTCGAGCGGCTGGGCTCACGAAACCGACGCCGAGGGCGATGCCAGCGACGTCATCGACTATGGCGACATCCGCCAGCTCGCCTCGCTGCGCATCCCGCTGCCCACCTACGCGCCGATCGAACAGCAGGCTCGTATCCATGACCACCTCACGCGGATCTATGGCGCGGCCCATATCGATTTCGCCGATCGGCTGAAGGGCGTCGCCGGCGTCACCGCGATCTGGCTCGACACGACCGGCGACAATTATGGCGCGGATGCGGCCCGCAGCAACAGCGCGGTCAGCCCCTATGCCGGGCTGCTGTTCGACCTGACGAGGCACCTCACGCTCTATGGAAGCTACACCGACATCTACAATCCGCAGACCGAAGTCGCCTCATCGGGGCATCGGCTCGATCCGGCCAAGGGCACCAACATCGAGGCGGGGGTGAAAGGCGACTGGCTGGACGGCCGCCTCTACGCCACCGCCGCCGTGTTCCGCGCGCGGCAAACGGGCCTCGCGGTGTTCGCCGGCACATTCGACGGCACCAACGGCAACGGCCCGATCGGCGGGTCGTTCTATACCGGCCAGACCGTCACCGCGCGCGGCGTCGAGGCGGAGATATCGGGCCGCGTCACCGATCGCTGGCTGCTCGCCGGCGGCATCACCCATCTGCGCCTGCGCGATGATACCGGCGAAGCTGCCCGGCTGTTCGTGCCACGCGACACGCTGAAGCTGACGGCGACCTATCAGATCCCCGAATGGCACGACTTCAAGATTGGCGCCAACCTGCGCTACCAGAGCCAGGTGCGGGGCAATGATGACTCGAACGGCCTCGCGATCCGGCAGGGCAGCTATGCCACGCTCGACCTGCTCGCCGGCCTCCATCTCGCCCCGCACCTCGAAGCGAGCGTCAACGTGCGCAATGTCACCAACGTCAAATATCTCAATTCGCTGGAATGGGGGCAGGCCTTCTACGCGGCACCGCGCAGCGCGGTCGGCACGTTACGGTTCAGCTACTGAGCAGAAGGGGACGCCGCCCGGACCATGCTCCGGGCGGCGGAGTGATCTCCATTTCGCCGCAACCATCGCCACCGTCACATTCCGATCCCGCAACAGACCGACCCACCGCACTTGTGGAGCTGCATGATTGCGCTACCATCGCCATAGCGCTCCGCCCCACAGGCATGAGAAGCGAAGTCGATCTTTCAACTAGGGAGAGATTATGCCGGTATTGACCGCCCTGATGGCCGCACTCGCACTCGCGACGGCTCCCGTCGGCACGGCCGGGCCAGCCCCGTTGCCGTCCCGCGCACCATGGCCCCAGTCGATGCCGGCTCCCGTTCGCGTCTCCCTCTGGCCCGATGGGGCGCCGAATTCGAAAGGACGGCGCGACCAGCACGAAGTCGCCGAGGACTATTGGGTCAAGAACATCCATGATCCGTCCCTCACGATCTTCCCGGCGGACCCTCGCCACAACAGCGGCGCCGCCATCATCATCGTGCCCGGCGGCGGCCATAAACTGCTGGTGTGGACGACCGAAGGCATCGACGTCGCCCCCCGCCTCAACCAGATGGGCGTCACCGCCTTCGTGCTGAAATATCGCCTCGCCCGCGAGCCCGGCTCTCCTTACTCCATCGAGGGCGATGCCGCCGGCGATCTTCGTCGCGCCATCCGCTGGGTTCGCGCCCACGCCCGCCAATATGGCGTCGATCCGCACCGGGTGGGCGTGATGGGCTTTTCCGCCGGCGGCGAACTGGTGACGCTGGTGGCCGACAATCCCGAGCCGCCCGCGCCCCGTCCGGGCGATGCGATCGACGGCGAGAGCGCCCGGCCCGATTTCCAGATTTCGGTCTTCCCCGGCCCGCTCGGCCTTCCCGCGACGGCCGCGCGGACGGCGCCCCCTGCTTTCATCACCGCCGGTTCGCTGGATCAATGCTGCGCGATCCCGGCGCTGCACCTCTACGAGCAGCTTCGCGAAGCCGGTGTGCCGGCCGAACTGCATATGTATGCCGGCGCGGAGCACGCCTTCAATCTGGGCGAGCGATCCGGTCTTCTCTCCATCGTCCACTGGCCCGACCGGCTGGCGGACTGGCTGGCCGACAATGGCTGGCTGGACGGCAAGGGCGACCCGCGCCCCTGAAGCGAAAGGGTTCGGGCGATGCGATGGTTCCGAGGAGGAGGAATGCGAGCTGTGCATGAGCGCGGGCCGAGTGTCCGCCGGCGAATGTCCATGGCGGTGACGGCGTTGTGGGCCGCGTTCGCGATTTCGGCCGCCGCATCCCCTTCGGAGGCCGCGCCGCCCCGGATCGTGCCGCAAGGAAACAGCTTTCGGCTGATCGTCCAGGGCAAGCCGATGCTGATGCTGGGAGGGGAACTCGGCAATTCCAGCGCGTCGAGCGCCGACTATATGGCGCCCCATTGGCAACGGCTGCACGACATGCACCTCAATACCGTGCTGGCGCCCGTATCATGGGAGTTGATCGAACCCGTCGAGGGGCATTGGAATTTCAGCAATGTCGACCTGCTGATCGAAAACGCGCGCAAACATGATCTGCATCTCGTGCTGCTCTGGTTCGGCGCATGGAAGAACAGCATGTCGAGCTATGTTCCCGCCTGGGTGAAGCGCGACCAACGGCGCTTCCCACGCGCGCAATTGCCCAACGGACAGGGCGAGGAAATCCTGTCGGCCTTCTCCAGCGACGCCCTCGCGGCGGACGCGCGCGCATACCGCGCCCTGCTCGATCATATCCGCGCGATCGACGGCGAGCGGAACACCGTATTGATGGTGCAGGTCGAAAACGAGATGGGCATGTTGCCTGTCGCCCGGGATTATGGCCCGGCCGCCACCGCGGCTTTCCAGAGCCCCGTGCCGCAGCCGCTGGTGGACTATCTCGTGGCGCATCACGCCACTCTGACACCCCAGCTCAAATCCCTGTGGGAAGCGCATGGCGGCCTGCGTCATGGAAACTGGGCCGATCTGTTCGGGCCGGGAGACGGCGCCGAAGAAATCTTCACGGCCTGGTATTACGCCCGCTACGCCGACCAGATCGCGACCGCCGGCCAATCGGCCTACGATCTGCCCATGTATGTCAACGTGGCGCTCAACCGGCCGGGCAAGGCGCCCGGCGAATATCCGAGCGGCGGGCCGCTGCCGCACCTGATCGACATCTGGAAGGCCGGCGCGCCTCATATCGACATGCTGTCGCCCGATATCTATTTTCCGAATTTCAGCGATCTCGCGGCACAGTATCGACGGCCGGACAATCCGCTGTTCATCCCCGAAGCGAACAGAGCCGACAACCCGAACGTTCAGGCCAACGCCCTCTATGCGATCGGCACGCTCGGCGCGATGGGATACAGCCCGTTTTCCATCGAATCGGTGGACGATCGGCCCAACGCGATCACACCGCTCTACGATCTGCTCACACAGCTCACCCCGGCGATCCTGGCCGATACCGGCACCGGTCGGATGGCAGGTTTCCAGCCTCGGACGCTGTTCGACGGCACCGTCATCGCCGAGCCGCAAAGCGCCGATATTGGCGGCTATCGCTTCACCGTGCGCTTCGCCTCCCCGCAAGGCAGCGATGAGGACGGCAAGGCGCATCATGCCGCGCTCATCCTTCAGACCGGCCCGGAGGATTATCTCATCGCCGGAACCGGCGTGGTCGTGACCTTCGCACCGCTTGGAGACGGGCCGCCCCTGGCCGGAATCGACAATGCCTGGGAAGGGCATTTCGACGCGACGGGCGCCTGGAAACCAGGCCGCCTGCTCAATGGCGACCAGACCAACCAGGGCCGTTTCATCCTCCTTTCCCCCGGCGAGATGCAGATCCAGAAGATACGCCTCTACAGATATCGATAAGGGCCGGCACGGCACATCGACCACCGAATGGCATTTCGTAACCATCAATATGCTATTTGACAGGTTACATTGAATGTGAGAGACCTCGTTGCAGACAGCCGACAGGATTCATGGCTGGCGATGAGGGAAGGATCGGAAGATGAGCAACGACGAGGTAACGGTGGTGTTGGCCCATGCGGCCTGGGCCGATGGTTCGAGCTGGTCCCGCGTGATCGGCCTGCTTCGCGCGGCAGGGCTGCGCGCGATCGCGGCACCGCTGCCGTTGACCAGCCTCGCCGACGACATTTCGGCCCTCGATCGCGTGATCGCGCGCACCGAAGGTCCGGTAGTACTCGTTGGCCATGCTTATTCCGGTGCCGTCATCGGCGCCACTCGTACCGATCGGACGAAGGCCCTGGTCTATGTGAATTCGCTCGTCCCCGACGAGGGCGAGACGGTGCTCGACGTCTTCACCCGTGTGGCACCCCACCCCATGGCCCCCAAGCTCGCTCCCGACGCGGACGGCCTGATGTGGCTGCCCGATGAGGCTTTTGGCGAGGCATTCGCCCAGCAAGCGGATGAGCGCGAGCAGGCCGTTCTGGCGGCCGTGCAGCGACCGATCTCCATCGAGGCGATCACGGCTCCCGTGGAGCGCCCACGTTGGCACGATCTGCCGAGCTGGTATCTGATCGCCCAGGAGGATCGCATGATCCCGGAGGAAAATCAGCGCTTCATGGCAGAGCGGATCGGAGCGACAATCCTCTCCCGCCCCCTCGACCATTGCCCGATGATCGGCGCCCCCGAACTCGTGGCGGAGATCATCCTCTCGGCCGTTCGGGCCTGACCGAACGCAAGGAGGATGAGATGGGCACGCCACAGGCTGGATCGCACCGTATGGAAGCGTTTTCCGACGGCGTGCTGGCGGTCATCATCACGATCATGGTGCTTGAGCTGAAACCTCCGATGGGGCCGGGGCTCGCGGCTCTACTGCCGCTCTGGCCTACCGCCCTGAGCTACGCGGTCAGCTATCTGTTCATCGCCATCATCTGGATGAACCATCATCATCTGCTGCGTTTCGTGCGCCATGCCACGCCTGCGCTGCTCTGGCTGAACTTCGCGCATCTGTTCGCCGTTTCGTTGCTTCCGTTCGCGACAAACTGGATGGCGGATACTAGGCTCTCGGCCGCCTCGGTCTCGCTCTATGCTGGACTGTTCGTGGCGGTGAACCTGCTTTACCTCGCCTTCGAACGCGAGGTGATCCGTCATGCCGATGCACGGCAGTTTCCGGTCGCCACCCAGCGATTGGCGCGCAGGCGATCGATCATCACCGTTTCCACCTTCTCTCTCGCAATGGTGGTGGCGATCATTCTCCCCTGGCTCGGCTTCGGGCTGATCTGCGGATCCCTGCTGCTCTACCTGCGGCCGGAAGCACCCGTGCATGGAATAACCGCGTGACGGCAACCATATCGGTTACAATCATTCAAAGGGAGACTCCCGTGAAGAATTCGGTCGCTATCGTCACCGGAGCGAGCCAAGGCATCGGCCGCTCCACCGCAATCCGGCTAGCCAAGGATTTCACCAGTCTGGTGCTGATCGCCCGCAGCCGGGAGAAACTGGAATCCGTTGCCGAAGAGATACGCGGTCTCGGAGCGGAAGCCCTCATTTTGGTGGCCGATCTCGCCGATCCCGCAGCGCCGGCGAAAATCGTGGAGGCTGCCCTCTCGCGGTTCGGACGGATCGACGCGCTCCTCAACATCGCAGGCGCCGTACCCCAGATCGACCTGCTCGAGATGACGGACGAGCAGTGGGATGCCGGCATGGCCCTTAAATTACACGGGGCTCGTCGCCTTACGATCGCCGCCTGGCCTGCCCTCAAAGAGGCAAGAGGATCGGTTGTGCTGATCTCGGGCAACTCGGCGCAGTTCCCAAAGGCCCCTTATGCAGCCGTTGGCACGATCAATGCCGCGATCGTTGCGCTCGCGAAAGCCTTTTCCGATCGAGGCCTAGAAGACGGCGTTCAGGTGAACAGCGTGTTGCCGGGACCGGTGATGACTGGGCGCCGCCGATCGTATCTGGAGCGTTGGGCGCCCTTGCACGGCCTGTCGGTCGAGGATGCGACGGCAAAATTCCCCAGGGAAGCCGGCATCGCCCGCTACGGCGAGCCGGAAGAGATCGCGGAGCTTATGGCCTTCCTGGTATCGCCGGGTGCCAAATGGATGACGGGGTCGGCCCTCCGCATGGACGGGGGTGAGGTGAAAGCCATTTGATGCGAGCGGGTGCCGCCGACTATGGCGGCGCCCATTGCGATGTCCCGAACCGCGGGATGGCGGGGAGGCCTGCCTCGATCGCTGGAGGGGCCTAACGGCTGAGGCGGATTACGCCATATATAGTGGCGACCATGCTCCCGATCGCGGCCAAGCATAGGCTGCAATAGCGGCAAGCCGATCGTCGGCGCGAATGAACCAAAGGCCTCCTGCCGATAACAAAGAATATGCGCGCGGGGCTGGCAAGGCGTTGCGCGCGACCTATGACCGGGACGGCCCCGCAAAGCGTGAGGTAGAGTATCGTGCGACCCACCGCCCACATCCATGCCATCGGCACCGCCGTGCCCGCGCATGACGTCCATGCGCCCTTCATCGCGTGGGCGTCATCCAGGATCGCGGATCGGCGCGAACAGGCGCTGTTCCGGCGGATGGCGGCGCGATCGGGCATCGAGCATCGCTGGTCCGTCCTGCCGCGTGCATCGGATGGCGGATCGCCCGTGGGGGCCGGCGGCTTCTACGCGGGCAACCGCCTGCCTTCCACGGGGCGGCGCATGGCCTTCTACGCCGAGGCCGCACCGGCGCTGGCGCTCGATGCCATCGAGGCGCTGAAGGAGAAGACGCCGATCGAGGGCATCACCCATCTCGTGGTGGCAAGCTGCACCGGTTTCGTCGCCCCCGGCGTGGATCAGATCATCGCGGACAGGCTCGGCCTCGATCCCGGCGTCGAGCGGACGCTGGTGGGCTTCATGGGTTGTTACGCGGCCGTATCGGCGCTGCGCGTGGCGCATCATATCGCCCGATCCGAACCGCGGGCGCGCGTGCTGGTCGTCACCGTCGAGCTGTCGACCCTCCACCTGATCGAAACGGGCGAGATCGGAGCGCTGCTCGCCATGCTCCAGTTTGCCGACGGCGCGGCCGCCGCGATCGTCAGCGCCGAACCCTCCGCGCTTGCCATCGAGCGCTTCTTCGCAGCCACACTGCCCGACAGCCGCGACCTCATCCGCTGGACGATCGGCGACGAGGGCTTCGAGATGCATCTCTCCGGCGAGGTGCCCGGCCGCATCACCAGCGCGCTCCACGACCCCGACACCCGCCAGCGCATCCTCGATGGCCGACGCGCCGACGAACTGACATGGGCAGTCCATGCCGGCGGCCGCTCCATCCTCGATGCGGTGGAGACCGCGCTCGGGCTTCCCGAGGACGCGCTTGCGCCCTCGCGCTCGGTGCTTCGGCGCTTCGGCAACATGTCCTCGGCGACGCTGATGTTCGTGCTGGCCGATCTGATGGAACGCCCCGCGCCTTCGGACGGCGTGGCTCTGGCCTTCGGCCCCGGCTTGGCTGCGGAGGGCTTCGCTTTCCGGGGCGCCTGATACGCCCCGCCGCCTCAGCGGAGGCGCTCGACGGTGAGGCGGAACGGGAAGCGCCGGGCGATCGTCACCCGGCTTGGCGAGACGCCCGCTTCTTCGAGGATCGGCCGCCACTCATCCGGGCGGAAGCTCCGCGCAATGGAGAGCGTGCCATCCTCGCGGACGATCCGGTGGACCCGCATCAGCCGCGCCAGCAGGGGATAGCTGCCATGGGCGAACCGGTGGCGGTGCAGATCGGAGATCAGCCAGCCGCGCGCCGACCGCGCCTCCATATGGCGGATGAACGCATGGAGCTGCGCGTCGGTCATGTGATGCGTGACCTGGCTGCTGACGATGAAGTCGATCGGCCCCTCGACATCATGATAATCGCCCGTCCGGTAATCGATGGCGAGATCGGCGGGCGTCGCGGCGCGGGCGATGCCTTCGCTGCGCGGATTGAGATCGACGCCCACCAGATCGGCCGCGATGCCGCGCTTCTTCGCCCAAACTGCGATCGCACGCAGCATGTCGCCCGCGCCGAACCCCACATCCAGCAGGCGAAAGCGGGGCAGCCCCTTCGTCGCCCGTTCGAGATAGGCGAGCGTCGGATGGGCCGTGAATGTCCAGCGATTGACGCGCGACAGATCGCGCAGAACCTTGGCATAGGTTTCGGGATCGAGATCCAGCGCATCCATCTGCTCTTCCGTGCGGCATCGAAGTGCGAGCGTGGTCATGGCTCCTCCTGACGCTTCTTCTATGGGCATGGAAAGAGAAATGCGTGGCCTGATCCGGTGCCGACTTAACGCACGACGATCGTTCCGGTCATGCCGAAGCTGCTGTGCAGGAAGTGGGAGCAGTGGCTCTTGTAGGTGCCCGGCCGGCCGGCCATGAGCCGCACGTCGACCGTTTCCTTTCCATCCACGTCGACCCCGCCATTCCTGACCTTGGCGCGGTCCTCCGGCGCGATATTGGCCTCGGCGAAAAACTCCCTCGCGACGAAATCATGCTCGCCGGACGCGGCGTTGGAGAAGCGGAGGCGATAGACCACCCCATGTTGCAGCGTCAGCGTCGCCGGTGTGAACCTGAAGTTGGAAAGCTCCACCGAGACAGTCCGCGCGCCGGCCCATTCGGGCGGCTGCGCGTTGCTCATCGGAGCCAGCAGAGCAACGGCAAGCAAGGCCGGGGCCATCGAACGGCGCATCTGTTCCTCCAGTGTCAGTAACCGGCCCCTGGGGGGAAGGGGCCGGGCCATCGGCTCATGGCTTTGTTCTGTTCGGCGAGGGTGCGTATCGGTTCATGGAGTGACGACAGAGCGTTCTTTTTGATCGACGAAGCGAAGGCGCCATTTCGCTCTCGACAGCCCCGCACCCGCAAGAGGATAAGGATTTGAACCTTTCCCGCGCCACCGGCCACTGATGACCGTGACGCAAGGGAGCCGGGGTCTTGTCTGGATACGGCATGGCGAATGAGAAGCAGCGGGGGCCTGCGATGCCGCAGGACGAAGCCCGCCTGATGGCGCGGATCTGCGCGCAGGATCTCCCCGCCTTCGAGGAACTTTATCGCCGCTACCGTCCGCGCCTCGCCCGCTTCCTCACCCACCTGTTGCGCCGGCCGCAACTGGTCGAGGAGGTGTTCAACGACACGATGATGGTCGTCTGGAGCCGGCCGGACAGCTTCAGCGGCGCCAGCAAGCTTTCCACCTGGATATTCGCCATCGCCTATCGCAAGGCGCTGAAGGCCAGCCGTCGGGAAGATGAGCCGATCGAGGACGCCCACGCGCATGAACGCGTCAGCCCCGATGCCGGGCCGGACCAGCGGGTCGGACAGCTTCGCGTGCAGCAGGCCTTGCTCGGCGCGATCGGCCAGCTCTCGCCCAACCATCGCGCCGTGGTGGACCTCACCTATTTCCACGGCGCCGGCTATCGGGAGATCGCCGAGATCATGGATTGCCCGGTCGATACGGTAAAGACGCGCATGTTTCACGCGCGCCGCCACCTCAAGCGGATGCTCGCCGGCGAGTTCGCGGACTGGCTGTAGGTGCAGACGATGGACAACATCCTTCGCTTCAACGGCAATCCGCATCTGGAAACCGAGCGGTTGCTCCCATGGTACGTCACGGGACAGCTCGACCCGGAAGATCGCCTCCAGGTCGAGGCGCATCTGGCGGAATGCGAGGAATGCCGCGCCGAATTGCTGCTGGAGCGCAGGCTCGGCACCGAGGTCGCGCGGCTTCCGGTCGAGACCGGGCTCGATTGGGAAGCGTTCAGCCGTCGCCTCGATCCGGCTTCGCCGCCGCCCGAAGGCAAGGTTTTCCCGATGATCCGCCGCGCGCTCGCCCGGCCGGGACGGACCGGCTGGTTCCTCTCGGCTCAGGCGGCCTTCGTCGCGGCATTGGCGGTGCTGATCGTGCCCGTCCTCCGCCCGGCCCCCGCGCCCTATCACGCCCTCGGCGCGGCGCCGGCGCCGGCCAACGGCAACGCCATCGTGATCTTCCGGCCCGACACCAGCGAACAGGCGCTTCGCGAGACGCTCAACGCCAATGGCGCGCGTCTGGTGGACGGGCCGACGGCGGCCGACGCCTATGTGCTCCATCTGCCCGCCGAACGGCGCGAGGCGGCGCTTGCGCGATTGCGCGCCGACCATGACATCGTGCTTGCCGAGCCGATCAACGCGAGCGCGACACCATGAGCCGCCGCATCCGGGGGATAGGCCTGCTGCTGGCCGGGCTCTGCGGCCTCATCGCCGCCGCCTCGCCGGGCTGGAGCGCCGATACGCCTTCGCCCGGACACCAGATCCTCGTCCTGCTGCGCCTCGCGCCCGAGCATTACCGGCCGGGCGGCGACTATGGCGGCGGTTATGGAAGCTCGCCCGCCAGCGGCGCGCGGGATCGCCTCGCCCGGCACATCGCCAAGGCCCATGGCCTGACGCTGGTGACCGACTGGCCGATGCCGCTGCTCGGCCTCGACTGTTACGTCATGGCCGTGCCCAAGGGGCGGACGACCGATGCCGCCGCCGCGGAAGTCTCACATGATGCGGGCGTCGCCTGGTCCGAACCCATGCACATCTATCGCGCGCAGAGCAGCGCCGCGTGGAAGGAAGACCCGTTGTTCCGCGCCGAACCCGCCGCGCACGAATGGCGGCTGGCCGATCTCCACAAGATCGCCACGGGCCGCGGCGTCACCGTCGCGGTGATCGACAGCCGGATCGAGAGCAACCATCCCGATCTCGCAGGGCAGGTCGCGGTCCAGCAGGATTTCGTGGGGGACGGCAGCACAGCACCCGAGCAGCATGGCACCGGCGTCGCCGGGGTCATCGCCGCCATCGCGGGCAACGGCATCGGCATCGCGGGCGTAGCACCCCGCGCGAGATTGTTGGGCCTGCGCGCCTGCTGGCAGACGGCCGGGAAGACGCCTACCGCTCCTGATACCCTGTGCAACAGCCTCAGCCTCGCCAAGGCGTTGCACTTCGCGATCGATCATCGCGCTCAGATCATCAACATGAGCCTGAGCGGCCCGCCCGATCCACTTCTGGGCCGGCTGATCGACATGGGGCTTGCGCGCGGCGCGACGCTGGTCGCGGCGATCGACCCGAACCAGCCCGATGGCGGCTTTCCCGCCTCCCATCCGGGCGTCATCGCCGTGGCGGAGGAAGGCATGGTTCCGCCTTCGGCGAAGGGCTATCTTGCGCCGGGGCGTGACATCCCGACCACGCAGCCGGGGGGACGATGGTATCTGGTGAACGGCAGCTCCTACGCGGCGGCGCATGTCAGCGGGCTGGCCGCGCTGCTTCGCGAGAAGCGCGTGGCTGCGGGCGGAGCGCTGACATTGGTGTCGGCCAGGCCCGGCGGCGGTGTCATCGATGCGTGTGCCTCGCTGTTGCGTGCCGCGCGGCCCTGTGACTGCGCCTGCCCGGCCACGGCGGAACTCGCGGCGGATATCCACCGCTAGACCGATCCGCTTCCTCCTCCGCATGATGCTGGTTGCAAGCATCGGAGCGCCGGCCGCCGCACAGCTTGGCGGAACCGTCTCCTTCCAGACCGACGATTATTTCCGCGGCCATTCGCTGAGCGAGGGACGGCCCGTCGCGACGCTCGATCTCGCCTATGACGATGCTTCCGGCCTCTATCTGGCAGGCGCCGCGACCAGTGTCGCGACGCGTCATTCCGGCGTGAAGCTGCTCGGCTTCAGCGAGAATATCGGCTTCGCCCGAAAGATCGGCACCGGCCCCGTGATCGACGTCGGCCTCACCGACACCCATTACAACGCCTATTATAGCGGCGGCACCAAGGCGGATTATCGCGAGGTCTATGCGGGGTTCGTCACCGATCATGTCGCCGCGCACGTCCACTACTCGCCGCACTATTTTCGGAGCGGCGTCTCGGCGCTCTATGCTGATGCGGACGGCGTTCTGCGCCCCTTTCCCCTCTGGCGGCTGACGGGCCATGCCGGTGTGCTGACACAGCTCGACGGCCCGCGTGCGCCGGGCGAGCCGTACACCCGTTATGACTGGAAGCTGGGCGTCGGCCGTCGCCTTGGCCCGTTCGATCTGCAACTGGCCTGGACGGATGGCTCACCGGGGCCGGATTATGATGGGGAAGAGCCTCATCATCGGGGAGCCCTTGTCTTCGGCATGAGCTACGCGTTCTAAAAAGCCGTTGAACGATCCGGGCGGAAGACGGAACCAATCGGAAGCTGCCGAAGCCTGAACACCAGCCCCCGAAGGAGAAGGGGATTTGCATCATCCCCCATTATCGAACCCTCCTGCCCGGCCCGTGCGTCGCATGGATACGCTGATCGTCGGTGGCGGCCCGGCCGGCGCCGCCGCCGCGATCGGGCTGGCCCGAGGCGGGCGTTCGCCGCTGATCCTCGAACGACAGCGCGAGGGCGCGGATGCACTGTGCGGCGGATTCCTGAGCTGGACGACGATCGCCGCGCTGGAGCGACTGGGCGTGCCTGTGGAAGGTCTGGGCGGCCATCGCATCGATCGGATGAAGATGTTCGCCGGCCACCGCACCGCCTGCGCGCGCCTGCCCGCGCCCGCGATGGGCATTTCCCGGCAACGGCTCGATGCCTGCCTGCTCGCCCGCGCGGAGCTGGAAGGAGCCGCCGTGGAACGGGGCGTGGCCGCGTCCCATTTCGACGATGGTGGGATCACCACCGCCGACGGCGCCCTGCTGCGCTTCGATAGGATGGTGCTGGCCACCGGCAAGCATGAGCTGCGCGGCCTCGCCCGCCCGGCGGCAGAAGGCGATCGGATGGTGGGGTTGCGCTGGCGACTGGCGGCCTCGCCTCGGCTACTGGAGATGTTGGCCCATACCATCGAGATTCATTGCTTCCGTGGCGGCTATGCGGGCCTGGTGATGCAGGAGGAGACCGCCAATCTCTGCCTCGCCGTCAGCCGGCGGCGGCTTGCCGAGGAGGGCACGCCGGATGCCCTGCTGCTGGCATTATCGCGCGAATGCCCGGCACTGGAGGGGCGATTGTCGGCTTCCTCCGGCTTGGGCGAGCGGCAGGCGATCGCCAACATGCCTTATGGCTGGCGGGCGCGATCGAGCTTGCCCCATGTCTATCGGATCGGCGATCAGGCAGGGGTCATCCCGTCGCTGGCGGGCGAAGGGCTCGCGATCGCGCTGGTGAGCGGCGCACGCGCCGCGCGGGCCATATTGCAAGGCCGGGCGGCCGAGACGTTCCAACCCCGCCTCGCCCGTCATCTGCGCCGCCCCATAGGCGTCGCCGGAGCCATAGCGGACCTCGCATGTCGGCCCGGCGGCGCGCGGACCATCGTCGCTCTCGCCGGCATGTCCCCGGCGATCCCCAACCTCGCGGCACGGCTGGCGCGCGTGCGGCCGGCCTGATCGATGATCGGCATTGACGTCCCCCATCCGGCACAGTGAGATGGGCAAACAGGGACAGGGGTCAGAACAATCATGCAAAGTTGGAAGTGGACGGTGGCTCTGGCTGCTGCGTGTGTCATGTCGGCATCGCCCGCCGCCGCCGAAACGGTGGTAGTCACGGCGGGGCAAATGGTCGACGTGCTGGCCGGCCGGGAGATCGCCAAGCCGCAGATCACGATCGTCGACGGCCGCATCACCGCCGTCGGCCATCAGGGAGACGCGATCCCCGAAGGGGCGAAACGCATCGATCTCGGCGAGCGGACCTTGCTGCCCGGCCTCATCGACATGCACGTCCATCTGACCGCCGATCCGCATTTCAGCGGCTATACCGGCCTCGAATTCACCGACAATTTCTGGACCGTGGTGGGCGTCGCCAATGCGAAACGCACGCTGGAGGCCGGCTTCACCACGGTGCGCAACGTCGGATCGGCCAATTATGACGACGTGGCCCTCAAACAGGGCATCGAGCATGGCTATATCGCCGGACCACGCATCGTCCCCGCGACCTACGCGCTCGGCTCGACCGGCGGGCATTGCGACGCGACCGAGTTCCCGCCCTCGATCACGACCCCGGCGGCCAATATCGCCAATTCGCCCGACGAATATCGGGCGCTCGTCCGCAAGGTCCACAAATATGGCGCCGAGGTCATCAAGGTCTGCATGACCGGCGGCGTGCTTTCGAAGGGCGACTCCGTCGGCGCCCAGCAGGTCTCCTACGACGAGATCAAGGCGATCGTCGACGAGGCGCATATGCTCGGGCTGCGGGTCGCGGTTCATGCCCATGGCACGGCCGGCATCAACGATGCTCTGCGCGTCGGCGTGGATACCGTCGAACATGCCAGCCTGGCGGACGAGGAAAGCTTCAAACTGGCGAAGGCGCATGGAGCCTGGTTCGACATGGACATCTACAACGACGACTACATCCTCGCCGAGGGCGCGAAGAACGGCATGTTCGCGGAAAGCCTGGCCAAGGAAAAGATGGTCGGCCTCAAGCAGCGCCAGACGTTCCGCGCCGCCCATGCGGCGGGCGTGAAGATGCTGTTCGGAACCGATGGGGGCGTCTACCCGAACGGCGACAACGCCCGGCAGTTCGCCAAGATGGTCGAGTGGGGAATGACGCCTCTCGAAGCGATCCAGGCGGCGACCAGGAACGCAGCCGAGGCGCTCGACGAAACCGCCGATGTCGGCGCGATCGCTGCCGGCCGATATGGCGATCTCGTCGCTGTCGACGGCGATCCCCTGCGCGACATCCGCCTGCTCGAGCATCCCGCCTTCGTCATGAAGGGCGGCGACGTCGTCAAAAGGCCTTAGGCCGACACGCTGAAGCGCCAGCCGGGGCAATAACGGAGCGCCTTGCCCCGGCTGGCGTCTCCGATATCATGGCGACATGGTCACGCGGCGTCAGCTTATCGGCTCCTCCCTCTCTTTGGCTGCGACGGCGGGGCTCGCCGCGCCGCCGAGGGCCGCCGGTCGGTTGAAGCAGTCGGTCAGCCGCTGGTGCTACGACAAGATTCCGCTGGACGAACTCTGCGCCTTCGCCGTCAAGGTCGGGCTGCAAGGCATCGATCTTCTGAACCCAGCGGATTATGACGCGCCCCGCCGGTACGGGCTGCGCTGCACCATGGGCTATGCCGCGGACGTCATGACGATCGCCGACGGGCTGAACCGGCGGGAAAACCATGCCGCCATCGAACAGGCCTTCCGCACCGGCATCCCGCTGGCCGCCAGATCGGGCGTGCCGAACGTGATCGCCTTCTCGGGCAATCGTCGCGGCCTGTCCGACGAAGAGGGCGCCGCCAACACGGTCGCCGGCCTCAACCGGGTCAAGCGGATCGCCGAGGACAATGGCGTCACCATCTGCATGGAGCTGCTCAACAGCAGGATCAACCATCCCGATTATATGGCCGACCATACCGCCTGGGGCGTGCGCGTGATGGAGGAGGTCAACTCGCCGAGGGTCAAGCTGCTCTACGACATCTACCATATGCAGATCATGGAAGGCGATCTGATCGACACGATCGGCAGGAATATCCGCTGGATCGGGCACTTCCATACCGGTGGCGTGCCGGGCCGGCACGAGCTTGACGATACGCAGGAGGTCAACTGGCACGCCGTAGCCAGCGGGATCGCCGATCTCGGCTTCCAGGGCTATCTGGCCCACGAGTTCGTGCCACGAGGCGATCCGCTGCCCGCGCTGGCGCAGGCGGTGCGTATCTGCACCGTCTGAGCCGCCCGCTCAGGGCGAGAGGGTCGGCACGCTTTCAAGCCCGGATGGAACGTGCGGGCGAGCGCACGGTACTGTGAGCATACAGGCTGACCGACCTCCGCCCTCGCCGCGCGAACGATCGAGGCTGTGGATCGTTGGCTGCTCGGATAGCAGCCTTTTGGGAGAGCGATCGATGAGTGAACGCTTCAGGATCGGCGATCATGTCGGCTGGAACTCCGAGGCCGGACATGTCAGCGGCCGGATCATCGCAATCCACACACAGAACACGAACTATAAGGGCTACACCCACCACGCGAGCCCGGATGAGCCGCAATATGAGATCAAGAGCGACAAGACCGACCATGTCGCCTTGCACAAGGGATCGGCACTCCGCCACCTGGACGGCTGATGCTCCGGGTATGATCGCCTCATCGGGCGAAGGGAATCGTCAGCTCCTTCTCGTTCGTATCGACGACGAACACCGCCAGCAGCTTGGCAGGCTTGGTCGCGCTGGCGTTGGCGCTCACCCCATGGCGGTCGCCGGGCATCTCAGAGAAACTCTGGCCGGCGGTGTAGGTCGTTACCGGTCCGTTGTTGACCTGGCTGCGGATCGCCCCCTCCAGCACCGTCGCGTAGATGAAGGCGGACCGGGCGTGGGTATGCCCCGGCGAAGAACCACCCGGCCCATATTCGACAAGCACGCCCTTGATGCTCTTGCCCGGCACGTTGGGCAGCACATGCTGATAGACGAGGGTGACCTTCGCGTTCTTCGCATGAGGCGTGTCCGCAAGCGCGCCGCCGAACGGCAGGGCGGCGAGAAGCAGCGAGCAGAGGATAGGCTTCATGGTTTCCCTCCTGTGATCGGCGCGCGGGATCAGTGGCCCATGCGCGGACGAGCGATCCATTCGTCGAAGCCAATCCGGCCAAGCCGGGCTTCGCCCTGTGGCACGAGTGAATCCTCCTCGACCCGGCCTCCGAAATATCGGGCCTCGGGATCGCTCACCACATCCCGCGGATCGCCGACCGCCTTCAGATAGCGTGCGATGAAAGCGTCGAAGGGCGCGCGTTCCGGCCCGGCGATCTCGACGATGCCGGAACGCGGCTTCGCCTGCGCCACCTCCGCGACGGCGGCCGCGACGTCGTCCGCCGCGATCGGCTGGAACGATCCCGGCGAGAGCCGCACCTTGTCCCCGCTCATGCTGGAATCCGCGATGCCGCCGAGGAACTCCAGAAACTGGGTGGCGCGGATGATGGTATAGGGAACGCCCGAAGCCTCGATCAGCTTTTCCTGAGCCACCTTGGCGCGGAAATAGCCGTTTTCGGGCGTCCGGTCGGTGCCGACGATCGAGAGCGCCACATGATGCCCCACGCCCGCCGTCTTCTCCGCCGCCAGAAGGTTTCGGCCGGATGTCTCGAAGAAATTCAGGACGGCATTGTCCTCGAAAGAGGGGGAATTGGTGAGATCGATCACGACCGCCGCCCCCGCCAGAGCCTTGTCGAGGCCTTCCCCGGTGAGGCTGTTGACGCCGCTGCTGGGCGAGCCGACGACCACGTCATGACCGCCCTGGCGCAGGAGGGGGACGGTCTTCGATCCGATCAAGCCGGTGCCACCGATCACCACGATCTTCATAGCGCGACCTCACCTCGTTCGCGCCGGCGCACCGCAAGACGATGGGGAGATACGAAACCCTCCCGCGATGACCGGGCCACCAAGCCCCGACTGGTACGAGAACCAAGGGATAATGGGTTCCGCCGACTATAAGTCTTCGGGAACTCGACGGCAAGCGGCGCCATGCCCCGGAGCGGCGGCGCCGATGCTCATTCCCCGGATAACCGGTTCGGCATCCGCGTTCCCTATGTAGGCACGTTTCTACATGTGACCCTGTGACAACATATCGCCGTTCCTCCACAGGAAAATCCGATCCGCTTATGCGGAGGGCCTCTTTGCCATTGCCCGTCCGGCCACAGTCCGCCTTTTCTGGGGCCTGGAATCAGGAGCGGCACGAACGATGGACGGAATGAGCAGCACCTTGTCAGACCGGCAGGCGATCTGGGCATTCGTGCTCGGCTGCGTCGCGGTCACTGCGGGGGTGTGCGCTCACCTGCCCATGTTCGCGATGGCGCGCGCGATGCATTATCGCCTGGCGGGTATGCCGATGGATCGCATGATGATCTTCGGCATGGGGCTCATCATCGCCGGCATCTTCGTGGCCGCTTATGGCCTGCTGCCGCGCAATGTCTCCGCACAGCGCGCCGTCGCGGCCGACATCGTCGTCGCCGCGCCGGAGGATGCGCATCTGGGCACCTCCCACTGGGGACTGATGGCGATCCTCGTGATCGCGCTGGTGATCGACGTAATGAAGCCCGCCTCGCTCGGCTTCACCGTGCCGGGCATGGTGAGCGAATATGGCGTGCCCAAGAAGACCGTGTCGCTGGTGCCGTTCTTCGCATTGGCGGGCACGGTCATCGGTTCGGTGCTGTGGGGCTGGATCGCGGACATCTACGGCCGCAAGGCCTCGATCCTGCTGTCCGCGGTGATGTTCGTGGGGACGTCGATCTGCGGTGCGATGCCCAGCCTCGCCTGGAACATCGGCATGTGCTTCATGATGGGAGCGGCGGCCGGTGGTATGCTCCCCGTGACCTATGCCTTGCTCGCCGAGATGATGCCCAACCGCCATCGCGGCTGGAGCCTGGTTCTGGTCGGCGGGCTGGGTGCCGTCGGCGGTTATTTCGCCGCGAGCGGGCTTTCGGCGGTGCTCCAGCCCATCTTCGGGTGGCGCATCCTCTGGCTTGCCAATCTGCCGTCCGGGCTGATCCTCGTCGCGCTTGGCGCGTTCATCCCGGAATCCGCCAAGTTCCTCCTTTCCCGCGGCCGTGCGCAGGAAGCGGAAGCCGTCATGCGCCGCTTCGGCGCCAGGGCGCGCCACGCCAGCGCCGCGGTGATCGCCGCAAAGACCGACTCACACGCTTTGTCCGGCCTCAAATTGTACGGCAAGCTGTCAGCGCTCAGCATGTGCGCCCTCACCTGGGGGCTCGTGAATTTCGGGCTGTTGTTGTGGTTGCCGGCCGATCTGGTCGCGAAGGGCTATTCCGTCGGCGTGTCGAGCAGGCTGCTGGCCGAAAGCGCGCTGATCGCCTTTCCGACCGTCTTCATCGCCGCCTTGCTCTACAGTCGCTGGAGCACCAAATGGTCGCTGGTGACGATGATCGCGGTGACGCTGGCGGGCCTTCTGCTCGTCCTGCGGCTCGAACTGGCGGGCAGCGGCAGCCCCGTGCTCCCGGTCGCGCTGCTGATCGTGGGCACCAACGGGATCATCGCGATCGTATTGCCCTACACGGCCGAAAGCTTCCCCCTGAAGGTCCGCGGCCGAGCGACAGGCTGGGTCGCGGCCTGCACGAAATCGGGCGGCCTGTTCGCGCAGGCGCTCACGATCAGCGGGATCATCCTGTCGATGGGGCTGTCATCCGCGCTCATCATGGTCCCGACGCTGCTGTCGCTGATCCTCGTCGCCTGGTTCGGCCGCGAGACGCGGGGAAGCGATCTGCGCGATCTCGACGCGGACAGCGGACAGATCGGCCATACGGAGATGATCTAGCCGGATCAGGCCAGCGTCGGGAGCCGATCCAGATGCTTGTCGAGCGTGACCGGATAATCCCGCACGCGCACGCCCGTTGCGTTATACACGGCATTCGCCACCGCCGCGCCGACCCCGCATATGCCGAGTTCGCCCACCCCTTTCGCCTTCATCGGCGATGTCATCGGATCGACCTCGTCCAGGAAGATCACCTCCTGATGCGGGATATCGGCATGGACCGGCACCTCATAACCGGCGAGATCATGATTGACGAAGAAGCCGAAGCGCGTGTCGACCGCCAGTTCCTCCATCAGCGCCGCGCCCACGCCCATCGTCATCGCGCCGATCACCTGGCTGCGCGCCGATTTGGGATTGAGGATACGCCCCGCCGCGCACACGGCGAGCATACGCCGCACGCGAATTTCGCCGGTCGCGGCATCGACCGCAGCCTCGACGAAATGCCCCGCGAAGGTCGATTGCTGATATTTCTTGCCGAGATCGCCATATTCGATCCCGTCCTCGCCGGTCAGCGGGCCTTCCCTCGCCGCCTCCGTCAGGTCGACGCTCCGGTTCCCGGCCTTCACATGTCCGTCGGCGAATAGCGCATCGCTGGAATTGATGCCGAGCTTCTGCGCCACCGCATCGCGCAGCTTGAGGCAGGCGGCATAGACCCCCGAGGTCGAGTTGACCGCGCCGAATTGGCCGCCCGAGCCGCATGACACAGGAAAAGCGGAATCCCCCAGCCGGACCTCGACCCGATCGAGCGGCACGCCCATCGTCTCCGCGGCGGTCTGCGCGATGATCGTGTAGCTGCCCGTGCCGATGTCGGTCATGTCGGTCTCGACGACGATCCGGCCATCGCGCTCCAGCCGCACCCGCGCCGCCGACTTGAAGGGAATATGGTTGCGGAAGCCCGCCGCCATGCCCATGCCCACCATCCAGCGTCCGTCGCGGACGCTGCCGGGCTTCGCGGCCCGCCTCGCCCAGCCGAACCGCTCGGCCCCTTCGCGCAGGCACCGGATGAACTGGCGCTGCGAGAATGGCCGCTCGGGCTTTTCGGGATCGACCTGCGTATCGTTGCGAATGCGGAACTCGACCGGGTCCATCCCCAGCTTCTCCGCCATCTCGTCGATCGCGATTTCGAGCGCCATCATACCCGGCGCCTCGCCCGGCGCGCGCATCGCGTTGCCCTCCGGCAGATCGAGCACCGCGAGACGCATCGCCGTCATGCGGTTGGCGCCAGCATAGAGAAGCCGGGTCTGGCCCACCGCCGTCTCGGGGTCGCCACCAGGCAAATTGCCCGACCAGCTCTCATGCGCGATCGCGGTCAGCTTGCCGTCCTTCGTCGCGCCCAGCCGGATGCGCTGGATCGTCGCCGGACGATGCGTCGTGTTGTTGAACATCAGCGGCCGCGTGAGCGCGACCTTGACCGGACGCCCCGCCGCCCTCGCTCCCAGAGCAGCCATCAGGGCGTCAGAGCGCACGAACAGCTTTCCGCCAAAGCCGCCGCCGATATAAGGCGATACGAGCCGCACCTGCTCGGGCTTCAGCCCCAATGTCTTGGCGACATCGCCCTTGCCCCAAGCGATCATCTGGTTCGACGTGTAGATCGTCAGTCGATCGCCATCCCAAACGGCCATCGATGCGTGCGGCTCCATCATCGCGTGCGACTGGACGGGCGTGGAGTAAGTGGCGTCGAGCGTCACCGGTGCCGCCGCGAAGGCGCCCTCGAAATCGCCGACCCTGGTCTCCGGGCTGCCGTTGAAGCCGCCACCGGGGGCGAGCGGCGCGCTGTCTCTGAGCGCGGCGAGGTCGAACGCCCCCTTCTCGCGGGCATATTCGACACGCACCAATGCGGCGGCGGCGCGCGCCTGCTCGAATGTCTCGGCGACCACCACGGCGATCGCCTGATGATAATGCTCGATCTCCGGCCCGCCGAGCAATCTGGCGGTATTGAAGTCCCCCTTGCCGAGCTTGCCGGCGGTATCGGCCGTCACGATCGCCAGCACGCCCGGCGCGGCTTTTGCCGCAGCAAGGTCCAGCGCGGTGATCCGCCCCTTTGCGATCGCCGCTCCCACGACGAAACCATAAGCGGGGTTCGCCACGACGTCATGGCGCTCATAGGCGTAATGCGCGGTGCCGGTGGTCTTGAGCGGCCCTTCGATCCGATCTGTCGCCTTGCCGACGACCCTGAGGCGATCGATCGGATTGGTCGTGGCGGGCGTGTCGAACTTCATGGTTCAGGCCCTCGCTTGCGCCAGCACCGCATCGAGCGTGCGCTCGACGAGGGTGAGCTTGAACGCATTCTCCCGTGTCGGCGTCGCGCCGGCGAGCAGCCGCGAGGCCACCGCCTTCGCACCGCGCGGCATCTCCGCCTCGGCAGCCTCGACCCGCCACGGCTTGGGCGCGATGCCCCCGATCGCGATACGGCCGCCGCCATCCTTCCGAACGATCGCTCCCACCGAGACGAGCGCGAAGGCGTAGGACGCCCGGTCCCGCACCTTGTGATAGATGTGCGTGCCGTCGATCGGCCTGGGCAGCGTCACGGCGGTGATGAACTCGCCCTTGCCGAGCGTCGTTTCGATATGCGGCGTCGTGCCGGGCAGCGTGTGCAGATCGACGATCGGAATGGTTCGGATGCTGCCATCCGCCCTCACGGTTTCCACCAGCGCGTCGAGCGCCCGCATCGCGATCGCCATGTCGCTGGGATGCGTGGCGATGCACGCTTCGCTCACCCCGATCACGCCGAGCGGCCGGCTGTAGCCGCCGATCGCCGCGCAGCCGCTGCCCGGCTGGCGTTTGTTGCACGGCTGGTTGGTGTCGTAGAAATAGGGGCAGCGCGTCCGCTGGAGCAGATTGCCGGCGGTGGTCGCCTTGTTGCGAAGCTGGCCGGAGGCTCCCGCCACGAGCGCGCGGCTGAGCAAGGCATAATCGCGCCGCACCCGCTTGTCCGCGGCAAGATCGGTGTTGCGCACCAGCGCGCCGATCCTGAGGCCGCCTTCCGCCGTCGGCTCGATCCTGTCGAGGCCAAGTCCGTTCACGTCGATCAGATGCGCCGGCGTCTCGACCTCGATCTTCATCAGGTCGAGCAGGTTGGTGCCGCCCGCGATGAACTTGGCGCCCGGCGTGCGCGCAACCCTGGCGGCGGCGTCTCCGGCGGATGTGGCGCGCTCGTAGGTGAAAGGCCTCATGCCCTCTCTCCCGCCACTTCCGCCATGGCTTCGGCGATGTTCGAATAGGCGCCGCAGCGGCAGATATTGCCGCTCATCCGCTCGCGCATCTCCATGTTCGTCGGCTCGATCGCCCCCATCAGGTCGGCGGTGACATGGCTGGGGATGCCCGCCTTGATCTCGTCGAGCACGGCGACCGCCGAGCAGATCTGGCCCGGCGTGCAATAGCCGCACTGATAGCCGTCATGCTTGACGAACGCCGCCTGCATCGGGTGCAGATGGCCGGGCGCGCCGAGCCCTTCGATCGTGGTGACCTTCGCGCCCTCGTGCATCACCGCCAGCGTCAGGCAGGAATTGATCCGCCGCCCGTCGACGATCACCGTGCAGGCGCCGCACTGGCCATGATCGCAGCCCTTCTTGGTGCCGGTGAGGTGAAGATGCTCCCTCAGCGCATCGAGCAAGGTGGTGCGCGCATCGAGTTCGAGCTGCCGCGGTTCGCCATTCACTTCGAACGAGACACTGGCGGTATGCGTCTCCGCGATCGAAGCCGGCGACGCCGCATCGGCCAAGGAGGGGATCGTCGTGGCGATCGCCGTTCCCACCATCATTCCGCGCCTGGACAGCTCGAAGTCGGAGAGGCTCGACAAGGCGTCATTCTCCCAGTCTGGACGCGGTGCGTCGGGAAATTGGCCATGACCATTCTCATACAGGCCTTTGCAGGAAGATGCAGCCGGAAAGAACGGCGCCTCTCGAATGCGACACCTCGTCAATGCGTCGGGCGCAGGCACGTTCCGAAGCTGGCAAGGGCTTCGGCCGCGCCGCCGTAACCTTCGCGCCACACTCGTCCACCCCGCGCTTCGCGAGCAGGTGTTCCGCTTGGCGCGCGGCAAGGATGCGGTTAGCGTGTTGCTCATATCGAACACCAAAAGGGGCCGCCATGATCCGCAAAAGCCTTCTGCTCGCAGCCGTTGCTTCGTTCGCCTTCAACGCAGCGCACGCCGCCGAGAGCAAATCTCCGACCGGCAAGACCGAGAAGAAGGCCGATGCCGCCGCCACCGCCGCGCCGGACAAGGGGGTGCTCTTCACCCCGACCAGCGCCGAAAGCGAAGGCAGCGTGACGGTGGGCGGAAAGGCGATCGCCTACCGCGCGGTCGCGGGCACGATCATCGTCCACCCCAAGGGCTGGGACGATGTCGCCTGGCGCGAGGCCTCGGCAAGCGACCTCGGCGACAAGAAGAACGCCAAGGCCGAAGCCTCGATCTTCTACACCGCCTATTTCGCCAAGGGCGCGCCTTCCGCGAACCGGCCGATCACCTTCCTCTACAATGGCGGCCCCGGCTCCTCGACGGTGTGGCTGCACATGGGCGCCTTCGGCCCGAAGCGCGTCGTCACCGCCGACGACAGCCACACGCCCGCCGCGCCCTATAGCCTCGTCAACAACGGCAACAGCCTGCTCGACGTGTCGGATCTGGTGTTCATCGACGCGCCCGGCACCGGGTTCAGCCGCATCGCCGGCAAGGACAAGGAGAAGGCCTTCTTCGGCATCGACGCCGACGCCTATGCCTTCGCCCAGTTCGTCAAAGGCTTCCTCAGCAAATATGGCCGCTGGAACTCGCCCAAATATCTGTTCGGCGAAAGCTATGGCACGCCGCGCTCGGCCGTCCTCATCAACGAGCTGACCACCGACGACAATGTCGATTTCAACGGCGTCGTCCTGCTCTCGCAGATTCTGGATTTCAGCCTGTTCGCGGGGCTTCAGGGGGCCAATCCGGGCAATGTCGAAGGCTATGTGACCCAGTTGCCGACGATGGCGGCGACCGCCTGGTATCATAACCGCATTCCCGGCGGCCGGCCCGCCGCGCTCGAGCCCTTCCTGAAGGAAGTGGAGCATTTCGCTTCCACCGAATATGCCGCCGCGCTGGCGCAGGGCAGCGAACTCGACCCGGCCGCGAAGCAGCACATCGCCGAGAAGCTGGCCGGCTATACCGGCATCTCCACCGCCTATATCC
Organism: Sphingomonas oligoaromativorans; assembly: GCF_011762195.1. Lineage (GTDB taxonomy): Bacteria > Pseudomonadota > Alphaproteobacteria > Sphingomonadales > Sphingomonadaceae > Solisphingomonas > Solisphingomonas oligoaromativorans. The sequence continues at coordinate 546,025 of NZ_JAASQK010000001.1, read as the reverse complement.
TGAAGGCGGACCTGCGCCTCGACGGGCCGAACTTCTCCAAGCAGTTGCAGGATGCCGACGGGCTGACCACCGGGCGCCTCGACACCCGCTTCTCCGGCGCGGATATGGACCCGCTCTCCAAGGATGCGGACTATGATCCGCAGTCGGCGGCGCTCAGCTCGGCCTATGTGTCGGCGTTCAACGATTATGTCCGCAAGGATCTGCATTACGGGCAGGACGAGGTGTTCAAGCCCAGCATCGACGTTTTCCCGCAATGGGACTGGAGCCACGCGACGCCCGGCCTGCCCGCGCTCAAGATGGTGGGCACGAGCGTGCTCCCCGATCTCGCCACGGCGATGAAATATAATCCGCAGCTCAAGGTGATGTCAGCCGGCGGCTATTATGATCTCGCCACGCCTTATTATCAGGGCTGGTACGAGATGCATCACCTGCCGATCCCGGCCAATCTCCAGCAGAATATCGAATATCATTATTACGAATCCGGCCACATGGTCTACGCGCACCCGGAAGCGGCGCGGAAGCTGCACGACGACGTGGCGAACTTCATCCGGCGAACCGACAATCTCGGGAACTGATCGATCCCGGCCGGGTGTCGATTTCGGCACCCGGCCGGCATACAGGAGATTGGGCGGAGCAATCACCTGTGCCTGAGTTCTATCTTCAAGGCATCCAGGCTGTCGTCGATGAGAAGATGGGCCGTATGAGCCGCCGCATCGAGGCTCGGGCTGAGCCCTTTGCCATTCACCGTCGCATCGGCAGAACCCGTCCACCCATGCACGGCAAGGCTGATGCGATGCCACCAGGGCACGAAATGCCCCGTCGGCCGATCGAAGGATAGGGCGACCCCCGAGGCGGTGACGGTGCAGCGGATCTTCCGCCGGAAATAGGCCCCGCTCCGATAGGCCAGGCTATGGCCGTCATCGAGATAGAGGTCGCCCTCGCAGTTCTGGCCCGGATAGACGTCGATCGAAAGCGGCCCCTGCGGGGTTTCGGATGTGTTCTGGACGAGCGGCTGGCGCGGGATGATCGCGCCCGCCCGCACGAAGACGGGAAGCGTATCGAGCTTCGGCGTCTCGGAGATCGTGGAGCCGCCGGCGGTGCCCTCCATCTGGGTCTGCGCGGCCGCCTGCACCGGTCCGGCGGTCTGTCCAGCCTTCGCAGACGTGACCGGCTGGCCCGTCCAATAGTCGTACCATCCCCCCGCGGGGAGGCAGACGTCATAAGGCTGCGGCGATTCCGGCTTGGGCGGTGGCGCCACCAGAAGGTCGCGGCCCAGCGTGAAGCTCATCGACTGATCGCAGGTCGCGCGGATCGCGTCTGGATAATCGTAGAAGACCGGCCGCATGATCGGATCGCCTGTGCGCGCATTCTCGTCGGCCAGCGCATAGAGATAGGGCAGCAGCCGATAACGCTCCTCGATGAAGCGGCGGCGGATGGCGAGATGGTCCGGCCCGTCGACCCAAGGTTCGGCGCGCGGCGTATCCTTGGCCGCATGATCGCGGAACAGCGGCATGAAGGCGCCGATCTCGAACCAGCGGGTCAGCAGGTCCGCGCTCGGGCCGCCCGTGAAGCCGCCAACGTCGTTGGCGCTGTAGGAGAAGCCCGACAGGCCGAGATTGATGACCTGATGGACGGCGAGCTTCAGATGATCCCAGGTCGCGCTGTTGTCGCCCGTCCAGGTCGCCGAATAACGCTGTCCGCCGGCATAGCTCGCGCGGGTCATCACGAAGGGGCGCTCGTCGGGGCGGAGCGTCGACAGGCCCTCGAAGGTCGCCCGCGTATTCTCCATGCCATAGACATTGTGGATCTCGGCATGGCTGGCCTCGCGCGGGGCGAAGTCGTCGCTGGCGACACGGTGGATATTGTCGAGCGGCATGGTGGCGGTCGGCGTCTTGAACACCGAGGGCTCGTTCATGTCGTTCCAGATGCCGGCGACACCCGCATCGAGCAGCGGCCGGAATAGCGTGCCATACCATTTGCGCGCGGCGACATCGGTGAAGTCCGGGAAGACCGATGGGCCAGGCCACACCTCGCCGACATAGACCTGCCCCTTCGCATCGCGCACGAAATGATGCCCGGCCATGCCCTGATCGTAGGGCGCATAACCCTCTCCGGGCGCGGCCGCGACATGAAGGTCCGCGATGGTGACGAGGCGGAAGCCATCCTTCCGCAAACCCCGCGTCATGCCGGCGAAATCCGGGAAGGCCCTGGTGTTGATGGTGAAGGGCCGGTTGCGGTCCTGAAAATCGATATCGAGCCAGAGGACGTCGGTCGGGATGCGATCGCTGCGCAGGCGGGCCGCCACCTGCCTCAGCTCCGTCTCGTCCATATAGCTGTAGCGGGATTGCTGGTAGCCGAGCGACCAGAGCGGGGCGAGCGGCGCCTTGCCGGTCAGGTCGGTGTAGCGGCGCACCACCTCCGCCGTGGTGGGGCCGGCGATGACATAATAATCGATCGGCCCGCCCGGTGCGCCGAAGCTGGCGACGTCGGGGTCGCGATGGCCGAAATCGAACCATGCGCGCCATGTATTGTCGAACAGGATGCCGTAGCTGCCCCCCTCCCCGCCGACCCCGATGAAGAAGGGGATCGACTTGTAGATCGGATCGGTCGAGCTGTTGAAGCCATAGGCGTCGGTGTTCCAGTCGACATAGCTCATGCCGCGCCGGTCGAGCGTGCCGCCGGTCTTGTCGCCGAGGCCGAAGATATGCTCGCTCTGCGGCAGTCGCTTGGAAAGCGTGAAGCCCTGCCCGTCCGCTGTCATCGGCCGGGCGGCATCCTGGGAGATGAAGCGCCCCTTTGGATCGGTGACGCTGAGCCCTCCCGTCGCCGGATCGATATGCACCCGCAACGCGGTGGTGGAGAAGCCATCGGGCGTCGCGGTCACCAAGACATGCTTCGCACGGATCGCGGCATCGACGGCCCAGCTCGCATCCTCGGGCAGATGGCCGTCCGCCGCGATACGGACACGCAGGATGCTGTCGGTGAGTGCCGTCACGCGCATGATCGCGGCGCCATGCCGGGCTTCGATCCCGCCGGGGATCACCGCCAGCGTCCCCGTGGTGACGGCCGCTGGCGGCGCCGGCTGCGCGATCGCCGCCGATGCGCCGAGCGCCAGACACCACCATGCGACCACGAGGCCGGAAACGCCTGTCTTCACACGAAATCTCCCTGGAAACTCACTGATGCGCCGCAGCCATGCGATGAGGCCCGCCACGGGCAATCCGGTCGAGCAACTGGTCATGCGTCGGCTGACGCAGCACCTGATCGCGCACAAAGCCGAGCATGGCGCGGAACTGTGCCTTGATCGCTTCCGGCGCCGTGCGGTCGATGGGCGGCAGCCAGCTGACCGGCGATACCCCCTGCCCCACCAGCAGCGCCCGCCAGCTATCGGGCGCGAAGCTTTCGTCCTCGAACGGCGCGATCTCTCCCCGCGCGAGGAAGGTGGCGAGGAGATGCTCCAGCTCCGGCGAGCGCCGGGCGCCGCGCGCGTCCGCCCAGAAGGGCGAGGGCAACGCGTTGCCGATGTAGAAAGCCGACTGGAAATCCCGCACCCGGCCGAGCGCCGAGCGCATCACGCGGTTATATTCGGCCCGCTGCGCCGCGAAGCCCGCCGAGGCCGGGAAACAAGCCAGCAGATGCACCAGCCCAAGCTGGACGACATGCAGCCCCACATCATGGACCGGGTCGGCGGCGCACGCCGCCTCGCCGATGGCGATGCAATTGCCCTCCCATGGCTCGGTCAGACACCCCGGATCGGCGGCGCGGATATCGATCTCCTCAAGCGGGAGACCGCCAAGCGCCTCGGCATCCCGCACCGCCTCCCCGTCACCGCGATGCGTGCTCGACCATGCATGGAGCAGATGGGTGTGGCCGGCGGCAGGATGGAGCACTGTCCATCCGCCCTCCCCCAACCGGATCTCGGCATAAGCGGGCACCGAGGCAAGGCGCGGCGCCGTGGCGGTCAGGATGCGATCGACGGGGAAGCTCTCGCGCCAGCTTTCTCGCGGGCGACCGATGGAAAGCCCGCTGCCGGCATCGATGAAGAGCCGTCCTTCCACCCGCCGCCCATCGTCGAGGAGCAGCGCGTCGATCCCCCTCTCTCCGCGTTTCGCCGCAACCGAGCGCGCTTCCAGCACCTCGACGCCCAGATGCACCGCAAGCGCCTTGAGGCAGCGGGCATAAGTGATCGCTGGCAGATGGTAGCCATAATCGCTGCGGCCATAGGCCTCGGTGCTGTCATCGGGGAAGAGGATACGCCCCTGCCGTGCGGCGGCGGCGGCCAGCGAGAAATGCTCCAGCGCCACATTGAGGCCAAGGCTGCGGGCCTTCAGCCAATAGGCGAAGAAATCCTGCCCCTCGATCCTCGTGCCGAACGAACCGGAGGGGATCATGAACAGCGGCATCGCGCCCGTCGTGTCGACGACATTCTGGCCGAGCGAAAACGCCCCGCCGGTCAGCCGCAACAACATGGCCTCGTCGATCCCGAGCCGGCCATGCAGCGCTTCGAGTGCCGGCAGGGTGGCATGGCAATCCGCCACGCTGAGCCGGCTCGGCAGCTCGACCGCGCAGACCGCGACACCTGCCGGCGCCAGCGCTTGCCGGATCGTCGCGGCGGCCAGCCAGAGCGGAGCGTCGCAGCCCGCGATGACGACACGATCGATCGCGCTCATGCCGTCATCCTGACCGCCGACCCGGCGCCGCAGCAGCGAGCGACGAACTCCTCATGCGAAGGCGCCGTGCCGAGACCCGCCTCGATCCGCGCCCGAAGATCGGCGAGACGCTGCTCCGTCTCCTCCAGCGACAATCGATCCGCGAGGCGACTATGGCCTTGGGGTTCGATCCCCTGCCCGATCAGCACCGAAAGCCAGCTATCGCGCGAGAACAGCCCATAGAGATAGCTTGGCGCGGCGGCGCCCTCCTCGAACAGCGCGATCTTGTGGGCCAGCGTGTCGGGCAGCGTCATGGCCCGCATATGGTCCCAGAGCGGCTGCCCCTCGCGCGCATTGGCGATGTAATGGAGCAGGAGGAAGTCCCGCACCCGATCATATTGCAGCGAGGAGAGCCGGTTGAACTCCGCCGCCAGACGCGGGTCGATCGGGCGCCCCGGCACCGGCATCAGGTTGGCGAGGTCCATCACCGCCGCCTGGATCAGGAAGATGCTGGTCGACTCCAGCGGCTCGAGAAATCCTCCGGCGAGCCCGATGGCGACGCAATTGCCCTCCCACATCCGCTCATGCCGTCCCGCCTGGAAGCGCAGCAGCCGCGGCTCGGCGAGCGGCGGGCTTTCCAGATGGGCGAGCAGCGTCTCCTTCGCCCGGCCCTCGTCGCAGAAGCGGCTGGAGAAGACATAGCCGTTGCCCACCCGATGCTGGAGCGGGATGCGCCACATCCACCCCGCCTCCCGCGCCGTGGCGCGCGTATAAGGGGTGAGCCGCCCCACCCTGTCGCACGGCACCGCGAGCGCGCGATCGCAGGGGAGCCATGCGCTCCAGTCCTGCCAGCCGACGCCCATCGCCTGCCCCACCAGCAGCGAGCGGAAGCCGCTGCAATCGACGAACAGACCACCCTCGATCACCGCGCCCGACTTGAGCCTCAGCGCACGGACATGGCCGGTGTCGGCATCCTGCTCGACATCGAGCACCAGCCCCTCGACCCGCCGCACCCCGCGCCGCATCGACCAGCGCCGGATATAGTCCGCATAAAGCGAGGCGTCGAAATGATAGGCGTAGGCATAGGTCGAGCGGATCGATGCCGTGTCCTCGGACGGCCATTCGAAGGCGTCGGCGCGGGCCAGGGCTACCGCGTAGCTATAGGCCTGTAGCGGGGCGACATCGCGCCCCGCCCGCTTCGCGCGCACCCAATGATGCTGGAAATCGACGCCCGCCCAGCGTTCGCCGAACACGCCGAAGGGGTGGATGTAGCGATCCCCGTCGCGTGTCCAGCCGACGAACTCGACGCCGAGTTTGATCGTCGCCTGCGTCTCGCGCATGAACTCGGCCTCGTCGAAGCCGAGCATGTCGTTGAACGTCCTGATATGCGGCAGCGTCGCCTCGCCGACGCCCACCGTGCCGATCTCGTCGGATTCGATCAGCGTGATGGCGTAGTCGCGCGGGTCGAGCAGGCGGGAGAGACCGGCCGCCGCCATCCAGCCCGCCGTCCCGCCGCCGACGATGACCACCCGAAGGGGCCGCTCTGCCTGCATCCGCCTGTCTCCGTTCGGGGAGGATGGCGCCGTCGCGGCCATAGCCGGACGGCGCCCTGCCATCAGAACTTCACGCGGGCGCCGAACTGGACGCGGCGGTCGACGCGGCTCCAGTTGGCATCCCGATACACCGGCTTGGCGCCCGGCGTCGCAGGGGAGTCGCCGAAGACCTCCTGCTGATAGACGGTCGTCGTCCCGAGCAGGTTGGTGCCCTCGACCGACAGCTCCAGGAACTTCCAGGGCGAGAAGCGCAGCGATCCGTCGAGGAAGCCCGCCGCTTTCTGGAACACCGGAAGGCCGATGCAGCAATCCAGATTGTCGGTGAGGTAACGCGAGCGCCAGTTGTAGGCGAGGCGGAAGCCGATCGGCCCCTTCTCGTACAGGCCGACGACGTTGAACGAATGGGTCGAGATGCCGGCCAGACGATGGGAGTCGATCGTCGAGGTCGGCCCGTTGACCGTCACGCCCGCACCGAAGGCGCCCGTGCCGCCATCCGTCAGCGCGCCCTCCGTCACCAGATTCGAGTTGTGGATGCCGGACTGATGCACATAGGTATAGTTCGCCTGCATCCCGAGGCCGGAGAGCAGACCGGGCAGGAAATCGAAGAAGGTCTGATAGTTGGCCTCGAAGCCCATCAGCTTGCCGCCGCCCTTCTCGTTGCGGGGTCCGCGCATGATGACCGTCTGGGTCGAGCCGTTGTTGGTGAAGTCCCGAGCGAACTCGCCATAGGCGATGCTGCCGTTGAGCTTCTTGAAGAAGCCGTCGATCGTGAAGGCCGAGCCGTGCGCCATGTAGCGCTCGAACGAGATGTCGATCTGATCGGCGGTGATCGGCTTCAGCCCGCCATAGCCGGATTCCGCCTGGAAGACGAAGTTGTAGCCCTTCACATTGGCCGCCGTGTGCGGCCCATTGGGATCGGTATAGACGATATAGGGCGAGTTCGCCGTCGGGTCGATCAGCGGCTGGTTGACCATCACATAGTTGCGCAGCAGGCCGATATCGGGCCGCGACATCGCGCGCGAATAGGCGAAGCGGACGTAATTCTTGTTGTCGAGCCCGAAACGCACGTTGAAGCTCGGCAGCCAGTTCATGTGGCCCGCCTTGAAATTGTTGGGCGTGCCGCCGCCATCGGCGAAAGCGCGGACGCTGTCGGTCAGATAGCAGGACGGATTGACGATGTTGGTGCCGCTGAGCGGCGTGTCGCAAGGCGCGAGCATCAGTGCGTTGATGTCGGGGAAGCTGACGCTACCGTCACTCTTGTCCCAGGTCTTGACGGCGCGGACGCCGACATTGCCCTGCACCGTGATCCCGTCGAAGATCGTCGTCGAATTGCCGCCGAATTTCAGCATCGCATAGCCCGCCAGCGTCTGCTCGCGGATGTGCATGATCTCGGACGGCGTGTAGCAGCCCACCGTCGCGTTGGCGCGGTCGCAGATCGGCACATAGCCGGGCGAGATCGGCGAATTGGTGTTGGCGCCGCTCAGCGCGCCGACAAGAGCGTCATAGTCGCGCAGCGTCGCGCGGTTCAGATAGACGAGATCGCCGTTCGGATAGGTGCCGTTGCCGTAGAAGCCGTTGCCGAAGCTGGTCGATTCCCAGATGTTCGCGCCATAGCCCTGGAAGTCGCCGCTATGGCCGCAGGCGGCCGGATAGGGCGCGGGCGAGGTGTTGTCGATGTTGAAGCCCGGCCCGTTGCAGTTCCACGGCGCCGCGATCGAGGTCCAGTTGAAGGTCGAGTAACGCACCGTCTGCTTGCGGTCCGCATAGCGCACGCCAACCTTCAGCGAGTCCAGCCAGCCGCCGGCATTGTCGAAATCATATTGCGTGTCGAAACGCAGCGCGAGTTCCTTCGCGTTATCGTCCTCGCGGTGCCCCTGGATGAAGGGCATCCAGTAATTATGCGGATTGGCGAGGCCGCCGTCGGCATAGTTGACGTTGGAGCCCGGCAGCAGCGTCACCTCGGGCGTGCCGTCCTTGTTCACCGAATATTGCATGTTCGCCATCGAGCCGACGGCGACGAGAATGTCATTATTGTGAACCGAGGCATCGATATGCTGCACGTCAAAATTGAAGTGCAGGCGATCGGTCGCGTCCCACTTGATATTGCCGGAAAGGTCGCGCGTGCTTTCACGATGGTTGAAGTTGCGCGCCTCGTTCTGGAAATAGAGGCCCTCCTGCTGCGTCGCGCAGGATGAGCCCGCGCCACAATAGTTCACGAAGGGCAGGCCCGACACGGCCGAACCGTCGTCGATATAATCGGCCGTGCTGCCGCCGCGCCAGTCGCCGGTCGGGTGGGTCAAGGTGCCCGAGACGATGTTGCCGTCGGAGTCGAAGGTGAAGGGCGCGGTGCCCGAAGCCGGTTGCAGGATGCTCGCCGTGCGCGGGTTGAAGGACGAGGTGCCATAGGCGTTGCCGTCGAAGATCACATGGCTGGCGCGCTCCAGCCAGGCGTTGCGATATTTGGAGTTCGTATACTGCACCGTCGCGCGCAGATTGCCGGCGTTGTTCTCATATTGCCCGGCGACCGCGAGCCCGCGGCGCGTGCGGTCATAATCGACCTGGGAATAGCGGATGCCGTCCGGCACATAGGCCCAGCCGCTGCCGCCGAACGGATTGGCGGTGCAGGGCACCGTGCCGTTGTTGACGATCGCATGGCCGTCGGCGTCGATGTCGCCCGCCGAGCAATAGGTGTCGATACGGTCCATAATCACGCTCTCGGTGCGCGTGACCACATGCGAATAGGCATAGTCGCCGAGGATACCGAACTTGCCGATCGGCGTATGGAAGACGTTGGAATAGATGCCCGAGGCCTCGCCCGTCCACTTCTTCGAACGATCGCCATAATCGGCCTTGGCATTGGCCGAGATCACCTGCCCGTCGGTGTCGAAGGGCAGGCGCGTGCGCAGATTGACCGTGCCGGCGATACCGCCCTCGATCATCTCCGCCGTCTGGTTCTTATAGGCGTCGACGCCCGCCATCAGCTCGGGCGAGACGTCGTTGAAGTTGAGCCCGCGCGAGGCATCGGCGGAGAAGCTGTCACGCCCGTTGAACTCGGTGCGGACCTGCGTGAGGCCGCGGATCAGCACGCCGGTCGGCTCGCCCGACGGGTGGGTGCTGTCGTCGTTCGACTGGAGGCGGTTGACGGTGATGCCCGGCACGCGCTGGAGCGCCTCGGACACCGACTTGTCCGGGAAGGCGCCGATGTCGGTCGCGGTGATCGAGTCCACGAAGGTGTCGGCATTCTTCTTGATGCCAAGTGCGGTATTGAGCGCGCCGCGCACGCCGATGACGACGATCTCCTTCGTCGCGTCGCCGCCGGTCTTGTCATCGCCGGTATCGGGGGCCACGGCCTGCGTCGCCTGCAACGGCGCGCCGCTTGCCGCCGCCAGCCGGATGGGCGCGGCAGAGTTCGTGCCGGCCACCGGTGCTTCCTGCGCCCGTGCGGCCACCGCGAAACTGAGCGCGGCAAGCACCGCCAGCGACGCGCCCCCACGCAACGCCATGCCGCGGTTCGGATTACGATCCCCCATTATCTCTCCCCTCAGTTCGCCCCGTCCGCGCGAGGCCGATGTTGTGAAGCCGATACGCATGATCGGGCCGCGCCAGACAGGCGACGGTGGAGAGCCGGGCATCCGAAAAGTGCGCGGCGCCGATATGCGCCGCAGCCCCTTCACCACATCCCTCCCGAGGCGACGACCACTGACGGGCCGTTCGCCACCCTCGTTTCGTTGCACATTTTTGCGCATTTTTGCGGGCGATTGCAAGAGGGTGTGGGCATGAAATAATATTGTTAGAAATCAAACTTATATGTTGAATTTGTCTATAAATCTTTCAAATTTATGCTCCGATTCGATCAACAATATGTTGACGGATTCGCAAGCATTGCGCAGATGAATGCAAATTTTTGCATAACGGGAAGCGGCCATGCGCAGACAGCCATCCGTGATGATGCGGGAGATCGCCTGGGGCTCAGCGCCGGGGTGTCTGGTCGGGCACTGTCAGCGTGAAGGCGGCGGCCAGCGCCAGCGAGCCGGCCGCGAGCGCGAGCGCATAGATGGCGTGTCCCCAGAAGAGCCGGGCCACCATCGCATCCAGCAAGGTCGCCGCGACAAGCTGCGGCAGCACCAGGAAGATATTGTGGATGCCCATATAGACACCGATCTTGCGCGGCGGCAGCGCGCTCGACAGCATCGCATAAGCGGTCGAGAGGATCGATGCCCAGGCACAACCGATGCCGATCGTGGGCAGCCAAAGCCATATCGGATCGTCGATCAGCACGAAGCCCAGCAGCCCCAGCGCGCCCAGCAGCAGCGCGATCGCATGGACAGCGCGCCGCCCCACCCGCGCCGCGAGCGGCGGCAGCGCCAGGGCCACGACCGCCGCCACGCCATTATAGCCCGCGAACAGAACGCCCACCCAATCGGCGCACTGGTTATAGGCCACGGAACTGGGGTCGGCGCTGCCATAATGCTGCGCAGCAATGGCGGGCACGGTATAGACCCACATCGCGAACAGTCCGAACCAGGTGAAGAACTGCACCACGGCCAGCCGCTTCAGCACGAGCGGCATGTGGAGGATATCCTCGACGATCTCGAGCACGCTGACGGACGCTCCGCCCCGGCGCCGGATGAGCACGGCCATCAACTGCGCCATGCCGAACATCGCCGCCAGCGCCGCGACGATGTAGATGCCACGCCTCAAGGCTTCCGCGAACGCGAAACCGCCCATCGCCACGCCGGCCGCGATCCATATCAGGCCGCTGCGGATCAGCTTGGTCTCGCCTTCGCGGGTCGGCGCGGCGGGCATGTCGGTGCGATGATTCTCCGCCTCGATCGCCTCGGGCGGGCGTTCGGAGGTCGTGAGGATGCTCCACGTCACCGCCACCAGCAGGAAAGCCGCGCCGACATAGAAGGCGATCCGCACCGTCGGCGGCAGCACATGCCTCGGCCCCACGCCGGACACGCCCCAATGCGCCAGCATCCAGGGCAAAGCCGAGGCGAGCACCGCGCCCAGCCCGATGAAGAAGGTCTGGATGGCGAACCCGGTGGTCTGCTGCGCTTCGGGCAGGCTGTCGGCGACGAGCGCGCGGAACGGTTCGGCCGCGACGTTGATCGATCCGGTGAGCAGCCACAGCATCAGGCTCGCCATCCAGATCGTCGAGGCGTTGGGCATGGCGAGCAGCGCCAGCGCGGTGAGCAGCGCACCGCCCAGCAGATAGGGACGCCGCCGCCCCAGCGGCCCCCAGGTGCGATCGCTCAGATGGCCGATCAGCGGCTGCACGACGAGCCCGGTCACCGGCGCCGCGATCCACAGGATGGCGAGCCCGTCGACGCTAGCGCCCAGCGTCTGGAAGATGCGGCTCGTGTTGACGTTCTGGAGGCCCCAGACCACCTGCACGCCGAACAGGCCGCAGCACATGTTCCAGATGCGTGCCCGGCTCAGCGGCGGCCTTGTGCCGTCGTCGATCGCCAGCATTCCCCCTCCCCCCGGTCCGCTCGCTTGCAATGGCGGAGTTCCGATGTCTTAACTCGGCCCGCGGGCCACAGCCAATCTGAGCGCAATGGGTAACGGTAGCAACAGCAATACGACGCTCGAAGATCTGGCCAAGCTGGCAGGCGTTTCGGTATCCACCGTCTCGCGCGCGCTCAATGACCAGCCTCTCATCAGTGCGCGCACCAAGCAGCGCATCTGGGCGCTGGCGCGCGAGCATAACTATCCCTTCCGCATGACGATGCCGGCAAGCCCGATCGGTGCCGAGGGCTCGATCGCGATCGTGACGCCCCATGTGCGCAGCGGTCCGCTGCCCCTGTCGCATCCCTTCTTCCTCGAACTGCTCGCCAGCATCGGCGAGGCGGCGCGTGCGCGCGGCTGCGACTTCACGGTCAGCCATGTCTCACCGACCAGCTATGAGGATCTCCTCCACGCCACCACCACCAGCCGGGCGAGCGGCGTGATCTTCCTCGGTCAGAGCGTGCTGCACGAGGCCTTCAACCAACTGGCCGAGACGAGCGCGCGCTTCGTCGTCTGGGGCGCGCAGATGCGGGGGCAGCGCTATTGCTCGATCGGCTCCGACAATGAGCTGGGCGGGCGGCGGGCGACGCTCCATCTGGCACGGCTTGGGCGCAAGGCGATCCTGTTCATCGGCGGATCGGATCTGGAAGCGGTGCAGCGTCGGGAAGGCTATAGCGAGGCGCTGAAGGAAAGTGGGCTGGAGGCCGATCCCCGGCTGATCGTGCCGGTCGACTTCGAGCTGGAATCGGCGGAGGCCGCCGTCGGCCGCCTGCTGAGGCGGCGGGTGCATTTCGACGGCATCGTCGCATCGAGCGACCTGATCGCGCTCGGTGCCATCAACGCGCTGCGCCGGGCCGGCCTTTCGGTGCCGCGCGACGTCTCGGTGGTGGGTTATGACGATATGCTGCTCAGCCGCCTCTCGACCCCCGCCTTGACCACGATACGGCAGGATACGGCGGGCGCGGGCCGGATGCTCGTCTCCCGCATCCTGTCGGATCATATCGATCATGAGCCCGAACGCCTGGCCACCGATCTGATCGTCCGCGAGTCCTGCGGCGCCTAGACTGTGGCCGTGGTTCGATCCGGCTCGGGGTCAGGAGCCAGCGCGCGGGCATAGGAGCATGGCGCCAGCCGTGCCGTGACGATGATGTGCTAAGAAGCTTCCCGTCCGATCCTGGAGCGGCGCGATCGGCCTCGGCAGCGCCGGTTCAGGCCCGTTGCTGCTGCCGGCGCTGCCAATCGGCATAGATGGCGGGTTCGGCGGCACCGTCCGCCGGCAGATGACGGATATCCATCGATTGTTCGGCGAACGGCCGGGCCAGCTCGGCATAGATCGCGGCGGTCGAAAGGCCGAACGGCGCCGCCGCCTCGTTGGAATAGGCATAGGCGACCGCCTCGATGCCCGCCATCCGCATCGCCGCCATGCACATCGGGCAGGGATGGCCGCTGGCATAGATGCGACAACCGGACAGATCAGGCGAACCGAGCTTCCGGCTCGCCGCGCGGATCGCGCCCATTTCGGCATGGGCGGTGGGATCGCCGGTGGCGAGAATCTCGTTGACGCCGGTCGCCACGATCGCGCCGTCCTTCACCACCACCGCGCCGAACGGCCGGCCGCCGTGCCCGACATTCTCCCGCGCCAGATGGATCGCGGCGCGCAGGAAGGTCTGGTCGTCGGGCTCGCTCACTGCGCCGCTTCCGCATTCCACTTCGAGACCTTCTCCCGCGCCTCCGCCAGCAGCCGGTCGAGCGTCGCGCGGTCCTCGACCGCACCGCGCAGGATCACCGTGTTGACCGACTGGGTGGCGCTGATGTCCTCCAGCGGATTGCGGTCCAGCAGCACCAGATCGGCCTGCTTGCCGGTCTCGACCGAGCCATAGCGATCCAGCTTGCCGAACCAGGCCGGCCCCGCGCGCGTCGCGGCGGCGAGTGCCTCGGCCGGGGTCAGGCCGGTCTTCACATAGAGCGCCAGTTCCTGATGCAGCCCGAGCGCGGGATAGTCATAGGAGTTCAGGAAGCCCGCATCGGTGCCGGCCATGATCGTCACCCCCGCCTTTTCCAGCATCGGCAGAACGGCGGCGGTCTGCGCATATTCGCGGTGCCGCGCCGCGATCTGTTCCGGCGTTGCCTTTGCAGCCCGGTCGATCCGCCACTGATAGGTCTTGCGCAGCCCCGGCCCGATATAGGCCAGGAAGGGATCATGCGTGTGGTCGTCGCTGTCGAGATACGCGAGCGTCCGCTCGATATTGAGCGTCGGCGTCACGAACACATGGTGCTCACGCAGGTTGCGATAGGCGGCCATCGCGGTTTCGGGATCGAAGCCGGCGTCAAGCTGCGCCTGTGCTTCGGCGCGGGTGATGCGGCCTGCGCCGAAATCGGCGGCGATCCGCGCCTCATCCTTCACGCCCGCCTTGAAGGCATAATCCAGATGCTCGATCGAGCTGATCCCGGCATCGACCGCCTGCCCGACCGTGTCCGCCATCGGAATATGGCCGGATGCACGCAGCCCCGCCTCCCGCGACTTGCGCACCGCATAGAGGAACAGGTCCGGCTTCAGCGTGCTGTCGGTGATCTTGACGAAATCCACCTTGAGCGCGACCAGCTTCGCGACCGCCGCATCGACATCCGCCTCGGAGCCGGTTTCCAGCGTGCCCTTCCAGACCGGCTTGACCCCCTCGATCTTGGGGCCGGAGCTGAGCAGGGTCGGGCCGAACAGCTTGCCGCTCGCGATCTCGCCGCGCCAGTTCAGCACGTCATAGGGAAGATCGCCGGAGCAGTCGCGGATGGTGGTGATGCCATAGGCGACATAGAGCGGCAGCAGCGCCTTGTTCTCGTCGATCAGCGCCGGGCCGCCGCCGAAATGGACGTGCATGTCCCACAGGCCGGGGATCAGGAAGCGCCCCTTGCCGTCGACCTGCCGGTTGGCGCTCCACGCCTTGGCGACGTCCGCGTCCCGCCCGACCGCAACGATGCGATCGCCCTTCGTCGCGACCGCCTGATCGGGGATGGTGCGGGCGTGCTCGACGTCGATCACGGTCGCGTGGCGGATCAGGACGTCCGCCTTGTCCCGCGCCATCGCCTGAAAGGGCAGGAACGAGACGGCCGCCGCCAATGCAATTCGAGCAATCCTCACACGCACCATCCTTTTTTGATCGGCGCGAATGTATCGGCACTACCAGTTTATGCGCAAATTAGATGTTATGATATAGAACATGCATCCTATGAATAGCGTTCTGCTGGACCCTCGCCTTCTTCGGGCCTTCGCCGCCATCGCCGGCCATGGCAGCTTCACCGGCGCGGCGGCGGAACTGAACATGACGCAATCGACGATCAGCCAGCAACTGGCCCGGCTTGAGGACGCGGTGGGTCACGGCCTGATCGATCGCAGCGCAAGGCCCGTCCGGCCGACGCCCGCCGGCGAACGCTTGCTCGGCCATGCGAGGCGCATCCTCGCGCTTCAGGCCGAAGCGGCCAATCTGCTGGCCGATCCCGCCGGCACGCAGGCGGTGCGCATCGGCGTCGCCGAGGACATCCTGACGCCGGAGATGGCCGGCGTGTTCGCGGGCTTCTCCGAATGGCATCGGGAAGTCCGGCTGGACGTGACGACGGGCCTCAGCCGGGAGCTCGCGCGGCGCTATCGCAATGGCGAGTTCGACGTGATCGTCATCAAGGAACATAAGGCCAGCACCGATTGCCGCGCATCCTTTGCGGAACCGATGGCGTGGTTCGAAAGCGCATCCGCCGCGCGCGACTGGTCGGACCCGGTGCCGCTCGTGGCGTTTCCTCCCGGCGGCCTCTATCGCGACGAGATGTTCGCGCGGATCGAGCGGGAGCAGCGGCATTGGTATATCGGGTTCACGGGCAGCAGCCTGTCGAGCGTACTGGTGGCCGTCGAGGCCGGCATGGGGATATCGCTCCTGCCCTGTCTGTCGACCTTGGGGCGGAACGTGCGCATCTGTGATGGACTAGGCATGGAACAGTCGATGACCGTCTCGCTCTATGCCTGGGAAACGACCGGACGGATCGGCCAGCTCGTATCCAGCATGACCGCGCTGCTGGCGAACCGAAACGCCCGTCCCGAATAACGGCCCGCCAAGGAAGCCCTTGCCCGGAAAGCCATCCTGCCGATACGCGCGAAACCCATGACCGATCGGCCGATCAATTTCTCTCCACCGATGATCCGGGCGCTGCTCGCCGGCCGCAAGACGCGGACATGCCGGCTGGCCTCCTCACCCTTGGCCCATTGCCGGCCGGGCGATCGCCTGTGGGTGCGGGAAAGTTTCGCCCCGGCCACCGGCACCAGGGGAGACTGGGCCCGTCCGTCAGCGGCCGCCTATGTCCTGTTCAGGGACGGGCAACTCCGCTTCCGGGATGCGCAGGGATATGAGGTCGAGACCGACAAGCTCTACTGGCGGGCGACATGGACTCCGGCCAGCCTCATGCCGCGATGGGCCTGCCGATCGCTATTGATCGTCGAGGACGTGCAGATTTGCCGCCTGCACGACATGACGAGAGCGGAAGCCGTCCGGGAAGGGCCTCTCGCCTTTCCCTTGCGGGGCGGCCCGTTCTGGCTGTGGCCGGGCGAACCCGGCCTTCCCGATCTTTCGCCGGTCGGTGCGGTTCGTTCCTCCTGGCGGAAGACCCACGGCACCGCCGGCGAGCGATGGGAAGACAATCCCGAGATCGTCGCTCTGACATTCCGGCGACAGAGCGACGGGATCGGCCGGCCTCAGGGTTGATCGACCCTCACCGTGCCGCGGAATGCGGCAATTCGAGGTTGAGATAGACCGTGACCAGCGCGGCGCGCAGCGCGTCCTCCTGCGGCTCGACGCCGGCCGCATGGCCGCCCTCGATCGCCTCGAAATAGAAGAAGGGATCGTGGAAATCCTCCAGTCGCGCCGCGAACTTGCGGGCATGGCCGGGGTGGACGCGATCGTCACGGGTGGAGGTGTAGATGAAGGGCGTGGGATATTTCACGCCCGGCTTGAGGTTCTGATAAGGCGAATATTTCTGGATGAACGCCCAGTCGGCGGGCACGTCGGGATTGCCATATTCGCCCATCCATGACGCACCTGCGAGCAGGTGCGAGAAGCGCTTCATGTCGGTGAGCGGCGATCCGATCACCGCCGCGCCGAACAGGTCCGGCCGCTGGGTGATCGCCACCGACGCCATCAGCCCGCCATTGGAGCGCCCCGAAACCGCGATCCGCCCCTTCCGCGTGACCCCGTCCTTCACCAGATCCTCGGCGACGGCGTAGAGATCGTCATAGGCGTTCTGCCGCTTCTCACGCAGCGCCGCGTCGTGCCAGCCCGGCCCATATTCGCCGCCGCCCCGGATATTGGCGAGGACATAGGCATTGCCCTCCTCCACCCAATAGAGCGCCGCCGGACCCGAGCGATAAGGCTCGTTGACGAGATAGCTGGGCGTCTGGGCCAGCTCGAAGCCGCCATAGGCATGGATATAGGCCGGCACCGGCCCCTTCGCGTCCTTCCGGCGGACGAGGAAGTAGGGAACCTTCGTGCCATCCTTCGACGTCGCGAAATGCTGCTCGACCGCCATGTTCGAGGCATCGAAGCGGGCCGGCAGCGACTGCACGGCGACGGGTGCCCGATCGGGAGCGACGCTGAACAATGTCGGCGGCGTAAGCATCCCCTCCACGGTGACGAAGGCCCTGTCGGCGGTCGAGGCCGTCGCATCGAGATGGATGGTGGACTTGTCCGGGAGGGCGGTCGCCTGTCCCGTCCAGCGGCCGTCCTCGCCACGCTTCAGCGCCAGCAGCCGGCCGGACACGTCGTCCAGAAGCTTGACCCACAGAACGGATTTGCTGGCCGCGACCGTCTCGACGGCCTGATGGGCGTTCGGCACGAACACGCTTTCGATCGCCGGTGTCCGGCCCGCCAGCAGATCCGGGATCGAATAGGCCACCACGGCGCCCGCCGGATGCCCCTGCCACGCGCTCTTCAGCGTTGCCACCACGCGGCCGTCGATGACGTCGGCGATTTCCGCATCGTCCGGCAGCGGGGTCGGCACCAGCCGGCCGTCAGGCGCGATATGGCTGACCTTGCGGTGGTAGAAATCGACGCCGCGCACCAGGATCGGCCAGGTGCGGCCCCCGTCGACCATCACGTCGGTGCTGACCGACACGTCCGATGTCATGCCTTCGCTGAGCATCGTCGCGGCGGAGAGCGGCGTGCCCCGCTTCCACAGCTTGACGATGCGGGCATAGCCGGAATCGGTCATGCTGCCGGGGCCGAAGTCGGTAGCGACATAGAGCGCGTCGGGACCGGCCCAGGACACGCTCATCTTGGCATCGGGCAAGCTGAATCCGCCGGGAATGAAGGCGCCCCGCGTCATGTCGAATTCGCGCTCGACGACGCTGTCCCCGCCCCCGTCGGACAGCGCGACCATGCAGCGCACATAAGCCGGCGAGAGGCAGGTCGCGCCCTTGAACACCCATTTATGGCCCTCGGCCTTGCCGAGCGCGGCGACGTCGATAAGCGTGCGCCAGCTCGGCTTTCCGCTGGTGAAGTCCGCCAGCGGCGAGGCGCGCCACAGCCCGCGCGGATGCTCGTCATCCTGCCAGAAGTTGAGGACCGTATCGCCCAGAACCTGATCGGGTGTCGCGATCCTCTGGCGATCGGACAGCAACGCCAGCGCGCGCGAACGATATTCGGCGAAATGCGGCTGCTTCTCCAGTTTGGCGAGCGTGCGGGCGTTCCAGGCCTTCACCGTCGCCATGGCATGGGCGCCGTCGATCTGTTCGAGATCGAGATGCGGATCGGCGGGCTCCGCCGCCTGCCCCATCGCGGCCATCATCACGGCCGAAGCCACGCCGAACGCCCATCCCAGCCGCGTCATGCCACCCATAAACTGCTCCTGCCCCGTCCCCCCGAACGGAGCTGTCATAGCCGCACCGGACACCGAAACGGAAGCGGTCCGGTACAGAACAGCAGAGGGAGGGCGGCATCGGCACCAACATATGGCTCGCCTCGGCCCGCGGGCGGCGCCATAGTCGTCCGGGCATTCGGGGCGCCGCGATCATTCGCCCGTCGGATGGGGGCTCAAAGGGAAGATCATCGTGGCCTATCTGTTCATCTGGATCGACGGCCTCGCGGTGCTGCTGGTGGGTGCCGGGTTCGTCATGACGTTCCGTCAGGATCTGGCCCGCCGGATATTGCAGCGCCCGCCGCTCGCGGATTCGTCGGAGGAGGATTCCCTCACCTATGGGTTGAGGCTTGCGGGCACGATGCTCATGGCCTTCGGGGCGGCCATCGCCATCCTTTTCACCGCCTTCCATTTCGAGAGCTGACGGCGATCCCGATTGAAGGCGCCGGGACACCCGGCTCCGGCGCCTCCGCGCCTTCAGGCCGCCTGCAAGAGATCCGATGCGGCAAGCCGCGCCCGATCGGTCGCGCCCGATATCGCCGCATGGCGCGCTTCGTCGCCGAACGCCAGGCCTTCCGCGACGACGAACTCCGGCGCCTTGATCCCGATGAAGGCGAGAACGCCCTTCAGATAGGTTTCGGCATGTTCGAGCGCCGCCGCCGGCGCGCCTTCGCCATAAGCCCCGCCGCGCGCGAGCACGACGATGACCCGCTTGTCGCCCGCAAGGCCTTCCGGTCCCTCGGCGCCGTAGCGGAAGGTCTTGCCCGCCACCAGGATACGATCGATCCAGGCCTTCAACTGGCTCGGGATGGTGAAATTATACATGCCCGCTCCGATCACGACGATCTGCGAGGCAAGGAACTCCTCCAGCACATCCCCGCCGCCCATCGCATCGAGCGTGAGATGGGGCAGCGGCTCGGCCACCAGATCGCGGCGCACGACCGCGAGCTCGGGTTTCCCCGCGCGAATATGATCGACGACGCTGGCCGTGATCGCACGGCTGGCGGAAAGATCGCCCTGGATGCTGGAATCGATGTGAAGCAACTGCATGGTCGGCTCCGGTCTGGATTTGTGACCAGGAGCAGCTATGTGACCATGGCAAGGTCGCCAAGAACGCATATTTTCGGAACCAGGTCACATGGATA
Organism: Sphingomonas oligoaromativorans; assembly: GCF_011762195.1. GTDB lineage: Bacteria > Pseudomonadota > Alphaproteobacteria > Sphingomonadales > Sphingomonadaceae > Solisphingomonas > Solisphingomonas oligoaromativorans. Next base: position 526,282 of record NZ_JAASQK010000001.1, on the reverse strand, counting down.
TGCCTACCCCTCTCGTCGAGCATGGCGATTGCCGGAAGATCAGCGGCATCCTCGCGCGCGTCGGCGACAAGTGGACCGTGCTGGTGGTGATGACGCTGCGCGAGCATTCCCGGCGCTTCAACGAGATCAAACGCGCCGTCGGCGGCATCTCCCAGCAGATGCTGACCCGCACGCTGAAAGCGCTCGAACGCGACGGCATGGTGATGCGCACCGTCCATCCGACGGTGCCGCCGCAAGTCGAATATGCGTTGACGCCCTTGGGAATGTCCCTCGCTGAGCCCGTCCTGCACCTTGGCGAATGGGCGCGCGAGCATCTCGCGGAGATCGAGGCGAACAGGGCAAGCTACGATCTCTAGGCGATCGCAACCCGCCCAGTCTTCACGTCCGGCGGCGCTCGCTCAGTGCAGCGAAAGGATTGCCCGGATGATGATGATCCACAATCCGATCGATACCGCCATGACCGCGGCCAGATCCTTCATGTCAAAATGGCGCGCAGGAAGGCGCGTGGATTTCCTGACCATTGCCCTCTCCCCTGTTCTATGCGGACCCGTCCTGTTCACGAATCCATGTTCATCAAACAGCATCGCACGGGATTTGTTTCGAAAAACGCGATGAATTGAGCCACGCACGCAGGTTCAACCGGGATCGGACTCCCGCCACTCTCGTTGCAGGGTGCCGTTCCATGCGTCCTTATCGCGACGAAATATCCTGAAAGAGCGGCATGACCTGCTTTTCACATGCATTCGAACAAGGCTTTACTCACCTGAAATTCTCTTCCCGGTTCCAACACCACTCGCGCAGGATACGGGGATCCCAAAAAGCCACCCGGCGGCTGGGCCGTCGGGTGGCAGGGCCAGAGGCGGGGTCGGAACAACCCCGCCCCGGAGGGAGCCATCAGAAGCCGACGTCGAAACGGACGCCCGCATAGCGGAAGGAGTCGCGCGCCGGCTGCCAGTTGGTGCCAAACGCCGTCACGCCCGGCGCGCTGAAGCCGGAGGTGGTGTTGCCGAGACCGACGGCATAATGCTTGTCGAACAGGTTGTTGACGAAGACGGTGAGCTTGTAGCGCCCGTCACCCGCACTGGCACCGACCGTGGCATCAAACACGCCGTAAGACTTCTCGACCGTGACCGGATCCTGGTTCAGCGAGAAGTTGATCCTGCTCTGCCAGCGATAATCGAAGGTGACGAAGCCGCCCAGCGGCGATCCGCCGATCGGGAAATCATATTCGCCGCCGACATTGAACTTGAACTTGGGCGCGTTGTTCAGGCGCTTGCCATCGAGGTTCTGGACCTTGCCGGGGTTCACCGTCACGCGCGGATCGGGCACGCAGCCCTGCGCCGCCGTCTGCCCGCCGAAGCAGGGGCCGAAGGGGAAATCGATGACCTTGGCATCGTCATAGGCACCCGAGGCATTGAACTTCAGCCGGTTGGTCGGCCGGGCGATCATGTCCACCTCGACGCCGCGCGTGCGCAGCTTGCCGATCGAATTGAGGAAGGTGAGATAGGTGCCGTCCGGCAGGAAGGATTGCACCGATGTCTGGAAGCCCTTGTAATCCGTCCAGAAGAAGGTGGTGTTGAACAGCAGGCGATGATCGAACAGGCTGTTCTTGAAGCCGATCTCGTAATTCTTCGCCGTCTCGGGCCTCACCGGCCCCGCCGCCGCTTCGGCCGCGTTGAAGGTGCTGACCAGATCATAGGCCTGCCCCTTATAGCCGGTCGAGAAGGTCGCATAGACCATGTTGTCGCGGGTGAAGTGATATTCGGCGCCGACCTTGCCGGTGACCGCATTGTCGGAATCGGCGCCCGCCAGATGGAAGGGCGTGGCCGCGGTATAATTGTCGAACCCATAATCGATATGCTGACGGTTGAGGCGGAAGCCGCCGATCAGCGAAATCTTCTGCGTCAGATCGTAAGCGAGATCGGAGTAGAAGGAGTAATTCTCGTTATGGCTGGTCGCGAGATACTTGATGAACTGAAGCACCGGCCCGCGATCCAGATAGCGATCCAGTGAATTGCGCGCATACCAGAGGCCGAAGGTGTAGCGCAGCCGCTGCCCGCCGGGCGAAGTGAGCCGCGCCTCCTGCGTGACCGAGCGCGCATGGAAGCTGCCGTGAATGCGCGCGCCGCTGTCGATGCCCGACGGCGCCGCCACCGGGAAATAGAGCAGGAAGGGCACGTCGGTGCCGTCGATGTCCTGATAATCGTGCAGGCGATAACGGTCGAACGAGCCGATATAGGTGAGCGTCGCGCCGGGCAGGATCTGGTTGTCGTCGAAGGTGTAGCTGGCGTGTACGGTCGCGCCATAGGTGCGGGAGTCGCCGCCCGCGCGCTCGTCGTTGCGCACCTTCACATTGGCCGGATCGTTGACCGGAATGCCGGCGAGCACGGTCGATTCCGGCAGTTGGGTGATGCCCTGATAGAAGAGCCCCGGCGACAGCGAGTTGATCGGGCTGACGCAGCAGGTCGCATCGGTATGGTTGAAGCGCGGCTGGAGCGAGACGCTGATCTGGTCGGTCGGCTGCCACTGAAGCTTGCCGGTCAGCGTGAAGCCCTTGCTGCCGTTGAGCCGATCGCCGGTGGTGAGATTCTTCACATTGCCGTCGAAATCGTTGCGCGCTGCGGTGAGGCGGACCTTCAGCGTATCGGTGATCGGGCCGGAGATGGTGCCGCCCAGACGCCACTCATGATCGCCGGTCACAAGGCCGGTGGCGTGGCCGGTCCAGCGATCGGTCGGCGCTTGCGTGGTGATGTTGAGCACGCCCGCGATGGCGCTCTTGCCGAACAACGTGCTCTGCGGCCCCTTCAGCGCCTCGATCCGCTCGACATCGATCAGATCCTTGAAGGCGGCGGCCTGAAAGCCCACCGGCACGTCGTCGATCACGACCGCGACATCGGATTCCACCGCGATGCCGTTCGACAGCGTGCCGATGCCGCGCATGTTGATGCTGAAATTGCCCGGCTGCGAGCCATAGGTGATGGTGAGGCCGGGGACGATCTTGGTCAGATCGTTGATGTCGCGGACATTCTGTCGTTCCAGCACATCCTTGGTCACGGCGGTGACGGAGACGGGCACGTCCTGAAGCCGCTCGGAACGGCGGGTCGCGGTCACGACGATATCGGCGACGCCTTTGCCCGCGCCCTGCGCATCGGCGGTCTGCTGCGGACCCGATACGTCGGCAGCCTGTGCCCAGGCCGGCGCGGCAACGAGCAGCGCGGCGACGCTCACGGCCGTGCGCAGGCGGATATTCCCCTTCGACATCCTCATCTCCGTTGGATCGTATTTTCTTTTCGACCGCGAGGCATCCGCCTCACGACAACCCTGTCATTCCCGAGTAGCAGGATGAGATGTGTATGACAACTAGTTGTGTGACAACTTTTCCAATGGCGGACGGATCGCCGCTTCACCGGAGCTGGCAGATGTCGCAGACCGCCATGTCCGTATAATCGAGATTCTCGCCCGCCATCGCCCAGATGAAGGCATAGGCGGATGTCCCCGCCCCCATATGCACGGACCAGGGCGGCGAGATCACCGCCTCCTCATTCGCCATCACGATGTGCCGCAACGCGTCGGGTTCGCCCATGTAATGGAAGACGCGGCCGTCCTCCGGCAGATCGAAATAGAGATAGATTTCGGATCGGCGCGCGTGGACATGCGGCGGCATCGTGTTCCACACGCTGCCCGGCTTCAGGATGGTCAGCCCGAGGCAGAGCGAGGCGCTGTCGCACAAGCCCGGCAGGATGAGCTGATAGACGGTGCGGTCGTTGGACGTTTCCAGCCCACCCAGTTCCAGCGGCCGGGCGCCCGCCAATGTGAGCTTGCGCAACGGGCAAGCCCGATGCGCCGGCACGCTCAGCAGATAGAAGCGCGCGCCCTCCCCGGCGAACAGCACCTCCCGCGATCCCATCGGCACATAGAGCGCTTCGTAGCGATCGAGCGCGATGGCCTCCCCATCGACCGTCACCAGCCCCGGATCGCCGATATTCACGACACCCAGTTCGCGCCGTTCGAGCAGCGGATGGCCGGCGGCGGAGGGCGGCTCGTCCTGCGCGGGAAGCGCCAGCGGCAGAGCACCCGGCACCGCGCCGCCGATGACGAAGCGCTCCCCATGCGAATAGGTGAGCACGATCTCGCCCGCCCGGAACAGCCCGGAGACCAGATGCCGGTCCCGCAGATCCTCGTTCGAGGCGTGCGCCATCATGGCCGGGTGCGTGGCGTAATAGGTCTTCGCGTACATCGGATCTTCCGAAAGCGGGTCAGCGCCGCGCGGGCGCAAGGTCGGCGATGGCGGCGGCGGCGAGCAGGAAGGCACCCGTGCCGTAATATTGCGTGTCGGTGGGGGCGACCTGCTCGGGCCGGTCGCTGACCTGCTGGACATAGCCGAGCCGCCCGTCCGGCTGAATCGCCCGCTCCAGCGCCGCCCAGCCTCGCCGCGCGGCCGGCTCATAGGTGGCGCGGTCGAGCAGGCCCGCCTTGACGCCCCAGGCCAGCCCGTAGGTGAAGAAGCCGGTGCCGCTCGTCTCCGGCGGCGAGCCTTCCGACGCGAGGAGCGACGGCGCCCAATAGCCGTCCGGTTTCTGGAGGCCCACCAGCCGCGCCGCCATCTCGCGGAAGAGGCGCTCCATCCACACGCGATCGGGATCACCCGCCGGCAGCATCGGGATGATGCGGGCGAGGCTCGCGAACACCCAGCCATTGCCGCGGCTCCAGAACTCCTTGCGACCGGCCGCATCGCGGCGTTCGAAGAAGCGACTGTCGCGATAGAGGAGATGCTCGGCCGGATCGTAGAGGAACTCCACCGTCCGCCGATATTCGGCGAGCGCATAGCGGCGGTAACGAGGGTCGCCCGTCTGCTGCGACAGCGCGATCCAGCCCGGCGGCGCCATGAACAGGGCATCGGCCCAGCACCAGCGCGTCTCGCATTCGATGCCCGAGGGCGCCGCATAGAAGGCCAGACCGACTCTCGGCGGGCTGGCGAGGATAGCGTCCAGCTTCGCCCGGAACGGCACGGTCGCAGGCGCTCCCGCGCCATGGCGCGCCGCCCAGAGATAGGCCTGCCCGATCGCCTGATCGTCGGCATGATAGGGCCGTTTGCCCGGCTTCCAGCCCTCGCCGCGCCCCATCGCCATCACCGCCTCGGCTATGTGGCGATCGGCCGGGAGATGGTCGGCCAGCGCCGTCATGCCGATCCAGAAGGTCGCCTGCTCCCAGGAATTGGCGCGCCGCGTCTCGTCGCTGAAGCGCGAGACGAGGCTGGCGTCGTTCCGATGCGCGAGTTGCCAGTCGGCCAGCCGCTCCGCCGCCGCCAGCGGCGAAGCCGGCGCCGGCACGGCCTGCGCGCCTCCCGCAAGGAGAGCCAGCGCCAGCAACGAGGCGGGGAAACGCAATGTCATGCACGATACTCCGCAGAGGAAAGTCCGCAGGAACCCCTCACCGCGAAGATCGGTGCGCAGCCCGATGCTGCATCGTCCCGTATCCCCGGCATCGGCTCCCCTTTCGAAGGCGGCCGTTCGGCATTGTCATGCCGCGACCGGTCTCTCTCCGGGTCCGTTGTATCGGTCGTCCGACCTCAGCGCAAGAAGTTGTATGATAACTTTGCGACGATCAGGTGCCGGTGGGATCGCCGAGCCCGGCTTGCATCTGGCGATGCCGCTCCAGGCTCTTCTGCATGTGGCGCCGCGCCGCGCGGCGGGACTGGGCGGGATCGCCGGCGACGATCGCCGCGAAGATCGCCTCATGGTCGCGCTGGATCGAGCGGGCATAGACGTCATGGGACACTTCGGGATGATCGCGCAGATAGACCGCCCGGCGCGGCACGAGGCGGAGGCCGAGAAAATCCATGAACCGCGAATAATAATCGTTCCGCGTGGCCCGCGCGATCATGGCGTGGAAGGCGGCGTCGGCCTCCACCGACACGTCCATGTCCGCCGCGGCCGCCATGCGATCGAGGCATTCGCGCATCCCGGCGATGTCCTCATCCGTCCGCCGCTGCGCCGCGAGGCCCGCCATCTCCGTCTCCAGCGCCATGCGCATCTCGAGCAGCTTGATGACGTCCTCGACCTCCCGCATCTCGTCGGGCGTGACCTGGAAGGCGCGATACCGCGCACCTTCGGACACATAGGCGCCGGAACCGCGCCGCGATTCCAGCAGGCCCTTCGCGGCCAGCCGCGCGAACGCCTCGCGCACGACGGTGCGGCTTACCCCCGCCGAATCCGTGATCGCCTTCTCCGTCGGAAAACGAGACCCCGGAGGCAGTTCACCGGAATCGATCCTGCGTTCAAGCTGGCGGACAAGTTCGTCGGCCAGAGAGGCGGCCTTGGTTGTGCTCATGCCGGAATATTACCATTCCCATCGCGCCATTCCAGCAATTTTGTATGACATCTCTCCAGTTGTCATACAACAAAGCCCCTGCTAGCCTCCTTCTTAAAACGCATGAGGCAGAGAGGGCTGGCATGAAGAGGATCATAAGGCGGGCTTGGCCCTGGGTCGGCGCCATGGCGATGCTGCCCATGGCGGTGGCGGGCTGGTCGATGGCCGAAGCGCCGGTGAAGATGCCGCCGGTCCATGGCCCGCTCGCCCCTCCCTCAGGCGCCGATCGCCAGCCGCGCGCCACCGTGATGTTCGCGCATTACCGGTACGACGACATCCTCTGGGAAAATGATCGCACGGCGCATCGCATCTATGGTCAGGCGCTGGAGGCGGCCGAGCCGCCCTCCTCGTCCGGCATCGATGCATGGGGCAAGAATGTCCGCTGGCCCTTCATGGATCGGCAGCTCCGCACCGGCGATCAGCATGGCTATCATGGCGAAGGGCTGGATTTCTACAACGTCAACACCTTCCGCGGCGCGGGCGGGCTCGGCATCTGGCAGGACAACAAGCTCTGGGTGTCGCGCAACTATCGCAGCTACAAGATCATCCAGAACGGCCCCGACGTCGCCCGTTTCGAGGTGCGCTATGCGCCCTGGCCGGTCGACGTGGATCGCAAGGTCTGGGAGACGCGCCGCTTCAGCCTGCCGCTCGGCACCAATTTCACGCGGATGGTATCGACCATCGGCTCCGACAAGCCGGATGCGATGCTGGTCGGCATCGGGATCGGAAAGCATCCCACGTCCGGGGCGAATGGCACGCTCCATGTCGACCGGGCGCGGGGCACGCTTTCCTGGTGGGGGCCGGAAGACCCGGTGAAGGGCGCGATGGCGGTGGCGCTGATGGTCGATCCCAAGGCCATCGCCGACGTGCGCGAGGATGCGGACAATTATCTGGTGCTGCTGCGGATCGAGCCGGGCAAGCCCTTCGTCTATTATATGGGCGCCGCGTGGGACAAAGGCCTCGACTTCCGCACCGAGGCCCAGTGGGACGCCTATGTCGCCGCGCAGAAGCCGGATTTCGATCCGACGCACGACTGACGGCATGCTGGAAGAGCCCGTGCGCCTCCGCTCGTGCGAGAGGCGCACGGGCGGACATCCCTACAGCACCACCCTGAACGTCACGCCTGCCGTGCGCGGCGTGCCGAGCTGCCCTCCATAGGCAAAGGTGCCGCCACCGACGATCGAGCTGGCGCCGAGGCCCTGGTAATAGGTCTTGTCGAAGGCATTATCGATCCAGGCCGAGGCGTCGTAACGGCCATCGCCGAAGGTCGCGCCCACCCGGAAGCTGGCGAGGCCGTATCCGGGAATGCGGCCGTAAGGCCCGTCGTCCACCGTGCCGTACATGTTCGAGCGATAGGCATAGCGCGCGATCGCATAGGGCGCGATCCCATGGCCCGCGTCGAAGCGATATTCGGCGATCGCGTTGGCCGTCCATTTGGGCGACTGATAGACGCGGGAGCCGGTCAGGTCGCAACTCCCGCTGACGCCCACAGGGCAGGGCGCGTTGTGATAAGCGGTGTAGCGCGCGTCGTTGAACGCGCCGTTGACGGTAAGCATCAGTTCGCGCGTCACGTCCCAGCTCGCATCCGCCTCGATGCCGCGCGCACGCACCTTGCCGACATTGGCGAGATAGGACTTCGCGCCGTTCAGCGGATAGATGTTCGCCTGCAAGCCGTTCAGGATCGTCCAATAGGCGCTGAGATCGAGTGTCAGCCGCTTGTCGAAGAGCTGCTGCTTCAAGCCGATCTCGTAATTGTGGACCTTCTCCGGCTTGAGCACGAGCGGAGTGCCCGTCGACACGGAAGAGTTGAGGTTGAGCCCCGCCCCCTTGTAGCCGGTCGACGCCGAGGCATAAGCGAGCAGCCCTTCGGTCGGCTTCCAGGACAGGCTGCCGAGCCATGAGACGTTATTCCCCTTCACCGACACATCATAATGGAAGGGGATCGACGTCGCCGCATAGGGCGTGCCCCGCGTCGACGTGTCGGACAGGCCGTCGCGCCTGTCATGAGTATACCGGACGCCGCCGGTCAGCGTGACGGTGTCGGTGATCTTGTAGTTCGCCTGACCGAAGGCGGCGATGCTGTCCACGCTGGTGTCGACGTCGTCGATATATTGCGATCCGGGCGCGACGCTGATCGCCGCCGCGTTCGGGTTCGCGAGGCGCGCGAAGGTGGTGTAGAAGGCCGACGCATCGGTGCCGAACTGGTTGAGGATATAATGGTCCTTCAACCGCTGGTGGAAATAGAAGGCGCCAAGCTGCCAGCTCAACCGCCCGCCGGGCGCGGAGGCGAGGCGCAGTTCCTGCGACACCTGCCGATCGCGCGTCTTGGCGACGTTCACCTGGATGATGTCGAGCGGCGTGCCGTCCGAATCCTGGAGCGGGTTGAAGTGCCAGTAGCGGTAGGCGGTGATCGAGCTGGCGGTCGCGAAGCCCAGATCCCAATCCGCCTGAAGCGAGGCGCCCCACTGGTTCGTCCGCATCCGCTGGGGGGCGTTGTTGAGCGTGTGGTGCGTGTTCGCCGCCGGCACATAGCCGAGCGCCGCCAGCGCCTGTAGCGTCCGTGCCGTCGAGGCGCCGATGCTGGCGGGCAGCACCTGCTTCGTCACGCTGACGCAGCAGGTGTCCGACTCCTTCGAATAATCGGCGATGGCGCGGATGGTGAGCCTGTCGCTCGGCGTCGCCAGCAACTGCACGCGTCCGCCGCGCCGGCCGACGCTGTTGGCGTCCTTGCCGGTGGTATCGTTGTTCAACACGCCGTTGCGGTGGGTGTTGAAGCCGGTGATGCGAAACGCCAGCAGCCCGTCGATCAGCGGCCCGGTGACGCTCAGCCGCTGCTGGTTATAGCCGTAATTGCCGCCGGAAACCTCACCCGTCAGCCCCCATTGGAAGCTCGGCCCGCGCGTCGTGATGTTGAGCACGCCCGCCGAGCTGTTGCGCCCGAACAGCGTGCCCTGCGGCCCGCGCAGCACCTCGACGCGCTCGACGTCGATCAGATCCTCCAGCGCCATGCCGGGCCGGCCCAGATAGACATTGTCGACATAGACGCCGACCGAACTGTCCAGCCCGTCCGACGCGCTCGACACGCCGATGCCACGGATCGCGACCGAGGCATTGCGCGGGTTGGCGTTGTAGGCGGTGAAGCTCGGCACCTGCTGTTGCAGGTCCGCAAGCGTATAGGCGCCGGTCTTCTCCAGCCGCTGGCCGGATACGACAGAGAGCGCCACCGGCACGTCCTGCGCCTTCTCGGTCTGGTGGCGTGCGGTGACGACCACCTCCCCGCCTTCGGCGGCCGCTGCGGCCGTCGCCCCGTCCGTCGTTCCCGTATCCGCCCGGCCCGGCGTCGCCACAGCCAGAGCGATGGCAATGGCCGATGCGCCACCTCGGAAATGCGTCCCCATGAATCTGCCCTTCCCTTTCGTCGGGCGTCATGGCTTAATTTACTAGTTTCCTACTAGTGAACTAGAGATTCTCTCCCGTGGACAAATTTTTGTGTGTCGATCGAGGGCCGCGATCCGGTTCTCATGGATCGGACCGGAGCAGGCCGGTGGAGTGAAGCAAGGAGGCAGGGATGGCCCGGATCGGTTCAAGGGAGGTCGGCGCGCAGGGTTTCGGCGCGATGGGGCTCTCGCACAGCTATGGCCATGCGGATGACGCGGAGTCGCTCACCACGCTGCATCGCGCGATCGATCTCGGCATCGTCTTCTTCGATACGGCGACCGGTTATGGCCTTGGCCATAATGAGGAACTGCTCGGCCGCGCCATCCGGGAAAACCGCGACCGGCTGCTGATCGCGAGCAAGTTCACCCATCGGGGGCATGGCAGCGACACGCCGTCCGTCACCGCGCGCGACGCGGTCGAGGCGAGCCTGAAGCGGCTCGGCGTCGATCATATCGATCTTTATTATCTGCACCGCATCGATCCGGCGATCCCGGTCGAGGAGTCGATCGGCCAGCTCGGGCGGCTGCGCGACGAGGGCAAGATCGGCGGCGTCGGCATCTCCGAGGCGAGCGCCGAGCAGCTCCGCCGCGCCCATGACACCACGCCGATCACCGCGCTCCAGAGCGAATATTCGCTGTGGACGCGCGAGGTGGAGTACGAAATCCTGCCGACCGCCCGCGAACTCGGCGTCGCCTTCGTCGCCTATGCGCCGCTCGGGCGCGGCTTTCTGGCGGGTGGCGCGCCCACCGAGGCGGACGATCGGCGCAACCTCCATCCGCGCTTTCAGGAAGAGGCCGTCCGCGCCAACACACGCCGCCGCCGCGTGATCGAGGATGTCGCCGAGCGGCTCCGCCTGACGCCCGCGCAGGTGAGCCTCGCCTGGGTGCTCTCCAAGGGCGTGGTGCCGATCCCCGGCACGCGCCGCGTCCGCCATCTCGAAGACAATTGGGCGGCCAACGGCATCGCCCTCGACAGCGAGACCATCGCCGATCTGGAGGCCGCCTTCCCGCGCGGCACGACCGTCGGCGCCCGTTACCCGGCCGAGCAGATGAAGCTCGTGCCGCCCGCCCGGGCCTACGCCTGACCCGCACAGCAGAGGAGGATGAGATGAGCGCAACCGACATATTGGAGCGGCCGCGGGCCGACTATCGGCGCATCACGGTCGAGCCGGTGACCCCGGTGATCGGCGCGGAGATCGGCAATGTCGACCTCTCGCAGCCGCTCGACCCGCGCACCTTCAACGAGATTCGCGAGGCGATCCGCCAGTACCGCGTGATCTTCTTCCGCGACCAGCAGCTCTCCAACGACGCGCTGAAGGCGTTCGGCCGCAATTTCGGCCCGCTCACGCCCGCGCATCCGATCGCCGAGGGGCTGGAGGATCATCCCGAGATATGGGAGCGCACGATCGACGAGTATCGCGTCCGCCGCACGCACAACGACACGCTGCCGCCGGGCCGCACGCCGCCGCGCGATTACAAGGGCTGGCACATCGACATCACCTTCGTCGCCAATCCCAACGCCTATTCGATCCTCTACGGCGTCGAGATTCCGCCTTATGGCGGCGACACGCTCTTCGCCAATCTGGTCGAGGCCTATCGCGGGCTGTCGCCGCAGATCCAGAACCTGATCGACGGGCTTCAGGCGGTCCACCGCACCAGCGGCTATGATTTCGGCCGCGAGAGGAAGCCCCGCCGCGACGGGCGCGCGACCGGGCCGTTCGTGTCCCTGCACCCGCTGGTCCGCGTTCATCCCGAGACGGGCGAGAAGCTGCTCTTCCTCAATCCGGGGACGACCAGCCACATCGTCGGCCTCAAGGAGCGCGAGAGCCAGGCGCTGCTCGACCTGCTCTATGGCGAGGTGACGCGGCCGGAATATCAGGTCCGCTTCCACTGGCGGCCGAAGTCTCTGGTGGTGTGGGACAATCAGGCCGTCGCCCATGCCGGGCCGATCGACTATGCCCATTTCGAGCTGCCGCGCGCCGTGCGCCGCATCACGACGGCGGGCGAGTTGCCCAAGGGGCCGGACGGCTTCACCTCGCGCCCGCTGGAGGGCGATCTCTTCAACGTGCTCGGCTGATGCCCGCGGCGGCGCCCCGGCTCCCGCGCGGCTCGATCCCGCTCGCTGTCTTCGTGGCGGTATCGATCGCGCTGCTCTTCGCCTTCGCACCCGCCTGGCGGGGTGCTGAGGCAAAGGCCGGGGCGCTGTCCCTCGACGCTCCGCTCCCCGACAAGGTGCCGCCGGGCGTCGTTCTGCGGGTGGGCGATCCCGTCGGTAAATGGATATTCCAGCATGAGGGGTGGGATAAGAAGCTGCCCTTCCGTATCCAGTGGGCGGAGATCACCGGCGGCCCGGACACGACGGAGGCCTTCCATGCCGGCGCGCTGGACGTGGGCCTTGGCGCGAACGTGCCGCCGATCCACGCCGACTGGTCGGGCATCCCCGTCCGCATCGTCGCCTTCCGCCAGTTCGCGGAACGGAGCCATCAAGCGGCATGGGTGTTCGGCATCGCGCCCCGTTCAGGCATCCACACGCTGGCCGACCTGAAAGGCAAGCGCATCGCCTTCAGCCCCAGTCAGGTGCAGGCGCAGGTGGTGCTGGAGACGCTGCGCGCGCTCCGCATCTCCCCCAAGGAGGTCAAGCTGGTCGAGCTTCCCTCCAGCATCGGCGGGGACGTCTATGCCAACGCGCTGGCCAGCAGCGAGGTGGACGCCGCACCGCTCGGCGCGGGCCTCGTGGCGGAGCGCTATGTCAGCAAGTTCGGGGAGCGCGGCGCGCGTCTCCTCGCCCATCCGTCGTTCCGCGACGATGGCGTGGTCGCCTATGTGCCGGAAACGGTGCTGGCCGATCCCGGCAAGGCGGCGGCGCTGCGGGTCTATATCCATTATTGGGGCCTCGCGCAGGCCTGGGCCAACGCCCACCCGGAGGAACTGGCCGAAGGCTATTACGCCAAGGTTCGGGGCCTTCCCATCAGGGACGCGCGCATACAGGTGAACGCGCTCGGCCCCGTCGCCATCCCGCGCGACTGGCACGAGGCGACCCGCTTCCAGCAGGCGGCGATCGACATCCTCGCGCCCCAGACGGGCCGCCCGACATTCGACGCCGCGCGCCTGTTCGATCTCCGCTTCCAGACCATCGCCGCCGACGGCGCACAAGGAGACCGCGGATGAATGCGCTGACCGACATCCTCCCCGCCCGCCCCGCCGTCGCGCCACCTGCCGCGCATCGGCTGAGCATGGAGGCCCCCGCCCGCTTCGGGCTGCTGCTCGGGCCGGCGCTGCTGCTGCTCTACTGGGCGGTGCTGTCGGTGACGGGCTTCCTCGATCCGCACATCCTCCCCGCGCCATGGACGGCGGTGACGACCGCCATCCAGCTCATCCGCGAGGGACGGCTTCAGGAACATCTCGCCGTCTCCGCCGGGCGCGCGGCGGCGGGGCTGCTGCTCGGCTCCGTGACGGGCGTGATCTTCGCGCTGGTGTCGGGGCTGACGCTGCTCGGCGGCTATGTGATCGACGGGCTGGTGCAGTTGAAGCGCGGCATCCCGATCCTCGCGCTGATCCCCTTCATGGTCCTGTGGCTCGGTATCGGCGAGACGATGAAGGTCGCGGTGATCGCGACCTCCGTCTTCTTCCCCATCTATATCCAGACGCACACGGCCTTGCGCGCCATCGATCTGCGCCATGTCGAGCTGGCCGAGACGCTGCGGCTCAGCCGCTGGCAGTTCCTGCGCCATGTCGTGCTGCCGGGTGCGCTGCCGGGCTTCCTGACCGGCCTGCGCTTCGGCGCGACCGGGGCGTGGCTGGCGCTGGTGGTGGTGGAGCAGCTCAATGCCACCAGCGGGATCGGTTATATGGTCACCCTCGCCCGCAACTATGCGCAGACCGACGTGATGCTGGTGGGGCTGGTCGTGTACGCGTTGCTTGGCTTCGGATCGGATGCCGCGGTGCGGATTCTCGAACGCCGCGCGCTGCGCTGGCGCCGGACGCTCGGCCGATGAGCGCGGCGGTTCGCGTGCGCGGGCTCACCCGCCGCTATACGCTGAAGGGCGTGCTCAACGGCGTCGATCTCGACGTGGCGCCCGGCGAGTTCGTCGCGCTGCTGGGCCGCAGCGGCTCGGGCAAGTCGACGCTGCTGCGCGCGCTCGCCGGGCTCGATCATGAGGCGGAGGGATCGGGCGAGATCGAGGTGCCGGAGCGGACCTCGGTGGTCTTCCAGGATGCCAGGCTGCTGCCGTGGATGCGGCTGCTCGACAATGTCGTGCTGGGCCTGAGCGGCAGGGACGCGCGGGCACAGGGGCAGCGCGCTCTGGCCGAGGTGGGCCTCGCCGGCCGCGAGCTGGACTGGCCGCACGAATTGTCCGGCGGCGAGCAGCAGCGCGTCGCCCTCGCCCGCGCGCTGGTCCGCGCGCCGGAGCTTCTGCTGGCGGACGAGCCCTTCGGCGCGCTCGACGCGCTCACCCGCGTGAAAATGCACGCTCTCCTCCGTCGCCTGTCGGAGGCCCATGATCCGGCCGTGCTGCTGGTCACCCACGATATCGATGAGGCCATCCTCCTCGCGGACCGCATCGTGGTGCTCGACGCAGGACGGCTGAGCGCCGACATCGCCATTCGCTCGTCCGATCGGAAGGAGCAGGCGCCCATCGTCCGGGAACGCCTGCTGGACACGCTCAGCCTCGGCGCGCGCTGATCGGCTACAGGGTCAGGGCGGCGGCGGCGCGCAACCCCGTCCTGATCCGCGCCATCACGCCTTCGTCCGCCTTGGTCGAATGCACGGCATAGGCCGAATAGGAAAATTCCGGGCTGCCCGGCACGATCTCGAGCGATCCGTCCTCCAGCCAGGGGCGCACGAAACCCTCGCGGAAATAGCCGCTGCCACCCACCACAAGGATGTAATCGAGCGCCAGCGGACCATAGCTGATCGACATCACGGGGCTCTGCTGCTCGGGGAAAGCGGCCTGATAGCGCTCGGCGAACTCATCGCCCCAATCGATCCGAACATGATCCTCGGGGGTCAGCTCCCGGCCCGTCCGGGTGGTGCGGACCAGCACCAGCTTCTCCTCGAACAGCAATTCCGCGACCACGCCCAGCCGACGCGGCGCGGCATAGAGCACCGCGACGTCGAGCGACCCGTCCTGCACCCGGTCCATGAGGTCGTCGGCGCCCGCGATGCGGGTCTGCACGGCGATTTCCGGGCATTCGCGCCGCATCCAGAGCAGCCAGTGCTTCAGGAGCGGGTTCCAGAGGCTGAGTTCCGCGCCCAGCGTCACCACCGTCTCCTTGCCCGCCGGCAGGGCGACGGCGCTGCGCCCGCGTTCCCATGCCTGAACGATGGTGGTGGCGAAGCGCAGGAAATGCTCGCCCGCCGGCGTCAGCCGCGCGCCCGCCTTGTTTCGGATGAACAGGGGCCGCTCCAGTTGCTCCTCAAGCACCCGGATGCGAGCGCTGACGGCCGTCTGGGTGACATGCAGATTGGCCGCCGCGTTGACGAAGCTGCCCGTCTTCACGACTTCCAGAAAGGTGCGCGCCATCGCGACATCCATGCGCAATCTCCATGCGTTGAAACAGAATGATATGAAAATTCCTGCACTCATTACAGAAAGCCGCTCATCCGGGCAAAGTGGATCGTCTATCGGCGGGGATAGACGAAGCCTCGGCACAGCCCCTCGTGGGCGAGGCCTTTCCAGCAAAAAATTTGTCCGAAAGAAGCAAGATTTTGCGCTGTGCAGCCGAGATTTTCAGGCGTAGCGAGGCGCCACAACAGAGAACGAGACAAGAAAAGATCAGCTAGAACGCACCCCCGTCAGCAACGATATGGCGATCATCGAATATCCGCCATGTATCGTTCAAATATCGAACCGACACCACCATCTCGACAGTTTCAGGTTTGCCGGAAAGTGCGTCGGCGCATTTTTTCCAAGGAATTTCAGCATCTCCGCGATGTCTATCGTCGGGGCCGATGAAGGAGTATCGACATGCTTCGGACCATCGCCATTCTGTGCCTGAGCTTCGCCGGTGTCGCTGGCGCCTATGCCGCGACGCCTGAAGGTGAAGCGTTGCCGAGCTTCCGGGATATCGAATTCCGCCACACCGGCGACGAGGCCCTTCAGGCCGGGCGCGATGCCGTCGCCCGGGCGATCCCCATCGGCACCTCCGCCGCCACGGCGCAGGCCGTTCTCGACCGGGCCGGCGCCCGCTGCAAGCCAGCCCGGCGCGATCCGCAGACGATCCGCTGTATCCACAACGATGTCACCACCATCGACGAGGCGGTCGACGATATCCGCTGGGAGACGATGCTCCACCTCGTCGACGACAAGGTGGCGGCCCTCTCGGTCGACAGGGAAGTCGACCGGCACGGCACACAGGACTGAGCTTTCCCCTTCCGACGCGGTATACCCCCCTGGCCGCGTCTCGGAACCCCGGCGTTCCCTCCCCCCTTGCCCGGAACGCCGGGGAATTCCCAAGCCCGACCGCTCCCGATCGATTGCGCGACATCTCGGGGCCGCGAGCCTCGCTGCCCTGTCAAACCCGATGCCTCCCTGTGCAACATGGCGGTGCCTGCCGAATGCCGCCGGGCCGCCTTCCCTTGCCATAACGGAAAACCCACAACGCCGACGCGCGATACGTTGCGCTGCGGTAAAGGCTTGCCCTGACGGCGAAGGTGCCTTAGTTCGCCAACACACGGGATCGCGTCGGGGTAAGCAGAGTGCGTATCAAATCCGGCCCACAAGGGCTTCGTCTCCCCGGCCTTGTCGGATTCGGGGCCATGACCCTGGGATTGCTCCTGGCGGGCTGCTCCAGGCAGGCGTCCGCACCGCAGCGAGGCCCGGTCGAAGTCGGCGTGGTGACGCTCGCGACGCAGCCCGTCACCGTCTCCAACGAACTGACCGGGCGCACGGCCGCCACCACCGCGTCGGACGTCCGCCCGCAGGTGAACGGCATCATCAAGGCCCGCCTGTTCCAGGAGGGCTCGCTCGTCCGCGCCGGCCAGCCGCTCTACGAGATCGATCCGCGCCTCTATCAGGCGACACGCGACGAGGCGGCGGCGCAGCTCGAAAATGCGCAGGCGACGCTCGCCACCGCGCAGGCCAAGGCGGATCGCTACAAGACGCTCACCGATATCCAGGCGGTCAGCCGGCAGGATATCGACGACACCATGGCCGCCGCCCGGCAGGCGCGAGCGAACGTCCACCAATATCAGGCGACGCTCGAATCCGCGCGGGTGAACCTTGAATATACCCGCGTGCTCGCGCCGATTTCCGGGCGGATCAGCCGTTCGTCGGTGACGCCGGGCGCGCTGGTGACCGCCAACCAGACCACGGCGCTGGCCTCGATCCAGCAGCTCGATCCCATCTATGTGGACATCACCCAGTCCAGCTCGCAACTGCTCCAGCTCCGCCGCGCGCTCGCCAAGGGAAGCGTCCTGCCGACGCGGGCGGCGGTGCGGCTCAAGCTGGATGACGGCACCGATTATCCGCAGAGCGGCACGATCGAGTTCAGCGAAGTCACGGTCGATCCCGACGCCGGCACCGTGACGCTGCGCGCGCGCTTCCCCAATCCAGACGGATTGCTGCTGCCCGGCATGTTCGTCCGCGTGGAGGCGCCGCAGGGGGTCGTGCCCAACGCCATTCTCGCGCCGCAGCAGGGCATCACCCGCGACGCCAAGGGCAACGCGACCGCTCTGGTGGTCGGCCCGGACGACAAGGTCGTGGAGCGCACCGTCACCGCCGATCGCGCGATCGGCAGCATGTGGCTGGTGACGGCTGGCCTCAAGGCAGGCGACCGGCTGATCGTCGAGGGCACCGACAAGGCGCCGCCCGGCTCCAGCGTGAAGCCCGTCGCGGTCAAGCTGGAGCACTGAGTTGGGCATCAGCCGCTTCTTCGTCGACCGGCCCATCTTCGCGTGGGTGATCGCCATCGTCGTGATGATGGTGGGTCTGGGCGCGATCCTGTCGCTGCCCATCGCCCAATATCCCGACGTCGCCCCGCCCGCCGTCAACGTCAGCGCCAATTATCCGGGCGCGTCCGCGGAGACGCTGGAAACCAGCGTCACGCAGGTGCTGGAGCAGCAGCTTACCGGCATCGACGGACTGCTCTATTTCCAGTCCAGCTCGGACAGCTCGGGCTCCGCCAGCATCACCGCCACCTTCGCCAAGGGCACCAACCCGGACGTCGCGCAGGTGCAGGTGCAGAACAAGGTGCAGCAGGCGCTTTCCCGCCTGCCGAGCCAGGTGCAGCAGCAGGGGCTGACGGTTACCAAGGCGAACAGCGACTTTCTGATGATCGTCGCGATCTACGACAAGACCAACCATGCCACGGATGCCGACATCGCGGACTATCTGGTCAGCAACTTCCAGGACGATCTCGCCCGCGTGAACGGCGTCGGCCAGAGCCAGGTGTTCGGCTCGGGCTATGCGATGCGGATCTGGCTCGATCCGGTGAAGCTGGCGGCGGTGAACCTGATGCCCGCCGATGTGCAGAACGCCGTCCTCGCGCAGAACGTAGACATCTCCGCCGGCCAGATCGGCCAGCGTCCGGCGGTGAAGGGCCAGATGCTCAACGCCGTGGTGAAGACCAAGGCGCGCCTGCACACGCCCGATCAGTTCCGCGCCATCGTGGTGAAGACACGGACCGACGGCTCGGTGATCCACCTCTCGGACGTCGCGCGCGTGGAGATGGGCCAGGAGGACTATACCGCCACCGCCGAGCTGGACGGCCACCCCGCCTCCGGCATGGCGATCCAGCTCGCGCCGGGCGCCGACGCGCTCAAGACGGCCAAGGCGGTGAAGGCCCGCGTCGCCGAACTGTCGGCGCATCTGCCCGAAGGCTACACGCTGGCCTATCCGCGCGACACGACGGACTTCATCAAGCTCTCGGTCAAGGAAGTGGTCGAGACGCTGGTGATCGCGGTGATCCTCGTCGTGATCGTGATGTTCCTGTTCCTGCAAAGCTGGCGCGCCACGCTGGTGCCGGCGATCGCCGTGCCGGTGGTGCTGCTCGGCACGTTCGGCATCCTCGCGGCGTTCGGCTATACGATCAACACGCTCACGCTCTTCGGCATGGTGCTGGCGATCGGCCTGCTGGTCGACGATGCCATCGTGGTGGTGGAGAATGTCGAGCGGATCATGGCGGAGGAAGGCACCTCCCCTCGCGACGCCACGATCAAGTCGATGGAGGAGATCGGCTCCGCGCTGATCGGCATCGCGCTGGTGCTCTCCGCCGTGATGCTGCCCATGGCCTTCTTCGGCGGCTCGACCGGCGTGATCTACCGGCAGTTCTCGGTGACGATCGTGTCGGCGATGCTGCTCTCCGTGTTCGTGGCGCTGATCCTGTCGCCGGCGCTGTGCGCCACGCTGCTCAAGGCGGGCGACCATGATCCACTGCATCGCCATGGTCTGTTCGGGCGCTTCAACCGCTGGTTCGATCGCATGACCGGCCGCTATATCCAGGCGACGCGCAGCGTGATCGGGCGGCGGGGGCTGCATCTGCTCGTCTATGCCGGCGTGCTGGCGCTCCTGGTCTGGCTGTTCGTGCGGTTGCCGACCGGCTTCCTGCCGACCGAGGATCAGGGGGCCGCGATCGTGCAGTTCACCCTCCCCGCCGGCGCGACCGAAGAGCGGACCGATGCCGTGCGCGCGCAGGTCGAGCGCTATTTCCTCGATCAGAAGGCCGAGGTCAGCGACATCTTCGGCATTTCGGGTTTCAGCTTCTCGGGAAGCGGGCAGAATGCCGGCCTCGGCTTCATCATCCTGGCCCCCTTCGACAAGCGGAAGGGCGCGGAGCACAGCGCGGCCGCCCTCACCCATCGAGCGACGATGGCCCTCTCGGCGATCCGTGACGCGCAGATCTTCGCGCTGACGCCGCCGGCCATCTCGGGGCTCGGCCAGTCCAACGGCTTCAGCTTCCAGTTGCTCAACAACAGCGGAATGCCGCGCGACGAGTTCGTGGCGCTACGCGACAAGGTGATCGCCGCCGCCTCCAAAGACCCGAAGCTGGCGCAGGTACGCGCCTCCACCCTGCCTGACACGCCGCAGCTTCGCGTCAATATCGACGACGCCAAGCTTGCCGTGCTGGGCCTCACCGAAAGCGACGTGACTGCCACGCTGAGCGCCGCCTGGGGCAGCACCTACATCAACGATTTCGTCGATCGCGGCCGCGTGAAGCGCGTCTATATGCAGGCGGACACCGCTTATCGGATGCTGCCGAGCGATCTCGACAACTGGTTCGTGCGCTCCTCGGTGAACGGCAACATGGTGCCCTTCTCCGCCTTCGCGACGACGAGCTGGGAGAAAGGCCCGAACAGCGTCTCGCGCTTCAACGGCCGCTCCTCTTACGAGATCGACGGGCAGGCCGCCCCCGGCATCAGCTCGGGCCAGGCGATGGCGGAGATGGTGGCGCTTCAGGAGAAGCTCGCGCCCGGCACCGGCCATGCGTGGAGCAGCCTCTCCTATGAGGAGAACCAGTCGAGCGGGCAGGCGCCGCTGCTCTATGCGCTGTCGGTGCTGGTGGTGTTCCTCTGCCTCGCCGCGCTGTACGAGAGCTGGTCGGTGCCGTTCGCCGTGCTGCTCGTCATTCCGCTGGGCGTGATCGGCGCGGTGCTGGCGGTGACGCTGCGGGGGCTGGAGAACAATATCTTCTTCCAGGTCGGCCTGCTCACCACCATCGGCCTCGCGGCCAAGAACGCCATCCTCATCGTCGAGTTCGCCGAACTGGCACGGCGCGACGGGAAGGATATGCTCGATGCCGCGCTGGAGGCGGCGCGCGTCCGGCTCCGGCCCATTCTGATGACGTCGGTGGCGTTCATCGCCGGCGTCTTTCCGCTCGCCATCGCGACCGGCGCGGGCGCGCAGAGCCGTATCGCGATCGGCACGGCGGTGATGGGCGGAATGCTCTCCGCCACGATCCTCGCCATCTTCTATGTGCCGATGTTCTTCCTGCTCGTCGGCCGCCTCTTCCACCGCGGCGACACCGCGCCCGCCCCGGAGGCCGCATGATGCGCGGGCTGACCCTTCTGCCGCTCCTGGCGGCCGGCACCATCCTCTCCGCCTGCGACATGGCGCCGCATTATGTGCGCCCGGCCTCGGCAGCGCCCTCGCAATGGCCTGAGGGCGCGTCCTACACCGCCTCCCGATCGACGGACGTGGCGGGGCTGCCGTGGCGCAGCCTGATCGGGGACGCGCGGCTCCAGACGGTGATCGAGCGGGCACTGGCCAACAACCGCGATCTGCGCGCGGCCATCGCCAACGTCGCCTCGGCGCGGGCGCAATATCATGTCCAGCGCTCCGCACAGCTCCCCACCATCGCCGCCGGAGCCAGCGCCACCATCCAGCGCGGCATCAAGACCGATGCTCTGGATGCCAACAGCTATTCGGCCAATGCCGGCATGAGCAGCTTCGAGATCGACCTGTTCGGCCGCCTCAAGAACGAGACTCGCGCGGCATTCGAGACCTATCTCTCGACGGAATCGGGGATGCGCTCGACCCGCCTCACCATCGTCGCCGAGACGGCCACCGCCTATGCGACGCTCGCCTCCGACCGCGATCTGCTCAAGGTCGCGCAGGATACCGAGGCCAGCGGCCAGCGCTCGCTGGAGCTGACGCAATCGCTGTTCCGATCCGGCCTCACCAATGCCGGCGACGTGCAGAACGCCATCACCGTCGTCGAGCAGGCGAAGTCCGACGTCGAGAACTTCACCACCGCCGTCGCGCAGGATCGCAATGCGCTGGAGCTGCTGGTCGGCGCGCCGGTGGAGGACGCTCTCCTCCCCGCCTCGCTCAGCGAACTGGACCACAACATCGCGGCCGTTCCCGCCGGCCTCCCGTCGACCGTGCTGCTCCAGCGGCCCGACGTGCTGGAGGCCGAGCATCACCTGAAGAGTGCGAACGCCGGCATCGGCGCGGCGCGCGCGGCTTTCTTCCCGACGATCACGCTCACCTCGGCGGTGGGCGTCGCCAGCAGCGCGCTGAGTTCGCTGTTCACGGGCGGCGCGCTCAACTGGTCGGTCGCCCCTTCCGCGAGCGTGCCCGTGCTGGGCGGTGCGACCAGGGGCAATCTTCAATATGCGAAGGCGCAGCGCGACTATTATCTCGCGCTCTACGACAAAGCCGTGCAACAGGCCTTCAAGGACGTCGCCGACGGACTGGCCCGCCGGGGCACGATCACCCGCCAGCGGGAGGCGCAGGCACGGCTGGTGACCGCCGCCGCCAAGGCCTATTCGCTTGCCGACGCGCAATATCGCGCGGGCACGGACAGCTTCCTCAACGCCCTGATCGCCCAGCGGACGCTCTACGCATCCCGCCAGACGGAAATCGGCGCCGCGCTCACCGACATCGACAACCGGATCACCCTCTATCAGGCGATCGGCGCGGACAGCTCGCTCTAGCGAGATCACGGCCCGACAGCGCTGCCGAGTCGACGCTCGGGCGGCCGGACATCCGGGCAAGATGAATATCATCCCTCTGACATCAGGCGGTATTTTCGCCAGATCAGACGCATCGCTCCCACATATATGCAGGTGCGAATAACCGTTCCTGCGCCTCTTCCGCCTCCCCCGCAAGTCAAAAGATGCACTTGTAATGCATATTAGCATGACGGATATACATGCGTGTCAAATGCATGATTCGGATTGCGCTATGCACCACGACGAACGTCTCCGGGAAGATACCATCCGGCCGCTGGTCGAGCGGTTCTACGGGCGCGTGCGGGCCGATCCCGGCCTGGGGCCGGTTTTCGGCGGTGCCGTGGCGGATTGGGAAGATCATCACGCACGGCTGTCGGATTTCTGGTCTTCGGTGATGCTGGGAAGCGGCCGTTACAAGGGCAGCCCGGTCGCGCTCCATATGCTGCACGCCGAACATCTGACCCCGGCCCTGTTCACGCGCTGGCTGACGCTCTGGCGCGAGACCACCGAAGAGATGCTTCCCCCCGCCATCGCCCTCGACATGCAGGCCAAGGCCGCCCGGATCGCCGAGAGCCTGCAACTCGCCATCCGCTACCGGCGCCCCGTCGCCGCCTGATTTCCCCTCGCCCCTCACTGCCAAGGAGACCATCATGCCCCAGCCGCTCAGCGCGAACACGATCGCGCTCGTCAAGGCCACCGTGCCCGCGCTCGCCCAGCATGGCAGCGCCATCACCAAGGCGATGTACGCGCGCCTGTTCGAGGACGATCATATCCGCGCCCTCTTCAATCATGCCAATCAGGGCGAGAGCGGCGCGCAGGTCCATGCTCTGGCGGGGGCGATCCTCGCTTATGCGCAGAACATCGACAATCTGGGCGCGCTGACGCCGGTGGTGGAGCGCATCGCCCACAAGCATATCGGCTACCACATCCTGCCGGAGCATTATCCGTTCGTCGCCAACGCGCTGCTGGCGGCGATCAGGGAGGTGCTGGGCGACGTCGCCTCGGACGAGATTCTCGCCGCCTGGGGCGAGGCATACTGGTTCCTGGCGGAAATCCTGAAGGCCCGCGAAGTCGTCCTGCGCGACGAGATCATGCACCTCGAAGGCGGCTGGACCGGCTGGCGCGAGTTCACCGTCGCCGACAAGATCCGCGAGAGCGACGTCATCACCTCCTTCATCCTGCGCCCCGCGGATGGCGGCCCGGTGCTCCGCCACAAGCCCGGCCAGTATCTCACCTTCCGCTTCAGCTCGTCCGACCAGCCCGACATGAAGCGCAACTACTCGATCTCCTGCGCGCCGAACGGCGAATATTACCGCATCTCGGTGAAGCGCGAGGAAAATGGCCAGGGTGGTTCGCGTCACCTGCACGATAATGTCCAGGTCGGTGATATCCTCGAGGTCACGCCGCCGGCCGGCGAGTTCTTCCTCTCGGAGCATCCGCAACGTCCGGTCGTGCTGCTGTCCGGCGGCGTGGGCCTGACCCCGATGATCTCCATGATGGAGACGATCGCGACGGACCACCCGACGCTCAAGACCTATTATGTCCACGGCACGATGAACAGCGCGACCCATGCCATGGACGATCATGTGAAGGATCTGGCGAAAGGCCATGGCGACATCCGCGTCGCGACCTTCTACAGCGCCCCGCACGACAATGACGTGGCCGGCGAGACGCACGACATCGACGGCTTCGTCACGGTCGACTGGCTCTCGCAGAACACGCCGATCCACGATGCGGATTTCTATCTCTGCGGCCCGAAGCCCTTCCTCCGGGCGTTCGTGGGCGGCCTCTCGCTGGCGGGTGTGCCGAACGATCGCATCCACTATGAGTTCTTCGGCCCGGCCGACGAGCTGATGGCGGCATGACGAAAAGGGGCATGGCGGCGCACGGCCGTCGCCATACCCCTTTCGCGCCTGACAGAGGGATATGGCGATGCCCGAAGAGATACTGGATCGCCGCCGCGTCACGGGCGACGACGGAAGCTCGCTCGAAGCGATCGAGGTTCGCCACACCGAGCATCTCGAGACGTCGAAAGGCACGCGCAAGCTCATCGGCGCGCGCCGGTGGGTGCTGGCGACCGGCGAAGCGCTGGATGTCATCGACCGCCACCTTCTGATGGTCCGCAAGACGGGTGAAATCCTCCGCGTCGACGAACCCCTGCACTCCGCGATCCGTCCGACGACCGACTGGCAGCCTTGACGCGATTCCCGGATGCCCCGGCCGGCGCTGAGGGGCCGGGCCATCCCACACCAGAGAATAGGTGGTACAGACCGACCGCCTGATCGACGCATCGTCAAACTCTGTCATACTGATCCGCTCGGGGGCGGATCGACATCAGCCGGCGCGCCGCCCCGCGCAGATGCAGGGCCGAGGCGACGTAGAGCGATGTTCGACACAGTGATGCCGCCGCTCCTGATGGCGTTCGTCGCCATCGGTTTCCTCATCCTCCGGCCGTTTTCCCATTCGGTCAAACTCGGCTTCGGCCTCACCGTCGTCCTCGGGACCGGCATCATCCTCTATTATCGGGGTGCCTCGCCGCTCCCGAGCGACCTGCCCCCCGGCGCCCATAGCTGGTGGACCCGCGCGCTCGCCGTGATGTGGTGGGTGATCGCGGCGCGCGCGACGGTGGCGGTCATCGGCCTCGTGCTCGGCCTCGACACCCGATCCAAACAGGCGCGGCTCTTCACCGATCTGATCTCGGGCGCGATCTGGCTGACGGCGGCGCTGATTATCCTGAACTCGGTGCTCCGCCTGCCGATCACGGGCCTGCTCGCGACATCCGGCATCGTGGCGGTCGTCATCGGCCTCGCGCTCCAGAACACGCTCGCGGACGTTTTCTCCGGCATCGCGGTCGGGCTGGACCAGCCCTTCAACCCCGGCGACCGGGTGGCGATTTCCGGCGAGATCGAAGGCGTGGTCGTCCAGCTCAACTGGCGCTCGATCCGCATCGAGACGGATGGCGAGGATCTCGTCACCATCCCCAACAGCATCGTCGCCAAATCCCACATCATCAACCGCACGTCGCGATCCGAGCGCCGGCTCGTCTCGGTGCAGATCGTCACCTCGTCCACCGCGTCGGCCGATCGGGTGATCGAGCTGCTTCGCCATGCGGTGATGATGTGTACCGGCATCCTGGACAAGCCGGCACCCTCGATCACCCTGTCGCGGCTGGGGATCAAGACCAACGCCTATACCGTGAACTATTTCGTCGAGGGCACGTCGCGCATGTCCTCATCGCGCGGGCAGTTGCTGCGACAGGCGCGCCGGCTGTTCTATCATGCCGGTGTCGAGCAGGAGCAGAAGCTCACGTCGCGCCACCTGCTGCGCAACCTCATGCTGTTCGAGGCCCTGTCGGACGAGCAGATCGAGGCGCTGTCGCTCGAACTCGGCCATCATATTCTCGATCCCGGCGAGACGCTGTTCCAGGAAGGCGGGACGGACACGTCGCTCTTCATCATCGCAGCCGGCGTGCTGGAGATCAGCCGTGCGCCCGATGGCCAGCCCCGTTCCGTGATCGGGCGGATCGGGCCGGGAGAATATATCGGCGAGATCAGCCTGTTCACCGGCGATCCGCGCCCCGCGAGCGTCACCGCGCTCACCGCCGTCGATGCCTATGAGGTGTCGCGCGCGTCGCTCGAGAAATTGCTCGCCACCACGCCCGAACTGGCCCCGCCGCTGGAACGCGCCGTCCATCGCGGCCTGTCGATCCTCCACCGCGACGATGCCGCCCGGATCAGCCACGTCAATAACGGCTCGCACGCCCTGCTGAGCCGCGTCCGGCAATTCTTCGCCTCGCATTCGAAAGCCGGATCCTGAGCGGCAGCGGCCTGATCCCGGTGCCCCGGACACAAAAAGGCGGGCGGCACCCAACATGCCGCCCGCCGTCATATTATCAAAAGTCGATCGTGCGGAAGTTCTCGGCGGCCGCGAAAGCGGTCTCCTTGTCCGCCTTGGGCGGATAGATCCACACGGTGTTGATCTCCTGCTTCACCTTCTTCGCGTCGGCGCCCGTTATTTCGACCTTCGGGGTCCAGCCGCGTGTGAAGATCGCGATGTCGGTGCCGAGATCGAGGCAGGTCACATAAGAGGGCTGGTCATAAGGCTTGGTCGCGAGGCCGAGCAGATCGGCCGCCGCATTATACCCTGCAAACGAGCCGAGGCGGATCGCATGTTGGCACGACATCAGCGAGAAGTGACCGTCGGCATCCGTGGCCGCCTTCACGGTATCGCCCGTGGCGAAGATGTTGGCGATACCCGGCACGCGGAGATCGGCTTCGCCGATGATGCGGCCCAGCGGATCGCGCTCGGCCGGAATCTGCGCGGTGAGCGGGCTGGCGCGCATACCGGCCGCCCAGATGACGGTGTCGCTCTCGATATACTCCCCGTCGCCGAGGGTCACGCCCTTGCCGTCGAGCGAACCGACCCCGGCACCGAGCTTCGATTCCACGCCGAGCCTGCCCAGCGTCTCCTCGATATAGGGGCGCGGCTCGGCGCCCATTTCCGGCGCGACCGAGGCCGAGCGATCGACGATCACGACACGGATGTCCGCATCCTCGCCGAGGATGGCGCGCAGGCGGGCGGGCATCTCCGTTGCGACTTCGATCCCGGTGAAACCCGCGCCACCGACGACCACCGTGTTGCGGGCCGGCGTCGAAGGCCGCGAGGCCAGCGCGTGCAGATGGCGATCGAGGGCCACCGCCTCATCGAGCTGCGATGTGCTGAAGGCATGTTCGATGCCCGGAATGGCCGGACGGAAGAGATCGCTGCCCGCCGCCAGCACGAGGCGGTCATAGGCGTGGGTGCTGGCCTTGCCGCCGGCGTCGACGACGGTGACCATGTTCGCGGCCGTGTCGATCGTCTCGGCCCGGCCCTGGATATAGTCGATATCGAGCGCGTCGAAGAGATCGGTCAGCGGCGCGGCCATCGTTTCCGGCTTCTGCTCATAGAGGCGCGGACGGATCACGAGATGCGGCTCCGGCGACACCACGGCGATGCGCAGAGCGTCGGGCGAGACGCCCTGGTCGTGGCGCAGCTTCGCCGCGGCGATCGCCGCATACATGCCGGCGAAACCCGCGCCGATGATGATGATCTGTTGCATGACCTGTTCCTTCCTCGGAGATTAGCGTTGCACCCTGCTCAACGGACTTTCGATCGGCTGCCGGCTTCGCGATCCAGACGCCTGATCGCCATCGATGCCGCAGAACGCTCCCGCACAGGCATCGGCCGGGGCCGCGAACTGCTCGGCTCGGGTTTCCATGATGGAAGCTGATCGCTTACCTCGCATCGGAGGCAAAGGCCCAAGACACACAGGGAGGACCATACCAAAAGATAGGGCGGCCTGGCCTTGGGGAGGAGCCGCGCGGGAAAATCGCCTGGTTTCAGTTAGACGACTTCAACCTCGGTAAAGGCCCGCCATCCCGCCCCCCTCTCGGGAAGAGGAAGGGGAGGACGGCAGCTTCGTCGACGGCATGACGTTTCGCGGCGACGGCGACGGCGACGGATCATCGCATCTTGCATCGAAGCATCCGTCCGATAGGATAGGATATAGTATTCGATTATACGGTGAGCGGATGTCTGTCGCCCATGTCGTCATGCCGGCCCTCCTCGCGGACCGGCGCCGTTGACCTCTCCGATCCCCCGCCGCCATCCGGCCGGGCTGCCCGTGCTCTCCTTCACGGAGGCCTGGGAGCGCTTCTCCTTCTATGGGATGCAGGCGCTGTTGATGCTCTACATGGCGACGGCGCTGCTGCCGTCGGGAGCGGACAGACGGATATGGGGCTTCGCCGGCTTTCGCGGACTGGTGGAGGCCGTGACGGGGCCACTCTCCGATCAGGCGCTCGCCTCGCAGATTTTCGGGCTCTACACCGGGCTCGTCTATCTGACGCCGCTGATCGGCGGCCTGATCGGGGATCGGCTGCTGGGCGGACGGCGCACCGTGTTGCTCGGTGCCGCGATGATGGCGGCGGGCCATTTCCTGCTCGCTTTCGACGCCAGCTTCCTGATCGCGCTTGCCGCGCTGATCTGCGGTTCCGGCTGCCTCAAGGGCAATATCGCGACGCAGGTGGGGCGGCTTTACGACGCGGGCGATGCGCGCCGCGATCGGGCCTATCTGTTGTTCAACTTCGGCATCAATATCGGCGCCTTCGCCGGGCCGCTGGTCTGCGGAACGATCGGCGAGCGGCATGGCTGGCATCTCGGCTTCGCGATCGCGGGCATCGGCATGTTGATCGGCATCGGCATCTACGCGGCAGGCTGGCGCCACCTTCCCGCCGATCGGAGCCAAGCCCGCGGCCTCAGGCCCAGGGCCGGCGATGTCGGGGACGGGCGCCGGATCGCAGCCCTGCTCGGGCTGGTCGCGCTCTCGGCCTGCTACAATGTGCCGTTCGGGCAGGGCTACAACATTTTCCCGATCTGGATCGCCACAGCCGCCGACCGCCATATAGCGGGCCTCGAGATGCCGATCGCCTGGTATCTGGCGAGCGACGGGCTGGTGACCGTGCTCTCCACGCCGCTGGTGCTGATGCTCTGGAAGCGACAGGCCGCCCGTGGCCGCGAGCCGCGCGTGCCGGCGAAGTTCGCCATCGGCTGCGCCATGATGGCGGCCGCCGATGGCCTTCTCGCCACCTTCGCCGCCCTTTCGCCCGCCCCGCATTCGCTCGGGCCGTTCTGGGGCTTCGGCTATTTCCTGCTGTCCTCCTCCGCCTATCTTTTCGTGATGCCGGTGTTGCTGGCGGCGGTTTCCCGCTCGGCCCCCGCCCGGCTCACCGCGACGCTGATGGGGGTCGCCTATGCCGGGCTGTTCGTCGCCAACCTCACCGCCGGCTGGCTCGCGCGCTTCTATGCCCCGCTGGGGCCGGAACGCTTCTGGCTGATGCACGCCGCCATCGCCATTGCCGGTATGCTGATTGCCATGGCGCTGCGGCATATCCTGTCCGCGCCCCTCGAAGCGGCTGACGAAACGCGTTGAACCCACCTCGCGGTTTGAAGATTCGCGCCCGGAGGCCCCGCTTCCGGCACGATATGCGCTTTGTCGCCTCCGTTCCGACTTCGGAAATTGTCTGATTTTACAATCCCTTTATCCCTCGCATTTTCTAGATATCGAATATCGTATAAAATATTTGACAGAAGATGTCAGTCATGTTGCACTCCCCTCACAAGCTTGAACGGCAAGGGGGAATGGGACATGCGGAAGATATCTGGATCGACTTGTGGCTCCGTCGCGCTGGGAGCGTTGGCGGTGGCGCTGCTGTCCGGGGGCGCTCATTCCCAGACCATCACGCCTTCCGGTCCCGTCGCGTCGGCGACCCCGGACACGGCCGCTTCGGAGATCGTCGTCACCGGCACGCGCATCAAGCGGCAGGGATTGACCAGCAACAGCCCGCTCACCGTCGTGGGCGAAGGCGAGATCAAATATCAGGGCGCGACCAGCGTCGAGAGCGTGCTCAACAAGCTCCCGCAATTCACCGCGGCGGAGAATGAGAACGTCTCCAACGGCTCCGACGGCACCTCGAAGTTAAACCTGCGCAACCTCGGCTCAAGCCGCGTTCTGGTGCTGCTGAACGGGCAGCGCATGTTGCCGCAACAGGCGGTGGACACCAATTTCGTGCCTTCCTCGCTCGTCCAGCGCGTCGATGTGGTGACGGGCGGCGCGTCGGCCGTCTACGGTTCGGATGCGCTGTCGGGCGTCGTCAACTTCGTGCTGCGGGACGATCTGGACGGCTTCCGGCTGGACGCCCAGACCAGCGCCTATCAGCACAGCAACGGCGACGATTATCTGCGCGGCCTCGGCCAGGCCAAGGGCTATGCGACGGCGCCCTCGACGGTGTTCGAGGGGGACAAGGTCGACGTCAATGGCGCGTTCGGAAAGAATTTCGCCGGCGGGCGGGGCAACATCACCGTCTATGGCGGTTATCGCCAGACCCGGCCGATCACGCAGGATACGCGGGACGTCTCGGCCTGTGCGCTCGATCCGGCGGACGACGCCGGCACCAATCTCACCTGCGGCGGATCGAGCAACAACCAATGGGGCCTGTTCACGCTGTTGACCGGGCCGAACACCGGGCAGACGCTGAACAACACCAAGGACGGCCAGCACACCTGGGTGCCCTACAACTCCAGCTTCCTCTACAATTATTCACCGACCAACTATTTCCAGCGCTCGGACAAGCGCGCCACCGCCGGCGCCTTCGCCAAGTTCAAGTTCAGCCCGCTCGCCGAACTCTACGGCAGCTTCATGTACATGAACGATCACACCTTCTCGCAGGCGGCGCCCTCGGCCCTGTTCCAGGGGACCACCTTCACGATCAACTGCGACAATCCCTATCTTTCGTCGAGCCAGGCGACGACCTTGTGCGGCCCGGCGGCCGGCACCGCGCAGACCGAGGACACCTTCATCGGTTACCGCCTGACGACGCCCCGCCGCGACGATCTGCGGCATGAGGATTTCCGCTATACGCTCGGCCTGCGGGGGGATTTCGCCAAGGGCTTCAGCTACGACGTCAGCTATCTGCGCTCCGAGGTCCGCTATGACGAGACCTATCTCAACAATGTCGACAATGTGAAGGCGCAGCGCGCGCTGAACGTCGTCAACGTCAACGGCACACCCACCTGCCAGTCGGTGATCGACGGCAGCGATCCGAGCTGCCTGCCGATCGACGTCTTCGCGTTCAACGCGATCGATCCGCACAACCTTCCCTACATCTTCTCGCCGAGCAACACGAAGAGCCGCAACAAGCAGACGGTGATCTCCGGCTCGATCAATGGCGATCTCGGCGAGTACGGCATCAAGAGCCCGTGGGCGGAGCACGGCATCGGCATCGCGCTCGGCGCCGAGCACCGGCGGGAGTCGCTGGTCTTCACCGCAGACGAGATCGCCGAGCAGGGCGGCACCCGCGATTCCGACGGCGTGATTAGCGTCAACGAAGGCTATGGCGAGATCGAGGTGCCGATCCTGTCCGATCTGCCCTACGCCAAGGCGCTCACCATCAACGGCGGCGTGCGCTATTCCGCCTATCATAACGAGCAGCACTCGACCGGCTTCGCGTCCAACTTCAACGTCCTGACCTACAAGGCCGAACTCTCCTACGCGCCGACGAGCGATCTGCGTCTGCGCGCGAGCTACAACCGGGCGATCCGCGCGCCCAATATCAGCGAACTGTTCGGCACCGTCAGCCTCGGCAACGTCACCGCGACCGATCCCTGCGCCGGAGCCAACCCGACCTTGTCGCTGGAGGTCTGCGAGCGCACCGGCGTCACCGCCGCGCAATATGGCCTGATCCCGGAATGCCCGGCCGGCGTCTGCGTCGAGCAATATGGCGGTAACCGCAACGTGAAGCCCGAGAAGGGCGACACCTACACCGTCGGCCTGATCCTGACGCCGCGCGCCCTGCGCAACTTCTCGCTCTCGGTCGATTATTTCCACATCAAGGTGAAGGATTATATCAGCAATATCGATCCTTCGCTGACGATCAGCCAGTGCGCCACGACCGGCGATCCCTATTATTGCAGCCTCTTCCATCGCGATCCGCGCAGCGGCGTGCTGTTCGGCAATGACGGCTATGTCGTCGCCACCACGCTCAACACCGGTTATCTGCTGACCTCGGGCCTCGACATCACGAGCAATTACAGCTTCGGGATCGGGCGCTATGGCAAGATCGATTTCGATCTGGTGGGCACCTATCTCACCAAGCTCGTCACCGAGCCGCTGCCCGGCCTCGGCTCCTATGACTGCAAGGGTCTCTACGGCTATACCTGCGGGGAGCCTTCGCCGAAGTGGCGGCATCAGTTGCGCACCACCTGGTCGATCCCCGGCCCGAACAAGCCCACCCTGTCGCTCGCCTGGCGCTATTTCGGCGGGGTGAGGCTCTCCAGCTCCTCGGATCAGCCGGCCTTCGAAGGCCTGTTGCCGAGCGAGATCAACCGCAAGATCAAGGCCTATAACTATTTCGATCTCGCCACGACGATCAGCTTCGAGAAGAAGCTGACGCTGCGCGCCGGCGTGAACAACCTGTTCGACAGGGATCCGCCCGCCATCGCGCAGGGCATCCTGTCCACCTTCGGCAATGGCAACACCTATCCGGGCGTCTACGATCCGCTCGGCCGGACGATCTTCATCGGCGCCACCGTCGAGTTCTGATCGTCCTGCGCCGGCCGTCCCCCCTTCCCCCTTCGACGGCCGGCGCCTTTTACGGGAGCCTTCATGAAGCCCGCGCATCTCGCCGCCGCCCTGCTGTCGCTCACCGCCGCCGCCCCGGCGCCGCGCGTGGCGGACCTCTCCGGCGTCTGGCTCTTCCCCCGTTCGGAGGAGTTTCCGGGCCTGCGCATGATGCGCCTTTCCCGCGACGCGGCGGGCTGGCGCGGCACCGTCACCACCGACTGGTATGGCGACATGCCGATGCGCGCGCTGGAGGTTGCGGGCGGCAAGGCCCGCTTCCTGATCGACAATGGCAATCCCCGCCTGCCCCCGCGCATCTGGACCGCAACCGTGGATCGCGCCGGCCTCCACGTCACCGGCGACATCTGGGAGCGGCATGTCGATGCGGAGGTGAAGCGCGGCGGCGAAGCCGATGCGCGGCGCCTCGCCTTCCCGCTCGCGCCCCTTCCCGCGCCCGCCACGCTCCGGCCCGACGGCCTGGCGCCGACGCCGCCGATGGGCTGGTCGAGCTGGAACCGCTTCGCCGCCGCCATCGACGACCGCACGGTGCGCGAAATCGCGGATCATCTCGTCAGTTCGGGCCTGCGCGACGCGGGCTATCGCTTCATCAACATCGACGACGGCTGGCAGGGCACGCGCGGCCCGGACGGCGCGATCCGGCCCAATGCCCGCTTCCCGGACATGAAGGCGCTGGCCGACTATGTTCATGCGAGGGGGTTGAAGATCGGCCTCTACAGCTCGCCCGGCCCGAAAACCTGTGCGGGCTTCACCGGCAGCTACGGTCATGTCGAGCAGGACGCACGGACTTTCGCCGCCTGGGGCTTCGACTACCTGAAATATGATCTCTGCTCGGGCGAGGGCATCTTCCGCACCGCCTCGCAGGTGAGGCTCGCCTATCAGCAGATGGGGCAGGCGCTCCGCGCGACCGGGCGGCGCATCGTCTACAGCCTCTGCCAATATGGCCGCGACCGGGTGGGCACATGGGGCCGCGACGTGGGCGGGCATCTCTGGCGCACCACCGGCGACATCGAGGACCGATACGATTCCATGGCCGGCATCGGCTTCGACAAGGACGGCGATCCCGCCACCGCCGGCCCCGGCGGCTGGAACGATCCCGATATGCTCGAAGTCGGCAACGGGGGCATGAGCGAGGACGAATATCGCACGCACATGACGCTGTGGGCGATGCTGGCGGCGCCGCTGATGCTGGGCAATGATCTGCGCACCATGTCACCCGCCACCATCGCTCTGCTGGAGAATCGCGGGGTGATCGCGATCGATCAGGATGCTCTCGGCCGGCAGGCGCGCCGTATCCGCAAGGATGGCGAGGCGGAGATCTGGTCGCGGCCACTCGCCGACGGATCGGTGGCGCTCGCCCTCTTCAACCGGGGCGAGACGGCGCGGGAGATGTCCTTCGCGCCCGAGGACGCCGGCCTCTCCCGCATCGAAGCGCTGGTCGACGTCTGGGCCGGCGTTCCAGACAATGCCGGGCGGAGATCGTGGAAGATCCCCGCCCATGGCGCCGTGCTGCTGCGCCTGCGCGGCCAGCCCTGACGCCTCACACCGTCGCGCCCTTCGCCGGCGTGAACAGCCGCACGCCGAACACGGGGCCTGCGGTATGGCCGGTATGCGGCTGGAAGCGCACGACGACGCTCGCCTTGCCGCGGGTCAGCGCCTCCGGCACCGGATAGTCGATATCGATGAACTGGCCGGGCTTCAGCGCCTCCAGTTCCTGCGTCGCGATCTTCTGCCCGTCGATCAGGATGTCGAAGGCGCGCTTGCGCTCGTCGCCCCAATAGGTCGCCTCCAGCACGAGCGGGCCGGGCTTCACCTTCATGCCGAACTGGAAGAAGCCGCCGCTGCGCGCGTCGCGCCCGTTCCGCCCGCGATAGACCACCGGATAGGAGATGTCGGAGGTCAGCCCATGGTCGCGCTCGGGCTGCATCTCGCCCAGATGCATCACGTCTACCGAGCGCGCCGCGAGATCGGCCAGCCGCGCCTGCTCGGCGGCGAAGGCGACCTTCTCCTTCTCCCATCCGGCATCGGTGAAGCGCTTGAAATAGACGGCGCTGCGCCGGTCATAGGCACTGTAGAAGGGCGCGAACCGCATGTCCGCGGGGCGGCCGAGCCCTTCGGTGCGATAGACCGCCGGCTGCGCCGCATCCGCACGGAAGCCGCCGAGAATGTCGCTGCCCACCAGCGCCGGAGCGGCGGCGTTCGCCAGTTCCTTGTCGGCCGGGCCAAGATCGGCGGCGAGCACCAGCGGCCCGCGCAGGATCGCGATCGTATCGGGATCGTCGGTGGTCGCCTCGATGCGCAGGTCCATCGGCAGCGTCATCGACACCATGTCTCCCGCCTGCCAGCGGCGGCGCACGATGGCGTAGCCCGCCTCGCGCACTGCCTCGACCGGCTGACCGTTGACGCGGAACGCCGCCGTCTTCGCCCAGCCCGGCACCCGCATCGCGATCGCGAAGGCACCGGCCCGCCGCAGCGTCGAGAGCGTGAGCTTCACCTCGCCCTGATAGGGATAGGCCGTGGACAGCTCCACATCCGCGCCCTTCGCCGCCCAGTGCGCGCGGGAGGGGATGAAGAGATTGACCAGCAGCACATCCTTGCCCTGCCAGTAGATCGAATCCCCATGCTTGGCGTGGCTCTCCATCCCCGAGCCGACGCAGCACCAGAAATCCTCGGTCGGCGAGGACCAGTCGCGTTTGATGCCGGACATCAGCGGCGTCATGTAGGTGAACATGCCCGTCTTCGGGTCGTGCGCGGCCAGGATATGATTGAAGTGGGTGCGCTCGTAATAGTCGAACAGTGCCCCGTTCGGCCGCCAGCCATAAAGATGCCGGGTCAGCTTCAGCATGTTGTAGCTGTTGCAATGCTCGCAGGTCTGTTCGGTGAGATGCTGCGAGATGGCATCGGGCGCGAAGAAATATTCACGGTCGGCATTGCCGCCGATCACATAGCTGTGATGCTGCGTCACCGTCTCCCAGAAGAAGCGGGCGCCGTCGCCGGGCGCCGCGCGGCCGGTCAGCTCATGGATGCGGGCGAGGCCGATCAGCTTGGGGATCTGCGTGTTGGCATGGAGATTGGGCAGATCGTCCTGCCCGCGTTCCAGCGGCGTCAGCACCTTGTTGTCGTGGATGCGCTCGGCCACCGTCATCCACTGCGCGTCGCCGGTGCGCGCGGAAAGCTCGGCATAGCTCTCGTTGAGGCCACCATATTCGCAGCCGAGCATCGTCTGCATCTGCTCGTCGCTCAGGCTGGCGAACAGGCGCTGGAAATAGCGGCCGAGCCCGACGGCCACCTCCAGCGCCTGCCGGTTGTCGCACAGCGCCTGCGCATCGAGCAGACCGGCGAAGGTCTTGTGGATGTTGTAGAGCGGGGACCAGGCGCCGTTGAGGTCGAAGCCGCCGGAGCGGATGTCGCCCTTCATGATCTCGACGAAGATCTCCTCGCCGTCGGCCAGCGTGCCGTCCTTCCGCTTGCGCAGCAAACCCGCAACATAGCCATTGCCGCGCGCCTTCTGGCAGACGACCAACTCGGCGACGATATAATCCACCCGGCGCTTCGCCTCGGCATCGCCGGTCTGCGCGTACATCAGCGCGAGGGCCGAAAGATAATGGCCCAGCGTATGGCCGGCGATCGTATCGCCCTCCCAGCCGCCATAGACCGCCGCCCTGGCCGGAAGCCCCGCGCCGGTGCGGAAATTGTGCAGCAAACGGTCGGGTTCGAGGCTCATCAGATAGCGGCGATTGGCCTCCACCGCGTCGAGAAAGGGCGACGGCAGCAGACGAACATCGCGAAGCGGCAAAGGCTCGGGATGCGCAGGGAGCAGGCCCGTCGCGGCGGCCGCCCAGGCCCGCCCGCTCCAGCCGCCCGCCATCGCCGCCAGACCTGCTCCCGCCAGCCATTCGCGTCGGGTCGTCGCCAGTTTCGCCGTCATCCCCACATCCTTGTCCGTTTCTCGAATATGTTATACGATTTATAAAACCAGGAAGGCAAGGGGTGCGCTCGATGCGTGTTTTCAAGGCAGGATGGATGACGGTTTCGCTGATCGCCATGGTCGTTTCGGGGGCAGCGGTGGCGGCGACTCCGAAAGGCGTGACGCAGGCGAGCGAGGATGCGCGCTTCAAGGCGATCTATTCGGCCGAATGGACATGGCGAGAGCATCAGAAGGCCGACGACGAGGATAGCGGCGACCATATCTCCGCCCATCTGCCCGATGTCGGCCCCGTGGCTCAGGCCGCGCGGCTGCGCATGTGGAGCGACGTGACGGCCCGGCTCAAGACGATCCATCCCGAGCGGCTCTCGGCCGCCAACCAGGTGAATTACGAAATCTACCGCGACCAGATCGCCGCGCTGCTCACCTCGCAGCGTTATCGCGATTATGAGAAGCCGCTCAACGCGGACACCAGCTTCTGGGGCAATGTCGCCGGCACGGCGCGGCAGAGTTTCAAGACCGAGCAGGATTATCGCAACTACATCACGATGCTCGGCGAGATGCCGCGCTATTTCGCGCAGCAGATCGGCAATATGAAGGCCGGCCTCGCGCGCGGCTTTACGCCGCCGAAGATCACGGTGGAGGGCCGGGACGCGACGGTCACCTCCGTCACCGATCCCAGGACGCCGGAGGATAACCCCTTCTACGCCCCGTTCCGAAAGATGCCGGTCACGATCCCCGCCGCCACGCAGGCGGAGCTGCGCGCGGCGGGCGCGGCGGCGATCCGCGACAGCGTGGTGCCGGCGCACCGGACGCTGCTCGCCTTCCTGCGCGACGATTATATCCCCCACGCCCGCACGGCGCTGGACGCGTACTCGCTTCCCGACGGCAAGGCTTATTACCAGTCCAAGATCAAGGAGTTCACCACCCTCGATCTCACGCCCCAGCAGATCCACCAGATCGGGCTGGACGAGGTGGCCAAGATCCACGCCGAGATGCTCGACGTGATGAAGGAGGTGAACTTCAAGGGCGACCTGCCCGCCTTCCTGACCTTCCTGCGCACCGATCCGCGCTTCTACGCCAAGACGCCGCAGGAGTTGCTCGATCGCGCCGCCTGGATCGCCAAGACGTTCGACGGGAAGGCCAAGGACTGGTTCGGCCGCCTGCCGCGCAGCCGCTTCGCGATCATCCCCGTGCCGGCCGACATCGCGCCCTTCTACACCGGCGGGCGCGGCGGGCCGGGCGTCTATCTGGTCAACACCTACAACCTGCCGTCACGCCCGCTCTACTCGCTGACGGCGCTGACGCTGCACGAGAGCGCGCCGGGCCACGCCTTCCAGATGCCGCTGGCGGCCGAGAATGAAGGCCTGCCGCCCTTCCGCCAGAAGACCTACATCTCGGCCTACGGCGAAGGCTGGGCGCTCTATTGCGAGAAGCTCGGCGTCGAGATGGGGATGTACGACACGCCCTATGATCGCTTCGGGATGCTGAGCTACCAGATGTGGCGCGCGGCGCGGCTGGTGGTGGATACCGGCATCCATTCGATGGGCTGGAGCCGCGAGCAGGCGCAGCGCTATCTCCACGACAACACCGCGCTCGCGGATCATGAGATCGAGACCGAGGTCGATCGCTACATCGCCTGGCCGGGGCAGGCGCTCTCCTATTATCTCGGCGAGAAGGCGATCGTCGACGCCCGCGCCAAGGCGGAGAAGGCGCTCGGCCCGAAGTTCAACATCCGCGCCTTCCATGACACCGTGCTCCAGATGGGCTCGGTGCCGTTGCCGGTGCTTCAGGCGCGGATCGACCGCTTCATCGCCGAGGGCGGCAAAGGCCCCTACCCCGTCGAGGAATGATCCTCAGGCGAAGGGCCGATCGATGGCCGGCTGCGGCTGGGTGAACCAGCGGGGGCCGGCCTCGGTCATGTAGAAATGGTCCTCCAGCCGCACGCCGAAGCGATCGGGCACCACGATCATCGGCTCGTTGGAGAAGCACATGCCGGTATCCAGCGGCGTCCGGTCGCCGCGCACCAGATAAGCGGGCTCATGGATCGACAGGCCGATGCCATGACCGGTGCGATGCGGCAGGCCCGGAAGGCGATAATCCGGCCCCAGCCCCGCCTTCGCCAGCACCGCGCGGGCGGCATCGTCGACACTTTCGCACGGTGCGCCGGGGACGGCAGCGGCGAAGGCGGCGGCCTGTGCTTCCTTCTCGACATCCCAGATGGCGCGCGCCTCATCGGACGGCGTGCCGAAGGCGTAGGTGCGCGTGATGTCGGAATGATAGCCCTCGATCGTGCAGCCCGTGTCGATGAGGACGAGGTCGCCCTCCTCCAGCCGCTGCTCGCCGGGAAGGCCGTGCGGGAATGCCGTGGCGCGGCCATATTGCACGATGCAGAAGCTGGAGCCTGACACTCCCATCGCGCGGTGCGCCTCGTCGATGAAGCGCTTCACCTCGGTGGTGGTGATGCCGGGCGCCATGATGCGCGCGGCGCGGCGATGCACCTCCAGCGTCATGTCCTTCGCCTGCTGCATCAGCGCGATCTCGGCGGGGGACTTGCGCATCCGGCAACCGTCGATCGCGGGCGCGCCGTCGACCAGTTCGACGCCCGGAGCGGCCCGGCGCAAGCGCTCGGCCATCTGGAAGGGCAGCGCCGGATCGATCGCCACCCGCCGCGCGCCCATGCCGGCCAGCGCATCGGCAACCAGCGCGTGCGGATTCTCGTCCTCCTGCCAGAGGTGGATGTCGACATCGATCAGCAGGTCCGCCTGCAACGACCCCAGCTCGAAATGCGGGCAGACCATCACCGGCTCGCCGCGCACCGGCAGCAGCATCGCCACCAGCCGCTCGGTCGCGCCCCACGGCACGCCCGCGAAATAGCGCAGCGACGCGCCCGCGTTGATGAGCAGCGCATCCGCCCCCATCGCCTCGGTGAGCCCGCGCGCACGCTCGATGCGCTGGAGCCGCTCCGCGCGGGTGATCGCGGGGGCCGGGGCCGCCCACGGGCCGATGGCGGCGAGTTCGGCTGCGGCGGTGGAGCCTCCGATGGTCATGTCCGTCTTCCTCGTCCGG
Source organism: Sphingomonas oligoaromativorans (assembly GCF_011762195.1). Lineage (GTDB taxonomy): Bacteria > Pseudomonadota > Alphaproteobacteria > Sphingomonadales > Sphingomonadaceae > Solisphingomonas > Solisphingomonas oligoaromativorans. Next base: position 486,917 of record NZ_JAASQK010000001.1, on the reverse strand, counting down.
CGAAGCGCTCGATGTCGAACGCGTCGATCTTCACAAGCGGCCTTTCGCCCATCGCGAGCGCACCGACGATCTCGCCGGTGATGGGCGCGAGGGTAAGCCCCAGATGCTGATGCCCGAAGGCATAGAGCAGATTGTCCACGCGCGCGCTGCGGCCGATCGCGGGGAGATAGTCCGGCAGCGTGGGCCGCGCGCCCATCCAGCGTTCGAACGGCCCCCGCATCGGCAGGCCCAGCTCGCGGACATGCCGCTCCAGCCGCGCCCATTTCGCGGGATCGGGGGCCGCGTCCGGCTCGCCCAGTTCGACGAAGCTCGCCGCCTGCACGCAATCGGCGTAGCGCGTGACGATCATCGAGCGATCCTCGAACACCAGCGGCGGCATGTGCGCCGGCCAGTCATGGCTTCGGGCACGGATATGATAGCCGCGTTCCGCGATGATCGGCGCGCGATGCCCCAGCAGCGCGATCAGTCCGCCCGACCGCGCGCCCGCCGCGAGCACGACATGATCGGCCACCTCAGGGGCGCGGCCGTCGATCGAGACGCCCGCGCGTCCGCCCGCAAGCTCCAGTTGCGCCCGTCCCCGCACGATCTCGCCCCCGGCCGCGCGGAAGGCCGCCTCCAGCGCCTCGGCGAGGCGGCCGAGATCATAGATCTGCCCCGTATTTTCGAACCGGATCGCGCCCGCTGGCTCCGCCCCCAGCAGCGAGGCGAGCGCCCGGCGCTCCGCTTCGTCGGCATCGTGGAAGCGCGCGGTGCCGGTGTCCGCCCCGGCCCATGCCGCCCGCCCCTTCGCGGCGGCGGCGGGGCTGCCCCAGAGCACATAATGCCCGTCCTCGTGCAGAAGGCCCCGCTCCGGCAGGCTCTCCGCGAGACGCCGCCATGCCGGCATCGCCTCCGCGATCAGCGCCGACAGCGCCACCTTGCCCGCCTCGAAGCGATGCGGCCTCGCGGCTCCCATCATGCGCCAGGCGAAGGGCGCCCATGTCCGCCACTGCCCCGGCGGCAGGGCCAGCGCGCCTCCCTGCGAGAATAGCCGCCCCGGCGCCGAGCGGATCGCGGCACGCGAGGCCAGAGGCTCGACCTGCTCGATCGCGACGTGCCCGGCATTGCCCCACGAGGCGCCGCGGTGCCCAGCATCGGCTTCGACCAGCCTTACCGTCAACCCGCGCCGCGCCAGCGCCAGCCCGCTCGCGAGCCCCACGACCCCGCCCCCGATGATGATCGCCGTTTTCTGCATGGTCCGCCTTGATGAACACCCGCCCCTATCGTATACCATATATATGTTCAACCAACCCTGTGCGCCGGCGGACGGCCCGGCTTTTTATCGATGCCCCACGAAGCGGGCAGTTTCGACATTGCGGAACGGCCTCGCCTCGCGGCAATGTCCGGCGATCCCGCTGGAGACCGATTTCCGATGAGCATCGTCGTTCGCACGCTGTCCGAACAGATTTTCAATATCGTCCGCGAACAGATCGTTTCCGGCAAGCTTCCCGTCGATCTGCCGATCCGGCAGGATGCGCTCGCCAACGAACTGGGCGTCAGCAAGATACCGCTGCGCGAGGCGCTCGGCCGGCTGGAGCAGGAAGGCCTGCTCGTCAGCCAGGCCAATCGCGGCTTCTTCGTCCGCGCCATGTCGGCGGACGAGGCGGAAGAGATCTTCGCCCTGCGCCTCTCGATCGAGCCGGACGCCGTCGCCGCCGCATCGCTCGCCGCCACCGAAGCGGACCAGAAAGCCGTGCGGGAGGCGTTCGCGGCGCTCGACAAGGCCGCCTCGTCCGGCGAACTCGACGATGTCGCCACCCGCAACCGCGATTTCCACATGGCGCTGGTCCGCCCCAGCGGCCGGCTGCTAACCACCCAGCTCGTCGAGCGGCTTCAGGTGCTGTCGGAGCGCTATGTCCACAAGCATCTCGAGCCGGCGGGCCGGGAGGATCGCGCGCATCTCGAACATGAGGTGCTGCTGGAGGCGTGGGCCTCGCGCGATGCCGATCGTGCCAAGTCGCTCGCCGCCGAGCATATCGGCGCGACCCTCGCGGACCTTCGCCGCCAGCTTGGCCGCTGACATCTTCCTCGTTCGGAGCCCCCTGCCATGATCCTCGCGCTCGCCCTCGCGCTTCAGGCCGCCACGCCGGCGCCGGCCACCGCTGCCACGCCCGCCGCTCCGGTCGCCGCGACGAAGTGGCCGACGAAGGAAGCGGATTATGTCGTGCGCGATTTCCACTTCCGCTCCGGCGAGACCATGGCGGAGGTGCGCCTCCATTATACGACGCTCGGGCAACCGCATCGCAACGCCAAAGGCGAGATCGACAATGCGGTGATGGTGCTCCACGGCACCGGCGGCAGCGGCCACCAGTTCCTCGTGCCGCAGTTCGCCGACGAGCTGTACGGCCCCGGCCAGCCGCTCGACATCCACAAATACTGGATCATCCTGCCGGACAATATCGGCCATGGGAAATCGTCCAAGCCCTCCGACGGGCTGCGGATGAAGTTCCCGCATTATGACTATGGCGACATGGTGGAGCTGCAGCATCATCTGCTGGTCGACGGGCTCGGCATCGCGCACGCGCGGCTCATCATGGGCACGTCGATGGGCTGTATGCACGGTTTCGTCTGGGGTGAGACCTATCCGAACTATGCCCGCGCGCTGATGCCGCTCGCCTGCGAGCCGATCGAGCTGGCGGGGCTCAACCGCATGTGGCGGCAGATGATCGTCGACGGGATCGAGGCCGATCCGGCCTGGGCCGGCGGCAACTATACGCAGCAGCCGCAGGAAGGGCTGAGGCTCGCGGAATCGATCCTCGTCATCGCCGGCGCGGCGCCGCTCAATTTCCAGAAGCTCTATCCGAAGCGCGACGCCGCCGTCGCCTATGTCCGCGATCGCATCGCCAAGGGGATGGCCGGGCTCGACGCCAACGACCTGATCTATCAGGTCGATTCCTCGCGCACCTATGATCCCTGGCCGAAACTGGAAGCGATCAAGGCGCCGATGACGTGGATCAACTCGGCCGACGACTTCATCAATCCGCGCAACTTCTCCTATCCTCAGGAGGCGCTGAAGCGGATGCCGAACACGCGCTTCCGCCTGATCCCCGAGACCACCGAGACGCACGGCCACGGCACGCACACCTGGGCGGTCAACTGGAAGGCCGATCTCGCCGATCTGCTCAAGCGCACGGAATAGCCCTCAGGGCGCCGGCGCGTGCGCCTCATAGCTGGAGACGTGGTTCATCGCGATCACCCAGCGTCCGTCGATCTTGCGGAACAGGCGGGTGTTGATGCCCTCCTGCGGATGCTCGGGGCGTTCGAGATGGTAATGGCCGACCAGCATCGCAGCATCCGGCGCGAGGACGTCCACCTTCATGTCGTAGAAATGGAGCGTGCCGCGCCGCTCGGGCGCGCCGCCATAATCGCGGACATAATGATCGAGCGTGCCCTGCCAGTCCGCCTGCATCCTGCCGCCCGACACGAAGACGACGCCCGGATTGGCGAAGCCCGCCATATAGCCGGCAAAGTCCCCGCGGTTCCACGCCCGCTCCATATCCGTCACGACATGGAGGATGGCCGCCCGCTCCGCACCGGCCGGGGGAGCCGGCGCGGCCGCGACCAGCAACAATGCGGCCAGCGCCTTCATTCGGCCGCCACCGTCACCGACGCCTCACGCGTCAGCACGCTGCGCGAGCGGCTGTAGGCGAAATAGGCGACCAGCCCGATCAGGTTCCAGATCAGGAAGCGCACCAGCGTCTTCTCCGGCAGCGAGAAAAGCAGATAGAGGCAGCCGAGCACCGCGAAGGTGCCAACCACATAAGGCGCCGGACAACGGAAGATGCGCGACACGTCGGGCACACGGCGGCGCAGGATCATCATGCACAGGCCGACGGCGATGAACGCGATCAGCGTGCCGGCATTGGCCAGCTCCGCGATCTCGCTGACGTTGAAGAAAGCCGCGATCACCGAGACGAACACGCCGGTGATGCCCGTCACCAGCACCGGCGATCCCGTCCGCTTCGAAACGCTGGAGAGCGCCCGCGGCAACAGCCCGTCGCGCGCCATCACGAAGAAGATGCGGCTCTGCCCATACATCATCACCAGGATCACCGAGGGCAGCGCCACCAGCGCCGCGCCGGCTACCACCCAGGAAATCGCGGGATGGCCCAGCAGACGCAGCACCAGCGCCAGCGGCTCGGGCGATCCTGCGAGTGTCGTGTAGGCGACCGCACCCACCGCCGTCAGCGCGACGAGGATGTAGATGGTGGTGGAGACGGCCATCGAGCCGATGATGCCGATCTTCAGGTCACGCCCCGGATTGCGCGCCTCTTCCGCCGACGTCGCCACCGCGTCAAAGCCGTAGAAGGCGAAGAAGACGATCGCCGCCGCCGCCATCACGCCGCGCTTCTCGCCCCCCTGCACCGCGCTGCCGAAGCCGTAGGGCATGAAGGGATGGAGGTGCGCGGGATCGAAGGCGGGCGCCACGAAGATCACGAACACCGCCAGAGCGACCAGCTTGATGACGACGAGCACGATGTTCAGCGTCGCGCTTTCCCGCGTGCCGGCCATCAGCATCCCGGCGATCAGCATCGAGACGAGCACGGCCGGCAGGTTGATGATCCCGCCGTCATGCGGGCCGGTCAGCAGCCAGTGCGGCGGGTGGACGCCGGCGGATTCGATCAGGCCGACCAGATAGCCGGACCAGCCCACCGCCACGCCCGAGCAGGCCAGGGTATATTCGAGGATCAGGCTCCATCCCACGATCCAGGCGAGCGTCTCCCCCATCACCGAATAGGTATAGGTATAGGCGCTGCCCGCCGCCGGGATCATCGTCGCCAGCTCGGCATAAGCGAGCGCCGCGCAGGCGCAGACCGCCCCGGCGATGGCGAAGGCCAGGATCACCGCCGGCCCGGCGCGCTCGGCGCCGACGCCGGTCAGCGTGTAGATGCCCGTGCCCACGATCGCGCCGACGCCCAGTGCGATCAGATGCGGCCAGGAGAGCGTGGGTTTGAGGCGGTGGGCGGCATCCGGGGCCGTACTGCGTGCAATCGGCTTGATCGGCCCCAGAAGATCCATTCCCAACCTCTCTCTTTTATTATGTCAGACGACCGAGAACCCCGCCCAGAATGGGTCTTCCCGATCGATCCAGATCGTATTGAAACCGGTCGCGACCGCCGATCCCTCGATCGAAGGGATGATGCCCGGCAGGCCGCCGATGTCCACCATCTCCTCCACCCGGCCGATGAAGCGGCTGCCGATATAGGATTCATGCACGAAGCGGTCGCCGAGCTTCAGCTCGCCCTTGTGGACGAGATGCGCCAGCCGCGCGGACGTGCCGGTGCCGCACGGGCTGCGATCGATCGCCCGCTCGCCGTAGAAGACGGCGTTGCGGCCATCCGCGCCTTCGCCCTTCGGCTTGTCGGCCCACAGCACATGGCGGATGCCGCGGATGCGATCGTCGAGCGGGTGGACCGGCTCATAGGCGTCCTTCATCAGCGCACGGACCGAGCGGCTCAGCTCGACAATGCGCGAGGCGCCGAGATCGTCGAGCCCGGTATAGGCTCCCTGCGGCTCGATGATCGCGTAGAAATTGCCGCCATAGGACACGTCGACGCTGAGCGGACCAAAGCCCGGCACGTCGATCGCCACCCCCGTCGCCGCCACATAGGCCGGCACGTTGCGGATGCGGACCCAGCGCACGCGGTCACCCTCGACGCCATATTCGATGTCGATCAACCCGGCCGGCACCTCGACCCGCAGCCGCCCCGGCGTGCGCGGCGTGATGAGGCCATGCTCCAGCCCGAAGCTTATCATGCCGATCGTGCCGTGCCCGCACATGGGCAGGCAGCCGGATGTCTCGATGAACAGGATGCCGCAATCCGCGTCCTCCCGCGTCGGCGGATAGAGGAAGCCGCCCGACATCATGTCGTGCCCGCGCGGCTCAAAGCACAGGCCGGTGCGTATCCAGTCGAAGCGGGCGAGGAAATCCTCGCGCCGCTCGATCATGCTGGCGCCCCGGAGCAGCGGGGCGCCCCCGGCCACGAGGCGGACGGGATTGCCCGCCGTGTGGCCGTCGATGCAGAAGAAGCTGTGCCGCATGGCCGGCTCAGGCCGCCTTCGCGGTCTGCTTGCCCGGTCGCGTCGCCGCCGCCTGCTCCACCCAGCGGATCACATCGGCGCGGCGCTGGCCCGAGAGCGGGAGACGCGGCATACGGACGCGCTCGCTGCCCCGCCCCATGATCTGCTCGGCGAGCTTGATCGACTGGACGAGATCATGCTCGGCATCGAGATGGAGCAAAGGCATGAACCAGCGATAGATGGCGCGCGCCTCTTCCCAATTGCCTTCCTCGAAGGCCGCGACGAGGCGGACGGATTCCGCCGGGAAGGCACTCGTCAGGCCCGAGACCCAGCCCGACGCGCCCAGCATCAGCCCTTCGAGCGCGACGTCGTCGAGCCCCGCCATCACCTCGAAACGATCGCCGAAGCGGTTGATGAGATCGGTGATGCGGCGCGGATCGGGCGCGCTTTCCTTCACCGAGACGATGTTCTTGACGTCCGACAGGCCTTCCAGCGTCGCGAAATCGATCTGCACGCGATAGGCCGGGGGGTTGTTGTAGAGCATGATCGGCAGCGAGGTCGCCTCGGCCACCGCGCGGAAATGCGCCTGCAATTCCTCGACCGTCGGCACATAGACCATCGCCGGCAGCAGCATCAGCGCATCGACGCCGATCTTCTCGGCATCGCGGGCATATTGGATGGCGCGATCGGTGGTGAATTCCGAAACGCCCGCCACCAGCGGCACCCGGCCGCCGATCGCCTCGACCGCGCCCTTGAGCACGGCCCGCTTCTCATCGGGCTCCAGCGAGTTGTTCTCGCCGCAGGTGCCGAGCAGGATCAGGCCGTCGACGCCATCGTCGACAAGGGCGGACTGCACCTTCTGCGTGGCGCCGTGATCGATCGAGAGATCTTCCGCGAACTGGGTTGTCGCCGCGGGATAGACGCCCTTCCAAAGCGCCTTGGGAAAGGTCATGAGACTGGTCCTCCGTATTCACGAATTTAGTATACGGTATTATATCTCGATGCAAGCCCGGTTTGCCGCCGATGCGACTTTACCCGCCGGCAGGACGATATCGCCGAACGATCCGGGCGCAAACGGATTGGGCTCCCCTTGAAATCGGCCGCCGGCCGGTCTAGCTGCGCGCCTACAGCATCAAGAGTCGGGCCGACGCCTGACGCCAACCTGCTCCCGAGCAAGGTGGCGCTTCCAGTTCGCTGGAGGGATGTGGCCGAACCGGCAACAAACGGGTGAACGCCACACATTCGCGTCGCGCACGATTCCGGGATGTCCCGTGAACAAGTGAGGCGTGCATGACGAGCCAGGTTCAACAATTCGCCAGCGACAATTATGCCGGAATCTGCCCGGAGGTGTGGGATGCCATGGCGCTCGCCAACCACGGCTCCGCGCCCGCTTATGGCGACGACCAATGGACCCAGCGCGCCGCCGACGCCTTCCGCAGCCTGTTCGAGACGCCGTGCGAGGTGTTCTTCGCCTTCAACGGCACGGCGGCCAACTCGCTGGCGCTGGCCTCGCTCTGCCAGTCCTATCATAGCGTGATCTGCTCCTCCTCCGCGCATGTCGAGACGGACGAGTGCGGCGCGCCGGAGTTCTTCTCCAACGGTTCCAAGCTGCTCGTCGCGCAGACGCCGGACGGCAAGCTCACGCCGGAGGCCGTGCGAACGCTGGCCACCAGCCGCTCCGATATCCACTTCCCCAAGCCGAGGGTGGTGACGGTCACCCAGCCGACCGAGACGGGCCAGGTCTATACGATCGAGGAGTTGCGGGCGCTTTCCGCCACCTGTCGCGAACTGGGGCTGAAGCTGCACATGGACGGCGCGCGCTTCGCCCATGCCTGCGCCACGCTCGGCTGCTCGCCGGCGGACATCACCTGGCGGGCGGGCGTGGACGTGCTGTGCTTCGGCGGCACCAAGAACGGCATGGCCGTCGGCGAGGCGGTGATCTTCTTCGATACCGCGCTGGCGCTGGACTTCGATTATCGCTGCAAGCAGGCAGGGCAGCTCGCCTCCAAGATGCGCTTCCTCTCCGCGCCGTGGGTCGGCCTGCTGGAGACCGGCGCGTGGCTGCGCAACGCCCGGCACGCCAATGCCTGCGCCCACCTGCTGGCCGAGCGGATCGCGGACCTGCCCGACGCCGCGCTGATCTTCCCGGTCGAGGCGAACGCCGTCTTCCTCCAGCTTCCGGCGGACGCGATGGAGGCGCTGCGGGCACGGGGCTGGCGCTTCTACACCTTCATCGGCGGAGGCGCCCGCTTCATGTTCGCGTGGGATACCGACGTGGCGCGGGTCGAGGCGCTCGCCGCGGATATCCGCGACGCGCTCGGGCGTCCGGCTCTCGATGCGGCCGCCTGAACCCATCCGGGGCAGAGCGTTCCAATATGGATTATCAGGACACAAGATATCGTCCCGCCCTTGAAGCATATCGCATTGCGATATAGGTCGCGGCAACTTTCCCCTTGAGGCTATCATGATCGCGCATCGCAATTCCGACATCGAACAACGCCCGCTGGCGGACCATAGCGTCGACGCCCGCATGTTGCTGCTGGCGGCGATGGCGGTCGTCGTCGGGATCGGTGGCGGGGTCGGCGCATGGGTGCTCATCAAGCTGATCGCGTTCGCGACCAATATCTTCTGGTTCGGCCGACTGTCCGATGCGCCGGCGCTCATCACCGACAGCCCGGTCGGCGCCGCGGTGCTGGTGATCCCGCTTGTCGGCAGCATCATCATCGGCCTGATGGCCCGTTACGGATCGGACAAGATCCGCGGGCACGGCATTCCCGAAGCGATCGAGACGATCCTGTTCGGGGAAAGCCGCCTGTCCCTGAAGGTGGCCTTGCTGAAGCCGCTTTCGGCGGCCGTGTCGATCGGCAGCGGCGGCCCCTTCGGCGCCGAAGGGCCGATCATCATGACCGGCGGGGCGATCGGCTCGCTCTTCGCCCAATGCTTTCGCCTGAGCGCCGCCGAGCGCAAGACGCTGCTCGTCGCCGGTGCGGCCGCCGGCATGACCGCGATCTTCGGCACGCCGCTCGCCGCGATCCTGCTCGCCATCGAAGTGCTGCTGTTCGAATGGAAGCCGCGCAGCTTCGTGCCGGTGCTCGTGGCGGTGCTCGTGTCTTTCGCGTGCCGCCCGCTTCTGCTCGGGTCCGGCCCGATGTTCCCGACCGCGGCCGTTCAGCCGGCCGGCCTCTGGGTGCTTGCCGCCGCCGCCGTGATCGGTGTCGTCGTCGGGCTTGAGGCCACTCTCCTCTCCACCGCGCTCTATCGGGTGGAAGATGGCTTCCACCGCCTGCCCATCCACTGGATGTGGTGGCCCGCCCTCGGCGCGGTGGTGGTCGGCATCGGCGGTTTCGTGGACCGGCATGTGCTGGGCTCCGGCTATGCCAGTATCCAGGCGCTGCTCGATGGCAGCCTGCCGATCCGCGTCATTCTCGCCTTGCTGTTCGTGAAGGCGATCGTCTGGCTGGTCTCGCTGGGTTCGGGCACGTCGGGCGGCATTCTCGCCCCGCTGCTGATCCTCGGCGGCGCCACCGGATGCCTGCTCGGCCAGTTCGTTCCGGGCGACATCGGCTTCTGGGCGATGATCGGCATGGCCGGAATCATGAGCGGGGCGATGCGCGCGCCGATGACGGGCGCGCTGTTCGCGGCCGAACTGACCGGCCATTTCTCCAGCCTGCCCTCGACGATCGCCGCGGCCGGGGCGGCCTATGCCGTCAGCGTGCTGCTGATGCGCCGGTCGATCCTGACCGAGAAGATCGCGCGCCGTGGCCGCCATATCCTCCAGGAATATGTCGTCGATCCGCTCGAATTCCTTCAGGCCGAGCATCTGATGACGCCGGACCCGGAGACGCTCCGCGGCGACATGACGATCGCGAACGCGGTTACTTTCTTCGCCAATCAGGCCCGGCACCGCAGCTACCCGGTTGTGGACGGCGAAGGGCGCCTGCTCGGCCTCGTCTCGCGCACCGACGCGCTACGCTGGCAGGTCGAGGGTGCGGAAGGCGCGGCCACCCTCGCCGGTTCCGTTTCCGACACGTCGCAGCCCGCGGCCACCCCGGAGACGCCGTGCAGCAAGATCGCCGACATGATTATCGAAACCGGCGTAGGCCGCGTTCCGATCATCGATCCGAAGACTCGTCGGGTGGTCGGCATCCTGTCGCGCCAGGATCTCCTCAAGGCCCGCAGCGAGCATCGCCGCGCCGAAACCGATCGCACCCGCTTCACCCCCATTCCCGAATGAGGGGATGGGAATTTAGATCGTCTTGCGATATATTTGAGGGGAAGATGATGCCGGCTCCGGGCCGGCATCGGGATAGAGGATGCTCGCGCTTCTCCTCAATGGCGTGATCGAGGTGATCGGCGGCCTGATCGTGGCGGCGCTCGCGACGTTCGGCGTCTGGAACCTCTTCAAGCTGATGCGCCGGCCGGAGCTTGGCCCCTGGCTGCTGATCGCCCTCCTCCTCGCCATACCGGAAACGAGGCGGGACCACTTCGTGCAGACGGTCCTTCTGTTTATGGCCTTCGCCGCCGTCGCGCTCATCGGCGAAGGCAGCGACTGGCGGGCGCGGCACCAAATTCATCATCCGGCGCCGCCGGGCCATTGGTGACCGGCGGGATCAGAGCTGCTCGATCAACTGGGTGAGCAAAGGGCGTATCCGGCGCAGCTCCTCCCGATGGACGCGCGCCAGCGAGGCCAGCAGCGCCTTTCCCTCCGGTGTCAGTTCGATCGCGACGCGGCGTCGATCCTCGATCCCGTCCCGCCGCCGCACCAGCCCGAGCCGGACGAGACGATCGACATGCTCGCTCGTGCTGTTGGGCTTGAGCAGGAGATGCTCGGCAAGCTGACCCACCAGCATGGCTCCGCCCGACGCCCGGATCGCCAGCAAGGCCTGATGCTGCTGCGGCGTGATGCCGGAGCCCACCGCCGCCTTCTCGCTGAAATGCAGGAAGCGGCGAAGCTGGTGGCGGATGCTCGCCAGCGCCTCATAATGCTCGTCACTCAGATCGTTCATGGCCTCTCCTTAGGCGGCCCTCGCCGATCCTTCCACCTCGGGAAGCGCTGTCGCCTCACCCGGTCTCGCGCTAGGATCAGCTCCGCGCACCAGAAGAGAGGGAGGAACGCATGGAGCCGGAACTTTCCTCGCCGGTCTGCTTCGCGACGCAGGGCGACGACGTCTATATGGGCTATGCGGGGCGTGACGAGCTGGTCGGCGCCATCCGGCCCCTGATCGCGGCCGAGCAGGCGCTGGCGAGGCAGGCGGGCGCCCTTGCGACCAGCAACGCCCGGTCGATCCGAACGGACGCGGAGCATGGATGCGCCGTATTGGCGGATGCGCTCCAGCGGCTGGGGGAAACAAGCCCGGCCCCGGATGGCCCCCTGCCCGACATGCGCGAGCCGGCCGAGCCGTGGCGCGCGCTTCATGACAGTCTGGATAGGATCGTGGCTCTGCTCCACAGGCTGATCCCGCGCGTCCGGGATGAGCGCTTCCGCGACCAGCTCGCCGGGCTGCGCGATCGTCATATCAGCAGCAGAAAGGCTCTGGATCAACAACGGGACAGTCCTTCGTCCAACGACGCCTAGCGGCTGCTCACGGCCTCCGGCTTCTGCCAACCGCCGCCGAGCGCCAGGAACAGCGTGATCTGATCGCTGTTGATCTCCGCCTGCGCGGCCGCCACGGCCTGCGCGGCCGCCACTTCCGAACGCTGGGCATCGAAGGCGACGAGGCCCCCGATCTTTCCGCCGCGCCAGAGTGTGTGGGTCTTGTCCGCCACCCGAGCCGCTTCCTGCCGAGCGGTTTCCAGCCGTTGCAGGCGATCCAGCGCAGCCGCGTAGGTGTTAAGCGCGCTTTCGGTCTCGCGCAGCGCCTTGAGAACGGTGCCGTCGAAGGACGCCAGATTGGCACGGCTCTGCGCTTCCGCCGCCGCGATCCGGTCGCGGACGGCGCTGCGGTGCAGATTCCAGCTAATCATCGGGCCGAGCCCGAACCGGTTGGTGAGCGGCGACAGGAAATCGGCCCCCGCGCCCGTCGAACCAAGCGACGCGCCCAGCTTGATATCGGGATAGAGCGCCGCCGTCGCGACGCCGATCCGCGCCGTAGAAGCCGCGAGGCGACGCTCCGACGCGCGAACGTCCGGCCGGCGCTTCAGCAGCGCCTGACCGTCTCCCGTCGGGAGCGGAGCGCGGAGCTTGAGCGGATCATGGCAGGCGAGCAGGCCGCGATCATATTCGGCCGGCGGCTTGCCCAGAAGGGTGGTGAGGCGGAAGGCCGCGTTCTGCTGGCGCGCCGTCAAGGGCGCGATCTGCGCCCGGTTCGCCTCGATGCTGGCCTGCTGCCGATCCTGTTCGAACTGCGGCGAGCGGCCATGCGCGATCAGGGTGCGGGTGAGAGCAAGGCTCTGCTCCTGCACGCCGATCAACTGGCGTAGCACATCGAGCTGGTGGCCGCTGTTGCAGATGTCGGCATAGGCGCGGGCCGTCTCCGCGGCGACGTTGACGCGGGCCAGATCGCGCGCGGCGGCGATCGCTTCATGATCGGCGGAGGCCGCTTCGATGCCGCGACGGATGCCCCCGAACAGATCGAGGTCGTAGCTGACCGAAAGGCCCAGATTGTAGATCGGCCTCTCCGGCGGCTGCACATGCTGCATCACCGCTTCGGCCGATTGCTGGACATAGCTGGTCTCGGCATCGGCGGTGCCGCCAACCTCGCGCCCCGTGCGGGTCTCGGCAAGGAGGGCGGCGCTGCGTTCGAGATTGGCCTCGGCGACCCGCAGGTCCGTATTGCTGGCGAGCGCCTCGCTCACCAACTGGTCGAGGCGGGGATCGTCGAACAGCTTCCACCATTGATCCGGCAGCGCCTCGCCGCTCGTCTCCGGGCCGCCGGACAGGAATGCCCCCTGCGCGGCGGGCGCATTGACGACGGCCTTTTCCGGCACCCTGTAATTCGGGCCGACCGCCGCGCAGCCGGCCAGCCCCGTGGTCGCGAGGAGGATGGCGAGCCGGCGCATCACCATGGCAGGCTCCGCTGGATCGTCACGTCGCCCGGCTTGCTGTGGATCTCGACGGTGGCCGTCTGCCCCGGAACGAGCTGGACGCCCGGCGGCACATGATCGATCAGGATGCGGACCGGCACGCGCTGCGCAAGCCGGACCCAGGTGAAGGACGGATTGACGTTGGCGAGCTGCGCCACCCCGCCCGTCCGCTCCCGATCCTCGACGCCGCCGGCGATGCTCTCGACATGGCCGCGTATCTCGTTGGCGACGCCCATCAGATAGATGCTGGCCGGATCGCCGACATGAACGGCGGGGAGCTTCGTCTCCTCGAAATAGCCCTCGACCCGGAGGGAGCGATCGTAGACGAGCGCGAACGCCGCCTTGCCCGCGGTCAGATACAGGCCCGGTTGCAGATCCATATTGGTCACGGTGCCGTCCACGGGTGCGCGGATGACGGTGCGGTCGAGATTGAGCTGCGCCAGATCGCGGGCCGCGATCGCCTGCGCGATCGACGCCCTGAGCTGCTCGACCTTCGCGCTGCCCTGCTCCGTCACCTCCTGCGCGACGACGTCCGGCATCGAGCGGTTGCGGCGGTCTTCCCGTTCCGCTTCGGCCAGCGCGGCCTTGAGGTTCATGATGTTCGCGCGCGCCTGCTCCAGCGCGAGCTTGTAGCGGGGCTGGTCGATGATGAGCATCACCTGCCCCTTGCGGACGACCTGGTTGTCATGGACGAGCACGTCGGTGACCAGCCCGTTGACGTCGGCGGCCACGGGCACGACGTCGGCGCGCACCTTGCCGTCGCGGGTGATCGGCTCGACCTGATAGCGTATCCACAGGGCGTAGACGACGGCCAGGATCACCGCGATCAACGCGAGCGTGAAGACGGTCCGAATGAGATTATGCAGTCGAAGCATTCAGGAGATCAGCCCATGCGGGAGACAGCCGTCCGCGAGGAGGCCGAGCCCCCACCAGAACAGCAGGAAAAGCGCGAGATCAAGCAAAGCCGGGTGCCACAGGACGCGATGCAGCGGTATCCGCACCAGCAACGGCCGGATCATGAAGGTGAGGACGGCCGCCAGCACCGCCCAGAGCAGCGGCGACGGCATATAGATGCCGAAGATGCGCACTTCCTCGATCATGCGGCCGGCGCCGCATAGGGAGCAGCCTGCGGGAACAGGTTGCAGCGCATACCCACCAGCGCGAGCAAGGCACGGGATTGAAGGCCCGAGCGCCGTTTCGTGCCCTGCATGATGGCCTGATCGATGGCGGTGAGCAGGGCCGTCTCGGCGGGAACCGGCTCGCCCGCCCGCAGCCGCTTGCGGAACAGGTGCGCCACTTCGTCGAACACCGACTGCACGGCGCTCTGCGCCGAAGCGCGCGCATTCTCGCTGCCTCGCCTGATCTGGATGAGGTTCCGGCCGATCCTGAGATCGCTGAGGCCGTCGGCGGCATGGAGGGCGTCACCCGGATCGGCGTCGGCCATGCGGGCCGCGATCTGGCCCAGCCGGTCGAGCGCGCGCGCCGTCCATATCTCCGGCGCGAGCGGGGCGCGGGCGTCGGCGAGGCCCTGCAAGTCGATCCAGTTGTTCCGAATGATGCGATGCGCCGTCCAGCGGACGTTCGCCGATCGGAACAGCCGGGTGACGGCCAGAGTCGTCACGATCCCGCCGACCTGTGCCAGCCCGGTGTTGAGGAAGGTCGCGAAATCGGCCTGGAAGCGATCGAGAAACCCCATCGCGACGATGAAGCAGGAGAACATCGGCAGGGCGCGGGCCGAACGGGCGGGATCGGCCTGGATATAGCCCATCCAGAGCAATGCGGGCGCGAGCGTCACGATCAGCATGATGGCCCCGTCCACCCGAGGCAGGATGACGAAGAGATAGAGCGCCGCCAACGGAAAGGTCTTGAGGGTCGCCCACAGATAGCGGCCGATGACCGGCGCCGGATCGTCCTGCGCGGCGAAGGAGCAGGTGATGAGCGCGGCGAAGGCCGCCGTCGCCGATCCGTTCGGCCAGGCCAGCAATATCCAGAAGGCGCAATAGAGCATGAGCGCGGTCGCCGTGGCCGCCCCCGCCAGGGCGGCGAGGCCATGATCGCGGGCCAGCGGAAAGTGCGAGGGGTCACGCTCCTCCAGGCCGGTCGCCTGCTCGGCCTCGACGTCGGCGTCAGTCCGATCGAGGCGCCGGACGAGCACGCGGGCGGCGTGGAAAGTCTCCATGCAGGTGGCGATGCGGTCGCAAAGGTTGGCGGCCAGAAGGGAAACCCAATCGCCCCGGCGCGCACGCTCCTCCTCCAATGTGCGGCACCGCGCGATCAGTTCGGCGTCGATCTCGTCGGAGGTGTCGATCGGGCCGTTCAGCCAGTCGATCAGCGCGTCGACGAGAGCGGCCAGTTCCGCATCGACGGCATCGAGCGAACGGAGATTGTCGAGCCGGTTGGCCGAGCCCGACGCCACCGGCAGCACATCGGCGAGCGCCGCCTGCAATTGCAGGACGGTGCGACGCGTCGCCAGCGCATAGCGCTGATCGAACGGCAGGTTGATCGCGATCATGCCCAGCTCGACGACGTCCGACGCGAGCCTGCGGCGATGCTGATATTCGAGCGCGGTATGATGCGTTCCCAGCGCCTCGGCCGTCCAGCGCGAGGCGTCGTTCAGGAAGGACCGGGCGCGTTCGCGGATGATCGGCCGCACGCTCCACGGTTGCAGCAGCATATGGACGATCGTCACGCTCAGGATGGCGACCGTCATCTCCTCGACCCGCGAGACCGTGGTCGTGAAGATGTTGGCGGGATCGTCCAGATAGGGAAAGCTGATGACCGCCGAACTGAACGCCGCCATCTGGAACAGGAAGGCACGCGGCGTCCGGTCCAGCACGGCGAGATAGATGCAGAACCCGGTCCAGATCGCCATGCAGAACACCAGCAGGATCGGCGAGTTCTGCATATTGGGAACGATCGCGATCGTCACCGCGGCGCCCGTCACGATCCCCGCGATCCGGTAGAGGGCCTTGGGCCGAAAGGCGCCCGACATCGGCTGGGCCGTGACATAGACCGTCAGCAACGCCCACCAGGGGCGCGGAAGGCTGGCCGTGAAGGCGATCAATAATGTCAGCGACGCCGCAATGAAGCTGCTCAGGGAAAACAGGAATTTCCTGGGGCTGACGGCAATGAAATGGGAGGCGGCAAAAGGCGCAATCCGAGCAGCAACCACGTTCAATCACCCAGACCTGAGGCGGCATGTCACAACCGAACACCCGCTTCTCGACTCCGCCTGAAATGTGAGCCGTCAGCGCCCTCCCTCGGACGCGGCTCTCTTGGCAAGAAGCCCCCGGTGTTTCAAACGCAATATTTTTTACTCATAAAGCAGAAATTTTGTCGAATCCAGTTGGGCCTGTCCCGTTGTGTTGCAGACTTGTCCGTACAACTTGGACTGTCGCCATCAGCATTACCGAGAGAAGTTCGATATCGATCGCCGGTCATGCACGATCGAAACCGCCGGCGACGGGCCTTGAGAGGCCTTGCGAATTGAAGCGCTGGTGGGCCCGGCAGGACTCGAACCCGCAACCTAGCCGTTATGAGCGGCCAGCTCTAACCATTGAGCTACAGGCCCCGCCAGCGCCGCCGCGATAGCCCGACCACTCAGTGCGTGGCAAGCCGCAGTCCGACATCACGCGCGCGCCATGCTTCCTCGATCAGCTCATCCGCACCGATCGGGCGCACGCCCTCGCGCGCCAGCAGGTCGAGCACGCCATCCCACCAGGCGTAGAAACGGCGCAGATCCTCGGCGTCGCGCACATAAGGCGTGTGCCCCGGCTCGACCGACGGCGAATGGAAGGAGATGGACAGCAGCCGGATATCGTCCGCCAGCAACCGACGGATCGCCCGCAACGCATCGGGAAGCGGCGTCCCCTCGGGGGTCAGCGCGATCCGTTCCAGCGCACCGGTGCGCGCCAGCACCCCCCGCATCCGCCCGACCCGCCCGGCCGCGGCATAGAGCTGCGGCCCCATCCGCCGCGCGTAGCCGGTGAAGACCGTGGTCAGCGGCAGCTCCATGAGCAGACGCGCGGGGCCGGCCCAGCTCGCCTCGGCGGTGCGATGCGAGAAATCGGGGCCGCCCTCGCCCGAATAATCGAACAGCGCGCGCACCGAGACGTCGAGGCGATAGCCCGCCTCCTCCAGCAGCCGCGCGCTGTTGCCGCCGACGCCATAGCGGCCCGCCCGGTAGATGGTCGGCCGCCGCCCGAAGGCTTCGGCGATGCGATCCGTCAGCGCCGCCAGCTTGGCGCGCTCCAGCGCCTCGGGCAGGTTGCCGACGAAGCTGTTGGGGGTGGTCAGCGCCTCGTCGAAGGGCGGATTGACCCAGGGATGAAGCTGCGAGCCGATCGCGCATTCCCCGGCCTCCAGAAGCGGCCGCAGGAGGCCCACCGCCTCGGGCGAGGTCACCACGGGATAATCGACCAGATAGGTCGGCCGGATGCCGAAGCCCGCCAGACGCCGATGCGCCTCCGGCAGCGCCGCCACCGCGCGCGTGGCGGTCGCGTCGCGGCTGCGGGGGGCGGTCCAGTCGAACTCCTCCTCGGTATCGACGAAGACGAGGAAGCGGCGGCCGAGCGCCCCCGGCAGCCGCACCTGATCTTCCCGAGCCGGGGGGCGATCGATCCGTCCCTGCCCGGCTTCCGGGATCATCGTTCGGCCCCTGGCTCGGCGCCGGTGGCCCGCCCTTCGGAGGCGGGCAGGCTGAGGACGAAGCGGTCCGGCTCGATCCGCAGGCCACCGCCCGCCGCGCTCGCAAGCCGCCGCACGAGATGCAGCGAGAAGCCCAGCCCGAGCAGCGGCGCATCCGGCCAGTCCCCCTCCGGGCCATGGGCGGTGTCGAAGAGCGCGGCATCGTCCTGCCCGTCAAGCCGCGCCGGGCGGCGGACGGTCAGTTCCAGCATCGTGGGCGAGCCTCCGCCCGACAGGGTGACGCGGATCGTCTCGCCCTCCGCCGTCAGCGCGGCGGAGGCGCCGATCAGCCGGCCGATCATACGGCGCAGCGCGGCGGGATCGCCCGTCACCGGCGGCAGGTCCGGCGTCACCGCGCATTCGAGCGCGCCACCGCGCCGCGCCGCGCTCTTCGCATGATTGTCGGAGATCAGCGCCAGCATCGTGCCCAGATCGATCTCGACGCGCTGAAGGTCCAGCCGCCGCGTCTCCAGCCGCGCGGCGACGTCGAGATCGTCGACCGCCGCGAGAAGCTGCCCCGCCTGCTCGGCGATGTTCTGCGCGCGGTCCCGATAGGAGGTGGAGACCGGCCCCCGCATCTGGCGGCGGATCATCTCCGCGAAGCCGCCGATCGCGTTGAGCGGTGTGCGCAGCTCATGGACGAGCTGGCGCAGCGAATCCGGCTCCAGCCCGCCGCCATAAAGGCCGGGCACATCGGGTTCGGGCTCGGCGCGTTCATCCTCGCGCGGGCGGCGCGCCGTACCGCGATAGCCGAGGAAGCGCCCGTCCGAGGGGCCGAACACCGGCACGCCCGCGATCCGCCACTCCCCGGACACGCCGGAGCGACCGGCGATCATGAGCCGCGCCTCGCGAAAAGGCGCCCGGCGGCGGAAAGCGCCCGGCGCCTGCGCATCGACGCCATGGATGCCGGCGGCCGGCGTGGCGATCGTCTCGCCCACCAGCGGGCCACGCGGCGCGCCATCGACCCAGCAGATCACGCCATCCGGCCCCGTCTCGAAGCGGAAGGAGGCGATCTGTTCGGGCTCCGGCTCGGGAAGCTGCCCCTCCCGCCCTTTGCGGAAGCGGGCGATGCGCGTGATGATCGCGCGGATCTGCCCCTCGCCCACGCCATGCTCGACGCTGACCGGGGGCGGCGGCGGATCGCCCGCCGCGCTCTGCATCGGCTGAGGCGCCGAAGCCTCCTGCACGGGCACGGTGCCGCCGCCCAGCGCCAGATCGGTCGCGCCGAAGCTCCACAGCGCGGCCTCCACCTGCGGGCCGAGATCGCGGCGATGCCGCAGGAAGCCGCGCCCGGTCGGCGTCAGGCGCGGCAGGATCTCGAGCCAGCCGGCCTCATCGAGCCGGACATGCGGCAGGATCGCGCCCGCCACCGCCGGCACGTCCGCCGCGAGGAAGGCCGCGAGCACGGGCCGGATCGAGCGCCCGGCGAAGGCGCGCGCGGTTTCGCAGCGAATCGCGATCGGTACGTCGGGACGAAGCGCCTGAAGGCGGAGGAAGGCCTCGCGGCTGAGCGCCGGGTCAGCGCCCGGACGGCGCTGTGCCAGAAGGTCGATCAACTGGCGCCACAGCGCGACCCGTTCCGCCGATTTCTCGGCCGGCCGGGCAAGCACCGTCGCTAGCATGTCGTCGAACCGCACCCACTCCTCCACGCCGCCGGCGAGCGGGTATCCCTGCCGGATGAAAGGTTGACTATCTGTTCCCATGACCCCGCGCAAAGCGACTTTTCTGCGTTCGTTGCATAGTGGGACAATTGCCTAACGCCGCAACTTTCTTATAGAGATACGCCATAACTGAGAAAGGATGATTTGTGGTTGCCTCGCCGTTGTTGCTCGATTCGATAGATCGCACCATTCTCGCGGAGTTGCAGGAAGACGGTCGCATCACCAATGTCGAACTGGCCCGGCGCGCCGGCCTGACGGCTCCCCCCTGCCTGCGCCGCGTGCGCGCGCTGGAGGAAGGCGGCGTCATCAACGGATATCATGCCCGGCTGAACCCCGCCGCGCTCGGCTATGGCATCACCGTGTTCGCGCTCGTCAGCCTGCGCAGCCAGGCGGAGGAAGACCTGCTCGGCTTCGAATCGCACATCGCGACGCTGCCCGAGGTCCGCGAATGCCATATGCTGAACGGCGAGATCGATTTCATCCTGAAGATCGTCGCCCATGATCTCCAGTCCTTCCAGAGCTTCCTCACCTCGAAGCTCACCACCGCGCCGCATGTCGCCAGCGTGAAGACTTCGCTGACGATCCGCACCGCGAAGGACCAGCCCGGCGTGCCGGTCGATCAGATCGAGGAATAAGCCCCCGATGTCGCCGGCGCCCGTCCGCTGAGGGATCGGGCGCCGGCTTCTTCACATCAGCGGGCAGCCGACGCGGGCGCGGCCGGGGCCGAACCCTTGTTGGCGTAGATCGCCCAATACTGGGCCAGCGCCTGATTGGGGCCGGTCACCTTGTTGAGGGCGTCGGTCGCTTCCTGCTTCTGGCCGGCATGGGCCAGCGCCTCACCGAGGTGCAGGTTGGCGAGGTTGGCGTCCACGCCACCCTTCTGGATCGCGACCTTGTAGAGGTCCGCCGCCTGCGGATACTGGCCGTAGCCGAGATAGACGTCGCCGGTGAGCAGCGCCTGCTTGCCGTCGGCGGCCGCGCGGGCCTTCTTGTCCAGCGCCGGAAGCTCGGCCTTGTCAGCCGCGATCTTCGGGCCTGCGACGGCCTTGATCTCGGCCAGCGCCTTGCTGGTGGCGACGCTCTTGTTCTCGACCATGTTGGACGAGGTGCCCTCGTCGATCACGGCCTTGGCCTCGCCCGGATAGCCCTTGTTGAGCGCCATGTTGGCATATTCGTAATAATCGCGCTCGCCGGCCAGCGCGTTGGTCGCCCGCATCAGGCGCAGCGTGTCGAGATCGGCCTGCGGATCGAGGCGGTTGGTGTCGCGGAAGGTCTGGAGCGCGACGCGCCAGATGTCCGCGCGCGGATAGGCGTCGGCAAGCTGCTGGCCGTACTTGGCGGTCTGCGCCGGCATCTTCGCGTCATAGGAGATGGCGAGCGCGCGACGATACCAGTCCTCGTCGACCTGGCCACCGGCGGCCTTCTTCGCCTGGATCGCCTGATCGACGAGCGGCAGCGCGGCGGCGTTCTGGCCCTCGCGCGACTTCACCGCGGCGAGCGAGATCAGAACCTCGGGATCGCCCGGCTTCTGCTGGTTGAGCTGGGTGAAGGCGGCGTCCGCATCGGCGAACTTGCCGTTGTTGAACGAATTCTGCGCCTTGGCGGTGAGGAGCTGGGTCTGAAGCTCCGGCGGAGCCTTGCCGCTCGCCAGCATGGCGTCGACGGCCGCAGCCGCGCCGGCCTGATCGTTCGTCTTGGTCGCGATCTGATAGGCCATGCCGGCGACCGCATATTTGTCGTCGTCGGTGGAAGCGGCGGCCTGCGCGGCCGCGAGGCCTGCCTTGGCGGTCGCCAGATCACCGGCCGCGAGCGCCTTCTGGACCGGCGGAGCGGCCTGGCGGAAGGCCGTGCTGTAATTGGCCTTGCCGGCCTGGGCCTTCTCTTCCTTCTTGGCGGAGGCCGGGGTCACGGCAACCGCGCCAAGCGCGAGAGCCAGCGCCAGGGCCGTCGTCGATGCGAATTTCATGGTGGAATCTCTCCTTTGTCGGCACCGCGAGGGTGCGCCGCCAGCGGTGGTGCTACCCCCAGCCCTGCCGCCATTCAAGCATGGGAACCAGAAGCAATGCTGCGGGCCTGCGGCTGAACACCCATTGAATGCGACCGGTTGCATCCGGCGATGCGATGTTGACGGCACGGCCGGGCCTGCTAGGCGCACGCCGCCATGCTTGCTCTCCTGTCCCCTGCCAAGACGCTTGATTACAAGCGCCCGCTCCCCGAACTCGCCCTCACCGCACCGCGTTTCGCCGCCGAAGCCATGGCGATCGCCGCCGACGCGGCGAAGCTCACCGAGCGCGATCTGTCGAAGCTCATGTCGATCTCCGCCTCGCTCGCGGAGCTGAACGTCGAACGCTATCGCGGTTTCGCGGGGTTGCCCGAGCGCCCCGCCCTCTTCGCCTTCGCGGGCGACGTCTACACCGGCTTCGAGGCGCGCACGCTCGACGAGGCCGCGATCGATTTCGCGCAGGATCATGTCCGCATCCTCTCCGGCCTCTACGGCCTGCTGCGCCCGCTCGATACGATCCGGCCCTATCGGCTGGAGATGGGCACGCGCTGGGCACCGCATTCGGGCGACCTCTATTCCTTCTGGGGGCCGCGCATCTCGGATCTGCTCGCCGAGGATCTGAAGGCCGAAGGTTCGAACGTGATCGTGAACCTCGCCAGCAAGGAATATTGGGGCGCGGTGGAGCGCCATCCGCCCGCCGGCGTGGACATCCATACGATCGAGTTCATGGAGGAAGGCCCCGCCGGCCTGCGCTTCAACAGCTTCGCCGCCAAGCGCGCGCGGGGCATGATGGCACGCTATATCAGCGAGCATCGCCTGGCCGACGTGGAGGCGCTCAAGGGCTTCGACAGCGATGGCTATGCCTTCGATCGGGCGGCGTCGGACGAAAGGCGCTGGCGCTTCGTCCGGCGCTGAGCGCCGGCGGAGGCTCCGACCGCTTTTTCCGTGCGCCCGGCCGCCCGTTTGCGCGCACGCGTGCGCGCGTGGGGTGGCGTGGCGGCTGTCACTGGTCTAGAGAGGTCCATCGACGCCTCCCGGCGCCGTAAAAGACAACCATAACAGACCGGACGGACCAACTTGGCCAGCGCCCCGCCGACCATCGAAAACAGCGACATTTCCCCCGTCTCCATCGTCGACGAGATGAAGTCGAGCTATCTCGACTACGCGATGTCGGTGATCGTCAGCCGCGCGCTGCCCGACGTGCGCGACGGCCTGAAGCCGGTGCATCGCCGCATCCTCTACGGCGCGCAGGAAGCCGGCTTCGTCGCCGGCCGCCCCTATCGCAAGTCGGCCCGCCTCGTCGGCGACGTCATGGGTAAATATCACCCGCACGGCGACGCCTCGATCTACGACGCGCTGGCCCGCATGACGCAGGACTGGTCGATGCGGCTGCCGCTGGTCGACGGCCAGGGGAACTTCGGTTCCATGGACCCCGATCCGCCCGCCGCGATGCGTTACACCGAAGCGCGCCTCGCCCGCTCGGCCAATGCGCTGCTCGAGGATATCGACAAGGACACGGTCGATTTCCAGCCCAACTATGACGGTTCCGAGCAGGAGCCGGTGGTGCTGCCCGCCCGCTTCCCGAACCTGCTGGTCAACGGTGCCGGCGGCATCGCGGTCGGCATGGCGACCAACATCCCGCCGCACAATCTCGGCGAGATCATCGCGGCCTGTAAGCTCTTCATCGAGAAGGAAGCGCTCGGCGGCCTGCACGTCACCACCGAAGAGCTGATGGAGATCGTCCCCGGCCCGGATTTCCCGACCGGCGCGCTGATCCTCGGCCAGGGCGGCGCGCGCAACGCGTACAACACCGGTCGCGGATCGATCATCATGCGCTCGCGCCATGATGTCGAGGAAGGCCGGGGCGATCGCCGCTCGATCGTCCTCACGGAGATCCCCTATCAGGTCGGCAAGTCCGGTCTGGTCGAAAAGATCGCCGAGGCCGCCAAGGAAAAGCGGATCGAGGGCATCTCCGACATCCGCGACGAAAGCTCGCGCGAGGGCGTGCGGATCGTGCTCGACCTCAAGCGCGACGCGACGCCCGAAGTGGTGCTGAACCAGCTCTGGCGGCACACGCCGGCACAGTCGAGCTTCCCGGCCAACATGCTCGCCATCCGTGGCGGGCGGCCGGAAATCCTCGGCCTCAAGGATATCATCTCCTCCTTCGTGACCTTCCGCGAGGAGGTCATCACCCGCCGCTCGAAATATGAGCTTCTGAAGGCCCGCGAGCGCGCGCACATCTTGCTCGGCCTCGTGGTCGCGGTGACGAACCTCGACGAGGTGGTGAAGATCATCCGTGGCTCAGCCTCCCCGGCCGACGCCCGCGCCGCGCTGCTCGCGCGCGAATGGCCGGTGGCCGAGATCGCCCCCTATCTCCGCCTCGTCGAGGCGGTGGAGAAGGAAGCGACCGGCGACACCTACACGCTCTCCGAAATCCAGGTCCGCGCGATCCTCGATCTGCGCCTGCACCGCCTCACCGCGCTCGGCCGCGACGAGATCGGCGACGAGCTGAAGGAACTGGCCGGCTCGATCGCCGAGCTGCTGGAAATCCTCGGCAACCGCGCGCGCCTCTATGAGGTGCTGGTGGGCGAGCTGGACAAGGTCTCGTCCGACTTCGCGACGCCGCGCCGCAGCCAGCTCGTGCCCGCCGGCGACGACATCGACGACGAAGACCTGATCGAGCGCGAGGACATGGTCGTCACCGTCACCCACGGCGGCTATATCAAGCGCACCCCGCTCGAAGCCTTCCGCGCGCAGAAGCGCGGCGGCAAGGGCCGCTCGGGCATGGCGACCAAGGACGAGGATGCCGTCACCAAGCTGTTCGTGACCTCCACGCACACGCCGGTGCTGTTCTTCTCCACCGCCGGCAAGGTCTATCGCATGAAGGTGTGGAAGCTGCCGGAAGGCGCTCCGCAGGCGCGCGGCCGTCCAATGGTGAACCTGCTGCCGCTGGCCGAGGGCGAGACGATCTCCACCGTCCTGCCCCTGCCCGAGGACGAGAAGGAATGGGGCGCGCTCCACATCCTGTTCGCGACGGCGCATGGCTCGGTCCGCCGCAACTCGATGGAGGCGTTCACGAATGTGCCGACCAACGGCAAGTTCGCGATGCGCTTCGACGAGGACGCGACCGATCACCTGATCGGCGTGGCGCTGCTCACCGAGACGGACGACGTGCTGCTCGCCACGCGCAACGGCAAGGCGATCCGCTTCGCCGCCACCGATGTGCGCGAGTTCCAGAGCCGCCAGTCCACCGGCGTGCGCGGCATCAACCTGCTCGGCGACGACAAGGTGATCTCGCTCTCGATCCTCGGCGGCTTCGACGCCACCCCGCAGGAGCGCGAGGACTATCTCAAGGCCGCCCCGTGGAAGGAAGGCGACCGCGAGGTGACGCTCTCGCCCGAGCGCATGGCCGAGTTCGAGGCGGCGGAGGAGTTCATCCTCACCGTCACCGCGAACGGCTATGGCAAGCGCACCTCGGCCTATGAATATCGCCAGACCGGCCGCGGCGGCCAGGGCATCACGAACATCGTGACCTCCGATCGCAACGGCCCGGTGGTGTCGAGCTTCCCGGCGCATAATGGCGAGCAGCTCATGCTCGTCACCGATCAGGCGAAGCTGATCCGCACCACCGTGGGCGACATCCGCGTGGCGGGCCGCAACACGCAGGGCGTCACCATCTTCCGCGTGGCGGACGACGAGCATGTCGTCTCCGCCGCCCGCATCGAAGAGAGCGACGACGAGGCGGAAGCCGATCTCGGCGATACGGCGGAAGCGCCCGAAACCGATCCGCAGACCGGCGGCGACACCGGCGAGGATCTGGCGGACGGCAGCGAAGCCTAAGGCCTCAAGCGCCCCTCTCCTCCGCGATGGCGGGAGAGAGGGGCGGATTTTTAGCGGAACGGCGCCTTATCGTCACTCCGGCAACCATTACCGTCACCCCAGCGGAGGCTGGGGTCTATCTCTCTCCAATAGCCACATCGCCTGCCGAGCTAGAGATGGATCCCAGCCTTCGCTGGGATGACGGGAGTTGGTGGAAAGCGTTTGGGCAGGTTTCGGGTTGAAGGGAACGGATAGCTGTCGTTCAGCGAAATTCGAACGACGCGGCCTCAAGAATGATCGCGTCGCCCGACTGCATCTCGATCCTCAACGCCGGACAGTGCTCGTCAGCGATCAACTGGGCGTCGTTGACCGAGGCGCTTCGTCCCCATTGCAGACGTTGGGGTATACGCAGCTCCGCAGTCTTTGACGCGATGAGTTGCTTCAAGCCTGCCGCAGTCCGAAAGCGCATCACTACCTGCGCCGCCTCCCAATCGAAGGATGCGTCGATGAGCGTCCAGTCGTGCATATTGGGAATATCGATTCCGATCATTGCGAAACGATAACGCCCCCGCGCTGCGTCTGCTATCGGGAGATTGTCGTTACCCCGCCTACGACAAGGATTGGGCGAAACCCGCCAGAAAAGCCCCTCCCTGAAAGGGAGGGGTTGGGGTGGGTTCTTCACCGAATAGCGACGTGCCCTGCCTCAGGCAAACCCACCCCCGCCCCCTCCCTTTCAGGGAGGGGAGATGGACGCCTTCAGGGGGCGCAAGCAACCATCCACCTCCTCACATGGAGAGCGGGATCGAGCGACGCAACAGGAAGCCCGGCATCGCCCAACCCCACGCGCCACCCTCTCACCTTGACAAAAATAACCATATAGGTTATAAGTCTTCCCGTTCAGTCCGCCCGGTGATCGCGGTCGGAAGGGGCAAGGTCCGGGTAGCCAATCCCGGGCGGCCGGCGCGGAGTCATCCGGTGAGAGCCGAAGCTTCGCAAACATCTCCAACGGCCATTGGACCGGACGCGCTTCCCTGCCACTCAGGAAGCGCCGCCGGCCCCTCGCCACAGACGCGGACGCACCGATACGTCCGCACGCGGGCCGCAGAGCGGTCCGCAAACCGGGTGCGCGGCAGAAGGACGCGCCGGCCGCTATCCTTTCGTTCCATCTCACGGCACAGCCATGCCCGCAAATCCTACAAGGCGGCGGCGCAGGCCATCGCCCACCCCCGGTTCCTTCTCCGGCCCGGCTGCGCTATGGGCCGCCCCATGCACGACATTCACATCATCGGCGGCGGCCTCGCCGGTTCCGAAGCCGCATGGCAGCTCGCCGAGGCGGGCTTCAAGGTCCGCCTTTCCGAAATGCGCGGCGTCGAGGGTACGCCCGCGCACCATACCGACAACCTCGCCGAACTGGTCTGCTCCAACAGCTTCCGCTCGGACGATGCCGAGAAGAACGCCGTCGGCCTGCTCCATGCCGAGATGCGCCAGCTCGGCTCGCTGATCCTGCGCGAAGGCGACGCCCACCGCGTCCCCGCCGGATCGGCGCTGGCGATGGACCGCGACGGCTTCTCCGAGGGCGTCACCTCCGCCATCGCCAACCACCCGAACATCGAGCTGGTCCGCGAGCGCGTCGACACGCTGCCCGAAGGCCCCGCCATCATCGCCACCGGCCCGCTCACCGCCGCCGGCCTCGCAGGCGCGATCCAGTCCGAAACCGGGCAGGATCAGCTCGCCTTCTTCGACGCCATCGCCCCGATCGTCCATCGCGAGAGCATCGACATGGAGGTCTGCTGGTTCCAGTCCCGCTGGAACAAGGGCGACGGCAAGGACTATATCAACTGCCCGATGAACAAGGACGAGTATCTCGCCTTCATCGAAGCCCTGAACAGCGGCGAGAAGACCGAGTTCAAGGAGTGGGAGAAGAACACGCCCTATTTCGATGGCTGTATGCCCATCGAGGTGATGGCGTCACGCGGCGTCGATACGCTGCGCCACGGGCCGATGAAGCCGGTCGGTCTCGACGATCCGCGCACCGGGCGCTGGCCCTATGCGGTCGTCCAGCTTCGGCAGGACAATGCGCTCGGCACGCTCTGGAACATCGTCGGCTTCCAGACCAAGCTCAAATATGCCGAGCAGATCCGCATCTTCCGCATGATCCCCGGCTTGCAGAACGCCGAGTTCGCGCGGCTGGGCGGCCTGCACCGCAACACCTTCATCCGCTCGCCCATCCTGCTCGACGGGACGCTGCGGCTGAAGTCGCGTTCGAACGTCCGCTTCGCCGGCCAGATCACGGGGTGCGAAGGCTATGTGGAATCGGCCGCCATCGGCCTGCTCGCGGGGCGCTTCGCCGCCGCCGAGCTGGCGGGCCGCACGCTCCCCGCCCCGCCGCCCACGACGGCGCTCGGCGCGCTGATCGGCCACATCACCGGCGGCGGCGAGGCCGACACCTATCAGCCGATGAACGTCAATTTCGGCCTTTTCCCGCCACTCGAAAACCTGCCGCGCAAGGCGGACCGCAAGCTCGCCATGACCAGCCGCGCCCGCGAGGCGATGACCGAATGGCAGGCCGAGATCGCGCCACAGACGGCCTGACCTTTCGCACCGTCCGGCGGGGCCGCCCGCTCCGCCGGACGGAGGATCACCCTTCGTCGCCACCATCCCCGTCGGAAGCCGGACGGACCGCCTGCTGCGCGGGAGGGCATTTCGGCCGGGGCTTCCGCTGCACGCGCGTGGTGGCGAACTCGGCCGCGTCGAGGGTGCCGGAGCGATCCGCATCCGCCTTGTCGAACTTGCCGATCGCCTTCGCCGAATATTCCTCGAACGACAGCTTGCCGTCGCCATTGGTATCGAGCTTGGCGAAGGCCTTGTGGCGGCTGAGCAGATATTCGTCGCGATCGACCTTGCCGTCACGATTGCGATCATAGCGATCGAAGCGTTTCTGCTCGCGGGTCTTCTCGCTGGCTTCGGGCGGCTCGGCGACGAAAGCCCCCTGCTTCGCCGCGGCCGCGGGCGCCAGCGCCGCCAGCGCGGCAGCCGGCATCGGCACGCCCACCTCGCGCCGCGCCAGCCCGCTCCAGAGGAAAAACCCCGCCGTCACCAGCAGCAACGCAGACGCCACACCCGCCAAATACCGCCCCATCGCCCCCTCCCGACGTTCCGGCCCTGTCGAGACGAAGGCTAGGCGGAAATCAGGCCGGGCGGAACCTCGCGCGCGGCGGAGATAGCACCAAAGACGTCAGCGTCCGGTGAGCTGGTGCGCGAGCACCCGCAGCATCCGCCCCCGCGATCCGATCGGCTTCAGGGCATCGGCGCCGCGCCGCACGTCGCCTTGCGCCAGGACCGTCAGCATCCCCAGCGGGCGGAGGCGCCGGGGCCAGTGACCCGCCGCCGCCCGTTCGAGCGGAGCCCGCGCCGCCTCGAGGATGCGATCGCTCTGCCCCGCATCCGACAGGTGCCGCGCCAGATCGACCAGCGCCCAGCCCTCGCCGGCATCGCTCAGGCGCAGCGCCTCCACGCCCAAGACGCGCCCCGCCAGCGTGAACAGGCGGGCACCCCGCGCGCGCGCATGAATCTCCAGCGTCGCCACATCGAGCGCGGGATCGTCGAGCAGCGCCTCCCAGCCCTCCACCATCGTCGAGAGTTCGGCCCCCGAGATCCGGTCCGGCCGCAGCGCGGCGGCGGCTGCGAGCAGCGGCTCGGCGGGCGGCGGCGCGGAATCGAGCGCCGCCAGCGCATCGCGCCACCAGACCAGACGCATCAATCCGATCGTCGTCTCCCGCGTCCGCGCGACAATGCCGCCCAGACGCTCGTCGATGGCGAAAAGCGTGGCGAGGCTCTCCCGTGCGGTACGCACCGCATAGGCTATCGCGAGCTGTTGCTCGGAATGATTGACGGCGGGATTCTGCATGAAAGGGGTCCACGTCTCGATCGGCGTCAGCGCCGGATCCTCTGGAAGCGCATACGCAACTCTGCCGAACGGACAACCGCTTCCATACGACTATCCGCTCATTGACCAACTCTTAAGGGCTCAGATGCGAAAAGGGGCAAACCGCAGGAAAAGGGCCAGATGCCAGTCAAGCCTCGCATATCGTCGAAGCACGTCGCCCGGCGTCCCGCGCCGCGCTCGCGATTTTGCCTGAACGATGCGCGAGGGGGCACGATCGTTGAATTCGCGTTGGTGGCCGCGCCGCTCATCGCCCTGCTTCTCGCGATCATCGAGACGAGCCTGACCTTCTTCGCGCAGCAGGGGCTGGAGACGACGGCGGAAGCCGCCTCGCGCCTGCTCATGACCGGTCAGGCCCAACAGGCGAACATGAACGCCCAAACCTTCAAGAACGCGGCCTGCAACTCACTCCCTCCCTTTCTGAGCTGCTCGAACCTGTTTATCGATGTCACAACCGTATCAAGTTATTCTGGAGCATTCGTCGCGCCACCAAAGATAACGTATGACAAAAATGGCAACATATCGAACAATTTCTCCTATTCTCCCGGCGGAAGAAATTCGATCGTTGTCTTGAGGCTGATGTACGTCTCCTCGACATTCCGGGGCCCCCTCGGCCTGGATCTCAGCAACATGACAAATAATCGCCGGCTCCTCATGGCGACATCCGTGTTGATGACGGAGAACTACTGATGCCCGTCAACACACTCAAAGAAAAATCGGATATGTTACTCCGAAACGAGTCCGGCGTCGCTTTGACGGAATTCGCATTATGCATACCGGTGCTGCTTATTATATATCTCGGAAGTTTCGTGATATCAGATGCGATCGCCTGCAATCGCAAGGTAACGGTCGCCACGCGGACCATTACCGATCTTACGACACGCTATCCCAATATGACAGAGACCGACGTCTCGACCATTTTGAATGCGTCGGCGCAGGTGATGGCCCCCTACAATCAAGCCGACGCCCTCGTGCGCGTCAGCGAAATACAGGTAACGGATGCATCTCACGCAAAAATAATATGGAGCAGATCCATTAATGGACAAAAACTCATAGCTAATAATGTCATTAGTATACCGAATGGTATGGCATCTATAGGATCATATCTCATATTCGGTGAGGTAAATTACGCATATACTCCAATAATTTCATACGGATTCCTAAAGCCGACTGGCATATATGACCGAATATACATGAGTCCACGTCTTTCGGATCAGATACCGCTATCTAGCTGACAAGCCCACAGCGCCGCCCAGGAATATGACGATGACCAGCAAACCACATTCCCCCGACGCCTCCGCACGATCGCTCCTGCGACGACTACAGGCGAGCGAGCGAGGAAACGTCCTGATGCTGGTCGCCTTCTCCATCATTCCGCTAACCTTCGCAGCCGGCATGGGCATCGATTACAGCCGCGCCATGAAGCTTCAAACAAAGCTGAATGCCGCTGCCGACGCCGCGGCATTGGCCGCCGTTACAACACCGATGATGCAAAAAACGGACGCGGACGCGAAGCAGGCCGCAGTCAATATGTTTAATATGCAGGCCGCAGGCCTCAGTGGGCTCGTCTATGATCCCAAATCCCTGAGCGTGACCATCACGTCGACAACCGGCGTCAACACCGGGCGAACCGCAACCGTCAGCTATATCGCGCAGTCCAGCAACAGCTTTAGTAAAATTCTTGGCAAGGCATCGCTGACAATCAAGGGATCAGCTTCAGCCAACGCGACGAAAGCGCCATTTATCAACTTCTATCTGGTGATGGATACCTCGCCCTCGATGCTGCTGCCATCGACGAGCGCAGGGCTCACCCAGATGCGATCGCTGACATCGACTTCCTATCTCTCAAAGGGATGCGCCTTCGCCTGTCATACCCAAAATCCACACGCCGACAAGATCTACATCCGAAATCCAAAAGGAAAGGACATCTGGTTCGATTCTTCTGGAACGATGTATTATGTCGACAAGGTAACGAATGGATATGTTTATTCCACGAATTCCAAGGGGCAATCCGTAAAGATTGCAACGGAAAGCTCCGGGCATTACGCGGATTCAATGTGGCTTGCTAAAAATTACGGCAATCAGACCATATTCCCGGGCGGATCGAACATAGAACTTCGCCTCGATGCGGAGCAGCTCGCCGCCCAAAATCTCATACCATTTGCCCAGACGACGGCAGCAAACAACCAGGTCACCTACAAACTGCAAATGTTCAGCTACGACTATGGCAAGCCAAAGACTCTCACAACGTCCATGGTAGACGTGAACACGCTGACGTCCGCCTCCGTACCGGATCTCTCCAACCTTCAGGCTTATTGGTACAGCAACGGCTACATCACATCTTCACAGAACATCGACGATCAGTCGACCGACTTCCAAACCATGTTCAATACGATGAATACGACCATACCGACACCCGGAACGGGAACAACGAAAGACAGCCCGCAAGCGGTAATGTTCATTATTACCGATGGCATGAGCGATGAGAGCCTAAATGGAAGCCGCACGCATCGCGAATTGCAGCCATTTCATCTTTCGCAATGTCAAACGATCAAGAATCGCGGTATCCGTATCGCCATTCTTTATACCGAGTATTTGCCAGACTCGCTAACGGGTGACGATTGGTCACAAAACAACGTCGCGCCTTACATCAAAAATGTCGAGCCGGCACTTCAGCAATGCGCCTCCGCCAAGCCAGACGGGACGCCGCTCTATTACAAGGTCACAACGGATCAGAGCATTTCCGCCGCGCTCACGGCGCTTTTTGCGCTGACCGTCTCGACAGCGCACCTTGTGCAGTAATTCACGGGCTTATCGGGAGTAGCCGGCTCAAGGACGACTACTCCCGATATATTCCCATCAGCGATAGCAAACCTTCTTCGCAGCCGCGACGACGTCGTCCGTCTTAATCAGCGCGAGCTTCTCGAGGTTCGCGGCGTAGGGGAGCGGCACGTCGACATTGGTCACGCGCAACACCGGGGCGTCGAGATCGTCGAAGCCCTTCTCCATCACCACCGCGGCGATTTCCGACGCGATCGAGCAGGTCGGCCAGCCTTCTTCCACCACCACCAGGCGGTTGGTCTTGGCGAGCGACGTCAGCACCGTCTCGGTGTCGAGCGGGCGCAGCGTGCGCAGATCGATCACCTCGGCGTCGATGCCCTCTTCGGCCAGCTTCACCGCGGCTTCAAGCGCCACGCCCACGCCGATCGAGTAGCTCACCAGCGTCACGTCCTTGCCTTCGCGGGCGACGCGCGCCTTGCCGATCGGCAGGACGAAATCGTCGAGCTTCGGCACCTCGAAGGACTGCCCGTAGAGCAGCTCGTTCTCGAGGAACACGACCGGGTCTTCGCTGCGGATCGCGGCCTTGAGCAGGCCCTTGGCATCCGCCGCGCTATAGGGCGCGATCACGATCAGGCCGGGCACCGCGGCATACCACGGGCCATAGTTCTGCGAGTGCTGCGCGCCCACGCGGGCGGCGGCGCCGTTCGGACCACGGAACACGATCGGCGCGCGCATCTGGCCGCCGGACATGTAGTTGGTCTTAGCGGCCGAGTTGATGATGTGGTCGATCGCCTGCATGGCGAAGTTGAACGTCATGAACTCGACGATCGGGCGCAGGCCCGCCATCGCGGCACCGGTGCCGACGCCGGCGAAGCCGTACTCGGTAATCGGCGTGTCGATCACGCGGCGGTCGCCGAACTCGTCGAGCAGGCCCTGGGTCACCTTGTAGGCCCCCTGATACTGCGCGACTTCCTCGCCCATCACGAAGACGCGATCGTCGGCGCGCATCTCTTCGGCCATCGCGTCGCGAAGCGCTTCGCGGACGGTCATCTTCACCATCTCGGTGCCGGCCGGGATTTCCGGGTCACGGGCGTCCGCGCCGGCCTTCTCGGCGCGGGCGACGTCGGCGACCAGCTCGCGCGCGCCGGTCTCCATCTGGTGCGGCGTGGTGGCGTCGGCGACCGGCGCCTTCTCCTCGGCCCTGGGAGCCGGGGTGGCGACGGCGGCGGAGGCATCCTCGCCCTCGCCGGCGAGCAGCGCGATCGCGACGCCCACCTTCACATTGTCCGTGCCCTCGGGAACGAGGATCTTGGCGATCGTGCCTTCGTCCACGGCCTCGAATTCCATCGTGGCCTTGTCGGTCTCGATCTCGGCGAGGATGTCGCCGGACTTCACCTCATCGCCTTCCTTCACCAGCCACTTGGCCAGCGTGCCCTCTTCCATCGTCGGGGAGAGGGCGGGCATCTTCAGTTCGATTGCCATCTCAATAGGTTCCCACCAGCACGTCGGTGTAAAGCTCGGCCGGATCGGGCTCCGGCGACTGCTCGGCGAAATCGGCCGCCTCGGCGACCTTCTGGCGGATGTCCTTGTCGATCGCCTTCAGTTCCTCGGCGGTGACGCCCATCGCCTCGAGCTCGCGCACGGCGTGATCGATGCAGTCGGACGTGTCCTTCATCGTCTGCACCTCCTCGCGGGTGCGGTACTTGGCCGGGTCGGACATCGAGTGGCCGCGATAGCGATAGGTCTTGAGCTCCATCACGATCGGCCCCTTGCCGGCGCGGACCCACTGGAGCGCTTCCTCGATCGCGCCACGCACCGCGAGCACGTCCATGCCGTCGACCTGCATACCCGGCACGCGGAAGCTCTCGCCACGGCGGTAGAGCTGGTCCTCGGAGGCGGCGCGGTTCACCGCGGTGCCCATGGCATAGCCGTTGTTCTCGATCACGAAGATGATCGGGAGCTTCCACAGCTCGGCCATGTTCAGGCTCTCATAGACCTGCCCCTGGTTGGCCGCGCCGTCGCCGAAATAAGCGAGGCAGACGCCGCCGTCGTTGCTGTACTTGTGCTTGAACGCGAGGCCGGCGCCGAGGCTCACTTGCGCGCCGACGATGCCGTGCCCGCCGTAGAACTTATGCTCCACGGAGAACATGTGCATCGAGCCGCCCTTGCCCTTCGAGATGCCTGCCTGGCGCCCCGTCAGCTCGGCCATGATGACCTTGGGATCGATGCCATAGGCCAGCATGTGGCCATGGTCGCGATAGCCCGTGATAACGCTGTCCTTCTCGTTATCGAGCGCGGACTGCAAGCCGACGGCGACAGCCTCCTGGCCGATATAGAGGTGGCAGAAGCCGCCGATCAGGCCGAGGCCATAAAGCTGGCCGGCACGCTCCTCGAAGCGGCGGATCAGCGTCATCTGGCGGTAGAATTCGAGCAGCTCCTCCTTCGACGCCTCATAGCGCTTCGGCTCGGCCGGGCGCTCGCGGTTGGAGGTGGGAACGGGATCGGCCTTGGGCGAGGTCGCCCCGGCGCTCTTCGTTTGCGGTCTCGCCAAGAGTCATGCCCTTCGGTTGGCGTTGTGGTGGGGGCGATATAGGCGCCCGAATGCCGATTCCGCAACGGCAAGCCATGCGGTTTCGAGATGACGTGAACGTCAGGGGGTCGGGATGATGACTTCGTCCGGCCGGGCGAGGCCCATGTCGCGACGCACCAGCTCGTCCGCCATGTCGGGATCGACATGCTTGGCGTCGAGCAGAGCGACGCGATGAGCCAGCACGGCGCGCTGCGCCTCGACCTGCTTGAGAACCACCTGACGCTGGGCCAGTTGCTGCTTGTAGTCGCCCAGCGCGAGCAGGCCGTTCGGCCCCGCGATGGCGTAGCCGGCGAAATTGCCGATCACGAGCAACGCGAGCGCCGGTGCGGCCGCCGCGCGAATGATCGAGATGGAGCGCCCCCTACGCATAGGCGTTCTTTATCCCGAAAATTCCGCGGCGACTCAAGCGATTTCAGGCGTTTCGGCCGGCGAAGGCCGATTTGCCCGCATAGCGCGCCGAGCTGCCCAACTCCTCCTCGATACGGATGAGCTGGTTATACTTGGCGAGCCGGTCCGAACGGGCGAGCGAGCCGGTCTTGATCTGGCCGCAGTTGGTGGCGACGGCGAGGTCCGCGATGGTGCTGTCCTCGGTCTCGCCCGAGCGGTGCGACATCACCGCCGTGTAGCGCGCGCGCTGCGCCATCGACACGGCCTCCAGCGTCTCGGAGAGCGTGCCGATCTGGTTGACCTTCACCAGCAGCGAGTTGGCGACGCCATCCTTGATGCCGCGCGCCAGGCGCTTCGGGTTGGTCACGAACAGGTCGTCGCCGACGAGCTGGGTGCTGTGGCCGATCAGGTCGGTCAGCGTCTTCCAGCCGGCCCAGTCGTCCTCGGCCATGCCGTCCTCGATCGACCAGATCGGATAGCGCGCGGCGAGATCGGCGAGATAGGCCGCCATCTCGTCCGGCGAGAGGGTCTTGCCCTCGCCGGCCATGACGTACTTCCCGTCCTTGAAGAACTCGGTCGAGGCGCAGTCGAGCGCGATCGCGACCTGCTCGCCCGGCTTGTAGCCCGCCTTCTCGACCGACTTCATGATGAAATCGAGCGCATCGGTGGTCGAGCCGATGTTCGGGGCGAAACCGCCCTCGTCGCCCACCGAGGTGGAGAGGCCGGCTTCCGACAGGCCCTTCTTCAGCGTGTGGAAGATCTCCGAACCCCAGCGCACGGCTTCCTTGAGCGTGCCCGCGCCATGGGGAACGATCATGAATTCCTGGAAGTCGATCGGGTTGTCGGCATGTTCGCCGCCGTTGATGATGTTCATCATCGGCACCGGCAGCACGTTCGCCTGCACGCCGCCAATGTAGCGATAGAGCGGCAGGCCCCGGCTCTCGGCCGCCGCCTTGGCGACCGCGAGGCTGACGCCGAGGATCGCGTTGGCGCCGAGGCGCGACTTGTTCTCGGTGCCGTCCAGCTCGATCATGGCGGCGTCGATTTCGGACTGCTCTTCGGCTTCGAAGTCGACGATGGCGTCGGTGATCTCGCCGTTCACGGCCTCGATCGCCTGCTGGACGCCCTTGCCGAGATAGCGGCTCTTGTCGCCGTCGCGCTTCTCCACCGCTTCATGCGCGCCGGTCGAGGCGCCCGAGGGAACGGCGGCGCGGCCGAAGCTGCCGTCGTCCAGCGTGACGTCGACCTCGACGGTCGGGTTGCCGCGACTGTCGAGGATTTCGCGGGCGTGGACGTCGATGATGGCTGTCATGGAGAGGACTCCTCCGGGCAAGGGGACTGAAAGGTCGCGCTGGCTGTTAGCGGCGCAATATGACGGTGGCAATCGGCTCAACCGGACGCAATCGACGGAACCCCGGCAAGAGACGGCTGGTTTTGATCCCGTTGGCGCGGCTATGGTCGCGCGCGTAACGAATGAGGTTCGCCATGGCCGACACGCTTCCCGAAGGCACCGATCACATCGCTCCCGGCGCGGGCAGCGGCAGCACGCGCGACAAGCTCAAGGCCGATGCGGCCGAGCTGCGCGACCGTGCGACCAGCCGCGCCGCCGAGCTGAAGAGCCAGGCGGCCGACAAGGCCCGCGACTATGCCCAGGAGGGCAAGACGCGCGCCGCCAGCGGCCTCGAATCGGTCGCCAAGATGATCGGCGACAGCGCCGCCCAGATCGACGAGAAGCTCGGCGACGCCTATGGCGACTATGCGCGCCGCGCCGCCGAGGCGGTCTCCGGCTTCTCGGGCTCGCTGCGTGACAAGGACGTGGACGAGCTGGTGGGCGAGGCCCGCGATCTGGTGCGCCGCTCTCCTGCCCTCGCCATCGGCGCGGCGGCGGCGGCCGGCTTCGTCATCGCCCGGCTCATCAAGGCCGGCAGCGAAGCGCTGGACGAAACCGCCAAGGCGGCCGAGCCCAAGGCCAGGACCGACGAGGAGGAGATCGCCGCCGACATCTCCGAAAGCGCCCGCAAGGCGCCCTCCGCCAAGCGCAAGTCGCGCGACTCCTGATCCCGGCGGAGGGGGGACGATGCTTGGCCTGCCGGGGCTGATCGGGCAGTTGTTCGAGGATGCGCTCGCGCTCGCGCGGGCGGAGGTTCGGCTGGCCAAGAGCCGTGCTTACGACGTCCTGCGGCGGTCGCGCACGGCACTCGTGCTGCTGGGCTGCGCGCTGATGCTGGTGCAGGGGGCGATCGTCGCGCTGATGTTGGGCTTCGTGCTCGCGCTGGCGCCGATCGTCGGGCCGGCATGGGCCGGGGTCATCCTGCTGGTCGCGGCGCTGGTGCTGGCGGGCCTGCTCGGCTGGGCGGCCATCCACCATATCGCAGGCCCGCGCGAGAAGGCCGCTTCCACCGAGGCCCTGCCATGAGCGCGCTCAGCCGACTGTTCGCCGGGATCAACGATCTCGATGCCGCCAAGGCCGATGCCCGCGCCGCCCGTGCCCGCCTGCTCGGCACCGTGGAGGAGATCCAGACGCGGATGACGCCGGCCAATCTGCTCGACGAGGCGATGGCCGCCGCCCGCGCCCGCTCGACCGAGATGGTGGAGAATGCCGGCCGCGCCGCGCGCGACCGCCCCGCCACGGTGGCCGCGACGGTGGCGGGGATCGGGCTGCTGCTTGCCCGCAAACCTCTGCTGCGGCTCGGCGCGAAACTCTTGCATCGGGGCGAGGAAACCCCGGATGCCGATCACCAGTTTAGCTCCTGAGGGCGCGGCCCGCCGCGTCGTCCAGTATCGAAAGGACAGGCCCATGACCGCGACGCCCGACAAAGACGGCCTCGCCGCCGGCGCGGAAACCGCCCGCAAGGCGATCCGCGACGGCATCGACACCGCCCGCACGCAGGTGAACGAAACCGCGCGCGGCGCCTATGCCCGCACCAAGGACGGCATCGACCAGGCGCGCGGCGCCATGTCGGATGCCTATGCCGCCGGTCGCGACCGTGCGGCCGACGCTTACGCGTCCGCGCGCGAGAAAGCCCGCTCCGCAGGGCGTTCGGCGGCCGATACGCTGGACGGCAATCCCATGGCCGCGGTGCTCGGCGGAATCGCGATCGGTGCGGCGATCGGCGCCCTCCTGCCGCGGACGCGGCGCGAATCGAAAGTGCTCGGCGCCGTCGGCGAGAAGCTGCACGGCGCGGCCCATGAGGCGACCGAGGCCGCCAAGGCCGCCGGCCGCAACAAGCTGGCCGAACTCGGCATCAGCCAGGACAAGGCGCGCGAGGTGATGAAGACGCTCCTCGACGGCCTGATCGCCACGGTCGGCACCGCCGGCACCGCCGCCGTCGACAGCGCCCGCAAGGCGCGCAGCGACGCGGACAAGGCGAAATCCTGATCTCCCTTCCGGCACAGGCTGCGTTCATCCCGGCGCAGCCATGCCACAAACCGGCTTATCCAGACGGTCCGTTGCGAAACGGCCACTCATCAGTCCATGGAGTGTATTGCATGAACCGTATCCGCCTGACGTTCGGCGCCTTCCTGCTGGGCGTGTCGAGCCTCGCCCTGCCCGTGGCGGCCACGCCCGCGTCGGCGGCCGCGATCGACAACACCGATCCGTCGCGCTTCATCGAAACGCTGTCTGGCGAGGCCTTCCGCGTGCTCCACACCGGCAGCAAGGCCGCCGCGCGTACCCAGTTCCGCCAGCTCCTCGGCCAATATTTCGCCGTGGACGAGATCGGTGACCGCCTGATCGCGCGCGAACGCTCGCAGATCACGCCGGCCCAGTATCAGGCCTACAAGGCCGCACTGCCGGGCTTCATCATCAGCACCTATGCCGATCGCCTCTATGACTATGCCAACGCGCGGGTGAAGGTGGTGCGCGCCATTCCGCGCGGCGATGGCGCCGCCGTGGCGAGCCAGGTGATCCAGCCCGGCCAGCAGCCGATCAACGCCACCTGGACGGTGCAGAAGATCGGCGGCGGCTACAAGGTGACCAACCTGACGGTGGCCGGCATCAACCTCGTGCTGACCCAGACGGCGGACTTCGATTCCTATGTCCAGAAGAACGGCTTCGACAAGCTCGTCACCTTCATGAAGTCCCGCAACTAAGCGCCGCCGGCCCGGTCCCGTCGCGCCGCCTCTTGTGCGGCGCGGCGAACAGGCCTAGTCGCCTGCCGCATCCCATCTTACCGGCAGGATCATATGAGCAAGCTCCATCTCGTCTTCGGTGGCCGCGTCAAAGACCCGCAGGGTCTCGACTTCGAGGATCTCAAGGCGATCGACTTCGTCGGCCTCTTCCCCGATTTCGCCAGCGCCGAGAGCGCGTGGCGCTCGGCCTCGCAGCGTTCGATCGACGATGCCGAGATGAAGTATGTCGTGGTGCATCTGCACCGCCTGCTCGAACCGGAACTCTGATCGAGCCGAAGATCGGCTCGGCCTGAGCGGGAACGCCCCTCAGGCCGAGCGGTAGCGGAAGAGCAGCAGGGGCCGCGCCAGCGCGAGCCCCGCGAGGAAACCGCCGATATGCGCCGGCGTCGCGATCACGCCCCCGCTCGGCACGCCCGGCAAGCCCACCGAGGCGAAGCCCAGCATCGCCTGGATCACGATCCATCCGATCGCCAGCCACAGCACATGCAGCAGGCGGCCCGGTATCGGCCCCCAATTCTTCGCGCGCTGCTTGCCATAGAGCAGCGCATAGGCGCCGATGATCGCCGATCCCGCCCCGCTCGCGCCCACCATGGTGGCAAAGCTCGTCGGCATGGCGAGATATTCGGCCGCAGCCGCCGCATAGGCGCCGACGAGATAGAGCAGCACCAGTCCGCCCGGCCCGACCGAAGCCTCCACCAGACGCCCGCAAAAAGCGATCATCAGCAGGTTGAAGCCGACATGCAGCAGGTTCGCGTGAACCAGCGTCGCGGAGAGCGGGGTCAGCCACACCGGCACCGCGCCGGGCAGCGCCAGGCCTTCCGAGATGCGAGCCGGAATGAATCCTGCGATCAGCGCCATCCGGTCCACCTGCCCCGCCGCTTGCGCGGCGAGCCAGGCGAGGCCGGTGATGACGGTGATCGCGATCGTGGCCCGCGCGGGGGGAAGGCGCATCGGCCGATTATCCCGTCAACGCTCGCGGATCAGATGAATTCCACCTTCTCGACGGCGTAATACCGATCGCCCGACGGCACCGACACCTCGATATCGTCACCCAGCCGGCGCCCGATCAGCGCGCGGCCCAGCGGCGAATTGTAGGAGATGCGGCCCTTCTTGGCGTCCGCCTCCATCTGCCCGACGATCTGGTAGACGATCGGCTTGTCATCCTCGTCGAGCAGAGTGACGGTCGCGCCGAACACGATCTTGTCACCGGAAAGCTCGGTGGGATCGATGACCACGGCACGGCTCAGCCGGTCCTCCAGATCGGCGATGCTCGCCTCGATCTGGCCCTGACGCTCCTTGGCGGCATGATATTCCGCGTTCTCGGAGAGATCGCCATGCGCGCGTGCCTCCTCGATCGCGTCGATCACCTCCGGGCGCTCGATCGTCTTGAGGCGATGCAACTCCTCGGTGATGAGCTTGTAGCCCTCCTGGAGCATCGGCATCTTCTCGACCGTCGCCATCCTACCCACTGCCTTTCGTCAACAAAGCCGCCTTCGGCCCCTCCCCATGGGCCGTTCAAACCGTTCACTTGTAATGGGAGTTCAAAGCGGCAGCGGAGAATAATAGGATTGGAGCGAGCGGACTTCAAGCGGGCGTTGCCGCAACGCAGCGATAGCCCGCGCCGCAGCGACACTGGCGGCCGCCGTGGTGAAGTACGGGATCTTGCCCGTCACCGCCGAAACGCGGATTTCGCGGCTGTCCTTTAGCGACTGCCACCCTTCCGTGGTGTTGAAGATCAGCGCGATCTCGCCATCCTTGATATGGTCGACGATGTGCGGCCGGCCCTGCGCCACCTTGTTGACGCGCTCCACCGCGATGCCCTGCCCGGCGAGATAGTCAGCCGTGCCGCCGGTCGCGACGATGGTGAAGCCCGCTTCCGCGAGAAGCTGGACACCCGGCAGGATGTACGGCTTGTCGCTGTTCTTCACCGAGACGAAGACGGTGCCCTCGGTCGGCAGCACGACATTGCCGCCGAGCTGCGACTTCAGGAACGCCGCGCCGAAATCGCTGTCGATTCCCATGACTTCGCCGGTGGACTTCATCTCCGGCGAGAGTACCGGGTCGACGCCGGGGAAGCGCGCCCAGGGGAACACCGCCTCCTTGATCGCGATATGGTCCACCTTGCGATCGAGCGACGGCAGGGCGGCGAGCTTCTCGCCCGCCATCACGCGCGCGGCGATCTTGGCGACGGGCGCGCCGATCGCCTTGGCGACGAACGGCACGGTGCGGCTGGCGCGCGGATTGACCTCGATGAGGTAGACCGCGCCGTCCTTCACCGCGAACTGGATGTTCATCAGGCCCTTGACCATCAGCGCGCGGGCGAGCGCCTCGGTCTGGCGCTTGATCTCGGCGACGATCGCGTCGGAGAGGCTGTAGGGCGGCAGCGTGCAGGCGCTGTCGCCCGAGTGGACGCCCGCTTCCTCGATATGCTGCATGACGCCCGCGACCACCACGTCGGCGCCGTCAGCGATGGCGTCGACATCCACCTCGATCGCGTCGCGCAGATACTGGTCGATCAGCACGGGCGAGTCGCCGGAGACCTGCACGGCGGTCTGGATGTAGTTCTCCAGTTGCTCCTGCGTGTCGACGATCTCCATCGCGCGGCCGCCCAGCACATAGGACGGACGCATCAGCACCGGATAGCCGACGCGCTCGGCGACCGCGATGGCCTCCTCGCGCGAGCGGGCGATGCCGTTGCGCGGCTGCTTGAGGCCGAGCTTCTCGACGAGCGCGGCGAAACGCTCGCGGTCCTCGGCGAGGTCGATCGCGTCGGGCGAGGTACCGAGGATCGGGATGCCGGCCTTCTCCAGCTCGGCCGCGAGCTTGAGCGGGGTCTGGCCGCCGAACTGGACGATCACGCCTTCGAGCGTGCCGTTCGACTGCTCGACGTGGAGGATTTCCAGAACGTCCTCGACGGTCAGCGGCTCGAAATAGAGGCGGTCGGACGTGTCATAGTCCGTGCTCACCGTCTCCGGGTTGCAGTTGACCATGATCGTCTCATAGCCGACCTCGTCCAGCGCGAAGCAGGCGTGGCAGCAGCAATAGTCGAACTCGATGCCCTGACCGATGCGGTTCGGGCCGCCGCCAAGGATGACGACCTTCTTACGGTCGCTCGGGGCCGCCTCGTTCTCGGGCTCGCCGAAGACGGGGGCCTCATAGGTCGAGTACATGTACGGCGTCTTCGCCTCGAACTCGGCCGCGCAGGTATCGATGCGCTTGAAGACCGGGCGCACGCCGAGCTTGTGGCGGAGCGCACGCACCTCGCCCTCGGTGATGCCGCCGGTCATCGCCTTCAGCGTGTCGTGGATCAGGCCCGAGCGCGCGACGGCGTTCTCGCGCACATTCGCGGACTCCAGCGCCAGCATGGCGAGGCGGCGATCCGAGAAGCCCATCGCCTTCAGGCGACGCAGGCCGTTGGCGTCCTGCGGAAGGCCGTTGGTGCCGACCTCATCCTCAGCCTCGACGATCTCGCGCAGACGCTCCAGGAACCACGGATCGAACTTGGCGATGCCGTTGATCTCGTCGACCGTCAGCCCCGCGCGCAGCGCCTGCGCCGCGACCAGCAGGCGATCCGGCGTCGGACGGCCAAGCGCCGCCTCGATCTCCGAGCGCGGGCGGCCGGCGAGCCGCTCCACCACGTCGAAGCCGGCAAGGCCCGTCTCCAGGCCGCGCAGCGCCTTCTGCATGGACTCGTGGATGTTGCGGCCGATCGCCATCACCTCGCCCACCGACTTCATCGCGGTGGTGAGCGTGTCGTCCGAACCCTTGAACTTCTCGAAGGCGAAGCGCGGGATCTTGGTGACGACATAATCGATGGTCGGCTCGAACGAGGCCGGGGTCGCCCCGGTGATGTCGTTCATGATCTCGTCGAGCGTGTAGCCGACGGCGAGCTTCGCCGCGACCTTGGCGATCGGGAAGCCCGTCGCCTTCGACGCCAGCGCCGACGAACGCGACACGCGCGGGTTCATCTCGATGACGATCAGGCGGCCGTCCGCAGGGTTCACCGCGAACTGCACGTTCGAGCCGCCCGTCTCCACGCCGATCTCGCGCAGCACCGCGATCGAGGCGTTGCGCATGATCTGATATTCCTTGTCGGTCAGCGTCAGCGCCGGCGCGACAGTGATGGAGTCGCCCGTGTGGACGCCCATCGGATCGACATTCTCGATCGAGCAGATGATGATGGCATTGTCGTTCCGATCCCGGACGACCTCCATCTCATATTCCTTCCAGCCGAGGAGCGACTCCTCGATCAGGACTTCGGTGGTGGGCGAGGCATCGAGGCCGCCCGTCACGATGCGGATGAACTCCTCGCGGTTGTACGCGATGCCGCCGCCGGTGCCGCCCATGGTGAAGCTCGGGCGGATGATCGAGGGGAGCCCGGTATGCTCCAGCACGGCCAGCGCCTCGTCGAGCGTGTGCGCCACGCCGGACCGCGCGCTCTCCAGTCCGATCTTGTCCATGGCGTTGCGGAACTTCAGCCGGTCCTCGGCCTTGTCGATCGCCTCGGCGTCGGCGCCGATCATGGTGACGCCGTACTTCTCCAGCGTGCCGTCATGGAAAAGCGCCAGCGCAGTGTTCAGCGCGGTCTGCCCGCCCATGGTGGGAAGCACCGCGTCGGGGCGCTCCTTCTCGATGATCTTGGCGACGATCTCCGGCGTGATCGGCTCGACATAGGTGGCGTCGGCCATGTCCGGGTCGGTCATGATCGTGGCCGGGTTCGAATTGACCAGAACGATGCGATAGCCCTCTTCCTTGAGGGCTTTGATCGCCTGCGTGCCCGAATAGTCGAACTCGCAGGCCTGGCCGATGACGATCGGACCCGCGCCGATGACGAGGATCGAGGAGATGTCGGTGCGCTTGGGCATTAGTCGTTCGCTCCGGTAGTCGCCATGCAGCCCCAGCCGTCATATTCGACGCCGGAATAGGTCGCTTCGATTTCAAGACATTTGCGGGTGAGGGCCTTCACCGCCTCGGGCTCGATCGTCTGGACGATGTCGAGGTCGAGGCGCCACTGGCCTTCTTCCTCGGCATCCTCGTCGGGGACGAACTGGCCGAACTCGAAGCCGAGATCCTCGGCCGCCTCGGCCAGCACTTCGAGCGCCTGCTCGCGACCGATGAAGCTGACATCGACCGTCCGCGCGATCGTCGCAACGTCGCCGTTGGCGGCGAGCTGGGCGAGAAGCTCCTGATCCTGCTCCCACTCAGCCTCGAAGCGGGCTTCGTCGATGGGGGTGTTGGGTTGGTTAGGCATTATTGGCCGCTCAATCCATGAGTGAGAACATACTGGAGCAGGTTCGTCGCCAACCCCGCGATAACACTGTCGGCGTACCGTCTGATCAATTCGTTGAGTGAAGAAACCAACGTGACTTGCAGAAGGTACGCCTTGAACTCCCCAGCACGCAGGAGTTCACGGCCTGCCTTTAACTGACCCAAAATCCTTTGCCGAAAACTCGGATCGTCAGGCTCTCCGTTTGTGCTTTCGAGATTATCTATGACCGCTGAAATCGATGCTTCGATATCTCGAGCTTGATTGTGGTCGAGCTTTACAAGCCGATCGGAGGCCGGAAGCCGTCTTTCATCAGCCGCGTCATCCACAGCAAGATCATCGTGGTGGGAATCTTCTACGATGTCGTCCAGTCCGCGATCTTCCGCATATCGCAACCCGTCGCCTGTAAGGCGGCCTGCAGCAGTTTCATCCCCAAACATTGGCTCGATACCGCGCACCCAACCCTTGGCTTGCATCTCCCTCGACGCTTCAGCGAGGTACCCCCGTTCGTATTGGATACCGTACCTTGAAGCGAGCGCTTGGAACGAAATAAATCCATCCTGCTCTCGATGTTCACGAT
Organism: Sphingomonas oligoaromativorans; assembly: GCF_011762195.1. Taxonomy (GTDB): domain Bacteria; phylum Pseudomonadota; class Alphaproteobacteria; order Sphingomonadales; family Sphingomonadaceae; genus Solisphingomonas; species Solisphingomonas oligoaromativorans. Next base: position 441,988 of record NZ_JAASQK010000001.1, on the reverse strand, counting down.
ACAAAGCACGTACGAGATCAAGAAAAAAATCGTTGTACCGTATCCGGGTCACTTCAGAGCGCCCACGAACTGCTTGAACAGATAATGGCTGTCCTGAGGGCCGGGGCTGGCTTCGGGGTGGTACTGGACCGAGAAGGCCGGCTTGTCGGTGAGGCGAAGCCCCGCCAGCGAGCCGTCGAACAGCGAGACGTGCGTCGCCTCGGCATTGGCCGGGAGCGTCTCCACATCGACCGCGAAGCCGTGGTTCATCGAGGTGATCTCGACGCGACCGTCGTCCGAGCGCTTGACCGGATGGTTCGCGCCGCGATGGCCCTGATGCATCTTGTAGGTCTTCGCGCCCACCGCGAGGCCGAGCATCTGGTGGCCGAGGCAGATGCCGAACAGCGGCTTGCCCACTTCCAGAAGCTTCTTAATCACGGGCACGGCATATTCGCCGGTCGCGGCCGGATCGCCGGGGCCGTTCGAGAGGAAAACGCCGTCAGGCTCGTGGCGCATCACATCCTCGAAGCTCGCGGTCGCCGGCACCACCGTCACGCGCGCACCGGCGGCGACGAGGTTGCGCAGGATGTTGCGCTTCAGGCCATAGTCGATGGCGACGACGTGCGGCCCTTCCGGGTTCGCGGCGTGGGTCGCGTAGCCCTGGCCGAGCGTCCAGAGGCCGTCTTCCCAGGTGTAGCTCTGGAGGGCGGATACGTCCTTGGCGAGGTCCATGCCTTCGAGGCCGGGCCACGCCTTCGCCTGCTCGATCAGCGCGGGGATGTCGAACTTGCCGTCCGGGTCATGCGCGATCACGCCGTTGGGCGCGCCCCGCAAGCGGATCATGCGGGTCAGCGCGCGGGTATCGATGCCGGAGAGGCCGATGCGGCCGTTGACCTTCAGCCACTCGTCGAAATGCTGCGCGGCGCGGAAGTTGGAGGGCGCGGTCACGTCCTCGCGGACGATGCAGCCGAGCGCATGGGCGTTGGTCGCCTCGATATCCTCACCGTTCGCGCCGACATTGCCGATGTGCGGGAAGGTGAAGGTGATGATCTGCTTCTCGAAGGAAGGATCGGTCATCGCCTCCTGATATCCGGTCATGGCCGTATGGAAGCACACCTCGCCGACCGCCGAACCGACGGCGCCGAAGCCCCGCCCGAACAGCACATCGCCCGATGCCAACACCAATACGCCAGTGGCTCCTTGTGGAACGCGCACGGGTTCGGTCTCGGCCAAGGCGGCTCTCCTCATAGATGGACAGGCGGGTAAACGGCCGGGTTCCTAGGAGCCACCTCCTGCGCGGTCAATCTAGTAAAATCGGCGCGGGATCGCTATGTCTTCTCCTTTCCTGAATCCGACGGGGCCCCATGATTCGAGACGACATCAAGCAGGCGCTCGTCGCCGCAATGAAGGCGCGTGAGAGCGAGAAAACGGCGGCGATCCGCCTGATCCAGAGCGCTCTCAAGAACCGCGACATCGAAGCGCGCACCGGCGCGCCCATCGCCGACGATGATGCGCTCGTGGTCGAAGTGCTCAACAAAATGGCGAAGCAGCGCCGCGAATCGATCGAAATGTACGAGAAGGGCAACCGCCCGGAGCTGGCCGCCGCCGAGGCCGCCGAGCTTGCCGTCATCGAAAGCTTCATGCCCCAGCGCCTGACCGAGGAGGAAACCATCGCCGCGATCGACGCCATCAAGGCCGAGATCGGTGCCGAGGGTCTCAAGGACATGGGCAAGGTGATGGCCGAGCTGAAGGCCCGCCACGCGACCAGCCTCGACATGGCGAAGGCCAGCGGCCTCGTGAAGGCGCGGCTGGCCTGAACCGATCGGGAGGGGGAAGCCCCCTCCGCTCGTCCTGAGCGGAAGCGAAGGGCCTGCTACGGGAGAAGCAGTGGCATTTTGGGCCTATATGCTGAAATGCGCGGATGGCCGATATTATGTCGGCCAAACGGACGCGCTTGAGCGGAGGGTCATGCTGCATCAGGCCGGCAAAGGCAGTGATTTCACCGCGAGGCGACAGCCCGTCATGCTGGTTTGGAGCGAGACATTCGCCACGCGCGCGGAAGCGCTCGCGGCCGAATTGCGGATCAAGGGCTGGTCGCGCGCCAAGAAGGAAGCGCTGATCGCCGGCGACTGGAATCGGGTTTCCGAATTGGCGGTTTCCCATGGGGCACGTCCTTCGACAAGCTCAGGACGAACGGGAGGAATGGAGCCGACCCCGGAAACCTCCTCAGTTCCAGAAATTTCGCTGACCTCGGAAACTCCGTTCGTCCTGAGCGAAGTCGAAGGACGTGCCCCAGGCACAGGGACCGGAACGCCTCCCCGCCAATGGAGCGAGAAATGAGTCTCTCGCCGGCATGGCTGGACGAGTTGCGGGCGCGCACCCTGCTGTCCGCATTGATCGGCAAGACGACCAAGCTCCAGCGCGCGGGTCGCGAGTGGAAGGCGTGCTGCCCCTTCCATAACGAGAAGACGCCCAGCTTCACGATCAACGACGAGAAGGGCTTCTACCACTGTTTCGGCTGCGGCGCGCATGGCGATGCGATCCGCTGGATGACCGATCATCAGGGGCTGCCCTTCATCGATGCGGTGAAGGAACTGGCGCAGTCCGCCGGTCTCGAAGTCCCGGCGCAGGATCCCCGCGCCCGCGAGAAGGCCGAGCGCGCCTCCACGCTCCATGACGTGATGGGCGATGCCGAGGCCTTCTTCGTCGAGGAACTCGGCAAGGCTGAGGGTGCCTCTGCCCGCGCCTATCTCAAGAAGCGCGGCATCACCGAGGCGCAGGCGCGTACCTTCCGCATCGGCCTCGCGCCCGACAGCCGCACGCGCCTGCGCTCCGCTCTCTCCAAATGGGGCGACGAGAAGCTGATCGAATGCGGCCTCCTCATCCAGCCCGAGGAAGCCAAGCGCGAACCTTACGACCGCTTCCGCGGTCGGCTGATGATCCCGATCCGCGACGCGCGCGGGCGAACGATCGCGTTTGGTGGCCGCATCCTGGGCGAGGGCGAGCCCAAATATCTGAACTCGCCGGAAACGGTGCTGTTCGACAAGGGCCGCACCCTCTTCAACCTCGACCGCGCCGCACCCGCCAGCCGCAAGGCCGACCGGGTGATCGTGGTCGAAGGCTATATGGACGTGATCGCGCTCTCGGGCGCGGGGATCGACGAGGCCGTCGCCCCGCTCGGCACAGCGCTCACCGAAGGGCAGCTTGAGCGGCTATGGCGGCTCGATCCGCAGCCGATCCTCTGCTTCGACGGCGACAGCGCCGGGCAGAAGGCCGCCGTCCGCGCCATCGGCCGGGCGCTGCCCTTCCTCACGCCCGGCCGCACCCTCCGCTTCGTGACGCTGCCGCAGGGGCAAGACCCGGACGACCTGATCCGCTCGGGCGGCCGCGTCGCGATGGAAGCGCTGCTCGCCGAGCCCGAACCGCTGGTCGAGCGGCTGTGGCGTCACGAGCAGGCCGCCCTCCCCCTCGACACGCCCGAGGCCCGCGCCGGACTCAAGCAGCGGCTGGCCGAACATGCCCGCGCCATCGCGGACAAGGATGTGAGCCACGCCTACCTCTCCGAGTTCCGCCAGCGCGCCGACGCCCTCTTCGCGCCCCCCAGACGCGAGTGGCAGCCCCGGCCCCCGCAGGCCCGCCCGGCGCGCGGCAACGGGCGCGGCGGCTGGCCCCCAGTCCCTTCCCAGCCTCTCGCGGGCACGCGCGCCGTCAACCAGAGCGGCGTCGGCCCGCTGGAAGCACGCGCGCTGCTGATCGGCCTTGCCCGGCAGCCGGCGGTGATTGCGGCCCATGCAGAGCATCTTTCGCACCTGCATTTCGCCGACCCGGCGCTCGATCGTGTGCGGATGGCGCTCGTCGAGGCCACATGGCGGGGGGAGACGCTTGAAGGAGACGGAATTAGCACCATATTGCGGCGAGTCGGTGCGATTGAACTCCTATCGAAGCAGGGCCGTGCGAACGGGCTTGCCTTTTCCTTCCAGCGCGGCGATGCGGACCCTGAGCGCGCTCGTCGCGATCTGGGGGAAGTCATCGACGTGATGGTCAGGCGATCGGAGCTTGATGCTCGGATCGCAGAGGCGACCGCCCGGCTGGGGAATGCGACGGACGACGGCGCGTGGGAGGAGCAATTGCACCTCATACGCGAAAGACAGGAAACGGAGCGGCGGCTTTCCGAGTTGAGAGAGCTGACAGGCGACGCGGAACTTTGAGGTTGGGTGGTATGGCGAAGACGAACGGAGTGGACACGGCGGAGAAGGCGGACGGCGGCGATGCGCCCCTGATCGACCTGAACGACGCGTCGCTCAAGAAGCTGATCGCCCGCGCCAAGAAGCGCGGCTACCTCACTTATGACGAGCTGAACGACGCGCTGCCGCAGGGCGAGATGTCGTCGGACCAGATCGAGGACATCACCTCGGCGCTCTCCGAGATGGGCATCAACATCGTCGAGAATGAGGATGCCGGCGAGGACGAGAAGCGCGAGGAAGAGTCCGACGACGAGGAGCAGTCCTCCGACGACGGCTCGGGCGAAGTCTTCCAGGTCGCGGCCAAGAAGGAAACCGTCGACCGCACCGACGATCCCGTCCGCATGTATCTGCGCGAGATGGGCGCGGTGGAGCTTCTGTCGCGCGAAGGCGAGATCGCCATCGCCAAGCGCATCGAGGCCGGCCGCGACACGATGATCCTCGGCCTCTGCGAAAGCCCGATCACCTTCAACGCCATCATCGACTGGTCCACGGCCCTCAACGAAGGCACGATGCAGCTTCGCGAGATCCTCGATCTCGACGCGATGCTCAACAAGGATCCGGCGCCGGAAAGCCTCACCGAGGACGGTGAGGAGGACAATGGCGAGATCAGCGAGAAGACCGCTGGCCCGTCCTTCAAGGAAGAGGAAGAGCCCGAGGAGCAGTCCGCCGACGAGGACGAGGACGGCCTGACCGAGCGCCGCACCCCGCGCCCCGCCGAGGAGGAGGAAGAGGACAACACCCTCAGCCTCGCGCAGATGGAAGAGCAGCTCAAGCCGCTCGCGCTGGAGCGCTTCGCCAAGATCACCGAGCTGTATCACCAGTTCGCCAGCATCCAGCAGGCGCGCGTCGAGGCGCTGAACTCGGGCGGTTTCCCGGAAGCCGACGAGGCCCGCTATCACGAGCTGCGCGAAGAGCTGACCGCCGAGGTCGAAAGCGTCCAGTTCCATGGCGCCAAGATCGAGCATCTCGTCGACCAGCTTTATGCCTTCAACCGCCGCCTGACCGCGCTCGGCGGCCAGATGCTGCGCCTGGCCGAGCGTCACAAGGTGCCGCGCAAGGCGTTCCTCGATGCCTATATCGATCATGAGATCGAGGAAGGCTGGCTCGATCGCGTCAAGGGCATTGACAAGAAGTTCGCCGCCTTCGCCGCCGCCGAGGCGGGGCAGGTCGAGCGCATCCGCTCCGAGATCGCCGAGATCGTGCAGGCGACCGGCATGGCCCTGCCCGAATTCCGCCGCATCGTGAACATGGTGCAGAAGGGCGAGCGCGAGGCGCGTATCGCGAAGAAGGAGATGGTCGAGGCCAATCTCCGCCTCGTGATCTCGATCGCCAAGAAGTACACCAATCGCGGCCTTCAGTTCCTGGATCTCATCCAGGAGGGCAATATCGGCCTGATGAAGGCGGTCGATAAGTTCGAATACCGCCGCGGCTACAAGTTCTCGACCTATGCGACCTGGTGGATCCGTCAGGCGATCACCCGCTCGATCGCGGATCAGGCGCGGACCATCCGTATCCCGGTCCACATGATCGAGACGATCAACAAGCTCGTCCGCACCAGCCGCCAGTTCCTCCACGAGACCGGCCGCGAGCCGACGCCTGAAGAGCTGGCCGAGCGCCTCTCCATGCCCCTGGAGAAGGTCCGCAAGGTCATGAAGATCGCCAAGGAGCCGATCTCCCTCGAAACGCCGATCGGCGACGAGGAAGACAGCCACCTGGGTGATTTCATCGAGGACAAGAACGCGATCATCCCGGTGGACGCCGCGATCCAGCAGAACCTCAAGGAGACGGTGACGCGGGTATTGGCCAGCCTCACCCCCCGCGAGGAGCGCGTGCTGCGTATGCGCTTCGGCATCGGCATGAACACCGATCACACGCTCGAGGAAGTGGGCCAGCAGTTCTCGGTGACCCGCGAACGCATCCGCCAGATCGAGGCGAAGGCGTTGCGGAAGCTCAAGCATCCGAGCCGCAGCCGGAAGATGCGCAGCTTCCTCGATCAGTAAGACACAAACGGGCAGGGTCATTCCTGCCCGTTTTCGTTTCGGGTGGAGCGCATTCCGACGCAAAACCCCCGCAAATGCAGCGCTTTCCGTCAATTCGACATCATAAACCGCGCATTTACGCCTTTGGTCTATTCCCTGTTCGCAAGCGCGGCGACCGGCCCGCGTGGAGGACGAGCGGAGTGGGTTGATGACGGCGACAGCGAGGAGCGAGAAGCCTGAAGGCGTAGGCGCGCGTCTGTCTGCGCTGCTGTCCGCCGAGGGCAGCGCCCAGCATCCCTATTGCGGCTCGCCCGATCTGCTGACGGGTGCCGACGGCGCGCGCAATCTGGCTGACGCGGCGCATTTTCTGACCATGCTGCACGGCCGCCATCCGGGCGTCGCCGATCATGCCGCGCATCGCATCGTCCACCCCGCCGCGCGAACATGGATCTCCCACGTCACCGCCGGTTTCTCGGCCGAGCGGACGCTGCTCACCAAGCTTGCCGTCGTGGTCGGCCCGCTGCCGAGCACGCTGGGGCAGGCGCAGAGCGAGGCGGCGGTCTCAGGGCAGACCCATGCGCTCGCCACCCTCGCCCAGTCCGATCGCAACGGCACAGCGCTCGGCGCGACGCTGGCGCTCACGCTCGACTGGCGGCCGATCCGCCGCGTGCTGGATGCGGCGGCCGAGCGATTCGACCTCCAGCCGCCGCCGCTTGACCTGCCAGGCCTTCAGGAGGCGCTCGACGTCGCCACGCGGGCGGCCGAGACGCCCGGCATCGAACGCGCCATCCTGTTCGGCGCGCAGCAATTGCTCATCCAGCATCGCGGGCTGTGGGATCTGCTCGAAACCCGCCACTCCGCGCGCCGCGACGCCTGAGCGTCAGCGCTTGCGCGCCCAGGCGCCCGCTTCCTGCGTCTCCGCCTTCTTCGCGCGGCGATCGTAGAGGCACAGCATGGTGCCCGGCTTGCCCTTCATGAACTTCTGCGGATAGCGGCCGGTCACGAGGATCACGTCCTGCGCGGTGCGATCGCTGAAATGCACGGGCGCGGAGGCCGCGGCGTCGTTCAGCCCGCTCGCCTTGACGCAGGCGTTGCGCGCCGCGCTCTCCCCCGCCGTCCAGGCCGCCGTCGACGAGGCCGTGGCCGGTGCGGACAACAGGGCGGTCGCGGGCGCCAGCAGAGGCAGAAGGGCAAGGCGGTGACGCATGGATGCTCCCGGATTCAGGGCAGGCACAGGCGCCCCCCCGTCAATGGCTGAGCGACACCCGTGGTCCCTGGGAAGCTGATCGGCAAGCCCTTCAGGCTGCGTACCGCCATATAGGCAAAGCCTTCCGCCTCGGTCGCGTCGCCATTCTGGCCGAGCGCCTCGATCGGCTCGACCGGGATTTCGCAGGCGTCGGCCAGCATCGCCATCATCGTGGCGTTGTGACGCCCGCCACCGGCGACGATCATCCGCACCGGCCGCTCGGGCAGATGGTTGAGCGCCAGCGCCACCGTCGCGGCGGTGAAGGCGGTGAGCGTCGCCGCTCCGTCCGCCGGCAGCAGGCCGCGCGCGGGGGCCATGGTGAAGTCCGCCCGGTCGAGCGACTTGGGCGGCGCGAGATCGAACCACGGATTGTCGAGCATCGCCGCCAGAACCTGTCGATGAACCTCTCCGGTGGCCGCGAAGGCGCCCCCCTCGTCGAAGGTCTTGCCCGTCTCGGCGGCCATCCAGTCGTCGACGAGGCCGTTGGCCGGGCCGGTGTCGAAGGCGATCAGCTCGCCATCGCGGCCGATAAAGGTGATATTGCCGACACCGCCCAGGTTCAGCACCGCCAGCGGCAATTGCGCACCGGAAGCCAGCGCCCGGTGATAAACCGGGAGCAGCGGCGCTCCCTGCCCGCCCGCCGCCACGTCCGCCGAGCGGAAATCCGCCACCACCGGCACCTTCAGCGCCGCCGCCAACGCCGGGCCGTCGCCGATCTGCCAGGTCCAGCCCTGCGGGGGTCGGTGCGCGACGGTCTGGCCGTGGAAGCCCACCACCTTCACATGATCGAGCGGGATGCCGGCGGTCGCGACCAGTTGGTGGATAGCCAGAAGGTGTCGACGGTTGAGCATCTCGGTCGCCGCCGCGATCTCCGGGCTGAGGCGCGGTTTCTCATAGGTGAGCGCCAGCGCGGTCGCCTCCTGAAGCTGCTGCCGCGCCTGCTGCGAATAGGGCTCGGAGCGGAAGGCGATCGGCCGGACATGGCCCTCCCCGTCCGTCTCGATCAGCGCGGCGTCGATGCCGTCGAGTGACGTGCCCGACATCAGGCCGATTGCCAGCATCGCGTCGCTACCCATCCGCATCCCCCTTGTGCTACGCACCCGCCCGCCATGACGACGACGAGCTACAAATCCGATCTGCTGCGCCTACTCGACGCGCGCGGCTATATCCACCAGGTCACCGATGCCGAAGGGCTGGACGACCTCGCGATGCGCCAGATCGTGCGGGGCTATATCGGCTTCGATCCGACCGCGCCTTCGCTGCATGTCGGCAGCCTCGTCCAGATCATGATGCTGCGCCGGATGCAGCAGGCCGGCCACAAGCCGATCGTGCTGATGGGCGGCGGCACCGGCAAAATCGGCGATCCGAGCTTCAAGGACGAAGCCCGCAAGCTGATGACGGTCGATACGATCGCGGAGAACATCGCCTCCATCAAGCGCGTCTTCTCCCGCTTCCTGACCTTCGGCGACGGCCCGACCGACGCCGTGATGGTCGACAATGCCGAGTGGCTCGACAAGCTCGAATACATCCCCTTCCTGCGGGACATCGGCCAGCATTTCTCGATCAACCGGATGCTGAGCTTCGATTCGGTGAAGCTGCGCCTCGATCGCGAGCAGTCGCTGAGCTTCCTCGAGTTCAACTACATGATCCTCCAGGGCTATGACTTCCTGGAGCTGTCCCGCCGCGCCGGCTGCCGCCTCCAGATGGGCGGCTCGGATCAGTGGGGCAATATCGTCAACGGCATCGAGCTGACCCGCCGCGTGGCCGGCGAGCAGGTGTTCGGCCTGACCTCCCCGCTCATCACCACGGCCGACGGCGGCAAGATGGGCAAGACCGCCAAGGGCGCCGTCTGGCTCAACGCCGATGCGCTGCCGCCCTATGATTACTGGCAGTTCTGGCGGAACACGCAGGATGCCGATGTCGGCCGCTTCCTGCGCCTGTTCACCGATCTCTCGATGGACGATGTCGTGCGGCTGGAGGCGCTCCAGGGCGCCGAGATCAACGAGGCGAAGAAGGCCCTCGCCGACGCCGCCACCGCGATGGCCCATGGCCCCGACGCCGCGGTCGAGGCCGCCGAGACGGCGCGGCGCACCTTCGAGGAGGGTGCCGCCGGCGATTCGCTGCCGACGCTCCGTGTCGATGGCGGCCGCATCCCGATCGTGCAGGCGCTGACCGTGATGGGCTTCGCCGCCTCCAACGGCGAGGCCCGGCGCAAGATCGGCGAAGGCGCGGTGCGCCTCAACGATCTCGCCATCACCGATCCGACTTTCGAGATCGTTCTCGAGGACGTGCCGGTGAAGATCAGCCTCGGCAAGAAGCGCCACGGCATCCTCCTGCGCTGAGGCCCGGACGCGACGAAGCGAAGATGGTGAACGGTTATTAAGTCTGATGATTGAGGATCTCTTTAGGAGGCGGGCGGACAATGGCCGCGCACCTTCCGAAGGGTTTCCGCATGGCTACGGCACCGTTCATCATCGAAAGCCGCCGCGCGCCACGCGACGTCGTCTCCTTCCGCGCGCCGCTCGACGGGCCGTCAGGCGCGCGTGAGACGGCGCTGGTGGTGGACATCTCGCCTTATGGCTTCATGTCGCGCACGTCCGCGACGCTCCAGCCGGGCGACCTGATCGCGTTGAAGCTGCCCGTCGTGGGCATGACCCCGGCGCGGGTGGTCTGGTCGCTGGGCGGGCGCGTCGGCGGCGAGTTCATCGCGCCGATCAACGACACGCTCTATCCGAAGATGCTGGCCAACGCCCCCAACGACAAGCCGGCCTGGAACGAGTTCTAACCGGCCCGGAGAAGGCCCACCGCCGCATCGCGTTCGAACAGATAGAGCAATATCCGCGCCGCCTGTCCGCGTGGCGCTTCCAGACCACCGTCACGATCCGTCAGCAACCGCGCGTCATCGTGCGCGGTCGGGATCAGCGCCGCCGTCTGCTGGGCATCGGCCAGCCGCGCGCCCTGCTCGCCAGACTGGCGCGTGCCGAGAATCTCGCCGCCACCGCGCAGCCGCAAATCCTCCTCCGCGATCAGGAAGCCGTCGTTGGTATCGCGCATCAGCGCCAGCCGCGCCCGTGACGTCTCGCTGAGCGCGCTCCCGCGCAGCAGCAGGCACACCGAATGCGCCGTGCCCCGCCCGACCCGGCCGCGAAGCTGGTGGAGCTGGGCGAGGCCGAAGCGCTCCGCCCCCTCGATCACGATCAGCGCGGCATTGGGCACGTCCACGCCCACTTCGATGACGGTGGTGGCGACCAGCACCGCCACCTCGTTGCGCTGGAAGGCCGCCATCACGGCATCCTTCTCCGGCCCCTTCATCCGGCCGTGGACGAGGCCGACTTTCTCCCCGAACATCTCGCGCAGCGCCGCCGCGCGCGCCTCTGCGGCGGCATCGTCGCCGGTCTCGCTCTCCTCGACCAGCGGGCACACCCAATAGGCCTGCCCCCCGCCCGCGATATGGCGGCCGACGCCCGCGACCACCTCGTCCATCCGCTCGATCGCGATCACCTTGGTCTCGATCGGCTGGCGGCCGGGCGGCATCTCGTCGAGGCGGCTGACGTCCATCTCGCCATATTGGGCAAGCGTCAGCGTGCGCGGAATCGGCGTCGCGGTCATCACCAGCATGTGCGGCGGGCGATCCGCCTTGCCCGCCAGCATCAACCGCTGGGCGACGCCAAAGCGGTGCTGCTCGTCCACCACGACGAGGCCGAGTTCCTTGTAGGTGACGGCCTCCTGAAAGATCGCGTGCGTGCCGACGAGGATATGGATCGATCCATCCGCGAGACCCATCAATGTGGACTCCCGCGCGCGCCCCTTCTCACGCCCCGTCAGGATCGCGACATTGAGGCCGAGCGGCGAAAGCTGGCGTTGCAGCGTCGCGAAATGCTGGCGGGCGAGGATTTCGGTCGGCGCCAGCAGCGCGCCCTGCGCCCCCGCTTCCACCGCCGCGATCAAGGACATGGTGGCGACCAGCGTCTTGCCCGAGCCGACATCGCCCTGAAGCAGGCGCAGCATCGGCGTCTCCTGTTGCATGTCGCCCTCGATCTCGGCGATGGCGCGGGCCTGCGCGCCGGTGGGCTTGTAGGGCAGGTCGAGCTTGGCGCGCAGCCGCCCGTCGCCGAGCAGCGCCCAGCCCTTGCGCCGCCGCGTCGACGCCCGCACCAGCATCAGCGCGAGTTGGTTGGCGAACACCTCGTCATAAGCGAGCCGCTCGCGCGCCTTGGCGTCCTGCGGGTTGCCGTGCGCGTGCTCCAGCGCCTCCATGAAGCCCGGCCAGCCGCGCGCGGAGAGCAAGCTCGGCTCGATCCACTCGGGCAGCGCCGGCACGCGCTCCAGCGCCTGCGCGACAAGCTGGGCGATGCGGCGCGAGGTGATCCCCGCTGACAGCGGATAGACCGGCTCGCGCTCGACGATCTCGCCCGCCTCTTCCGGCGGCACGACCTGATCGGGATGCACGATCTGGAGCGTCTCCCCATAGAGATCGAGCCGCCCCGCCACGACTCGCGGCTCGTTCAGCGGGAACTGCTTGCGCGCCCAGCCCGAGGCATTGCCGAAATAGACGAGGCTGACGGCATTCCCTTCCCCGTCCACCGCCCGCACCCGGAACGGCCCGCGCGGAGAGGAGGAACCGCGATATTCGGTCGCCGTCAGCGTCACGATCACGCCGCGCCCTGCATCGGCCGGGTCCAGCCGCTCGATCCGCCGCCGCTCGACCACGCCGGTCGGCAGATGGAACAGCAGATCGATCCCGCGCGTCAGCCCCAGCTTCGCCAGCGGCTTGGCGAGCGCGGTGCCCACGCCCTTGAGGGCTTCGGTTTCGGCGAAGAGCGGATTGAGGATTTCGGGTCGCATGACTAGATGGGCCTGTATCACAGCCGACGCGCGCGACCAGCGCTTGGCCGCCATTTTGACGTTGGAGCCTCCCTTTGGATCGCGAGCATCACCTGAAGCGCCTCGGCTTCCGCGCCTGGCATCGCGGCACGCGCGAGGCGGATTACATGATCGGCGGGCTGTTCGATCGCTATGCGGCCGAGTGGTCGGACGAGGAGATCGCCTGGTTCGAGCGGCTGATCGAGCAGGAGGATGTCGACATCATGGCCTGGGCGATGGGCAAGGAGCCGGTGCCGGCCGCCTTCGACGGGCCGCTGATGCGCACCATGCAGAAGCTCGATTATATCTCGATCCACTGAGTCCACCTTGACCGACAATCTCCAGCGTATCCTGAAGGCCGACCGGCCGCTCACCCTTTCGGGCACACCCGCGGGCTTCCTGCCCTGGCTGCTCGCCGACGTCACCCGCGCCGCTTCGGGGCGAGCGGTGTTCGTCGCCTCCGACGATGTGCAGATGCGCGCGGTGGCCGACGCCGCCCGCTATTTCGCGCCCGAGCTGTCTATCCTGAGCTTCCCGGCATGGGACTGCCTGCCTTACGATCGCGCCTCGCCGTCGCTGCGCTCGTCGGCCGAGCGGCTGGCGACGCTCCATGCGCTCCAGAAGAAGGCCCAAGGCCCGACGCTGCTGGTGACGACGGTCAACGCCGCCACCCAGCGCACGCTCACCCCCTTCCGCATCCGCCAGCTCGTTGCCAAGCTCGCGCCCGGTGAGCGGATCGACCGCGACCAGCTCGGCAAGCTGCTTCAGGCCAACGGCTATATCCGCACCGACACCGTCGCCGATCCGGGCGAATATGCGGTGCGCGGCGGTCTCGTCGATCTCTGGCCCTCGGGCGAGGAGATGGCGCTCCGCCTCGATTTCTTCGGCGACGAGATCGAGAGCGTCCGCCGCTTCGACCCCGTCGACCAGCGCACCGTCGACCGGATCGACGGCTTCACCCTCCTCCCCGCCTCCGAAGCCCTCCTCGACGAGGAGAGCATCAAGCGCTTCCGCACCGGCTATCGCGAGCGCTTCGGCGCGACCGCGACAGGCGATCCGCTCTATCAGGCGATCAGCGACGGCCGCCGCCTCGCGGGCATGGAGCATTGGCTCCCGTTGTTCGAGGAGAAGCTCTCCACCCTCTTCGATCATCTCGCCGACGATGACGTGATCGTCCGCGACGCGGGCTCGCCGGGCGCCGCGCAGAACCGCTTCGAGAGCATCACCGACTATCACGCCAACCGCGTGCGCGCGCAGTCCTCCGATCCGGGCAGCTACCGCCCGCTGCCGGGGGCCACGCTCTATCTCCCCACCGACGAGTGGGAGAAGCAGATCGCGGCACGGCCGATGCACCTCGCCACGCCCTTCCGCGAGCCCGAGAGCGCCACCGTCCTCGATTTCGACGTGGACGGCCCCCGCGATTTCGCGCCCGAACGGGCGGCGCAGGAGAATGTCTACGAGGCCGTCTCGGCTTACGTCGGCGCGCAGTCGCGCAAAGGCCGACGCGTTATCCTCGCGAGCTATTCGATAGGCTCCCGTGAGCGTCTGGCCGGGCTGCTCTCCGATCATGGCCTGCCGCGCGTGCCGCTCGCCGAAAGCTGGCAGGAGGCGATGGGCCTCGCCGCCGAGGCCGCGAAGAATGGCGGTGGCGCCGCGCTCTCCGTGCTGCCGCTCGACCATGGCTTTTCCGCGCCCGACGTGCTCGTCCTCACCGAGCAGGACATGCTGGGCGACCGCCTCGTCCACCGCCAGCGCCGCAAGAAATCAGCCGACGCCTTCTTGCAGGAACTGGCGACGCTCTCGCCCGGCGATCTGGTGGTCCACGCGGATCACGGCATCGGCCGCTATGAGGGACTGACCTCGATCCCGGTCGGCCATGCGCCGCACGACTGCGTCCAGCTCACCTATGCGGGCGGCGACAAGCTGTTCGTGCCGGTCGAGAATATCGACGTCCTCTCGCGCTATGGCTCGGAGGCCGACGGCATCGCGCTCGACAAGCTGGGCGGCGTCGCCTGGCAGGCGCGCAAGAGCCGGATGAAGGAGCGCATCCGCGAGATCGCCGGCGAGCTGATGGCCACCGCCGCCGCCCGCGCGCTGCGCCCCGCCGATGTCGCCGAGCCGGACACCTCCTACCCCGAGTTCGTCGATCGCTTCCCCTATCAGGAAACCGAGGATCAGGACCGCGCCATCGCCGAGGCGCTGGAGGATCTGGGCGCCGGCAAGCCGATGGATCGCCTCGTCGTGGGCGATGTCGGCTTCGGCAAGACCGAGGTGGCGCTGCGCGCGGCGTTCGTCGCCGCGATGTCGGGAATGCAGGTGGCGGTGGTCGGCCCGACGACGCTGCTCGCGCGCCAGCACTACACCAATTTCGTCGAGCGTTTCCGCGGCTTCCCGATGAACATCGGCCGCCTCTCGCGCCTCGTCGGCGCGGCCGAGGCGAAGAAGGTGCGCGATGGGCTGGCGGACGGCACGATCGACATCGTCGTCGGCACGCACGCCGTCTTTTCCAAGCAGGTGGAGTTCAAGCGGCTCGGCCTCGTCATCGTCGACGAGGAGCAGCGCTTCGGCGTCACCCACAAGGAGCGGCTGAAGGCACTGAAGGCCGATGTCCACGTCCTAACGCTGACCGCCACGCCGATCCCGCGCACGCTCCAGATGGCGATGTCGGGCCTGCGCGAGCTGTCGGTGATCCAAACGCCGCCGGTCGATCGCCTCGCGGTGCGGACCTATGTGATGCCGTGGGATCCGGTGGTGCTGCGCGAGGCGCTGCTGCGCGAGCATTATCGCGGCGGGCAGGCCTATTTCGTCGCCCCCCGCGTCGCCGACCTGCCCGATATCGAGCGCTTCCTGCGCGAGGAGGTGCCCGAGGTCCGCTATGTGGTCGCCCACGGCCAGATGGGCGCGATCGAGGTCGAGGAGCGGATGTCCGCCTTCTACGATCGCAAATACGACGTGCTGCTCTCGACCACGATCGTGGAGAGCGGGCTCGATATCCCGTCCGCCAACACGATGATCGTCCACCGCGCGGATCGCTTCGGCCTCGCCCAGCTCTACCAGCTCCGCGGCCGCGTCGGGCGCTCCAAGACGCGCGCCTACGCCTATCTCACCACGCAGGGCGGGCGCATCACCACCGAGGCCGCCGACAAGCGCCTCCAGGTGCTGGCCAACCTCGATACGCTGGGCGCGGGCTTCCAGCTCGCCTCGCACGATCTGGACATTCGCGGCGCGGGCAATCTCGTCGGCGACGAACAGAGCGGGCATATCAAGGAAGTCGGCTTCGAACTGTATCAGGCGATGCTGGAGGATGCGATCCTCGCCGCCAAGGCCGGCGGGACCGATATCCCCGAGGCCGACGTGGACTTCTCGCCGCAGATCACGGTCGATGCGCCGATCATGATCCCCGAGGACTATGTGCCGGACCTCGACCTGCGCATGGGCCTTTATCGCCGCATGAACGAGATCGAGGACAAGGCCGGCATCGAGGCCTTCGCCGCCGAGATGATCGACCGCTTCGGCAAGCTCCCCGAGCCGACGCGCAACCTGATCGACGTGATCGGCATCAAGCTGGATTGCCGCGTCGCGCGCATCGCCAAGCTGGACGTCGGCCCCAAGGGCGCGCTGGTGACGTTCGCGGAAGGTGGCTTCCCCAATGTGCCGGGGCTGTTCGCTTACGTCGAGCGATTGAAGGGGACGGCGAAGCTCCGCCCGGACAGCAAGCTGGTCATTACGCGCTCCTGGGGCGATCCCAAGGCGCGACTGCACGGCGCGGGCCAGTTGGCGAAGGGGCTGGCGAAGGCGGTGGGGTGAGCAGCAACGCTTGAGCGCCCTGATAGCCGCCTAGCCGTCACCCCAGCGGAGGCTGGGGTCCATGTCTCTCGCTATCGGCCCCATTGCTTATGGCGCCAGAGATAGATCCCAGCCTTCGCTGGGATGACAGAATTTGGTGGTTAGCTGCCGTACGGCTTTGGTAGCTTTCAACGCCTCCAAGCGGTCGGCATCAGCCGCGTGAAGACAATCACGCCCAAGATGGTGATGCCCGCCGCCACCGCTTTGTCGTAGTCGCCGAATAGACGCCAACCCGCGTAGCTGCTTGCGCCTGCGATCACCAGCGCGGCCACAAGCAGGGCTGCGATAACTCGCTCGCGCATGTTTGGCGGACGCGGGGACCATTCGTATTCGTCGGTGTCCATGCTCACACTATGTGCCCCAACAGGCAATCTCGCAACGACCGCTAGTGGGCAAGACCCGCCATCTCCCACATCCCCCTTGCCAGCGCCACCGCTTCCCGCGAAAGCATCAGCCCACGAGAGCGTTTCCGAGGAGCCCCCATGTCCGTCCAATCCGACCGCTGGATCCGCGAGCAGGCGATGGAGCATGGCATGATCGAGCCCTTCGTCGAGGCCCAGCGCCGCGAGGGCTGCATCAGCTACGGCCTCTCCTCCTACGGCTATGACGCGCGCGTGGCGGACGAGTTCAAGATCTTCACCAACGTCGACAGCGCCACCGTCGATCCCAAGGATTTCGCGTCCAACAGCTTCGTCGATCGCAAGACGGATGTGTGCATCATCCCGCCCAACAGCTTCGCGCTCGCCCGGACGGTGGAATATTTCCGCGTGCCGCGCGACGTGCTGGTGATCTGCCTCGGCAAATCGACCTATGCCCGCTGCGGCATCATCGTGAACGTCACCCCGCTGGAGCCCGGCTGGGAGGGCCATGTCACGCTGGAATTCTCCAACACGACGCCGCTCCCCGCCAAGATCTACGCCAACGAGGGCGCGTGCCAGTTCCTCTTCCTCAAGGGCAACGAGCCCTGCGAGATCAGCTACGCGGACCGCGCCGGCAAATATATGGGCCAGCGCGGGGTGACCCTACCGCGTCTCTGAAGGGCAGCACCTCTGACGGAAGATCAGACGGTCTGGTCGTCCGTGGGCGCTCCCGGACCGTTCTTCTTGATCGAGTCGATCGCATTCTGGGCCGAGGCCTTGCTCGAATAGCCCTCGGTCGCGAAAATGATCTCGCTATTGTAGACGAAGTTCACGCGGAACTCGCCGGCCTTGTCCTTCTTGATGACGAACTTGTGAGCCACGACAACCCTCCCTCATCATAACAGACGAGGCTAACCTACATCAGTCCCGGCGGGCGGCAAGTCCCGCTCGACATACTCCCGCCACAGCATCACCAGCACCGCCATCGTCGCCGGCCCGACGAACAGGCCGAGCAGCCCCAGCGTCTCGACGCCGCCCAGGATGCCGACCAGCACCCACAGAAAGGGCAGCCGCGTCGCCCCGCCGATCAGCGCGGGCCGCACGAAATGGTCCGCCACGCCGACCACGGCGAAACCGATCACGTTGACGAGGATCGCCGCCGTCACCGCATCCTGCGTGAGCAGCGCGAAGGCCGCGATCTCGAACATCACGGCGGCACCGAACGGGATCATCGCCGCGATCGCCGTCGCGGCGCCCAGCAGCAGCGGGTGCGGCACGCCCAGCGCCAGATAGGCGACGGCCATCACCGCACCCTCGCCGATGCCGACCAGCACCAGCCCGTCGATCGTCCCGCGCACCGACTGGACGACCTGTTGCCCCATCCGCTCGCCCGACGGGCCGAACAGACGGGATCCGGCCGACTTGAGCTGCCCCACCAGCATGTCGGCGTCACGCAGCAGGAAGAACAGCGCGAGCAGCGTGAACAGGAAAATGATGCTGCGGTGGATCAGCCCCTTGCCCACGATCTGGGTGTGATAGAGCAGCGCCCGGTTGTTGAAGCGGGCCAGTTCGGCCTGCGTCGCCTCGGGCGTGGCGAGATGCTGCTGCCACCAGTTCACCGCCGCATCCCGGCCGAAAGGGATGGAATAGAGCCAATGCGGCACGGGAATACCGCTTTCGCGCGCGACGGTCAGCCAGCGCACGAGATCCTGCGCCTCGGACGCCGCACGGATGATGCCGAGGCTGACGGGCACGAGCACCAGCAGCGCCACCACGAGCGTGGTGATCGCCGGGAGGGTGACACCGCCCCGCAGATGCGGCCAGCGCCGCTCGGCACGTTCGTAAAGCGGAGAGATGGCGATCGCGATCACCGCCGCCCACACCAGCGAGGCGAGGAAATCGTGGATGATCCACACACCCAGCGCGACCAGCCCCAGCGCCAGGATCAACCGCGCCCGCTTCTGCCTCGGCAAGGGTTGGCCCACCATGTCCACCCGTCCTTCCGTCATCTCTTGCGCCCCTGGTGGCGGATGTTCGAGGGCCGCCCCCGCCGCCCGACAAGCGGGCGACTACCAGGCTTGCGGCGCAGGTTCCCCCGCATCGGCATGTGGTTCGCGCCCTCGGCCAGCTCGAAGCGCAGCGCGCCGCTCGCGACATTGGCCTCCACCAGCCGGAGCGTGATGGTCTGGCCCAGCGTGAAGCGCTCGCCCGTCTCCTCGCCGATCAGGCTGTGGGTGGTGGCGTCATGGTGGAAGCGCTCGGCGCCCAGCGTCGAGACCGGCACCAGCCCATCGCCACCCAGCCCCACCACGGTCGCGAAGAAGCCGAAGCTCTGCACGCCGGTGATCCGCGTGTCGACCAGCTCGCCCACCTTGGTGGAGAGATAGGCCGCCACATAGCGATCGATCGTCTCGCGCTCGGCCTCCATCGCGCGACGCTCGGCCTGGCTGATCTTCTCGCCGAGATCCTCCATCCGGTTCGCGTCATCAGCCGTCAGCTTCGTCTCCTCCACCGCCGGCTTCAACCCATAGGCCCCCACCAGCGCGCGGTGGACGAGCAGATCGGCATAGCGGCGGATCGGCGAGGTGAAATGCGCGTAGCTGCCCAGCGCAAGGCCGAAATGGCCGATATTGTTGGGTGAATAGACCGCCTGCATCTGCGTGCGGAGCACCTGCGTCATGATCTCCGGCCGCTCGACGCGATCGGCGATGCTGTCGAGGATTCGGTTGAACGTCTTGGGCCGCACCACCTGGCCCAGCGCCAGCGGCACGTCGAAGGTGCCGAGATAATCCTTGAGCGCGACCATCTTCTCGCGGCTCGGCGTCTCGTGGATGCGGTACATGACCGGCGCCTGCTTCTTCTCCAGCGCGCGCGCGGCGGCGACGTTGGCGGCGATCATATAATCCTCGACCAGCCGGTGCGCGTCGAGCCGTTCACGCGGCGCCACCGAGGCGATGCGCCCCTTCTCGTCGAGCTGGACCCGCTGTTCGGGCAGGTCGAGTTCGAGCGGCTCGCGCTTGTCCCGCGCCTTGGCGAGCGCCGCCCAGCAGCCCCAGAGCGGCTTCAGCGCATCCTCGGTGAGCGGATGGCTGATCGCCCCGTCGAAGGCCGCCTGCGCGTCCTCATAGGCGATCACCGCCGCGATCCGCACGATCGCGCGGGTGAAGCGGAAGGCGGTGACATTGCCGTCCTTGTCGACGGTGAGGTGGCACGCCATCGCCGCGCGATCCGCCCCCTCGCCCAGCGAGCAGACATCGGCCGACAGCACCTCGGGCAGCATCGGCACGACGCGATCCGGGAAATAGACGCTGTTGCCGCGCTTCCGCGCTTCCTTGTCGAGCGGGGTGCCGGGGCGGACGTAGAAAGAGACGTCGGCGATGGCGACGATCGCCTTCCAACCGCCTTCATTGACGGCATCGTCGTCGGGGGCGGCCCAGATCGCGTCGTCATGGTCGCGCGCGTCGGCAGGGTCGATCGCGACGATGGGGAGGTGGCGCAGATCCTCGCGCCCTTCGCCGAGCTTCTGGCGGGCGCTGCGATCCGCCTCCTCCAGCGCGGCTTCGGGGAAGACGTCGGGGATGCCGAACTTGTGGATCGCGATCAGGCTGAAGCTGCGCGGGGCGAAGGGATCGCCCAGCCGCTCGACGACGCGCGCCATGATGCGCGGCGGGCGACCCGCCTTCTCGGCCAGCACGAGATCGCCGACATCCGCCTCACCGACATCCGAGATGGGGAGGTCGTGCCGCTCTCGCTTGTCCACGGGGCGCAGCCACAGCCGGTCGCCCTCCTTGTGGACGACGCCGAGAACCTGCTCTTCGCCCTTGGCGAGCTTCTTGAGCAGGTGCGCGACCATGCCGCGCCCGGCTTCCTCGGTGCGGGCGAGGATGCGGTCCCCCACGCCCAGCGCACCCTGACGCCGGCCGCGCTCCATCACGCGCAGGCACGGCGGCGGCGTGCCTTCGGCCACCCAATGCTCGGGCACGGCGATCACCTGATCCCCATCGACATCGACGATGCGCAGCACCGTCACCTTCGGCACGCCGCCCATCTTGTGGAAGGCGCGGCCGGGGCCGAGATCGATCAGCCCTTCATCGGCCATGTCCTTGAGCAGGGCCTTCAGGCGAATCTTCTCATTGCCCTTGAGGCCGAAGGCGCGCGCGATCTCGCGCTTGCCGGCGGGCTGATCGCTCTCCTCGATGAAGCGGAGGATCTGCTCGCGGCCCGGCAGGCCGGGAGGGGTGGTGGTCTTGGAAAGCTTGGGCATCGCGCATCAACCTAGCCGCCCCGCCGCCGTCCGTCACCTATGCCCATATGGACCCGAATGCGGTATAGATCGTTACGGATGACGAACACGTCACCGATGTTCGAGGAGGAGAGTCCGATGCGTCTGCTCGCAATCGCTGCCGCCACATTGCTCGCCGCGGGGGTCGCCGCCGCGCCCGCGTCCGCGAACGGCTATCCGCCGGCGGGCTGGCATGGCAACAACCATGGCTGGCACGGCCATCGCCACAAGGTTTGCCGGACGGTGTGGCGCCATCACCATCGCGTCCGCCGGTGCTCGTGGCGCTGAGCTGACCTGACGCGCCGGGCGCCGCCCGCACCGCCTCAGCGGCCGAGCGGCGTCCACGCATCCGCCTCTGGCAAAGGCGCGAAGATCGTGTCGATCATGTGATCCGTCACGCCCTCCGGCGTCGCGGGGTTCCAGACGGGGCGATTGTCCCGATCCACCAGCAGGGCGCGCACGCCTTCCCGGAAATCCGGCCGCTGGCAGACATGCGCCGCGATGCCATATTCCGCCCGCATCTCGTCGGCGAAATCGGTGCGGCCGCGCGAATCCAGCACCAGCTTGAGGCTGACCTTGCAGGATTGCGGCGACTTGCGGCGCAGCGTCTTGAGCGTCGCCTCCGCCCATTCGGACGGATCGGCCTCCAGAGCCGCCAGAACATCCTCCAGCCTGCGATGCGCGAACAGGCGATCGATGTCCCGCCGATGCGCGAGGATGCCCGCCGACGGCGGCGGCGCCGAAGCCTCTGCCAGCAGCCGCTCGACCGAGCGCGGATCGGCCATGATCGCGGCCTTCAATTCCGGCAGCGCCTCGGACGGCACGAAATGGGTGGCGAGGCCCAGCGCGACACATTCGCCGCCGTCGAGCCGCGCGCCGGTCAGCGCCAGATATTCGCCCATCGCGCCCGCCAGACGCGAGAGATACCAGCCGCCGCCGACATCCGGGAACAGGCCGATCCCCGTCTCCGGCATGGCGAACAGCGTGTTCTCGGTGGCGATGCGATATTTCGCCGGCTGCGAGATGCCGACGCCGCCGCCCATCGTCACGCCGTCCATGAAGGCGACGGTCGGCTTGGCATAAGTGAAGAGCAGATGGTTGAGGCGATATTCCTCGTGGAAGAAGGCGCGCGCCGCCACCGGGTCGGTGGACGCCTGCACGACGTCGCCGCCCGCGCAGAAGCCCCGCCCCTCGGCATGGTCGATCAGCACCACCTCGACCGCGGTTTCGTCGCGCCACGCCTGAAGGGCTGCGATCATCACGCTGCACATGCCCGTGGTGAGCGCGTGGATGGCGCGCGGGCGGTCGAGCCGGATACGGCCCGCCCCGCCCTCGATCACCGTCTGGACCTCATCGCTCATCCACGTCGTCTCCTCAGATCGGCGACGCATCGTTCGGCCGTGCGCCCGTCCCAATGTACCGGCCGCGCCCTCTCGGACGGCGGCGTCGCCATCGCCTCGTCGAACGCGGCCGCAAGCGTGGCGGCGTTGACGAGGCGGTTCGTGCCCTGATCGATGGTGATCGGCCGCTCGGTATTCTCGCGCAGCGTCAGGCACGGAATGCCGAGATAGGTGGTCTCCTCCTGGATGCCACCGCTATCCGTAATCGCCGCCGCCGCGCCCGCGACAAGGCTCATGAAACGCACATAAGGCAGCGGCCCGACCAGCCGGACGCCGCCTTCCTCCAGCGTCTTGTCCAACCCCGCCGCGGCAAGCCGCTGCGCGGTCCGCGGATGCACCGGGAAGACCAGCGGCAGGCGCGCCTGCACCTCCAGCAAGGCCTCGACCAGCGCGGCCAGCGTCGCAGGATCGTCAACGTTGGAGGGGCGATGCAGCGTCACCACGCCATAGCGTTCGGGCAAGCCCAGCGCTTGCGGTTCGGCCGCCGCTTCGATCTTGGGGCGGACCAGCTCGAAGCTGTCCATCATGATGTTGCCGACCAGCGCGATCCGCTCGGGCGCGGTGCCCTCGGCCAGCAGATTCTCGTCGCCGTCGACGGAGGGCGTCCACAGCACGTCGGCGATCGCATCGGTGGCGAGGCGGTTGATCTCCTCGGGCATGTCGCGGTCGCGCGAGCGCAGCCCAGCCTCCAGATGCACCACCGGGATGCGCAGCTTCGCCCCCACCAGCGCGCAGGCGAGCGTGGAGTTCACGTCACCGACCACGACCAGCCAGTCGGGCCGCTCCGCCTGTGCGACGGCCTCATAGGCCATCATCACGCGGCCGGTCTGCTCGGCATGGCTGCCCGAGCCGACGCCGAGATGATGATCCGGCTGCGGCAGCGACAGATCGGCGAAGATCGCGTCCGACATGTTGGCATCATAATGCTGGCCGGTGTGGATCAGCACCGGCTCGAAATCCGGCGCGGCGGTGAGCGCGTGCCACAGCGGCGCCACCTTCATGAAATTGGGCCGCGCGGCGGCGATCAGGTGGACCCGTGCTGGTGCTGTCATACGCTACCCCTAGACGGCATTTGTGACCGTCGTCTTTACGTCTCTTCTTTACACGTCATCCCCGACTTGATCCGGGATCCAGAGCGACGGGCGCGGCGCATATGGCTCTGGATCCTGACTTTCGTCAGGATGACGGGGCAGCTCACTCGAATTCGAGGATCACCTGATCGATGGCGAGGCTGGCGCCCACTTCGGCCGCGACCTTCGCCACGGTGGCGCTCTTCTCGGCGCGGAGCATGTTCTCCATCTTCATCGCCTCGACGGTGGCGAGCGGCTGGCCGGCCTCCACCTTCTGCCCTTGCGCGACGAGCAGGCGGGTCAGCAACCCCGGCATAGGCGAGACGAGGAAGCGCGACATGTCCGGCGCCGGCTTCTCGATCATGTGGTGGCGCAGCGCCGCCACGACCGGGCGCATCACCTGCACCTTGCGCGCACGACCGGCGGTGGTGACGATCATGTGGCCGCGCTTGCGGACGATGCGGAGCGTGACGGGCTCGCCCGCCACATCCGCCTCGACCAGCGTCGCGCCGGGACGATAGTCGACCGACAGACTCAGGCTCTCACCGTCCACCGTGGCGGAGTCCGCCTCGATCAGCACGTCATGCTCGGTGCCGTCGATGCGGACGATCCAGTGGCCGGACGCCTCCAGCGGCGTGCCGAGCTGGCCGTCGACATGGAGCGCCCGCGCCGCATCCGCCCGCGCGATCGCGGCTGACACCGCCGCGACGCTGCGCGCGGTGGCCGGCGTCTCGGGCGCGCCGTGGAAGCCTTCGGGATATTCCTCGGCGATGAAGCCCGTGGTGATGTTGCCCGAGCGGAAGCGCGGATGCTGCGAAAGCGCCGAGAGGAAATCGAGGTTCGTGCCGACGCCGGCGATCTCATACCGGTCGATCGCGCCGATCTGGAGGTCGATGGCGGCCTCGCGCGTCGGCGCCCATGTCACCAGCTTGGCGATCATGGGATCGTAGAACATCGACACCTCGCCGCCCTCCGCGACGCCGGTATCGACGCGGACCACCGCATCCGATGCGCGGCTCTCGGCCGGCGTGCGGTAGCGGCTGAGGCGCCCGGTGGACGGCAGGAAGTTACGATACGGGTCTTCCGCATAGACGCGCGTCTCGACGGACCAGCCGTTGAGCTTCACATCGTCCTGCTTGAAGGCCAGCGCCTCGCCCGCCGCGACGCGGATCATCTGCTCGACCAGATCGAGCCCGGTGATCTCCTCGGTGACGGGATGCTCCACCTGAAGGCGGGTGTTCATCTCGAGGAAGTAGAAGCTCTCGCCCGTCGTATCCGCGCCGGAGACGATCAACTCGACCGTGCCGGCGGAATAATAGCCCACCGCACGCGCCAGAGCGACCGCCTGCTCGCCCATCGCCTTGCGCATCTGCGGCGTCACGAAAGGCGACGGCGCCTCCTCGACGACCTTCTGGTGGCGGCGCTGGATCGAGCATTCGCGTTCGCCGAGGTAGACGATGTTGCCATGCTGGTCGCCCAGCACCTGGATTTCGATGTGCCGCGGGCTCTCGATGAACTTCTCGATGAACACGCGGTCGTCGCCGAAGCTGGCGAGGCCTTCGCGCTTGGTCGCCTCGAAGCCTTCGCGCACGTCCTGCTCGGACCACGCAAGACGCATCCCCTTGCCGCCGCCGCCCGCCGACGCCTTCATCATCACCGGATAGCCGATGTCGGACGCGATCTTCACCGCGTCGTCGGTGGTCGCAATCTCGCCGAGGAAGCCAGGGACGACGTTCACGCCCGCCGCCTTGGCAAGCTTCTTGGACTCGATCTTGTCGCCCATCGCGGCGATGGCGCTCGGCGGCGGGCCGATGAAGGCGATACCGGCCTCTTTCAGCGCCTTGGCGAAGGACTCTCGCTCGGAGAGGAAGCCGTAACCCGGATGCACCGCCTGCGCGCCGGTGGCCTTGCAGGCCTCAATGATCGCATCGGCGAGCAGATAGCTCTCGGCCGCAGGTGGCGGGCCGAGCCGCACCGCCTCGTCGGCCATCTTCACATGCGGGGCGAGCGCGTCGGCGTCCGAATAGACCGCGACCGTCTTGATCCCCATCTTCCGCGCCGTGCGGATGACGCGGCAGGCGATCTCGCCACGATTGGCGATCAGGATCTTGTCGAACATCCGGCCTCTTCTCCTACGCCTTATCGTCACCCCGGCGGAGGCCGGGGTCCATTCGCGCTCCTTCGATGGAGGAAGAATGGATGCTGACCTTCGTCAGCATGACGGTGATTGTGATGTCATTCCGCCGCGTGGGCCAGATGCGCCTGCACCGGCTCGCCCTTCATCGGCACGATGCCGAGCTTGGCGAACAGGGCGGTATCCTTGCTCTCACCGGCATTGCCCGTGGTGAGCAGCTTGTCGCCGGTGAAGATCGAGTTCGCGCCCGCCATAAAGCACAGCGCCTGCGTCGAATCCGGCATGCTCTCGCGGCCCGCCGACAAGCGCACCATGCTCTCCGGCATGATGATCCGCGCCACCGCAACGGTGCGGATGAACTCGATATCGTCGATGCGCGCGCTCGGCACGTCCTTCAGGATATCGCCCAGCACCGTGCCCTCGATCGGCACCAGCGCGTTGATCGGCACCGAGCCCGGATGCTCCGGCAGCGTCGCCAGCGCGTGGAGGAAGCCGACGCGATCGGCGCGCGTCTCGCCCATGCCCATGATGCCGCCGCTGCACACGTTCACGCCCGCCGCGCGGACGCGGTCCAGCGTGTCGAGGCGATCCTGGAAGGTGCGCGTCGTGATGACGTTGCCGTAATTCTCCGGCGAGGTATCGATATTGTGGTTGTAATAATCGAGGCCGGCATCGGCGAGGCGCTGGGCCTGATCGCCCTCCAGCATTCCGAGCGTCATGCACGTCTCGAGGCCGAGCGCCTTCACGCGCGCCACCATGTCGAGCAGCGCGGGCATGTCGCGCTCCTTCGGCGAGCGCCACGCGGCGCCCATGCAGAAGCGGCCCGAGCCGGCGTCCTTCGCCTCCTGCGCGGCGGCGACGACGGCGTCGGCCTCCATCAGCTTCTCGGCCTTGAGCCCGCTGTCGGCGTGGGTCGATTGCGAGCAATAGCCGCAATCCTCGACGCAACCGCCGGTCTTGATCGAGAGAAGCGTCGAGAGCTGCACCTCATTCTCGGGATGATGGCGGACATGCACGTCGTGCGCGCGCGCCACCAGATCGAGGAAGGGCAGATCGAAGAGCTCGGCGATCTCTTCACGGGTCCAGTCGGTACGCATCTCAGGCAGCTTTCTCGGAAGGTGGCATGTTGTGACCAAGGAGCTTCAACACCTCCGCGGCCGCATCCGCAAGATTCGTTCCCGGCCCGAAAATGGCCGAGACGCCTGCGTCATACAGCGCCTGATAGTCCTGCGCGGGAATAACGCCACCCGCCACGACCTTGATATCGCTGCGGCCCTTCTCGCGGAGCAGGCCGATCAGCTCGGGGATCAGCGTCTTGTGCCCGGCCGCGAGGCTGGAGGCGCCGACCACGTCGACCTCCTCGCGGATCGCCATCTCGGCGGCCTCGGCGGGCGTCTGGAAGAGCGGGCCGGCGACGATGTCGAAGCCGAGATCGCCGAACGCGGAGCTGACGAGGTTGGCGCCGCGATCATGCCCGTCCTGCCCCATCTTGGCGACGAACATCTTCGGCTTGCGCCCCTTGCGACGCGCGACGGTCGAGACGCCGTCGACCAGCCCCTGCCAACGCGGATCGTCGCCATAGGCGCCGCCATAGACGCCTTTCACCGGGGTCGGCGTGGTGCCGTAGCGGCCGAACACATCCTCCATCGCGGCGGATATCTCGCCCAGCGTCGCGCGCTGGCGGGCGCATTCCACTGCGAGGCCCAGGAGGTTCTCCTGCCCCTTTGCGCCCTCGCGCAGCGCATCGAGCGCGGCCTGGCATTTCGCCTCGTCGCGGGCCGCCTTCATCTTCTGAATGCGGGCGATCTGACCGGCGCGGACCTTGTGGTTGTCGACATCGAGGATGTCGATCGCATCCTCTTCCTTCAGGCGATACTTGTTGACGCCGACGATCACATCCTCGCCGCGATCGACGCGCGCGGCGCGACCGGCCGAGGCCTCCTCGATCATCGCCTTGGGCCAGCCAGCCGCCACGGCCTTCGCCATGCCGCCCTCGGCCTCGACCCGCTCGATGATCTCCCAGGCCTTGTCATAGAGCTCCTGGGTCAGCGCCTCGACATAATAGGAGCCGCCGAGGGGATCGACCACCTTGGTCATCCCCGTCTCTTCCTGGATCACGATCTGCGTGTTGCGCGCGATGCGGGCGGAGAAATCCGTCGGAAGCGCAATGGCTTCGTCGAGGGCGTTGGTATGGAGGCTCTGGGTGCCGCCCAGCATCGCCGCCATCGCCTCGATCGTGGTGCGCATGACGTTGTTGTACGGATCCTGCTCGGTCAGCGACACGCCGCTGGTCTGGCAATGGGTGCGCAGCATCTTGGAACGCTCGTCCTTGGCGCCCAGATCGGTCATCACCCGATGCCACAGCTTGCGCGCGGCGCGCAGCTTCGCGACTTCCATGAAGAAGTTCATGCCGATCGCGAAGAAGAAGCTCAGCCGCCCGGCGAACTTGTCGAGATCGAGGCCCGAGGCCATCGCCGCGCGGGCATATTCCCTGCCGTCCGCGATGGTGAAGGCCAGCTCCTGCAACTGCGTCGCGCCGGCTTCCTGCATATGATAGCCGGAAATCGAAATACTGTTGAATTTCGGCATGTTCGCCGAGGTATATCCGATGATGTCGGAGATGATCCGCATCGACGGTTCGGGCGGGTAGATATAGGTGTTGCGGACCATGAACTCCTTCAGGATGTCGTTCTGGATGGTGCCGTCCAGTCTTTCCTGAGGGACGCCCTGCTCCTCGCCCGCGACGATGAAGAAAGCGAGGATCGGGATCACCGCGCCGTTCATCGTCATCGAGACGGACATCTCGCCGAGCGGGATGCCATCGAACAGGATCTTCATGTCCTCGACGCTGTCGATCGCCACGCCCGCCTTGCCGACGTCGCCGGTGACGCGGGGATGGTCGCTGTCATAGCCTCGATGGGTGGCGAGATCGAAGGCGACCGAAAGCCCCTTCTGCCCCGCCGCGAGGTTGCGGCGGTAGAAGGCGTTGGACTCCTCGGCGGTCGAGAAGCCCGCATATTGGCGGATCGTCCACGGGCGGCCCGCATACATCGAGGCGCGCACGCCGCGCGTGAAGGGCGCGAAGCCGGGCAGGCCCGGATCGATGCCTTCAACATCCTCGGCCGTATACAGAGGCTTGACGTCGATCCCTTCCGGCGTGTGCCAGGTAAGATCGCGGTCCTTCACCTCCTTGTCGGCGAGCGCCTTCCAGTCCTCAGTGGTCGCCACGGGGCGTCTCCATGATCTCGGTCAGCACGCCGTTCATGTCCTTGGGGTGGACGAAGAAGATCGGGGTTCCGTGCGCGCCGATGCGGGGTTCGCCCAGCACCTTGGCGCCCTTGCCCTCGAACCAGGCTTTCGCCTCGTGGATGTCGGGCACCTCATAGCACATATGATGCTGCCCGCCCGCCGGGTTCCTGACGAGGAAGACATGGATCGGCGAATTTTCGCCCAGCGGCTCAATCAGTTCGACCTGAAAGTTCGGAGCATCCACGAAGCACACCCGCACGCCCTGCGTGGGCATGTCGAACGGCTCGTGGATGGTTTCCGCCCCCATCACGTCGCGATAGAAGGCGACCGATTGCTCGATCGACGGCGTCGCGACGCCGACATGGTTGAGCCGCCCCAGCCTCATCAGACCAGTTCCACCGCCATCGAGGTCGCCTCGCCGCCGCCGAGGCAGATCGATGCGAGGCCGCGCTTGAGGCCGTTGACCTGAAGCCCGTTGATGAGCGCGCCGAGGATGCGCGCGCCCGACGCGCCGACCGGATGGCCGAGCGCACAGGCCCCGCCATGGATGTTGAGCACATCATGCGGCAGCCCGAGATCGTGCATCGCGATCATCGCGACGGTGGCGAAGGCTTCGTTGACCTCGAACAGGTCGACATCCCTGGTCGTCCAGCCGGCCTTCTCCAGAGCGCGCTTGGACGAACCCACCGGCGCGGTGGTGAAATAGTTCGGCGCCTGCGCGAATGCCGCGTGGGAAACGACGCGGGCGATCGGCTTCACGCCCAGCTTCTCGGCGACGCTCATCCGCGTCATCACCAGCGCGGCCGCGCCGTCCGAGATGGACGAGGCGTTGGCCGCCGTGATCGTGCCGTCCCTGGCGAAGGCGGGCTTCAGCGTCGGGATCTTCGCGATGTTGGCGTTGCGCGGCTGCTCGTCGGTGTCGACCACCACCTCACCCTTGCGGGTCTTGACCGTCACGGGGATGATCTCGTTGGCGAGCTTGTCCGCATGGGTTTGCGCGCGGGTGAGCGAGGCGATGGCGAACTCGTCCTGCTTCTCGCGGGTGAACTGATATTCCTGCGCCACGTCCTCGGCGAAATTGCCCATCAGCTTGCCCTGCTCATAGACGTCCTCAAGGCCGTCCATGAACATGTGGTCGTAGAACTTGTCATGGCCGATGCGCGCGCCGGTGCGATGCTTGAGGTTGAGATAGGGCGCGTTGGACATGCTCTCCAGCCCACCCGCGACGATAATGTCGGCCGAGCCTGCGACCAGCGCGTCCGATGCCATGATCGCGGCCTGCATCGCCGAGCCGCACATCTTGTTGATCGTGGTCGCCTCGACCGTGTTGGGCAGGCCGCCGAAAATCGCCGCCTGACGCGCCGGCGCCTGACCAAGGCCCGCCGGCAGCACGCAGCCCATGTAGCAGCGGTCGATCTGATCCGGGTTGATGCCCGATCGCTCGACCGCGCCCCGGACGGCGATGGCGCCCAGTTCCGTCGCCTTCAGCGAGGACAGTTCGCCGAGGAAGCTGCCCATCGGCGTGCGGGCGAAGGAGAGGAAAACGACCGGATCGGAGGTCATGGCATCATCCTAAATGATCCGCGCCAGCGAGGCCGCCGTGGCCAGGCCGAAGCAGAAGGAAAACAGCCCCAGCAGGGCAGCGAGCGCGGTTCCCACGACAACGCCCCAGAAACGGAGCGGATCGTCGTCCCGCCTATATGTTCCGAACCGGCTCCGCCCCTCGCCGGCGCGGACTTCCCGGATCGCCGCGCGCGAGCAATGGACCGCGAGGCCGCCGCCGACCGCGACCATCAGCACGGCCGAGGCGATCTCATTGCTCATAGCGGGATATTGTCGTGCTTCTTCCACGGGTTCTCGAGCTGCTTGTTGCGCAGCTTGCGAAGACCCAGCGCCACCCGGCGCCGCGTGGAATGCGGCATGATGATCTCGTCGATGAAACCCTTCGACGCCGCCACGAACGGATTGGCGAAGCGCGCCTCATATTCGGCGGTGCGGGCGGCGAGCTTCTCGGGGTCTTTGGCTTCCTGGCGGAAGATGATCTCCACCGCGCCCTTGGCACCCATCACCGCGATCTCGGCGGTCGGCCACGCATAGTTCAGATCGCCGCGCAGATGCTTGGAGGCCATGACGTCATAGGCGCCGCCATAGGCCTTGCGCGTGATGACCGTGATCTTGGGCACCGTCGCTTCGGCATAGGCGAAGAGCAGCTTCGCGCCATGCTTGATGATGCCGTTATGCTCCTGCGCGGTGCCGGGCAGGAAGCCGGGCACGTCGACGAAGGTGACGATCGGAATCTCGAACGCATCGCAGAAACGCACGAACCGCGCCGCCTTGCGCGAGGAGGCGATGTCGAGCACGCCCGCCAGCACCATCGGCTGGTTGGCGACGATGCCGACGGTGCGGCCCTCGATCCGGCCGAAGCCAGTGATGATGTTGGCGGCGTACGCTGGCTGGATCTCGAAGAAGTCGCCTTCGTCGACCGTCTTCTGGATCAACTCATGCATGTCGTAGGGGATGTTCGCGGACGCCGGAATCAGCGTGTCGAGGCTCGGCTCCTGCCGATCCCACGGATCGTCGGTCGGCCGCTCGGGGACACCCGAACGATTGCTCTCGGGCAGGAAATCGATGAAGTCGCGCGCGGCGAGCAGCGCCTCCACGTCATTCTCGAACGCCACGTCGGCCACGCCGGACTTGACGGTATGCGCCGACGCGCCGCCGAGATCTTCTTGGCTGACGACCTCGTTGGTGACGGTCTTCACCACGTCCGGGCCGGTGACGAACATGTAGGACGAGTCCTTCACCATGAAGATGAAGTCCGTCATCGCAGGCGAGTAGACCGCGCCGCCCGCGCACGGCCCCATGATGAGGCTGAGCTGCGGCACCACGCCGGATGCGAGCACGTTGCGCTGGAACACCTCGGCATAGCCACCCAAGGAGGCGACGCCTTCCTGAATGCGCGCGCCGCCGCTGTCGTTGAGGCCGATCACGGGGGCGCCGACCTTCAGCGCCATGTCCATGATCTTGCAGATCTTCTGCGCGTGCCGCTCCGAAAGCGAGCCGCCGAAGACGGTGAAATCCTGGCTGAACACGAAGACGAGCCGGCCGTTCACCGTGCCCGAGCCCGTCACCACGCCGTCACCGGGGATGTGGCTCGCGTCCATGCCGAAGTCGATGCAGTTATGCTCGACGAACATGTCCAGCTCTTCGAACGAGCCTTCGTCGAGGAGGATTTCCAGCCGCTCGCGGGCCGTCAGGCGGCCCTTGGCGTGCTGGGCATCGATCCTCTTCTGACCGCCGCCCAGGCGGGCCTCGGCGCGTCGTTGATCGAGCTTCTCGAGGGTCGTGGGCATCGCTCTCCTTTCCTGGGCGGCGGCGTTTCGCTGCACTGCACCTTGGCATCGACACGCGCAAATGTGGTTTTGTGAAGTTGCGAAGGCGATGTTTGTGAAATATGCGGAAGAGCATGGCCCGCCCTGTCCGCAGCCTCTACGCCGGCGCCCGAGTCCGCGTGCTGCGCGCCCAGCTTCGCCTCAGCCAGACGGTGATGGCCGAGCGGCTGGGCATCTCGGTCAGCTATCTCTCGCAGATCGAGACGGACGGACGCCCGCTCACCGCCGCCGTGGCGCTGGCGCTGGCCGCCGCCTTCCCGACAGACTGGACCGGCATCGACGAGGACGAAGGCGCGCGCTTGCTGGCGGGCCTCGCCGAGGCCGCCGCCGAGCCCCTCCTCCCCGAGCCGCCGCCCGAGCCCGAAGTCCTCGCCCGCGCGATCGAGCAGCAGCCCGACCTCGCCCGCCGCTTCGTCGCCCTCCATGCCGCATGGCGCCGCGCCGAGGATCAGCTCCAGCGCCTCGACGACGCCTATGACACCGGCGCCCCCTCCGGCGGCCGCCTGCCGTGGGACGAGGTGCGCGACTGGTTCCACGACGCCGGCAACTATGTCGACCTGATCGACACCGCTGCCGAGGCGATCGGCGCGACGCTCGAACCCGGCCCCGATGCTCTGGCCGAGCGGCTGCGTACCCGCCACCGCATCACGCTGCGCGCGCCCACGGGCGATACGCCGCCGCTCCGCAGCTACGATCCCGTCTATCGCATCCTGACGCTCGATTCCGCGCAGGCCCCCGAGAGCCGCGCCTTCCAGCTCGCCCACCAGCTCGCCCGTATCGAGCTGGCCAACGAGATCGACGTGGTGCTCGCCCGCGCCAGCCTGCCCTCCACCGAGGCGACGCGGCTCCTGACCGTCGGCCTCGCCAACTATGCGGCGGGGGCGATCCTGATGCCCTACGAGCTGTTCCGCTCCGAGGCGCGGCGCGTCCGCCACGACATCGACCGCCTGCGCCGCCGCTTCGCCGTCAGCTTCGAGCAGGCCTGCCACCGCCTCTCGACCCTCCAGCGGCCGGGGGCACGGGGCACGCCCTTCTTCTTCTGCCGCGTCGACATGGCGGGCAACATCACCAAGCGCCACTCCGCCACCCGCCTGCAATTCGCGCGCTTCGGCGGCGCCTGCCCGCTGTGGATCATGCACGAGGCCGTCGCGATCCCGGATCGCATCCTGATCCAGCTCGCCGAGATGCCTGAGGGCACGCGCTATGTCGTGGCCGCCAAGGGGTTGGTGAAGGAAAGCGGCAGCTTCGCGCGCGCGCCGCGCCGCTATGCGGTGGCGCTGGGCTGCGAGATCGGCGAGGCGGCGGACTTCGTCTATGCCGACCATCTCGACCTGACCCGCGCCGACGCGGCGACTCCGATCGGCGTTTCCTGCCGCATCTGCCCGCGCGAGGATTGCGAGCAGCGCGCCTTTCCGCCTTCCGGCCGCGCGATCCGCGTCGACCCGGAACGGCGCGACATCGTCCCCTATCGATTCGATTGAAAGCCGCCCTCAGGCGGCGATAGCGCGCAGTTCGATCAGGCGTATCTGCGGCAGGGAGAAGCCCGCCACGCGCAGCTCGGCCGCCTGCGCGTCCGGCATATGGTGGCGATGCCGCGTGACGACCACCGCGCGGCGCAGCGACTCCAGCCGCTCGTCCGCCAGCGCGCGACCGCCGATGTTCAGGCCGAAGACGAAGGAGAGGAAGCGCTCGATCCGCCCCGGCGCCTGAAGGCTGCCCAACCGCTCGCCGCGCGCCAGATCGATGACCTGCTCCTCAAGCGGCGAAAATTCGGCCTGTTCGCCTTCGCGCAGCAGGAAGGGCTCGTCCTCCACAGACAGCGGAAGGGGCGCTTCGGTCGTATCGTGGGCTACGCCCCGAAACTCCATGTCGCCTCCTTTCCGCTTCACTGTCCGACCTATCCGCCGTCTTGACCCGCGTACCGATCGGTAACATCCTGTCAAGAGTGCCGGGAGGGGAAATGGGCGATGGGAAGTGAACAGGAGATTGCCGAAAGAGTGGGGGTGAAGCCGTTGCTTTCCGCCCGCCAGCCTGCCTCCGAGCGTGTGTCGCGCACGGCCCGGCGGCTCTTCTATCGGCGCGGAATCCGGGCCGTGGGCGTCGAGGAGATCGTCGCGGAAGCCGGCGTCACCAAGCCCAGCCTCTATCGCAGTTTCTCGTCGAAGGACGCGCTGATCGCCAATTGCCTGCAAGTCCGGTTCGACCGGATCATGGGCTGGTGGGACGATCTGGAGCTGCGGACGCCCGGCGATCCGCTCGCCCGGCTGCGCACGCTCATCAGCGAGGTGGCGCGCGAAACCCGTTCCCCGACTCATCGCGGTTGCGCGCTCACCAACGCCGCCGTCGAGTTTCCAGAGCCCGGCCACCCCGCGCGCACCATTGCCGAAAGCTACAAGGGCGCGATGCGGGCAAGGCTGATCGCGCTGGTCGAGCAACTACCCGTGCCCGAACCCGTGCTGCTCGCCGACGGCATCATCCTGCTGTTCGAGGGCGCGCGGGCGAGCCGCCACACCTCCGGCGCGCAGGGGCCGGCCGCGTCGATGGAGGCGGTGGCCAACGCCCTGCTGGACGCCTTCCTCGCCGCCTCCCCGGCCTGAACGACAGGGCGGAGGATCGCTCCCCCGCCCCGCCTGTCCGGCTCAGCGGGTGCCGAGCTCGGTCTTGCCGTCGATCAGCCGCTGCACGCCCAGCGGGTTCGCCGCCTTGAGCGCCTGCGGGAGCAGCGCGTCGGGCAGGTTCTGATAGCTCACCGGGCGCAGGAAGCGCTCGATCGCCAGCGTGCCGACCGAAGTGGTGCGGCCATCCGACGTCGCCGGATAGGGGCCGCCATGCACCATCGCGTGGCTCACCTCGACGCCGGTCGGCCAGCCGTTCGCCAGCACGCGCCCGGCGCGCTGCTCCAGGATCGGCAGCAGCGGACGGGCGAGTTCGACGTCCGCCTCGTCCATCTGGAGCGTGGCGGTGAGCTGGCCTTCGAGGCCTTCGAGCACCTTGGCCACCTCGGCCATGTCCTTGCAGCGGACAAGGATCGAGGAGGAACCGAACACCTCGTGGCTCAGCGCCGGATCGGCGACGAACTCGGCGGCGGTGGTGGCGAACAAGGCGCCGCGCGCGCAATGCGGGCCGCTGCTCTCGGCTCCGCGCGCCAGCGTCTCGACGCCATGATGCTGGGCGAAGGCGTCCACGCCCTTCTCATAGGCGCTGTGGATGCCGGGCGTGAGCATGGTGCTCGGCGCGAGCGGGGTGAGCGTCCTGGTCGCGACTTCGACGAAGCTATCGAGGTCCGGGCCTTCCAGCGCCAGCAGGATGCCGGGGTTGGTGCAGAACTGGCCGGCGCCCATGGTGAGCGAGCCGACGAAGCCCTCCGCCAGCGCCTCGGCCCGCGCGGCGAGCGCGGCCGGGAAGAGTACGACCGGGTTCACGCTCGACATCTCGGCATAGACCGGGATCGGCTCGGCGCGCTCAGCCGCGATCTTCACCAGCGCGAGGCCACCGCCACGCGAGCCGGTGAAGCCCACCGCCTTGATGCGCGGATCGGCGACCAGCCCGCCGCCGAGCGCCGTGGTGGTGCCCTGAAGCAGCGAGAACACGCCCTCATGCAGGCCGCAGGCCTTCACCGCGTCGCGGATCGCGCGGCCGACCAGCTCGCCCGTGCCGGGATGCGCCGGATGGCCCTTCACGACGACCGGGCAGCCCGCCGCCAGCGCCGAGCCGGTGTCGCCACCGGCCACCGAGAAAGCGAGCGGGAAGTTGGATGCGCCGAACACCGCGACCGGGCCGATCGCGATCTTGCGCAGGCGGATGTCCGGGCGCGGCAGCGGCTTGCGCTCGGGCAGCGCGGTGTCGACGCGCACGCCGAGCCAGTCGCCCGAGCGGACCACCGAGGCGAACAGGCGGAGCTGGCCGCAGGTGCGCCCGCGCTCGCCTTCGAGGCGCGCGCGCGGCAGGCCGCTCTCGGCCATGACGCGCTCGATCAGCGTGTCGCCCAGCGCCTCGATATTATCGGCGATGGTTTCGAGGAAACGCGCGCGCGTCTCCGGGTCCGTCTCGCGATAGCTGTGGAAGGCCTCGTCCGCGAGCGCGCAGGCCCGCGCCACTTCCGCCGCGCCGACACCCGCAAATTCCGGCGCGATCAACTGGCCGGTCGACGGATCGACCGCCTGAAACAGATCCTCGCCCCGTACAGACTGTCCACCGATCAGGCTTGATCCATCCAGCATCGCGTCTTCTCCCGAATTGGTAGCGCTCCCACAGTGAGCACCCGCGTCGACCTAGGCGTTCCTGCGCCCGAGTTCAAAGGGGTCGGGGCGATTTTCTGCATGACCCGTCTCAATGCCCGCCCAGCCAGCTCCATTCCAGCCGAAGCGCAAGGACCAGCGCATTGCCGACGGCGGGCGCCCAGCCCGGATGGACGATATATTGCATATCGGGCTGGAGGAAGAAGCCGCGCGCCAACCGCTCGCGGGCGGTGACCTCCCACGCCGTCTCGGCGCGATAGGGTGCGGGCGCGGCCGGCTGCCCCGCGCGCCACGCCGGATCGCCCAGCACGGCCCGCGCCACGGCGATGCCCGCCATGCGCCGGTCCCCGCCCCAGGTGAGGCCGCCGCCGACATAGGTGCCGATCGGATTCGCGCCTGTCGTCGCCTTGCCCGCGCGCACCCAGCCCTTGAGCGCGCGGTTCGGCCCGTCGTCGAGCAGCCGCGTCTCGATCTCGACATATCCGCCCGCGCTCCGCGCCTCGCCCGGCGCGTCGATGCGGGGGAAGGGATCGGTATAGAGCCAGGCCCCCGCCTCCACCTCCACCAGCGGGCCGATCAGCGCGCGCGCCTGCCCGATCAGCAGCGCGCCATGGCGCCCGAACGAATCCGGCAAGACGCGGTGGAGATTCTGGGGATCGCCCGCCAGCGCATCGAATACGCCCAGCCGAGCGGACCAGCCTGCCGGCTCATAGGCCAGCACCATCCCCGGCGCGGTCACCGGAAAGATCGACGGGCCGTCCAGCCCCGACTGCGAGAGATCCGGCCCGATGCCGAACGAGCTGTTGAGGAAAAGCCCGCCGACATCCTGCTGATCGAACTCGCTGTTGAGATCGACAAGCCCGGCCTTCGCCCGCAATCGCGGAGTGAGCGGTACGCTGATCCACGCCTCGAACGGACGGATCGCATGGGGCGCGTCGATATTGCTCAGCACCTGCCCGTCGCCGGTGCGGTCCGCCGAGAAGCCGCCGCCGTGGAGCAGCATCATGTCGAACCGGGCATGGGCGCCGTCGATCCCGAACAGCCGGTCCCCGCTCGCAATCGCGAGGTCGAGCCGGCCCATCCAGTTGGCGCCGCGCTCCACTCCTCCCGAGGCGTTGCCGATAAGGTCCGTGATATAGTTCGCCGACACCGTGGGCGGATCGCCCGCCCACGCCGGACGCGCGACGGCGAGCGCGAACATCACGCCCGCGCACCAGCGCCCGATCGATCGACGGCTCCTGCCCATCCGGCCCGGCTAGCTGCGATTCGTGACATTGGCGCGATATTTTTCCGTTACAAATTGGAGAGGGGGCCGACCTTCCTTTCATGATAGATAGCATGTTATATTTCTTCCGACTCGGGAGAAGCGCATGGCCGACATATTGGCGGATATGGGATATCTGTTCCTCGGTAGCCGGCTGAAGCGGCTTGCCGAGCGGCTCCAGGCGGACGCCGCACGGCTACTCAAGACGAGCGACCTGCCGATCCAGCCCGCCCAATTCCCCCTGCTCGCCGCGATCGATCGCTATGGCCCGCTCACCATCGGGGATGCGGTGGAGGCGCTGGGGGTCAGCCAGCCCGCCGTCACGCGGACGGCCTCGTCGCTCCTCGACATCGGCCTGCTCGCCGCCAGCCGCGACGACGCGGACATGCGCCAGAAGACCCTCGCGCTGACCGACGCGGGCAAGGCGCTGATGGCCCGCGCCAGAGCCGTGCTCTGGCCGCCGCTCGGCACGGTCGTCACCGATCTGTGCGGCGATCTCTCGGGTCCGCTGCTCGATCAGATCGGCCAGCTCGAAACCAAGCTCGATCATTGCTCCATGGAGATGCGCGTGAACACCGCCACCCTCGCCGCCCGCCACGCCGCCACCGGCCTTTCGATCCGCGAATATTCGGACGATCTCGCGGAGGATTTCTACCGGATCAACGCCGAGTGGATCGAGCAGATGTTCGTGCTGGAGGAGAATGACCGGCAGATCCTCTCCCACCCGCGCGAACTCATCATCGATCGCGGTGGCATCATCCTGTTCGTCGAGGATGCGGAGCTGGGCGTGGTCGGCACCTGCGCGCTGATCCGCATCGACGAGGGCAGCTTCGAGCTGACCAAGATGGGCGTGTCCGAGAAGGCGCGCGGACGCAAGGCGGGGGAGTTCCTGCTCGCCAGCATCCTCGAACGCGCGCGGGCCATGGCGATGGACCGGCTCTATCTGCTCACCAACAGCAAGTGCGCGTCGGCCATCCATCTCTACGAGAAGCTGGGCTTCGTGCATGACGCGGAGATCATGGCGGCCTATGGCAGCCGCTACGAACGGTGCAACGTGGCGATGTCCAACCCGCTCTGAAGGAGCGGACGTGCCCGGCCCTTAGGCCAGCACGCCGTCATGGAGGCGCACGACCCGGTCCATCCGCGCCGCCAGCCG
Source organism: Sphingomonas oligoaromativorans (assembly GCF_011762195.1). Lineage (GTDB taxonomy): Bacteria > Pseudomonadota > Alphaproteobacteria > Sphingomonadales > Sphingomonadaceae > Solisphingomonas > Solisphingomonas oligoaromativorans. Next base: position 403,287 of record NZ_JAASQK010000001.1, on the reverse strand, counting down.
CTCGTTGTGCGTGGCGACCACGGCCGCCGAGCCCTCGCCCCGCACCAGCCGCAGGAACTCGACCAGCACCACGTCCGCCGTCGCCTCGTCGAGATTGCCGGTGGGCTCGTCCGCCAGCACCAGCGCCGGACGATTGGCGAGCGCGCGGGCCACCGCCACGCGCTGCTGCTCGCCGCCGGAGAGCTTGGACGGGCGATGGTCCAGCCGGTGCGACAGGCCGAGCGTGGTCAGCAGCGACTTCGCGCGCGCATCCGCATCCGCCCGCGCCGCGCCGCGCACCATCTGGGGCAGCACGACATTCTCCTCCGCCGTGAAATCGGGGAGGAGATGGTGGAACTGGTAGACGAAGCCCAGCGATTCCCGGCGGACGCGGGTACGCCCGTCATTGTCGAGCCGGGCCGCTTCCTCGCCCGCGATGCGGATCGATCCGTCGAAGCCGCCTTCCAGCAGGCCGATCGCCTGCAACATCGTCGACTTGCCCGAACCCGACGGCCCGAGCAGCGCCACGATCTCGCCCGGCGCCACGGACAGGTTCACGCCGCGCAGCACATGGATGGTCTGCCCGCCCTGCTCGTAGGAGCGCTTGAGGTCGGTGACGTGGAGGACCGCATCGCCGATCGTGGGGATGCACATCGAAGACTCCTCACTCATAGCGCAGCACCTGCACGGGATCGGTGCTCGCCGCCTTGTAGGCGGGATAGAGCGTCGCGAGAAATGTCAGCACCAGCGTCATCACGATGATGACGGTGATGTCGAGCGGGTCGGGCTTGGAGGGAAGCTCGGTCAGCACGCGGATCGACGGATCCCAGAGCTGGGCGCCGGTGATGTGCTGGATCACATCCACCACATCCTGCCGGAAGAAGAGGAACACCGAGCCCAGCACGATGCCGGCGAGGATGCCGAGCACGCCGATCGTCATCCCCACCGTCATGAAGATGCGCAGCATCGCGGCCCGGCTCGCGCCCATGGTGCGCAGGATGGCGATGTCCCGCGTCTTGGCGCGGACCAGCATGATGAGCGACGACAGAATGTTGAACGCCGCGATCAGGATGACGATGCCGAGCACGACGAACATCGTGATGCGCTCCACCTCCAGCGCCTGGAACAGCGAGGCGTTCATCTGCCGCCAGTCGCTGATGACGCCTTCGCGGATCACCTTGGGCGCAAGCGGCGCGAGGATCTGCGTCACCCGATCGGGATCGACGGTGCGCAGCTCGACCATCTGGACCGTATCGCCCAGCAGGAGGAGCGTCTGCGCATCCTCCATCGGCATGACGACATAGGCCTTGTCGAAATCATAGACGCCGACCTCGAAGGTCGCCGCCACGCGATAGCTCACGATGCGGGGCGCCGTGCCGAAGGGAGTGGCCTGCCCCGACAGGTTCACCACGCTGATCTGGTCGCCGACCGTCAGCCCCAGCGCCTGCGCGAGGCCCGTGCCGATCGCGACATTGCCGGAACCGGGCGTCACCTCGGCGAGATTGCCCTGCTTGATGTCGCCCTTGATCGTGTCCCGCAGGTCCGCGACACGCATCCCGCGCAGCAGGATCGGCTCGACCCGGCCATCCACGGTGGCGGCGAGCGGCTGCTCGATCAGCGGGATCGCGCTGGTGACGCCGGGCGTCGCCTTCGCCTCATCCGCGATCTGGCGCCAGTTGGTGAGCCCGTGTCCCGAATAACCCTGAATGACCGCATGGCCGTTCAGCCCGACGATCTTGTCGAACAGCTCCGCGCGGAAGCCGTTCATCACGCTCATCACCACGATCAGCGCGGCGACGCCCAGCGCCACCGCGCCAAGGCTGATCGAGGCGACGAGGAAAATGAACGCCTCGCCCCGGCCCGGCAGCAGATAACGCCGCGCCACCATCCGCTCGGTGCGGCCGAGGATCATCTTCCCTTTCCCGTCACCCCGGCGAACGCCGGAGTCCAGAGCGGCAGGCGACACGCATGGGGCCCTGGATCCCGGCCTGTGCCGGGATGACGGATGGCGTGGATCACGCCTCCGTCACCTTCGCCAGCGCGTCCTCGATCGACAGTTCGACCTTCTCGCCGTCCTTGCGACGCTTCAGCTCGACCACGCCCTTGGCGATGCCCTTGGGGCCGATCACGATCTGCCAGGGGATGCCGATCAGGTCCATGGTGGCGAACTTGGCGCCGCCGCGCTCGTCGCGATCGTCATAGAGCACCTCGACGCCCGCCTTCTGGAGCCTGGCGTAGAGATCGTCCGCCGCCGCCGTACAGGCCTCGTCGTCGATCCGCATGTTGATGATGCCGACCTTGTAGGGCGCCACGGCGTCCGGCCAGATGATGCCGTTGTCGTCATGGCTGGCCTCGATGATCGCGCCCATCAGGCGCGACACGCCGATGCCGTAGCTGCCCATGTGCGGGATCACTTCCGAGCCGTCCGGCCCCTGCACGCGCAGGTTCATCGGCTTCGAATATTTCTCGCCGAAGTAGAAGATGTGGCCCACCTCGATACCGCGCGACTGTTTAAGATCGCCGCCAATCTTTTGCTCCTTAGGCAGGTCTCGCTTCTCATCAGTCGCCGCGTAAGGTGCGAGCATATTATAGAAGCCCTCCATCAAGGCATCCTTGTCGTCATAATCGACGACGTAGCGAGAGACCGGCTCCTCCCATTGCTTATCGAAAAAGACTTCGCTCTCGCCGGTCGGCGCCAGCACGATGAACTCGTGGCTGAGATCGCCGCCGATCGGGCCGGTGTCCGCCTGCATCGGGATGGCGCGCAGGCCCATCCGCGCGAAGGTGTTGAGATAAGCAAAGAACATTCGATGATAGCTATGATGAGCGCCGGCTTCATCAAGGTCGAACGAGTAGGCGTCCTTCATCAGGAACTCGCGGCCGCGCATCACGCCGAAGCGCGGGCGCACCTCGTCGCGGAACTTCCACTGGATATGATAGAGCGTGCGCGGCAGGTCGCGATAGCTGCGCGCCGAATCCCGGAAGATGGCGGTAATCATCTCCTCGTTGGTCGGGCCGTAGAGCATCTCGCGGTCATGGCGATCGGTGATGCGCAGCATTTCCGGGCCATAGGCATCGTAGCGGCCCGATTCGCGCCACAGGTCCGCGGACTGGAGCGTCGGCATCAGAAGTTCGATGGCGCCGGCGCGATCCTGCTCCTCGCGGACGATGTCGGCGATCTTGCGCAGCACGCGCTGGCCGAGCGGCAGCCATGCATAGATCCCCGCGGCAGTCTGCCGGACGAGCCCGGCGCGAAGCATCAGCTTGTGGCTGACGATCTGCGCGTCAGAGGGCGATTCCTTGAGAACGGGCAGGAAATGGCGGGAGAGACGCATCGCGGCCTTCGAATTGGGCACCGTCACGGAATGCAACGGAATTTCCGTTGCTCTATTGTGTGGGGCGCACAGTGGCAACCATAGGGGCGTATGTTGCTGAAACATCACAGGACATGTCCATTCGATGAATGACCCCTTGAAGGGCGATGACAAGCCGAACTTTCGAGCGGTAGACCTTGTCCCACGAAACACAGGTCCAAGGCCGTGGTTCGGGGAAGGCTGAGGCCCCGTGGCCCCGTTTCTGAGGGGGGATGGGAACCGCGTGCGGGCCGAAAGCCAAAAAGGGGGCTGACGAGCATTCGTCACGCGGGACGCCCAGGTCGCAAGGCCTGGGCGTTTCGGTCAGGGAGCCCATCCTGCGGCGGAGCGTCCAGGCGCTTCGCCGCAGGAGCTTTCCATGATGAACCAGCATCCCAAACCGGACGATCCGACGCGCCGGCCCATCGACGATCCCGTGCCGACGCCGATCGATCCGCCGATCGTCTCACCCAGCGACCCGCCCGCCCAGCCGAGCGAGCCCCCGACCCGGCCGCCTTCCCCGCAACCGCAGGAAAACTGAGCGCCCGCTTTACCCGATGCTAACCGGGCGGCCGCAGAATGGGGCCATGCTGCCCATCCGCACCCGATCGATCTTCAGGAGCCGCTGGATCGCGCTGCTCTGGGCCGCCGGCATCATCTGGACGGCGATGGAGTATGCAGGCGGTCAGCCGCAAAACGACACCGCCGCCAACGCCAGCAGCAACGATGACGTTGCGGCGACGCAGGCGGCGATGAACGCGCTCGGAATCCAGTAAGGATCAGACCAGGCGGGAGTGCTTCACCGCCGCTTCGATGAAGCTCTTGAACAGCGGATGCGGATCGAAGGGCTTGGACTTCAGCTCCGGGTGGAACTGCACGCCGACGAACCAAGGATGATCCGGCCGCTCGACGATCTCGGGCAGCTCGCCGTCGGGCGACATGCCGGAGAAGGCCAGGCCGCCCTTTTCCAGCGCATCCTTGTAATGGACGTTCACCTCATAGCGGTGACGATGCCGCTCGGAGATGTCCGTGCCGCCATAGATCGACGCGACATGGCTGTTGCCGGCCAGCTTCGCCTCATAGGCGCCCAGACGCATCGTGCCGCCCAGATCGCCGCCGGCTTCGCGCTTCTGGAGGCCGTCCGCCGTCATCCACTCGGTGATGAGGCCGACGACGGGCTCTTCCGTGGGGCCGAACTCGGTGGTGGAGGCCTTCTCGATGCCCGCGGTGTTCCGCGCGCCCTCGATGCAGGCCATCTGCATACCGAGGCAGATGCCGAAGAAAGGCACGCCCCGCTCGCGCGCGAAACGGACGGAGGAAATCTTGCCCTCCGAACCGCGCTCGCCGAAGCCGCCGGGGACGAGGATGCCGTGCATCGGCTCCAGCGCCGGGGCGAGATCGGCCTCCGGCCCCTCGAACAGCTCGGCGTCCAGCCAGCGGACGTTGACCTTCACCCGGTTGGCGATGCCGCCATGGACGAGCGCCTCCTGGAGCGACTTATAGGCGTCCTTCATGCCGGTATATTTGCCGACGACGCCGATCGTCACCTCGCCCTCGGGATTGCCGATGCGATCGGTGACGTCCGCCCAGCGGCGCATGTCCGGCGCGGTGGTGTCGGGATCGATGTCGAACGCGCGCAGCACTTCGGCGTCGAGGCCCTCGGCGTGATATTGCGCCGGCACGCCGTAGATCGTCTCGGCGTCGAGCGCCGGGATCACCGCTTCGGGGCGGACGTTGCAGAACAGCGCGATCTTGGCGCGCTCGCCGGCCGGCAGCGGCTGCTCGCAACGGCAAACCAGCACGTCGGGCTGGATGCCCAGCGCGGTCAGATCGCGGACGGAGTGCTGCGTCGGCTTGGTCTTCAGCTCGCCGGCCGCCGCGATGTACGGCACCAGCGTCAGATGGACGAAGATCGACTGGTTGCGGCCGAGATCGTTCTTGAGCTGGCGGATCGCCTCCATGAAGGGCAGCGATTCGATGTCGCCGACGGTGCCGCCGATCTCGCAGAGCACGAAATCGAGGTCGTCGGTGTCGGCCCGCGCGAACGCCTTGATGGCGTCTGTGACGTGCGGGATCACCTGGACGGTCGCGCCCAGATAGTCGCCACGACGCTCCTTGGAGATGATCGTCTGATAGATCCGGCCCGAGGTGACATTGTCGCTCTGCCGCGACGGAACGCCGGTGAAGCGCTCATAATGCCCGAGGTCGAGATCGGTTTCGGCCCCATCGTCGGTCACATAGACCTCGCCGTGCTGATACGGGCTCATCGTGCCCGGATCGACGTTCAGATAGGGATCGAATTTACGGATGCGGACCCGATAGCCACGCGCCTGGAGGAGAGCGGCAAGCGATGCCGCCATGAGACCTTTGCCAAGCGAGGAGACCACGCCGCCGGTGATGAAGATGAACCGCGCCATGGGAGTCGGGCCTTAGCGGGTGAAGGGACGTGGAGGCAAGACAGCGACTCCAAATACACACACGACGAGACGAACGGACGCGTCAGGAGGGGGCCTGAAGCGACACGCAACGCCACGACAAGGAAACGCCCGCGCCATCATGGCGCGGGCGAGAGCGAAACGGCCGGGAGGCCGGTGTTATTGCGGCTGCGGGCTGCTGCCGTTGGCGGCGGCGGGCGCAGGCGGCGCGAGATTGAGCGTCGGGACCGGCTTGGTCGCGGCGGGCGCCGGCGTCGGAGCCGGAGGAGTGACGGCCGGGGTGGCCGCCTTGTGGGTCGAGCTGCCACCCGAGACGCCGCCGATGCCGATGCTGCCGCTGTTCGACGTCACCTTGCCGGTATCGATCGTCTTGAGGCTGGCGGCGGTCGGCGCGGTGCGGACGGGCTTGGGCGCCGGAGCGGCCTCGGCCGGAGCCGGCTGCGGCGCGGTGGCCGGAGCGCCCATCATCGGGATGCCGGTCGCCGGGAGGGCGGCCGGAAGCGGCGCGGTGATCGGGCCGGGCGTGCCCTGATTCTGGAGGCTGGTGTCGATCTTGCCGGCCGAGTTGCGCATCGAGGCGACGGTCGCCAGCACGAAGGCCATCACGACGAAGAGCGTCGCCAGCACGGATGTGGCGCGGGTCAGGAAGTCGGCCGCGCCGCGCGCGGTCATCAGCCCGGCCGGGCCGCCGCCCATGCCGAGCCCGCCACCTTCGGAACGCTGCATCAGGATCACGGTGACGAGCGCCGCCGCGATCAGCGCATGAATGACGAGCAGGAAGGTGAACATCTGTCGGACGATCTCTTCGGCAAAAGCGAGTGCGCCCGAACGCGACGTTCGGACGGCCAAGCCCGCTCCCTAGCGAAGGTGGAGCGGGAGTTCAATGCGACGCACCGCCTCCCGCCTCATCGCCCGACGGGAGCGCCCAGCCGCTTGCCCGGCAATCCGCGCCGTCGGCGGATGGGATCGGTGCATCACCCCCCTTCCCTCGACCCGAAGATCGCCAATCAACCCGTTGCGATAAAACGATAGTTCTATGCACGACGAAGAGTCGGCGAAATATTTTCAGGTGAAGGAAGCACGGTCGCTCCGCGCCACACAGATTCCGCCGCGAGCAGCTCCGTCTTGCCGGCGCGCGCGCCCGTCACGGCAACGGGCCGGGCGGAAAGCATCTCCGCCCGGCCCGGCGTTCAGGCCGCCGCCTCGATGATCGGGGCGAAAGCCGCCGCCGTCAGGCTCGCGCCGCCGACCAGCACACCGTCGACATTGGGCACCTCCAGCACCGCGGCGATGTTCGCCGCCGTGATCGAGCCGCCATAGAGGATGCGGATCGCCTCGGCCCGATCCGCGCCCAGCAGTTCGCGCAGCACGCCCCGGATGAGGCCATGCATCGCGCCGATATCCTTCATCGACGGCGTGCGGCCCGTGCCCACCGCCCAGACCGGCTCATAGGCGACCACCAGCGCATCGCCGCCCGCCACCGGCAGCGATCCGCGCAATTGCGTCTCGACCCGCTCGGCCGCCTTGCCGGCCTCGTGCTCCGCGCCGCTCTCGCCGACACAGACGACCGCCACGAGCCCCGCCGCAATGGTAGCCTCGGCCTTGCCCTTCACTTGCCCGTCGGTCTCGTGCTGGGCGGCGCGGCGCTCGCTGTGGCCGACGATGGCGAGCGTGGCGCCCGCCTCCTTCAGCATCCCCGCCGAGGTGCAGCCGGTATACGGCCCGCTGACCCCCGAGTGACAATCCTGCCCACCGATGATGAGCGACGGCTGCCTCGCCACCGCGCGTTCGATCAGGGTGAAGGGTGGGCAGATCACGACGTCGACATCCGGCGCCGCCTTGGCCGCGGCGGCGATACCATCCAGTTCCGCGAGACTTTCGCGGTCGCCGTTCATCTTCCAGTTTCCGGCGATCAGCCGTCTGCGCATGTCCATTCCCCTTATATTCTTTCTGTTATGGGCTCGTCCGATAGCGGCGGGGGCACGCTTGTGCCAGCGCCTCGCTTGAAGGGCGCGCGCTCGCCTTCTAAGGGAAGCGCATCCGATCCTTCTCCGGGAACCCGCATGATCGCTTTCTTCCGCCGTACCCTCGCCTCCAAGCTGGCGCTGGGACTCCTTGGGCTCATCATGCTGGCGTTCATCATCACGGGCGTCTTCACGCACGAGATGCCCGGAGGCTCCACCCGTGGCGGGCCGACCGGTGGCGACCTTGCGACCATCGGTGACGAGACGATCACCGCCAACGATATGGAGCAGCGCGTCCGCAGCCAATATGCCCAGGCCGTGCAGCAGCAGCCCGGCCTCGACATGGCGACCTTCGTCACGCAGGGCGGCTTCGCGGCCATCGTCGATCAGGTGATCGGCGGCGCCGCGCTGGATCATTTCGCGCAGTCGCTCGGCCTCGCCGCGAGCAAGCGCCAGATCGACGGCCAGATCGCCGCGATCCCGGCCTTCCACGGCATCGACGGCAAGTTCGACCAGAAGACCTATCAGGACATCCTCGCCCAGCAGCGGCTGACCGACGCGGCGGTCCGTTCCGACATCCGCAGCGATCTGGTGCGCAAGATGCTCTATCTCCCGGTCACCGGCGCGATGACGCTGCCGGACGGGTTGATCCGCCCCTATGCCAATCTGATGGTCGAGCAGCGTTTCGGCTCGATCGGCTTCGTGCCCGTCGCGCTGACGGGCGGCGGCGCCGCGCCGACCGATGCCGAGCTTCAGACCTTCTACAAGACGCACATCGCAGCCTACACCACGCCCGAGCGCCGCGCGCTGCGCTATGCGCTGATCGGCCGCGACCAGGTTGCCGCCGCCGCCACGCCGAGCGAGGCGGACATCCGCAAGGTCTATGATTCGTCGCAGGACAAATATGCCGCGCGCGAGACCCGTGACCTGTCGCAGGTCGTGGTCGATTCGCAGGCCAAGGCGCAGGCGTTCAAGGCGGCCGTCGCGGGCGGCAAGAGCTTCGCCGACGCCGCCAAGGCCGCCGGCTTCGGCGCCGCCGACATCGCCATCGGCACCAAGAGCCAGGCCCAGTTCGCGCAGCAGACCTCGGCCGGCGTCGCCGCCGCGGCCTTCGCGCTGGCTGAGGGCGCGGTCAGCGATCCGGTGAAGTCGGATTTCGGCTGGCACGTCGTGAAGGTGAACGGCATCACCCGCATTCCGGCCACGTCGTTCGAGGCGGCGCGCCCGCAGATCGCGGCCGACCTCACCAAGCAGAAGCAGGATCAGGCGCTGTCCGATCTCGTCGGCAAGGTGCAGGACGCGCTCGACGGCGGCCAGGGCTTCGCGGACATCGTGAAGGCCAACAGCCTCGCCGTCACCGAGACGCCGGCCGTCACCCCCAGCGGCCTCGCGCCCGACCAGCCCGCCTTCAAGCCCGCGCCGGAGCTTCAGCCGCTCCTCGCCGCCGGCTTCAAGGCCAGCCCGGACGAGGCGCCGACGGTCGAGACGATCCAGCAGGGCGAGCGCTATGCGCTGCTCTCTGTCGTCAAGGTGATCCCCGCCGCGCCGATCGCCTTCGCGCAGGTGAAGGACCGTGTCGTGGCGGACTTCAACGCCTCGCGCGCCAATGATCGCGCCAAGGCGATCGCCACCGCGATCGAGGCCAAGATCAAGGCCGGCACCCCCGTCGCCGATGCCTTCAAGGCCGCGCCCGTGAAGCTGCCCGACATCCATCAGACCAACGGCCGCCGCATCGAGCTGGCGCAGATGCAGGGCCATGTCCCCGCCCCGCTCGCGGCGCTGTTCCGCGCGCCGGTCGGCGGCACGCGCCTCGTCGCCGCCGAGAATGGCAGCGGCTGGTATATCGTCCATGTCGACAAGGTCGTGGCGGCCGACGACAAGGCGGTCGCGCCCGCCGTCACCGCCTCACGCCACGACCTCGTCGAGTCCGCGACCAGCGAATATCTGGAACAGCTTGCCGGCGCCGCGAAGCTCGCGGTCGGCACGCATCGCGACGAAGCGGCCATCGTCCAGCTCCGCGCACGTCTGCTCGGCGCCACGACGGTCGCCCAGTGAGCGCCGCCACCGCCGGCGACCGCCTCGCCGCCGAGGCGCTCGCCGCCGGACGGCCCGCGCTCGTCTGGCGGCGGCAGATCGCCGACACCGACACGCCCGTCTCCGCCGCGCTCAAGCTGATCGAGCCGGGCCGGGGCGACTATCTCCTCGAATCGGTCGAGGGCGGACGCACGCGCGGGCGGCACAGCATGATCGGCTTGGCACCCGATCTCGTGTTCCGCGCCAAGGGCCATAACGCCGAGATAAACCCACGCTGGCTGGAGGATCGCGAGGCCTTCCAGCCCTGCGCCGAGAACAGCCTCAAGGCGCTCCGCTCATTGGTGGCCCGTTGCCGCATGGAGGTGCCGGCGGGGCTACCGAAGGCGCTCGCCTGCCTCGTCGGCTATTTCGCCTATGAGACGATCGGGCTGATCGAGGATCTGCCCCGCCCCGCACCCAATCCGCTCGACCTGCCGGACATGCTGTTCGCGCGGCCGACGCTGATCCTGCTGTTCGACCGGCTGACCGACGAACTCTTCTGGGTCGCCCCGGTGTGGCCCGATGGCGGCGTCACCGTCGAGCAGGCCGTGGAGCGGATCGAGACGGCGCAGGCCCGCCTCGCCGCGCCCCTGCCCGCACCTCTCCGCCGGCCCGCCACCGACACGTCGGATGCCGCGCCCGAGCCCGTGCTGCCGCCCGGCCGCTATGGCGAGATGGTCGCCGCCGCGAAGGACTATATCGCGGCGGGCGATATCTTTCAGGTCGTGCTGGCGCAGCGCTTCACGCGGCCCTTTCCGCTCGCGCCCTTCGATCTTTATCGCGCGCTCAGGCGGATCAATCCGTCGCCCTTCCTCTATTTCCTCGATCTGCCGGGCTTCGCGCTGATCGGCTCGTCACCGGAGATTCTCGTCCGCGCCCGCGATGGCGAAGTGACCATCCGCCCGATCGCCGGCACCCGCCCGCGTGGGCGAACCGACGCCGAGGATACCGAGCGTCGCGAGGAACTGCTTGCCGATCCCAAGGAACGGGCCGAGCATCTCATGCTGCTCGATCTCGGCCGCAACGATGTCGGCCGCGTCGCGGCGCCGGGCACAGTGAAGGTGACCGAGAGCTACACGGTCGAGCTGTACAGCCACGTCATGCACATCGTATCGAACGTGACGGGGCGGCTCGATCCGTCGAAGGACGTGATCGACGCGCTGTTCGGCGGCTTCCCGGCGGGCACCGTCTCGGGCGCGCCCAAGGTCCGCGCCTGCGAGATCATCGCCGAGCTGGAGCACGAGACTCGCGGCGCTTATGCCGGCGGCGTCGGCTATTTCTCGCCCGACGGATCGATGGATAGCTGCATCGTGCTGCGCACCGCGGTGGTGAAGGACGGCGTGATGCACGTCCAGGCTGGCGCGGGCATCGTGGCGGACAGCGATCCGGCCTCCGAGCAGCGCGAATGCGAGGCCAAGGCCGGTGCCCTCTTCGCCGCCGCGCGCGAGGCGGAGGCCCGTGCGGCGGACGCGACTTTCGGCCAATAGGTTAACTCTGTTTTAGCCGCTGCCTCGCCATGATGCCCTATCTCGTTGGGGCAAATGGCAGATGAATCTCGCGAACACCGTGCGCAAGGCTGCGAAGCTGTCGGGCGATCTGGGCATTCGTACGCTCGACCTTCAGGCGAACATCGCCGCGCTGGCCGAGCGCGTGACCGAGCAGGCCGCCACGGTGGAACGCATCGGCATCGACACGGACCGGCTGGAGCGCGACCAGCAGGCCGTGTCCGTCGCCGCGCGCGAGGCGAAGGAGAAGGCGTCGGCCGCCCACGACGTGATCGACAATTCGACGCGCAAGCTCTCCGCCGCGAGCGCCGACGTGGTCGACCTGATCGAGCAGGTGAGCCACATCCATGCCGGCCTCGGCGCCTTCAACGCCGCGCTCGCCTCGGTGGCACAGGTGACGGAGGCGATCAGCCGCATCACGGGTCAGGTCAACCTGCTCGCCCTCAACGCCACGATCGAGGCGGCGCGCGCGGGCGATGCGGGGCGCGGCTTCGCGGTGGTGGCGCAGGAGGTGAAGAAGCTCGCACTCGAAACCGCCGCCGCCACGCAGAAGATCGATTTCTCGGTCCGTGCGCTGACCGGCGAGGCCGGCACCATGCTGAACCGGATCGAGAGCGGCGTCGACAAGGCCCGCGCGGCGCAGACCGGCACTCGGCAGATGGAGACCATGGTCGACGAACTGCGCGAGCTGATGATGGGCCTGAGCGACGATAACGATGCGGTCGCCCGCAGCATGGAATCGATCGTCGGCGCCGTCTCGGGCGTGCGGGGCGGCATCGGCGCGCTCAACGCCACGTCGGGCGACAATGCGTCGGACCTCACCCAGCTCAGCCGCCTGCTCAGCAACGTCAGCGATGACACCAACGTGCTGCTGCAATATATCGCGGAGAGCGAGGTCGAGATTCCCGACACGCCCTATATCCGCTTCGCCACCGGCGTCGTCGCCGATGTCGCCGGCCGCATCGAGGCGGAGATCGCCGCCGGCCGCCTGACGCTCGCGGACGCGATGTCGGAACAATATCGCCCCATTCCCGGCAGCGACCCCGCGCAGTTCGATCATCCGATCGTGCCCGCGCTCGTCGCCGCCATCCGCCCGCATCAGGAGGAGGCGCGCAAGCTCACCGGCTTCTTCGGCATGACGATGACGGACCGCAACACCTATGGCGCGGTGCAGATGCCGGAACGCTCGCAACCCCGCCGCCCGCACGATCCGGCATGGAACAGCGAGTATAGCCGCAACCTCCAGTTCTTCGACTATGAGGATCAGCGGGCGCAGTGCCGGACGATCCAGCCCTTCCTCATCAAGGCCTATCGCCGCCCCGTCGCGGGCGGCGGCGTGATGCTGCTCAAGCAGGTGATCGCCTCGGTGCATATCGCCGGGCGGCACTGGGGCATCCTCCAGCTCGCCTATCAGGATCAGGGCTGAGGCCTTGCGCTAATCCTCCCCTGCGCTAAGTCGCGGGTATCATGATCCTCGTCATCGACAATTACGACAGCTTCACCTGGAACCTCGTCCACTATTTCCAGGAGCTGGGGGCCGCCGTCGAGGTGGTGCGCAACGACCAGATCGGCGTCGGCCAGGCCATGTCGAGCAAGGCGGAAGCCTTCCTCATCTCGCCCGGCCCCTGCACGCCCAACGAGGCGGGGATCAGCCTGGAGCTGGTGGAAGCCTGCGCCAGAGAGGGCAAGCCGCTGCTCGGCGTCTGCCTCGGCCATCAGGCGATCGGGCAACAGTTCGGCGGCACCGTGTCACGCGCCCGCCAGCTCATGCACGGCAAGACCAGCCTCGTCACGCATGACGGCACCGGCATCTTCGAAGGTCTGCCTTCCCCCTTCACCGCGACGCGCTATCACTCGCTGATCGTCGAGGAGGGTGATCTGCCTGCCGATCTGGTGGTCAACGCCCGCAGCGAGGACGGCACGATCATGGGCTTCCGCCACAAGACGCTCCCCATCCACGGCGTGCAGTTCCACCCGGAAAGCATCGCCACCGAACATGGCCATGCGATGCTCGCCAACTTCATGCGGCTGGCGGGCATGTCGGTCAGCGAGCGCCTGGCGGTATGAGCACGCTGGCGCTGCTCCCCGATCCGTCGAGCCCTCTGGAGTTCGAGACGGCGGAAGCCGCCTTCGCCGACATCCTCGACGGCCGCGTATCGGATGCGGAAATCGCCGGCTTCCTGACCGGCCTGACGCTCCGCGACGAAACCTCGATCGAGATCGCCGCCGCCGCCCGCGCGCTGCGGGAGCGGATGATCGAGGTGAAGGCGCCGACAAGCGCCATCGACGTGTGCGGCACGGGCGGCGACGGAGCGCACAGCCTCAACATCTCCACCGCCGTGTCGATCGTTGTCGCCGCCACCGGCGTGCCCGTCGCCAAACATGGCAACCGCGCCGCCTCCTCCAAGGCGGGCGCCGCCGACACGCTGGAGGCGCTGGGCCTCGATCTGGACCGCGCCTCCGCCACGGCGGAAGAGACGCTGGCCGAACTCGGCCTCGCCTTCCTCTTCGCGCAGAAGCACCATCCGGCGCTGGGCCGCCTCGCGGCGGTGCGCAAGGCGATCGGGCGGCGGACGATCTTCAATCTGATCGGCCCGCTCTGCAATCCGGCACGCACGCCGCGCCAGCTCGTCGGCGTCGCGCGGACCGATTATCTCCCCACCGTCGCGCAGGCCATGACGCTGCTCGGCACCGAGAGCGCGATGATCGTCGCGGGCGACGAGGGCCTGGACGAACTTTCCATCGCGGGCGGCAGCCGGGTGGTCCGCATCGGCGCCTGTGGCGATCGCGAGGAACATGTCTTCCCCGCGCATGTCGGCGTCGCTCCGCATCCGCTGACGGCGGTGCGCGGCGGCGACGCTGCCTACAACGCAGCCGCGCTGCTGGCGCTGCTCCGGGGGGAACGCGGGCCGTATCGCGATGCGGTGCTGCTCAACGCCGCCGCCGCGCTGATCGTCGCGGACAAGGCGTCCGACTGGATGGAAGGCGCCGCCATCGCCGCCGAAGCCCTCGACAGCGGCGCGGCCGACCGCCTGCTGCAACGCTGGATCGCATATTGATGAGCACCATTCTCGACCGTATCCTCGAAGCCACCCGCGAGGAGGTCGCCCGGCGCAAGGCGGCCGTCTCGCTCGCCGACATGGAAGCGCGAGCCCGCGCCCTCCCCGCCCCGCGCGGCTTCGCGGCGGCGCTCACCGAGAAGGCGAAGACCGGCCACGCCCTCATCGCCGAGATCAAGAAGGCGAGCCCCTCCAAGGGGCTGATCCGCGAGGATTTCGATCCCCCCGCCCATGCCCGCGCCTATGAGGCCGGCGGCGCGGCCTGCCTCTCGGTGCTGACCGACAAGCCCTGGTTCCAGGGCGACGAGGCCTTCCTGATCGCCGCGCGCGAGGCCTGTTCGCTGCCCGCGATCCGCAAGGACTTCATGGTCGATCCCTGGCAGGTGGCCGAGGCCCGCGCCATCGGGGCGGACGCGATCCTCATCATCGTCGCGGCGCTCGACGACACCCAGATGGCCGAGATCGAGGCCGCCGCGATCGAACATGGCATGGACTCGCTGATCGAAGTCCATGACGAGGCCGAGCTGGAGCGCGCTTTGCGCCTGAAATCCCGCCTGATCGGCGTCAACAACCGCGATTTGCGTGATTTCACCGTCGATCTCGGCCGCACCGAGGCGCTGGCGAAGCGGATGCCCGAAGGCACCCAGATCGTCGCGGAGAGCGGCCTCGCCACCAAGGCGGATCTCGATCGGCTGGCGGCGGCGGGCGTCCACCGCTTCCTCGTCGGCGAGACGCTGATGCGGCAGGCGGACGTCGCCGCGGCCACCCGGAAGCTGCTCGCCGGCGCATGACCGGGGGCCTCACCCACCTCGACGCCGATGGCGCGGCGCGCATGGTCGATGTCTCGGCCAAGCCCGTCACCCTGCGCGAGGCGACCGCCACCGGCCATATCGCCATGTCAGAAGGGGCCGCGCAGGCCATCCGCGAAGGTGCGGTGAAGAAAGGCGATGTCCTCGCCGTCGCGCGCATCGCCGGCATCACGGCCGCCAAGCGCACCGCCGATCTCATCCCGCTCTGTCACCCGCTGCCGATCTCCGGCGTGACGCTCGACCTCACGGTGGGCGAGGCGCAAGCCACCGCCACCGCGACCGTCCGCACCACCCACGGCACCGGCGTCGAGATGGAGGCGATGACGGCCGTTTCCGTGGCGCTCCTCACCATTTACGACATGGCGAAGGCGCTCGATCGCGGCATGACGATCGGCGGCGTGCGCCTCCTCGCCAAGTCGGGCGGCCGCTCTGGCGACTGGCGGGCCGAGCCGTGAGCCTGCTGCCGGTGGCCGACGCGCAGGCGCGGCTGCTCGCGCTCGCGGAGCCGCTGCCGGAAGAGCAGGCTCCGCTCGCGGAGGCCGTCGGCCGCTGGGCCGCCCGCGACATCGCGGCGCTGCGCGATCAGCCGGGCTTCGATCTTTCGGCGATGGACGGCTATGCCATCCGCTATGCCGAGCGGCCCGGCCCCTGGACGATCGTCGGCGAAAGCGCGGCGGGGGCGGGCTTCGACCGTCCCCTCTCCTCCCATGAGGCCATCCGCATCTTCACCGGCGCGCCGATGCCAGAGGGCGCCGACAGCGTGCTCGTGCAGGAAGAGGCGACGCGCGAGGGCGATCAACTGCGCATGGCCGGCGAAGGCCCCCGCAAGGAAGGCGGCAATGTCCGCCCGCGCGCGGTGGATTTCGCGGCGGGCACGATCCTCGTCCCCACGGGCGCCGCCATCACCGCCCGCCATGTCGGCCTCGCCGCGATCGGTGGCCACGGGACGCTTCCCGTCCGGCGGCGCGCGCGGATCGCGCTGATCTCCACCGGCGACGAACTGGTGCCGCCCGGCGCTCCGCTATCGGGCGCGCAGCTCCCCGCCTCCAATGCGGCGATGCTGGCCACGCTCCTCGCCGGCCGGCCCGCCGAAGTGCTCGACCGGGGCATTGTCCGCGACGATCTCGACGCGATCAGCGAAGCCTTCCGCGCGGCCGCCTCGGAGGCGGATGTCATCGTCACCACCGGCGGCGTGTCGGTCGGTGACCGCGATCTCGTCCGCCCGGCACTGGAAAGGGCCGGCGCCACGCTCGATTTCTGGCGCGTCGCGATGCGACCGGGCAAGCCGCTGCTGGCGGGCACGCTCGGCGGCGCGATCATCCTCGGCCTGCCGGGCAACCCGGTGTCGAGCTATGTCACCGCGCGCCTGTTCCTCCTGCCGCTGATCGCCCGGCTCGGCGGCGCCAGCGACCCGCTGCCCCCCTCCCGCCTGCTGCCGCTCGGCGTCGATCTGCCGGCCAACGGCCCGCGACAGGACTATCTGCGCGCCCGCATCGAGGATGGCCGCGCCTATGCCCCCGACGGGCAGGACTCCGCCGCGATGGTCGCGCTGGCCGCCGCGGACGGGCTGATCGTCCGCCCGGCTCATGCCCCGGCCGCGCGTGCCGGCGACTCCGTGGAAATGCTCATTCTGGACTGAACGAGGCCGTTGACAGGTTCCTCGAAGTTGCCTACACGTTCGCCATCCGTTCCTTTTACGGGGCCGTTTTGCTCGGGGACCGCAGATGCTGACGCGCAAGCAACATGAGCTTCTCTGCTTCATCCATGATCGACTGAACGAGACCGGCGTCTCGCCGTCGTTCGAGGAGATGAAGGATGCGCTCGATCTGAAGTCGAAGTCGGGCGTACACCGGCTGATCCGCGCGCTGGAGGAGCGCAGCTTCATCCGCCGCCTGCCCAACCGCGCCCGCGCGCTGGAGGTGGTGCGGATGCCCGAGCGCACGATCGCGCCGCCACCGTCTTCGGCCCAGCCCTCCCCCGCGCCGAAGGTGCCGGTCGCGGCCAATGACAGCGTCATCGAGCTGCCGCTCCACGGTCGCATCGCGGCCGGTATGCCGATCGAGGCGATGGAGGGTCAGTCGAGCCTCTCCGTCCCCGCCGCGCTGCTGGGGCCAGGCGAGCATTATGCGCTGGAGGTCTCCGGCGATTCGATGATCGAGGCCGGCATCCTCGACGGCGACTATGCGCTCATCCGCCGCACCGAAACGGCGCGGGACGGCGAGATCATCGTGGCGCTGATCGACGATGCGGAAGCGACGCTCAAATATTTCCGGCGCGAGGGGCAGATGGTCCGGCTCGATCCCGCCAACCACATCTATTCGCCGCAGCGTTACAAGGCCGATCAGGTGCGCGTGCAGGGGCGCCTCGCGGGGCTTCTCCGCCGCTACTGAACGACCGGCTCAATCACCCTCCTTGCGCCAGGCCGAGGCTGGCGGGTCCGGTCTGGCGATCATGGCCCAGGGATGGTCCCCCTCCAGGCCCACAACGCTGTCGATGGTCGATCGCCGCAGGTGGATCGCGATGCCGCCGGTCCGTTCGAGAAGGTCGCGATCGGCCTTGAGCCAGCGGGGGCGACACCAGCCCGGCAGGCGGCGGTCGCTCGCGACGATGTCGGCGGCGGCGCAGGCGGGCTCCATCATCGCCCGATCGATCCGGTAGGCGCTGCGCGTGGCAAGCAGATGCCAGGGCCGGCCATCCCGGATCAACGTCGCCGCGCAGGCATCCAGGTTGCAGCGCGCACCCGGCCATTGATCGAGCGTCACCGCCTCGTCCCCATCGCGGCCGGAGAGTTCGGACAGGGTGTTGCGGACATAATCGCCCGTCCGTTCTCGAAGGAGCGCGATATGGCCATCCTCTCCGCGAACCGCGAGATGGCGGCCATCGCCGGTGATGAAGATATCCGGCGGCGATGCGCCGAGCGTCATCGCCAGCCCTGCGGCCATGGCGATCAGGCCGAAGAGCCGCACTCTTGTCCGCCATAGGGCGAGCCACAATCCCCCCGCCATGGTCAGCGCGAAGGCCGCGCGCGACATGGTCGGCACGAAGGTCACCGCGCCGGGCAGGCCGCCGACATGATGCGCGATCCCCAGCAGCACGCCGAGCGCCTTGCCCGTGAGCCACCATAAGGGCGCCCCCAAACCGACAAGATCGAACAGCAGCGCCAGCGCCTCCGCCGGCATGATGACGAAAGTGGTGAGGGGGATAGCGACGATATTGGCGGCCGCCCCATAGAGGCCCGCGCGGTGGAAGTGGAAGATGGCGATCGGCGCGAGCCCGGCTTCCACCACGAGCCCGGTCAGCAACAGCGCGACAAGCTCGCGGGTCCGGGCACGCAGGACGCTCTCCTCCCGCGCCTCGAAGGTGCGCCGCGTCCAGCCCAGCTCATGGAAGGCCACGATCGACAGGATCGCGGCGAAGCTGAGCTGGAAGCTCGGCCCCGCCGCCGCGTCCGGCCAGATCAGCACGCAGAGCAATGCCCCCGCCGCCACCAGACGCAACGTCATCGCCTCGCGGCCGAGCGCCATGCCGCCCAGCACCACGAGCGCCGCGATCAGCGAGCGCACGGTCGGCACCTCGGCGCCCGTCAGCAGCGTGTAGGCGATGCCGGTCGCCGCGCCGATGCCCGCGGAGATCAGCAGCAGCGGCGCGCGTAGCGCCAGCCAGGGGCTCAGCGACAGGAGGCGCAGCACGATCAGCATCGTCGCGCCCACGGCGGCCGTCAGGTGCAGGCCGCTCACCGACAGGAGATGGGCGAGCCCGGAATTGCGGAAGGCCTGATTGTCAGCCTCCGTGACGGCCCCCATGTCGCCGGTGATGAGCGCCGCCGCCACGCCGCCGCGCCCGCCGGGAAGCTGCGTCAGGATATGCCGCGTGAGCAGGATGCGCGCATCCGCCAGCCATTGCGCGGGTCCGCCGGACGGCGCGGGCGCGATCAGCCGCACCGGCTCCAGCGCCCGCCCGGTCGCGCCGATGCCCTGGAACCACGCGACCGCCGCATAGTCATAGGCGCCCGGCACGGCGGCCGAGGGCGGCGGCACCAGCCGCGCGCGCAACGCCACTTCCGCGCCGGGCAGCAGCCCCGCCGGCGCCTTGTCCTCCGGGATCGTCACCCGCACCCGCGCCGGCAATCCCGCGCCGGCCGCCGGACGGAGCAGCAGCCGCACCGCCTCGCGCGCCGGCAACGGCTCGACCCGCTCGATCGCCCCCGCGAAGCGGACGACCTCGGGGCGGGCCAGCCTTTCTCCGCCGCCACTCCACGCGGCCTTGCCCCACACCAGCCCGCAACCGAACGCCGCCGCCAGCGCGAAGATCGCGAGCGCCCGCCCGGCCCGTCCGCCACGCCCGAAAGCCAAGCCCGCGAGCGCCACCGCCGCCATCGCCAGCAGGAAGCCCGACCATGCCCGTGGCGACGGCAACCAGAACCAAGCGGCCACCCCCGCGACCAGCCCGACCGGCAACCAGAGCGGCAATTGCTCGCGTTCCGCCTCCAGCCAGGCTTCGAGTCGCGCGGACAGGGCCGAACAGGCGCGGTAAGCACCTGATATAAAGCGCGTTTGTCGCCCCCGAAACGCTATGCTAGGGCCGCCCGCAATATCCCCCATGGGGCCAGCTTGGAGAAAGTGCGCGTGGGCGCAAGCAACGACGACATCAACGGTACTCCATCGGCATCGGCGGGCTCGCCCGGCCAGGTCGTCACCCGTTTCGCACCCTCGCCGACGGGCTATCTCCACATCGGCGGCGCGCGCACCGCGCTCTTCAACTGGCTCTGGGCCAGGCATACCGGCGGCAAGTTCCTGCTGCGCATCGAGGATACCGATCGCGCGCGCTCGACGCAGGGCGCGATCGACGCGATCCTCGACGGCATGAAGTGGCTCGGCCTCGATTGGGACGGCGACGAGATATACCAGTTCGCCCGCGCCAGCCGCCATGCCGAGGTCGCCTTCGACCTGCTGGAGCGCGGCCATGCGTACAAGTGCTTCGCCACCGCCGAGGAGCTGGAGGAGATGCGCGCCCAGCAGCGCGCCAACAAGCTTCCGCTCCGCTATGACGGCCGCTGGCGCAACCGCGATCCCAGGGAGGCGCCGGAGGGCGCGCCCTTCGTCATCCGTCTGAAGGCCGAGACCGAGGGCGAGACGACCATCGACGATCTCGTCCAGGGCCAGGTGACGGTGCGCAATTCCGAGCTGGACGACATGGTCCTGCTCCGCTCGGACGGCACGCCGACCTACATGCTCGCCGTGGTGGTGGACGATCACGACATGGGCGTCACCCACGTCATCCGCGGCGACGATCATCTCAACAACGCCTTCCGCCAGCTCGGCATCATCCGTGCGATGGGCTGGCCGGTGCCGGTCTATGGCCATGTGCCGCTGATCCACGGGCCGGACGGGGCGAAGCTCTCCAAGCGGCACGGCGCGCTCGGCGTCGAGGCCTATCGCGACGAGATGGGCATCCTGCCGGAAACGCTTTCGAACTATCTCCTGCGGCTCGGCTGGGGCCATGGCGACGAGGAGATCATCGACCGAGCCCGCGCGATCGAGATTTTCGATGTCGCCGGCATCGGCCGTTCACCCGCGCGCACCGATCAGAAGAAGCTCGAAAACCTCAACGGCCATTATATCCGCGCCGCGTCGGACGAACGGCTCACCGAACTGGTCGCGCCGATGGTGGAAAGCCGAGTCGGCCGCGAACTCGCTGAAAAAGATCGCGATCTTTTGCGTCGCAGCATGGCCGTCTTGAAGGTTCGTGCCAAGGATTTGATGGAATTGGCCGAGGGTGCGACTTTTCTTTTTCGCACTCGCCCCCTAGATATTGATGACCGTGCCCAAGCCCTTCTTTCGGGTGAAGGCGCGTCTCTGCTTGCCGCTACGGCACGCGCGCTGGAGCCCATGGAGTGGTCGGCCGAAGCGCTCGAATCGGCGGTTCGCGGTGTGTCCGAAGAGGCCGGCGTCGGTCTCGGCAAGGTGGCCCAGCCGCTTCGCGCGGCGCTCACCGGCCGAACGACGTCGCCGGGCATCTTCGACGTGCTGTTGCTGCTTGGGCGGGAGGAAAGCCTTGCGCGCCTCGCCGACCAGGTAACGGCAGCTTGATCTGACGGCGCCACAAGCCCGGTCCCGGGCCTCCGTGGTGACCATATTGGAGGAAGAAGAAATGGCTGACGGCACCGCCAAGCTGGCGCTCGGCGACAAGAGCTTCGATTACAAGCTCATGTCGGGCACGGTGGGCCCGGACGTGATCGATATCCGCAAGCTTTATGCAGACACGGATGTGTTCACCTACGATCCCGGCTTCACCTCGACGGCGAGTTGCCAGTCGGGCCTCACCTATATCGATGGCGACAAGGGCGTGCTGCTCCACCGCGGCTACCC
Source organism: Sphingomonas oligoaromativorans (assembly GCF_011762195.1). Classification (GTDB taxonomy): domain Bacteria; phylum Pseudomonadota; class Alphaproteobacteria; order Sphingomonadales; family Sphingomonadaceae; genus Solisphingomonas; species Solisphingomonas oligoaromativorans. The sequence goes on along the minus strand of NZ_JAASQK010000001.1, from coordinate 381,742 downwards.
GATCGGCCAGCTCGCCGAGCAGTCGAGCTTCATGGAGGTCGCCTATCTGCTGCTGAAGGGCGAGCTGCCGTCGGCCGGCGAGCTGAAGACCTTCAACAACACCATCACGCGCCACACCATGGTGCATGAGCAGCTCTCGACCTTCTTCCGCGGCTTCCGTCGCGATGCGCACCCGATGGCGGTGATGTGCGGCGTGGTCGGCGCGCTGTCGGCCTTCTATCATGACTCGACCGACATCAACGATCCGGTGCAGCGCGAGATCGCCAGCCACCGCCTGATCGCCAAGATGCCGACGATCGCCGCGATGGCGTACAAATATTCGGTCGGCCAGCCGTTCGTCTATCCGAAGAACGATCTGAGCTACACCGGCAACTTCCTGCGCATGACCTATTCGGTCCCGGCGGAGGAATATGAGGTCGATCCGGTCATCGAATCGGCGATGGACAAGATATTCATCCTCCACGCCGATCACGAGCAGAACGCGTCGACCTCGACCGTGCGTCTCGCCGGTTCGTCGGGCGCCAATCCGTTCGCGTGCATCGCGGCCGGCATCGCCTGCCTGTGGGGGCCGGCGCATGGCGGCGCCAACGAAGCGGCGCTCAACATGCTCCGCGAGATCGGCACGCCGGATCGCATCCCCGAATATATCGCGCGCGCGAAGAACAAGGACGATCCGTTCCGCCTGATGGGCTTCGGCCATCGCGTGTACAAGAACTACGATCCGCGCGCGACCGTGATGCAGAAGACCGCGAAGGACGTGCTGGCGAAGCTCGGCGTCAGCGATCCGATCTTCGACGTCGCGCATGAGCTTGAGCATATCGCGCTCAACGATCCGTACTTCATCGACAAGAAGCTCTACCCGAACGTGGACTTCTATTCGGGCATCATCCTGTCGGCGATCGGCTTCCCGACGACGATGTTCACCGTTCTCTTCGCGCTCGCCCGCACCGTGGGCTGGGTGGCGCAGTGGAACGAGATGATTACCGATCCGGCCCAGAAGATCGGCCGCCCGCGTCAGCTCTATAACGGCCCGACGCAGCGCGACTATGTGCCTGTCAGCCAGCGCTGATCGACCCTAGTCCTCGAACAGGAAGGGGCGGTCGCGATGCGGCCGCCCTTTTCTTTTGCCCTGGGAGGAGGGCCGCGTCAGGCGGCGGGGAGCGTGAAGACGAAGCGCCCGCCGTGCTCGCTCCCATCCTCGATGGTGATGTCGCCGCCCATCGCACGGGCCAGCCGGCGCGAGATGTAGAGCCCGAGGCCGGCACCCGGCTCTCGGGTGCCCAGCCGCTCGAACTTCTCGAAGACGCGCTCGCGGTTTTCCGGGGCGATGCCGTCGCCCTGATCGATGACGATCGCCGCCGCGACGTCGCCGCGCTTCTCCACCGACACGCGCACCGTCGAGCCCGCCGGCCCGAAGCGCACCGCGTTGCCGATCAGGTTGAGCAGCACCTGGAGCGAGCGCTTGAAATCACCGATCGCACCGAGCGCCTCGGCCAGATCGGGTTGCTCGATCCGCATATCCTTGTCGTCCGCGCGCACCGAGAGCAGCCCCGCCGCGCGGCGGGCGAGGTCCGCCATGTCGAGCGCCTCGCTTTCGACCTCGAGGTCTGCGCCCTCCACCGCCTCCAGATCGGCGAGATCGTCGATCAGGCCGAGCAGGTGGCGCCCCGCATGAGCGATATCGCCGGCATAGGCGTTGTAATCGGCGCGGACCGGGCCTTCGTCCTGCTCGCGGATCTGCTCGGCGACTGCGACGATGCGGTGCAACGGCGTCCGCAGCGCCGTCTCGATCCGGCGCGCGAAGGCACTGCCGCCCTCCCCCTGCGGTTCGGCCGGCCTGGCGGGGCGCGGCTCGGGCACGGCTTGGCCATTGAGCGCGAAACCGCCGCCGCGAAAGCCCGTCACTTCACCCGCCGCATCGAGCACGGGAACGCCGGCCAGCCGGAAGCGCCGGTCGGTGCCGCGCAGCGTGACATATTGCTCGTCGAAGGGGCGGCGCTGCGCCAGCGCGTCGAGCAGCGGCAGGCCGCCGGACGGCGCCTCGTCGAGCACGAACAGCCGTGTCAGCGGATCGCCCAGCGCCGGCCCGGCGCCATCGGCCACCAGCGCCGCCATCCCCTCGGAGGAAAGCGCGATCAGGCGCAGCGCCGCGTCGCTGTCCCAAGACCAGTCGGCATCGGCGCGGAGGAAATCGGCATCGCGCGCGGATGGCCGGGCGGAGGGCAAGGGCGCGGCCGCCAGCCGCCGCGTCCAGCTCGCGATGGTGAAGGACACCTCGTCGCCTTCGGGGACCGCACGAACCCAGAGGTCGAGATCCTCCTCGCCATCCGCCGCCAGTACGGAGCGCGCGACCGGAATGCCCAGCCGCCGCACCAGCCGGGCCAGCGAGGCGAGCTGCGGCACCGCGAGCGGGCCGCCCTCTCCGCCGCCGGCGCGCGCGTGCAGATCGGCCAGCGCCGCGTCCGCCGCGATCAGCCGCCCGTCGACATCGACGCGGCCGCGGACCGGGCTGTCATCGGGCGTCAGCATCGCCGTCCCGCCAGCGCCGCGAGCGCATCGCGATAATGGAGATCGAGCCGGGTGCGCCGCACCGCCGCCCGCGCGGCATCCACCGGCAGATCGATATAGGCCTCGACCAGCGTTGCCGCCGTCTCCGCCGGGTCCACGCCGAAGCCGCGATCGAGGCCGAGCGCCAGCGCGAGGATCATCGCCGCCGCGATCCCGCGCTCGACGTCGCAGGCGCGCAGCAGCACGGCGAAACGCGCCGGATCGGTGAGCATCGCGCGGGCGTCGTCGAAGCCGATACCGGCCCTGACGGCGAGCAGCGCCGCGAGGCTCGCCACGCGCCCCGCCGCCAGAGTACCGGCGAGCAGGCTATCGTCCAGTTCCCCGGCGGTGAAGAGACTGTGGGCCAGACGCATGGCGGCGGGCGCGATGCCCTCGCCCTCGTCGATCGCGGCAAGCGCGCGCGCCACGGCAGCGGCCGCGGTGCGGTGGAGCGCGTCCTCGCTCTCCCCCTCGGCCAGCACGCGGTCGGCGAGGCAGGCGGCCACTTGCCAGAAGAGCGCATGGCGATCCTCGGCGGAGAGATCGTGGAGCGGCAGCAGCGGATCGCCGGTGCGCTCGGTACGGGCGGCTTCGGCCGCGCGGACGGCGAAACTCTCGCTGGCGAACTCGCCGCCGATGGGATCGAGCCGGTGGGCGCCGGGGCCTTCGGCCTCGCTCGCGCCGCGCACCAGCGCCGCCGCCAGCCGATGCTCCTCGGCCCGCAGCAAGGCCGCCGCGGCAAGTCCCGATCGGGCGAGCAACCCAGCCGAGACGAAGCGATCCGCCAGCAGGCCGGGCGTCCCGGTGTCGAGCGCGGGCTCGGCCGCTCGCAGCGCCAGTTCTGCCGTATAGATGGCAGCGCGGATCAGCAGACCGGATCGCGCGCGCGTCTCGTCGTCGATGCCGAAGGAAGGCGGGCGGGACAGCTCGACCCCGGCCGCCGCGACGCGATCGCCGAGCAGCGCCTCCGCCTCATGCGCAGCGGCAAGAAGCGCCACGGTGGGCATGGTCGAACCTGTCTGCGTCACGAACATGATAGCAGCGCTTAGCCCCACGTCGTTAAAATCCGCCTAAGCAACCGGATCGGGATCGCCGCTCGGGAGACGCAAGCCCAACGCCGCACACCGCTTTGGGAAATGGGATCGCCGCCGGCGGTCAGGAGATCAGGAGATATTCCGCCCCGCAGGAGCAGCGCCAATGATCGCCCTCGTCCACCTCGGCCCGTTGGGAGCGCTGGCCGCAGCTCATGCAGATGCGGCCGGGAGCCTGCGCATTGGTGCGGCGAAGTTCGGCGAGAAGCTCGGCGGTGCCCTGCGTGGGGAGCATCGCGTCCTCAAGCATCAGCGGTCGCGACAAGATCCGGGACAGGATTTTGGACCCCAGCATCGCATCCCCCTTCGTCCGTGGGCTTCTCCAGCATGGAACGGGATAGTTAACATCCGGTAGAATACAAATAATCCAGAAGTCTAAGGCTCAGGCCTTTCCTCGCGCCGCCCTGACGAGGCGATGCTGGGTGACGGCGAAGGAAGCGGCGGCATACAGGCCCAGCACCGCCAGCCCGGCCAGCGTCTGCTGGATGAAGACGAAGGGGATGAAGAGCAGCGTCAGCGCGTCCACGTCCGCCGTCCAGCCGGGCGAGCGCGGGCCGTCGCCCAGCAACCGCAACGCCAGCCGCTCGCGCGCCATCGCCGCCATCACCGCGACGATGCCGATGCCGAGCACCAGCGATGCCGGGTTGGCGCTCGCCTTGTGGCAGGCGAAGGCGAGCAGCCCGAGCCCCATCGCCCCTGCCCGCGCCAGCGCGATCCGGTCCTCCACCGATCCCGGCGACAATCGCAGCGATGCGAGCAGCCGCCCCGTCGCATCGAGCAGCGCGCCGAGCACGAGCAGCAGCAGCCCCGCCGCCAGCCAGCCTCGCCACAGCATTGGCACGGCGACCACCGCGGCCCCGATCCCACCCCAGCGCAGCCAGCGCGATTCGATGGGCCGATCGAGGATGACGCCCGAAATCGCCCGCGCCAGCGGCCCATAGAGCAGCCGTGCCGGCCAGCCTTCCCCCTCGCGATCGACGGCGAAGCTCGCCTCGGTCGCGGCGCGGGCGCCGGCACGGGAACGCACCAGCATCGCCGGGAAGGGCTCGCCGAGCCCGGCCCCGTCCGCGATGTCCACCCGCCGCGCGGAAGACCCGACCGCGCGGCGCAGCAAGGTCGAATGCAGATCCCAGTCGCCCAGCATCGCGACCGTCTTGCGCAGCGTGTCGCCCGAGACCAGCGCCAGCCCCGCCCAGTGCGCGCCGGCGTCGATTCGCTCGAACCCGCCGGAGCCGCCGCCTTCGCCGATGGTCAGCAATCCGGGCGCAGGCCCCGCCACCAGCCGCGCGATCGCCTCATGGCCGACCACCGCGCCATCCGCGAAGACGAGCACGCGCTCGTCGGGATGGAAGCGATCCGCCGCATCGCCGGCGCTGCGCGCGACATCGATGGTGATATTATCCCGCCGCAGCCGATCGATCGCGCCGGTCAGACCTGCCGGCAACCGTTCGATCAGCAACACGACATGGCTCGCCCCGGCGGCGGCGGCGAGCCGCGCCTGCCGTTCGACCAATGTACGACCCGCGACCGACAGCGTGCCTACCAGCCCGCTGCCATCATCCGCCTCGCGCACTGCCGCGATCAACGCTGCCAGCGCCACGCCTCAACTCCCCAAAAACGCATGAAACCGGGATAGACGGGTGCGAGCCCGAATGCCAACCCGCTGGCGCAACGATCCGCTCGCCAATCCGTGCCCGCCCCGCGTTGGCGTGACTATTCCACCGGCCGCGCTTGGGTGTAAGAAGGCGACCATGAACAGGGGGGCCTATTGGGCGGGTACACCGCTTCAGTCCGACGACCAGGAGTCCGTGGCGGCGCCTGTGTCTTCCCATGCCGATTCGATGCCGGGCATCGCGCAGGCTGATCTCGCCGACGAAGAGGCGATCGGGCCGCCGCCCGCCACGACGGCGGAGAAGGTGGTGCTGGCGCTGTTCGGCGTCGCCGCCTTCGCCTGGATCGCGACGGTGGTCGGGCTGGCGCTGAACGGGCTGGGCTCCGGCCCGGTCGCGCTCGGCGATGTCGCGCGCGGCATCAGCATGGCCACGGGGCCGCTGGCGCTGATCGTGGCGCTGCTGATCCTGTGGCAGCGCAATTCCGCCCGCGAGGCGCAGCGCTTCGCCGATGTGGCGCGTTCGGTCCGCATGGAATCGCTGGCGCTGGACGCGGTGCTGGGCCTCGCCTCGCGCCGCCTCGCCGAGGATCGCCTTGCCGTCGCCGAACAGGCCGATCGCCTGCTGCTGCTCGCCGACCAGACCTCGGTGAAGCTGCGCGAGGCGACCACGGACATCGCCCGCGAGATCGCCGAACTCGGCCGCCAGACACGCGACCTCGACGCCGCCGCCGGCACCGCGCGGGTCGACATGGGCGTGCTGCTCGCCGACCTGCCGCGCGCCGAGGAGCAGACCCGCAGCCTCGCCGAGCGCATCCGCACCGCCGGCGTGGGCGCGCATGAGCAGGCCGCGGCCCTCGACGCGACGCTCGCCAACCTCACCGCGCGCGCCAAGGATGCCGAGGATGGCACGTCCGGCGCCGCCAACCGCCTCTCCGCGCAGATTTCCCAGATTTCCGGTGCCAGCGAAGTCGCCGCGCGCGGCATCGAGGATGCCTCGAACCGCATGACCAGCTCGGTCGACGGCGTGCTCGAACGCGCGACCGCTGCCGTCGAGCGCACGCGCGAAGGCATCATCGCGCAGGGCGAGGCGATCAACGCGATGATCGACCGCGCGCAGACCTCCGCAGAGGCCGCCGCGCAGCAGGCCGCCGACGCGCTGGCACGGCAGGACGGGCTCGGCTCCTCGATGATCGAGCGCATCCAGCGCGGCCTCGCCCATGTCGAGGCGCGCTTCGCCGAGCTGGACGAGACGGGCCGCGCCCGCACAGAGCGGCTGGGCGACGCGCTCGGCCAGCTTGGCGGGCATATCGAGCGGGTCATGGCCTCGCTCAATGACGGGGGCACGGCCGCCACCACCTTCATCAACCGCGCCGAGACGCTGCGCGGCGCGATCGCCGCCTGCGTGACCGAGCTGGGCGAGACGCTGCCCGCCGCCCTCTCCGAGCTGGAGAGCCAGGCCGCGCGCAGCCGCGAGCTGGTCGCCTCCGCCGGCCCCGAGGCCGAGCGCCTCAACGAGGCCGCCCGCGCCGCCTCCACGGCGCTTGATGCCGCCCGCACCGCGCTCGACGAGCGCCGCGCCGCGATCGACACGCTGGCCGAGGCGATCGACCAGCGCCTCGCCGCCGCCCGCGACGGCACCACCACATTGGGCGAGGCCATCACGCAGGTAGACCGCGAGGCGGTGAAGCTGGCCGACGCCACCTCGCCCAAGCTGGTCGAGGCGCTGATCCGCGTCCGCGAGACCGCCACGCAGGCCGCCGAGCGCGCCCGCGAGGCGCTGGGCACGATCATACCGCGCAGCGCCGAGGCGCTCGGGGATGCCGGCCGCAAAGCGCTGGAGCAGGCCGTGGTCGATCAGGTCGATGGCCAGATCGCCCGTGTCGCGGCGGTGTCCGAAGCGGCGGTCGAGGCCGCGCGCTCGGCGACCGCCCGGCTGGAGGAGCAGCTCGGCCGCATCGCGGAGACGAGCGCCTCGGTCGACACGCAGATCGCCGAGGGCAAATCCACGGTCGAGAATGCCGATCGCGACAATTTCTCGCGGCGCGTGGCATTGCTGATCGATTCACTCAACTCGACGGCGATCGACGTCACCAAACTGCTCTCCAACGAGGCCAGCGACAGCGCCTGGGCGTCCTATCTGCGCGGTGACCGGGGCGTGTTCACCCGCCGCGCGGTGAAGCTGATCGAGAATGGCGAGGCCCGTGAAATCGCCCGCCATTACGAGGAAGACCCCGAGTTCCGCGAGCAGGTGAACCGCTACATCCACGATTTCGAGGCGCTGCTCCGCCCGATCCTGACGACCCGCGACGGCTCGACGCACGCGGTCATCATGCTCTCGTCGGATATGGGCAAGCTCTACGTCGCCCTCGCCCAGGCGATCGCCCGCCTGCGCTCCTGATACGCGAAAGGCCGGCGGGGATGCCCCCTGCCGGCCTTTTCTTTCTGTCGCGGCTCTCCCCTCCCGTCATCCTGTTTCGTCGCCCGTCATCCTGACGAAAGTCAGGATCCAGAGCCGCAAATGGCCCTGGATCCCAGAGCAAGTCCGGGATGACGAAGGCGGGCGAGGATGACGAAGGATGCAGAGGGCGACGAAGGTTTTGGAAACTGACCAAGCGGCTCAGGGAATGCGGCCCGCCGCAGCCGAGGAAATCTGAACGTCGATCCACCCTTCCGCGTGGACGAACCAGAAGGCCGCCAGCAGCACCGCCGCGACCAGACTCGTCCGCCACACGACCGTCCACGGGCGGAAATCGTGCGGCGCGCTCTCGGCATGGCCGATCACCGGCTTCTCGCCCGCTTCCTCCGCCGTCCGCGCGCTGAACGGGAGGACGACGAACAGCGTGATGAACCAGAACAGGAAATAGATCGCGACGAGCGAAAACCAGCGCATTCGGCCTGTGCCTCCCCGAAAGGCCGTCCGCGCGGCCCTTCGGGGATGAAGGCTACACCCGCAGCAGCAGGACGTCGACCACGGGCTTCTTGCCCGTCCACGCGGTCGCGCGGCGGCGGACGCCGAGGCGGATCGCCTCGCGCAGCTTGGCCTCGTCACGCGGCCCCGCCTCCAGCGCATCGAGCGCGGCCTCAGCGGCATCCTCGATGAAATCCTCACGGTCCTCTTCCACAGGGAGGCCCTGCACGGCGATCTGGGGCCGCCCCTTGGCCTTGCCCGCCTTGTCCACCGCAATGGCAACGGACACCAGACCATTGGCCGCGAGCTTGCGCCGCTCGTTCATCGTCGTGCCGTTGGCGGACAGGATCACGTCGCCGTCGAGCACCAGCCGGCCGGCACGCTCATGGCCGACGATCTTCGGCCCCTCCGGCGCCAGGCGGACGACGTCGCCATTCACCTGCACCAGAGTGCGCGGCACGCCGAGCGAGGCGGCGAAGCGCGCATGTTCGGCCATGTGGCGGCGCTCGCCATGGACGGGGACGACGGTCTCCGGCTTCAGCCAGCCATAGAGCGCCTCGATCTCCGGCCGCCCCGGATGGCCCGAGACGTGGATATGCGCCTGCCGCTCCGTCACCATGCGGATGTTGCGGGCGGCGAGCGCGTTCTGGACGATGCCGATCGCCTCCTCGTTGCCGGGGATCTGCTTCGACGAGAACAGCACCGTGTCGCCCTCGGAGAGCTTCAGCTTGTGGCTGTCGTGCGCGATGCGGCTGAGCGCGGCGCGGGCCTCGCCCTGCCCGCCGGTCGCGATAATCATCAGATCCTTGGGCGGCAGGCGCATCGCGGTGTCGAAATCGACCGTCGGCGGAAAATCGAGCAGATAGCCCGCCGCCTTGGCGATCTTGATGATGCGATCGAGCGAGCGGCCCGCGACGCAGACCTGCCGCCCGGTCGCGACCGCCACCTGCCCCAGCGTCTGCACGCGGGCGGCGTTGGAGGCGAAGGTGGTGATGAGGACGCGCTTGTCCGCCTCGCCGACGAACCGCTCCAGATCGGCGCGCACGCTCGATTCCGAGCCCGACGGCTCCGGGTTGAACACGTTGGTGCTGTCGCCCATCAGCGCCAGCACGCCTTGTCTGCCGATCGCCTTCAGCGCTTCCGCGCTGCTTGGCTGGCCGATCACCGGATTCTCGTCGAGCTTCCAGTCTCCGGTGTGGAAGACGCGACCGTAAGGCGTGTCGATCAGCAGCGCGTTCATCTCGGGGATGGAGTGCGCCAGCGGCACCCACTCGACCGAGAACGGCCCGAGCTTCAGCGGCTCGCCTTCCTTGACGATCTTCACCGTCACGCGGTCGGTGAGCCCCTCTTCCTCCAGCTTGGCGTGGATGAGCCCGGCGGTGAACCGCGTCGCGTAGATCGGCACGCCGAGGTCCAGCGCCATATAGGGGATGGCGCCGATATGATCCTCATGCCCGTGGGTCACGACGAGGCCGAGCAGATCCTCCTGCCGTTCCTCGATGAACGCGAGATCGGGCAGCACCACGTCGATGCCGGGATAGGCCGGGTCCGCGAAGCTGAGGCCGAGGTCCGCCATCAGCCACTTGCCGCGGCAGCCATAGAGATTGACGTTCATGCCGATCTCCCCCGAGCCGCCAAGGGCCAGGAACAGGAGCTCGTCGCCGGGTTTGGTCATCAATAATCCTTAAGTCCGCGGCAAACGGCGATGCATCATCGCCAGGCCGGTAATGGTGAGATCGGGCTCGATCGCATCGAACACCGATGTATGTTTATCGAACAGCGATGCGAGCCCGCCGGTGGTGACAACCTTCACGGGCCGGCCGATTTCCGCGCGCATCCGCGAAACCAGCCCCTCGATCATGGCGATATAGCCCCAATAGATGCCGATCAGCATCTGATCTTCGGTGGTGCGCCCGATGACGCCCGGCTTCTCGGGCGCGGCGATCGCGATGCGCGGCAGCTTGGCGGCGGCGGCCACCAGCGCATCGAGCGACAGGTTGATGCCCGGCGCGATGATGCCGCCCTTGTATGCGCCCGAATAATCCACGACGTCGAACGTCGTCGCCGTGCCGAAGTCGATCACGATCTTGTCGCCGGGGTGGAGCGCATGGGCCGCGATCGCGTTGACCGCGCGGTCCGCGCCGACCGTATGCGGCTCGGGGACGTCGAGCGTGATGCCCCAGTCCATCGGCGGGCGCCCCGCGACGAGCGGCTCCACGCCGAAATATTTGGTGGCCAGCACCTCCAGATTGTGGAGCGCGCGCGGCACCACGGTGGAGATGATGACCGCGCTCACGGCGCTGCGTTCGATGCCCTCGAGCGCGAGGAGCTGATGCAGCCACACGGCATATTCATCGGCGGTACGGCGTGCATCTGTGGCGATGCGCCAGCGGGTGCGGATCACGGGCGCGTCGCCGCCCTGCGCCACCAGCGCGAAGACGATATTGGTATTGCCGGCGTCAATGGCAAGCAGCATACGCTCAATCCCGGATCAGGAAGATGTCGGCGGCGTGAATGACATGGCTCGCCCCGTCCGCCAAGCGGAGCCTGAGCGCGCCGCCCTCGTCCAGCCCCTCGAACAGCCCGTCGAGGCTGGTGCCGTCGGGGAGCCGCGCCGTCAGCGCGCTGCCGGCCGGGTGAGCGCGCTCCAGCCAGCGGGCACGCACCGGGGCCAGCCCCTCGCCCCGCCAGCGGCCCAGCCAGCGCGCGAAGGCCTCGGCCAGCGTATGGACGAACTGGTCAGAATCGGGCGCCGTGCCGGTCAGCGCCGGGAAGCTCGTCGCCTCGCGATCGAGCCCGGTCGGATGCCCCGCGAGATTGACGCCGAAGCCGATCACCACCGCATCGTCGGCGCGCTCCAGCAGGATGCCCGAGAGCTTGGCCCCGTCGACCAGCAGGTCATTCGGCCATTTGAGCATGGCGGTGACGCCATAGGCCCCGGCCGCCTCCGCCAGCGCCACGGCGGCGACCAGCGCCAGCGTCGGCGCGGGCGGCTCGCCGGAGCGGACACGCACCAATGTGCTGGCGAAGAGATTGCCCTCGGGGGACACCCACGCCCTGCCCTGACGTCCACGCCCGGCCGTCTGGCGCTCGGCCCGCAGCCACAGCCCCTCGGCCGCCCCCTGCCGCGCGAGCGCCGCCACGTCGTCGTTGGTCGACGCCGTCTCGGCCACGGTGCGGATATCGAGCATCGTCATGGGCTTACCCCATATAGCAACGGGGATCCGGCGTCCTGGTTGCCCAGGAACACCGAATCCCCATCCACTAAGAGGCCCTGATGCGTCAGACGGATCAGAACAGAGCGTTCGCGGCGGTCTGCGTGATCCGGCCGAGCGGCCCGATCATCAGATAGCCGAGCGGCGAGACGAACAGCGCCGCCAGCGCGATCAGCACGCCCTCGATCATCGAGCGGGACGGCGCCAGAACGCCGGCCGGCTCGTCGAAGTAGATCGTCTTGACGATCTTGAGATAATAGAAGGCGCCGATCACCGAGGTCGCGATGCCGATCATGGCGAGCGGCCACATGTCGACCCGCACCAGCGCGTCGAACACCATGAACTTCGGCCAGAAACCGAACAGCGGCGGGATACCGGCCAGCGAGAACATGAAGATCGCGAACGCCGCCGCCAGCGCCGGGCGCGTGCGCGACAGGCCGGAGAGCGCGGCGATCTGCTCGGTCGGCGTGCCGTCGGCGGTCCGCATCTGGAGGACGCAGATCAGGCTGCCCAGCGTCATCACGATATAGACCGTCATGTAGGTCATCACCGCGGACGCGCCGTAGGCCGTGCCGGCGACGAGCCCGAACAGGGCGAAGCCGACATTGTTGATCGACGAGTAAGCGAGCAGGCGCTTGATGTTGGTCTGCCCGATCGCACCCACCGCGCCGAGGATGGTGGAGGCCAGCGCGCAGAAGATGATGATCTGGCGCCATTCGCCCGTCGCCGGACCCATCGCCTCGATCGCCACGCGGACGGTCAGCGCCATCGCCGCGACCTTCGGGGCCGAAGCGAAGAAGGCGGTCACCGGCGTCGGCGCGCCTTCATACACGTCCGGCGTCCACATGTGGAACGGCACGGCCGAGATCTTGAAGGCGAGACCGGCGAGAACGAACACCAGCCCGAACAGCAGGCCCGAGCCCATGCTCGCCTTCATCGCGGCGGCGACGCCGACGAAGCTGGTCGTGCCCGAGAAGCCGTAGAGCAGCGAGATGCCATAGAGCAGGATGCCCGAGGCCAGCGCGCCCAGCACGAAATACTTCAGGCCCGCTTCCGCCGAACGATCGTCACGACGCAGGAAGCTCGCGAGGACGTAAGCGGCAAGGCTCTGGAGTTCGAGGCCGACATAGAGCGTCAGCAGGTCGACCGCCGACACCATCGTGCCCATGCCGACCGCCGAGAGCAGGATCAGCACCGGATATTCGGCGCGCATCTCGCCGTCGCGGTTGAAGAAACCGGGGGCGACGAGGATCGCGACCGCCGCGCCGACATAGATCAGCAGCTTGGCGAACGCCGCGAAAGGATCGGCCACATACAGGCCGTCATAGCCCAGCCCGCCCGAGCCCGCCGGCCCGAGCAGCGCCAGACCGGCGCCGGCCAGCAGCAAGACGCTGACCCAACTGATCGCCTTGGAAGCCTTGTCGCCCATCCAGGCGGCCGCCAGCATCAGCACGATCGCGCCGAAGGAAAGGATGATCTCCGGGAGGGAGAGCGCAAAGGAGTCGATATAGCTCATGATCTCAACGCTCCCCGGCAACGGCGGCGGCGGGCGCCGCGTGCGGCACCGTCAGGGCGGCGTCGCTGGCCGGCGCGGCCGGGTGAATACGCTCCAGCAGGGCGCCGACATCGGCGCGCATCGGCGACAGGAAGCTCTCGGGATAGACACCCATCCACAGCACCGCAGCGGCAAGCGGCGCCAGCACCAGCCACTCGCGCTTGTCGAGATCGGACATGGCGGCGGCGTCCGCATTGGTCTGCGGGCCGAAGCAGATGCGGCGGTAGAGGTACAGCATATAGGCCGCGCCCGTGATGATGCCCGTCACCGCGATGAAGGCCGCCCAGGACGAGATCTCATAGGTGCCCATCATCGACAGGAACTCACCGGGGAAGTTCGACAGGCCCGGAAGGCCCACCGACGCCATGGTGAAGAACAGGAAGAAGGTGGCGTAAGCCGGCATGTTGGTGGCGAGGCCGCCGTAGCGCGCGATCTCACGGGTGTGCAGGCGATCATAGACGACGCCGACGCACAGGAAGAGCGCGCTCGACACAAGGCCGTGGCCCAGCATCACCATCATCGCGCCTTCGATGCCCTGCCGGTTGAAGGCGAACAGGCCGAAGGTGACGAGCGCCATGTGGGCGACCGACGAGTAGGCGATCAGCTTCTTCATGTCCTTCTGCACCAGCGCGACGAGCGAGGTGTAGACGGTCGCGATCATCGACAGCGCGAAGATCAGCCACATGTAATGGGCGGACGCCTCCGGGAACATCGGCAGCGAGAAGCGGATGAAGCCGTAGCCCGCGAGCTTCAGCATCACGCCCGCCAGGATGACCGAACCCGCCGTCGGCGCCTCGACGTGCGCGTCGGGAAGCCAGGTGTGGACCGGCCACATCGGCATCTTCACCGCGAAGGAGGCGAAGAAGGCGAGGAACAGCCAGAGCTGCGCCTGCGACGAGAAGTTGAAGGCCATCAGCGTCGGAATGAAGGTCGTGCCCGCCGTCTGCGCCATGTAGAGCATGGCGATCAGCATCAGCACCGATCCGAGCAGCGTGTAGAGGAAGAACTTGTAGCTCGCGTAGATACGACGCGCGCCGCCCCAGATGCCGATAATCATGTACATCGGGATCAGGCCGCCCTCGAACATGATGTAGAACAGGAACAGATCCTGCGCCACGAACACGCCGAGCATCAGCAGCTCGGTCAGGAGGAACACGGCCATATATTCGGGCACGCGCTTCTGGATCGAAGTCCACGAAGCCAGGATGCAGAGCGGCACGAGGAAAACGGTGAGCACGATCAGCATCAGCGCGATGCCGTCGATGCCGAGCGCCCAGGAGAAGCGGCCGAAGACATCCGCCCGCTCGATGAACTGCCAGCGCGCGCCGCCGACCTCATAATTGGCCCAGAGCACGCCGCCGAGCACGAGATCGATGAGGCTGGCCGCCAGCGCCGTCACGCGGGCGCTCCTGGCCTTGGCCTCGCCCTCGCCGGGCGCGAACAAACACCAGAGCGCGGCGACGAGCGGCACCGCCAGCATGATCGACAGGATTGGGAAACCGAGCTGATTCATTGTGTTATCGTTCCCCGGCGGAAGCCGGGACCATGGTCCGGCGGTTGAACTCGATGTCGGCCAGCGCCGGACAAGCGGAGAAGGAAAGGACGCTCATCGCGTCACCGCCCAGGTGGCGAGCCCGGCGAGGCCCAGCAGCATCACCAGCGCATAGCTGTAGACGTAGCCGGACTGCGCACGCGCCATGAAGCGGTTGCCGACGACCATGAGCTTCGAGATGCCGTCCGGGCCGAAGCGGTCGATCGTGCCCTCGTCGCCCTGCTTCCAGAGGAAGCGGCCGATGGCGAAGGCCGGGCGCACGAACAGGAAGTCGTACAGCTCGTCGAAATACCACTTCTTGAGCAGGAAGACGTAGAGCCCGCGGAAAGTCCTGGCGAAGCGATCCGGGATCGTCGTGTCGACGATATAGCCCCAATAGGCGATCGCGAGACCGATCAGCATCACGATCGTCGGCGCGAGGCCGAGCAGCGTCGGCAGATGCTCCGCCTTCTCGTGCAGTTCGGCCGAATAGGCGACCGCGCCCTGCCAGAACTCCGCCTCCAGGAAATAGTGCGCGAACGCCCAGCCCGCGAACACCGCGCCAACCGCCAGCGCGAGCAGCGGTAGCTTCATCACCCACGGCGCGGCGTGCGGATGATAGCCGAGCGTGCCATGCGCGATCTCGTTGATCGAGCGGCCCTCGGGGCGCGGCTCGTGGCCGGCCGTCTCGTCGGGCGCGTGATGATCGTCATGGCCATGATCGTCATGACCGTGCCCATGATCGTGCATCGCGTGCTGGATATGCTCGGAAGCGGCCCAGCGCGGTTCGCCGAAGAAGGTGAGGAAGATCAGGCGCCACGAGTAGAAGCTCGTCAGGCCCGCCGCGAACACGCCCATGAACCAGGCGAAGCCGCCCACCTGCGTGCCGGTGGCATAGGCCGCCTCGATGATCGCGTCCTTCGAGTAGAAGCCCGCGAAGCCGAACACGCCCGCCACGCCGACACCGGTGATGGCCAGCGTACCCGCGATCATCACCCAGAAGGTCAGCGGGATATGCTTACGCAGGCCGCCATAGAAGCGCATGTCCTGCTCGTGGTGCATCGAGTGGATCACCGAGCCCGCCGAGAGGAACAGCAGCGCCTTGAAGAAGGCGTGCGTGAAGAGGTGGAACATCGCCGCGCCGAACGCGCCCGAACCGGCCGCGAAGAACATGTAGCCGAGCTGCGAGCAGGTCGAATAGGCGATCACGCGCTTGATGTCGGTCTGCGTCGTGCCGACGGTCGCGGCGAAGAAGCAGGTCAGCGCGCCGATCACGGTGACGACCTCGAGGGCAACATGGCTCGTCTCGAACATCGGCGACAGGCGGCACACCATGAACACGCCCGCGGTCACCATGGTGGCGGCGTGGATCAGCGCGGAGACCGGCGTCGGGCCTTCCATCGCGTCCGGCAGCCAGGTGTGCAGGCCGAGCTGCGCCGACTTGCCCATCGCGCCGATGAACAGCAGCAGGCAGAGCAGCGTCATCGTGTCGACGCGATAGCCGAGGAAGCCGATCGTCGAGCCCGCCATGCCGGGAGCGGCATGAAGGATCGCCGGGATCGACGTCGTGCCGAACACCAGGAAGGTGCCGAAGATGCCGAGCGAGAAACCGAAGTCGCCCACGCGATTGACGACGAACGCCTTGATCGCCGCCGCGCCGGCCGACGGCTTCTGATACCAGAAGCCGATGAGCAGGTAGGACGCGAGGCCCACGCCTTCCCAGCCGAAGAACATCTGCACCAGGCTGTCCGCCGTCACGAGCATGAGCATCGCGAAGGTGAAAAGCGACAGATAGGCAAAGAAGCGCGGCTGGTCCGGGTCTTCGCCCATATAGCCCCAGCTATAGAGGTGAACGAGCGCGGACACGCTGGTCACCACCACGAGCATCACGGCCGTCAGCGCGTCGACCCGCAGCGCCCAGTCGACCTGAAGGTCGCCCGAGTGGATGAAGGTGAGCACCGGGGCGACATAGGCATGGTTCGTGCCCGTCAGGAAACCGATGAAGATCGGCCACGCGATCGCGCAGGACGCGAACAGCGCGCCCGTGGTGACGAGCTTCGCCGCCGTGTTGCCGATCATGCGGTTGCCGAGGCCGGCGACCGCCGCCGCGAACAGCGGCAGGAATACCAGGAGCTGGATCACGGCGGGTTCAGCCCTTCATCCGATTGATGTCATCGACCGCGATGGTGCCGCGGCCACGGAAATAGATCACGAGGATGGCAAGGCCGATGGCCGCCTCACCCGCCGCGACCGTCAGCACGAACATCGCGAAGATCTGGCCGACAAGATCGTGCAGATAGGCCGAGAAGGCCACCAGATTGATGTTCACGCTGAGCAGGATCAGCTCGATCGCCATCAGGATGATGATGACGTTCTTCCGGTTCAGGAAGATGCCGAGCACACCCATGACGAAGAGGATCGCCGAAACGACGAGGAAATGCTGGAGACCGATCACAGCTCGACTCCCTGGCCGACAGTCGGGTTGGTCATGCGGGTGGCGTCCTCCGCCCGGCGCATGGACTGGCGCATGATGTTCTGGCGACGGACGCCGCCACGGGCACGGTGGGTCAGCACGATCGCGCCGATCATGGCGACGAGCAGCACAAGGCCTGCGCCCTCGAACACGAACAGGTAGCGCGTGTAGAGCAGCGTGCCGAGCGCCTCGATATTGGGCACCTGATCCGGCGACGGCGTCACGGCGGTGCGGCCGGCGAGCTGGACGGGGCCAGCCTCCCACACGCCCGCGGCGATCACGATCTCCGCCAGCAGCGCCGCCGCGATGGCGACCCCGAAGGGCAGATATCTGGAAAGGCCCGCCCGGAGTTCGGCGAAGTCGATGTCGAGCATCATGACGACGAACAGGAACAGCACGGCGACCGCGCCGACATACACGATGACAAGAAGCATCGCGATGAACTCGGCGCCGACGAGCAGCATCAGCCCCGCCGCGTTGAAGAAGGCGAGGATGAGCCAGAGCACGGAGTGCACCGGATTGCGCGCGGTGATGGTGAGCGCCGCGGAGGCGATCACCATGACGGCGAACAGATAAAAGGCGATCGTCTGGATCACGGCGCTGTTCGAGCCCCTGTCAGATTCGTTGCGAGCGATTAACGGTACGGCGCGTCTGCGGCAAGGTTCGCCGCGATCGCCCGTTCCCAGCGATCCCCGTTGTCGAGCAGCTTGGCCTTGTCATAGATCAGCTCCTCGCGGGTCTCTGTGGAATATTCGAAGTTCGGCCCCTCGACCACCGCATCGACCGGGCAGGCTTCCTGGCAGAAGCCGCAGAAGATGCACTTGGTCATGTCGATGTCGTAGCGCGTGGTGCGGCGGCTGCCGTCGTCGCGCGGTTCGGCCTCGATCGTGATGGCCTGCGCCGGGCACACCGCCTCGCACAGCTTGCACGCGATGCAGCGCTCTTCCCCGTTGGGGTAGCGGCGCAGCGCATGTTCGCCGCGGAAGCGGGGCGACAGCGGGTTCTTCTCGAACGGGTAGTTGATCGTCGCCTTGGGCTTGAAGAAATACTTCAAGGTGAGGGCATGGCCCTTCACGATCTCCCAGAGCGTGAACGATTTGACGAAGTGCGCGACGCTCATCGCATCAGGCTCCGATCGGGTGGTAGCGGGTGAGCATCAGCCACCCGGAGACGAGGAAGACGAACAGCAGCGACAGCGGCAGGAAGATCTTCCAGCCCAGACGCATAAGCTGATCGTAACGATAGCGGGGCAGCGTCGCCTTCACCCACGAGAAGATGAAGAAGAAGACGGCCATCTTCAGCAGGATCCAGAACAGACCCAGCCCGATCGTCGTGCCCGGAATATGATAGAGGAACGGCAGATCGAGCGGCGGCAGCCAGCCACCCCAGAACAGCGTCGCGTTGAGCGCGCACATCAGGATGACGTTGGCATATTCGCCGAGCCAGTAGAGCGCGAAGCTCATCGACGAATATTCGGTCTGATAACCGGCGACCAGTTCGCTTTCCGCTTCGGTCAGATCGAACGGCGTACGGCTGGTTTCCGCCATCGACGAGATCAGGAACACCACCGCCATCGGGAAGAGCAGCGGGTTGAAACCATTGGCGTTGATGATGCCGAGGATCGTGCCCTTCTGCGCCAGAACGATGGTCTGCATGTTGAAGCTGCCGGCCCACATCACCACCGAGATCAGCACGAAGCCGATGGCGACTTCATAGCTGACCATCTGGGCGGCGGCGCGGATCGCCGAGTAGAACGGATATTTCGAGTTCGACGCCCAGCCCGCGAGGATCACGCCGTACACGCCCAGCGACGAGGCCGCGAGAATGTAGAGCAGGCCGACATTGATGTTCGCCAGCACCGAGAAGGAGCTGAACGGGATCACCGCCCAGGCGATCAGCGCGACGGTGAAGGTAATCACCGGCGCGACGAGGAACAAAGTGCGGTTCGCGGCCGACGGGATGATGGTTTCCTGAAGGAAGACCTTCAGACCGTCCGCGAAGGACTGGAGCAGACCGAACGGACCGACGACGTTCGGGCCGCGACGCAGCGCCATCGCCGCCCAGATCTTACGATCGGCGTAGATAATCATGGCCACGGCCAGCATCACCGGCAGCGCGATCACGAGGATATCGATGATCGTGGCGATGAAATAGGCCCAGCCATAGGGCACAACGCCGGTAAACCAGGAGATCATTCTGCGGCCTCCGCGAAGCTCTCGCCATGGATCAGCTCGGCCGAGCAGCGCTGCATGGTGGGCGACGAGCGGGCAATCGGGTTGGTGAGATAGAAGTCGGCGATCGGATAGACGATCGTGCCGGAGACGTCACCACCCTTCGGCGCGGCATCGAGCGCGGCGACCGGAGCGAGCCCCTCCTCCGCCAGCGTCGGATGATCGGCCGCGATCTTCGAGCGGAGCTGCGCGAGGCTGTCGAACGGCAGCGTCTTGCCCAGCACGGCCGAGAGCGCGCGCAGGATGGTCCAGTCCTCGCGGGCATCGCCGACCGGGAACACCGCCCGCTCGGTCCGCTGCACGCGGCCTTCCATGTTCACCCAGGTGCCCGGCTTCTCGACATAGGTCGCGCCCGGCAGGATCACGTCCGCGCTGTGCGCGCCGCGATCGCCATGCGTGCCGATATAGACCTTGAACGCGCCGCCGAAGAAGCCTGCCAGCTCCGCCTCGTCGACGCCGAGCGAGAAGATCACCTTCGGCGCCGCCTCGACGACCGCGCCGAAACCGCCCTCGGTGGTGAAGCCGACATCGAGCGCACCCACGCGACCGGCGGCCGTGTGGAGCAGGCCGAAGCCCGCGTTCAGCGCCGAGGCGACCTGACGGGCCGCCGCATAGCCGCCCTCGATCAGGCACGCGCCCATGCCGGCGATGACGATCACGTCTTCCGCCTTGGTCAGCGCTTCGGGCAGCTCGTTCAGAGCCGAGATATCGGCGCCAAGCCACTGAACCGGATAGGTAAGATCGACTTCGGGGCCGACGGCGTAAACCTTCGCGCCCTTCTTGATCGCCTTGCGGATGCGGGTGTTGACCAGCGGCGCTTCCCAGCGCGGGTTGGTGCCCACGAGCAGGATCGCCTTGGCGTCCTCGACGCCCGCGATGGTCGGGTTGAAGCGGTACGATGCCGGGCTCGCGACGTCATAGAGCGCGCCATCGACGCGCGCTTCGTGCAGCGA
Organism: Sphingomonas oligoaromativorans; assembly: GCF_011762195.1. Lineage (GTDB taxonomy): Bacteria > Pseudomonadota > Alphaproteobacteria > Sphingomonadales > Sphingomonadaceae > Solisphingomonas > Solisphingomonas oligoaromativorans. The sequence continues at coordinate 361,626 of NZ_JAASQK010000001.1, read as the reverse complement.
CGAGCCATAGGCCTTCAGCAGCGCCTTGAGCGCATAGACGCTCTCGACCTCGGCCAGATCGCCGGCGAGGCCCGCAACCTGATTGCCGCTGACGCCCTGCATCGCCTTGGCGATCGCGGCGAACGCCTCTTCCCAGCTCGCAGCCTTCAGCTTGCCGTCGACGCGGACATAGGGCTTGTCGAGACGATTGCGGACGAGGCCGTCGACGGCATGGCGCGTCTTGTCCGACGCCCATTCCTCGTTCACGTCCTCGTTGATGCGCGGCAGCGAGCGCAGAACCTGACGGCCACGCGCGTCGAGACGCACGTTGGTGCCGATCGCGTCCATCACGTCGATGCCGGGGGTCTTCTTCAGCTCCCACGGGCGCGCTTCGAACGCATAGGCCTTGGAGGTCAGCGCGCCGACCGGGCAGAGATCGACCACATTGCCCGACAACTCGGACGTGACCGCACGCTCCAGATAGGAGGTGATCTGCATGTTCTCGCCGCGATAGATCGCGCCGATTTCCTCGACGCCGGCGACTTCCTCGGCGAAGCGCACGCAGCGCGTGCACTGGATGCAGCGGGTCATGACCGTCTTGACGATCGGACCCATGTACTTTTCCGTCACCGCCCGCTTGTTCTCGTCGAAGCGGCTATGGCCCTTGCCATAGGCGATCGACTGGTCCTGCAGGTCGCACTCGCCGCCCTGATCGCAGATCGGGCAGTCGAGCGGGTGATTGATGAGCAGGAACTCCATCACGCCTTCGCGGGCCTTCTTGACCATCGCACTGTCGGTGCGGATTTCCTGGCCGTCGGCGGCGGGCAGCGCGCACGAAGCCTGGGGCTTGGGCGGCCCCGGCTTCACCTCGACGAGGCACATGCGGCAATTGCCGGCGATCGACAGGCGCTCATGGTAGCAGAAGCGCGGGATTTCCTTGCCGGCAGCCTCGGCCGCCTGGAGCACGGTGGCACCGGCGGGGACTTCGACTTCGATCCCATCGACTGTGAGCTTGGGCATCAGAGCGTCTCTTTGAAAAAACGGTCAGCAGGGCGAGCGGCGGAGATCATTCCGCCGCCACCGCAACAGGAGCCTCGCCGCGCTTGACGGCGATGCGGCGCTCGAGTTCCGGGCGGAAATGGCGGATCAGGCCCTGGATCGGCCATGCCGCCGCGTCACCGAGCGCGCAGATGGTGTGGCCTTCGACCTGCTTGGTCACTTCCTGGAGCATGTCGATCTCGGAGACGTCGGCATTGCCTTCGCGCAGACGCTCCATCACGCGCCACATCCAGCCGGTGCCTTCGCGGCACGGCGTACACTGGCCGCAGCTCTCATGCTTGTAGAAGTAGCTGAGGCGGCTGATCGCGCGGACGATGTCGGTCGACTTGTCCATGACGATCACGGCCGCGGTGCCGAGGCCCGAGCCGAGCGCACGCAGGCCGTCGAAGTCCATCGGCGCGTCCATGATCTCCGCGGCCGGCACCAGCGGCACCGACGAACCACCGGGGATCACGGCGAGCAGGTTGTCCCAGCCGCCGCGGATGCCGCCGCAATGCTTCTCGATCAGCTCGCGGAAGGGGATGCTCATCGCCTCCTCGACCACGCACGGCTTGTTCACATGGCCCGAGATCTGGAAGAGCTTGGTGCCCTTGTTGTTCTCGCGCCCGAAGCTCGCGAACCACGCCGCGCCACGGCGCAGGATGGTCGGCGCGACGGCGATCGACTCGACGTTGTTCACGGTCGTCGGGCAGCCATAGAGGCCCGCGCCGGCCGGGAACGGCGGCTTCAGGCGGGGCTGGCCCTTCTTGCCTTCGAGGCTCTCCAGCATCGCGGTCTCTTCGCCGCAGATGTAGGCGCCGGCGCCGCGATGGACGAAGACGTCGAAGTCGTAGCCCGAACCGCAGGCGTTCTTGCCGATCAGGCCCTTGTCATAGGCCTCCTGAACGGCCTCGAAGAGCACCTTCGCCTCGATGATATACTCACCGCGGATGTAGATGTATGCCGCGCGGGCACGCATCGCGTAGCCGGCGATCAGTGCGCCTTCGATCAGCTTGTGCGGATCGTGGCGGATGATCTCACGGTCCTTGCACGAACCGGGCTCGGACTCGTCGGCGTTGATGACGAGGAAGTTCGGCTTACCCGGCTTGGGCTCCTTGGGCATGAAGCTCCACTTCATGCCGGTCGGGAAGCCCGCGCCGCCGCGACCACGGAGCCCTGAGTCCTTGATCGTCTGGATGATGTCATCCTGCGCGATCTGCATCAGCGCCTTGGTGTTGTCCCAGTCGCCACGCTTCATCGCGGCTTCAAGGCGCCAGTCCTGAAAGCCGTAGAGGTTCGTGAAGATGCGATCCTTATCCTCAAGCATCACCAGCGACCCCGATAATCATGATTTTCCGTCACCATCTCGACGAGCGTCGTCGGGCCGCCCTCGGGCGCGCTCACCTGACGGTCGATCTGCGGGCCGATCTTCACCGGCTTGCCCTCGGCCAGCGCCTCCAAGAGCGCGATGGTGCTGTCGTAGGTGAGATCCTCGAAATTATCGTCGTTGATCTGCACCATCGGCGCGTTCGAGCAGGCGCCGAGGCATTCCACCTCGGTCAGCGTGAACAGGCCGTCGGGCGTGGTTTTGCCCTTGACGAGGCCCTTGTTCTTGCAGGCCGCCAGCACGTCGTCAGACCCACGCAACATGCACGGCGTCGTGCCGCAGACCTGCACATGGAAGCGGCCGACCGGGGCCAGATTGAACATCGTGTAGAAGGTCGCGACCTCGTACACGCGCATATAGGATACGCCGATCTGCTTGGCGACGAACTCGATCACGGGGACCGGAAGCCACCCTTGCGTGTTCGTCTCGGCGCCGACCTGACGCTGGGCCAGATCGAGGAAAGGGATCGAAGCCGACTGCTCGCGCCCCTTGGGATAGCGGGCGAGAATCTGCTGCGCCTTCTCGGCATTTTCGGCGTTCCAGGCAAAGCCGCCCCAGCGCGCGCGGGTCTCGGCCTCGTCGGGGATATGTGCTGCGTCAGCCATCTTACTTCACGAACTCCACGCGCTCGATCAGATCACCGGCGAAGGAATAGATCGCCAGAACCTCGAACGGCTCGCCATCGGGGGTACGCCACACCTTCTCATGCACGGTCACGCGATCGCCGAACGCGTTGCGGCCCAGCACTTCGGCGCGGTTCTGCGGGAAATCGGCGAAGGTCTTGGCGTTGCCGTCGCGCACGCCGTCCTTGCCGGAGCGCAGCACCTCGCCACGATAGACCGCCTCGGCGCCATCGTTCGCGAAGAAGGCCGAATACCCCTCCGCGTCGCCGGCGTTGTAGCGCTCCATCAACCTGTCGAGCAGGGCGAAACGTTCGGCGCTCACCGATCGCACTCCCCGAACACCACGTCGATCGCGGAAAGGATCGCCGTCGTGTCGGCCAGCATGTGGCCCTTCATCATGAAGTCCATCGCCTGGAGGTGGCTGAACGCCGTGGGGCGCAGCTTCACGCGGTACGGCTTGTTGGTGCCGTCCGAGACGAGATAGACGCCGAACTCGCCCTTGGGGCTCTCGGTCGCGACATAGACCTCGCCCGCCGGGACATGGAAGCCCTCGGTGTAGAGCTTGAAGTGGTGGATGAGCGCTTCCATCGAGCGCTTCATCTCGCCACGCAGCGGCGGGGCCACCTTGCGGTCGGTCGACGCGATCGGACCGTCGGGCATCTGCGCGAGGCACTGCTTGATGATCCGCGCGGACTGACGGACCTCCTGCACGCGCACCATGAAGCGATCGTAGCAATCGCCACGAGTGCCGACCGGAATGTCGAAGTCCATGCGGTCATAGACCTCATAGGGCTGCGACTTGCGGATATCCCACGGCACGCCGGCGGCGCGCAGCATCGGGCCGGAGAAGCCCCACGCGATCGCGTCCTCGCGGCTCACCGTGCCGATATCGACGTTCCGCTGCTTGAAGATGCGGTTGTCCGCGATCAGCGACATGGTGTCGGTGAACAGCTCGTCGAGACGGCCGTCGACCCAGTCGCCGATGTCGGAGAGCAGCTTCAGCGGCACGTCCTGATGCACGCCGCCCGGCCGGAAATAGGCCATGTGCATACGGGCGCCGGACGCGCGCTCGAAGAAGCCGTAAGTGTCCTCGCGGATTTCGAACAGCCACAGGTTCGGCGTCATCGCGCCGACGTCCATGATGTGCGAACCGAGGTTCATCATGTGGTTCGAGATGCGGCTCAGCTCGGCGAACAGCACGCGCAGATACTGGGCGCGCAGCGGCACCTCGATCCCGAGCAGCTTCTCCACCGCGAGCACATAGCTGTGCTCCATGTTGAGCGGCGAGCAATAGTCCAGACGGTCCAGATAGGGCACGTTCTGGAGATAGGTGCGCGCCTCCATCAGCTTCTCGGTGCCGCGATGCAGCAGGCCGACATGCGGATCGACGCGCTCGACGATCTCGCCGTCCAGCTCCATCACGAGGCGGAGCACGCCGTGCGCCGCCGGATGCTGCGGGCCGAAGTTGATGGTGTAGTTCTTGATCTCGACGTCGCCGACGGTGGGCTTGTCGTCGCTCTCGTAGAGCATGTCGGCCGCGATCTTCGCGTCCTGGATTTCGTGGAGGTCGGCCATCAGCGCTTCACCTCATCGGCCTTGGCGGGCGTGGGCGCGCCGGGGGCCTGTGGAGCCTTCTCGTCACCGGGGAGCTGGTAGGCAGCGCCTTCCCACGGCGAGAGGAAATCGAACGAACGGAAATCCTGCGCGAGCTGCACAGGCTCATAGACCACGCGCTTCGCCTCTTCCGAATAGCGCAGCTCGACATAGCCCGTCATCGGGAAGTCCTTGCGCAGCGGGTGGCCGCGGAAGCCGTAGTCGGTGAGGATGCGCCGCAGGTCCGGGTTGCCGTCGAACAGCACGCCGAACAGGTCGTACACCTCGCGCTCCAGCCAGCCGGCGACCGGCCACAGCACCGTCGCGGACGGGATGGCCTTCACCGCATCGGTGCGGACATGGACGTGCAGGCGATGGTTCCGCGTGAGCGAGAGGAGGCAATACACCGCCTCGAACCGCTCTTCGCCGCGATCGGGATAATCGACGCCGGCGATTTCCATGAGCTGCTGATATTCGAGGCCCGGCGTGTCGCGCAGCGCGCGCAACGCATCCACGGTCGCCTCGCGGCGGACATGGAGCTGAATCTCGCCGACCTTCTCGACAGCCTCGATGAGAGCGTCACCGAGGGCGGCCTTGGCCTTCTCGATCACGCCCTCGTTGGAGCTGAACTTCGGATAGTTCATCAAACTGCCTCAGCGCTCGATCGTGCCGACGCGGCGGATCTTCCGCTGCAACTGCATGATGCCGTAGAGCAGCGCCTCGGCGGTCGGCGGGCAGCCGGGCACATAGATGTCGACCGGAACGATCCGGTCGCAACCGCGCACCACCGAGTAGCTGTAGTGATAATAGCCGCCGCCATTGGCGCACGAGCCCATCGAGATGACGTATTTCGGCTCCGACATCTGGTCGTAGACCTTGCGGAGAGCAGGCGCCATCTTGTTGCAAAGCGTGCCGGCCACGATCATCACGTCCGACTGGCGCGGAGACGCGCGCGGAGCGGCGCCGAAGCGCTCGAGATCGTAACGGGGCATGTTCACATGGATCATCTCGACCGCGCAGCAGGCGAGGCCGAAGGTCATCCACCACAGCGAGCCGGTACGAGCCCACTGGAACAGCTCCTCGGTCGAGGTGACGAGGAAGCCCTTGTCCTGCACTTCCGCCGACAGATCGTCGAAGAAGGCCTTGTTCGGGGGCGTATGCTCCGGCGCGAACGGCGCCTTCACATCGCGGGCGACTTCTACTCCCATTCCAGCGCCCCCTTCTTCCAGGCGTAAGCAAAGCCGAGAATCAGTTCGGCGAGGAAACCCATCATCGCGATCCAGCCGGTCCAGCCGATCTCCTTGAGCGACACCGCCCACGGATAGAGGAAGGCCGCTTCGAGATCGAAGACGATGAAGAGAATGGCGACCAGATAGAAACGCACGTCGAACTGCGCGCGGCTATCTTCAAAGGCCGGGAAGCCGCACTCATATTCGGCGAGCTTGTCGGTGGTCGGCTTGTACGATCCGGTCAGGCGGGACACGACCATCGGCAGCACCACGAAGGCGGTCGACAGCAGCAGGGCCACGCCCAGGAACAGCAGGATCGGGAGATATTGGGCGGCGACGGACGCCATGGCTTTCTCCGCAAACGGGCGCGCGCGAACGCGCGACTTCTTGGGGGCGTCTCTAGGCCTGCTGCACTCGCGAGGCAACAGGTCGAGGCCATGAGAATGAATCGCAATAAGAAGGGGTTGGCCCGTATGGCCGGGTCACCCCCGCGAGGGCGGGGATGACCACCCGAAAGATCAGCGGAGCGCCGCCGCAACCAGCTTGAGAAGGCGCGGATGGAGGGCGTCGTTGGACGCCAGCCACTGCTTGCGCTCCTGCATCTGGTCGCCGCCGCGATAGTCCGTGACGAAGCCGCCGGCCTCGCGCACGAGCAGTTCGCCCGCCGCCACGTCCCAGCGGCTCAGATGCGTTTCCCAGAAGCCGTCGAATCGGCCGGCCGCCACCCAGGCGAGATCCAGCGCGGCGGAACCGAAACGACGCACACCCGCGACCTCCGGGCCGACGGTGCGGAAGATACGGCTCCAGGTGTCGAAATCGCCATGGCCGGCGAAGGGCATCCCGGTCGCCAGCAGCGCCTCGGAGATGTCGCGGCGCGCCGAGACTCGAAGGCGGCGATCGTGCAGCCAGCAGCCCCGGCCCTTCTCGGCCCAGAAGCTCTCGTCGGTGAGCGGCTGATAGACGAGCGCGGCGGTGACCTCGCGCGTGCCGTTCGGGCGCGGCTCCTCCACCGCGATCGAGATGGCGAAGTGCGGCAGGCCGTGGAGGAAATTGCTGGTGCCGTCGAGCGGATCGACCACCCAGCGCGGCTTGGTGGGATCGCCCGCGATCTCGCCGGCTTCCTCCATCAGGAAGCCCCAATCGGGGCGGGCGTGCTTCAGTTCTTCATAGATGGTGCGCTCGGCGGCCTTGTCGGCGGCGGAAACGAAGTCGGCCGGCCCCTTGCGGGACACCAGAAGGGCGTCGACCTCGCCGAAATCGCGGCGGAGCTTGGGAGCCGCCTTGCGCGCGGCCTTCTGCATGACGGTGATAAGGCCGGAATGGGCAACCATGGGCAACTTCTCCCCCCTCCCGCGGTCGGGAGGGGCTGGGGGTGGATGTCGTCGGCCCTCCCCCAGGCACGACGGCGAAGGGGCAGGTTCCAAGTCACCCGCCCCAGCCCCTCCCCCATCACGGAGGAAGGGTCAGAGCAGGTCAGTCCGCGCGGCGGACATATTCCTGGCTGTAGACGTCGACGACGATCTTGGTGCCCGAGGCAATATGCGGGGGAACCATGACGCGCACGCCATTGTCGAGCATCGCGGGCTTGTAGGAGGAAGAAGCCGTCTGGCCCTTCACCACCGCATCCGCCTCGACGATCGTCGCTTCGACGGTGTCGGGAAGCTGGACGTTGATGGCTTCCTCTTCATAAAGCTCCATCACGACGTCCATGCCGTCCTGAAGGAAGGCGGCGGCATCGCCGAGCAGGTCACGCGGGAGCGTGATCTGGTCGTAGGTTTCCTTGTCCATGAAGGTCAGCGTCTCGCCGTCCGCGAACAGGAACTGGAAGTCCTTGGTGTCGAGGCGCACGCGCTCCACCGTCTCGGCCGAGCGGAAGCGGACGTTGTTCTTGCGGCCGTCCCGCAGGTTCTTCATCTCGACCTGCATATAGGCACCGCCCTTGCCGGGCTGGGTGTGCTGGATCTTGACGGCGCGCCAGATGCCGCCTTCATATTCGATGATGTTACCGGGACGAATGTCCACGCCGCTGATCTTCATTGCGACACCTGAAGCCTGAGTTTGGGAAAGAGCAGGCGCGCGCTTTAGCGGGAGCGGGCCTCGCGGGCAAGAGAGGGCATCCTAGCCGCCCCTGACCGCCGCCAGCCGCGCCTGCACCTCCGCCGTCCAGAGCGACCCGTCGCCCTCGGCGGGCAGCGCCTCATAAGCGGGCACGCCCTCGGGCAGCACGATCCACGGATGCTTGCTGCGCGTGAAGAAATGCGCGTCGGGCGCGAGTTGCTCGCCCTCGTCGAGCGTACCGGCATGGACGAAGCGGATGCCCTCCCCGAACATCCGGTGATGCCCCCAGAGCGCCGTGCCGCAGCGCGGGCAGCGGGCGCCGGTCTGGCCGGGCGGCAGGTTCTCGGGCGGATGGACGATCTCGGGCTCTCCCTCGCCGATCAGTTCCACCCGGTCCGCCTCGATCATCGCGTTGATGGCGAAGGCCGATCCGCTCGCCTTCTGGCACATCCGGCAATGGCAGCCGTTCACGAACATCGGCAGGCTGGTCAGACGGTAGCGGACGAAGCCGCAGAGGCAGCCGCCCTCCAGCATCCTAGCCCCGCACGGCCTTGAACAGCGGATAGGGGTCCACCGCCCTGCCCTGCCACCACCCTTCGCCCGCCGCCATGCGATGCACCTCGAAATGGAGATGCGGCGCGCCCGGATCGGCATTGCCCGTCGAGCCGACCGTCGCGATCGCCTGACCGGCGCGGATCGCCTGCCCCTCGGCCAGCCCCGGCGCATAGGCGTCGAGATGCGCGTAATAATAGACGACGCCGCCATCCGCCGAGCGCTCGTAGACGGTCAGCCCGCCCCGCCGGCTCTCGAACAGCTTCTCGATCTTCCCGTCCGCCACGGCGCGGACGGGCGTTCCGGTGGGCGCCATGATGTCGATGCCCTGATGCGCGCGCATCCCGTGGCCGCGCTTCTCGTTCCAGTTGTCGCGAAGCTCGGCGCCCTGCACGGGCATCACCATCGATGCCGCGACCGGCGCCGGCGCGCGGGCGACATCCGGCCCCGTCCCGCCTTCCTCCGCATGACCGGTCCAGCCCGGACCCGTGACATGGACCATGGTGGCGAAGGCGACCAGAAGGATCACCAGAAGCAACGCGATGCCGGCACCCAAGCGATTCATGGCTGAAAGATAGCCGGAGTTCCGGGTTTGACCATCAGGGAAAGGCGCGCGGCATCCCAATTGCTGAGGCGGATGCAGCCATGGCTCTCCGTCCGCCCGATATTCTGCGGCTCGGGCGTGCCGTGGATGCCGTAATGCGCCCTAGAGAGATCGAGCCAGACGACGCCCACCGGTCCGTTCGGCCCCGGCGGCAGCGTGGCCTTCCGGTCGCCCTTGCGCGCATCCCAGAACAGCCGGGGATTATAGTGAAATTCCGGGTTGTAGGAGGCGCCCAGCACCTTCCAGCGGCCGATCGGCAGGGGATCATGGCGGCTTCCCGTCGTCACCGGGAACCGGGCGACGAGCTTGCCCGCCGCGTCATAGACGGAGAGCGTCTTGTCGGACTTGTCGACCACCAGACGATCCGCCTGCGGTTGACTGGAATCGACGTTCAGCCCGGCGAGCGTCCGCTTATAACCGTCCGGCAACGACGCCGGATAGGCGCGGCCCGCCGTCGCGACATTGGGCACCTTGATCTTCGTGCCCGCCTTCATCGGCGTGTCGGGCGAGTTGAGCGCGATCAGCGTCGCGGGCGTGGTGTGATAGCGTTCGGCCAGCATCTCCAGCGGATTGGAATAGCCGAGCGAAGGCAGCTTCGCCTGCTGGTCCTCGCGCTTCGGGATCGGGCCGACGAACGGCCCGGCGAGATCGGCGGCGGAGAGCGTCACCTCGGCGACCGGCGGCGTCGCGCCGAACCTGCCGACGGCGGCGGCGGTGCGCGGGTCCATCTCGCCGGTCGCGGGCAGGCCTTTCGCCTGCTGGAACCCCGCGAGCGCCCGTTTCAGCGAGGCGCCCGGCTTGCCGTCCACCACCCCCGGCGAGAAGCCGAGATGATCGAGCACGACCTGCATCTGCATCACCCTCGGGTCCGGCCCGGCGGCGTTGGGCGGAGCCCCTTGCGCGCCGCCCGCCAACAGCCATCCGAATCCGGTAGCGATCGCAAATCGCAGCGTTTTCATACACTTCCCTTCACCGTGACAACGGAAGGGTAACGCCGCATATCCGTGAAAGTGCCTTAGCGGCGCGCCGGCCGGGGTCTCGCCTGGGATAGCGCCAGCGCGATCAGCGCGATCCCGCCGAGGAAGATATAGAGGCCGAACCCCTCGCCCATCGCCGCCAGCGTCCCGATCCCGCCGAGCACGGCCGCACCGACATAACCGCGCGGTACGATCAGCGGCAGGCGGATCGTGTCGATGGTCCGAACCGGCCCACGGCTCGCCATCGGGCGGCGGAGCTGCCCTCCGATCACGGCAAGGAAGGCCAGCGCGCACGGAACCAGCGCCAGCGCCGTCACCAACGCCGCGACGCGCAGCCGGATGTGGAGATCGCCCTGATTCCAGTCCAGCCCCGCGGCCACGAGGTCGATGGCGGTCGCCGTCAGCGCCGCGGTCCGGGCGAGCCTGCGGATCACGCCTTGAGCACGCCCCCGAAGGCGCGGACGGCCGCTTCCGGCCCCTCGGCCGCATTCCACACGGCGGCGCTCACCGCCAGAAAATCTGCGCCCGCCGCCACCAGCGGCGGCGCGTTGACCGGCGTGATGCCGCCGATCGCGACACAGGGCAGCTCGAACAGCGTCGTCCACCAGGAGAGGATCGACGGCTCCGGCTGGTGCTGCGTCTCCTTGGTGGTGGTCGGGTAGAAGGCGCCGAACGCGACATAGTCCGCCCCCGCCTCCCCGGCCTCCATCGCGAGATGGCGGCTGTCGTGGCAGGTCACGCCGATCTGCACCGACGGGCCGAGGATCTCGCGCGCCTCGCGGGCATCGCCGTCATCCTGCCCCAGATGCACGCCATCCGCGCCGAGACGCTTGGTGAGCGACACCGAGTCGTTGACGATGAACGCCACGTCGCGTTCCGCGCAGAGCTTCTGGATCGGCTCGGCGAGGCGGGCGAGATCATGCTCGATCATGCCCTTCACACGAAGCTGGAAGGCCGCGACCGGGCCACCGTCGAAGGCGGCGGCGAGGCGGTCGACGAAGCCCGCGTCGATGGCCGGAGGCGAGATCAGATAGAGCTGGCACGCCGGCCGGCTGTCGTCGCGCTCAAAGCGTTCGGCGAAGCCCGGATCGAGCTTCAGTTCGTCTTCATCGATCTCCATGCGCGCCCTCTAGACGCGCCATGGCGGCATGGAAAGCGACTGGATCGTCCGGCCGATGCGCTATTGCCGAGATGATGCGCCGACGCCTCACTTCGATCGGACGCGCCGGATCGACCATCGTATCGGGCCGGAGCGGCGCGACGGCAGGAGAGAGGATCGCCGCCGGATCGTCATCCGAAGCGGCGGCGATCCTCATCGAGATCAGGCCTTCACCACCGAGGCGGCGTAAATCTCGTCGATCGCGGCGCTCAGCGTCCGGTCGAACGCGTCGTCGCTCTGCTGGTGGCGGAGATCCTCCAGCAGCGCGCGCGAGAAGCTGGCGATCATGCCGTGATTGTGGGTGAGAAGCTCGCACGCCTCCGGCCGCGGGAAGCCGCCCGACAGCGCCACCAGGCGCACCACGCGCATATGCCCGATCAGCGGCGCGTAAAGGTCCGCCTTCGCCGGGATCGACAGCTTGAGCATCACGCGCTTGCTGCCGGTCATGGCGTCGAGCGCCTTGGTCAGCTCGTCGAGGAGGATGTCCTCGATCGCCTCGCGATTGGGGCTCTTGATGAGCACCTCGGGCTCGATGATCGGGATCAGGCCATGCGCGAGAATCTGCTCGGCCAGCTCGAACTGCTGCTTCACGATGGCCGCGATGCCCTTGCGATCGGCCGCCTTGATGACCGAGCGCATCTTGGTGCCGAACACGCCGAGCTTCGCCCCGCGCGCCAGCAGATCGTCGAGGCCGGGAATCGGCTTCATGAGCTGCACGCCGTCGGCCTCGGGCTCCAGCCCCTTGTCGACCTTCAGGAAAGGCACCACGCCGCGCTGCCACAGCGCCGCCGGAACCGGCACGCCGTTCGCCTGCCCGTCCATCGTCTTCTCGAACAGGATCGCCGCGATCACCTTGCGGCCGTTGAAGCTCGGCGCGGTGATGATGCGGACGCGCATCTCGTGGATGCGCTCGAACATCTGCTCTTCGGTCGCGAAGTCGGCTTCCGCGAAGCCATAGGCCTTGAGCGCGCCCGGCGTCGAACCGCCGCTCTGGTCCAGCGCGGCGATGAAACCGGCCCCGCCCACCATCTGCGCCATCATCTTCGGATCGGTCATTTGCGGCCTTCCTCCATGCCTATTGTGCGCTGCGATAGAAGCTAGCCGCGCCACGGCAAGGCTGACAACGCCGTCAGCGAGACGGAGCGCCCGGCACCGGCGACCAGGGCGGCCCCTTCAGCTCCAGCGCATTGCCTTCGGGGTCGTTCAGATAGATCGAAGGGCCGTCGCCTTCCGCGCCGTAGCGCGAGACGATCTCGCCTTCGATGCCATGCCGCGCCAGTTCGGCGAGAATCGCCGGCCCGTCCCAGGGCAGCACGCGGAAGCAGATATGATCGACGTTGCGCCCTTCAAGGCCGGGCGCGGCGCCGCCCCTGCGGCCCAGTTCGCCGTCGACCGGCACGAGATCGATCAGCGCATCCCCGACGCGGAGCTGGAGGAGGCCGATCGCCTCCTGATGCTTCTCCAGCCGCGCGCCGAGCACGTCGACATAGAAACGCACCATCCGGGCAGCATCGACCACGCGGAGCACCACATGGTCGATGGCCCGGATATTTATCATTTCAGCAATGCCGCCACGCCGGGCAGTTCCTTGCCTTCCATCCATTCGAGGAAGGCGCCGCCCGCGGTGGAGACGAAGGTGAAGTCGTCGCCCGCGCCCGCCTGGTTGAGCGCCGCGACCGTGTCGCCGCCGCCCGCCACCGAGACGAGGCTGCCGTCCTGCGTCAGCGCCGCCGCCGTGCGCGCGAGGCTGACCGTCGCGGCGTCGAAGGGCGGCGTCTCGAACGCGCCGAGCGGGCCGTTCCAGACCAGCGTGCGGCAGGTCTTGAGCGCATCGGCCAGCGCCTCCACGGCGGCCGGGCCGACATCGAGGATCATCTCGTCGGCCGCGACCTCATGGACGTTGACGGTGCGGACCGGCGGATTGGCGCGGAATTCCTTGGCCACCACCACGTCATAAGGAAGGTGGACGGTGCAGTTGGCCTTGTCCGCCGCATCGAGGATTTCGAGCGCGGTGCCGGTCAGATCGTGCTCGCACAGCGACTTGCCCACATCGATCCCGCGCGCGGCGAGGAAGGTGTTGGCCATGCCGCCGCCGATGATGAGGTGGTCCACCTTCGTCACCAGATGCCTGAGCACATCGAGCTTGGACGACACCTTCGCCCCGCCGACCACCGCCGCGACCGGATGCTCCGGGCTGCCCAGCGCCTTCTCCAGCGCCACCAGCTCGGCCTGCATCGAGCGGCCGGCATAGGACGGCAGCTTGTGCGCCAGCCCCTCGGTCGAGGCATGGGCGCGGTGCGCGGCCGAGAAGGCATCGTTGACGTAGAGGTCGCCGAGCGCAGCCATCGCATCGACCAGCGCGGGGTCGTTCTTTTCCTCGCCCTTGTGGAAGCGGGTGTTCTCCAGCACCGCGATGCCGCCCGGCGCCAGCGCATCGACCGCCTTGGCCGCATCCGCGCCCTGGCAATCGTCGATGAAGCTCACCTCGCGGCCGAGCACTTCGGAGAAGGCCTTCACCACCTTGGCGAGGCTCATCTCGGGGTTCCGCTCGCCCTTGGGGCGGCCGAAATGGGCGAGGACGAGCACCTTCGCGCCCTTGTCCGCCAGTTCGGCGACGGTCGGCGCCGCCGCGCGCAGGCGCGTGTCGTCGGTGACGCGATCGCCGTCCATCGGCACGTTCAGATCCTCGCGCACCAGCACCCGCTTGCCCGAAACGTCACCAATGTCGTCGAGAGTCCGAAACGCCGTCATACCGCCTCCTGCAAACTGGCAAAAACTTCCGTTCGTCCCGAGCTTGTCGAAGGACGTGCCACAAGCGATGCGCTCGGGGCACGCACTTCGACAGGCTCAGTGCGAACGGGTTATTCGGAGCAAGCCCCGATCAGAGCGTCTTCGCGATCGCGCCGGCCGTATCGACCATGCGGTTCGAGAAGCCCCACTCGTTGTCGTACCACGACACGACGCGGACCAGCTTGCCTTCCAGCACCGCCGTCTCGAGGCTGTCGATCGTCGAGGAGACCGGCGCGCCGTTGAGATCGATCGAGACCAGCGGTTCGTCGGTATAGTCGAGCACGCCCTTCAGCGGGCCTTCGGCCGCCGCCTTCAGGATCGCGTTGACCTCCTCCTTGCTGGTGTCGCGCTTCGGCGTGAAGGTCAGGTCGATGAGGCTGACGTTCGGGGTCGGCACGCGGACGGCCGAGCCGTCGAGCTTGCCCTTCAGCTCCGGCAGAACCTCGCCCACCGCGCGGGCGGCGCCCGTCGTGGTCGGGATGATCGACATGCCGGCGGCGCGCGCGCGGCGCGGGTCGGAGTGGATCTGGTCGAGGATCTTCTGGTCGTTGGTGGAGGCGTGGATCGTGGTCATCAGGCCACGCTCGATGCCGATCGTGTCGTTGAGCACCTTGGCCACCGGCGCGAGGCAGTTGGTGGTGCAGGACGCGTTGGACACGATCGTGTGCTCGGCGGTGATCTTGTCGTCGTTCACGCCGAACACGACCGTCAGGTCGACATTCTTGCCCGGCGCCGAGATCAGCACGCGCTTGGCGCCCGCCTTCAGATGCTTGCCGGCCGATTCGCGGTCGGTGAAGAAGCCCGTGCATTCCAGCGCGATGTCGACGCCGTTGGCGGCGTGCGGCAGGTTCGCCGGATCGCGCTCGGCGGTCACGAGGATGCGCTTGCCGTCGACGACCATGTGGTTGCCGTCCGCCTCGACGGTGCCCTTCCAGGTGCCGTGGACCGAATCACGCTTGAACAGGCGGGCATTCGCCTTGGCGTCGCCCAGATCGTTGATCGACACCAGATCGAGCCCGCAATCGGGCCGCTCCAGGATCGCGCGCGCGACCAGCCGGCCAATGCGGCCGAAGCCATTGATCGCAACTTTCACCGCCATTCTGTTTCTCCTCAAAGCGAGCGTTCGGGGGCCTAAATAGGAAGAGAGCGCCGTCACGCGAGCCCTCGGCCGGGGAAGGCCGGTGATAGGCGAACGGTTTTGCGGCCCTCCGATGATGGCGGGCCAGCGATTCCGGCCCGGTCGCGGGTTCTTTGTCCCGCGCCCGACCGATCGTCAACCGCGCCGGATGCCCCGGACGGCGGCTTGTCGCCCCGCGCCCACCTGCTATGCGTTTTGTCATCATGGACAATGAGCGTTTCAACAAGGCCCTCGGCCGCATCGAAGCCGCCATCGAGCGGCTGGAGCAGGCCGGCCCCGCCGCCCCCTCCGCCGCCGTCGACACGCGCCTCGCCGAGCTGGAGGCCCGCCACCAGCGCCTGCGCGACGGCACCAGCGATGCATTGGCCCGGCTCGACCGGCTGATCGACAGCGCCTCAAGTGCGCCGAAGGGGGGCTGACACGATGGCGCAGGTGAAACTCGAAGTGGGCGGACGCCAATATGAGGTGATGTGCCGGGACGGCGAGGAGGAGCGGCTGAAGATGCTCGCCCGCCTCGTCGACAGTCGCGCGTCGGACGTCATCCGCTCGATCGGCCGCGGCAACGAGCCGCGCGAGCTGCTGCTCACCGCCCTCCTTCTCGCCGACGAGCTGGACGAGGCGCGCGGCGCCGCCGCCAGCGCGCGCACCGAGGACGTCCAGCGCATCGCCGCCATGGAGCATTGCGCCGAACGGCTCGAAAGCCTCGCTTCGAGGCTTGAGAAGCCGCGTCCGGCCTCCTAGATAGGTTCGCGGTGGGCACTGCCCGGTACGAGCTTTAGCGAACATCCCTGAGGCGATTCAACATCCTAGGGGGTCGTCCCTGGCCGGGCCTTGGTCCGTGCTACATGGTCCCCACCTGACGTTAACGGCGTCAGAGGATATTCCGGCAAACGGCCATGGCGGTCCCACCACCCCTCCCCGAACCGAACGACAAGGCGGACCTCCGCCGCCGGTTGCGCGCCGCGCGGCAGGCGTTCGTCGCGGGACTGGATGCGACGGCGCGGGCGGAGGCGCTGGCCGCCGTCCATGATCGCCTCGCGCCGCTCCTCGCTCGGCCCGGCAGCATCGCGGGCTATGTCGCCCATCGCGGCGAGGTCGATATCCTGCCCTTCCTGCTCGGCGCCTTCCATCTCGGCCGCACGGTGGCGCTGCCGCATGTCGCGGAAGGAAGCCCGACGATGCGCTTCGCCGCCTGGCATCCCGACGCGACGCTGACGCCGGGGCTGGCCGGCATCCTCCAGCCCGACGCGACCGGAGAGGCGCTGGTGCCCGACATGCTGCTGGTGCCGCTGGTCGGCTTCGATCGCGCAGGCAACCGCGTCGGACAGGGCGGCGGCTTCTATGATCGCTGGTTCGAGGCTCACCCGCAGGCTATGCGGATCGGCATCGCGTGGAGCGTGCAGGAGACATCGCCCATCGCGCCCGATCCGTGGGACATGCCGCTCCACGCGATCGTCACCGAGAAGGAGTGGATCGCGCCATGACGCCGGACCCGTATCAGCCGAGCTGGCGCCGCACGGCGGGCGCTTTCCTGATCCTCGCGCTGATCGCGCTGTGGGCGGGGCTGGTGGTGCATTTCTCCGATCCGGTGAGCCGCTGGCCCGCGCTGGCGCAGGGCGTCTTCTATGTGATCGCCGGGCTGGCGTGGATCTGGGTTCTACCGCTGCGCCGTATCCTCGCATGGAGCGAGACGGGACGCTGGCGACGCCCGGCGGATTGAGGGCATCGACGCGATCATGGATTTGGAAGCCACCCTGCTCGGCCCGCTGGTGGAGGGCCGGACGTGCGGCGATTGCACGGCCTGCTGCGCAGCCCTGAAGATCGAGACGCCCGACTTCCAGAAGCCGGCCGGCGAGGCTTGCCACCATCTCTCGGTCCATGGCTGCGCCATCCACGCGGCGCGCCCGGATGTCTGTCGGGCCTGGTTCTGCGGCTGGCGCAGGATCGAGGCGCTCCCCGACGCGGCGCGGCCGGATCTCAGCGGCCTGATGGTGTCGCTGGATTTCAACCGGGAGCCGCGCAACTGCCTCGAAGGCGTCTCGATCGTCGTCCGTTCGCTCACCGGGAGGGAGGCGTTCGAGAGCGGCATGGCGGAGCATATCCTCGACGAGCTGTGCGATCGACTCGTGCCC
The DNA here is from genome assembly GCF_011762195.1 of Sphingomonas oligoaromativorans. GTDB lineage: Bacteria > Pseudomonadota > Alphaproteobacteria > Sphingomonadales > Sphingomonadaceae > Solisphingomonas > Solisphingomonas oligoaromativorans. The sequence goes on along the minus strand of NZ_JAASQK010000001.1, from coordinate 344,367 downwards.
GTCTGGCTCAACGATGGCGTGCAGAAACTGCTGATCCACCCCGAGAGCGACGTCGCCGATTATGTGATCTCAGACCGAACGCCGCCCGCGGAACTGAGCGAAGAAGTCCAGGCATGGTGTTCGCGCTATGGGATGTTCAGGCGATAGCCGAACCGGTGCGGACGGCCCGCAACCCGACGCCCCAAGCCATGCGACCCGCGCCTCGAAACCAGCCGCCGGTCAGCTTCCGGCTCCTGATGCGAAACCATCTCGGCCTCCCGGCAAGCGAGCAATCATATCATGGTGACGGGGAGACGCATCATAGCCCCCGATCGGAAGGCCGAGGCACCCAAGGCCGGTGAAGGCATCTTCACCCCCGGGAACTCAGGCATCTGGTGGGCGGTGAGAGGATCGAACTCCCGACCCGCTCGGTGTAAACGAGCCGCTCTACCGCTGAGCTAACCGCCCACATGCGCCGGATGCCGCCTCTTAGCGGGGTTTGGCGTTCCGGCAAGCCCGTTTCGCCATGCCGCCGATCAGCCGGCCGGCGCCACGATCCGCCGGGCAGCTGCCAGATAGTTATGCATCACCACCGCCGCCTGCTCGGAAAGGGCGATGAACACCCGGCGGCCGTCGCGCGGATCGGGGCGGCGGACGAGAAGCTCCTGCTTCGTCATGTGCGCGATCCAGCGCAGCGCCGTCGTCGCCGGCACCGCCGCCGCGATGCACAGGCTCGACGCCGACACCGAACGCCGCCCGAGCCGGGCGCCCATCAGGTCGAGCAGGATGTCCCACGCCGGATCGGCGAACAGCGACGGCACGAAATGCTGCCCGCGCAGGCGGCGCAGACGCAGCATCGCCTGCACCAGCCGCGCATCCGTCGCCGAGCCTTCCACCATCGGCTCCGCCTCCTGCGCAGACGGCGGCAGACGGCGCGCGATCAGCCCTACCTCGTCGCTCAGCCGCTGCTCCTCTTCGCGGGAGCTGTCCGACGTCAATGGCGGCGGCGGCGCGAGGAGATCCTCCAGCGCGGCCTCCAGTTCGCCGCCCTCGGGATCGACGAGGATGCGCACGCCGATATCCGCGATCCGCGCTGTCACCACGTCGATGAGCCCCGGCGGCGTCAGGATCAATGTGGAGAGCCTCCCCACCCGCCCGGCCTGCGCGTCGAGCCACATCAGCAGCCCGTCCAGCGCCGCCCCGCCATCCTCGCGCAGATCGACCACGATCCGCGCCCCGGCCTGACCATCGAGCCGGTCGGCGGCCGTGTCGATCGGCTCGCTCGCCGTCACCCTGCCCCCCGACAGGATGATCCGGTCCGCCAGACGCTCGCGCCTCGCCGCATCGTCCCCGAACAACAGCACGGCCGGCGCGCACGACCGGTCATAGAGAATGTCAGCGGGCTGGGCGTTCATCGGGAGACCTCCGTTCCATCTCCGTTCCGGTATTGCACCGGAGCGGAGAGAGGTCATCCCTCAAACAAATCCAAAACGGAGCGATCCCGATCGCCCCGGAGTGTCAGCCGATCCTGGCCCAGGCGGAGGCGATCTCCGAAATCATCTCGCGCGTCTGGATCACGGGCTTGGGATCATGCTCGCCGACCCCCTGCTCCAGCAGTCGGCGCGCCTCGCGATAGATGGCGGACAGGCCGCGTGCCAACTCGCCACCCTGCTCATGATCGAGGCAGCCCTCCAGCCCGAACAGGATCGCGTTGGCGCGCGCCTTGCGCTGGATCGCGCCCGCGCGGGTCAGCGTGCCGTTGGCGGAGAGGCCCACCACCAGCGTGTCGAGCGACTTGATGAGTTCCTCGTACAGCACCGCGATGAGCTGGTGGGGCGTGGCGCCCTCCACCTTGCTGGCGATATCGATCGTGCTGTAGCGCGCCTTGGCGGCGGCGTATCCCGCTGTCGCGAACATCGTCTTCTTCCTCTAAATCCTGTCGTTTCCGGGGCCGTGGAGCACCGGGTCAGCTCGTCGATTTCGTCCAGAGATCAACCTGTTGCGTCAGATAGCTCTGGGTCGCCTTGTAGCCCGAGACCAGCGTGTTCATCGTCGTGAACTGAGAGACCAGCCGGTCGTGATAGACCTGCACCTGCGTGTCCGCCTTGGTGAGCGCGTCGGCGAGGTTGCTCTTCTGCGTGGTCAGGCTCTTGTTGAGCGCCGTGAGCACGCCGCTGGAGGAGTTGGTCATCGCATTGGCGAGCGTCTGGAGCGCACCGCCCAGCCCCTGGTTGATCGTGATCGTCGCCGTGCCCGGCGCGCCCGACAGGATCTGGAGCGCGAGGCCGTCCGCGCCGCTGCCGACCGGCGCCGTCAGGTTCCAGCTCGACGCGTTCATCGGTATGCCGTTCACCGAACCCGTGGCGTTGCCGCCGTTCAGGGCGGGCGTGATGCCCGTGATGGTATAGACGCCCGAAGCCGCGGCGCCGGCCGTGCTGGTGATGAGCACCTGCCCCGAGCTGCTCGACTGGGATGTCTGGAACATCGCGGCCACGTCGTTCGGATAGCTGGTCAGCATCTTCGACAGCTTGGTCTGATCGACCGTCAGCGTGCCGTCGAGGTTGGTGCCGACGCCCAGCTCCGCCAGCGTGCGGACCGAGCCCGTGGCGGTGAGCGCGGTGGTCGTCAGCTTGGAGAGCTGGTCCTTCAACTGGCGCATCGACGTGTTGCCGTACAGCGGCCCTGCGGTGCCGCCGCTCGAAGCCGCCGCCGTCGCGGTGGTGATCTCGCCCATCAGGCTGTTGTAGGCCGTGACGAAATCGTTGACCGCCTCGTTGATCGCGTCGGTCGGCACCGAGGAGCTGAGGCTCACGTCGCCCGTGCCCGTGAGCGTCATGGAGACGCCCGGAATCACGTCGTCGAAGCTGTTGCTCGGGCGCGTGACGGTGACGCCGTCGACCGTGATGCTCGCGTCCTGCGCGGCGGTGGTGAGGCTCATGCCGCCGGTCGCGCCGCCGCCATAGGAAAGGCTGGAGAGCGACTGGCCGCCCGTGCCCGTGTCGCTGCCCAAGACGGTGAAGGCCTGCGCGGCGCCCGTCTTGCCCTTGAGGACCAGCGTGCTGCTGCCGTCGGCCGCCGTCACCACGTTCGCGGTGACGGCGCCGCCCTGCGCGTTGATCGCCTGGGCGATGCCGGCGACCGTGTTGTTGCTGCTGTCCACATTGACCGTGATCGGCGAGCCGCCGGAGACCGTCAGGGTCAGCGTGCCGCTGTTGAAGGTCTGGCCCGACGCGAAGGTGGTCGACTTGATCGACTGCGCCTGGGCCAGCGCATCGACGTGGATGGTCGAGGTGAGATCGCCCAGCGGCACGCCCGCCTTGGCCGTCACCTTCATCACATTGGCGTTCGACGACACCGGCTGCACCTGGAGAGAGCCGCCGCTGATGAGCGTCTGGAGGGATTGCGAGAAGGTGAGGAGATCGCTGGCGATCGAGCCTTCCGCCGAAAGCTGCGCGGTGTTCGTCGCCTGCTTCGCGGTGATGCCGTCTTCCAGCGACGCCTTCTGCGCGGCGGTCAGGCTGGTGATGATATTGTCGGTGTCGATCCCCGCGCCGGCGTTGAGGCCGCTCAGGATGGACTGGCCGAGCGACGCGTTGGTGGACGTGCTGGTGCTGGACGACGAGGAGGAGGAGGAGGTCGTCGAGGTCGACGCCGCCGTGCTGCTGCTTGTCGCTGAAGTCGTCGTCATGCCCATTCCTCTTCGGATCTCAGAACGACAATGCCGCCAAAAACTTTACAGGCCGTTCACCGCGCCCAGCCGACGAGCTGGCGCACCGCGGCCGAGCCCAGCCGGGCCTGCGCGCGCAGCGACTGATCGCCCGCCGCCCCGATCCGCTGCGCCAGCTCGGTGGCCGTGATCGTGTCGCGCGATTCAACCGCAACCTCCCCCGATCCACGCGACAGGCTGCCCATCGCCTCGACCAGCGAGACCGTCGTGGCCAGCCGCGCGCGCATGTCGGAGAGCCTGCGCTCCTCTTCCTCGCGCTCCAGCTCGGCGGCGTCTTCCTCGTCGAGCAGCGACGCCCCGCCCTGCGCGGCGTGCAGCGACTTCAGCCAGCGCAACCGGCGCTCCCGCCGCGCCACGCCCTGCCGGGTGGAGAGCGCGCTCGCCACGGAGAGCGTCACCGGCTCCACCGCGCCGATCGCCTCGACCCCTTCGATCATCGCCTGCACGCTCCCTCGGGCTGTCCCAAGGGCTAGAACGGCAGCGATCCGCTTTTCTTGAGGGGCCGGCGCGCGAATCAGGCGTCGGGGCGGCCATTCTCGTCGAAGCGCGCTTCGGTCGGCACCTCGACCACCGGCTGGGTGATGCCGTCCGCCATGGCGCGATCGATGTTGAAGACGAAAGCCAGCACCGTCGCCACCGCGATATAGAGATCCTCCCGGATCATATGGCCGGAGCGCGTGGTGAAATAGATCGCGCGGGCGAGCTGCGGATAGCGCAGCATCGGCACCTTCGCCTCCTCGGCCAGCGAACGGATCGCGTCGGCGGTGGCGCCCCGCCCCCGCGCCACCACGATCGGCGCGGCGTCCTGACCGGGGCGATAGCGCAGCGCGACCGCGAAATGGGTTGGATTGGTGAGCACCACGCTCGCCTCCATCACCGCCGAGCGGGCCGAGCGGCGCGAGGCCTCCATCTGGCGCCGGCGGATCGCGCCCTTGAGTTCGGGCGAGCCCTCGCTCTGCTTGTGCTCGTCCTTCACCTCCTGCTTGGACATGCGCAGGCGCGAGGTGCGGCGGATCATCTGCGCGGGCACGTCGATGCCGGCGATCAGCACCAGCCCCATCGCCATCACGATCACCGCGAAGACGAAGCTGTGCCCCAGCTCGATCATTGTGCCGCGGATGTCGCCCCGGCCGAGCGTCGTCAGCCCCTTGAGGCGCGAGGAGAGCAGCCACCAGCCGATGCCGCCCATCACCGCCACCTTGGCGAGCGACTTCAGCAGCTCGATCAGGCCCTGCGCGCCAAAGATGCGCTTCAACCCGTTCAAAGGATTGAGCTTGTCCGGCTTGAAGGCGATCGCGCCCCAGCGGAAGCCGAACGCCCCCAGCAGCGCGGGCGCGCCCACCGCCGCCACGATCGTCGCCGCGAAGAGCAGCCCCAGCGGCAGCGCGATCCGGCCGAGCTGGGTCGCCAATGTCGCCCCCGGCTCGAAATCGTCGACCGCGCTCCGCCCGAAGCTCAGCGATCCGCGCAGCAGCTCCGCCAGCGCCTGCACCAGCAGCGGCCCGCCCAATGCGATCCAGCCCGCGCCGACGATCATGACGAGCGCCGTGCCCAGCTCCCTGGACTGGAGGACATCGCCCTTCTCGGCCGACTCCTTCAGGCGCTTCTGGGTCGGTTCTTCTGTCTTCTCGCCGCCTTCGCCCTCGGCCATCTCAGCCTCTCCCGAGCGCGAGCTGGCGCGAGAGGTCGAGGCCGCGCTGGATCGAGCTGGCGATGCCGTCGCCGATGGCCGGCGCCGCCACCGCCATCAGGATCACGCCCGCGAGGATCGCCGCGGGCATCCCCACCGAAAACAGGTTCATCGCCGGGGCCGAGCGCGCCAGCATCGCCATCACCACCTGCACGAGGATCAGCGCGAAGCCCACCGGCAGCGCGATCGCCACGCCCGCCGCGAACATGTCGCCGCCGAACATCACGACGTCGTTGAGGCTCCCCTGCCCCAGCCAGGCCTGCCCCGGCGGCAGCGCGCGATAGCTGTCCACCACCACGCTCGCCAGCGCGAGATGGCCGTTCATGGCGAGGAAGAGGAAGGTGCCGAGGATCGAGAGCATCTGCCCCAGCGCCGGCGAGGACGCGCCCGACTGCGGATCGACCATCTGCGCGAAGCCGAGGCCCATCGAGTTGCCGATCACCTCGCCCGCCATCATCGCGGCGGCGTAGCCGAGCTGCACCGCGAAGCCGAGCGCGAGGCCCGCGACCACCTCGCCCGCCACCAGGAACACGCCCGCGAAGCTCGCGATGCCGCCCGCCGGCAGATCGAAGGGCACCTGCTGGATCGCCGGGATGCCGATCGCCAGCGAGATGATGATCCGCACCTGCACGGGCGTGTTCTGCGCGCCGAACACCGGCGCCGCGAGGAACGCCGCGCCCGGCCGGATCATCGCGATCATGAAGACCCAGAGCTGCGCTTCCAGTCCGACGAGGCCGGTCGGGAACATGGCTATTGCAACAGGTCCGGGATGCGGTGGTACATCTCGCGCGTGAAGTCGGCGAGCAGCGTCAGGATCGCGCCGCCGAACAGCGCGATGCAGATCGCCACGATCAGCAGCTTGGGCACGAAGGAGAGCGTCTGCTCGTTGATCGAGGTCGCCGCCTGCACCATGCCGAGGATCAGTCCCGCCACCAGCGCCGGGATCAGGATCGGCGCGGACGCGAGCGCCAGCACCCACAGCGCCTGCTGCGTGACGCCGATGAAATAGTCCGTGCCGACCATGGGCTCCATGGCGCTATCCGAAACTCGACGCAAGGCTGCCCATGGTGAGCGCCCATCCGTCGACAAGAACGAACAGCAAGAGCTTGAACGGCATGGATATGATCGTCGGCGACAGCATCATCATGCCGAGCGACATGAGCGTGGTCGCCACCACCAGATCGATCACGAGGAAGGGCAGGAAGATCAGGAAGCCGATCTGGAACGCCGTCTTCAGCTCCGAGGTGACGAAGGCCGGCAGCAGGATCGAGAAGGGAATATCCTTGGCGCTCGCGAACTTGGGCGCATGGGCGATGTCGGCGAAGAGCTGGATGTCCGTCTTGCGGACCTGCCGCACCATGAAGACGTGCAGCACGTCGGCGGATCGGCCGATCGCCTGCTCCAGCGGCAACTGGCCCTGCCCGTAAGGCACGATGGCGGCCTTGTTGATCTCGTCGATCGTGGGCCGCATGATGAACAGCGTCAGGAACAGCGACAGGCCGACCAGCACCTGATTGGGCGGCGTCTGTTGGAGCCCCAGCGCCTGCCGCAGGATCGACAGCACGATGATGATGCGCGTGAAGCTCGTCATCATGAGCAGCAGCGACGGCAGCACCGTCAGCAGGCTCATCAGGATCAGGATCTGGAGCGAGAGCGACAGCGGCTTGCCGTCGCCCGACACCTGACCCAGCGCGCGGTTCAGGGCGCTCGCCTGCACAGCCCCGCCCGTCGCGGGGCCAGCGGTGGTCGCGGTCTGCGCCACGACGCCCGTGCCCGGCGCGGCCGCCTGCGCGAAGGCCGGATGCGCCAGCAGCAACGCCGCCAGGAGCGCCGCCACCATCAGCAGCGCCGGCATCCACCAGCCCCGACGCATGAGCCCCCCCTGGGTCACGTCAGGCGTCCCCGTCGTCGATATAGCGCGAGAAGGCGCCGTCGATCGGCGCTTCGGAGAGCACGTCCATCCGCCCGCGCGAGATGCCGACGAGGATGCGCTTGCCCTCGAACTCCACCACCGCGAGGCGGCCGCCGGTCGCGCCCATCGGCACCGCGTCCACCACCTTGACGAGGCGGTCGCGCTGGCCGCCCATCGACAGGCCCGGCTGGAACTTCCGCATCAGCCAGAGCGTGCCCACCGCCATGCCGGCGACCAGCGCCAGCATGAGGAGCACGTTGAGCAAATAGGTGATCGTCATGCCCGGCGTTCGAGCCCCGCGAGGCGCGCCTCGGCCGCGACGACATCGACGACGCGGATGCCGAAGCGTCCGTTCACCGTCACCACCTCGCCCTTCGCCACCAGCGTGCCGTTGACAAGGATGTCGAGCAGCTCGTTCGCCTGCCGGTCCAGCTCCACCACGGAGCCTTCGTTGAGATCGAGCAGCTCCGCGAGCTTCAGCGAGGTGGAGCCCACCTCCACCGACAGGCGCAGCGGAATGTCCGCCAGCAGCCGGAAGTTCCGGCCGGCCGGGCTGTTCGGATCATCGATGCCCGGAAAGGGCGCTTCGGTCATGTCGTTCAATTCCTGTGGCCCCCTGTGCGATCATTCGCCCCGATCGTCTCGATCTGGAACGCCGCGCGCCCTTCCTGCTCGCCGATCGTGCCTTCCGCAAGCCGTCTGTTGCCGACGATCAGCGGAACGCGGGGCGAGAGCGTGATCGGGATCACGTCGCCGGGTTTGAGCGACATCAGCTCGGAAACCGAGAGCGTCGGCCGCGCCACCACCGAGCGGACCGGGAAGCTCACGCCTTCGAGCGCCCGCGCCATGCGATAGCGGAACTCGCTGTCCACCGGCCCCGCCTCGGCATGGACCTTGGCGGCGAGCTGGCCTTCATGCGCGCGCATCGCGGTCAAGGGGAAGACGAGATCCATGCTCGTCTTGCCCGGCCCGCCGCCGGAAATGGTGAAGCGCTGCACCACCACCGATTCGTCGCCGCGCACGAGGCTCGCATAACCGGAATTGGTCTCGCGCGAGGCCAGCATCGGCTCCAGCGGCACGATCTCGCTCCAGCTTTCGACGACCGCGCCGGTGATCGCGTCGGTGAGCCGGGCGAGCAGCCGCTCCTCGGCGGCGGTGAACTCGCGCTTGCGCGCCACCCCGGCACCCACCGCGCCGGTGCCGCCATAGAAGCTGTCGACCAGCCGGCTCACATATTCCGGCTGGATCGCGATCAGCATCCCGCCCTTCATCGGACGCAGCCGATAGAGGCTGATGCTGGTGAACTCCGGCAGCGCGTCGCGCCACGTCTCGAAGCGCGAGGTGAGCGCGGATTCTGCCTCCACCTTGGGCTTCACGCGGGCGAAGGGCTCGAACACGTCGCGCAGCCGGCGCGCCAGCCGCTCCCCGATCCGGTCCAGCCCGGCCAGACGCGCGCCGGGGCGCAACGCCTCGCTGCCGAGCGCGAAGGATTTCACCTCGCTCTCGCCCAGCTCGGCCCGCTGCCGCTTGTCGTCACCCCTGCCTGCCGGCTGTTTCGCCACGCTTGTCCACTCCGCTTCGCGCCCTCATCCTACTGGATGATGAAGCTGGTGAAATAGACGTCATCGATGCCGCCGTAACCCGTCTTCTCGATGAGAACCTTGTTGATCGCGTCGCGCAGCGTCTTCTGGAGCTGCTCCTTGCCGGCCGGCGTCTCGAGAACCATCGAGTCCTGATTGGCCAGCGTCGCGAGCACGGCCGAGCGGATCGGCATCTCATTGTCCTTGAAGTTGTCCAGTACCTTGGCGTCGTAGAAGGTGGAAACGCCGATCGAAAGCTGCGCGATCCCATCGGTGTCGCGCAGGTTCGAGGTGAACGCCTGCTCCATGGTGTAATAGCTCGCCTTGTAGCGGCGCGGATCGGGGGCGAAGCTGCCCACCGCCTTGTGGGCGATCGTGGGATCGGCGCTCTGCCCGTCACGCAGCACGAGCTTGGGCGCGTCGGGGTCTTCGGCCGGCTTGGCGTGCGAACCGCCCAACCCCATGCCGGCCGCGAACATCCCCCCCGCGACCCCGCCGCCGACGAGGACGAGGCCGCCGACGGCCATCAGGATAAGCTTCTTCATGCCCCCCTTCTTCTTCGGGGCGGCAGCGGCGGCGTCACTCATCGATCAATCCTTGGTCATGCATAGCGTGCGTCGGCGGGCGTGGGCTTTGGAGCCGCCGCCTGGCCGGTGGTTCCGCCGCGAACTGTCCGCGTTGGCCCACTCTGATACTCGGGAAGAGGTTGCGATCGGGTTTGCGATCGGTTGCCGGCACTGCCGCCGCTGCCCATTCCGCCCGAAAATCCGCCATTTCCGGCCATCGCCTGACCGCGCGAATCATGTTGGTGGGAGGAGGATTGGGGCTGCGAATCGCGATTCGAACCCGTGTCGCCCGTGCCGACATCCACCTGCGCGTTGGCGATATGGATGCCGTGCGCGCGCGCCTCGGCGATGAGCTGCGGCCGCGCATCGGCGAGCGCGACACGCGAGGCCTCGCTGGTGGCGGTGAGCGTCACGGCCGAACCATCGTCGCCGCGCTTCATCTCCACCTGCACGGTGCCGAGATGCTGGGGCGAAACCTGGAAGCGGACGGTACCCGTCGACGCGCCGGTCGACGCGATGTCGCGGGCGAGCCCGTCGAGCCACGCGCCCTGCCTGGCGAGATCGAGCTGACGATCTGCCGTGCCGGCGGCGAGCGTCTGGCCCGCATTGTCGGCGGGCGCGACGGTGGCCGACTTCGGCGCCGCGGCGACGTGCGCGCCGACGGGCGCCGGAGCAGCCTTCGGATCGACATCCGGGTCCGTCGCGTCGGCGGAGCGCTTCTCCTCCTTCGCGGACTTGGGCGCCGGGGCGGCGGGCTCGACGGGCTGCGCCGGGGCAGCGGGCTTCGCCGTGGCGACGCGCGCCGCCAGCAGCGCGGCGGTCGCGGGGAGCGGCTCGGGCGCGGGCGTGACGGGCGGCTGGGCGGACGGCGCCTGCTGCGAAGCCTGCGTTGCGTCGACCGCCGGGGTAACAGGCGGCGCGGCAATGGCAGCCGGCACGGACTTGTCCGTCGCCGTCGCTGGCGCGGCCTGCTCGGCCTGCGGCTTCGCAGTCCGCTCGGGGAGCGGCAATTTCGCCGAGCCGGTCTTGCCGGTCTGCTGTTCCAGCGCGGCAAGGACGAGATGCGGATCGGCCGGCGGGGCCGGATCGGCAGCGGGCGCAGGCGCGGGCGTCCCGTCGGCCGGCATGGCCGGAGCCGTGGTGACGGTCGCGAGCGGCACGTCCTTGCCCTTGGCGGACCCGCCATCCTTCGCGGCCGTCTCGACCGGCGGGGTCACGGAGGGCGGAGCCGGCGGCGCGAGCGGCACCGGCACGCCGAGCATCGCCATCAGCGCGGCATCGTCATCGCCTTCCGTCTTGTTCGAGCCCTTGTCGTCGCCCGTCTGCGCGTCGTCGTCGCTCTTGTCGTGGAGCGCATGGGCATCCTTGCCGTCATCCGGCGAGGGCGATCCGGCCATGATCGACGGCTTGCCGAGATCCGCCATCATCGCCGCGAAGGCATCGGCGCCGTCGGGCGTCGCCCCGGTCGCGCCGGAGGCATCCTGCGTCGCCGGCATCAGGCCCGCGAGCAGCGAAAGACCACCCACCGTCATGCCTCCTCTCCCATCGAACGATAGGCTCGCGCGCGCACCGACGACGCCATGCGCCGCTCGGCGACGGCGGCCGCATCCGTGGCCGCGCGCTCGACGAGGCGATCCGCGCTCTCCTGCCGGATGCGCGCCTCGATCCGCTCGGCGGCGCGCGTGTGGGCGGTGGCGCGGGCACCGGCGATGGCATCGGCCAGACCGAAACGCGCCACGTCGAGACGATGCGCCAGCTCGCCCCGTGCGGCCAGCGTCGAGGCCATCATGCTCCCCACCTCGCTGGTCAGGCTGAGCCGCAGATCGAGCACCCGCGCCGCGCTATGCTCCAGCGACTGGAGCTGCGCCTCGGCCGCCGCCGCCGCGCCCGCCGCTTGCACATGCTCGACGCGCCGGACGCGGGCGATGCGCTCGCGCCGCTTGACGAGGTTGCTCATCCGCCGAACCTTTCGATCAGTTCAGCCGAGGCGTGCGCCAGATCGATGCGCTCCTTCGGCTTCTGCTTCAGGAAGTCGAGAATCTCGTGATGCCGCGCGATCGCCTGATCGATGGTGCCGTCACTGCCCGCTTTGTAAGCGCCCATCAGGATGAGATCGCGGTTTTCCTCATAGACCGACCACAGCCGCCGCAGCGCCGCCGCCGCCTCGGCATGTTCGTCGTCGACGATATCCGCCATGACGCGCGAGAGCGAGCGGCCCACATCGATCGCCGGGAACACGCCCTGCTCCGACAGCGAACGCGACAGGATGATATGCCCGTCCACGATCGCGCGAGCGGTATCGACAATGGGATCATCGCCGTCGTCGCCATCGGCCAGAACGGTGTAGAGCGCGGTGATCGATCCGCCCGAATGCGCGTCGGCGCCGGCACGCTCGATCAGGCGCGGGATCATGCCGAGCGCGGAGGGCGGATAGCCCTTCATCGTCGGCGGCTCGCCCAGCGACAGGCCCAGTTCGCGCTGGGCGTGGGCGCAGCGGGTCAGCGAGTCGATGAGGAGCAGCACGCGCTTGCCCTGCGCGCGGAAATATTCGGCGATGGCGGTCGCCCGCATCGCGGCGCGCAGGCGCAGCACCGGGGGATGATCCGCCGGCACCGCCACCACCACGCTCTTCTCGCGCACGCCCGGCACCAGCTTGGTGGCAAGGAAATCCGCCACCTCGCGCGAGCGTTCGCCGATCAGGCCGACCACGATGATGTCGGCGTCGGCGCCCTGGATCATCTGCCCCATCAGCACCGACTTGCCGACGCCCGAGCCCGCGCAGATCGCGATGCGCTGGCCGACGCCTGCCGTCAGCAGCGCGTTGATCGCGCGCACGCCCATGTCGAAGCATTCGGTGACGCGCGCACGGTCGAGCGGGTTGGCGGGCCGCCCGGCGAGCGGCCAGGTGCCGGTGGAGTCGATCGGGCCGAGCCCGTCGAGCGACTGGCCCGTCGCGTCCATCACCCGGCCGAGCAGCCCCTCGCCCACCTCGGCGACGCCGCCGCGCGCATCCGGCTCGACGCGGCCGCCATTGCTGTGCGGCGCATCGCCGTCGAGCGCCATCAGCAGCGAGCGTTCCCCCCGGAAGCCCACCACCTCGGCGCGCGTCGCATGGCCGTCCGCGTCGATCACGCGCACCGAGGCGCCGACCGGCATCGAAAGCCCCGTCGCCTCCAGCATCTGCCCGTCATAGGCGACGAGCTTGCCGATCCGGCGCGGGCCGGCATCGCCGACGGTCAGCCCTTCGAGCAGTTCCGAAGCGCGGGCTTCCAATGTGCTCATCGCGCGCCGGCGACCCGGTCCAGCGCGGCGCGCAGCCGCTCGAGCCGCACCGAGGCGCCGTCCTCGATCGCGCCGGCGCCCGTCTCCAGCCGCAGGTCGCCCGGCGCGAGCGTCGGATCGGCCTCGACCGAGACCGGCAGCTCGGCGCCGTTCAGGCGCGAGATATCATCGGGGTTGAGCTTCAGCACGGTGGGGCGAGTCTCCTCGCCGATCATGGCGGCGGCGGCCTGTGCGCGATCCATCAGCGTGCCCACATCAACCTCGACCTCGCCCATCACCTGGCGGACCAGCCGCTCGACAGTGGTGGCGATCATCGCGCCGAGGCCCTGCGTCGGCTCGGGGCGGAGCATCTGGAGGCCGAGGGCGAGCCGCTCCAGCGCGTCCCGCTCCTTGTCCGCCTCGCGGCGTCCGGCTTCCAGCCCGGCGGCATAGCCCTGCGCGATCGAGGCGGCGCGGACCGCATCGAGATCGACGCGCTCCTCTTCCGGCTCGGCCTCGGGCTCCACATCGCCATCGGGCTCGCCATGATCCTGAAGCGCCTCGTGCCACGAGGTGAAGGGCGCGGCGCGGCGCGGCTGGGTCCAGACCGGAACCGCGGTGGCACCGGCCGCACGCTCGGCGGCGAACAGATTAGACATAGTCTTCCCCCTTGCCGCCGAGGCTGATCGTGCCGGCTTCCGCCAGACGACGCGCGATGGCGAGCACCTGCTTCTGCGCCTCCTGCACCTCGACCAGGCGCATCGGGCCACGCTCGGCCATCTCGTCCTGGATCGACTGCGCCGCGCGGCTGGACATGCAGCCGAACATCTTGTTGCGCAGCATCGGCTCGCAGCCCTTGAGCGCGACGATGAGGATTTCGGTATCCACCGAGCGGAGCAGCGCGCCGAGATCCTTCTCGGTGAGCGCGTTGAGATTCTCGAAGACGAACATCTCGTCCTCGATCGTGCGGGCGAGGCTCTTGTCCAGCTTGGCGAGCTGGCGGATCACACGCTGCTCGACATTGGCGCGCGTGGAATTGACGATCTTCGCCGCTTCCTGCGCGCCGCCGCGCTTGGGCGCGCTGCCCTGCGAGCTGACCTTGTTGACCTGGCGCAGCAGCAGCCGCTCCAGATCGTCGAGCGCCTCGGCGGACACGGTGCCCAGCGTCGCGACGCGGTAGACGATATCGGCCTGCACGTCCTCGGCGAGCTGCTGGAGCACGTCGGCGGCGACGCCCGCCTCCAGATGCGCGAGCACCAGCGCGGCGATCTGCGGATGCTCGGGCTCGATCAGCGTGGCGATGGTCTTGGCGTCCATCCACTTGAGCGAGTCGAGCGCGGAGGATCGCGTCGGCGGGGTGATGCGGGCGAGCATGTTCTCGGCCCGCTCGGCGCCCAGCGCGCGCTCCATCATGTTGCGTATCTGGCTGTCGGCGGCGAAGCCGATCGTCGTGCGCTCGCGGGCGCGATCGACGAACTGGTCCAGCACGCCGTCGACCTCTTCCTCCGAGACGTCGGCGACGCCGAACATCGCGGTGCCGAGCTGCTGCACCTCGTCCGGGTCGAGCCGGCCGAGCACCTGCGCGGCCTCGTCCTCGGCGAGCAGCATCAGCAGGATCGCGGCGGCGCTGGAGCCGCTCGGGCCGGAAAGCTGCGGAGCGGCGGGAACGATCTCAGGCATTCGCCGCCTCCGGCTTGGGCATGTCGGCGCGGATCAGATCGCGGACGACCAGCGCGGCACGATCCGGGTCTTGCCGCACGAAGTTGCGGATCAGCGCCGCGCGGGCGGCATAGCCGGGCGCGGCCTCGATCATGTCGAGCGTCACCGGGCGATCGAGCGCGCCCTCCTCCGTCTGGCTGGCGAGCGCGGTGGCGATCTCCTTGCCGACGGCGGCACGTTCCCTGGCCTTGTTGGCGATCTTCTGCTCGGCGACGGCGGCGCGGCGCTTCAGCAGCGGGCGGCCGATGCCGAAGACGAGGATCGCGGCGACGGCGAGCGCGGTCAGATTGCGGCCGACGACCGGCAGCCAGCTCGCCTCGTACCATTTGGGGCCGACCGAACCATCCTCCGGCGCGAAGGTCTGCGAGGTGACCGCGACGATGTCGCCCCGGTTCTGATCGAAGCCGACCGCGCCCTTCACGAGGTTCTGGATCTGCTGCTGCTGCTGCGGGGTGAGCGGCTTGGCACCCGGCGCCTGACGCAGCGCCACCGCGACGGTGAGACGATGCACGGTGCCGACCGGATTCTTCGTCACCGAGATCTGGTGACCCAGCTCATAGCTGCGGTTGTAGGTCTCGTTGGACTTCTGCGGCGCGGCGGCGGCGGCCTGACCGGGCGCGGTGCCCGGCGCGGCGGGGCCGTTCTGCGGCGGCTGGCCGTTCGCGGTGGCCGCGGGCTTGGCCGGCGCCGGCGCGGTGTTGGAGAGCGCGCCCGGAATGCCGGTGGCCGGCTGGTTCGCGCCGTCCTGCGTGCTGGTCCAGCTCCCCTGCTCGGTGCGGACGACCGAGCCGTCCTTCGGATAGGTTTCGGTCGTCGAGGCGACTTCCGCGAAGTCGAGATCGGCATGGACCTCGGCCGTGAAATTGCCCGCGCCGACGATCGGCGTCAGCAGCGAGGTGAGCGCGCGGCGATAGCGATCCTCGACCTTGGTCTGGAGCGCGACCTGCTTGTCCGCGACATCGTCATCGCCCTGCCCCGCGCTGTGGCTGAGCAGGCGGCCGGTCTGATCGACGACCGACACGTCATCCGGCGACATGCCCGATACCGAGGCGGCGACGAGGTGGATGATCGCCTGCACCTGCCCGTCGGACAGCGTGCGGCCGCTGCGCAGCGTCAGCATCACCGAAGCCTGCGGCTTGGCATCGTCGCGCAGGAACACGCTCGGCTGGTCGGCGGCGATATGGACCTTGGCGGTGGCCACCGCGTCGATCGCCTCGATCGTGCGGGCGAGGTCCATCTCCTTGGCCTCCTGGAGGCGCGCGCCCTCGACGGCGCGGCTGGCGCCCATCGGCAGGTTGGAGATGAGCTGGTCGCCGTCGGGCGCCGATTTGGGCAGGCCCTGCTGCGCGAGCAGCATCTTGGCGCGGTAATAGCTGTCCTCCGGCACGGTCAGCGCGCCGGTGGAGTTGTCGATGTGATATTTGATCCCCGCCGTATCCAGCGCCTGCACCACCGAGGCCTTGTCGGCATCGCCGAGGCCGGAAAACAGGTCGCGCTGCGGGCCGGTGTGGAGCACCGCCCATACCAGCGCCGCCGCCGCGAGCAGGCCGACCAGGCCCAGCATCGGCAGGCTCTTCGCCACCGCCGGCTGGCGCGCGAAGGCGTTCAGCCGGTCCATGATGCCGCCGAAGCCGCCCTTGCCGAGATCGGCGAGCGGAATCGGCATCGAGCGCCCGGAGGCTGCGTCGCTGGGGATGAGTGCGTTCTCAGCCATATCAAACCGGCATGCTCATGATGTCCTTGTATGCGGACAGGAGTTTGTTGCGGACTTGCAGCGTGGCCTGGAAGCCGACCGAAGCCTGCTCCCGCGCCAGCATCACCGAGGCGACATCCGTGGTGTCGCCGCGTTCGTAGCTGTTCGAGATATCCTCGGCCTTGCTCTGGAGGCCGTTGACCTGCTGGAGCGCGCCCTTGAGCGCCGAGCCGAAGTCGGTCGACTGGGTGCCCTCCGTCGCCGGCTGCGCGCCGGAAATCGGCATGGCCGGCCCCGTCGCCGCGGCCTTCTGGAGCGCGGAGTTCTGCTGGAGGATCTGATTGCGCAGAGCCAGCAGGCTGGATGCATTGATCGAAGTCATCGCTTTGGTCCTCAGGCCGCCGCCAGCTCACGCATTTCTGCGAGCCGGTAGCGGAGGGTGCGTTCGGAAATGCCCAGCCTGGCCGCCGCCAGCAGGCGCTTGCCGCCAACCGCGTCGAGCGCGGCGCGGATCGCCTCCATCTCGCTCGCCCGCGCCACGTCGGCGAGGTTGGCGCCCCGGACGGACGGAGCCGGCACGACGGTCAGCGCCGGCGCGGCGTGGTGCATGATCTCGATGGCGAGGTCGTCCGCCTCGATGCGATCGCCCATGCGCAGCAGCAGCGCACGCTGGACGACATTGTCGAGCTCGCGGACATTGCCCGGCCATTCGTGCGCCATCAGGCGATCGAGCGCGTTGGCGGTCGGCCATGCGACGCTCTCGCCCTCGCGGGTGTGGCGCAGGATGAGCGCGGCGGTGATCGCGCGGATGTCGAGGCGACGGGCCTTCAGCGGCTTCAGCGCCAGCGGCATCACGTTGAGGCGCCAGTAAAGATCGGCGCGGAAGCGGCCTTCCGCCACCTCGGTCGCCAGCTCGCGGTTGGCGGCGGCGATGATGCGGACGTCGATCTTAACCGGTTGGGTTGCACCGACCGGAAGGACTTCGCGCTCCTGGATCGCGCGGAGCAGCTTCGCCTGAAGCGGAAGCGGCATTTCGGCGATCTCGTCGAGGAGCAGCGTGCCGCCCTCGGCGGCGCGGAACAGGCCTTCGCTCGCGCCCGCCGCGCCGGTGAAGGCGCCCTTGGCATGGCCGAACAGGATGGCTTCGAGCATCGTGTCCGGCAGCGCGGCGCAGTTCACCGCGACGAACGGCTTGTCGGCGCGCGGGCTGGCGGCGTGGATGAAGCGGGCGACGCCCTCCTTGCCGGTGCCGGTCTCGCCGAGGACGAGGACGGTGGCATCCGAACCGGCGACCTTTTCGGCCAGTTTCAGATAGATCGCGCTTTCCGGCTCGCCCACCGCCGGGCGCGCCGCCGGGCGGCACAGCTCGGCAACCAGCGCGAGGCCAAAAGCCATATCCTCGAAACCAAATCGGATCGTCGCGGGCAGGCCCTTGGCCGCCAGCCGAAGGCTCGGCGCGCCGGTCGCCATCTCGATCAGGATATCGCGGACGGTCGCCTGCCGGATTTCGGAAGCCGAAAGGATGCGGATTTCGTCACGCGCCGGAGCCTGCTGAGGATCGACCGTGCGCGTCGCAATGCCCACGCCGGAGAGCCACGCCGCAAGGGCAGGATTCTCTAGGGCTGCAAGAGCACTGATCCCGATTGCGCACATGCCCAGCTTTCCCCCTCTGGAGCCCCAAAATCCGTCGAGCACCCTTATGGCGGCGCTTCTCCAACAAATGGTTAACGCGCACGTACACATTTGCGCGCGCTCGCTTCCGCCCCCGCGGATCAACCCGCGCGCACGCACACTCGCGCGTAGCGGGTCACCAGCGGGTCACCGAGGTTGGTTAACACCAAGTTGGGAAAAAACTTTGCGGCCCGCCGCTAAAACTTCCCGCCGGCCCGTCGTTACCCGGAACGTAGCCGAGACGGACACTGACCCCGGAGCGGCACAGAGCGGGAAAAGGAATTTGAAATGACCGTGATCAACTCGAACACGTCGGCGCTCCGGGCCCAGAACAGCTCGCGTATGGCGAACGACGCCCTCAGCCAGGCGATGGCTCGCCTCTCCTCGGGCAAGCGCATCAACTCCGCCTCGGACGACGCCGCCGGCCTCGCGATCTCGAACTCGATGACCGCGCAGATCAAGGGCATGAACCAGGCGATCCGTAACGCCAACGACGGCATCTCGCTGGCCCAGACCGCCGACGGCGCGCTGGACGAGGTGACCAACGCTCTCCAGCGTATGCACGAGCTGGCGGTCCAGTCGGCCTCGGGCACCTACCAGGACAGCGACCGCACCAACATGCAGGCCGAAGTCACCGCGCTGAGCGCCCAGGTGCAGAGCATCCTCGGCACGCAGTTCAACGGCAACGCGCTGTTCGACAAGACCACCGCGGCCGGCACGGTTTCGACCAACAAGCTGACGATCCAGACCGGCAATGACTCGACCGACACGGTCGATATCGCCCAGTCGTCGATGAAGGAGGTTTCCGACCTCACCGACGCCGGCGGCACGCCGCTCGACATCAGCACGCAGGCCGGCGCCACCGCCGCCCTCGGCTCCACCGGTGTGATCCAGGTCGCTCTGGATGCGGTCGGCACGGCCCGCGCCCAGCTCGGTGCGAACGAGAGCCGCCTGAACTCGGTGGTCAACAACCTGACCAACAACGTCACCAACCTGACCGACGCGAACTCGCGCATTCAGGACGCGGACTTCTCGGCCGAGACGACCAACCTCGCCAAGGCCCAGATCCTCTCGCAGGCTTCGACCGCGATGCTGGCCCAGGCCAACCAGTCGCAGCAGGGCGTGCTGAAGCTTCTCCAGTAAGGAACTCGCTTCCTTGACTTGAGGCGGAAGGCCTCCGGCGCAATCGCTCCCCCGCGCCGGAGGCTGTTTCGCGTTTTCGTGTCGGTGCACTCGAGACGACGGACGACTTCGATGAGCGAGACGCTCCCCAATCCGCAGGATTTCATCGGCGACGACGACGATGAGGAACTGGTGTTCGACGAGGCTCCGGCCGCCGAACCCATCGCCTCGCCGGCAGCGTCGCCGAAGCCGTCCAAGGGTCGCGCGGTCAAACGCGCCGCTCCCGCGATGGCGGAGACCGCGCCCGCTCCCGAGCCCGTCCGTATCGAGACCCCGACGCCTTCGTCTTCCACGGTTGCCGTTCCGGCGGTTCCCGTGGAGGAGCCGGCCGGTGGCGCGCCCGCGCCTTTCCCGCCGCATGGCGCTGAATCGGCCGGCTCCAGGACGAACCCTTTCCTGCTCGCGATCGTGGGGCTGGCGTTGCTGAGCAGCCTGCTCTCGGTGGGCGGGCTGATCGCCGTCGGCCGGACGCTCGCCGAAGCCAATGTCGCACGGCAGGAGGCCGAGGCCCGCAGGGATGCGCTGGCCGGCGTCCCCGCGATGGTTGCTCAGCTCAAGACGGCGACCGACCGGCTCGACACGGCCTCGACACGCGCCGCGTCGGCCGCGCCGTCAGGCCCGCCCGCGACGATCGAGGATATCCGCCATGAGCTGGACATGCTGAAACTGGCGCTCGCGCAGCATCAGCCGGACGGCGTCTCGGCGCTCGCCGGCACGACACAGGACGGGTTTGCGGAAATGGGGGAGCGGCTGGACCGCCTGTCGGCTCAGCTCGATCGAACGAAGGACGCGGCGGTCAGCGCCAGCCCGTCAGCTTCCCGCGAAGCTTATCCAAGGCACTCTTCTTGATCTGGCAGACGCGGGCGGCGCCGATCTCCAGCACCTGCCCGATCTCCTCGAGGTTCAGTTCCTCGACGAAATAGAGCTGGAGGACCATCGCCTCGCGCTCGGGGAGTGCGGCGATATGCTCGGCCAGCGCCTCGCCCAGCCGTTCGCGGTCGAGCGCCTCGTCGGCCCCCTCCTCCTCCAGATCGGCGAACCACATCGACTGATCCGAATAGACCTCGTCGAGGGACTCCTGGCGCACCGCCTCGGCGGCGTCGACCAGTTCGCGAAAGGCGCTGGCTTCGAGGCCCATCGCCTCCGCCAGCTCAAATTCGGTGGCCGCGCGCCCAAGCCGCGATTCCAGTTCACCACGCGCGCGCGCGAGTTCCTTGCGCTTCACCATGCCCGAACGGGCCTGCGCGGCGTGGCGGCGGAGGTGATCGATCATCGCCCCGCGCACGCGCATCCCCGCATAAGTGGAGAAGGCGTGGCCGCGATCCTCATAGCCATTGGCCGCCTCGACCAGCGCGACCATGCCGATCTGCACCAGATCCTCGACGTCGATCGCGTTCGAGACGCGGCCATGGACGTGCCAGGCGATCTTGCGGACCAGCGGCATATGCGACTGCACGAGCTGCGCCGGATTGATGCGCGCGGGTTTGCGCGCATAGGTCATGGGGGCTTCGGCGTTCAACGGACCATCTCCGCTTCACGATGCTGCTGGGTGACCTGCGCCGGCTTGCCGCCGACGACCGCCACCACCTCGACGGGCTTGCCGTCCGGGATTTCGAGGAAGGAGAGAACCGGCGCGTCCGACAGATGCGGGCGCAGCAGGCGGCCCAGCGCGCGGCGCGCGATCGGCGAGGTGACGATGGCGAAGCGCCTCGCCTCGCCCACCAGCGGCGCGGCCGCCTCGCTCACCGCCTGCACGATGCGGCTGGCGAGCGCCGGCTCGATCGGGTGATTGGCGTTCGGGCCGCTGCGCACCGCCTGGGTCAGCAGGCTCTCAAGGCCCGCGTCGAGCGTCACCACCGGCAGCGGCATCCTGACCGGCACCAGCGTCTGCACGATCAGCGCGCCGATCCGGCGGCGGACCTGCTCGACGATCTGGACCGGATCGCTCTCCTCGCGGGCGGCATCCGCCATCGCCTCGGCGATGCGGCGGAAATCCTTGAGCGGCACGCCCTCGGACAGCAGCGCGCGGCAGAGCGCGGCGATGGCGGAGAGCGACAGCGGCGTGGGCGTCAGCCCGGTGACGAGCTGCGGCGACGTCTCCTTGAGCGCATCGAGCAGCTTCTGCGCCTCGTCCATGCCGAACAGGTCGGAGGCCGAGTTCAGGATGAGCTGGTTCAGGTGCGTGGCCAGCACGGTGGAAGCATCCACCACCGTATAGCCCGCGATCACAGCCTCGCCGCGCTTGTCGGGCGAGATCCACACGGCGTCGAGGCCGAAGGTCGGGTCTTTCGCCTTGCGGCCCTCGACCGTCGCGGCGAGATCGCCGCTGTCGAGCGCGAGCAGGTCGGACGGGTGGCATTCGTCCTCGCCCACCACGACGCCGGCGACGGTGATGCGATAGGCGTTGGGCGCCAGATTCATATTGTCGCGCACGCGCACCAGCGGGATCACGAAGCCCAGTTCCTTGGAGAGCTGGCGGCGGATGCCGGTGATCCGCGCCATCAGCGGCGCGCCCTTGCGCTCGTCGACGAGGCTGACGAGGCCATAGCCGATCTCCAGGCCGAGCGGAGCGTCGTCGGACACCTCGTTCCAGCCGATCGCGCTCGGATTGGCGGGCGCCGGCGGCGGAGCCTTGGCGGCCAGCTCGGCCTCGGCCTTGCGGAGCGCATCGGCGCCGCGCAGCTTCCACGCGATATAGGCGCAGGCCGCGGCCGCCGGCAGGATGACGACATGCGGCATCCCCGGCAGCACGCCGAGGATGGTGAGGATCGCGGCCACCGGCGTCCACGCCTTGGCCGAGCCGAACTGGCTGCTGATCTGCCCACCGAGATCGAGCGGCGAGCTGACGCGGGTGACGATCGAGGCCGCCGCGATCGAGAGCAGCAGCGCCGGAATCTGCGCCACCAGCGCGTCGCCGATGGCGAGCTGGACGTAGGTCTTGGCGGCGTCGCCGATCGCCATCGAGTGGCTCAGCACGCCGAGGATCAGCCCGCCGACGATGTTGACCGCGAGGATCAGCACGCCCGCGACGGCATCGCCCTTCACGAACTTCGAGGCGCCGTCCATCGAGCCGTAGAAATCGGCTTCGGTCGCGACTTCCTGACGGCGCTTCTTGGCGTCGTCCGGGGTGAGCAGGCCGGCGTTCAGATCGGCGTCGATCGCCATCTGCTTGCCGGGCATCGCGTCGAGCGTGAAGCGCGCCGACACTTCGGACACGCGGCCCGCGCCCTTGGTGATGACCACCAGATTGATAATCATGATGATCGCGAAGACGAAGATGCCGACGGCGTAATTGCCGCCGATCAGGAAGCTGCCGAAGGACTCGATGACATGCCCGGCCGCGCCCGCGCCCTCATGGCCGTGGACCAGCACGACGCGCGTCGAGGCCACGTTGAGCGAGAGCCGCAGCAGCGTGGTGAACAACAGCACCGTCGGGAAGGCCGAGAAGTCGAGCGGCTTGGCGGCGTTCAGCGCCACCATCAGCACGGCGAGCGAGATCACGATGTTCGCTATGAAGCCGATGTCCAGCATGATGGCGGGCATCGGCACCACCATCAGCGCGATGAGCATCAGCGAGGCGATCGGCAGGATCGCGCCCTTGCTCGCATCCATCCACACACGCTTGTTGATCGCGGTCGCGGCCATTGATCGTCAGACTCCGAGGGATGCGAGCATGAGGTAGGCGAGCCGCGCGGTCTGCGGGCTCGGGGTCAGAAGGCTCTGCGCGGTCGGCAGCGGGCTGGTGCCGTCGCTGGTTCCGTTCAGCGCGGCGAGCTGCATCTGCGCGAGATCGGACGGGCTGTCCGCCGGGCTGCCGCTCGGCGCCGGGGCGGCCGGTGTCGACTGGTTGAAGCGCGAGGCGAAGCGCTCATAGACCTGCTCCAGGCTGCGCGGATTGCCGGACTTATCGTAGAACACCCAGCGATTGGCGCGCGCGGCGGCCGGCATCACCGAGGCGGCCGCCTGATCCGGGTTGGCATCCTTCGCCTTCAGGAAGCGGGTCGCGCCCGCCGGCCCGAGGAAGTGCGCCATATAGAGATCGGTGGAGTTCGCCTCACGGCCGAGCTTGGCCTCCAGCACATCTTTATTGTCGGAGGCATATTCGCCCGCCATCGCGGCCGATGTCTCCGGGTTCTGGCGCAGCGCCAGAATTTCCTGACGGGTCGTGTCGTCGGACACATAATAATGCCCGTCCGAACCCTTGGTGATCGCGTTGGCGGCCCAGCTCAGGCCATGCTCCGCGCCATGGTTCTTGAGGACGCCGAGCCAGGTCTGCGTCGTGAACTGGTAGAGGCCGGATGCGCTCGAGGTGCTCGCCTTCGCGTTCGGGTTGAAGCCGCTCTCGATGCGGGCCTGATGATAGAGATAACCGAAGTTGACGCCCGTGCTGGCCGACGCGGAGGCGATGGCGTTCTGGACGCGGCCGCCGATCGGCCCCGTCCCTCCCGTCTCTCCATTGCCGCGAATGATGGTCAGCGTCATGTCGTTCCCTTGGTTAACACGGAGATTTAAGCAAACTCCGTGCCACTTTCCGCCTATCGACCAAGCCGGCCGTTGCGCCCGTAGGTGGGGGCGGCATTGCCCTTGCCGGTCGCCGTCGCGAGGCGGGTCAGGCGGCGGGTCGTCATGTCGGCGAGCACGTTCACGCGGATGCGCGCGGCATCCGCCAGCGTGATGGACTCGCCGACGAGCGCCTTGGCCTCGGCGCCCGTGAAGCGTGGGCTGAGCGCCCGGATGCGGACCAGCGCCTCGTCGACCGCGACGGTCTGCGCGGAGATGGCGTCGACATCGTCGGCGTCGAGCGCGGCGATCAGCGCGCGCTGGGCATGGATCAGGGCTTCCAGAGGCGCCGTGCTCACAGGCCGGCCCCCATGTCGCTCTGGATCATGCTGCCGGCGATCGCCCTGGCGTCGGGACGATACTGACCCGACTTGATCGCGGCGCGGAGCGAGGCCACGCGATCGAGATCGACGGGCGCGCCCTCGGCCACCATCTGCGCGCTGGTGGTGGAAACGGCCGCGCGATCCTCGATCGAGGAGGTCTGCGCCGGCGTGACGCGCTGGGCGCCCTCGCCGCGCTGGGTGGCGGTCTTCCCCCCGATGCCGGCGAGCGAACCGCCGGTCGAAAGGCCGATACCGTTAATCATGATGCTGCCCCTCCGGGATCAGAAGCTGGTCACGCGAACGCGGCCGGTATCGACCACCTCGCCGACGACGATGGCGCCCTTGTCGACGGGCTTCACGCGAATACGGCCACCGACGCGCCCGTCCTCCTGCGCCACCGCTTCGGTGGTGACGGTGAAGCCGTTGTCGGTGGCGGCGAGTTCGACGGGGTCGCCGCGCTTGATGACGGCCGGGCCGAGCGCCGGCATCGCCCGCGCGGCCACGGGCATGACGGCACCGCCGGCCGCCGTGGCCGTCTGGCCCGGCGCCTTCATCAGCGGCACGCGGATGCGCCAGCCGAGCGGCTCGCAGCGCAGCGCCACGGCGCCCAGCGCGGGCGGATCGATGGTGGCGGGAACCGGGCACGGCTTCAGCTTCAGCCGGCGGTCGAGATGGGTCAGCGGGCCGCCGGGCTTGCCGACCTCCACGTCCAGCGCGCCCACGAGGCGGCCTTCGAGCTTGTCGAGATCCTCGAAACCGCTGGCGTCAGTGGCGGCATGAGCCGCAGCCGACGCCCCCAGCAGCAGGAAGAAGGCCAAAGCCTTGCGTGCCATGAAAGATGCTCCCGTCATACGGGCGCATTTCAAGCAAGAGGCGTGCCAGTTTAACCCTTATGCGCGACCATCGTGACGCGGACATGCTGGCCGCGCCCCGCCGCGACGGGGCCGGTTCCGTCGATGGAAAGGTCGATGCGGCCGGCCTCCAGCCCGCCGGACTGGATCGCCCGCGCGATCGAGGCGGTGCGCGCCGCGGCCAGCTCCCAGGCGTCGAAGCGCTGGGCATGGCCGTCGGTGCCGACGCTCTCGACATGGACGAGATAATGGCCGCTCGCCGCCTCCCGGCCGAGCGCGGTGAAGTGCGCGCGGGCATCGTCCAGCAGCACCGCCTCGCCGGGCTGGAACAGCGGCGCCGCCTGCTCGTCGAGCGAAGGCATGGAGGGCGCGCCGAAAGCCGAGCGGATGCTCGCGCCCAGCAACGCCGGATCGCCCCTATGCGCCTGCAAAAGCAGCAGGAATGCCAGCAGCACGAGGCACAGGTCGGCGAAGCTCGTCGCCCAGCGCGCGCCGTTCGGCGAGGTGCCCGAGGACAGGATGGGCAACCTCATTTGACGACGCGCAGCCGCGCCTCGATGCGCGACACCCGCGTCTCCAGCGGCCCCATCAGTTCCTCGCGCGCGACCGTCGAGAGCTTGTCGAGCGCCTCCTTCTGCCACAGCAGCTCCGCGCGGCTCAGCCGCTCCAGACGGGCGGCGACCGGCCCGGCGACGCAGTTGGCGACGATCACGCCATAGAGCGTGGTGAGCAGCGCCAGCGCCATGCCCGGCCCGATGCGGGTCGGGTCTTCGAGCGCGGAAAACATGCGGATCAGGCCGATCACCGTGCCGATCATTCCCATCGCGGGCGCAGCATCCGCCATCGCCCGCCACACCGCATGGACCGCCGCATGGCGCTCGGCCCGGCGCGCGAGTTCGTCGCTGCCCCAACTGAGCAGGCGGCCGGGCTCGCGGACATCGGAGAGCTGCGCCGCCGCGTGCGCCAGAAAGCGCTCGACCACCGGCACGCGATCGGCCGTCGCGATGCCGGTGAGGCTCGCGCGCTCGACGATGCGGTTGACGGCGACGCGCACGGCCTGCGCCTCGGCCTCGGGGCGGCTGCGGAAGAGCGGCCCCAGCGCGGCGATCGCGCGGCCCATATCATGGAAGGTGGAGCGCATCGCCGCCACCAGCACCGCCCCGCCGAAAACCAGCAGAATAGCGACCGGATCGAGGAAAATCGCGACGTTCACAGGCCCTGCCCCCTTCCTGTAGCCGATGCCCCGCCCGTCGCACCGAGGCACGGCAAAGCGACCGGCAAAAATTTGCCGCCTGCCGGCAAAGGCTTGCCGCCCCTGTCGTCATTGCCCGGAAAGTCCCGGCCTCCCGATGGCTCCGGCGAGTTGGCACGCCCATTGCATCAAGCATGGACGAACCCTCGTGGTCGGGCCTTTCAATCCCAAGGACGGCCGCTCGGGGCGAAAGTTTAGAGGTGGGACGAAAGAAATCTCATGAGCAACGATGCACTCTTCGGCATCCATGGCGCCGCGCTGGAGCTTCGGTCCCAGCGCATGGCGATGCTCGCCTCGAACATCGCCAACGCCGCCACCCCCGGCTTCAAGGCGCGCGACTTCGATTTCGCCAAGGCGCTCGACAGTGCGACCGGCACGAACGCCCAGTCCACCTCGGATGCCGCTCAGGATGCGCTCGGCTATCGCGTGCCCGTCCAGGCGTCGATCGATGGCAACACCGTCGAGCTGCCGGTCGAGCAGACCAAGTTCGCCGAGAACGCCGTCGCCTACAAGGCGACGCTCACCTTCCTGCAGGGCCGTGTCGACACGGTGATGCAGGCGCTCAAGGGAGATAGCTGATGAGCGGCTCCATGTCGGTCTTCGACATCGCCAGCCGGGCGATGTCCGCGCAGGTCGTGCGTCTCAACACGGTCGCGTCGAACATGGCCAATGCCGGTACCGTCTCGACCACCAAGGAAGGCGCGTTCCGCGCGCTGAAGCCGGTGTTCTCGCAGGTGTCCGACGCGCCGGGCGTGTCGACCGTGCGCGTCGACCAGGTCGTCCAGTCGAACACCGAGCCGACCCGCCGCCACGATCCGTCCAACCCGCTCGCCGACAAGAATGGCGACGTCTGGGATGCGGGCGTCGATAGCGCGGCGGAGCTGGTCGATATGATCGACACCCAGCGCCAGTACCAGAACAACGTCCAGGTCATGCAGACCGCCAAGACGCTGACCCTCGACACTCTGCGGATCGAAAAATGACCAGCACCACCAGCACCACCAGCACCAATCCGTTCGCGAGCATCACCCCGCCCGCGGCGGCCGCCTCCACGGCGAGTTCGGGCATCGACCAGGCGGGTTTCCTGAAGCTGCTCACCACCCAGATGACGCAGCAGGATCCGACCGCGCCGATGGACACGAGCACCATGGTGCAGCAGCTCACCGAGATGTCGACCGTCTCGGGCATCACCGAGATGAACCAGTCGCTGAAGGACATGACCACCGAGCTGACCGGCAACCGGATCGGCGACGCGGCGAGCTGGATCGGCAAGAAGGCGCTGGTGGAATCCTCCACCGCCCAGCCTCTGTCCGACGGCAGCTACGGCGGCGAGATCGCGCTTTCCGACGACGCGACGAGCATGAACCTCAGCCTCGTCGATGCCAATGGCAACACGGTCTGGTCCAAGACCTACAACGGCCAGAAGGCCGGCGTGGTGGATTTCTCGTGGGACGGCAAGCTGCCCGACGGCACCGCCTCCACCGGCCCGCTCAAGGTCGTGGTCTCCGCCGCCACCGCTTCGGGCCAGACCGCGCCCGCGACCGCCGTGTGGGCAACGGTGACGGGCGTCCAGTCGCCCGCCGGCGGCAGCGCCGCGCAGATCTCCACCTCGCTCGGCACCGTCGCTCCCGCCGACGTGCTGAGCCTCTCCTGATCCCTTTTACGACTGAGGAGCTGATCCCATGTCCTTCTACACCTCGCTCTCGGGCCTCAACGCTGCCCAGACCAACCTCAACGTGACGTCGAACAACATCGCCAATGTCGGCACGGTCGGCTTCAAGGCGAGCTACGCGCAGTTCGGCGACCTGATCTCGTCCTCGCCGCAGCAGGCGGCGTCCTCGGTGATCGGCTCGGGCACCAAGCTCAAGGGCGTCACCCAGCAATTCTCGCAGGGCTCGCAGGAGACGACCAGCCAGACGCTCGACCTGATGCTCTCGGGCGGCGGCTTCTTCATCACCAAGTCGGCCGGCACCGGCGCGCAGGTGAGCTACACCCGCAACGGCAGCTTCAGCCCGCTCGGCAACGGCGACGTGGTCGATTCCAACGGCAACAATGTGCAGGTGCTGCCGGTCGATCCGCTCGGCAACGTGACGGCCACCGGCCTCGGCGCGCTCCAGAGCCTCCATATCCCGGCGACCAACGGCAGCCCCAAGGCGACCAGCCAGATGGACCTGTCGATGACCTTCCCGTCGGATGCCGACCTGCCGGCGGACCGTTCGGTCTACACAGCGTCGGAACCCTACAAGTTCGATCCGAAGGATCCGAACAGCTACAACAACGCGACGTCGATGACGGTCTATGACTCGGCCGGCAACGCGATCCCGGCGACGGTCTATTATGTCCGCGACACGGCGCCCGCCGCCGACGGCTCGACCACGACGAGCGACTGGACCGCCCACATGTATGTCGGCGACAAGGAAGTCTTCCCCGCCGGCGCCACGCCGGCCGACACGCCGCTGAAGCTCACCTTCGACGAGAACGGCGTCATGACCGCCCCGAACCCGTCGAACACCGCCTATGACTCGGTCTCGCCGACGGGCGCCGTCGCGCCGCTGACGATCAGCGTCGACTATGGCAGCGCCACCAAGCAGGGCGCCTACGCCTTCTCGGCCGTCTCCTCCTATCAGGACGGCTCGACCACCGGCAAATTCTCCACCCTCGCGATCGACGAGAAGGGCCTGGTCACCGCCTCCTATTCGGACGGCTCGACCATCGCGCTCGGCAAGATCGCGGTCGCCAACTTCAACAATCCGTCGGGCCTGCACCAGGTCGGCAACACCACCTGGACGGCGTCCGGCACCAGCGGCGACCCCGAGATCGGCGAGGCCGGCAGCGACGGGCGCGGCACCATCTCGTCGGGCGAGCTGGAGATGTCGAACGTCGATCTCACCACCGAGCTGGTCAACCTGATCTCGGCGCAGCGCGATTTCCAGGCGAACGCCAAGGCGATCGACACCGACAAGCAGATGATCTCCTCCATCCTCAACATGCAGTGATGATGGCGGCGGGACAGGCACGGGACTGAAACGATGGATCGGCTGATCTACACCTCGCTTTCGGCGATGCGCACCCTGATGCAGAAGCAGGCGATGACGGCGAACAACCTCGCCAACGTCAACACCGTCGGCTTCCGGGGCGATCTCACCAACAGCGAGGCGGTGTATCTGGGCACGGGCGACGGCGCCGTCACCGCGCGCGCCCAGGCGGCCGACAGCAAGGACAGCCCCGACATGGCCGCCGGCGCCAGCGTCTCCACCGGGCGGGATCTCGACATCTCGCTCGATGGGGAGGCGCTGCTCGGCGTCCAGGCCAAGGACGGCACCGAGGCCTATACCCGCCGCGGAGACCTTCAGGTCTCGCAGAGCGGCCTGCTCACCACCGGCGACGGTCTGCCGGTGATGGGCGACAGCGGCCCGATCACGCTGCCGCCGGCCGACAAGGTCACCATCGACAAGACCGGCGTGATCTGGATCGTGCCGCAGGGCGGCGATCCGGCGAACCCGGTGCAGACCGATCATCTGAAGCTCGTCTCCGCGACGGGCTCCCAGATCGCGAAGGGCGAGGACGGGCTCTTCCACGTCGCCAACAACGGCGCCCTGCCCTCCGATCCCAATGCGCGCGTCACCTCCGGCGCGCTCGAAGGCTCGAACGTGAACGTCACCAAGACGCTGACCGACATGATCGATGCGAGCCGCGCCTGGGAAACCCAGGTGAAGATGCTCTCCGGCGCGAAGGAGATGGATACCTCCTCCGCCGAGCTGATGAACGTGCAGGACTGATCGGCCGCCGCCGGCCTGAACAAGGATAGACGACCATGACGAACGCCGCCCTCCATGTCGCCCGCACCGGCCTCGACGCTCAGCAGGAGCGTATGCAGGTCATCGCGAACAACATCTCGAACGTGAACACGACGGGCTTCAAGCGCGACCGTGCGAACTTCCAGACGCTGGCCTACCAGTATCTGACGGCACCGGGCGCGACCTCGTCGGGCGACGACAAGTACACGCAGGGCATGGCGCTGGGCGGCGGCGTGCAGATCACCGGCACGTCGCGCACCGACACGCAGGGCGCGACCCAGCAGACCGGCGGCACATACGATCTCATGATTAACGGCGCCGGCTTCTTCCAGATCGAGCAGCCCGACGGCACCATCGCCTACACCCGCGACGGCAGCTTCACGCTGTCGCCGGAAGGCCAGGTGACGACCGCGGACGGCCGCCCGCTGATCCCGAACATCCAGGTGCCGGAAGGCGTGGACAAGGTGGTGATCGGCGCCGACGGCACCGTGACCGCCACCTCCTCCAGCAACTCCGCGCAGCCGACCGAGCTGGGCAAGATCCAGCTCGCCAGCTTCGTCAATCCGACCGGCCTTCAGGCGATCGGCAACAACCTGCTCGTCGAGACGCAGGCGTCGGGCACGCCTCAGCTCGGCGATGCCGGCGTGGACGGCCGCGGCACGCTCACGCAGGGCTCGCTCGAAGCATCCAACGTCGACGTCACGCAGGAGCTGGTCGACATGATCGAGACCCAGCGCGCCTACGAGGTGAATTCCAAGATGATTAAGGCGACGGACGAGATGCTCCAGTTCGCCAACCAGAACATGTGATCGGCGCAACCGTGACGCTCACCCCCACCCTTCGCGCTTCCTGCACGGCGCTGGCCCTCGTGCTCGTCGCGGCCCCGGCCGTGGCGCACAAGGACAAGAAGCCGAAGATCAGCGAATATGCGCCGACGCTCTCCACGCCGATGCCGACGCCGGTCGCCAACGGCGCGATCTTCCAGGCGTCGATGGGCTATGCCCCGCTGACGTCGGGCGCGCGCGCCGCGATGGTGGGCGATCTCGTCACGATCGTGCTCGTCGAGAGCACGCAGGCCCAGAAGACCAACTCGGCCTCGACCGATCGTTCGGGCAGCATCGGCATCCAGCCGCCGCCGACCGGCCCGCTCTCCTTCTTCAAAGCGAGCGACACGCAGACCGGCGCCAGCAGCACCTTCGCCGGCAAGGGGCAGGCCTCGCAGTCCAACCAGCTCACCGGCGCCATCACCGTCACGATCGCGCAGATCTATCCGAACGGCACCTATCTGCTGCGCGGCGAGAAGCATCTGACGCTCAATCGCGGCGACGAGACGATCCAGATCAGCGGCATCGTCCGCTCGACCGACATCGACTCCACCAACAGCGTATTGTCCACCCGCGTGGCCGATGCCCGCATCACCTACACCGGCAAGGGCGAGATCGCGCGCGCCAGCTCGCAGGGCTGGCTCGGCCGCTTCTTCTCGCGCATCAGCCCGTTCTGAGGATCTGACGTGAAGCGCCTCTTCCTCCTCTTCGCAGCGCTGGTCGGCTTCGCCGCCGCGCCCGCCCATGCCGACCGGATCAAGGATCTCGGCACCTGGCAAGGGCTGCGCACCAACCAGCTCACCGGCTACGGCATCGTCGTCGGCCTGTCCGGCACGGGTGACGACAGCCTCGAATATGCCACGCAGGCGATGAAGGGCGTGGCCTCGCGCTTCGGCCTCCAGATTCCGCCGGGCGTGAACCCGGCCACCAAGAACGCGGCCGCCGTGCTCATCACCGCCGACCTGCCCGCCTTCGCCAAGCCCGGCCAGACGCTGGACATCACCGTGTCCGCGCTCGGCAAGGCCAAGTCCTTGCGCGGCGGCACGCTGGTGATGGCGCCGATGGTCGGCGCCGACGGCCAGATCTATGCAATGGCGCAGGGCAACCTCGCCGTCGGCGGGCTCGGCGTCTCGGCGGCGGACGGCTCGAACGTCGTCGTCAACGTGCCGACCGCCGGCCGCATCCCCGGCGGTGCGACGGTGGAACGCTCGGTCGACGCCGGCTTCGCCACCTCGCCCACCATCAACTTCAACCTCTCCGAGGCGGACCTCACCACCGTCCAGCGTGTCGCGATGGCGATCAATCAGGCGATCGGCCCCGGCCGCGCGCAGGCGATCGACGCCGAGACGGTCGCCGTCTCCGCCCCGCAGGGCGCCGAGAGCCGCACCGCGCTGATGGCCCAGATCGAAGACCTCAACGTCACCCCCGCAGACGCCCCCGCGCGCGTGGTTGTTAATGCCCGGACGGGAACGGTCGTTATCAATGGTGCGGTCCGTATCGCGCCGGCCGCCGTCAGCCATGGCAAGCTGACCGTGAAGGTCGACGAGAAGCCGCAGGTGTCGCAGCCCGCGCCCTTCTCCGGCGGCCAGACCGTGGTGACGCCGAACAGCGCGATCTCGGTGGAGGAGAAGTCGTCGCCAGCCTTCCAGTTCCAGGGCGCCAACCTGGCCGACATCGTGAAAGCGGTGAACGCCATCGGAGCCTCGCCCGCCGACCTCGTCGCCATCCTCGAAGCGCTGAAGCAAGCCGGCGCCATGAAAGCGGATTTGATCATCCTATGATCCAGTCAGTCACCACCACCGCCACGACCGCCACGACGGACCCGAAGGCAGCGAAGCTGAAGTCGGCCGCGCAGGCGTTCGAGGCCGTGTTCCTGCGCCAGATGATCGGCGCGATGCGCCAGGCCGGCCTCGGCGACGGGATGCTGGACAGCGACGCGTCGAACCAGTTCCGCGACATGGCCGATTCCAAGCTGGCCGATTCCATGTCGCAGAAGGGCGTGCTCGGCATCGCCGACATGCTCATCAAGCAGATGACCCCGATCGTCGAGCATGAAAGCGGGACGGCGGCCACCAGCGGAGCCAAGGCATGAGCGACCTCCTCGGGATCGGCGCCTCGGGCGTCGCCGCCTACAGCAACATGCTGTCGGCGATCGGCAACAACGTCACCAACGCGAGCACGCCGGGCTATACGCGCCGCTCGGTGACGTTCGCGCAGAACACGTCTGCCAACGCGACGAGCCTCTATTTCACCAGCCGTCCCGAGTTCAGCGGCGTGTCGACTGTGGCCGTCACGCGGTCATGGAACGATTATCAGGCGGCGGTCGCCCGCACGGCCGCCGGCGAGGCCGGCCGCGCCGACGCGCGCGCCACCTGGCTCGGCAATGCGGAAAGCGCGCTCAACGACACCGCCACCGGCGTCGGCCAGAGCGCGACGGCCTTCTTCAGCGCGGGCAACGCCCTCGCCGCAGATGCCGGCAACACCGGCAACCGTCAGGCCTTCCTGAACGCGCTGAACCAGACCGCCTCGGCCTTCAACACCACCGCGAACGCGCTCGCGCAGACCTCCGCCGGCATCGCCACCGCCGCGCAGACCAGCGTGCAGACGGTCAACTCCGATCTCGACGCGCTCGACAAGGTGAACGCCTCGCTCAACCATCAGGTGGCCGGCTCCTCGGCACAGGCCGACCTGATGGACCAGCGCGACCGCATCCTCGACGATCTGTCGAGCCAGATCGGCATCAACGTGAAGCTCGACGACAGCGGCGTCGCCACCGTCACGCTCGCCAATGCGAGCAGCATCCAGCTCACCGCCAGCATCGGCAACAGCAGCTCGCAATTGCCGGGCACGCGCTTCATGCTCGAACAGGGCGACAATGGCGCGCTCCAGCTTTCCGCCGTCACCGCCGGCAAGCCGCAGGCGATCGCCGCGCCAGGCGGCGAGCTGGGCGGCCTGGTGGAGAGCGCGCAGACCGTCACGGACCGGCGCAATTCGCTCAACAAGATGGCCACCGATTTCGTGAAGTCGGTGAACGACTGGCAGGCCGCCGGCCTGAACCCGGCCGGCACGGCGGGCGTGCCCCTGCTGAGCGGCACCGACGCCGCCTCGATCACGCTCACCACCAACGATCCGAGCGCGATCGCCGCCGCGTCGTCGACCGCCAGCAACGGCAATCTGCTCAACCTCTCGTCCCTGCGCGGAGACAGCGGCCTCGAAAAGACGTGGGCCGGCATGATTACCGATCAGGGCCAGATGGTCTCGGCCGCCCAGTCCGAGAACACCGCCACGGCGGCGGCCAGCAACTCCGCCTTCGCCGCGCGGGACTCCCTGACCGGCGTCGACCTCAACACGGAGGCCGGCGAGATGATCCGCTATCAGCAGGCCTATAGCGGCGCCGCCAAGGTGATCCAGGTCGCCAAGGATACCATGCAGTCGATCTTCGATCTGTTCTGAGGGATTTGAACGATGCTCAACACCCAGTACAGCCTCCAGTCGGAGATCGCGCGGCAGCAGGCGCTCGAATCCCAGATCGCCCAGCTCCAGACGAATATCTCGTCGGGCATCCAGGTGCATGTCGCCTCCGACGATCCGCAGGCCGCCGCCCGCATCGCGCAGATCGGGCGCCAGCAGGCCGACGAGACCGTCTATTCCACCAACGTCAAGCAGGGTCAGGCGATCACCTCGCTGCTCGATACCAATCTGAGCGGCGTGCAGAACGCGCTGGTGCAGGCCAAGACGCTGATGCTCCAGGCCTCCAACGGCACGATGAGCGACAGCGACCGGCAGGCCATCATCACCTCGTTGCAGGGCCTCCAGCAGGATCTCCAGAACTTCTCGACCCAGACGGATTCGAGCGGCAACGCCCTGTTCGCGAAGAATGGGCAACCCACGCAGATCCCCATCGGCAGCAACACCACCGTCGCCGCGGCGGACAGCTATGACGACGTGTTCGGATCGGTCACCCTGTCCAAGGGCACCAATGCCGGCAGCACCGTCAGCATCGACGACATCATCAGCGGCGCGATCGCCGGGCTCCAGCAAACCGATCCCACCGCGCAGCGGCAGGCGATGGATGACTCGATGAACGCGCTCGACGATGCGGCCAGCCATATCTCCATGGCCCAGTCCGACCTGGGCGTGCGCGAGGGCCGGTTCAACGCCGCGAGCGATGCGCTGGCCACCTCGGCGACGGACCTCAAGGCCGAGCGATCGGGCCTCGAAGATACCGACGCCACCGCTGCTTATGCGGAAATGTCGAGCAAGATGACGATCCTGAACGCCGCCCAGTCGGTGCTGGCGTCGATGAACAAGGTGTCGCTGTTCGACAAGATCAGTTGATCGCAAACGCACCGCAAAACGCGGTGAACGGCGCGTTAGCTTAGGATTTCGTTTTCGATTGGCCGCTATCCTTGGGTCCACAGGGAAAGCGGGCGATGGGCGTCCGGCCCGGAATGTGCGTCAACGCGGGAGTCAGTGGCCTTATGTTCGCAGCGATCGGCCTGATCGTGCTTCTCGTCATGGTGTTCGGCGGCTTCGCCTTCACCGGCGGCGATCTGCACCCGATCATGGAGGCCGTGCCGCACGAGATGATTATCATCGGCGGCGCCGCCGTCGGTGCGATCATCGCCGGCAACTCGATGAAGGAGCTGAAGCAGTTCGGCGCCGGCATCGGCAAGATCTTCAAGGGTCCGAAATACAAGAAGCAGGACTATCTCGACGCGATCTTCCTCGTGTCGACGCTGATGAAGATGCTGCGCACGTCCGGCCCGGTCGCGGTCGAGCCGCATATCGAAGACCCGAAGTCCTCGACGGTGTTCGCCGACTATCCCAAGCTGCTCAAGGACGACACGCTCGTCCACCTGATCTGCGACACGCTGCGCCTCGTCGTCGTGTCGTCGGGCACGCTCGATCCGCACGCTGTCGAGGAGGTGATGGACAACAGCCTCAAGACCCACCATCACGACGACATCCGCCCCGCCGACATGCTCCAGAGCCTGGCCGACGCGCTCCCCGCGCTCGGCATCGTGGCCGCCGTGCTGGGCGTGGTGAAGACGATGGGCTCGATCGACAAGCCGCCGGCGATCCTCGGCGCGATGATCGGTTCGGCGCTGGTCGGCACCTTCATGGGCGTGCTGCTCGCCTATGGCATCGTCGGCCCCTTCGCGTCGCGCTGCCGTCAGGTGGTGGAGAGCGACGCGGCGATCTATCATGTGGTGAAGCAGATCATCATCGCCTCGCTCCACGGCCATCCGCTGCCGCTGGTGATCGAGGCGGCGCGTTCCTCGATCAGCCACTCGAACCAGCCCGCCTTCGCCGACGTCTTCGACGGTATGCGGGGCCGTTAAGCGATGGCGAGCGCCGCCCCCAAGCGCGCCCGGCCGGAAGCCGAGCCCGCCAAGATCATCATCGTCAAGAAGATCGTCGGCGAAGGCCATGGCGGCCATCATGGCGGCGCGTGGAAGGTCGCCTATGCCGATTTCGTGACGGCGATGATGGCCTTCTTCCTGCTGCTGTGGATTCTCGGCGCCACCACCGAGAAGCAGCGCAAGGGCATCGCCGACTATTTCTCGCCCACGCTCGTCGAGATGCGCGAGAAGTCGGCCGGATCGAACGGCGCGTTCGGCGGCGACAGCATCATCGCCAAGGACAAATACGCGCACCGCGCCTCGCAGACCGGCTCGAAGAGCATCACCATCCCCAAGGACGCGACCGGCGGCCCGAAGGAAGGCGCCGCCGCGATCCGCACGCGCGACCGCGAGCGCTTCCGCCAGCTCAAGCAGAAGATCGAGCTGAAGATGCAGGCGAACAAGTCGCTCACCGGCCTCGCCCCGCATGTCCGCTTCACCGAGACGCCGGACGGCCTGCGCATCGACATCGTCGACGGGGCGGACTTCTCGATGTTCGCGCTCGGCTCGGACGTGCTCGTCCCCCGCGCGGCGCAGCTTATCGGCGAGGTGGCGGACACCATCGCGGGCGTGCCCAACGGCGTGATCGTGCGCGGCCACACCGATGCCCTCCCCTATGCGGCGGGACGTCAGGTCAACAACTGGACGCTCTCCTCCGCCCGCGCCGAAGCGACGCGCAAGCGGCTGGCGGATGGTCATGTCGCGCCGGATCGCTTCGTCCGCATCGAAGGCGTCGCCGATCGCGAGCCGTTCGTGCCGCAGGACATGTACGATCCGCGCAACCGCCGCATGTCGATCACGCTCGCCTGGACGCCCGGCGGCGCCGACGATGCGCAGGTGCAGGCGATGCAGACGAAGGTGGGCGCCGGGGCCGCGCCGGACGACGGGGATCGGCGGGGCTTCGACGCCCATTGAGGGCGGCCCCATGCCTCCCCGTGATGGAGCAGCCTAGCCCTTCGGGATATCGCCCCATGCTCTGTCGCCAGAAGCGGCGGAAAACCGGCATATCGGCGGATATCCCAACATCGGATTCGTTTCCGACGATGCATGTCCCATGGAGAGGGCCGCCCCGAATTGGCACAGACGCCCGGTGAGCCGGTAGACCGGTAAGCACATGTCGTTACGCTTGGGCGTCGGGGGGCTCCTTCGCGTGACGCGGACTGCCGATCGGCCCTTGGGCGAGTTTCTGCATATCCGGCCGGCCGAAGGGGCAGCCGCCGGACAATGGCCCGGCGCGGTGCGATCCGTCCGCCCGCCGGGAGAAGGCGGGGGAGAAGGACGCCGATGTTGGAGAAAATGAAGCGGACGCTGGAAGGCGTCTTCTCCGGCTGTCACGGAATTCCGGCACCCGAGCGCAACGCGCCCCGTCTTTCGATCGCGAGCGCCCCGGATCATGGCCCCTCGCCCGAGATTGTCGATCATCTGCGCGCGCAGGGCGTGTCCAGCAGCTTCTGCCTGCATGGCGCCTGCATCGGACCCGACCCCCGGCCCGGCCCGCTGACGAACGACGGGGAGGCTCTCTATGTGCCGGGCTATGACGCGTTCGGCATGGATCGGATTCCGCCCGAACCCTTCTTCGCCAGGCCGGATCGCGACGACGATCTCATCACCCGCCTCCAGCCGGAGCCGACGCCCTGTTTCGTGCGCCTGCCCCATGGCGGCGGCCATCACATGCTGCGCGTGCATCGCCTGCTCCGGGATCGCCTGTCGGACTGGCTGCTGGTCCACTGGGCGGGTTCGCCCGATGCCCCCTCCCCCGCGCCTGGATATGAGGATGAGCAGGATCTCGTCGCCCGCTGCCGGGAAGCCGCGAAACGGACCTTCGCCGATCACCGCATCTCCGGTGCCATCATCCTCATGTACGGCGATCCGGCGGACATGAACGTGTCGCTCACGGCGCAGGTGGCGCCGCTGCTGCTGCGCGAGGTGCTTTCCGGCGCGCACCATCCGCATTGGACGGTGATCGGGATCGGCGCCCCCGTCCCCGCCTGAAATCCTGTGCGGACGGGCGCATCGTCCCGTATCGGAACAATCATGCGCCCAAACGGCACATAATCCTGTCCGCAGGAGCGATATCCTGTGGGAGCGTGTCGCTCCAAGACCGCGCACGGAAGTGGCGTCCAGGGCGATCATCGCCGCGGGCCTTCCTGCGACACGGCGGAACGCGCGGCGTGCGAAGCCATGAAGGGGGCGCACCCATGGGCCAAATGCGGATCACGATCGTCTCGAATTGCGAGCTTAGCCGCGAGGGGTTGAAGCGCCTGATCCTCTCGAACGGGCTCTCGGCGGCATGCCTCTCCTTCGTGGAAGCGGGGCGTCTTCCCCTCGGGCAGGACGATCCGCATCACCTCCTGCTCGTCGAGGCCGACGGCGAGGACGGCGCGCTGGCGATGGGGCTCCGGCACCGGGGGCGCTTCCCTCTCTCGCCGATCGCGCTGCTCTGCCCGGATTTCCGGCTGGCTTTCGTGAAGAACGGCCTCGCCGCGGGGATCAACGGCTTCCTGACGCGCGACATGCCCTTCGCCGCGCTGCTCCACAGCCTGCGCCTGATCCTGACCGGGCAGAAGATATTGCCGACCCGCTGCATCGAGCATCTGATGGGATCGGACGTCTCCGTCCTCCCGCCCGACTGGAACGAGATCGCCGATCATCGGCAACTCTCGCAACGGGAGGTCGGCGTGCTGCACTGCCTGATCGAAGGGGACGCCAACAAGGTCATCTCCCGCCGCCTGAACATCGCCGAGCCGACCGTGAAGGTCCACATCAAGGCGATCCTGCGCAAGCTCCACGTCGGCAACCGCACGCAGGCGGCGGTGTGGGCGGTCAGCCGGCGGGCGACAGGCTGAGCGGCCTCACGCGTCGCCGCAGGCCGCCAGGCTATGCTCCTCCAGCAGCCCCTGATTGACGACCCAGATCGCCGCCTGCGTCCGATTGAGCACATGGAGCTTCCGCAGGATCGCCTTCACATGCACCTTCACCGTCGCCTCCGCGATGCCGAGCTTGCGGGCGATCACCTTGTTGGCATCCCCCTCCACCAGACAGCGCAGGATGCCGATCTCGCGCTCGGAGAGATTGTTGCGGGTTTTCACGTCGTCCCACTTCGCCACGGCGGCGACATGGCCGTTGGAGGCGAAATCCTCGACGAATTCGGTGGGAAGAATCTTCTCCCCCATCGACACCAGTTCGAGCATCAGGATCAGCGGCTCATAGGAGACCTGCCGCGCCAGATAGCCGTCCGCGCCCATGGTGAGCGACCGGCGAACCGTCGCGGTGTCGCAGCCGTCGCCGATGAGGACGATGCGCGCGGCCTTGAGCTGTTCCCGGATCGCGGCGCAGGCCATCAGCCCCGCCTCCGCCGACTGGGCGTCGACGATGACGACATGCTCCGGCTCGTCGTCCAGCTCGCCGGCCACCCGGCCGATCTCGTCCACCGCCCGGCAGCGCGTTTCGAACCCGCCTTCCACGAGAAGGCGCTTCAACCCCTCCCGAGCGATCTCATTATCCCCAAAGAGCGAAATGTGCGCAGATTTGGCCATGCCAACCCCCGGAATGACAGCCCACTGACGCGCTCCGCAACACTCCATCAACCGACCGACATCATGGAGGTTTCTGGTTCGCCCTCCGAAAGTATTAATATACTCGGAGCCCCCCGAGTAACAAGGCGCTAACCAACCAATCTGTCACAAGTGCCCACATCCGGTACAAATCATTTGGCCTTTGGTCTAAACTTGAGAGGCGGCCGCGGGTTGTTTCGGGCAAAGAATAATGATGAACGGAACCCCGAGACGATATTGGAACGGGGAAATAACGGATGGCCCGATCATCTCATCTGGATGGCCCCTCTACTCCAGAGGGATGGAGGCTCATCCGTTCGGCTGGTTTTGCGGCCGAATCGGCACGCTCGGGCCTTCGACGGCACGGCCGGCGAATGAGGCGATTCTCGTCGGGATGCGATGCGCAAGGGACGAGGCGAGGGCCGCCGCCTCCCATGCGGAAGGCGGATCGGCACGCCCCGTCCGAAGCGGGCGTCAGCCCATCGCCTTGACGATTTCCTCCACCATCTTCTTGGCGTCGGCAAGAAGCATCATGGTATTGTCGCGGTAGAACACTTCGTTATCGACACCGGCATAGCCGACGCCGCCCATCGAGCGCTTCACGAACAGCACCGTCTTGGCCTTCTCCACATCCAGCACGGGCATACCGTAGATGGGCGAGGACTTGTCCGTCTTGGCGGCCGGATTGGTGACGTCGTTGGCGCCGATCACGAAGGCGACGTCGGTCTGCGCGAACTCGCCGTTGATGTCCTCCAGCTCGAACACCTCGTCATAGGGGACGTTCGCTTCGGCCAGCAGCACGTTCATATGGCCCGGCATACGACCCGCCACCGGATGGATGGCGTATTTCACGCGCACGCCTTCCTTCTTGAGCAGATCGCCCATCTCGCGCAGCGCGTGCTGCGCCTGCGCCACCGCCATGCCGTAGCCGGGCACGATGATGACCTGCTCGGCCTGCTTCATCAGGAACGCCGCGTCCTCGGCCGAGCCGCGCTTCCACGGCCGGTCGATCGCCGCGCCGCCACCGGACGCGCCCGCCTCGGTGCCGAAGCCGCCGGCGATCACGCTGATGAAGCTGCGGTTCATCGCGCGGCACATGATGTAGGAGAGGATCGCGCCCGAAGAGCCCACCAGCGCGCCCGTGATAATCATCGCGGTGTTGTGCAGCGTGAAGCCCATCGCGGCGGCCGCCCAGCCCGAATAGCTGTTCAGCATCGACACCACGACCGGCATGTCCGCGCCGCCGATCGGCACGATCAGCAGGAAGCCGATGACGAAGCTCAGCGCCGTGATCGCGGCGAAGACGGGCAGCGCGTCGTCGGTGAGGAAATAGCCGATCAGCGCGACGATCAGCGCCAGCGTGCCGAGATTGATGACATGGCGCGCCGGCAGCAGGATCGGCTTGCCCGACATGTTGCCGTTGAGCTTCAGGAAGGCGATCACCGAGCCCGAGAAGGTGATGGCGCCGATCGCGATGCCGAGCCCCATCTCGATCCGGCTGACCTGGTGGATATGCCCGGTCGCCAGATCGAGGATGCCGAACGCGCCCGGATTGGCATAGGCGGCGATCGCCACCAGCACCGCCGCGAGGCCGACCAGCGAGTGGAAGGCCGCCACGAGCTGCGGCATCGCCGTCATCTGGATGCGGCGCGCCACCACGAAGCCGATGCCGCCGCCGATCGCCATCGCCACCACGATCTCGGGCAGGCTGGCGATCTTGTGCGTGACGAGCGTCGTCCCCACCGCCAGCACCATGCCGACCATGCCGAAGCGATTGCCGCGCCGGCTGCTCTCCGGGCTCGACAGCCCGCGCAGCGCGAGGATGAAACAGAGCCCCGCGATCAGATAGATGAACGCCACCCACGGATTGACGGCAACGGCTTCGGACATTCCTTAAACCCCCAGATGTCGGTGCCGGATCACTTGGCCGCCGGCCGATCCTTCTTCTTGTACATGGCGAGCATCCGCTCGGTGACGGCGAACCCGCCGAAGATGTTGACGCTCGCCAGCACCACGGCGGCGAGGCCGAGCCATTTCGACGTGGTCGAGCCCTCGGCCGCCGACGCGATCAGCGCGCCGACGATGATGACCGACGAGATCGCGTTGGTGACCGACATCAGCGGCGTGTGCAGCGCCGGCGTCACCGACCAGACGACATAATAGCCGACGCAGCAGGCCAGCATGAAGATCGACAGGACCGAAACGAAATCCATTCCCAAGCTCCTATTCCGTCACTGTCGTATCGAACGCATGTCCCGAACGGCCCAGAGGATCAGAGCCACGCCGATCAGCATCGGCCCCGTCGCGGCACCGACCATCATGTGCAGCCCGAAAGCGAGCAACAGGACGCCAGCGACGATCTTCAGCGTCATGGCTTTCATCCGAGCAGCCTCGGGTTCACCACCTTGCCGTCCTTCGTCAGGCGGATCGCGTCGCCGATCTCCTCGTCGAGCACGGGCACGCCCTTCTCCTTGTCCCAGAAGGCGGAGAGGAAGTTGAAATGGTTGCGTGCGAACAGCGCCGAGGCGTCCGCCGCCAGACGGGAGGGCACGTTGCGATGGCCGACGATCTTCACGCCATGCCGCACGACCACCTCGCCGGGCACCGCGCCCTCGACATTGCCGCCCGCTTCCACCGCGAGGTCGACGATCACGGAGCCCGGCCGCATCGTCGCGATCTGCGCGTCCGAGATCAGGCGCGGCGCGGGGCGTCCGGGGATCAGCGCCGTCGTGATGACGATGTCCTGCCTGGCGATATGGCTGGAGACCAGCTCCGCCTGCGCCTTCTGATATTCGGCCGACATCTCGGTGGCGTACCCGCCCGAGCCCTCGCCCTCGATCCCGGCGACATTCTCGACGAAGATCGGCTTGGCGCCGAGCGACTGGATCTGTTCCCTGGTGGCCGATCGCACGTCCGTGGCCGACACCTGCGCGCCCAGACGGCGCCCGGTGGCGATCGCCTGGAGCCCGGCGACGCCGACGCCCATCACGAACAGCCGCGCGGCCGACACCGTGCCCGCCGCCGTCATCATCATCGGGAAGGCGCGGCCATATTCGCCCGCCGCGTCCAGCACCGCCTTGTAGCCGGAGAGGTTCGACTGCGAGGACAGGATGTCCATCGACTGCGCACGGGTGATGCGCGGCATGAACTCCATCGCCAGCGCCTCGATCCCGGCGGCGGCATAGGCATCCACCCGCGCCCGCTCGCCGAACGGATTGAGCGCGGCCGCCAGCCACGCCCCCGGCTTCACACCGGAGAGGCTCGCCGGGTCCGGCCCCTGCACACCAAGCAGGATATCCGCCCCCGAAATGACCTCCGCCCGAGTCGCGACCCTGGCGCCAGCCTCCGCGAAGGCCGCGTCGGCGATCGACGCGCCTTCGCCCGCCCCCGCTTCAACAGCCACTTCCGCGCCGAGCCCGATGAATTTTTTCACCGTCTCGGGCGTGACGGACACCCGCCGTTCCCCCGCCGCGCTCTCCCTGAGCGCCCCGATCTTCGCCATCGGCCGTCAGTTCGCGATGAGCAGGATGACGACAAACGCCGCAACGAAACAGGCAGCAGCACCATATTTCAACAGCCTGACGAAACTGCCATAGGTTTGCTGATGAGCATTCATCTCAACGTGGGAGCTTTCTGCCATCGGGGCCTCGCTGGATTGCAGTGCGGTGATTTCTACCTGCCTGAATCCGGGCTGCAAGCCTAATCATATGTAGGGTGATTAAGCCTGTCTTTACCTGACGACGTTACCGACAAGACCAATTCCA
Source organism: Sphingomonas oligoaromativorans (assembly GCF_011762195.1). Lineage (GTDB taxonomy): Bacteria > Pseudomonadota > Alphaproteobacteria > Sphingomonadales > Sphingomonadaceae > Solisphingomonas > Solisphingomonas oligoaromativorans. The sequence goes on along the minus strand of NZ_JAASQK010000001.1, from coordinate 301,057 downwards.
GAGGAAACGGAATGCCGCGCGAGACGATCCGAAGCCTTTTGCTGATCGATGAGGATGCCGGCCAGCGGCGTCTCGTCTCCGCCATCGCCGCCCGCGCCGGCTGGCGGACGATCGTCGCGGATATCGGCCCGGATTCGCTCGCCTCGCTCTCCACGCCGCAGGGCAGCACCATCGAGGCGATCCTGATCGACCAGCGCGACGACACGCCCGCCATGGTCGCGGAGCTGCGCGCCCAGCATCCCGACAAGGCCGTCCATATCCTCACCGAAATGGCGGGCCTCGCCGTCGCGGTGGAGGCGATGCGTCAGGGCGCGACAGACTATCTGGTGAAGCCGATCGCGCCGGATCGCCTGCTGGCCGCCCTCGACGCCGCCGCCAACCGCCAGTCGATCGAGGGCGAGCTGCGCCCGATGGCGGAGAAATTGTGGCAGCCGCTCCCCTTCGAGGAGATCGTCGGCACGGGCACCGCCTTCCGCGCGGCGGTCGCCACCGCCGCCAAGGCCGCCCGCGCGCGCATCCCCGTGCTGATCGAGGGCGAGCGCGGCACCGGCAAGGAGATGTTCGCCGAGGCGATCCACGCCGCCTCGCCCCGCGCCCAGCGCCCGCTGGTGGTGATCGATTGCGGCGCCATCCCCGCCAACGTCATCGATTCGGATCTGTTCGGCCATGAGCGCGGCGCCTTCGCCGGCGCCTTCGAGCGCAAGCCCGGCCGGTTCGTGGAGGCGGACGGCGGCACGCTGTTCCTCGACGACGTCTCCTCGCTCGCGCTCGACACGCAGGCGCGCCTGCTCGCCACGATCGAGACGGGGCGCATCTGGCCGCTCGGTAGTCGCGGGTATCGCGAGGTCGATATCCGCATCATCGCCGCCAGCCGCATGTCGCTGGCCGAGGAGGTCGCCGCCGGGCGCTTCCGCGAAGACCTGCTCTATCGGCTCGCCGGCGTGCATGTCGCGATCCCGCCGCTGCGCGAACGGATGGGCGACCTGCCGCTGCTCGTCCGCCATCTGCTCGATCGCATCGCCCACCAGCCGGGTCTGCGCGAGCTGGAGATCACCGACGACGCGCTGGCGCTGCTCGCCGGCTATGACTGGCCGGGCAATGTCCGCCAGCTCCAGAACGCGCTGTTCCGCGCCGCCGTGCTGTGCGACGCGCCGTCGCTCACCACCGCCGACTTCCCGCAGATCGCGCAGGAGAGCTTCTCCCGCCGCCGCCAGCCGCGCGGCAACGGGCTCGGGCATCGCGTGCCGGTGTCGCCGTCCGGCGGCGTGACGCTCTACACGCCGGACGGGCACCTCCGCCCGCTCGACGAGATCGAGGCCGACGTCATCCGCCACGCGATCAGCCATTATCGCGGCCGCATGAGCGAAGTCGCCCGCCGCCTCGGCATCGGCCGCTCGACGCTCTACCGCAAGCTCGGCGAACTCGGGATCGATACGGCGGCCTGAGGCCTGCCTCTCCCGCTTTTCGTCATCCCGGCGGAGGCCGGGATTCATTCGACGCCACGCGAACCGCATCGCCGTCGCGCCCGCCGCCAAGCGGAGCGACCACTCGAACGCCGCGTTCATGGATCCTGACTTCCGTCAGGATGACGAAGAAGGGAAGGACGGCGCGAACGCCCCCTAAGGCGTCAGCGCCTCGTCGCGCAGGCCCCGCCATACGCGCAGCGCCTGCACCGTCTCGAACACGTCGTGGACGCGCAATATCTGCACGCCCTGCGCGGCGCCTTTCAGCGCCAGCGTGATCGATCCGCCGAGCCGCTGGCTGACATCCGCCTCGCCCGAGAGCGCGCCGACGATCCGCTTGCGGCTCGCGCCCAGCACGATCGGCAGGCCGAGCGCATGGAACAGCGACAGCCCGTTCAGGATGGCGAGATTGTGGCGCAGCGTCTTGCCGAAGCCTATGCCCGGATCGATCAGCAGCCGCTCCCGCGCCACGCCCGCCGCCGTCACAGCCGCGATCCGGGCCTCCAGCCAGTCATACACGTCGAGCAGCGCGTCACGATATTGCGGGTCTTGCTGCATCGTCTCGGGCGAGCCCTGATGGTGCATCAACACCACCGGGCAGTCGCTCGCCGCCACGACCCGCAGCGCCTCGCCGTCATAGGTGAGCGCCGAGACGTCGTTGATGATGTGCGCGCCCGCCGCGAGCCCGGCCGTCATCACCGCCGCCTTGCGCGTGTCGAGCGAGAGCGCCGTGCCGCTCGCCTTCAGCCGCTCGATCACGGGGACGACGCGGGCGATCTCGTCGCCTTCCCAGACGGTCGCGGCGCCGGGGCGGGTGGACTCGCCGCCGATGTCGACGATCGCCGCCCCGGCGGACGCCAGCGCCACCGCATTGTCGGCCGCCTCGGCGGGCTGCTCCTCCAGGCCCTTGCCGGTCGAGAAGCTGTCCGGCGTCACGTTGACGATGCCCATCACCTGCGGCTGGTCGAGCCGGATGACGCGCTCGCCCAGCGTCAGCGGCGCGCGATCGGCCGTGATACGCTGGAGCTGCCGCCCGGCGGAGGTCCGCTGCGGCTCGGGCAGGCTGTCGACGAAATCCTCGATCCGCTCGACGGGGACGAGGGCATGGTCGAAGCGCCCACCCGCATCGGCGGCCAGCACCTCGACCATCGCGAACCAGACGAGCCCGCCCGCCAGCCGCATCGCCTGCCCGTCATAGCCGAAGGGCGCGTCGATGAAGCCGGTGGGCCGGAGATAGATCCGCGCGGAGCGGCCGCGCCGCGCGATCTCGGCGGAGATCATGCGGCCGGCTGGCTGGCCAGATAGGCCTGTCGAAGCGTGTCGATCGGCTCCAGCTTGCCGTTGCGCTCATAGTGCCAGAAGGTCCAGCCGTTGCACGACGGCGCGCCCTGCAACTCGGCACCGAGCTTGTGGATCGAGCCCGTGCGCGCCTCATGCGTCAGCGAGCTGTCAGCGCGGACACTGGCGCTCCAGCGGCGCTTGGCATCCATCAGCACCGCGCCCGGCTCCAGCAGCCCCGCCTCGACCAGCGCGCCGAACGGCACGCGCGGCGTCGACTTGCGCGACGGCATCACCATCATCGCGCTCTCGTCGAGCGGCAGCGCTGCGGCGATGCGCTCGCGCGCCACGCGGATGTAGCGCGGCTCGCGCTCGATGCCGATCCAGCGGCGGCCGAGGCGCTTGGCGACCGCGCCCGTCGTGCCGGTGCCGAAGAAGGGATCGAGCACCACGTCGCCCGGCTTCGTCGTCGCGAGCAGGATGCGATAGAGCAAAGCTTCCGGCTTCTGCGTCGGGTGCGCCTTGGCGCCGTCATCGTCCTTGAGGCGCTCGCCGCCCGAGCAGATCGGCAGCACCCAGTCCGAGCGCATCTGGAGATCGTCGTTGAGCGCCTTCATCGCCTTGTAGTTGAAGGTGTAGCGCGCATCCTCGGATTTCGCCGCCCAGATCAAAGTCTCGTGCGCGTTGGTGAAGCGCGTTCCCTTGAAGTTGGGCATCGGGTTCGCCTTGCGCCACACGATATCGTTGAGGATCCAGTAGCCTTCGTCCTGAAGATTGGCGCCGACGCGGAAGATGTTGTGATAGCTGCCGATCACCCACAGCGTGCCGTCGTCCTTCAGGATGCGGCGCGCTTCCTTGAGCCAGGCGCGGGTGAAACGATCGTAGGTCGCGTAGCTTTCGAACTTGTCCCAATCGTCGTCGACGGCGTCCACCTGGCTGCCGTCCGGGCGGAACAGATCGCCGCCGAGCTGGAGGTTGTAGGGCGGATCGGCGAAGATGCAGTCGACCGACTTGTCCGGCAGCGCCTTCATCGCGCGGACGCAATCGTCGCGCAGAATCTGGTCGAGCGGCAGAACGCCCTCGGCAGCCCGCGCCTGAGCCACGCGCGTCTGCGCACCAACATCGAACTGCCCCATGACGCGAACCCTTATACACCGATTGACACTGTCAGATGGGTGCTAAGTGATTCCCCGCGACTCGCCCGTCAAGCAAAAAACCCCCGGAATCCCGCGAGTCGCGGCGGTACGGAGGGAGAACCGATTCACCCTGACACCACATCTAGGAGTCGGAGCAACTCGCCTGACTCAACCCCTTGTGGTGTGACTCAAACGACTCAGTTTCATTTTTAGGGTAAATTTCCGCGCCTAGGATGAGCGCTCGGTTGTCAGCCTAAAGCGCAAGGCAAAGCTGCGCGACCGGCGCGAAGCTCCGCCTGTGGAGCGGCGTCGGCCCAAGCTCGATCAGCGCCGCGCGATGCTCCGCCGTGCCGTAGCCCTTGTTCTGACGCCAGCCATAGCCCGGATATTGCCCGTCATACTCCTGCATCATCCGGTCGCGCGTCACCTTGGCGATGATCGAGGCGGCCGCGATCGAGCGGCTGAGCGCGTCGCCCGAGACGATCGCCCGCGCCGGATGCCGCCATTTGGGCAGCGCGTTGCCGTCGACCAGCACCATCCCCGGCTCGACGCCCAGCGCATCCACCGCGCGGCTCATGGCGAGCATCGTGGCGTGATAGATGTTGAGCCGGTCGATCTCCTCCACGTCGACGATGCCGACGCCCCAGCCCGTCGAGGATCGCACTATGCGGTCATAGAGCCCCTCGCGGGCGGCCTCGGTGAGCTTCTTGGAGTCATCGATGCCGCGCGGCACGCGCCGCCGGTCGAGGATCACGGCCGCCGCGACCACCGGCCCGGCCAGCGGCCCCCGCCCCGCCTCGTCGACGCCGGCGCAGGGTTCGGGATGGTCTCGCTCATAACGGAAGCTGGGAGGCATGACGCCCCTCCTAGGGCGATCCGGCCGATCAAGGAACCGTCAAACATATGCTCATCTTTGCGGCGCAGGATGGCGCCACAGGGGGATGATGCCATGAGTCTCTGGAAGGGGGCGCGACCGGCGCCGATTTCGCCGAAGCTGGTGCTGATCGTGATCGGCGGCAGCTTCTGTCTCGGCTTCGTGGCGCTGGCCGGCCACTGAGGACGAAGCGGGCGGAGGCCGGCAGGCCCCCGCCCCGCCCGATCAGATCAGGCCGTCTGGCGCTTCAGCCGCGCCGCATAGCTCTTGCGGAACTTCTGGAGCTTGGGCGCGACGACCGCCATGCAATAGGCGTTCTCCGAACCCTGCCGCTCGAAATATTCCTGGTGATAGTCCTCGGCGACATACCAGGGCGCGAGCGGCTCGATCGTGGTCACGACCGGCTCCTCATATTCGGCCTGCGCACGCGCGATCGCGGCGCGGGCGGATGCCTCCTGCGCGGGCGAATGCGGGAAGACCGCCGAGCGATACTGCGTGCCGACGTCGTTGCCCTGACGGTTGAGCTGCGTCGGGTTGTGGATGTGGAAGAAGATGTCGAGCAGGTCGTCATAGCTGATGACGTCCGGGTCGAAGGCGACGCGCACCGCCTCGGCATGGCCTGTATCGCCCTCGCACACCCGCTTGTAGCTCGGGTTGGCCACCGTGCCGCCGGTATAGCCGCTCTCCACCGACTCGATGCCGATCACATCGTCGAACACGGCCTCGACGCACCAGAAGCAGCCCCCTGCCAGCGTCGCGATCTCCTGCGCCATTTCCTTACTCCGAAGCTAGAGAATCTCTCGGGCGAGAGGGTGGTGCGCCGGAACGGGATTTTCAACGGCAGAAGCCGACGAAAGGCGCCTTGACGAAGCTTTTACACCAACGCGTTATGCCGCCCGCATGGACGTACGCTTCGCAGACCCGACCTCCGCCCCCAACGCCTCCGCTTCGGGCGCGGCCGATACCCAGTCGATCGTCGTGATCGGGCTGGGCTATGTCGGCCTGCCGCTGGCGGTCGCGCTGGCCCGCAGCTTCCCGACCGCGGGCCTCGACATCAGCGCAGAGCGCGTCGCGGAACTGACCCGAGGCGAGGATCGCACCGGGGAGATCGATGCGGAGACGCTCGCCGCATCCACGCTCGAATATCATTCGGACGCGGCGGGATGCGCCCCGGCGGACGTCTACATCGTCACCGTCCCCACGCCCGTCGACGAGCGCAACCGGCCGGACCTGCGCGCGCTGATCTCGGCGAGCGAGATGGTCGGGCGGATGCTGGACGGCAGCCGCAAGCCGCTCGTGATCTTCGAGAGCACCGTCTATCCGGGCGTCACCGAGGAACTGTGCGTGCCCGCGATGGAGCGCGTCTCGGGGCTCCAGTGGAAGGAAGGCTTCGTCGTCGGCTATTCGCCCGAACGCATCAATCCCGGCGACCGCGAGCATACCGTCGACCGCATCGTGAAGGTCGTCTCCGGCGACAGCCCCGAAACGTGCGAGCGCGTCTCCGCCATCTACGAGCGCGTGACGACGGGCGGCACCTTCCGCGCCGCCTCGATCAAGGCGGCCGAGGGCGCCAAGGCGATCGAGAACGCCCAGCGCGACATCAACATCGCCTTCATGAACGAGGTGACGCGCATCTTCGCCCGCCTCGACGTATCGATCTGGGATGTGATCGACGCGGCCAGGACCAAGTGGAATTTCCTGCCCTTCACCCCCGGCCTGGTGGGCGGGCACTGCATCGGCGTCGATCCCTATTATCTCTCGCACCGCGCGATCGAGCTGGGGCACCTGCCCGAAGTCATCCCCGCCTCGCGCCGGGTGAACGACGATATGGGCCGCTGGATCGCCGACACGCTGCACCTCAAGATGGGGCGCCACGCGCTGCGCATCCTGATCCTCGGCGTCACCTTCAAGGAGGACGTGCCCGATCTCAGGAACTCCAAGGTCGGCGATATCGTGAAGCGCTTCTGGTATCACGGCCATTCGGTGACGGTGCATGATCCGCTCGCCGATGCCGCCGAGGCCGAGAAGGATTATGGCGTCCGCCTCGATCCCGACGCGCTGGGCCGGCAATACGATCTCGTCGTGTCGGCGGTGTCGCATCGCTTCTATCGCGACATGAGCGATGCGGCGCTGGCCGCCCTCGTCGAGGAAAACGGCCTGTTCGCGGATGTGAAGGGCGTGTTCCGGGGCCGGGACTTCGGCCGGAAGGTCTGGACGCTCTAGCCGACGATGCCGGGGCCGAGCGGCCCGCTGCCCTGCCCCAGCCCCGGCGCCGCCTCGATCGCCGTGCGGACATAGCGCCGCGCCGCCGCCACCGCCTTGGCGAGATCGTCGCCCCGCGCCAGCCCCGAGGCGATCGCGCTCGCCATCGTGCAGCCGGTGCCGTGGGTGTGGCGGGTGACGATCCGCTGGCCGCCCCATTCGGTCCGCTCCCCGCCGGGGAGGATGAGCGCGTCGATCAGCAGTTCCCCTTCGCCATGGCCGCCCTTGGCAAGCACCGCCGTGCCCGTCCGCCGGACCAGCGCCTCGGCCCCCCTGGGCGACAGCACGGCCAGTTCGGGGATATTCGGCGTCACCAGCACCGCGAGGCGCATCAGCCGCTCGAACGCCGCGATGGTGGCATCGTCCGCCAGCATCGCCCCGCTGGTCGCGACCATCACCGGATCGAACACCAGCGGCACACGCGCGTCGGCCGCCTCCAGCCGATCGGCCACCGCCTCGGCGATGGCAGACGAGCCGATCATGCCGATCTTGATCGCATCCGCGCCGATGTCGGAGAGCACCGCGTCGATCTGCGCCACCACCATCGCCGGATCGGTGAGCGCCACGCCCGTCACGCCCCGCGTGTTCTGCGCGGTGATCGCGGTGATCGCGGTCATGGCGTGGCAGCCGAAGGCGGTCACCGTCCTGATGTCGGCCTGAATGCCCGCCCCGCCCCCGGAATCCGAGCCGGCGATGATGAGTACGCGCGGGATGGTCATGCCGGACGCGCCGCCGCCGCCGGATAGCGCGCCAGCAGATCGCCCCCGCGCGGCGGACGCGGGCGCAGCTCGCCCTTGCAGTTGGGGCACGCGCCGTCGAGCGGCCCCACCACGCAGTCCGAACAGAAGGTGCATTCCATCGAGCAGATGAAGGCCCCGTCGCGATCGGCCGGCAGGATGCGCCCGCACGCCTCGCACAGGGGCCTCATCTCCAGCATCAGGCGGCGCGCCTCACCGCCTCGCAGACGGCCTCCACCACCTGCTGCACCAGCGCCGGGTCTTCGCCCTCCGCCATCACGCGGATCAGCGGCTCGGTGCCCGACTTGCGGATCAGCAGGCGGCCGGTGCCGGCGAGCTTCTCCTCCGCCTCGGCGATAGCCGCCTTCACCGTATCGGCCTCCAGCGGCGCGCCGTTCTTGAAGCGGACATTCTGGAGCTTCTGCGGCAGCGGCTCGAAACAGCGGAGCAGCTCCGAGGCGGGCTTGCCGCTCTCGACCAGCTCGGCCAGCACCTGAAGCGCGGCGAGCAGCCCGTCGCCGGTGGTGGCATAGTCGGACAGGATGAGATGCCCAGACTGCTCGCCGCCGACATTGAAGCCGTCACGGCGCATCGCCTCCAGCACATAGCGGTCGCCGACCGCGGTGCGGTGCAGCGTCAGCCCGTTCGCCTCCAAATAGCGTTCCAGCCCGAGGTTGGACATCACCGTCGCGACGATGCCGCCGCCCTTGAGCAGGCCGCGCCGCTGGAAGCCGGTGGCGATCACCGCCATGATCTGGTCGCCGTCGACGATCTGGCCGCGCTCGTCGACGATGATGAGCCGGTCCGCGTCGCCGTCCAGCGCGATGCCGATATCGGCGCGCGTCTCCAGCACCTTGCGCTGCAAGGCCTCGGGCGCGGTGGAGCCGACCTTGTCGTTGACGTTGGTGCCGTCCGGCTTGACGCCGATCGCGATCACGTCGGCGCCCAGCTCCCACAGCGCGGAAGGCGCGACATTATAGGCGGCGCCGTGCGCGCAATCGATCACGATACGCAGGCCGTCGAGGCGCAGATCCTCCGGGAAGGTCGCCTTCACGCCGTGGATGTAGCGGCCGCGCGCGTCCTCGATGCGCTGGGCGCGGCCGATCGCCTCGGGCTTCGCGAGCGTCGGCGGCTGATCGAGCATCGCCTCGATCTGCATCTCATCCTCGTCGGAGAGCTTGAAGCCGTCCGGGCCGAACAGCTTGATACCGTTATCCTGATAGGGATTGTGGCTGGCCGAGATCATCACGCCGATATCCGCGCGCATCGCCTTGGTGAGCAGCGCCACCGCCGGGGTCGGCATCGGGCCGACGAGGATCACGTCCATGCCCACCGAGGTGAACCCCGCCACCAGCGCGGATTCCATCATGTAGCCCGACAGGCGCGTGTCCTTGCCGATCACCACGCGGTGGCGATAATCGCCGCGCAGGAAGTGTGCGCCGGCCGCCTGCCCCACGCGCATCGCCAGCTCCGCCGTCATCGGCGCCTCGTTGGTCCGCCCGCGAATGCCGTCCGTGCCGAAATATTTGCGCGCCATAGATGCTCCTTCCTCGGGCGCTCATACTCCGCTCGGGCGGCCGACCGCCAGTTCATACTGTTGCCTGATCGGCCCCGGCGGTTTAGCGCCCGGTCATGCCGTCCCATCCCCGCATCCTCCCCCTCGACGACGACGCGATCGCGGTCGCCGCCGCGCAGATCCGCGAAGGGCTGCCCGTCGCGGTGCCGACCGAGACGGTCTACGGCCTCGCCGCCGACGCGACCTCGGGCGAGGCGGTGGCGCGCATCTATGCGGCCAAGGGGCGGCCCTCGTTCAATCCGCTGATCGTCCATGTCGCGAGCCTGGAGCAGGCCGAGACGCTGGCCGAGCTGCCGCCCGCCGCCCACCGCCTCGCCGCCGCCTTCTGGCCGGGGCCGCTGACCATGGTACTGCCCGCGCGCGCGGGATCGCCGGTCGCCGATCTGGTGACGGCGGGGCTGTCGACGGTCGCCATACGGATGCCGGCGCACCCCGCGATGCGCGCGCTGATCGCGGCCTCGGGCCGCCCGCTCGCCGCCCCCTCCGCCAACGCCAGCGGCCGGATCAGCGCGACCCGCGCCGCGCATGTCGCGGCCTCGCTCGGCGGCAAGGTGAGCCTCATCCTCGACGGCGGCGCGACGCGGCATGGGCTGGAATCCACCATCGTCGCGGTGGAGGAGGACAAGCTGCGCCTGCTCCGCCCCGGCCCGGTGGATGCGAAGGCGCTGGAGGAGGCGAGCGGCCTGCCCGTCCTCTCCCCCGTCGCGGATGCGGCGATCGAGGCGCCGGGCCAGCTTTCCAGCCATTATGCGCCGGGCAAGCCGCTCCGCCTCGATGCGACCGGGCGGCGCGACGGCGAATGGCTGATCGGCTTCGGAGACGTCGCGGGCGACGACACGCTGTCCGCCTCAGGCGATCTGATCGAGGCCGCATCCCGGCTGTTCGGCGCGCTGCACGATGCGGATGAAACCGCGTCCACGGCCATCGCGGTGGCGCCTATCCCGCGCGAAGGCCTCGGCCTCGCGATCAACGACCGCCTCGCCCGCGCCGCAGCCCCCCGATAAGCGCCAGATACAAATTGCCCCGCTGGCCAAGGGGGGGAGCCAGCGGGGCGTAGGGTTCTCTGATCCGGGCCAGGGGAGGAACCCGGGGAACACAGGCTTGATAGCCTTGTCCTGCGCTGTCGTGAAATTGATCGTCTGCGTCACAGTGATCGGAAAAGGCGCGCGGCCGACGGAGCGAACCCCGCCAGCCGCGCGTCCGTCCGTCAGCGCACGCCGTGCATCAGGCGCTTGAGCACCGGCGCCAGCACCAGCAGCAACACGCCCGCCGCAATGGTCGCGATGCCGCCCGTCTGGAAGCTGCCGAGATAGGTGTGGAGGCTCAGTTCGGCGTTGGTCACCTGGCCGCCGACGGTCTGCACCGAGGCCGCCTGCGCGATCGCGCCCGCGAAATATTCCGCCACCGAGATCGACAGGAACCACACGCCCATCATCATGCCCACCACGCGCGCGATCGACAGCTTGGTAATCATCGACAGGCCGACCGGCGAGATGCACAGCTCCGCGATCGAGTGGAGGAAATAGGTCGCCACCAGCCACCACAGCGACACGCGGAACCCGGAACCCGCGAAGTGGCCGCTGAACGCCAGCAGCACGAAGCCCGCGCCGACCAGCACCAGCGCCAGCCCGAACTTGATCGGGATCGACGGTTCCCAGTTGCGTTTCGCCAGCGCCAGCCACAGCCAGCTCATCACCGGCGCGAACAGCACGATGGTGATCGGGTTGAAGTTCTGCGTCTGCGCGGCCGACATGGTGAGGCCGAACAGGTTCAAGTCGGTGTTGCGATCGGCGAACAGGGTGAGCGAGGAGCCCGCCTGCTCGAACAGCGTCCAGAAGGTGACGTTGAAGACGACGAGGATGACGGCCGCCAGCATCATCTGGAACTCGGCGCGGGTGCCCGCGCGCCACGCCCAGACCGGGATGCCCACCACGGCCGCGAGGAAGGTGACGAACAGCACCTTGCCCAGCACCGGCAGCGCCAGCAGATAGCCGACGAAGCCCGCGCCGGCGGCGGCTTCCGGGGCCTCCATCACGTTGCGCAGCACCAGCCAGGTGATCGGCGCGGCGAGGATGGCGAGAATGTAGATGATCGCCGCGCGATCCTTGCCCTCCTGAACCGGAGGCTCGCCATAACCGGCGAGGCGGCCGCCGTCGAAGCGGATCAGCGCATAAGCGAACAACATGCCGATCGCGGCGAGCAGGAAGCCCGCCCACCAGCCGAACATCGTCACCAGCACGGGGCAGAAGGTCTGGCTGCCGATGGAGCCGATGTTGATGCCCCAGTAGAAGATGGTGAAGCCCGCGTCGCGTCGCCGGTCCCCCTCGGCATAGAGCGAGCCGACGATGGTGGAGATGTTCGGCTTGAAGAAACCGTTGCCCACCACGATCAGGCTGAGCGCGAAGAGCATCAGCGTGACGTAGAACGGCGAGCGATGGGCGTCGGAGGAGAAATCCCGCTTCGCCACCGTGCGCGCGACATGGCCGTCGTCGGCGAGAAGCTGCACCGAGCCGTCCGGCTGGCCCTTGATGCGCAGATGCTGGCCGGCGGCGGTGATGAATTGCAGCTTGGTGTCGCCCGATGCCTTCTGCTCGGTGACTTCGTAGCGCTGGCCGTCGATCACCGCGAAGGGCTTGGCCGGCTGCCCGCCGAAGCAGAGCAGGAAATAGCCCACCGCCATCACGATCGCGCCGAACTTCACCGAGCGTTTGGAGCCCAGATACCGGTCCGCGATCAGGCCGCCGACCACGGGCGTCAGATAGACGAGGCTCATATAGCCGCCGTAGAGGCCGTTGGCCTCGCGATCGGACAGCAGGAAATGGTTGGTCAGATACAGGACCAGCAGCGCGCGCAGGCCGTAGAAGCCGAAGCGCTCCCACGCCTCGACCGAGAAGAGGCGCGCAAGTTGTCGCGGATGGCCGAGCCAGGTGCCGCCGTCAGATCGGCTGACATGGGGCGACCCCGGCTCGAAGGTGGCGTCGGCGTCCGGCAGGACCATGGATGCTCCAGAACAAGAGGACGGCGCGCGGCACCTTGCGGGCGCGCGGCCGATTATGGCGCGCACCCTAGCGGCGACGGCGGCGATGCCAAGAGCCCCGCGCAAGGATATTGCTGACTATCGCACTATTGCAACGCAGCATCCTCCTTCACGCGCCGCGAGTTGGCGGCGGCGCCTCCGGCTGCTAGCGGGGCGCCATGCTGAACGACCTCTCCTCCCCCGCCACGCTCGCCGCCACGCGCCGCTCCGGCAAGCCGCGCGAGATGGTGGCCCCCGGCCCCGACGAGGCGCAACTCCGCCGCATCCTGACGGCCGCGATGCGCGTGCCCGATCATGGCAAGCTGGCGCCGTGGCGCTTCGTGGTGATCGGCGCGGACGAGCGCGAGGCGTTCGCCGCCCTGCTCGAACGCGCCTATCGCGCCGACAAGCCGGAGCCCGGCCGCCTGGAGCTGGAGGCGGTGCAGCAGTTCGCGCATCAGGCGCCCACGCTCGTCGCCGTGCTGTCGACGCCCAAAGCCGAGAGCCACATCCCGCTGTGGGAGCAGGAGCTGTCCGCCGGCGCCGCCTGCACCGCGATGCTCTATGCCGCCCATGCGGAAGGCTTCGTCGGCGGCTGGCTGACGAGCTGGGCGGCCTATTCGGCCGAGGTCGCCGAGGCGCTCGGCCATCCCGGCGCACGGATCGCGGGCTTCATCTTCCTCGGAACGCCCGGCAAGGAGCCCGAAGAGCGGCCTCGTCCCGATTTCGACAGCATTGTCTCGCATTGGAACGGCTGATGGCGCTTGATCCTGCGCTGCTGTGTTAGTACAGCATATCGCCATGGCCCATGACGATCGCCCCGTCTATCTCCGCCTGCGCGATTCGATCGCGGAGGCCATTCTCGAAGGCCGGTATCGCGATGGCGATCCCCTTCCCTCGGTCCGCGCGCTGGCCGCCGAATATGGCGCCAATCCGCTGACTGTCGCCAAGGCCTATCAGAGCTTTCAGGACAATGGCCTCGTCGACGTTCGCCGCGGCATCGGCATGTTCGTCGCCAAGGGCGCCAGCGAGCGCCTGCGCACCGAGGAGCGCACCGTCTTCCTGCGCGACACATGGCCGCGCATCCACGCGCAGATCCGCCGGCTGGACCTCGATCCGGCCGATCTTTTCCGGGAAGATATCGAAACGCCCGCCTGAGCCGGAGGGCCGGCGGAGGGGAGGATGGGGAAACCCCCTCCGCGCGGCAGGCTAACGGGTCAGTTGGCGGCGATCACGATCGGCAGCGCGTTGCCCGCCACCTGATGGCCGGCGCGATCCCGCTCCACGCGGGCGTTCATCCGGTCGGCGTCGCGATGGGCCGCATTGGTCATCCTCTTCAGCGAATCCTCGTCGAGCGCGAAGGCGACCCAGGCCTGGAACGCCCGGTCATGGCCGATGCCGTCGGGCAGCGGATGCAGCGTGGGGATGCGCTTCACCGCCCGCATCGCCGCCCGGTCGAGATCGTGCGACCCGGATGAGGAGAGCACCGCGATCTCGCCCGGCCGGCCGTCATCCGAGCAGCGGAAGCTCACCTTGGCGAGCCCCTGCGCATTGTCGTCCGGCCCCGCCTTGCTCGGATAGGCCAGCTCGCCACTGAGGCTGCGGCCGACACGCTGGGACCATTCGCCCACCGTCTCGTGCTGCGCCTGCACGGTGATGGCGGGGTTGCTGTCGCGGGTCTGGGCTCCATGCGCCCATACAGGCGTGGCCAGAAGCGGCGCGAGCGCCAGCAGGCGCCAGTTGCGCTTGAGCATATCCCTCTCTCCTTTGCGTAGATGCCCGCGACCGGGGATGCGGTGCGCACCCCGCCACGAGCCCCTCCCACGCGACGCAGGTCCGGCATGTCCGGCGCCCTCGTCGCGAGTCATCGGGCAAGGGTCAGCTAGCGCCCGGAGGTAATTTTCCTTAAGGCGGGATCGACGAACAGCACGATCGCTTCCACGAACTGCATCATTCGTGAAATTTCATTGCCGGGATGACATGTCGCCGGGCCGAGCCGGCGTCAGCGGCCCTTCACCACCGCGTCGATCGCCAGAAGCTGGCGCAGCAGCGGCTCCGCCTCGTCGAGCGGCAGCGCGTTCGGCCCATCGGAGAGCGCCGCGTCGGGATCGGGATGCGTCTCCATGAACAGGCCCGAGATGCCCGCCCCCACCGCCGCGCGGGCGAGGACCGGCACGAACTCGCGCTGCCCGCCCGAACGATCGCCCTGCCCGCCCGGAAGCTGCACCGAATGGGTCGCGTCGAACACCACCGGGCAGCCGGTGTCGCGCAGGATGGCGAGGCTGCGCATGTCGGAGACGAGGTTGTTGTAGCCGAACGAGGCCCCGCGTTCGCAGACCATGAACTGATCGTCGGGCACGCCCGCGCGAGTCGCGGCATCGCGCGCCTTCGTGACGACATTGCCCATGTCGCCCGGCGCCATGAACTGCGCCTTCTTGATGTTGACCGGCTTGCCGCTCGTCGCCACCGCCGCGATGAAGTCCGTCTGCCGCGCGAGGAAGGCGGGCGTCTGGAGCACGTCGACCACCTCGGCCACCGGCTTCACCTGATCCGCGTCATGCACGTCGGTGAGCACCGGAAGGCCCGTCTCGGCGCGCACCTTCTCGAGGATGCGCAGCCCTTCTTCCATGCCGAGCCCACGATAGGACGTGCCCGAGCTGCGGTTCGCCTTGTCGAACGAGCTTTTGTAGATCAGCAGGATATCGAGCCGTTCGGCGATGCCCTTCAGCGTCTCGGCGGTCGAGAGCGCGAGCGCCTCGCTTTCGATCACGCAGGGGCCGGCGATCACGAAGAGCCGCTGGTCGAGCCCCACTTCCTGCCCACACAAAAGCATTTGCCGTCGTCCTCTCAGCCGGCCATGGGGAGCCGCTGCAAAAAAGTCGCACGTTCATCGGGAACGGCGCACCGTTGATCTTCGTTTCGGCTCCTGCGACGCGATTGCGGTGGAAGTCAACGCTTGTGACCGTTACGCCCTCGCCTAAGGGAAAACCGGACTCGCAACGTCATAAGAGGTCGGCACTGCATCGACGGCGCCGGGAGGCCATGGGTATGAAGGGGAGTTTGCGTATCATGGAGATGAGCAGGATTGGCGAAAACGCCACGCTCTCTGCCGTCCAGACCGTCCGTATCGAGCAGGAAGCGCTGGCGACCCTCGCCCAGGCGCTCCGCGAGACGGACCTCGGGGAATCTTTCGCCCAGGCGGTGGACACCATCCATGATACCAACGGCCGCGTGATCGTCACCGGCATGGGCAAGAGCGGCATCATCGGCCGCAAGATCGCCGCCACCATGACGTCCACCGGCACCCGCTCGATGTTCATCCATCCGGGCGAGGCGAGCCATGGCGATCTCGGCATGATTACGCCGGACGATATCGTGATGGCGCTCACCTGGTCGGGCGAGACGACCGAACTCGGCGACATCATCGCCTATTGCCGCCGCTTCGGCGTGAAGCTGATCGTCTGCACCTCGCGCGCCGACAGCACCGCCGGCCGCGCCGCCGACATCTGCCTGCCGCTGCCCGCCGTGCGCGAGGCCTGCCCCAACCAGCTCGCGCCCACCTCGTCGACCACCATGCAGGTGGTGCTGGGCGATGCGCTGGCGATCGCCCTCATCGAGAAGCGCGGCTTCTCCAAGTCGGATTTCCACGTCCTCCATCCCGGCGGCCGCCTCGGCGCGCAGCTCACCACGGTGGGCCAGCTCATGGGCACCGGCGAGGCCGTGCCCGTCGTCTCGACCGGCGCGACTCTGATGGACGCCACCTTCGAGATGAGCCGCAAGCGCTATGGCAGCACGGCGGTGGTGAACCAGCAGGGCGAGCTGGTCGGCGCCTTCACCGACGGCGATCTTCGCCGCAGCTTCGCCACCAATCACCTGCACGACGACATCAGCGCGCACATGACGTCCCACCCGCTGGCGGTGCCGCCGACCACGCTTTCGTCCGACGCGCTGCGCATCATGAACGAGAATGCCGTCACCGTGCTGTTCGTGTGCGAGAATGAGCGGCTGGTCGGCGCGATCCACCTGCACGACGTGCTGCGCCACGGGGTCGCCTGAGCCTCTCTTCGGTGTCCCGAACCGACCTGCCCAATCCTGACCTGATCGTCATCCCGGCCCGCTTCGGATCGAAGCGGCTGCCGGGCAAGCCGCTCGTCCCGATCGCGGGGCGGACGCTTCTGGAGCGGGTCGCCCATGTCGCGCGCGAGGCATCGCGGATGGCGGGCGGCATCGACATCCTCGTCGCCACCGACGATCCCCGCATCGAGGCGCACGCCCGCGATCTCGGCTGCGAGGCGGTGATGACGGCGAGCGACATCAGCTCCGGCTCGGGCCGCGCCCATGCCGCGGCACTGAGCCGGGCGGAGCGGCCGGAGATCGTCGTCAACCTTCAGGGCGATGCGCCCTTCATGCCGCCGGAGGTGGTCGCCCGGCTGATCGAGGCGGCGCGCTCCAGCGCCGCCGCCGCCGCCACGCCGGTCACGCGGATGGGCTGGGCCGAGCTCGACCGCCTGCGCGACCATAAGACCCGCGCGCCGTTCAGCGGCACCACCTGCATCCGCGCCGCCGACGGGCGGGCGCTGTGGTTCTCGAAAAACATCATCCCCGCCATCCGCGACGAGGCCGAGCGGCGGAAGCAGTCGCCCGTTTCGCCGGTGTTCCAGCATCTCGGCCTCTACGCCTATCGCTTCGATGCGCTGGAGCGGTTCGAGCAGGCGCCGCCCTCGCATTACGAGCAGATCGAGGGGCTGGAGCAGCTCCGCCTGCTGGAGATGGGGCTCGACATCCTGACCGTCGAGGTCGCCCCGCCGCGCTTCGCCGTCTCGGGGATCGACACGCCGGAGGATGTCGCGCTGGCGGAGACGCTGATCGCCGAGCTGGGCGATCCCTGCGGGGCATGAGCGCCCGCTTCACGATCGTCCGCCACGGCAACACCTTCGCCCCCGGCGAACCCGCGCGCCGCGTCGGCCTGCGGACGGACATTCCCCTGGTCGAGAGCGGCCGCGAGCAGGGCCGCGCGCTGGGGCGCGCCTTCGCCGGCCGGAGCTTCGACCGCATCCTCGCCTCCCCGCTGCTGCGCACCCGCGAGACGGCGGAACTGATCGCCTCCGCCCTCGCCAGCCCGCCCCCCATCGAAACGGCCGACTGGCTGGCGGAGATCGATCACGGTCCCGACGAGAACCAGCCCGAAGCCGCCATCCTCGCCCGTATCGGCGCGGACGCGCTGGCGGCATGGGAGCGCGAGGCGATCGTCCCGCCCGGCTGGGAGATCGACGTCCCCGCCCGCCTCGCCGCGTGGCGACGCCTCTACGACGGGGCGAGCGACGCCATCCTCCTCGTCACCAGCAACGGCGCGGCCCGCTTCGCGCTCACCGCCGATGCGGCGCTCCGCGCGCAGGCGGAAGCCCTCCCGACGCTCAAGCTGCGCACCGGCGCATGGGGCGAAATCGCCGCCACCGACGCGGGGCTCCGCCTCGAAGCCTGGGATCGCCGCCCCTGACCCTCTTGCGCGCGGGCGGCGGCTGGCCGAAAGGGCGCGGATGAACCCGTTGCGCTATCTCCTTTTCCCGTGGTGGCTCGCCGAACTGGCGACCGGCGCCAAGGCGTTCAGCGACAACCCCCTGATCGGTTCGCCCACGCTCAACCGCTGGGGCCTGCATGTCGGGCGCGTGCGCCTCGCCGCCGCGCTGGCGCGGTCGCGGCGGGGGCGGCTGAGCGCTCTCGTCTCGGCCGAGGAGCGCGCCGCCTTCGAGCGCGACGGCTTCGTGATGAAGCGCGATTTCCTGCCGCCGGAGGAGTTCGCCCGCCTGCGCGCGGAGGCGCTCGCCTATAGAGGCCCCGCGCGCGAGATGGTGCAGGGCGACACCATCACCCGCCGGATGGCGCTCGATCCCACCGCGCTGGAGGCGATGCCGCGCGTCCGCGCGCTGGTGCATGGCGCTAAGTGGCGCGGGCTGATGCGCTATGTCGGCAGCTTCGACAGCGAGCCGATCGGCTATATCCAGACCATCCTCAGCCATGTGAACGACCGCGAGCCCGATCCGCAGACCGCGCTCCACGCCGACACCTTCCATGCGACCGTGAAGGCCTTCTACTTCCTCACCGACGTGGCGGAGGACGAGGGGCCGTTCGTCTACGTTCCCGGCTCGCACCGGATGACGCCGCGCCGCCTCGGCTGGGAGAAGGAGCGCAGCATCCGCGCGCGGGACGGGCTGGACCGGCTCTCCTCGCGCGGCTCGCTGCGCATCGGGCAGGAGGAGCTGGCCGGCCTCGGCCTCCCCGCGCCGAAAGCCTTCGCGGTGCCCGCCAACACGCTGGTCGTCGCGGATACCTCCGGCTTCCACGCGCGCGGGCCGTCGGTGCGCCCGTCGATCCGCGTCGAGATCTGGACCTATGGCCGCCGCAATCCCTTCCTGCCGTGGACGGGGCTGGACCTGCTGAGCCTTCCCGGCATCGCCGAGCGGCGCGCCAACTGGATGTGGGCGGCGCGCGATCGTTTCCGCGCATGGCTCGGCCAGCCGTGGCGCGATGCGGGCCTCAAGTCGCCCGCCACCCCCGCGACCCAGGACGCGGGCGGCTGAGCCGGAGCCCGATGCCGAGCTTCCCGCCCCTCCTGCGTTCCCCGCCCTTCCCGCGCGCCGATCCGGCGGAGGCGGCGGTGAGCCGCCGCGTGCCGGGGCCGATGTCCGAGACTTCGCCGGAGCGGATCGACGCGCTGTTCGCGGCCATTCGGGATGCCCGGATCGGCGGCCCGAGCTGGGCCGCGCCCACCGGGTTCGGCCCGGTGACGGCGGTGCTGCGTCCCGCCTCCGCCGTCGAGGCCGAGCGGATGCTGGACGCCCTCACCACCCCCGAGGCGGCCTCGCCGCTGCTGGTGCTGCCGTCCGCCAAATGGGCGCGCCACGCCGCATGGAAGCTGCGCGGGCGAGGTGTCGCCGTGGCGATCGGGGAAGTCGATCCCTGGCCGCTGCTGGCGGGCGGCGCCGTCTGGCACGTCCATGGCGACGACGAGATGGCTGCGCTCGCCTGCATCGCCGGAACGCGCCTCCGCATCCACACGCCCGGACGCTTCGGCGACGACGCCACGCCGCCCGAGGAGCGCGCCCGCCTCGTCGCGCGCGATCTGCTCGGCGCGACCCGCTATCGCAACCCCTTCACCGGCAAGAGCTGCGCCGCCGAAGAGGCGATCGCCCTCCTCGCTTTGTGGCGCGAGACGATCGACGCCAACCACCGCATCGCCGTCGCCGCCGGCATCGCCTGGTGGAAGCGCCGCGAGATCGAGCGCTTCCTCTGGGCGCCGCGCAGGGCGCCGCTGCGCTTCACCACCGCCACCCGCCCCGCGATCGAGGCGGCGAGGGCGGCGGGCGCCGGGATCGCCGTCTGGCCGTCCCGCCTGCCCGAGGGGTTCCGTGAAGAGGCCGCGCGCGAGGGCGTGCCGCTGGTGCGCGTGGAGGACGGCTTCGTCCGCTCGGTGGGGCTGGGCAGCAATCTCTTCCCGCCCTTCTCGGTCGCGGTCGACCGGCGGGGCATCCATTATGATCCATCCCGTGCGAGCGACCTCGAGCATCTGCTTGAAACGGCGGCCTTCCCCGAAGCGCTGATCGAACGGGCGCGATCGCTGGAGGCCTTCATCGTCAAGGCCGGCATCAGCAAATATGGCGGTGCGGCGGCGCACCGCTTCCCCGAGCGCGATGCTGCACGCCGCCTCGTCCTCGTCCCCGGACAGGTGGAGGACGACATGTCCGTCCTGCTCGGCGGCGGCGGGCTGGCGAGCAACCTCACGCTGCTGGAACGGGTCCGCGCGCTGGAGCCGGATGCGGAGATCTGGTTCCGCCCCCACCCGGACGTCGACGCCGGCCACCGGCGCGGCGCGGTGCCCGACGAGGATGCCCTCCGCCATGCGGACCGCGTGGTGCGCGGCGGCGGCATGGCGCAACTCCTCGATCTGGTCGACGGCGTGCATGTGCTGACCTCGCTCACCGGCTTCGAGGCGCTGCTGCGCGGACGGGATGTCACCACGCATGGCGTGCCCTTCTATGCGGGCTGGGGCGTCACCCGCGATCTCGGCGCCGTGCCCGAGCGGCGGACGCGGCGGCTGACGGTCCACGAACTCGTCGCTGGCGTGCTGATCCTCTATCCGCGCTATCTCGATCCGGTCACCTTCCTGCCCTGTCCCGCGGAATTGCTGGTATCGCGACTGGCCGGGCAGGTCCGCCCCAAGGCGACATGGCTCACGACGCTCCGCCGCCTCCAGGGCCGCCTTACGAGCCGCTAGCCCGATTTTGGCGTCATCCTGACGTCACTCCCCTGTTTTCAGCGTGGCCATGATAGGCTAGGGCGCGCCGGGGCCGGAGGGAGTGACGCTTGGATCTAGTTGGTACGGTGATGGGATTGGCGACGATCCCCATGGCCCTGTTGAGCGTCGTCAGCGTTATCAGCGGCGTTGCCCTCCTGCTGTCCGGCGCGTGGATGGTCGTCGTCGGCGGGATCGTGGCCTTCGCCGTCGGCCTGATCGTGGCCGCTCTGCTCGAATTCGTGGTGAAGGGGCTCGACGCCGCCGCGCTCGCGGTGCTGGAACGACGCGGACGGCGCGCGGGGCGCTTGGTCGGCCTGCTGAGCGGCATCCTGCCGATGCTCGTCGTGCTCGGCTGGGAATATCTCTGCCTCACCCGCATCATGGCGACGCAGGCTCGCCCGGAGCTGCTCTGGTTCTGGTCCTATGGCGTGGCGACCGGGCCGTGGACGATCTTCGCCCAATATGTCGGCAGCGATCAGCGGACGAGCTGCGGCATCCGCGCCTATGCGGGGCATCTCGCTTACTGGCTGCTGTCCGCGCTGGTGCTGATCTGCCATGTGCCGCACTGGCTGGCCTTCGCCGCGATGCTCCTGCCCGCCATCCTGCCGATCACCGTCGGCACGCTGCTCGCCACCGCCGATCGCGAAGCGCTGCGGAACGTCAGGATCTGACCATGGCGCGCCTCCCTTCCGCCGGCGCGGCTTGCGGCGCCGGCCGCGTTTCGGTATCCGAAATAATGTTGCTTTTGATGCAATTCGCGCGCCTCATCGGACTTCGAGACCAGATCGCGACCGATAGAGACGCTGCCGTGTCCGCCATGATTGCCGGGGATCACATGATTGGGCAGACCTCCCGTTCCATGATGTGGAGCGCGCATTCGTGAGGCAGCACCCCAGGATACGCCGGACCTTCCTTTTCCTTCAGGGGCCGCACGGCTCCTTCTTCCCCAAGCTCGGCAACGCCATGGAGCTGGCGGGGCATCGCGTGCGCCGGATCAACTTCAACGGCGGCGACCGCGCAACCTGGCCCACCGGCACCGATTTCCGCGGCAAGGAACGGCACTGGCCGGCCTTCTTCGAGCGCTATCTCGCCAAGGAAGCCGTCACCGACCTGATCCTGTTCGGCGACAGCCGCCCCCAGCATATCGAGGCCGTCGCCATCGCGCGCGCCGCCGACGTGCGCATCCACGTCTTCGAGGAAGGCTATATCCGGCCGGACTGGGTGACGCTGGAGCGCGACGGCGTGAACGGCAACTCCACCCTGTCGCGCGATCCGCAATGGTATGTCGAGCAGGCGCGCGGTCTGCCGGCACCGCCGGCGCACGATCCGATCCCCTCCTATGCGACGGCGCGCGGCTGGGCGGCGTTCTTCTATTATGCGGAGGTCGTGCTCCAGCACTGGCGCTTCCCGTTCCACGGCAGCCATCGCTCGCGCAATCCGGTGTGGGAGGGCATCATGTTCCTCCGCCGCTTCTCGATGCACGACGAGGATCGGGCGCGGACGCAGCTCGACCTCCAGAAGCTGGAACGCTCGGACTATTTCCTGTTCCCGCTCCAGTTGAACTCGGATTACCAGATCCGCGTCCACTCGCCGTTCGGCGAGATGCGGCCGGCGATCGAGACGGTGATGCGCAGCTTCGCGGCCCATGCCCCCGCCGACACGATGCTCGCCATCAAGGAGCATCCGCTCGACAGCGGCCTGAAGGACTGGCGGACGGTGGTGGCCGAGATCGCGGGCTCGCTCGGCATCAGCGACCGCGTCGCCTTTCTGGAGCAGGGCGATCTGCTGAAGCTCGTCAACGGCTCGCGCGGCATGGTGACGGTGAACAGCACCAGCGGCACGCTCTCGCTCGCCGCCGGGCGCGCGGTGAAGGTGCTGGGCGATGCGGTGTACGACATCCCCGGCGTGACCGACCAGCAGCCGCTGGACAGCTTCTGGCTGAACCCGGCGGCGCCCGATCCGACGATCTACGACGCGTTCCACCGCGTTCTCGCCAATCGCTGCCTGCTGCACGGCGCCTTCCTCAGCAACGCCGGCATCGACCTGCTCGTCTCGGCCGCCATGGCCCGGCTGACCGAGGCCGGCCCCGTCGATCTGGCCATTCCCGTCGCCCGCCCGCTTCCATGACGACCGCCTCGCGCGATCCGCAGGATCGGCGCACCGTCCCTCCCCTCGCCGATCGGCCCGAGATCCTGCTCGACATCTCGCGGCTGGTCTCGCGCGTGCTGCACAAGACGCCGACCGGCGTGGACCGGGTCGAGCTGGCCTGGGCCGAGGGGCTGCTGAGGGAGGCGCCGGAGCGGCTCTCCTTCTGCCTCGTGCATCCGACCGGCTTCTACGGCCGCATCCCGACGGAGACCGCCCGCGCCTTCCTGAAGGCGACCCGCGCCGCCTGGGCGGGGGAAATCGACATCCCCGCGGGCGGGATCGGGCGGAAGCTCCACGCGCTCGGCGTGCTGTGGCGGATGCGTCCGCGCCGGGTGCCGGCCGGCGGATCGGCGCGCCGCGTGCTGGTGCAAAGCTCGCCGCACCATCTCCATAACGAAGCGCTCGTCCGCGATATCCTGCGGCGGGAACAGGCGCGCTTCGTCTGCCTGATCCACGATCTGATCCCGATCGAATATCCCGAATATGCCCGCCCCGGCGGCGATGCGCTCCATCTGAAGCGGGTGCGGACCATGGCGCGGCTCGCCTCGGCGGCGCTGGGCAATTCGGCGGCCACGCTGCGCTCCTTCGCGCCGCATCTCGCGGCCGAGCGGAGGGAGATTCCGCTCCACGTCGCCCATCTCGGCCTCCACGACGAAAGCCGCCCGGCGCCGCGCCCGCCGGCCGAGCCCTATTTCGTCTGCCTCGGCACCATCGAGGCGCGCAAGAACCATCTGCTGCTGCTCAACATCTGGCGGCAATGGGCCGAGCGGGGCGAGCCCGGATCGATCCCGAAGCTCATCATCATCGGCCGCCGCGGCTGGGAGAATGAGCAGGTGGTCGACATGCTCGATCGCTGCCCCGCGCTGAAAGGCCATGTCGAGGAGATGTCGGCGCTCCCCGACGCGGAGATGCGCGCGATCGTGGCGGGCGCCTGCGCGGTGCTGCTCCCCTCCTTCGCGGAAGGCTTCGGAATGCCGGTGACCGAGGCGCTGGCGCTCGGCACGCCGGTGATATGCAGCGACCTGCCTGCGCTGCGCGAGGCCGGCGGCGACGCGGCGGACTACCTCCATCCTCTGGATGGTATCGGCTGGCACAATGCGTTAATCGAGTATAGCGCTCCGGGATCGGGACGCCGCGCGGCGCAACTCGCGCGGATGCAGGCCTGGATGCCCCCCAGTTGGGAAGAGCATGTGCGGATTATATTGAAGACCGTCGAGGAAATTGCCTGATCTCACGGATCGCCGGCAAGCCTGAGGCGGCTAGAGCGAGGTTCCGGCCATCTGCCGGAGATAGGTTTCGGCGGGATAGGCCATCGCTTCCGCCGGCGCGCGCGCGTTGTGGTCGAGCCGGTTCGCGCCGGCACGCGCATGGAGGATGTGCTGGCGGATGCGCTCGATCAGCCCGAGCGCCGCGGGGCGATATTCCTCCCACATCGCCGCCGGTGACTGCGCGGCCCATTTGCGGGCGTGGGCGCGCATCGCCTCGGCCAGCGCGTTGCACTCGGTGCCCAGCCGCCGCCCGCATTCGACATCGGCGGCGTGGCGGCTCGACAGGAGGGCGTGGAACAGCTCGCGATGCGCGAAAAGCTGATAGGCCGTGAGCGTCCGCGCCATCCGCATCCGATGAGAGTCGAGATGCGCGAAATCCACCGCCGGCGCCGACAATATCTCGATCTCCGCCGAAACCGTGATGGCGATCATCCGTTCGAGATATTCTTCCAGCATGTCCCGCATTGGGGGCGCTCCCGCTGCCTTTGCCGATGCAACCACGGGCGGCCCGTCGAGGTTGCATGGAAAGACGGGACAGGCGGCGAATTTCGACCAAAGTCTTTATCCGCCGTTAGGCATGTTCACCCCGTCGCCAGCGCCGTCCGGCCCGCCCGCTCCCGCCAGCGCATCAGCGCGTAGACCGGCAGCGCCGAGAGCAGGAAGACCAGCCCCCACAGCGCCGGCCCCCGCCCCGCGCCCCAGATCGCCCACAGCGAATAGGCCGCCGCCACCGCCGCCACCCCGCGCAGCAGCAGCGAGGCCGGCATCCCGCCGCGCCGCTGGAGCAAGATCGCCGCCAGCGCGCTGAACAGATAGGCGAAGAGCGATGCCGTGGTGGAGAGCAGCGCGATGAAGGTGAACAGCTCCACCATCGAACGCTGGAAGTTCATCAGCATCGTCGCCGTCAGCACCGCCGCCGAGACGAGATGCGCGCGCACCGCCGTGCCCTGCGCATTGGTCTTGCCCAGCCAGCGCGGGAAGACGCCGCGCCGCGCCATCACGCCCGGCAGCTCGCCCTGGAGCAGCACCCAGCCGTTGAGCGCCCCGAACGCGCTCAGCGCCGCGAAGCCCGCCAGCACCGGGCCGCTATGCGCGCCGGCATGGGCGTCGAGGAAGTCCGCCAGCGGCGCCGGCGAATGGGCGAGCCGATCCGCCGGCATCAGCAGCAGCACCGCCGAACAGAGGCAGAGATAGACGAGCCCGGCAAAGGCCGTCCCGAACAGGGTGGCGCGCGGGATGGTGCGCGGCGCGTCGATCACCTTGTCCGCCGGGACGGTCGCGGATTCGAGGCCGAGCAGCGCCCACAGCGTCAGCGTCGCCGCGCCCGTCACCGCGCCGGGATGGAGGTCCGCCAGCCGCAGCGGCGTGACCGGCGTGGCCCCGCCCGCGAACGCCAGCACCGCGACCAGCAGCACGGCGGCAAGCGGCAGCAGCTTCAGGATCGTCGCGGCAAGCTGCACCCACCCCGCCGAGCGCGCGCCGAGGCAGTTCACCAGCGTCAGCGACCAGATCACGCCGAGGGTCAGCAGCGGCGGCAGGGCATGGACCTGCCCGATCGCGGGGATCAGCACGCTCAGATAGCTCACCCCCGCGACGGCGATGGCCGCGTTGCCCACGACGATCGACAGCCAATAGGTCCAGGCGACGGCGAAGCCCGCCATCGGGCCGAACGCGGCGTGGGTATAGGCATAAGGCCCGCCGGCCTGCGGGAAGGCCTGGGCGAGGCGGGCGAAGACGAAGGCGATGGTGAGCGCGCCGGCGATCGTCACGATCCAGCCGAGCATCGCATTCCATCCGAACGGCGCGAGCGAGGCGGGCAGCATGAACACGCCCGATCCGATCATGTTGCCGACGACGAGCGCGCTGCACATCCAGAAGCCGAGCGACCGCGCCGATCGACTGCCCCGGCCTGCGCCGCCTTCCACCTCGTCCGCCATCGCGCGCCCCCATCGCTGAGGACGCGAGATTGCACATCCGTATCGCAGTCCGTCAACTCAGCGGATAGGGGTGGCTCTCAGCGCGAGCGCCCGCTGCGGGCCGGGGCGACCGCCCCGCGCAGCGCGACGCCGACCAGGAACAGCAGGTCGGCGAAGACGAAGCCCAGCAGCGTCGAGTCCAGCGCGCGGGCGGCTGCCCAGCCGGCGATGCCGAGCAGGGCGATCAGCAACAGCCCGGTCACGACACGGCGGACCAGATCGAAGCAGAGGCCCGCCATGGCCGGAGCCCGCCGGGAGGGGCGGCCGAACGCGGCCGGATCGGCACCGGTGCAACGCGCTACGGCATAGGCGAACTGAACCATGGCGGGCCTCCTGTCAGCACGCCGGAGGGGGGAGCGGCGTGGCTGACGATGTGTTCATACTTCGATCGGACTTTGCGGATCAGCCCGATAGTTTCGACGAAATCGTTCCAGAGTTTCGAACGGCCGATCAGGCCGCGACGACGAGACCGGCATCCGCGATCGACACCAGCCCGGCGAGGAACTGGCCCGTGCAGCGATCCCAGCCATAGCGCCGCCCTTCCGCCACGCAGTCCCGCCGGTCGAGCGGCAACGCCTTGCGGATCGCCGTCTCCAGATCGGGGTCGAGCGCGCCGACGGGCCGCCCCGCGCCGCCCGCCATGCCGGTGCCGTCGCGCCCGACGATGTCGAGCGGCCCCTGCACCGGGAAGGCCGCGACCGGCACGCCGCTCGCCAGCGCCTCGATCATCACGAGGCCGAAGGTGTCGGTGAGGCTCGGGAAGACGAACACGTCCGCCGCCGCATAGGCCGCCGCCAGCCGCCCGCCATGCAGCGCGCCGAGGAAGACCACGTCGGGAAAGCGCTTCTCCAGCATCGCGCGCGCCGGGCCGTCTCCCACCACCACCCTGGTGCCGGGCACGCCGGAGCGCAGGAACGCCTCGATATTCTTCTCCACCGCCACGCGGCCGACCGAAAGCTGGATCGGGCGCGGCAGGTCCGCCAGTTCGGGCAGCGGCGCGAGGCCCGGCGCGAACAGCGTGAGGTCGACGCCGCGCGACCAGCGGTGCGTCTGCGGCAGGCCGCGCGTCGCCAGCTCGTCGGCCAGCGTCCCGGTCGCCGCGAAGATGCGCGCGGCGGGGCCGTGGAAGCGGCGGACGATCGGCCAGAACCAGTCCGCCGGAAGCCGGCTGCGCATCGCCACATAATCGGGGAAGCGCGTGTGGAAGGAGGTGGTGAAGGGCAGCCCCCGATCCATGCACCAGCGCCGCGCCGCCCAGCCCAGCGGGCCTTCGGTGGCGATGTGGATCGCATCCGGCGCGAACGCCCTCAGCCGCGCCGCCACCGCGCGCCCGCTGCCCAGCGCCAGCCGGATCTCCGGGTAGCTCGGGCATGGCAGGGTGGCGAACTGATCGGGCGTGATCGTCTCGATCTCATGCCCCTGCCCGCGCAGCATCGCGACCGTGGTGGTCAGCGTGCGGACGACGCCGTTGACCTGCGGCGCCCAGGCGTCGCTGACCAGCGCGATCCTCATGCGGGCACCGCAGCACCGGTGGAGGGCACCGCGCGGACACCGGAACCGGCGGCGGCCATCGTCTCGGCGCGCACCTTCTCGGCCCAGTCGATGATCTCCATCCGGCCGTCGAAATGCTCGACCAGCGCGGTGCAGCTCTCCACCCAGTCGCCATCGTTATAATAAGTGATCGGGCCGAACTGGCGGATCTCGGCCGAGTGGATGTGCCCGCACACCACCCCGTCCACCCCGCGATCGGCGGCGGCGTGGGCGACCACCTCCTCATATTTGGAGATGAACTGAACGGCGTTCTTGACGCGCTTCTTCAGATGCGCGGCGAGCGACCAGTAAGGCAGGCCGAACATCCGCCGCACCGCGTTCACCAGCGCGTTGGACTTGAGCAGCAGCACATAGGCGCTGTCGCCCAGGAAGGCGAGCCAGCGGGCATAGAGTACGATGGAGTCGAACTGATCGCCGTGCAGCACCAGCAGGCGGCGGCCGTCGGCGGTGGTGTGGATGTCCTCGGGCACCAGCTCGATGCCGCCGAAATCCAGCCCGACGAAATCGCGGAATGCCTCGTCATGGTTGCCCGGCACATAGACGACCCGCGTGCCGCGCTTCACGCGCTTGAGGATGCAGCGCACCACGTCGTTGTGGCGCGGCGGCCAGTACCAGCCTTTGCGGAGCTGCCACCCGTCGACGATGTCGCCGACCAGATAGAGCGTCTCGCACTCGGTGGATTTCAGGAAATCCAGCAGCAGGTCGGCGTTGCAGCCGGCGGTGCCGAGATGCGTGTCCGAAATCCAGATCGTGCGGAACGGCAGGCGCTGCCTGTGCGGATGCTGATCGCGCCTGTCGTTCTCGTGGATCCAGTCGGGCAGCTTGCTGCTCGCACGCGGCGGCACGCGATCATGGCGCGGCGCGGGCGGCGACCGGCGGGCCTCGGCGGGGGTGTCGGGAAGGGTCGCCATGCGCTGGCCTCCGAAATGAAAATCGCGACCGGCGGCGGCATCCCGCCGTCGTCAGGCCCTATAACCCGAAATCAAGACTCCGCCGTTTCCACTTCTTTACGGAATCTTGACTGTAGCCATCCGCCCGAAACCACCCTCCAGACTGTCTCCGAATTGAAACGCGAACATTGCAAAAGCTACGCGGATCAGACGCTTCTTTGTCGCGCATCGAGATCATAGGCGAAGGTCAGGATTCAGGAGGTTGGCGATGGTGCCGCAAATGGAAACCGATCAGGTCGCGAACGCCTATGGGCGGTGGGCGCCGGTCTATGACCTCGTGTTCGGGCCGGTGTTCCGGCAGGGCCGCCGCGCGGCGATCGACGTGGCGGAGCGGATCGGCGGCCGCATCCTCGAAGTGGGCGTGGGCACGGGCATCTCGCTGCCCGGTTATGACAGGGCCAACCGCATCACCGGCGTCGACATCTCCGAGCCGATGCTCGAAAAGGCGCGCCAGCGCGTCCATGCGCTCAAGCTCGGCCATGTCGAGGCGATCGCGGTGATGGACGCCGAGAACATGGATTTCCCCGACAACAGCTTCGACGTGGTGGTGGCGCAATATGTCATCACCTCGGTGCCGAACCCCGAGAAGGCGCTGGACGAGTTCGCCCGCGTCGTGCGGCCGGGCGGCGAGATCGTCATCACCACCCGCGTCGGCGCCGAGCAGGGGCTGCGCGGCAGGATCGAGAAGGCGCTGATGCCGGTGACGAGCCGTTTGGGCTTCCGCACCGAATTCGCCTTCTCCCGCTATTCCGACTGGGCCGGGACGATGCCCGAGATCGAGCTGATCGAGCGCCGCGAGCTGCCGCCGCTCGGCCATTTCTCGCTGGTGCGCTTCCGCAAGACGGCGCTGGCCGCCAACGATTCCATCAACGGGGCCGTCCGGGCGCCCGTCAACGAGGTGGTTCAATGAAGAGCTTCCGCGAACATCTGCACGAGCAGCGCTGGGACGATCATCGCTATTATCATCACAGCCTGGTCAACCAGAGCCTGCACTTCCTCTCCGCCTGCACCTTCCTCACGGCCTATGTGCTGATGTTCAAGGATCCGGCGCTGGCGAGCCTGCTGGCCTGGACGGTCGCGATGACCAGCCGCCAGATCGGCCACTTCTTCTTCGAGCCCAAGGGCTATGACGTCGCGAACGACGCCAGCCACGCCTACAAGGAAGACGTGAAGGTCGGCTACAATCTCGCGCGCAAATGGGTGTTCATGACGATCTGGGCGCTGGTTCCGGTGGCGCTCTGGGTGAACCCGACGCTGTTCGGCCTGTTCGACAGGCCGGCGGGCGCGATGGAGTGGCTGCGCCATCTCGGCCTGGTGTGGCTGGCGCTGGGCGCCGGCGGGCTCGTCTTCCGCGTCGTGCAGCTCTTCTTCGTGCGCGACGTGCAGACCGGCCTCGTGTGGGGCGCCAAGATCCTCACCGACCCGTTCAACGACTTCAAGCTCTATCGCAAGGCGCCGGGCCGCCTGATGCGCGGCGAGCGTCTCGATAACTGGGCGACCGCCGAGGCGAATTGAGCTTCGGGTGACGTCCGGGGCGCTCCGGTCCGTGCCGGAGCGCCCCTTTCTTTTACTTCGCCCGGCGGGCCGCCCACATTTCCTTGAGGATCGAGCGGCGGATCATCCTGTTGGTGACGGCCGGATCGTTCCACCACCAGCCGTCCGCCTGCATCGCCTTCGCCGCCTTCACGAAGCGCTCCACCACCTCGGCGAAGTCCGCATCCGTGTAGTTCAGGCTGAAGATCAGGCGGCCGGTGCCGACCCAGCTCAGCGCCAGCCCCTCGGCCCGGAGATAATATTGCAGCATCCAGTTGTAGCGCGACGGCTGCGTATAGCCGACCGTCCAGATCGACGAGAGGTTGCTGACGCTGACCGGAACGCCCGCCTCCGCGAGCTTGGCGTTGAGCAGCGCCGCGCGGCCGTTCCAGAGATCGTCCGCGCCTTCGTAGAGCGCCCGGCCCTCGTCGGTGTCGAGCGCGCGGAGGAAGGCGTTCATCGCGCCCATCACATAGGGATGCGAATTGAAGGTGCCGCGCGCGAAGCAGATGTCGACGGGCCTGTCGTCGCGGTATCGCTTCATCAGCGCCGCCCGCCCGCACAGCACGCCGACGGGAAGCCCGCCGCCCAGCGTCTTGCCATAGGTCACCATGTCGGGCTGGACGCCGAAATATTCGGCCGACCCGCCCTTGGCGAGGCGGAAGCCCACGAACACATCGTCGAAGATCAGCACGATGCCGTTCGCCCGGCACGTCTCGGCCAGTCTCTCCAGCCACGCCGCGTAAGCCGCCTTGTCGAAGCCCGCCCTGCGGCTGCTGTCGACCAGCGCGGAGTCCGACGGCGCGCCGCTGTTCGGGTGGAGCGCCTGAAGCGGGTTCACCAGCACGCAGGCGATGTTCTTGCGGGTCGCGAGCACCTTCAGCGACGTCTCGCTCATGTCGGCGAGCGTATAGGTATAATCGGCGGGCGTGGGGTTGCCGACGCCCGGCTGCACGTCGCCCCACCAGCCATGATAGGCGCCGCAGAAGCGCACCACATGGCTGCGCTTCGTATGGTAGCGCGCCAGCCGCACCGCCTGCATCACGGCCTCGGTGCCGGACATGTGGAAGCTCATCTCGTCCATCTTCGAGATGGCCTTGAGGCGCGCCACATTGTCCACGACGACCGGGTGATAGGCGCCCAGCACCGGCCCCAGCTCCGCCACCTGCGCCGCGCCCTCCGCGATCATGCGCTTATAGGCATCGAAGCCCATCAGGTTGACGCCATAGGAGCCGGCGAGATCGTAGAAGCGGTTGCCGTCGAGATCGGTGACGGTCACGCCGTCGGAGGAGGCGAGGAAGCTCCCCGCCGAGAGATTCTCGCGCACGAGGCGGCTGAACTGGAACGGCACGCGATAGCTGCCGGTGAACTGGAGATCGGAGAGACCCGTCGCGGCCTCCCTGGTCAGCGCCGCCGTCCTGGCGAAGCGCTCCCTGTAGAGCGCGGAGAGACGCTGGAACCCCGCCCGACGCAGCCGCACCACCTCGTCCGGCGCGGCATCGGCGCGGAAGAAGCGCTGCTCGTCATAGCTCCACGCCGGGATCAGCCCCGCCACCCGGCGCGACATGCGCGCATGGCCCGCCAGCGAGCGATGCTTCGCGCGGGACAGCATGAGCCGCGCCCGGCCCTTGGCGGCGGCGGCGGCGGCAACGGCCAGCGCGCCCGCGCCCCACAGGGCGAGAGGCTGCGCGGCGACGGCGGTGAGATTGGCTTCCATGCCCAATGACAGGCACGAAAAACGGTGACGGCATCATGACATTGCGCAGCGCACTCGCCCGCATCGGCGGCAACGAGGATCTGAACTTCCTGCTGACCAACCGCATTCCGCGGCGTTTCACCACCAGGCTGATGGGCCGCATCGCGCCGATCGAGCAGCCGCTGATCCGCAAAGCCTCGCTGGCGCTCTGGCAACTCTTCTGCGACGTCGATCTGAGCGACGCCGCCGACAGCCGCTTCAGAAGCCTCCACCACGCCTTCACCCGCGCGCTGAAGCCGGGATCGCGCGTGCCCGATCCCGATCCTCAGGTGCTGGCCAGCCCTTCGGATGCGATCGTCGGCGCGTGCGGCCGGGTCGAGGACGGCAAGCTCGTCCAGGTGAAGGGCATGGACTATGCGCTGGCCGATCTGCTCGGCGACGAGACGCTGGGCGCGCCCTATCGCGACGGCATGTTCGTCACGCTGCGGCTGACGGCGGCGATGTACCACCGCTTCCACGCGCCCCACGACCTGACCGTGGAGGAGGTGCGCTACATCTCCGGCGACACATGGAACGTGAACCCGATCGCCCTGAAGCGCGTCGAGCGCCTGTTCTGCCGCAACGAACGCGCACCGATCCGGGTGCGGCTGGAGCGCGGGGGGCACGAGATGCTGCTGGTCCCGGTGGCGGCGATCCTCGTGGCGGGCATCCGCTTCACCTTTGCCGACGTGGGGCCGCATATCCGCGAGGGCGGCACGCGCGCCATTCCCCTCCCCGGCCCGGTGCGGATGCGGAAGGGCGAGGAGATGGGCTGGTTCGAGCATGGCTCCACCATCATCCTCTTCGCGCCGGACGGCTTCACGCTGGCGGACGGGATCGAGACGGGTGTCCAGATTCGGGCCGGGCAAGCTTTGATGCGGCTCCCCTCTTGACATTTTGAACCATATGGGTTATTCAATGGCGCGTCTTCATCACCCGAGGCCAGGGCGGATGAAGGCGAGGTCCGGGTTGCGGCGTTCTTCGCATCGTCGCCCGGATCGGCCGGCGCGGAGCCATCCGGTAGTCAGCCGAAGCTTCGCACCCTCGCTGTCGATGATAGCGCCGCCCAGCCACCTTCGACGGGCGGGCTGGTCGACAGCCCCCAGACCGGACGCGATCTGACACATCGCGAGACTTCCTGAAAGTCGTCCGGCACCGGATGCCCGTGGCAAGGACGCGCCGGCCGTTTCCTTCTGATCGTTGACGGCGGGAGAACTGCGCCCGCATTTCCTACAGGAACCTCCCCTCCCTAAAAGGGAGGGGTCGGGGGTGGGTTGTCCTCCGTATCGCGACCCGGCAGTCTCCAGCCATGCCCCGCGTCGCTCCCGACATGACATCCAAGGCCCGCGCCTTGCGGACCGGCGCGACGGCGGAGGAACGCCTGCTATGGGCACGGCTCCGCCATATCCGCCCGCGCTTTACGCGACAGTTGCCCCTTGGAGGCTATATCGTCGACTTCGCCTGCCGCACCGCCAGGATCGCGGTGGAACTGGACGGCAGCCAGCATCTCGATTCCATCGCTTATGATGCGCAGCGAACGGCATTCCTCGAAAGCCTGGGCTGGCGAGTGCTGCGCTTCTGGAACAGCGATGTGCGTGCCAATCCCGATGGTGTGGCGGAGGCGATTGCTTTGGCCGTCGATCTCCGCCTTGGGCGAACCCACCCCCCACCCCTCCCTTTCAGGGAGGGGAGTTAACCGCCGGAACCGCCTTCACCACCTCGCCGCCCTTGATGACGCCTTTCACGTCCTCCAGCAGGCGGATGTTCTTCAGCGGATCGCCGGCCACCGCGATCATGTCGCCATAATGGCCGGGGCTGAGCGCGCCGATGTCCCTCTCGCGCCGCATCAGTTGCGCGGAGACCACCGTCGCCGCCTGGATCGCCTGCATCGGCGTCATCCCATAACGCACCATATAGGCGAACTGCCGCCCGCCGAGGCCGTAGCGATAGACGCCCGCGTCCGTGCCGAAGCTCAGCTTCACGCCCGCCTTCACCGCTTTCGCGAAGCCCTGTCGCTGCTCCTCGGTCGTCTCGCGGTTCTTGCGGAGATATTCCTCCGGCATCCCGAGCTTCGCGCCCTCTTCCGCGATCCAGTCGCCGTCATAGATGTCCATGTCGAGCCAGACGCCCGCCTTCTTCGCCATGGCGATGCCCTCGTCATCGATCAGCGAGGCATGTTCGACCGAGCGCACCCCCGCCCGGATCGCCGCCTTGATCCCCTCCGTGCCATGGGCATGGGCGATGCAATAGCTGCCGTGGAGCTTCGCCTCGTCGCAGGCGGCCTTCATCTCCTCGGGCGTGAGTTCCAGCGCGCCGGGCGTACTGCCCACCGCCAGCACCGCGCCGGTGGCGATCATCTTGATGAAGTCCGCCCCGTGCGCGAACAGGAAGTCCACCTTCTCGCGCGCCTCGTCGGCGTTGCGGACATATCCGTACTGGAAATCCTCCGGGATCTTCACGTCCGGCGAGAAACCGGTCACCGCGCCGCCACCGCCGGGAATGGTGATATATGCCCCCGCCACGATCATGCGCGGCCCCTCGACCACGCCCTTCTCGATCGCATCGCGCAGCGCCACGTCGGTGAGGCCGCGATAGACGCCGACATCACGCACGCTGGTGAAGCCGGCGTCCAGTTCCACCTTCGCCATCGCCGCGCCGCGCAGCACGCTCTCCGCCGCGGTGGAGCGCAAGGGCGCGATCGGGTCGCCCTGATCGAAGCCGTCGGCGATGTGGGTGTGGCAGTCGAGCAACCCCGGCAGCACCGTATAGGCCGACCAGTCGACCAGCGTGCCGTCGGCCGGCGCCCCCTTCCACGGGCCGATCGCCGTCACCCGCCCGTCGACCACCGTCACCATCTGGTCGGCGAGCACGCGCCCCTGCTCGGGATCGATCAGATGGCCGGCATGGACATGCACCGTCGCGGCCCGCGCCGTACCGGCCGCGACGAACAGCGTCGCGGCCAGGAGAAGGGCTTTTCGCACCGCCCGGCTCAGAATTTCTGGCCGAAGCGGATGCCGAACTGCTGCGGCTTGACCGGATAGATGCGGGCATAAGGCCCGCAATAGATCGGCGAGCAGACGGTGTTGCGGCTGAGCTGGCCGCGTTTGTCGAAGGCGTTCTGCACGAAGACTTCGAAGCTCATGTTCCGAAGCTTGCCGCCCAGCGAGAAGTCGAACGTCGTGAAGGACGGCGTGTCGCCCAGCAGCGTGCCCTCGACCACGCCCAGATAGCTGCGCGTGCTGCTTTGATAGAGCATACTGCCCTGCACGAAGGCGTTCACGTCGCCCACCTGCCGGTCGTAGCGCGCCGTCAGCGTGCCCTTGAACTTCGGCTGGATCGGCAGGCGCGTGCCCTTGGGGGCGGCGACATCCCCATCGGCGACGGAACAGCTTGTCAGCGGGTTCAGCGTCACCGGATCAACCTGACAGAAATTCCTGGTGAGCTTCGCGTCGTTATACGCGCCCGAGCCCGAGAAGGTGAGATGGCCGAGCGCGAGGTTGAAATCCGCCTCCACGCCATACACCCGCGCGTCGCCCGCATTGTAGATGTTGGTCACCCCCACCGAGCCGACCGGCGCCAGCGCATATTGGAGCTTGTTCCACGTCTCGTAATAGAAGGCGCCGTTCAGCGTCAGCTTGCGGTCGAACCAGCGCGTCTTCCAGCCGATCTCGTAATTGTCGAGCGTATCGGCGTCGTAGGGATTGATGCCGAGGCGGCGATTGTTGCCGCCGGGGCGGAAGCCGGTCGAGTAGGTGGCGTAGACCATCCGGTCCGGGTCCACCTGCCAGGTGAGCGTCACCTTGTGGGTCTCGCCCGCCTCGTCGACCTTCTTGTTGATATTGTCGCATGGGCGATCCGTCCCCGTGGTCGGCCGGCAGAGCGCGTTGCCGGCGTCGTCCGTCTTGGTGATGTCGCTCTGGAAGCCGGAGAAGCCGGTCAGCGTGTTGCGCGCCATGAAGCCGCGGATGCCGGCGGTCAGCGTCAGGTTCGGCAGGATGTCGAACGCCGCCTGCCCGAACATCGCATAGTCGCGGTCGACGATGTGCGTGCGCGTCAGGAAGATGTCGTCGCCCCACACCGCCGGCGTATCCGGGATCGAGCCCAGCCCCGGAATATCGTAATGCGCCGTGTTCTGGTTGGCCTGCCGCTGGTAGAACATACCCGCCGTCAGCCGGACGCGCTCGTCCGCCGGGGAGCTGATCCGCAATTCGTGCGTCTGCTTGCTGATCTTCTGGTGGACGTGGAAGACCTGCGTCGGATCGAGCGGCGATCCGTCGGCGTTCTGGAAATAGGTGTAGCCGGGAATCTGGTCGTAGGCGACCGTGTAATAGCTGTAATCCTGCACCGTATCGAGCGAACGCTGGAGATAGCCGCCCGAATAGAGCACATCCCAGTTGGAGAGCTTGCCGGTGATCGTCAGCGCCGCCTGATACCATTTGTCGAGCGTGTGCTCGGGCGTGAAGTCATGCACCTCCAGATCGCCCGCCTTGGGATCGTAGAGGAAGCTGCCCTTGGTCTTCTGGTGCTGGGCGATGATCGTCGGCGTCGCCGTCCAGTCGTCGCTGAGATCGATGCCGAGTGCGGCGCGGCCGCCATAGGTGTCGACCGGGTTGAAGTTCTTCTTGACGAACCTGTCGTTGTTGATCGTCAGCGGGCTGTCGATCGGCGGCCCGTCCGGGTCGGCCGGATTGGTGTGCGGCCGCTGATAGGTGCGGGTGCCCGGCGTGTTGTCGATATAGCCGCCGTCATGCTCGTAGAAGCCGACGAGGCGGATCGCCGCCCGCTCGCTGATCGGCAGGTTGACGAAGCCCTCCGCCGTGCCGCCGGCATTGCCCTTGCCGAACTTCGTGCCGGTGAGATCATAGCCCGCCGAGAATTTGGACGGATCGGGCTTGTTGGTGATGATGCGCAGCGTGCCGGAGAGCGAACTCGCGCCGTAAAGCGTGCCCTGCGGGCCGGACAGCGCCTCGACGCGGGCGATGTCGTAGACATGGACGTCGAGCAGAGCGCCGATCGTGGTGACCGGGATTTCGTCGAGATAGACGCCCGACGTCGGCAGCGCGCCGCCCGGAAGCCCGTCGCCGCCCGACGAGATGCCGCGGAAGAAAAGCTGCGACTGGCCGGGGCCGAACGACTGGAAGCTGACGCTCGGCAACTGCTTGGCATAATCGTCGAACGCCTGGACCTGGTGCTGCTCCAGCGTCGCGGCGCCCAGCGCCTGGATCGAGATGGGGACTTTCTGGAGGCTTTCCGCGCGCTTCTGCGCGGTGACGATGATCTCGCCGGGCAGCGGGGTGCCCGTATCGGCGACGGCGACCTGCGTGGGCGGGCTCTGTTGAGCAAGCACAGGCGCCGCGGCGAGCAGCGAAGACGAACCGAGCAACAGTGGCACGACATGTCGCAATGCCGTGCGACGAACAGGCGTCACAGCCGTCATCATATCTTATGTCCCCCTTAGACCATCTTTGTGGTCATCGCCCCATCATTGTCTTATCCGAACAGCCTCTTCCTTTGTCTTGGTGTCGTCAATCTCCGGCTCGTTGCATTGCAGCAACAGTCAGCCGGAAAGCGCCGGATAGTGTCTGTCGAGCCCATCAAGCGCGAGCTTGAGCGGCCCCAGCCACGGCTCGAAATGCCGCCACTGCTCCACGCCCTCGCGGAAGATCGGGCGGCGGACCTGCTCCGAACTCGCCGTCTGCACCGCGCGCTCCGTCTCCCAGAAGCGCAGGCAGGCGGGATCGAAGGGCAGCCCCAGATGATCGAGCAGCGCGCGGATCTCGGCCTCGGTGTCCGCCACCATCGCCTCGTGCGGCACGCGGTGGACGCGGCCGGGCAGCACCGCGTCGATCCGCGCCATCGCCGCGACATAATCGGCATAATAGCGGCCCATCTCCTCCAGAGAGTAGCTGAACGCCTGCCCCCGCGCGAAATGCTGCTTGAAGTTGGAGAAGCAGCAGCCGAGCGGATGGCGCCGCGTATCGACGATCTTCGCATTGGGCAGGATCAGGTGGATCAGCCCGATATGCGCCCAGTTGTTGGGCATCTTGTCGATGAAATAGGGCCGGTCGGTCTTGCGGTGGACGCGGACACCTTCGAGATATTCCTCGCCCAGCGCGCGGAGCTGCGCGGCGTCCAGCTCCGCCAGTACCTCGGGATAGCGCGACGGATCGGAGCGCGCCTTGCGCCCCGACAGGCGGTGCGCCAGCGCGAGCAGATCGGGCAGCTCGCGCGTCCCCTCGACCAGCGGGTGGCTGGCGAGGATCTGCTCCACCAGCGTCGAGCCCGAGCGCGGCATCCCCAGCACGAAGATCGGATCGGACGCATCCGCCCCCTGCCCTGCCCGCGCGGCGAAGAAGGCCGGCGTGAACAGCGCCGCCGAACGCGCGACGAGATCGCCCGTCTCGCCGGCGTCATGGTCGATCACCTGCCGCCTCAGCCGGTTGCCCTCGGCATAATGGCGGAAGGAGGCCTCCCACGCGGCCGCATCCTCGAACGCCTTGCCCAGCGCGAAATGAAGGTGGAAGCGATCCTCCGTGCCGATCTCGCCTTCGAGCGCCGCCTCCATGCGGGCGATGTCCCCGGCCGTGAAACGCACGGTCTTGAGGTTGGCGAGGCTCCACCACGCCTCGCCCAGGCCGGCGCGCAGATCGATGCTGCGGCGATAGGCGGCGACGCTGTCCTCCCGCCGGCCGACCGTCTTGAGCGCATGGCCGTAGCTCATCCAGACCACGGCCGTATCGGGCCGCTGCCGCAGCACCGCCTCGAACTGCCCGATCGCCTCGCCATGATCGCCGATCCGGCTCAGCACCGCGCCCTTGAGATTGCCGTAGGCGGCGTTGTCCGGCTCGTCCGCAAGCAGCCGATCGAGCTCGGCCAGCGCGTCGAGCGGCCGGTTCTGGCGATGCAGCACGGTGGCGAGGTTGTAGCGCGCGGGCGCGAAGCTGGGCGACAGTTCGATGGCGCGGCGCAGCAGTTTCTCGGCATCGGCGTTGCGCCCGATCCGGCCGGCCAGCTCCGCCAGCATACGGATCGCGGCGACGTCGGTCGGATGCTCGGCGAGCCATGGCTTGAGGATGCGCTCGGCGACGGGCAGGTCATTCTCCGCCAGCGCGATCGCCGCGCGGCGCAGCTCCGGGTCGTTCACCGAGGCGCGGATATGATGGGCATAGGCCGCGTCCGCCCCCGCCCCGTCGCCGATCAACATGAGCTGGTCGCCAAGCGTGCGCCAGGCGTCGGCGGATTCGGGATCGCGCGCCGCCGCCTCGCGCAGCACCCGGATCGCGTCGGCGCGCCGCCCCGTCGCCCCCAGCGCCTGCCCCAGCAGCAGCAGCCCGCGCGGGTGGCCCGGCGCCACCCGGAGGATTTCGCGCGCCTGCTCCATGGCCATCATCGGATCGCGGGCCAGCAGGGTGCGGGCGTGGGCCAGCGCCACCTCCAGCGTTCCGCGCGGTTCCGATGTCGTGACCATCACGCTGCGACCGTCCCCCTCAGCTAAATCGCGCCTCCAGCCAGCGCGTCGCGATGCCGATCGCCTCCTCGGGCGTGAACACGCTGTCGTCGAGGCACAGCTCCAGCCACAGCCCGTCGATCAGCGCGGTGATCGCCACCGCCTCCAGCCGATGGTCGCCGGGCGTCCGGCAATCGTCGAGCAGCCGCTCCACTTCGGCGCGATAGGCGGCGTAGGTCTCGGCATGGGCGGCGGCGACCAGCGGCATCGACTTGGTGAGGCTGAGCAGCCCGAGCCATGTCGCCAGCAGGTCCGCATCCATCACCGGCGGCCGGAAATTGCCGCAGACATAAGCGGTGAGCCGCGCGCGCGGATCGGCGCCGGCCGCCTCCACGGCCTCGGCCAGCGCGTCCCCCACCCGGTCGGACACCTGCCGGTAGGCGGCGGCGAGCAGCGGCTCCACGCCCTCGAAATGATGCGTCACGAGGCCGGGCGACACGCCCGCCTCCGCCGCGATCGTCCGCACCGACACGCCGCCCGCGCCATGGATCGCGAGCGCGCGCTCGGCCGCGTCGATCAGCGCCTGCCGCCGCTCGACCGGAGCCCGCCTGTATCCCGCCCGCGCCACGTCAGCGCGACGACAGCGTGGTGAGCAGGCTGTGCCACTGCACCAGCGCGCCGGGGATGGCGGCGACAGGCGCGCGCTCGTTCAGGCCATGGGCGAAATCGTCGGAGGGCTTCATGAACACCGCCGACACGCCATAGCTCGGCACGCCCTTGGCGCGGAAATAAAGGCTGTCGCTGGCGCCCGCCGCCATGTTGGGCACCACCGGCACGCCCGGATGGGCGAGGTCCACCGCCTTACGGACGGCGTCCATTACGTCGGGGCGGAGCGGCGAGGCGTCGCTCGCGGTCGGATCGCCGATGGTGGCGAAGCTGGCGTCCTTGTCGGCCACCACCTGCTTCAGCGTCGCCTCCACGTCGGCGATCTTCACCCCGGGGAAGATGCGGCAGTTGACGGAGACCGAGGCCTTCTGCGGCAGCGCGTTCAGCGCGTGCCCGCCCTGCAACATGGTCGCGACGCAGGTGGTGCGGACCTGCCCGATATATTCGGGTTCGGCCGAAAGCGTGGCGGCGGCCTCCGCATCCTTCGGGTTCGCGGCAAAGCGCCGCATCGCATCGCCGAGCGCGCCGGGCGTCTTCTCGGCCGTGGCCTTCAGATAGGCGATGGTCAGCTCGTTGGACTGGACCGGGAACTGATAGGCCGCGATCCGGTCGATCGCCCTGGCGAGGCGGTAGATCGCGTTGGTGTCGGGCGATCCGGGGCGGCTCGAATGGCCGCCGGGGCTCACGAAGCTGATCTCGAAATCGGCATAGGTCTTCTCGCCGGCCTGGAAGCCGAAGACCATCGGCTTGCCGCTCTCGTCGAGCGTGCCGCCGCCGCCGTCGCCATTCAGCACCAGCTCGGCGCCCTTGAGCTGATCGGCCAGCACGCGGGTGGTCGCCATCGCCGTCTCCTCGTCGCCCGAGAGCGCGAGGACGATGGTGCGGCGAGGCTTGTAGCCCTCCTTCTTCAACTGGGTGAGCGTGGTGACGACCATCGCCACGTCGAACTTGTTGTCGAGCGAGCCGCGCCCGTAGACATAGCCGTTCTCGACCACCGGCGTGAAGGGATCGCGCGTCCAGTCCTTCGGATCGGCGGCGACGACGTCCATATGATCGGAGATGACGAGCGGCTTCAGCGCCTTGTCGCTGCCCGGCCATGTGACGGTGAGCGTCCCCGTCTCGCCGATCGGCTGGAAGCGGATGTCGCTCTCCGCGAAGCCGGCCTGCTGGAACTGGCCGGCGAGATAGTGGGCGAAGGCGGGCACCTGATGGAGGCCCTCGACCGTCTTGAAGCTCACCGCCGTTTTGAGCAGCTCCAGCGCGCGATCCGCCTCGCCCGCCGGGGGCGTCGCCGGCAGCGCGAACGCCGCACCCGAAACGCCCAGCGACAATGCGGCCAGCATGGCCTTGCTCCAACGCGACATGAAATCCCCCGATCCGGTCTTGTTGGACAATCGTATCGTTGCCCGCCCGCCAGTCAACAGGCTGTCATATTGCCGCGACCAGCCGGTCGATGTCGTCGGCGCTGTTGTAGATATGGGGGGATAGCCGGATGCAGCCCTCGCGCGCGTCGACGAACAGGCAGGCCTCGCGGAGCTTCGCCAGTGTCGCGGCGGCATCGTCCACCGCGACGAGCACCGCATTGCCGCGCCTCTCGCGGGCCGAGTGGATGCGGCCGGGCAGGGCATCGTGGAGACGCTGGATCAGGCCCTGATTGTGCGCGTGGATCGTCTCCACGCCGATGTCGAGGATGCGCCCGATCGAATAGGCGCCTTGCGCGAAGGGCAGCACCGAGGGCGTGCCGCCCCAGAAGCGGCTGGCATCCCCGGCCGCGCGGAAATCATGGATGTCGAACGCGAAGGGATTGGCGTGCGAGAACCAGCCCACATCGATCGGATCGGTCGCGGCGAGCGCCGGGTCCGCCACCCAGAGGAAGGCCGCTCCCGGCCCGCCGCACAGGAACTTGACCGAGGAGCCGACGACGAAATCCGCGGCCCATTCCGCCACGTCGACCGGCACGACGCCCAGCGTCTGCACCGCGTCGACGATGGTGAACACGCCCTCCCGCCGCGCCGCGCGCGTGATCGCGTCGACCGGCAGCCGCGCGCTGCGGTTCGAGAAGGCATGGGTGACGAGCGCCACCTGCACGTCGCCGGCGGCCATCTCCGCCGCCCAGCGCGCCGCGTCCTCGACCTCCGCGCCCCGTGGCAGAAAGCGCGTGCGATAGCCCCGCGCCGCCGCCGCCGAGGCGACGAAGCCGATCGAGGGGAAGTCCTCCTCGCTCAGCAGGATCACGTCCCGCCCCGCCCGTTCGGGCAGCGCGTGGATGATCTTGGCGACCGCGCCCGACACGTTGGTCTGCGGGCAGACCTGATCCACCCGCGCGCCGATCAGCCGCGCCACCGCCTCCCGGAAGCCCGTCACCGCCCCCAGCCAGGCGGGCCAGGCGTCTCCGCCCGCCTCGCTCCATGGCTGGTAGAAGGCCTCGGCCACCGCCGCCTCCGATCCGCGCGGCAGACAGCCGACCGAATGGCTGAGCAGATAGACGCCCTCGGGCATGTGGAAGTGCGCTCTCATGGGTTGGGGTGGTTGCATCGCTCGCGGCCAAGTGCAAGGCAGTCCGCC
Organism: Sphingomonas oligoaromativorans; assembly: GCF_011762195.1. Taxonomy (GTDB): domain Bacteria; phylum Pseudomonadota; class Alphaproteobacteria; order Sphingomonadales; family Sphingomonadaceae; genus Solisphingomonas; species Solisphingomonas oligoaromativorans. Next base: position 258,583 of record NZ_JAASQK010000001.1, on the reverse strand, counting down.
ACCAGACGGAGGGGATGATGGGTAGCCTTGCCGAGGGCTTCGATCGCTGGATTCGAGGCGCGTTCGTGGAGATGAACAGCGCGCTGGAGGAACTCTATTTCGCGCAAGGCGATCGCGGCCGGGTCGAGGGCGTCGGCGATGCGATCAAGCAGGCGCTGCATGACGAGGGCCATGCCCATGTCGTGGCGCTGTGGCGCGAGGGGAATACCGGCGACGGCTTCGAGAGCGCGTTCGGCGTGCTCGGCAATGTCGGCATGTATCTGGCGGCGCTGCGCCGGCACGAGCTGACCAACCCGGCGCGCGAGGAGCGCTCCCCCTTCCGCGAGGCCTCGTCCCTGGCGCTCGACGTCGGCACCGCGATCGGCATGGCGCCGCGCTTCGCCACCGCGCATCTCGCCACGCACAACCGGGCGATCCACGGGGTCCGCAAGAGCTTCACCGATCTGGCGGACGAGTTCCTCTTCATCGACGAGAATGCGCGCGGCATCCTCGCCTTCCAGCGCGCCGCCGACGCGCTCGGCCGGATCGTGCCGCTCGGCGTCACCAATCCGGTCGCCGACACGCTCTTCGCCGCCGCCGCCGATGCGCTGCGCGAGGTGATCGCGATCAACCGGCGCCTGTTCGACCAGCTCGACGTGGCGCGCTTCTTCTGGAGCGTCAGGCCCTACTACAAGCCGTACCGCGTCGGCCGGCAGGAGTATCGCGGCGCCAATGCCGGGGATTTCTCCGGCATCAACGAGATCGACCTGCTGCTCGGCCTCTGCCGCGCGAGCGATCCCTATTATGCGCAGCTTCTCGTCGACAAGATGGCGTTCATGCTGCCCGGCGATCAGGCCCGGCTGCGCGACACGATGCGCCACAGGAGCCTGATGGACGAGTTCCTCGCGCTCGCCGCCGATCATGCCGGGGCGGACTGGTTCCAGGCGAACGCCCGCGCCTTCCTCGACATCTGCGATCTCTATGCCGAGACGGCGCGCCAGCATCATGACGCGCTCGTCCGCCGCTTCATCGAGGAGCCGTCGGCGGGCCTGCCCGAGAACCGGATGGCGGGGCTCACCGCCTCCGGCCCGCCGCTCGCCGTGCTGCTGCGCTCGCTGGAGACGCTGCGCGACTTCCGCATGGCGGCGCCGCGCCCCGATATCGAGACGCGGGCGGACGACCTCGCCCGGCTGCGCGCGGCTGTCGGCTAAGCCTTGGGCGGCTGGCCGAGCGCGGCCCAGTCGCGGGTGCCGCCATCGGCCGCGATGATCGCGTCCATCCGCTCCGCGAGCTGGCGGATGAAGGGGATGTCCGCCCCCTCGCCCGCCGCCGCGAGCGCAAGGCCGACATCCTTGCGCCCGAGGATGAGCGGGAAGCCCGCCGGCTCGAACGTCTCCGCCGCGATCAGCGGGCCGTAGACGGTCATCATCCGGCTGCCGAAATCGGTCTCTTGGAAGAAGCCGGCCATCGCCTCCGGCGCGACGCTCTCGGCGGCGGCGATGCGATAGGCCTCGCTCAGCGTCTCGATGATCGCCGCGATCGAGGCGTTGGCCGCGAGCTTCGTCACCGCGGCCATCGCCGGCTCCGCGCCCATCCGCAGCACCCGCACGCCGATCGCCTCGAACAGGGGCTCAAGCCGCGCCAGATTCTCGTCCTCCCCGCCCGCGATGATCGAGAGCCTGCCTGCCGCCGCCGCATCCGGCCGCCCCAGCACCTGCGCCGAGACGAAACGCTGCCCCCGCGCACGATGCGCCTCCGTCAGCCGCTTGGTCAGCGCCACGCTCACCGTGCTGCACGAGACATGGAGCACGCTCTCGCCACCTGAGAGGATGCCGCCCTCGCCCTCCGTCACCGCCTCCAGCGCGGCGTCGTTGGCGAGCATGGTGAAGACGATCCCCGCCTTCGCGGCCCCGGCCGGCGTGTCCGCCCGCACCGCCCCGCGCTCCACCAGCGCATCGGCCTTGGCGGAATCGCGGTTCCACACCGTCAGGCGATGGCCGGCCTCCAGCAGGCGCCGCGCCATGCCCTGCCCCATCTGCCCGAGCCCCACGAAACCTGCATCCATGTCCTTGTCTCCCATCGCCGCAGCGCACGCGGTGAGGATGGGAAGCCCGGCCGCCTCCCGCAATGAGCCGCTTATGAACAAACGGTCATCTACCCCTCATTGCGTTGCAAATGCCGAACCGTGAGAAGGGGGCATGATGGCGTATCGGCGCATGACGGAGCGCCGCATCGGACGGGGGCTCGCAATCGGCGTCGGCATCGTTGTCGGGGCCGTCGCGCTTGTTCTGATGCTGGCGGAAAATGGCAGCTTCCAGCGGTTCGGCCGCGGGGGCGGCGCCGTCACGTCCATCCCCGGCCTGACCATCGGCGACACCCACGACCAGATGCCGATCGTCACCAGCGTCCGCTCCGACGGCGCGGCGGAGCGGGCGGGCATCCGCGTCGGCGACGAGATCGAGGCGATCGACGGCCATGCCGTCCACAATGTCGCGGCGTTGCGCGCCGTGATGCTGCGGCAGGGGACACGACGTCTGGCGCTTCATATCCGGCGCGGAGATGCGGTATGGACGATCGCGATCGACCGCAATGAACCCGCGGGCGATGCCATGGCGGCGACGGGGACAAGATATGGCGCAGAAAATCCTGCTGATTGAGGACGACGCGCAGACCGCAGGCTATATCGTCAAGGGGCTGACCGAAGAGGGCATGACGGTGGATCATGCCGCCAACGGCCGCGACGGGCTCTTCCATGCGACGGACGGCGGCTATGACGCGATCATCCTCGATCGGATGCTGCCGGGGATGGACGGCATGGCGGTGCTCGGCGCGATCCGCGCGGGCGGCATCCATACGCCGGTGCTGATGCTCTCGGCGCTGGCGGCGGTGGATGACCGGGTGGCGGGGCTCACCGCCGGATCGGACGATTATCTCACCAAGCCCTTCGCCTTCGCCGAGCTGCTCGCGCGCCTCCGGCTGATGCTGCGCCGGGGCGGAGGCAGCGCCCAGCCGACCACGCGGCTTTCCTGCGGCGGGCTGGAGATGGACCTGCTCTCCCGCAAGGTGAAGCGGGATGCGCGCCCGATCGAGCTTCAGCCGCGCGAGTTCCGGCTGCTCGAATATCTGCTGCGTCACAAGGAGCAGGTCGTCACGCGCACCATGCTGCTGGAGGGCGTGTGGGATTATCATTTCGATCCCGGCACCAACGTGATCGACGTGCATGTCAGCCGCCTGCGCCGCAAGATCGACGATGGCGAGACGGTGCCGCTGATCCACACGGTGCGCGGCGCGGGTTACCGCCTCGGAACGGAGGCCTGAGCGCGACGTGAGGCTGCCGGCGATCCTTCGCTCGTCGACGACCCGCTTCTTCGCGCTGGTCTTCATCCTCCAGCTCATCTCGGGGACGGCGCTGCTGCTGTTCGTGCGGCACATCATCGCGGACGAACTGGAGCGCACCTCGCGCACGCTGGTGACGGCGCTGCGCGACGATCTGATCGCGGATTACGAGCATGAGGGCTCGCGCGGCCTGAGGCAGCTCATCGCCACGCGCCTCGCCACCACCGGCGCGCGCGACGCGGCCGTGCTGCTGGACGATCCGGTCGGCAACCATCTCGCCGGCAATATCGAGGATTGGCCGCCCTTCCTGCCCTTCAACGCCGGCTGGCAGGTGACGCCGCCGCTCTACCGCGTCGGGCGCGACAAGCCCGAGCAGATGGGCGTGATCTCCACCAAGCTGCCCGACGGCACGCACCTGCTCGTCGGCCATGTCATCGAGGGCGATCTGCGCGTCCGCCGCCTCACCGGCGAGGCGATGATCGCGGCGCTGCTGCTCGCCATCCCGCTCGCGCTGCTCGGCGCGATCGTGGCGACGCGGGTCATCACCGCGCGCGTCGAGCGCATCGCCGAGACGGCGCGCCGCGTCGGCATGGGCGACCTCTCGCTCCGCGTCCCCGCCGATGAGAGCCGAGGCGATGCGTTCGGAGACCTCGCCGATGCGATCAACCTGATGCTCGCCCGCATCGAGGCGCTGGTCGCGGAGCTGCGCGTCGTCACGGACTCGCTGGCGCACGATCTGCGATCCCCCCTCACCCGCCTGTCGGCCACGATCGACCGGGCGATGCGCGAGACCGATGACGAAGCCGCCGTCGCCGCGCTGGAGCGCGTGGGCGCCGAGGCGGACACGCTGCTCGCCATGCTCTCCACCGCGCTCCAGATCAGCCGCGCGGAAGCCGGCATCGGGCGCGACCGCTTCGTCTCCACCGATCTCGGGCGGATGCTGGAGGATCTAGCCGAGGTCTACGGCCCGCTCGCCGAGGAGCGCGGCTTCACGCTCACCGCCAGCGGCCAGGGCCATGCCGACGTCCATCGCGAGTTGGTCGGCCAGGCGCTCGCCAACCTCGTCGACAATGCGATGAAATATGGGCGCGCGGGCGGGCATATCCGCCTCTCGGTCGCCAGCCATGGGGATTTCGTGTCGCTGCTGGTCGACGATGACGGGCCGGGCATCCCCGCCGATCAGCGCGAGCAGGCGCTCCGCCGCTTCGGCCGGCTCGACCCGGCGCGGCAGCCCGGCGGCGCGGGGCTCGGCCTCGCGCTCGCCGCGGCGGTCTCTCGCCTGCACGGCGGCGGCATCGAGCTGGGGGACAACCAGCCGGGCCTCTCGGTCCGGCTGTCGCTGCCTCGCGTACGGGCCTAGGCGCTCGCCTCCACCCGGCCGGTGCGCTGGAGCTTGCCCCAGCCGACCCATGGACCCGACAGCGCCGCGCCCACCGCGCGGAGCACCACCGAATACATGAGCTGGCGATAGACGAAGCGCTGCGCCAGCAGCAGATGGCCCGGATAGAATTGCCGCCGCGGCTCCAGCCGATAGGCGATCCAGCCGCAGATCAGATCGATCGACGTGAAGGCCACCCAGTAGACGCCCATGCGCAGCACGTCGCTCTGGGTCTGCGCCCAGCCGTGCTGGTGGATGCGGAGGATCGTCGAGACGATGCTGATGCCGAGCGCGAGATCGATGATCGGCGAGATCATCGCGAACACGATCTGGAACAGCCACGCCTGCGGGATGCCGACCAGCGCGAGGCCGGCTGGCTTGCGCTCGCGCAGGATGGCGCGGTGCTTCCACAGGCATTGCAGCGTGCCGAACGCCCAGCGGAAGCGCTGCTTGGCGAGCGCGCGGAACGTTTCGGGCGCCTCCGTCCACGCTACCGCGTCCACGTCATAGGCGACGCGCCAGCCGACGCGCTGGATGGCGATGGTGAGATCCTGATCCTCGGCCAGCGTGTCGACCGGATAGCCGCCCACCGCGTCCAGCGCCGAGCGACGCCATGCGCCGACGGCTCCCGGCACCACGGTGATCGCGTCGAAGCGGCTGAGCGCGCGGCGTTCGAGATTCTGCGCCGTCACATATTCCACGGCCTGCCAGCGGGTGACGAGGTTCACCCGATTGCCGACCTTGGCGTTGCCGGCGACCGCGCCGATCTCCTCGTCCGCGAACCAGCGCGCGAGGCGCGCGATGGTGGTCTTCTCGAACTGGGTGTCGGCGTCGAGCGCCACGATCACGTCACCGCTCGCCAGCGTCATGCCCCGGTTGAGCGCAGCCGCCTTGCCGCCGTTGGTGAGCGTCAGCACGCGCACGCGCGGTTCGCCAGCAAAGGCCTGGTTGACGATCTCGCTGGTGCCGTCGGTCGATCCGTCGTCGATGACGATCACCTCGAGCCGCACCTGCTCGCTCTCCAGCACGCGGCGGATCGAGCTTTCGATCACCCGCGCCTCGTTGAAGGCGGGGATCAGCACCGAGACGAAACGGTTGGGATCGATCTCGGGCACCGGCTCCTTCGCCTGCTCGCGCTTCGAGAAGATGGCGAGGATCGCCATCAGCACGGCGCGCGAGATACCGAGCGTGATCGCCACGAAGAACAGCCACTTCAACGTCGCCAGAAGCCCGGCGAGGAACAGGAAGATGCCGACGTCGGCCCGAACCGCCACCAGATCCTGGCCCGAGATGGTGGGCATCACCTGCTGCGGCGTCAGCCCGACGAGCTGCGACACGGTGACGAACTTATAGCCTTTCGCCTTCAGCGTGCGGATCAGGATCGGCAGCGCCTCGACCGTTTCGCTGCGGTCGCCGCCCGCATCGTGGAGCAGCATGATGTTGCCGGACCGTTCGGCGTTGCTCGCCAGCACGCCCTCGATGCCGTTGCGGATGATCGTGGCCGCGCCGGGGCGCGTCCAGTCCTCGGTGTCGACATGGAGACCGACATTGACATAGCCGTCGTCCTGCGCGCGCAGCGCGGGGATGAGTTCGTCGTCGGTCGTCGGCTCGGCGTCGCCGAAATAAGGGATGCGCAGCAGGCGCGTGCCGCGGCCGGTATAGGCCTCGATCAGGCGCTGCGTGGCGTTGAGCTCGATATTGATGCCGCGCCCTGAGGCGAGCGCCATGTTCGGATGCGTATAGCTGTGGTTCCCGATCTCGCCGCCTTGCGCGATGATGCGGTTGAGCAGGCCGGGGTGGCTGACCGCATTCTCGCCGATCACGAAGAAGGTGCCGGGAACGCCCTCCTTCTTCAGGATATCGAGGATCTTCGGCGTCCACACCGAATCCGGCCCGTCGTCGAAGGTCAGCGCCACCATGCCCGGCTGATAGCCGGTGCGGGTGACCACATAGGGCGTCGGCAGGCTCTCATACGCCTCGCCGCGGATCAGGTTGTTGCCGTCGGCCGTGATGGTGCGGTGGCCGGTGGTGGGCGTATCGGTGATGCGCAGCACCTCGCCATTGCCCTCGACGTCGACGTCGCCGACCGAGCGCAGCGAGCCGAGATCGGGCACCTTCCGGCTCTCGAACGCCTTGAACGCATCCCAGACGCCGGGGTCTTCCGAACCCAGTCGCCATAGCGCCACGCCCGAAACGCCGATCGCGTCCGCCGCGCGGAGCTGGTTCCACGCGGTTGCGGCGTCGAGGAACCAGACGGAATGGGGCACGCCGTCGTCGTCGGCATAATCGAAGGTCGGGTTGCCGCTCTCCGGGTCGAAGCGGATCTGCGATTCGCTGTCGTGCGCGGTCAGCCACGCATCCTCGACCGAGACGATGCCGGCCTCCTTGTTCCCCTTCTTCCAGTCATAGCCGTAATTGGCGATGGCGACGATCGACTTGGCCGGGCCGATGGCGGCGACCGCCTCGCGCATCCGGTCGACGAACCAGCGCTGCGAGGCGACAGGCCCCGGCTCGCTGCTCGTCTCATGCTCGTCATAGTCCATGATGAACAGGCGATCGGCGATCTGGGCATAGGCCTTCAGGTTCCACTCGGGATTGCCGACCGGGACGGCAACCGTCACCATCAGCCCCTTGGCGCCGAACCGCGCCTTCGCCTCGGCGATGAAGCGCAGATAATCGCGCTGGGCGGTGACGGGCAGATCCTCGAAATCGAGCGCCACGCCGGCCGCCTGCCAGCGCACCAGCATCGGCTCGATCTGGTCGAGCAGGCGCGCGCGCGCCTTCGGATCGCGCAGCAGCGCCGCGAAGCCGGGGCCGTCGGGCTGGCCGTTGGAGAAGTTCTGGACGAGCGGCAGGATCTTGGGCCGGCTGCTGCCCTGACGCAGCACCGCGTCGAGCACACGGTCGTTCAGGGCCGTGAAGTCGTGGTTCGGGCCGTTCACCGTCGCCAGCACCGGCACCAGCCAGTCGATCTGGCCGATGTGGCGGACGAGCGAGGTGCGCGAGGCATCGTCCCACGGCACATAGAAGGCGACGACCTGCTGATGCACGGCGGCGGCGGCCCGCTCCTGCGCGCCGGTCGAGACCGGCAGCCAGCCGCCCAGCGCGCGCTTCAGCACGCGGCGGACATGCGCGATCTGCGCCGGCAGCGGGCGCGGCTGCGCACGTTCGATGCGGATATCCAGCGGGCTCGGCACCGGGACATGGACGATCGTCAGCGCGAAGACGCAGGCGGTGATCGCCAGCGCGATAATCAGCGCGAACAGGGCTCGAAGCGACCAGCGCTTCCGCCTGCCGCTGGGATCGTAGAAAACCGGGGCCTTCATATCACCTGTTACCCCACCCTCACGCAAAAACGAAAACGGCGCCCGGCCGGGAGTGGGTAGCCGAGCGCCGTTCCGTCATGCATCGGCGTGACAGGGTCCAGGCCCGCCGACGCCGTTGACCGTAGCCGTGGCGCCTCAGCGGTGCCGTGACCTCGGCATGAAGGATCGGTAATGTCTTCCCCGGACGCCCCGGCCGGGCGTTCGCATCAAGCCTTATCCTGCCGCGAACGCCGTGGGAACCTCTGCCGGCCTCAAATCTCCCAGATGATGGCGTCGCGCAGGATGTGATCGACGATCCGCTCTGCCGCGGCCTCCGCCGACATCCGCGTGGTGTCGATGCGAATCTCTGGATTTTCAGGGGCTTCGTAGGGGCTGTCGATGCCGGTGAAATGCTTCAGTTCGCCCCGTCGCGCCTTAGCGTAGAGGCCCTTCACGTCGCGCCGCTCGGCATCGGCCAGCGGGGTATCGATGTGAATCTCGACGAACTCGCCCTGCGGCAGCATCCGGCGCACCATCTCGCGCTCGGCCCGGAAGGGCGAGATGAAGGCGGTGAGCACGATCAGCCCGGCATCCGCCATCAGCTTGGCCACCTCGCCGACGCGGCGGATATTCTCCACCCGGTCCGCGTCGGTGAAGCCCAGATCCTTGTTGAGCCCGTGGCGCACATTGTCGCCGTCGAGCAGGAAGCTGTGCCGCCCGAGCGCGTGGAGCTTCTTCTCCACCAGATTGGCGATGGTCGACTTGCCCGCCCCCGACAGGCCCGTGAACCAGAGCAGCTTGGGCGCCTGGTTCTTGAGCCGCGCATGGGCCTCGCGGGTGACGTCGATCGCCTGCCAGTGGACATTCTCCGCGCGGCGCAGCGCGAAGTGGATCATGCCCGCCGCGACGGTCGCGTTGGTGAGCTTGTCGATCAGGATGAAGCCGCCGAGCGCACGGTTCTCCTGATAGGCCTCGAACACCAGCGGGCGATCGGTGGAAAGGTTCGCCACGCCGATGGCGTTCAGCTCCAGCGTCTTCGCCGCGAGCTTCTCCATCGTGTTGACGTTGATCTGATATTTGGGCGCCTGCACTTGCACGGTGACGGTCTGCGCGCCGAGCTTCAGCCAATAGGGCCGGCCCGGCAGCATCGCCTCCTCGGCCATCCAGACGAGGCTCGCCTCGAACTGGTCGGCGGCCTGCGGCGGGTTGGAGGCGACCGCGATCACGTCGCCGCGCGAGCAGTCGATCTCGTCGGCCAGCGTCAGCGTGACCGACTGGCCCGCCACCGCTTCCGGCAGATCGCCGTCGAGCGTGACGATGCGCTCCACCGTCGAGGTCTTGCCCGAGGGCAGCACCCGGATCGCATCACCCGGACGGACCACGCCCGCCGCAATCTGCCCCGCGAAGCCCCGGAAATCGAGGTTCGGGCGGTTCACCCACTGCACGCTCATGCGGAACGGCCTGGCCTGCTCCGCCTCGGCATCGACCTCGACGCCTTCGAGATGCTCGATCAGCGTCGGCCCCTGATACCAGGGCGTGTTCTCGGACCGCGTCGTGATATTGTCGCCGACGAAGCCCGAGATCGGCATGGCGACGAAATCCGCGATGCCGATCGAGTCGGCGAAGGCGCGGTAATCCGCCACGATCACGTCGAAGGTGGCCCGGTCATACTCGACCAGATCCATCTTGTTCACCGCCAGCACGATATGCCGCACGCCGATCAGATGCGCGAGATAGCTATGCCGCCGCGTCTGGGTCAGCACGCCCTTGCGCGCGTCGATCAGGATCACGGCGAGGTCGGCGGTGGACGCGCCCGTCACCATGTTGCGCGTGTATTGCTCGTGGCCGGGTGTGTCGGCGACGATGAACTTGCGCTTCTCGGTCGCGAAGAAGCGATAGGCGACGTCGATCGTGATGCCCTGCTCGCGCTCGGCGGCGAGGCCATCAACCAGCAGCGCGAAGTCGATCGCCTGCCCCTGCGTGCCGACGCGCCTGGAGTCCGCTTCGAGCGCCGCGAGCTGATCCTCGAAGATCATCTTCGAATCATAGAGCAGCCGCCCGATCAGCGTGGACTTGCCGTCGTCGACCGATCCGCAGGTGATGAAGCGCAGCAGCGACTTGCGGCGATGCCGGTCGAGATAGGCGTCGATGTCGGCGGCGATCAGCGCGTCGGCGCGATAGCTGGAGGTGTCGTTCATCAAAAATACCCCTCCTGCTTCTTCTTCTCCATGCTGGCGTCGCCCCCGTCGCGATCGATGGCGCGCCCCTGCCGCTCGGACGTGGTGGTGAGCAGCATCTCCTGGATCACCTCGCTGAGCGTCGCCGCCTCGCTCTCCACCGCGCCGGTCAGCGGATAGCAGCCCAATGTGCGGAAACGGATCGAGCGCATCACCGGCTCCTCGCCCGGCTTCAGGCGGAAACGCTCGTCGTCCACCATCAGCAGCAACCCATCGCGCTCCACGGTCGGGCGCGGGGCGGCGAAATAGAGCGGCACGATCGGGATATTCTCAAGCTGGATATACTGCCAGATGTCCAGCTCGGTCCAGTTGGAGATCGGGAAGACGCGAATGCTCTCGCCCTTGTTCTTGCGCGCGTTGTAGAGGTTCCACAGCTCCGGGCGCTGGTTCTTCGGATCCCAGCGGTGCGAGGCGGAACGGAAGGAGAAGATGCGCTCCTTGGCCCTCGACTTCTCCTCGTCGCGCCGCGCGCCGCCGAAGGCCGCGTCGAAGCCATAATGGTCGAGCGCCTGCTTCAGCCCTTCCGTCTTCCACATGTCGGTATGGAGCGCGCCATGATCGAACGGGTTGATGCCCCGCTCCATCGCCTCCGGGTTGTGGTGGACGAGCAGGTTCATGCCGCTCTCCGCCGCCATCCGGTCGCGCAGTTCGTACATCGCCTTGAACTTCCACGTCGTATCGACATGGAGCAGCGGGAACGGCGGCGGCGAGGGATAGAAGGCCTTGCGCGCCAGATGCAGCATCACGGCCGAATCCTTGCCGACCGAATAGAGCATCACCGGCCGCGTCGCCTCCGCCACGACCTCGCGCATGATGTGGATGCTTTCCGCCTCCAGTCGCTGGAGATGGGTGAGGCGTTCGGCGGCGAGGGGAAGGACAGTCATGATGCGCCTCGTTTGGCGGGCAATGGGCCGGCTTGCCAGACTCGCTTTCTTCTTACCCCCAAAGCTCGGCTGTCAGGCGGCGAGATGGAGCGCGCCGTGCAGCCGCTCGGTCCATTCCGGGCGGCTGACGAGCAGGTCCGGCATCCAGCTTTCCGGCTGGTTGTAGACGAGCGGGCGGCCGTCGAGCGTGGTGGCATTGAGCCCCGCTGCCTTGGCGATGGCGACGGGCGCGGCCGAGTCCCACTCATATTGCCCGCCGGCATGGAGATAGGCGATCGCATCGCCGCGCAGCACCGCCATGGTCTTGGCGCCCGCAGAGCCCATCGGCAACATCTCGACATCGAGCTTGGCGCAGGTCTTGATCGCGCATTCGGGCGCGCGCGAGCGGCTGACGAGAATGCCGGGCTTCTTGTGGAGGTCCGCCAGCGTCGCCTTGTCGGAACGCCATAGCGTCCCGCGCGCCGGCTCCGCGACTGCGCCCACCACCGGTTCGCCGTCGATGGTGAGCGCGACATGCACCGCCCAGTCGTCCCGGCCCTCGGAATATTCGCGCGTGCCGTCGAGCGGATCGATGATCCACACGCGACGCTTCTCCAGCCGCGCCTTGTCGTCGGCGCTTTCCTCCGAGAGGAGGCCGTCGTCGGGCCGCTGGTGGCGGATGGCGCGCACCAGGAAGGCGTTGGCGGTCTGGTCCCCCGCCTCGCCCAGCGCCTTGCCGGTGAGCAGGTTGCAACGCCTCAGGTCGAGGAGGACACGCCCCGCAACGTCGGCGAGGCTGGCAGCAAGATCAATGTCGTTCACGAGCGCCAAAATGAGGCCCGAACGCGCCGAAATCAACGGAAGCCTTTGTTGGCGCCCCCACAGCGCGGGTATCTCAGTCGAACGTCTCGCCCGGCCCGACGCCCCAGAGGCGCGCCTCTTCGAGATAGCCGCCACGCCCCTGCACATCGAACTTGCACCAGCCCGCCGCGCATTTCGAAAGACGGCCGATCACGCCGGGCTCGGCCCGCCACACCACCTTCGATCCGGGATCGGGCCGATCGCGCAGCTCCGCCACGCCGCCCTTCACCATGCCGGTCCGCTGGTCGGAGACGAGGTTGCCGATCATCCAGCCCTCGGTGCCGTCGGGATCGCGGATCTTGCGCCAGCCGGGATAGACCTCGATCACCTGCACCGGCAGGCCCTGCCGCTGGTAAAGCCAGCTCGCCGGATAATTGCGCCCCGGCCCTGTCCGCATCCGCGCCTGCCCGGCGGAGATCGAGCCCCAGTACGGCGTCTGGCGAACCTGATTCGACGCCGCCTCGGCGCCCGCTCCGATCGCGAGCGCGGCGATCGCCGCCATCATCACCGACTTCGCCGCCGATCCCATCGCCTTCATCCCCAAACCGCTGCGCATCCAGGGCTCTAGGACAGGCGCCGGACCCCGCACAAGGCCCACCAAAGGCGGAACCCGCCCAATCGCTCAACCGTTTTCCGCCCTGTGCCCGCGTGCTATGTTCGCGGCAGAGTGTTCGAGAGGGAGTTGTTATGAAGCGCAAGATCCTGCTCGGCGGCATCGTCGCCGCCACCATGGCCGGGGCGCCGGCTTATGCGCAAAGCTCGGGCCAGCTTCTGAAGGGCGGCGCGATCGGTGCGGGCGCCGGTGCCGTCGCGGGCGCGATCATCCCCGGCATGTCGGTCGGCACCGGCGCGCTGGTCGGCGCGGCGGGCGGCGCCGCCATCACGGCGCTGAACCACCGCCACCATTATTATCACGACCGTTATGGTCGCCGTTATTATCTGGATAAGCGCGGCCGCCGCATCTACCGCTGACGCCGGCTTGAGAAAGGGCGCGGCCCCTCGGGGGGTTCGCGCCCTTCTTGCGTCCGGTTCAGGCCGGCAGCCGCCGCAGCCACTCCCGCAGCATCCGCTGCCCCGCCCGCGCCGCCTCGCGGCCGAACCGGGCATGATCCGCGCGGATGACCTCCGCCGAGCTTCCCGCGCCGCGGACATAATCCGCATCCGCCGTCAGCCACTGGTCGATGCCGTCGCCGATATCGCCCATCTCGGGGTGGCATTGCAGCGCCAGCACCGAAGCGCCCATCGCGAAGGCCTGCGGGAAATGCTCGGTCTCGGCGAGGAGATCGGCGCCGTCGGGCACGTCGAAGCCGTCGCCATGCCAGTGCAGCACCGGCGCCCCCGCCAGCGCCGCCAGCGGAGAAGCCCGCCCCGCCGCCGTCAGTGCGATCGGCGCGAAGCCCACTTCCCGCACCGGGCCGGGCGCGACGTTCGCGCCCAGCGCCGCCGCGATGAGCTGCCCGCCGAGGCAGACGCCCAGCGTCGGCCGGCCCGCCACGAGACGCTCCGAGAGCCGGGCGATCTCGCCCTCCATCCACGGATGCCGCCCCCGCTCGGGCACGCCCATCGGGCCGCCCATCAGCACCAGCAGATCCGGCGAGAGAAAGTCCGCGCCCTCGAACCCGGCATCGCCGAGGCCGAGCCGTTCGATGGCATAGCCAGCATCGGCCAGGGGGCCGGCGAACGCCGCCGGCCCCTCATGCGCGACATGCTGGACGACGAGCGCCCGCTTCGCCGACATCAATCGCCCGTCAGGATGCGATCGACGAGCTGCTTCACGGTCGGCACGAAGCCGTTCGAATAGAACGGATCCTGCTTGAAGCGGTAAGCCGCGTGGCCGGCGAACATCAGGTTATGTTCGACATCGCCGCCATGCGCGATATCCTGAAGCGTCTTCTGGATGCAGAAGCTGCGCGGATCGGCGAGGCGGCCGGTCGAGTTGGTGTCATTGTCCGCCCAGGACGAGAAGCCGCACTGGCTGAGGCAGCCCATGCAGTCCGCCTGATCCTTGCGGATGACCTTCATCTCTTCCGGCGTGACGAACACCAGCGTGTTGTCCGGCGTCTTGAGCGCGACGGTGAAGCCATGGCCATACCATTCGCGCGCGCGCAGCAGGTCGCCCCGCGTCACCCAGAAGCTCTTGCCCTTCACGCCCACGTCGAGCTGGAACTGATGGTCCCCCGCCGCCTCGCCCGAGAAGGCGATCTGGCGCTCGGAGCGCTCTTCCAGATTGCGCAGGAAGGGATTGCGCACGGCGCTCGAATAGAAGCCGGTCGGCGAGAAGCGGTGCAGCAGCACATCGCCTTCGTTCAGCGTCATCAGGCGCTGCTTCCAGGCATCCGGGATCGGGCTTTCCTGCGTCAGCAGCGGCCGCGTGCCGAACTGGAAGGCGATCGCCCCCAGCTCGGGATTGTCGATCCAGTCGTCCCACTCGCGCAGGAACCAGACATTGCCGGCCATCACGATCGGCGTCGTATCGGGGATGCCGCCCTCGCGCATCGTCTCGCGCAGCGCCTTCACGCGGGGATAGGGGTCTTCCGGCTTCAGCGGGTCTTCGGCGTTGGACAGGCCGTTATGGCCGCCCGCCTTCCACGGATCCTCATAGACCACCGCCGAAAGCCAGTCCGCCGCCTTGTGATAGGCGCGCTTCCACAGCGCGCGGAAGGCGCGCGCGGAGCTGACGATCGGCAGGTAGCTCACCTGATGCTCGGCCGCGATCTCGGAAAGCTTGTAGGGCATTCCCGCGCCGCAGGTGACGCCCGAGACGAGACCCCGCGTCCGCTCCAGCACGCCCTGGAGCACGCGCTGCGCCCCGCCCATCTCCCACAGCACGTTGATGTTGATCGCGCCCTTGCCGGACGCGAGATCATAAGCGCGCTTCACCTGCTCGACGGCGCCGTCGATCGCGTACTGGATCAGCTCCTCATGCCGCTCGCGGCGCGTCAGCGCGCGATAGATCTGCGGGATGATCTTGCCTTCATGATCGTAGCTGTCGGCGTTCACGGCCGAAACCGTGCCGATGCCCCCCGCCGCGGCCCACGCCCCGGAACTCATATGATTGGTCGCCGAAACGCCCTTGCCGCCCTCGACGAGCGGCCATACTTCGCGGCCGCCGTACAGGATCGGCTGCAAACCTTTGAACAAATCGTCCTCCGTCCCGGAACTGGACCCCGGCGGGTCTTTAGCAGGAAGCGCGGGATTGCGCTCCTTAATATTGCCTTGATGTCAGGATAACGCCCCGGGGCGGCCCATGGCTTCCTCATAGAGCGTCCGATAGGCCCCGATCATCGCCTCCTCGCCATAGCGCCCCCACGCGATCTGACGGTTCGCGGAACCGAGCCTGTGGCGCAGATCGCGGCTGGCGACGAGCCGGCCCAGCGCCTCGGCGAGGCCGGGCTCGTCCTCCGGCGGCACGATGTAGCGGCGGTTGCCCGGCGCCACCATCGAGGCGACGTCGCCCACCTCGGTCGCCACCACCGGCAGGCCGGCCGCCATCGCCTCGACCAGCGAGATCGGGAACTGCTCGCTGTCGGAGGACAGCGCGAAGATATCGAAATGCCCCACATAGCGCGCCGCGTCCGGCAGGAAGCCGGGCAGCAGCAGCCGGTCCGCCACGCCCTCGGCCCGCGCCGCGGCAAGCACCGCGTCGCGCTCCGGCCCCTCGCCGACGATCACCAGCCGCCCGCCCTGCCCCGATCGCGCGAACATGCGGACGAGGCGCGGCAGGTTCTTCACCGCGCGCAGGCCCGCCATGGTGCCCACCACCACGTCGCCCGAGGCGCGGCGGAAGCCGGGGATGGCATCCGGCTCGGGCTGGCCGGCATAGCGCTCCAGCGGCACGCCGTTGGGAATGCGGCGGATGCGCGCGGCGGGGCGGCCCCAGTCGATCCGGGCGATCCGCTCCAGCCGGGCGGACGGCACCACCGTGCGATAGGCGGAGCCCAGCGCAAGGCGCCGGAACAGGATGCGCGAGCGCTTCTGCCGGGCCAGTTCGTCGGCGTTGAAGCCGTCCTCATGATGGACCAGCGGCGGCAGCCCCATGCCCCGCGCATGAAGGCGATGCGCCATCACGCCGTCCATCGAGCCCCAATTATAGCTGAGCACGAGATCGAAGCCCGTCATGTAGCGGGCGAGCTGGCGATAGCGGGCGAGGCCCGGACGCCCCGCGAGCGAGGGCGCCTCGTCGCTGCCCGGAAAGCGGACGGCCATGCCCCGATCGATCGCATCCCGCGCGCCCAGGGCGCCGGGAACCGCGCTCAGCACCACATGCTCCGCCGATGCGCCGAAGGCATTCATCAGCCGAACCGCACGCGCCTCCTTCCCACCCAGCGAAAAGGTCGAATGGAGATGAAGGACTCGTACCGACATGACCCTAATGGCTTATGCCATTCGGGCGATGAACCGAAGGTGGCTGATCGTCCTATTGTCCTGCGATGATACGATCGAGCAGCCTGTCGATTGCCGCATCGGACTCCGGTTCGTCCAGCGCCGGGGCATGGCCGACATCCGCGATGGTGGTGACATCGAGGCCCGGCAGGCGCCGCGCCATCTCGTCCGCCGTCGCCGCGCTCAGCAGATCGCTCCGCGCGCCGCGCAGCAGCGCGACCGGGCGGCCCGCCAGCGCCTCGAACGCCGGCCACAGGTCGACCGGCGGCGCGTCTGCCGGAGCCTCGCGGATCGGCTCGGCGATGCGCATGTCGTAATCGAACACGATCCGCCCCGCCGAGGTGAGCCGGCACACGCGCTTCGCCATCGCCAGCCAGTCGCGCAGCTCGTATCGGGGATAGACGTCGCGCTGCGCCTCGGCGAGCGCGCGGGCGGCGTGGAGCCAGGTCGGCCAGCTCGCGCTTTTGCCGACATAGCCGCGGATGCGCGCCATGCCCGCCGGATCGATCACCGGCCCGACATCGTTGAGCAGCACGCCCGCCAGCCGCTCGGGCGTGGTCGCCGCGATCAGCATGGCGAGGATGCCGCCGAGCGAGGTGCCGAACAGCACCACCTTGTCGAGCTTCAGCGTCACGAACAGCGCGGCGATGTCCAGCACATAGGACGGCGGCGCATAGATGGAGGAATCGGGCGCCGGCGGGCTCTCGCCCCGGCCGCGCAGATCGATCGCGATCACGCGCCATGCGGGCGACAGCCGCTCGGCGACGCCCTCGAAATCGCGCGCGTTACGGGTGAGGCCGGGGACGCACAGGATCGGCGGACGCCCCTCCGCTTCCGGCCCGCCGGGATAATCGCGGTAGTGGAGCTTGAGCCCGTCGGTCGTCTGCCACCAACCGTCTTCGTAAGGCTGTGATACGGCCATGCTTGTCTCCCATGCGCGGCGCGCCCCATATCGCGGCATGGCACCCTCCCCGCAAGCATCCTCCGCCTTCCGCCCCGAGGCGCGCATCCTCTCTCTGGGCGACGCATTCTACGATCCCGTGACGGCGGCCGATTTCCCGGCGGCCATCCTGCGCTTCCGCAACGATCGCGCGGCGGCGGAGGTAGGGCTTTCGGGCCTGAGCGACGCCGAGTGGATCGAGCGTTTCGGCCGCTTCCGCGCCTTCGAGGGCTCGCTGCCCCAACCGCTGGCGCTGCGCTATCACGGCCACCAGTTCCGCCAGTACAACCCCGAGCTGGGCGACGGGCGCGGCTTCCTCTTCGCCCAGATGCGCGATCAGGCGGGCCGGCTCATGGACCTCGGCACCAAGGGCTCCGGCCAGACGCCGTGGAGCCGCTTCGGCGACGGGCGGCTGACGCTCAAGGGCGGCGTGCGCGAAATCCTCGCCACCGAGATGCTGGAGGCGCTGGGCGTCAACACCTCGCGGACCTTCTCGCTGATCGAGACGGGCGAAGCGCTCCATCGCGGCGACGAGCCCTCCCCCACCCGCTCGGCGGTGCTGGTGCGGCTTTCGCACGGCCATATCCGCATCGGCAGCTTCCAGCGCCTCGCCACTCTGAACGACGCGGCGGGCACCGAGGCGCTGGTCCGCTATGCACTCCGCGAACTCCATGGCGAGGAGCCCGGCGACCATCCGGCGCTCCGTCTCTACGAACTGGTGGTCGGGCGGACGGCGCGGCTGGCGGCCTCCTACATGGCGGCGGGCTTCGTGCATGGCGTGCTCAACAGCGACAATATCGCGATCACGGCGGAGAGCTTCGATTATGGCCCCTGGCGCTTCACGCCCTATTGGGATCTGAGCTTCACGGCCGCCTATTTCGACCAGACCGGCCTCTATGCCTTCGGGCGGCAGCCGCAGGCGATCCATTGGGACGTGGCGCAGCTCGCCCTCTCGCTCACCGCGATGGAGCCGGTCGACGCGCTGGCGCCGATCCTCGATCGCTTCCCCGCACTTTACGAGCAGGCGCTGGCGGAGGCGATGCTGAAGCGGCTCGGCGTCGCCCCCCGCAGCGAGGCGAAGGACATCGCCCTCACCGACGCGATCGCCCGCGCGCTCCAGCAGAACACGGTCACCATCGACCGCTTCTTCTTCGACTGGCGCGGCGGTGCGCGGCGCGGTCCCTCGCCGGACGAGGCGGCCTATGACCATCCCGTCTTCCACCCCTTCGTCGAGGCGGTCGCGGCCTATGAGCCCGCGGTCACGCTCGATCATCCCTATTGGGCCGACCCTGCTCCCTGCTCGATGCATATCGAGGAGGTGGAGGCGATCTGGGCGCCGATCGCGGACGCCGACGACTGGTCGGGACTGGAACGAAAAGTGAAGGATATCCGTCGTATGGGAGAGGCCATGGCATCGCCGCGCCCTTGACCGGGCATGGCAAAGGATGCTGGGTAAGCAATTGGACAGGCGAGCAATTCCACCCATGCTGATTTCGACCGAACCCGCCACCGGCGCCACGCTCTGGAAGGGCGTGGAAGGCGATCCCGACGCCGAGGTGGCGATGGCGCGCGGCGCGTGGGCGGAATGGGCCGCCCGGCCGCTCACCGTGCGCATCGAGGCGCTGCGCCGCGTCGCCAACATGATCCGCTCGCGCGCCGACGCCTTCGCCGAGCTGATCGCGCGCGAGACGGGCAAGCCGCTGTGGGAGGCGCTCACCGAGGTGCAATCGGTGATCGCCAAGGTGGATATCTCGGTCAGCGCCTATTCGGAGCGGACGTCGCAGCGGAAGCTCGAAGGGGCGATGCAGTCCCGCACGGCGCTGCGCCACAAGCCGCATGGCGTGCTGGCGGTGCTGGGGCCGTTCAACTTCCCGGCACATCTCCCCAACGGCCACATCGTCCCGGCGCTGATGGCCGGCAATGCGGTGGTGTTCAAGCCATCCGAGAAGGCCCCGGCCTCGGGCGCCTTCCTCGTCCAGTGCTTCCATGAGGCGGGGATTCCCGAAGGCTGCCTCCGACTGCTCCCCGGCGGGCCGGAGACGGGTCAGGCGCTCGCCCGCCATCCCGGCGTCGACGGCGTCCTCTTCACCGGCTCGGCGCGCGCGGGCCATGCGCTGCACCGCCAGTTCGCCGAGACGCCGCACAAGATGCTGGCGCTCGAAATGGGCGGCAACAACCCGATCGTCGTGTGGGAGACGCCGCACCTCCACGCCGCCGCGATCCTGTGCGTGCAGTCCGCCTATCTCACGGCCGGCCAGCGCTGCACCTCCGCGCGCCGGCTGATCGTGCGCGACGGAATGCACGAGCCGCTGCTGGAGGAGATCGCCAGGATCGTCGGCCGCCTCGTCATCGACGGACCGCTGGCCCAGCCCGCACCCTTCATGGGTCCGGTGATCGACAACGAAGCCGCCGATCATCTCCAGAATGCGTGGCTCGATCTCATCATGCGCGGTGGCCGCCCGATCCACCACCTCCAGCGCCCGGATGCCGAGCGCCCCTTCCTCACCCCCGGCCTGATCGACGTCACCGATATCGAGAAGCGCACCGACGAGGAACTGTTCGGCCCGATCCTCCAGATGGTCCGCGTGCCCGATTTCGACGCCGCGCTGACCGAGGCCAACGCCACCCGATACGGCCTGTGCGCCTCGCTCATCACCGATCAGCCGGCACTCTACGAACGTTTCTGGTCGGTCGTCCGCGCTGGCATCATCAACTGGAACCGGCCGACCAACGGCGCGCCCTCCAACGCCCCCTTCGGCGGCATCGGGCTTTCCGGCAACCACCGCCCCAGCGCCTATTATGCGGCGGATTACTGCGCCTATCCGGTCGTCTCGGGCGAGGCGGAGACGATCCGCGCCTCGATCGGCGTGGGCCTGCGCGAGGCCTGACACGGCGCGTTCCTCCCGTCACCCTGACGAAACCACACGCACGACGCCTGTCGCTCTGGCCCCCGGATCAAGTCCGGGGTGACGGGGAAGAGGCGCGCCGCCCCAAGCTCTTCTAGCCCGGTCCCAAGATGCTTTCGGTTGTGACGCGGCGCATCCTGCCCCATCTCCCGCACCATGACATCCCTGTTGGACCCCTCCGCGCGCGGGCGCGTCATCCTTGTCGGCGCCGGCCCCGGCGATCCCGGCCTCCTCACGCTCAAGGCCGTGGAGGCGCTGCGTTCGTGCGACGTCGTGGTTCATGACGGCCTGATCGATCCGCGCGTACTCGATTATGCGCCCGAACATGCCCAGCGCATCTCGGTCGCCAAGAAGCGCGCGCGCCACACGCTGCCGCAGGAGGCGATCAACGCGCTCATCATCGCGCATGTCCGCTCGGGCTCGATCGTGGTGCGGCTGAAGGGCGGCGATCCCTTCGTCTTCGGCCGCGGCGGCGAGGAGGTCGAGGAGGTCCGCGCGGCGGGCCTGCCCGTCGAGGTGATCCCCGGCGTGTCGGCGGCGCTCGGCTGCGCGGCGGAGGCGATGCTGCCCTTGACCCACCGCGACTGGTCGAGCGCGGTCAGCTTCGTCGCCGGCCAGTGCAAGGGCCTCTCCGAGCAGGACTGGTCCGGCCTCGCCGGCAAGGGCCGCACGCTCGTGATCTACATGGGCGTCGCCAATGCCGGCGCGATCGCGGACAAGCTGATGGCGGACGGCGTCGATCCGGCGCTCCCCGTCGCGATCATCGAGAAGGGCACGCTGCCGGGCCACCGCGCCGTCCGCACGCTGCTGGCGGATCTGGGCGACATGGTGGAACGCGAAAAGGTCGAAAGCCCGGCGATCATCGTCGTGGGCGAAGTGGTGGTGCTGTCCGACGCGGAGAACCGCCTCGCGACGCTCGCCAGTCAGGCAGAGGCGATGAACGCATGAAGATCGCGACCGGAAACGACCTCCCCACCGGCGACGTGGTGTGGTGGGACGGCGAAGGCTGGACCCGCCATGTCGAGGATGCCGCCGAGGTGGGCGAGAATGGCGCCGCCCTGATCGCCCGCGAGGAAGCCTCGCGCCGCGTCAACGCGCCCTACATCATCGACGCCGAGATGACCGAGCGAGGCCCCCGCCCCGCCCACATCAAGGATCGCATCCGCGCCCGTGGCCCCACGGTGCGGCTCGACCTCAACCGCGTTCCCATCGATCCCGCGACCGGAAGCTGGGTGATCTGACATGTACCGCTACGACCAGTTCGACCAGTCCATCGTCGACGCCCGCGTCGAGGATTTCCGCGATCAGGTGGCCCGCCGCCTCTCAGGCGCGATGAGCGAGGACCAGTTCAAGCCGCTGAGGCTGATGAACGGCCTCTACCTCCAGCTCCACGCCTATATGCTGCGCATCGCCGTGCCCTATGGCACGCTGAACAGCCGTCAGGTGCGGATGCTGGCGCATATCGCGCGCAAATATGATCGCGGCTACGGCCACTTCACCACGCGCCAGAACCTCCAGTTCAACTGGATCGAGCTGAAGGACGCACCCGACATCCTCGCCGAGCTGGCGACCGTGGAGATGCACACGATCCAGACGAGCGGCAACTGCATCCGCAACACCACGTCGGATCAATATGCCGGTGCCGCCGCAGACGAGATCACCGATCCGCGCCCCTGGGCCGAGCTGCTGCGCCAATGGTCGAGCTTCCACCCGGAGTTCACTTACCTGCCGCGCAAGTTCAAGGTGGCGATCATCGCCTCGGACGAGGATCGCGCGGCGATGCGGCTGCACGATATCGGCGTCCAGATCGTCCGCAACGAGGCAGGCGCGCTCGGCTTCAAGGTGTTCGTCGGCGGCGGCATCGGGCGCACGCCGATGATCGCGCCGCTGATCCGCGAGTTCCTCCCCGCCGAGCATTTCCTGAGCTATCTGGAAGCCTGCCTGCGCGTCTACAATCGCTACGGCCGGCGCGACAACATCTACAAGGCGCGCATCAAGATCCTCGTCCACGAGATCGGCGCTGAAGAGTACGCCCGTCAGGTCGAGGAGGAATGGGCGCATGTGAAGACGCTCGGCCTCGATCCGCCGATGAGCGAGTTCGACCGCATCGCCGCCTATTTCACGCCCCCGGCGTGGGAAGAGGGCCTGTCGGACGACATCGACCTGTCGGACCCCGAGTTCAAGGCGTGGGTCGACCAGAACATCGTTGCCCACAAGCAGCCCGGCTATGCGATCGCGACGATCAGCCTGAAGCCGGTCGGCGGCATCCCCGGCGATGCCTCCGCCGAGCAGATGGAAGTGATGGCCAGCCTCGCCGAGCGCTACAGCTTCGACGAACTGCGCGTCACCCACGCGCAGAACATCACGCTGCCGCATGTGAAGAAGGCCGATCTGTACGCCGTCTGGCAGGCGCTGAAGGAGGCCGGGCTCGCCACCGCGAATCTCGATCTCATCAGCGACATCATCGCCTGCCCCGGCCTCGATTATTGCTCGCTCGCCAACGCCCGCTCGATCCCGCTCGCGCAGAAGATCGCCGAGCGTTTCGCGCCCCTCGACCGCCAGCGCGACCTCGGCGAGCTGAAGCTCAAGATATCGGGCTGCATCAACGCCTGCGGCCACCACCATGCCGGCCATATCGGCATCCTCGGCGTCGACCGAAAGGGCACCGAGAACTACCAGCTCCTGCTCGGCGGATCGGGCGCGGAGGATGCGAGCCTCGGCCGCATCACCGGCCCCGGCTTCGACGAAGACGGCGTGGTCGACGCGATCGAGCGCACGCTCGACAAGTATCGCGCCGTCCGCGAGCCGGGCGAGCGTTTCCTCGACACCTATCGCCGCGTCGGCTTCGAGCCCTTCAAGGAGGCCATCTATGGTTGAGGCCCTGCGCTATCGCGACGATAGCGAGCATGAGGAGCCGGCCGTCACGCTCGACGCCTTCCTCGACCAGACCAACGCCACCGCCGTGCGCCTGGAATCGGACGAGGACGCGCGCGCCCTCATCCCCTATCTCGACCGGCTGGCCTTGATCGAGATCGCCTTCCCCACCTTCCGCGACGGGCGCGGCTATTCGGCCGCCTCGATCCTGCGCGAGGCGGGCTACAGGGGCGAGCTTCGCGCCGCGGGCGACGTGCTGATCGATCAGGTCGCCCATATGCGCCGCTGCGGCTTCGACGCCTTCGCGCCGGACAAGCCGCTCGATCCCGCCGCCGTCGAGCGGGCCTTCCGCCGCTACCCCTTCTCCTACCAGAAGGCCGAGGACGGGAGGGCGCCCGTCTGGGCGCTGCGCCGTGGCTGAGGCGGTGCGCACGCGCGACGTGATCGAGACCGGCCCGCGCCACACGCCCGCCGACGTGATCCGCCTCAACACGCGCTTCGCCAATGCGGCCCCCGCCGACCTGCTCCGCGCGGCACTGATCGAGAGGCTGACCGGCCGCACGGCGGTGGTCTCGTCCTTCGGGGCGGAATCGGCGGTGCTGCTCCACATGGTCGCCAGCATCGATCCGGCGACGCCGGTGATCTTCCTCGATACGCTGAAGCACTTCCCCGAGACGCTCGCCTATCGCGACCAGCTCACCGAGCGCCTTGGCCTCACCGACGTCCGCACCATCCGTCCCGATGCCGAGCGGCTCGCGGCCCGCGACGCGACGGAGCTGCGCTGGTCCTACGACCCGGACGGCTGCTGCGAGATCCGCAAGGTCCAACCCTTGACCCGCGCGCTCGCCGATTTCGACGCCACGGTCTCGGGCCGCAAGGGCTTCCAGTCGGCCACGCGCACGCACATCCCGTCCTTCGAGATGGACACGAGCGACGCCGCCGGCCGGATCAAGGTCAACCCGCTCGCCGGCTGGACCAAGGCCGATCTCGACGCCTATTTCGAGGCCCACGACCTGCCCCGCCACCCGCTGGAGGCCGAGGGCTATCCCTCGATCGGCTGCTCGCCCTGCACCAGCGTCGTGCAGGAAGGCGAAGACTCCCGCGCGGGCCGCTGGCGCGGGTGGGACAAGGTGGAATGCGGCATCCACACCCCCGCCGAAGGGCCGAACCAGCCGAGCTTCTGAGCCCATCCAATCCAGTTACGACCGGATCAACGGAAGCTTTAGGATTTTCTGCGAGAAGCCGCTCCGGGAGTTTTCAGGGTCTCGGGGGAGCAACCCGCAATGACGAGTATTTCAGGCAATAGCTGGGGATCGGGCATCCAGGCCCTTCTCCAGAAGCAAGTGACGGCGGGCACCATCCCGTCGGGCGATCAGTCGGCGCTATCGTCGGCGATCGGCGATATCGGCAAGGCGATCCAGTCGGCCGGCACATCCGCCGGCTCGATGAAGGATCAGGTGAGCAGCGCCATCGACAACGAGGTGTCGACCGGCAAGCTCACCACCGATCAGGCGACCGAGCTGAAGGGCCTGTTCGCCAAGGCCCATGCCGGCCATGCCCACCACGCCCATGGCGGCGGCGGGGCATCGGCGCTCGACAGCCTCTTCTCGGACGACGGCACCGATCCCACGAGCACAGCCTCATCCACGACGTCGACCGACCCGTTCGCCACCGTCGCCGGCGATGCGAACAGCGCGGTCGACAGGCTGAGTTCCTTCGTCTCCAGCCTGCGCTCGGCGGTGTCGTCGAACAGCCTGTACGGGGCCGCCGGCAGCACGGCGGGCCGCCTCGGCTCGATGCTGGTCAACAGTTTCGCGTGATACTTCCCGGCCGCTTCGTCCTCTGATGTGGACGGAGCGGCTACCGCGCTCAGGGGCGCGGCAGGCTCGTCACCTGCGTGTAGACGACGACCCAGCGGCCGTGCCGCCGCGCGAACGCATCCACATAGCGGAAGTGCGAGACGAAGGGCTTCCCGTCCTGCGTGCCGCGCTCGATCCCCTCGCCGCTGACCACGCCGCCATCGGCGCCCTGCGGCTCGACCCGGTGATGCGTGATGACGAACGGCTCCAGAACCTCGCCCGGCGTCGTCGCGCCGGCGATGAAGCCGTCACGGCCGAGCGCCTCGCCCTTACCCGTCACGAACAGGAAATCGGGCGCGAGGAAACGCTCCAGCGCGGCCCGGTCATGATGGAATTGCGCATCGTCGAAGGCCCGCGCCGCCTCCGCCAGCGTGCCGCGCTGCGCGTCGGGCGCGGCGGCGGCGAGCAGCAGGGCGGCCAGCGCGATCATTCGAAATCCGGGACGACGTAGCCCGAATCTACCAGATCGGAGAAGCGCGTGATCTTGGCGTCGAACTTCACCGGCACCGTGCCGGTGGAGCCGTGACGGGACTTGGCGACCACCACTTCCGCGACGCCATGGACCTGCTCCATCTTACGCTGCCACTCCCGATAGGCGATGTTCACGGGGTCCATCTCGCCTGTGTCGGGGCCGGGCTCGGTCGGCTTGGTGAAGTTGACGTAATATTCCTCGCGATACACGAACAGCACGAGATCGGCGTCCTGCTCGATCGAGCCCGATTCACGAAGATCGGAGAGCACCGGCCGCTTGTTCTCGCGCTGCTCGACCTGACGGCTGAGCTGCGAGAGCGCGATCACGGGGACATGCAGTTCCTTGGCGAGCTGTTTCAGGCCGCGCGAGATTTCGGAGATTTCCTGCACGCGGTTCGCCTCGCCGCCACGCCCCGAGCCCGACAGGAGCTGGAGATAGTCGACGATGATGAGATCGATGCCGCGCTGGCGCTTGAGCCGACGCGCACGGGTGCGCAGCGCCGCGATGGTGAGGCCCGGCGTATCGTCGATATAGAGCGGCAGCGTCTCCAGCTCGGCCGCCGCGCGGGCGAGGTTGCGGAAATCATGCTGGCTGATCCGGCCCATGCGCAGGCTTTCGCCGCTGATCCCCGAGCTTTCCGCGAGGATACGCGTGGCGAGCTGATCCGCCGACATTTCGAGGCTGAAGAAGGCGGTGCCGGCACCGAGCGACTTCTCCATCCCGATGCCGTCCTCCTTGTCGCGCATCAGCCGCTGGGCGGCGTTGAAGGCGATGTTGGTGGCGAGCGAGGTCTTGCCCATGCCGGGGCGCCCGGCGAGGATGATGAGGTCCGAGCGATGCAGGCCGCCCATCTTGGCGTTGAGGCTGTCGAGGCCCGTCGTGATGCCCGAGACATGGCCGCCGCTGTTCAGCGCGCGCTCGGCATTCTTCACGGCCTCGGTGGCGGCCTGGAGGAAGCTCTTGGTCGAGCCCTGCTCGCCGCCCTCCTCCGCCACCTTGTAGAGCGCGACTTCGGCCTGCTCGATCTGCGTCTTGGGATCGACCTCGTCGGAGGTGTCCATCGCGCTCTCGACCATGCCGCGCCCGACGCCGACCAGCGCGCGCAGCAGCGCGAGGTCATAGATCTGCATCGCGAAGTCCCGCGCACCGATCAACGCCGCGCCCGATCCGGTGAGCTGCGCCAGATAGGCCGGGCCGCCGAGCTGCTTCATCGCCTCATCCGCCTCGAATAGCGGGCGGAGCGTCACCGGGTTGGCGATCATGTTCCTGTCGACCAGCCGCAGGATCTGCTCGTAGATGCGGCCGTGCAGCGGCTCGAAGAAATGCTCCGCGCGCAGCTTCACCTGCACGTCCTCGCACAGCCGGTTGTCGATCATCATCGCGCCCAGCAGCGCGGCCTCGGCCTCGATGTTCTGGGGCAATGCAGGTGCTTCCGCCTCTCCGGCGGGCGGGACGATTCGATAAGCTTCGGCCATCCCCCTTCATCCGCCCGTCTGCCCTCGGGCTCAAGCCGCACGCACAGGGATATCCCCGCCCAAAGCGAATCGACCCACGATTCCATCCACAGACTTCTGCCCAAACGGTGGATAACAGGCCTCTCGCCAAGCGCTGCCGGACCCGATACCCAAGGCCGCATGAGTGACCCGCGGATCATCGATATCACGCTCGACGAGCGCACGATCCTGTGGCGCAACGCGGACATCGAGCAGGAGCGCAAGGTTGCCCTGCTCGACCTACTGAACGACAATTATTTCAAGCCCTTACGCCCCGCGTCGGATGGCTATGAAGGCCCATACAAGGTGGCGCTGCGCGTCGAGGAAGGGCGGCTCGCGATCGATATCCAGCGCGGCGACGGATCGCCGATCGAAACGATCGGGCTCGGCATGATGCGCTTCCGCCGCTCGATCAAAGATTATTTCGCGATCTGCGACAGTTACTATCAGGCGGTTCGTCAACAGACGCCGCAGCAGATCGAAACGGTCGACATGGCACGCCGGGGGCTCCACAACGACGCCGCCGAGTTGCTCCGCGAGCGGCTGGACGGCAAGATCGAACTTGATTTCGATACCGCGCGGCGGCTCTTCACGCTGATCTGCGTGCTGCATATCCGGGGATAGAAGTGACGGAAGTTTCGGTGGAAGAAGTGGGCGTCGCGGTTCTGGTCGACGCGGCGCGGGCGGCCGCGCGTCATGCACACGCGCCTTACTCGCGCTTCGCGGTGGGCGCGGCGCTGTTGATGACGGACGGGTCGATCGTCACCGGCACCAATTTCGAGAATGCGAGCTATGGCCTGTCGCTCTGTGCCGAGACGGTCGCACTGGCGACGGCGAACGCCGAGGGGCGACTGGCGGACGTGATCGCCGTGGCGGTGATCGGCGGCATGAAGGGCGCGGACGGCCTTCCCACCGGGGACAAGCCCGTCGGCCCGTGCGGCCGCTGCCGTCAGGTGTTGAACGAAGCGGCGCAGATGGGCGGGCGCGACCTGCCCGTCTTCTGCGCCTCGGCGGATGGCGTGACGGTGGAGCGGCACATGCTCTCGGCGCTGCTGCCCCATGCGTTCGGGCCGGCCGATCTGGGGCTCGCCTGAGATGGCCATCGAGCTGATCTGCCTCGATGCCGACGACACGCTGTGGCACAATATGCGGCACTTCGACGCGACGCAGGCGATCTTCGCGGACCTGCTCGCGCCCTTCGCCGACGCGGGCGTCAGCCGCGAGCAGCTCACCGCCATCGAGATCCGCAATCTCAAGCTCTACGGCTATGGCGCCAAGAGCTTCACCCTCTCGATGATCGAGACGGCGCTGGAGCTGGCCGGCGACAAGCTCACGGATCGCACCATCGCCGACATCCTCGCCGCCGGGAGGCAGTTGCTCGCCCATCCGATCGAGCTGTTCCCCGGCATCGAGGAGGCGCTGGACAGGCTGGGCAGCCATGCCCGGCTGGTGCTCGTCACCAAGGGCGACCTGCTGCATCAGGAGACGAAGCTCGCCGCCTCCGGCCTCGGCGATCGCTTCTCGGGCGTGGAGATCGTCAGCGACAAGAATGCCGACACCTATCGTCGCCTGTTCGCCCGCCACGGCGTTGCGCCCGAGCAGGCGGTGATGGTGGGCGACTCGCTGCGCTCCGACGTGCTGCCCGCGCTCTCGGCGGGCGCGTTCGCGGCCTATGTGCCCCACGATATCGTCTGGGAGCATGAGCGGGCCGACGAACCCGTCGGTCACGAGCGCTATCGCCGATTGAGCCATCTCGCCCATCTCGGCGACTGGATCGCGACGCTCTAAGCCCCTCCTCCGTCACCCCGGACCTGATCCAGGGTCCAGAGCGTCAGGCGGTATCGCTTGCGGCTCTGGATGCCGGAGCAAGTCCGGCATGACGGTCCGGGGGCTGGCTCAGCCCCGCTCCACCTGGCTCACATCGCGCACCGCACCGCGCGCGGCGTTCGTCGTCATCGCCGCATAGGCCCGGAGCGCCGGCGACACCTCGCGCTTGCGGCCGAACGGCTTCCACGCCTTGGCGCCCTTCGCCTCCATCGCGGCGCGGCGCCCGGCCAGCACGGCCTCGTCGAGATCGACGCGGATCACGCGGTTGGGGATGTCGATCAGGATCGGATCGCCCGTCTCGACCAGCGCGATGAGGCCGCCCTCGGCCGCTTCGGGCGAGACATGGCCGATCGACAGCCCCGACGTTCCGCCCGAGAAGCGCCCGTCGGTGATGAGCGCGCAGGCTTTGCCGAGCCCCTTCGATTTCAGATAGCTGGTCGGATAGAGCATCTCCTGCATCCCCGGCCCGCCCTTCGGCCCTTCGTAGCGGATCACCACCACGTCGCCCGCGACCACCTGATTGCCGAGGATGCCGGCCACCGCCGCATCCTGGCTCTCATAGACGCGCGCCGCGCCCCGGAAGGTGAGGATGCTCTCGTCCACGCCCGCCGTCTTCACGATGCAGCCTTCGGGCGCGAGATTGCCGAACAGCACGGCGAGCCCGCCATCCTTCGAGAAGGGATGCTCCGCCGAGCGGATCACGCCGCCCTTGCGATCGGTGTCCAGTTCCTTCCAGCGCGCGGACTGGCTGAAGGCGGTCTGCGTCGGAACCCCACCCGGCGCCGCGCGGAAGAAGGTGCGGACATCCTCGCTGTTGGTCCGCCCGATATCCCAGCGGGCGAGCGCATCGCCCAGCGTCGGGGCATGGACGGTCGGCTGCGAGGCGTCGATCAGCCCGCCGCGCTCCAGCTCGCCGAGGATCGCCATGATCCCGCCCGCGCGGTGGACATCCTCCATATGGACGTCCTGCTTGGCCGGCGCGACCTTGCAGAGACAGGGCACCCGGCGCGAGAGCCGGTCGATATCGGCCATGGTGAAGTCCACCCCCGCCTCCTGCGCGGCGGCGAGCAGGTGGAGCACGGTGTTGGTCGAGCCGCCCATCGCGATATCGAGGCTCATCGCATTCTCGAACGCCGCGAAGGTGGCGATGCCGCGCGGCAGCGCAGTCGCGTCGTCCTGCTCGTACCAGCGCTTGGCGAGATCGACGATCAGATGCCCCGCCTCGCGGAACAGCTTCTCGCGATCGGCATGGGTGGCGAGCGTCGAGCCATTGCCCGGCAGCGACAGCCCCAGCGCTTCCGTCAGGCAGTTCATCGAATTGGCCGTGAACATGCCCGAACAGGAGCCGCAGGTGGGGCAGGCCGAACGCTCGATCGACTTCACCTCCTCGTCGGAGAAATGATCGTCGGCGGCGGCCACCATCGCATCGACCAGATCGAGCGCGACCTCCTTGCCCTTCACCACGACCTTGCCGGCCTCCATCGGCCCGCCCGAGACGAACACCGCCGGGATGTTGAGCCGCAGCGCCGCCATCAGCATCCCCGGCGTGATCTTGTCGCAGTTGGAGATGCAGACCAGCGCATCGGCGCAGTGGGCGTTGGCCATATACTCCACGCTGTCCGCGATCAGCTCGCGGCTGGGCAGCGAATAGAGCATCCCGCCATGGCCCATGGCGATGCCGTCATCGACAGCGATGGTGTTGAATTCCTTGGCGACTCCGCCCGCCGCCTCGATCTCGCGGGCGACGAGCTGGCCCAAGTCCTTCAGATGGACATGGCCCGGCACGAACTGGGTGAAGCTGTTGACGACGGCGATGATCGGCTTGCCGAAATCCTCGTCCTTCATCCCCGTGGCGCGCCACAGACCGCGCGCGCCGGCCATGTTGCGGCCATGGGTGGTGGTACGGGAACGATAGGCGGGCATGGACGGTCCTCAGGTGAATGAGGACCGGCCTTGCGCAACCTTAGGTCGAAATGTCAACCATCAATTGAAATGATATTACGCGACGACATCGATCTCCTCGACGACCGTAACCTCGGGCGGCCCGGCCAGCAGATCGCCCGCCGCGCCCCGGAAAGCGATGTAGTGGGCGGCGTTGCGATGCGCCTCGACCGCGTCATGGTCGACATAGAGTTCGTCGATGACGATCCGCACGCCGTCCTTCTCGCGCCACGCGTCGTAGCGCAGATTGCCGGGCTCGGTGCGCGCGCCCGCGACGGCGGCGCGGACGGCGGTGTCCAGATCGGCTTCGCGGCCGGGCTTCGGGGTGAGGAACGCGACGATCTTGACGGGCATTACGGCTTTCCTTCGCGACGGAAATTGGGGGGGCGCTTCTCGAAGAAGGCGGTGAAGGCCTCGCGTGCCTCCGCCGACTGCATGGTCTCGCGGAACAGGCGGGCCTCTTCCTCGATCCGCTCAAGAATGGGAACGATATCGCCCTTCATCAACCGCCGCGTGTGCGCGAGCGCCTGCGGAGGCTTGGCCGCCAGCGCCGCCGCCTTGGCGCGGGCGACGGCGAGCAGGTCGCTCGCCACCACGATGCCCGTCACCAGACCGACCTTGTCGGCACCCACCGCATCCATCGGCTCGCCGAGCAGCAGCATCGACGCCGCCTTGGCATGCCCCATCCGCATCGGCGCGAGCAGGCTGGAGGCCGCCTCCGGCACGATGCCGAGATTGACGAAAGGCATCACGAAGCGCGCGTCCGGCGCGGCATAGACGAGGTCGCAATGGAACAGCATCGTCGTGCCGACCCCCACCGCGAGGCCCTGCACCGCCGCGACGATCGGCTTCCCGAAGGCCGCGATGGCGCGGATGAATTCGAACGCGGCCTGCCCGCCTTCCGGCCCGGCGAGGAAATCCTTGAGGTCGTTGCCCGCGCAGAAGGCGTCGCCCTTGCCCGCGATCAGCACCGCGTCGATGTCCGCCCGCTGAGATGCCTCGCCCAGCGCCGCCGTCATGGTGCGATACATGCACGCGGTCAGCGCGTTCTTCTTGTCCGCCCGATCGAGGTGCAGCTCGATGATGCCGCCGGATTCGATGGTTTCGATGCCTTCGCCGAGTTGCACGGTCATCCGCCCTCTCCTTTACGTTTACGGAAAGCGTAGCGCGTCGGCGCGGTCAAGGGAACCGTCGTTCGACGCACGAATATTCCGCCTATCACGCCCACAAGGACATAAACGGAGACAAGCGCGCGCACCCGCGCTAGAGGCACCGGCATTATGGCAACCGAGTCCAAACCCCGCACGCTCTACGAGAAGATCTGGGACGCGCATGTCGTCTCGCAGCGCGAGGACGGCACCGCCCTCCTCTATATCGACCGTCACCTCGTCCATGAGGTGACGAGCCCGCAGGCCTTCGACGGCCTTCGCGCGGCCGGTCGCACGGTGCGCCGCCCCGATCTCACGCTTGCGGTGCCGGACCATAACCTGCCCACCACGGCGAGAGCTGACGCGCAGGGGAAGCCCCTGCCGATCGCCGACGCCCAATCCGCCGAGCAATTGTCGGCGCTGACGCGCAACACCGCCGCATTCGGCGTCGAGTTCATCGACGCGCTGGCACCCGAGCAGGGCATCGTCCACGTCATCGGCCCGGAGCAGGGCTTCACCCTGCCCGGCACCACCGTCGTCTGCGGCGACAGCCACACCGCGAGCCATGGTGCGCTAGGCGCGCTCGGCTTCGGCATCGGCACGTCGGAGGTGGAGCATGTGCTCGCCACGCAGACGCTGCTGCTGAAGCGCTCGAAATCGCTGGAGGTGCGCGTCGATGGTCCGCTGGGGCCGGGCGTGACGCCCAAGGACGTGGCGCTCGCCATCGTCGGCGCGCTGGGCGCGGGCGGCGGGGCTGGCTATGTCGCGGAATATACCGGCTCGGTGTTCCGCGAGATGTCGATCGAGGGGCGGCTGACCGTCTGCAACATGTCGATCGAGGCAGGCGCCCGCGCCGGCCTCGTCGCGCCCGACGACAAGACCTTCGCTTATCTCAAGGATAAGCCCCGCGCGCCCAGGGGGGCGGATTGGGACAAGGCCGTGGCGTGGTGGCGCACGCTCGCCACCGATCCGGGCGCGACCTACGACAAGACGATCGTCATCGACGCGACCAGCATCGCGCCCTTGGTGACATGGGGCACGAGCCCGGACGATGTCGTCTCGATCACGGGCATCGTCCCCGATCCGGCCGATCTCGCCGATCCGGCGCGCCGTGCCGCGGCCGAGAAGTCGCTGGCCTATATGGGCCTCACGCCGGGCACGCGGATGCAGGATGTGGCGGTGGACCGCATCTTCATCGGAAGCTGCACCAACAGCCGCATCGAGGATCTCCGCGCCGCCGCCGCCATCGCGCAGGGCCGCCATGTCGCGGCCAATGTGAAGCAGGCGATGGTGGTGCCGGGCTCAGGGCTCGTGAAGCGTCAGGCCGAGGCCGAGGGGCTCGACCGCATCTTCATCGAGGCGGGCTTCGAATGGCGCGAGCCGGGCTGCTCGATGTGCCTCGCCATGAACCCGGACAAGGTGCCGGCCGGCGAGCGCTGCGCCTCCACCTCCAACCGCAATTTCGTCGGGCGGCAGGGGCCGGGATCGCGCACGCATCTGCTCTCCCCCGCCATGGCCGCCGCCGCGGCCGTCACCGGCCACCTGACAGATGTGAGGGAGTTCGCCTGATGCAGGCCATCGACACCATCGAGGGCAAGGCCTACCCGCTCGGCCGCCCGAACATCGACACCGACATCATCATCCCTGCCCACTGGCTCAAGACGGTGACGCGCGAGGGCCTCGGCAAGGGCGCCTTCGAGACGATCCGCGCCGAGCCCGGCAATGTGTTCGACGACGAACGCTACAAGGGCGCACCGATCCTGATCGCGGGCGACAATTATGGCTGCGGCTCCAGCCGCGAGCACGCGGCCTGGGCGATGGCGGACATGGGCATCCGCGCCGTGATCGCGCCGGGCTTCTCCGACATCCACGCCGGCAATGCCTTCAAGAACGGCATCCTGACCGTCGTGCTGCCGCAGGAGGAGGTCGACCGGCTGATGGAGGTGGCGAAGGACCATCCCATCTCGATCGATCTCGAACACCAGACGGTGACGACCCCCTATCAGGATCGCTTCCGCTTCGAGATCGATCCCTTCCGCAAGGATTGCCTGCTGAAGGGCCTCGACGAGATCGGCATCACGCTCGAACTGGATGCCGCCATCGCCGCGCATGAGGCGAAGGCGCATCTCGATACGCCGTGGGTCGAAGGGGCCGCGAAGGCCGCCTGAGCCGTCAGGCGGCGGCGAGCGCGTCCATCGCCAGCGCGATCGCGCCCATCGGCCCGGCCTGATCGCCGAGCGCCGGGGGCGCGATATAGCGTTCGATCTGCGAGGACAGCGCCACCGCGTCGCCATAGCCCGCGAGGCTCTCGACCAGCATCGCGCGCACCATCGGCAGGATCTGCGGCTGCTTGGTCGCGACTCCGCCGCCGATCAGGATACGCTCGGGCACCGATCCCATCACGAGATTATGGCAAAGCCCGGCGATGGCATGGGCCACCATCGACCAGACGACATGATCGGCCGGCAATTCGCCGCCATTCCTGCCCGTCCGCTGCTCCACCGCGAAGCCCGAGGCGAGGCCCTCGACGCAATCGCCGTGGAACGTGCAGGCGCCCTTCCAATCGTCGCCCGGAAAGCGGGGAACACGCATATGGCCGGCCTCGGCATGGCCGATGCCCATCACCGGGCGGCCATTGACGATGATCCCGGCGCCGACGCCGGTGCCGACCGTGATATAGGCATGGGAGGAGAGCCCCTGCGCCCCGCCCCAGCGCCCCTCCGCCAGCGCCGCGCCCGACACGTCCGTATCGATCGCGGTCGGCACGCCGTAGCGGCTGCCGAGCCGCCGCGCGACGTCGGTGTTGCGCCAGCCCGGCTTGGTCGTGGCGGTGATATAGCCATAGTCGGGCGCGCCCGGCTTGAGCTGCAACGGCCCGAAACAGGCCAGCCCCAGCGCCGCGAACCCGCTCTCCGCCTGCCATCGGTCGAGCACGCGCTCAATCGCGGACAGCGTTTCCTCAGGGCTGGTGGTAGGGACGCGCTCCTCCGCGACAACCCCGCCCGGCCCGGTGGCCAGCACGCATACGCATTTCGTGCCGCCCAGTTCGACGCCCGCCGCCAGCACGCTCATCGAACGGAATCCCACTGATACTCAGGCATTCATCCTCGCGTCTTCGGGCTCATGACCATGATCGCTCATTTATGAGCAGACCGTCCCTCTCCTCTCCGGGAAAAAAACTAAAATTGAAAGAAGAATTTCGAGGGAAGCGGATCACAAATGAAAAGGCCCCGCCGCAACGGTGCGGCGAGGCCCTTCCTTCTTGCCCCGGATGGTGCCCGGATCAGTGCCCCGCGGGCAGCGCCACGGTGGCATGTTCCGCGCCCTTCACCCGCGCCGCCGCCAGCGCGAAGATGAAGATTCCGGCATAGCCGATCACCGGCACGATGAAGGCATGGCCGAAGCCGCCCGTCACATCCGCGATCTTGCCGGCGACGATCGGCAGAACCGCCCCGCCGAAGATCGCGACGCACAGCAGGCCCGACGTGGCCGAGGCCGGCGCGGACGATCGCTGGAGGGTCAGCGTGAAGATGGTCGGGAACATGATCGAGTTGAACAGGCCGATGCTGAGCGCGCACCAGGCCGCCGCCGGGCCGCTCAGCGTGAAGGCCGCCAGCGACAGCAGCCCCGCCGCCGCGACCATCACCGCGAGCAGGATCGGCGCCGGGAACACCGCCAGCAGGCCGCTGCCGATGAAACGACCGACCAGCGCGCCGCCCCAGTAATAGTTGGCCAGCATCCCGCCCGCGACGAGCAGGCTGACGCCCAGCACCTCCGGCTGGTTGAGGAAGTTAATCATGATCGAACCGATCGACACTTCCGAGCCGACATAGAGGAAGATCGTCAGCGCCCCCGCCAGCGCCCAGCCGGAGCGCAGCGCGGCCAGCGGCGAGGCATTCTCGCCCGTGGCGCCCGCTCCGCCACGATGCGGCACGGCATTCTCGATGCGGTGGCGCATCACGAAGATCAGCAGCCCGAGCGCCAGCAGGAAGGCCGCGATGATGAGGAAGGCGTGGTTGACCGCGCCGAGGCCCGCGACGCGCGAGGCTTCGTCGGTGATGGTGGCACCGCCATCCTTGAACACGTCGCCCGACAGCATCAGCGACGAGCCCAGATGCACGCCCAGCACCACGCCGAGCGAGTTGAACGCCTGCGCCAGCGTGAGCCGGAAGTGGGACTTTTCGGGCGCGCCCAGCGCCGCCGCGAGCGGGTTCGCCGCCACCTGGAGCGCGGTGATGCCCGCCGCCAGCGTGAACAGCGCCACCAGCACCAGCGCGTAGGTCCGCGCCGCAGACGCCGCGAGCACGATGAGGCAGCCGAGGATCATCACGCCGAGCGCCGCCATGATCGTGCGGCTCGGCCCCAGCCGGCCGAGCACGGCGGCGGCGGGCAGCGAGAAGACGCCATAGGCCAGGAAGAAGGCGAACTGGGTCAGCATCGCCTCGGCGCGGCTCAGGCTGTAGATGCCGCGCAGCGCCGCGATCAGCGGGTCATTGTTGGAGGTGATGAAGCCCCAGGCGAAGAAGAGGCAGGTAACGGTAATGAACGCGGGCAACGCACCCGCCGCGGAACGACTCTGCATCTCTCCTCCTGTGAGCTTTTGGCCGACCGCCGGACAAGCGATCGGCCGGCGGAGGTTGCGCAGGCGCTGACGCCGCTGTCAATCTTAACGGATCGCCTTCTCCCGCACCGGGCCGGTCGAGCCCCGCACGACGAGCTGATAGGGCAGCATCCGGTGCGGCGGCACCTCCTCGTCCTCCAGCAACGCGAGCAGCGCGCCGGTCGCCTCGCGCGCCATGTCGCGGATCGGCTGGTGGATGGTGGTGAGGCGCGGCCAGACCACCGACGCGATATTGCTGTCGTCGAAGCCGACCACCGAGAGATCGCCCGGCACGGACACGCCCGCTTCATAGGCCGCGTTGAGCACGCCCGCCGCCATGTCGTCGTTGCAGGCGAAGATCGCGGTGGGCCGATCCTTCAGCGCCAGAAGCTTGCGCCCCGCCTCATAGCCCGAAAGGAAGGTATAGGCGCCCTGCGTCTCCAGATCGGCGTCGATCGGCAGGCCATGCGCTTCCAGACCGGCGCGATAGCCCTCGAAGCGCGCCATCGCCGAAGCATGGGTGACGTGGCCGCGCACGATGCCGATGCGCTTGTGGCCCAGAGCCGCGAGATGATCGACCACGGCGCGAGCCGCGTGGCGATCGTCCATCGCGACGTCGGGCGCCTGGCTGCCGCCGCTGGTCGGCGCGATGCGGGCATAAGGCAGCCCGCAGGCCTCCAGCTCCGCCACCGTCGCGGCATCGTCGCAGAGCGGGGGCGCCAGCACCACGCCGTCCAGACCCGAGGCGCGCGCGATCGCCTGCATCTTGCCGGACGCCGTCGCCGCATCGGCGAAGGGCAGCACCAGCAGCCGGTATCGCTCGCCATGCAGCCGGTCGAGCGCGCCGGTCTGGAGATCGACGACATAGTTGGGGCTGGGGTTTTCATAGGCCAGCCCGATCAGGAAGGAGCGCCGCCCTGCAAGGCTGCGCGCCGCCACGTTCGGATGGTAATCCAGCTCCGTCGCCGCCGCGAGCACGCGATCGCGCGTCAGCGGGCGGACGTTGGGCTCGTTGTTGAAGACCCGCGATACCGTTTTGATCGATACGCCGGCGGCATCCGCGACATCGGTGATGGTGGAGTGTCGCGTCGCTGGTTTTCTTGCCACCCTTGTCCCCGTTCTGGCTCTCCTGTGGGCAATTAGCCCTGTCGGACGGCTACAGGCAAGCGCCGCGCGCCACGCGGTGTCGGCAGGGCCTCGCCGGCATGGGCGGCGGCGATCATCGCCACCACGTCCCGCGCCTCCACCGGATCGACCGGAAGCGGCCCGCCGGAGCGGATCGCGGCCGCCATCGCGCGATAGAAACCATAGGGATCGCCCGCCGGAACCGGGGCCTCCAGCCGCTCGCCATCCTTGGTCGCGCGATAGGCGGGGATCGGCGGCAGACCCTGCGCGAAGCCCGGCCGCGAGGGGCTCTCCCCGGCCCGGAGCGCCGCCTCCAGCGGATCGAGCCCTTCGGTCCACCAGCTCCCGCCCGTTCCGTGCAGCGCCATATGCGGCCGCGTCGCGGCGACCAGAGTCGAGGCGGAGAGGATGGCGCGGGCCTCGCCATAATGCAGCGTCAGCTCGAAATAATCGTCCGCCCCGGCGCCGCTGCGCTGGGTGGCGACATCGGCCGCCATCGCATCGGGCCAGCCGAACAGGCCGAGCGCCTGATCGATCAGATGCGGCCCCAGATCCCAGAGCAGCCCCGCCCCCGGCCTCGGCGTGTTGCGCCACACCGCCGCAGCTTCGGGCCGGAAACGATCCCAGCGCGCTTCGTAGAGCGCGACCGGCTCCTTCGCCGCGATCGCGCGTGCGGCGAGATAGTCCCCGTCCCACCGGCGATTATGATAGACGCTGAGCAGCCTTCCCGTCTCCGCCGCGACATCGATCAGCCTGTCGCATTCGGCGAGGCTGGGCGCCATCGGCTTGTCGACCACGACATGCCGCCCCGCCCGCAGCGCCGCCTCCGCATGGGCGGCGTGGAGATCGTTGGGCGTCACCACCACGATCAGCTCCACCGCGTCGATCGCCAGCAGCGCGTCGATGTCGGAGACGACCTGCGGCCGGTCGCGCCGCTCGGCGGCCTCGGGCCGCGAGGTCATCACGGCAGCGATGCGATAATCGGGAAGCGCCTCGATGATCGGCGCATGAAGGACCGCGCCGGCAAGGCCATAGCCCACCAGCCCGACCCCGATCGGGGAGGATGTCGTCATGCCGCCAGTTGGGCGCGCCCAGGCGAGTCCGTCAAGGCTTGGAGGGTTTGGATTGCTTCGGCGTGTTGGGCATCGGCTCGAACCAGCCGAGCACGCAGCGCGGATAGGCCTGGATGCCCACCGTCTGTACCGCCGTCGTATCGAACACGCGGACGAAATCGCCCTCGCAGAGCTGCGATCCCCACGGCTCCGTCTCCAGCGCGCCGAAGCTGCTGTTGAGCCGCTCCACCCCCGGACATTCGGTGCGCAGATGGTTGCGATAGGCACGCAGGCCCGAGGTGAAGATGATCGTGTCCTTCCCCTCCGATCGATGGCCGGTGTAGCGCTGGCCGTCGATGCACGAGATCGCGCCCGGCGGACGCGGCGCATCCGGCGCCTTGGCCGCCACCGCGAGCAGCGCGCAAGGAAGGATGACGCTCCAGCGAAGCATGTTCATCGGCCTGTTCCTCCGCATCCCCTGTACGCGCCCCGCCCTGAACGGGGCATGGCCGGATCATATCATATAAATCGGGCCACCATGGTTGCCTTCGCCGGAACGGTCGAGCATCTCTCGGCCTGCCTTGCTTCCTCCGTTGGAGACCAGCCGATGATCCTCCGCCGCCTTGCCCTTGCCGCCGCGATGGCGCTCGCCCCGATCGCGGCCCACGCCGCCGAGCCGACTCAGGCCCAGAAGGACCAGTGGGCGAAGGAAAACGAAGAGCGCCTCCACACCGATTGGGCATGGCTCGGCAAATATCAGGCCGCCAATGCGGCGCTGCCCGCCCGCACCAAGGAACCGCGCGTCGTCTTCATGGGCGATTCGATCACGCAGGGCTGGTTCGATCAGGTGCCGGAGTTCTTCACCGTCGGCCGCGTCGGCCGCGGCATCAGCGGGCAGACGACGCCGCAAATGCTGCTGCGCTTCCGGCAGGACGTGCTCGATCTCCACCCGGCGGTCGTCCAGATCATGGCCGGCACCAACGATATCGCCAGCAACACAGGCCCGATGACCATCGAGCAGACCGAGGCGAACTTCCGCTCCATGACCGAGCTGGCGCAGGCGCATGGCGTGCGCGTGATTATCGCCTCGATCCCACCGTCCTCGCATTTCCCGTGGCGGCCGGGCCTCGCCGTCACCGAGAAGATCGAGACGATCAACGCGTGGCTGAAGCAGTACGCCGCCGAGACGGGCTCGACCTATGCCGACTACTGGACCGCGCTTCAGGACGGTCAGGGCGGCTTCCGCAGCGCGTGGACCCTCGACGGCGTCCATCCCAACAAGGATGGCTACGCCGTCATGATCCCGATCGCGCGGAAGGCGATCGCGCAAGCGCTGGCCAGGCCCGCGCCCAAGCCGATCGCCATCGCCGCCAGGCCCTGATCGTCAGCCGTGCCGATCCGCGTGGGCGTCGGTCGCGCGGATCAGCCGGTCGAGGATACCGGGCTCGCTGTACGCATGGCCCGCATCCGGGATGAGGTGGAACTCCGCCTCGGGCCAGGCGCGGTGGAGATCCCAGGCGCTGCGCACCGGCGTCGCGGTATCGTAGCGACCCTGCACGATGGTGCCGGGAATGCCCTTCAGCTTGTGGACGTCGCGGAGGAGCTGGCCTTCGTCCATCCAGCCCTTGTTGACGAAATAATGATTCTCGATCCGCGCGAAGGCGATTGCGAACTGCTCCTCGGTGAAGCCGCCCGAGGTCGCCGGATCGGGGAGCAGCGTGATCGTCTCGCCCTCCCACTGCGCCCAGGCGCGGGCGGCCGAGACCTTCTCGCCTTCGTCGTCGCCGGTCAGCCGCTTGCGGAAGGCTTCGAGCAGGTCGCCGCGCTCGGCCTCGGGGATGGGGGCGAGGAAACGCTCCCACTTGTCCGGGAAGAGCCACGCCGCCCCGCCCTGATAATACCAGTCCACCTCCATCCGACGCAGCAGGAAGATGCCGCGCAGGATCAGCTCGGACACGCGCCCCGGATGCGTCTCGGCATAAGCGAGCGAGAGCGTCGAGCCCCAGCTTCCGCCGAACACCAGCCATGCCTCATGCCCGCATATCTCCCGCAGCCGCTCGATGTCGGCGACGAGATGCCAGGTGGTGTTGGCCTCCAGCTCGGCATGGGGCTCGGAGCGCCCACAGCCGCGCTGATCGAACAGCAGCACGTCGTAGCGCGCCGGGTCGAAGAGCTGACGATGCGCCGGGCTGCACCCGCCGCCCGGCCCACCATGCAGGAACACCGCCGGAATGCCGCCCGGTTTGCCTACCCGCTCCCAATAGACGCGATGCCCGTCGCCCACGTCGAGCAGGCCGGAGGCATAGGGCTCGATCGGCGCATAGGGCTGGCGCAGCGTCTCGGTCATGCGGGAATCTCCTGAAGCGTCGCCCGGCATCGCAGAGCGCGCGGCGTTCGCCAAGTGCGCTTGCCGCCGTTCCCCGCCGGGGACTAGCATCGCGCCACGCCGGGCGGACTCGGCACCCGTTGAGGGAGCAGCAGCATGAGCGACGAACTCGTCTTCTACACCAATCCCATGTCGCGCGGGCGGATCGCGCGATGGATGCTCGAAGAGGTCGGCCAGCCCTATCGCACCGAAGTCCTCGAATATGCCGCCTCGATGAAGGGCGCCGCCTATCTGGCGATCAACCCGATGGGCAAGGTTCCGGCGATCACCCATCGCGGGCAGACCATCACCGAATGCGCCGCGATCTGCGCCTATCTGGCCGATGCCTTCCCCGAGGCCGGGCTCGCGCCCCCGCCGCAGGATCGCGCCCGTTATTATCGCTGGCTGTTCTTCGCCGCCGGGCCGGTAGAGCAGGCCGTCACCATCAAGGCGCTCCAGGTCGAGGTGCCGGCCGAGCGCGAACGGATGGTCGGCTACGGCACCATGACCTGTATGCTCGACGCGCTGGAAGGCGCGCTCGACGGGCGGGACTATATCGCCGCCGACCGCTTCACCGCGGCGGACTGCTATGTCGGCGCGCAGCTCAACTGGGGGATGATGTTCGGCACGGTGGAGAAGCGGCCGACCTTCGAAGCCTATGTCGCGAGGCTCTCCGAGCGCCCCGCCTACAAGCGCGCCGTGGAGATCGATGACGCCCTCATGCCCGCGCCCGCGCCGGCCGGCTGATCCATACGGAAAAGGCCCGGCGGAGCGATCCGCCGGGCCTTTTCGCATTCAGGCCTGAGCCCCGATCAGTTGCGCTGGTTGCCCATGAAGCGCAGCAGGAAGAGGAACAGGTTGATGAAGTCGAGATAGAGCTGCAACGCGCCCATCACCGCCGACTTGCCGGCATAGGCCGTGCCGCGCACCGCGAAATAGCCGCTCTTGATGCGCTGCGTGTCATAAGCGGTGAGGCCCGCGAACAGCAGCACGCCCACGGCCGAGATCAGCAGGTTCATCGCCGACGAGTGGACGAACATGTTGATGAGCATCGCCACGATCAGGCCGAACACGCCCATGATGAGGAAGGTGCCGAACGCCGACAGATCCTTCTTCGTGGTATAGCCGAACAGGCTCAGCGCCGCGAAGCTCGCCGCCGTCGCGAAGAAGGCCTGCGCGACCGAACCGCCGGTATAGACCAGCAGGATCGTCGACAGCGACAGGCCCATCAGCACGGCATAGGCCCAGAACAGCGCCTTGGCGGTGCCTTCCGAGATGCGGTTGATGCCGAAGCTCAGCCACATCACGACGCCCAGCGGCGCGAGCATTACCAGGAAGCGCAGCAGGCCGCCCTGCATGAAGAGCTGCGCGGCCATCGAGTCCGCACCGCCGCGCGCGAACAGCATCGCGGTGATGCCGGTCAGCAGCACGCCCGAGGCCATGTAATTGTAAACGGAC
Organism: Sphingomonas oligoaromativorans; assembly: GCF_011762195.1. GTDB lineage: Bacteria > Pseudomonadota > Alphaproteobacteria > Sphingomonadales > Sphingomonadaceae > Solisphingomonas > Solisphingomonas oligoaromativorans. The sequence continues at coordinate 216,181 of NZ_JAASQK010000001.1, read as the reverse complement.
AGCATGTAGGACCGCAGCCCTGCGTCGAACGCCGCCTCACGGGCGCCCGTCGCAGCGCGAGGCACCGCGGTCGTCCGGGGGTCAGACCAGTTCGCCATCGAAGATACTCTCCTTGCCATCGACGATCAGCGTCGACACCGGCAATATCAGGCTTCCCGGTCCGGCTTTCAAGCGAAACCGGACCAGAGCCGGAAGGAGGAGCATGGCGCATCACCGCCTTTTCGTCGCGTTGAGGCCGCCGGCGGCGGTACGCGGGGCTTTGCTGAGGGCGATGGGTGGCGTGCCCGGCGCCCGCTGGCAGAGCGACGAACAGCTCCATATCACGCTGCGTTTCATCGGCGAGGTGGACCGTCACCGGGCCGAGGATATCGCCGCTTCGCTGGGCCATATCCGCCACCCCGGCTTCCCGCTGACGCTGACGGAGAGCGGCACGTTCGAGCGCAATGGCCGGGTCGACGCGCTGTGGATCGGCGTGCAGCCCCGAGAGCGGATCAAGGCGCTCCACGACAAGATCGACCGGACGCTCGCTCAGGCCGGAGTCGCGCCGGATGGCCGCGCCTTCCTGCCCCACATCACCCTCGCCCGCTTCGCCCGCAGCGCCGCGCCGCCACCGGATGCAGCGGCCGGAATCGTCGCGCCGTCGCTCGATCCGTTCGCGGTCACCAGCTTCGAGCTGTTCGAAAGCCATCTGGGCTCCGAAGGCGCCGTCTACGATACGATCGCGCGCTATCCGCTCGATCCGGTCGAGACCTGACGACAGGTCGGACCGCGAAGCCTCCCGACTCTCCGACAACCGCTCCCGCCTCGGCGTTCGGAGCACCCTCCTGCGATTATCGCGCGCCCGTCACTCCAAACCCGACGCACAAAAAAAGGGAGCCGGCATAAAGCCGACTCCCCTCTTTTCCGTCGAGCCTCGTAAAGAGGCCCTCGCGGGAAGACCTTACTGACCCGAACCCGGACCGAAGGTGATTTCCACGCGACGGTTCTGCGGCTCGCGCACGCCATCGGCGGTCTGCACCAGGAGGTGCGTTTCGCCGAAGGCCTGGGTCTGGAGCGCCGTGTCCGGCACGCCCTTGCCCGCGAGGTACGACTTCACCGAGTCCGCGCGACGCTGCGACAGGCCCATGTTGTACTTCGGCGTGCCCGACGTGTCGGTGTAGCCGGCCAGCATGACCGAAGCCGAACCGGTCTGCGCATAGGCAGCGGCGGCGTTGTCGAGGATCGAAGCCGCTTCCGGCGTGATATCCGACTTGTTCCAGTCGAAGAACACGATGAACGGACCCGGGTTCGCCGGCGGAGGCGGCGGCGGCGGAGGCGGCGGCGGAGGCGGCGGAGGCGGCGGCGGCGGAGGCGGCGGAGGCGGCGGAGCAGCCGGTTCGCCGAAGTTGAAGATCACGCTCGCCAGAAGGCTGTGCGACCGGAAACGACCCTTGGTCTGCTCGCCGTCGAGGTCCGTCAGCTTGACGTTGCGGACGTTGAAGAAGCGATACTTCAGACCCACGTCGATCTTGTCGGTGACCGGCGCGCGGACGCCGGCGATCGCCTGCCACGCGAAGCGCGTGCTGCTGTCGTCGACCAGATCCGGGAAGTCGGCACCGAAGCGCCAGGAATCGGCCTTCACGCGGGCGACACCGGCACCACCGCCGACGTAGCCGCTGATGCCCTTCTCGTCACCGAAGTCGAGCAGAGCGTTGACCATGAAGCTGAGAGCGCTGGTGTTGCCGGTGCGCGAGTTCTTATACTCGCCCGGCAGCGCGCCGCCGACGGCAATCGTGTTGGTCAGCTTCTCGACTTCGGAACGCTTGTAGCCGACTTCGCCTTCCACGCGGACAGGACCGAAATCATAACCCGCGACGCCGTCGACGTCGAAGCCGACCTTCTGGTCGACCTTGAGGGCGCCACTGGTCGATCCAATGCTGTAGTGCGAGTCTTCGACGAGCATTGCGCCGCCTTCGACACCCACATACCACGCCTTGTCCTTCGCGAAGGCGGGACCGGCCAACGCGGTGGAGGCCAGCGCCACAACAAGGGCGAGCTTCCGCTGCATATTAATCCCCTTTCTATCAATTCCCGACTGGGAACGAAAAAAGCCTAACCAATGAGGAATATCCGCGCAAGCGCGCATATTCGGCACCTGTTGCACATTCGCCACACTCGAATGGCCGTCGTTGATGTCCTCCCCGGCAGACTTCCCGAAAACCCATCGATCGCCAATCGGTTTCCCCCCGTCGCAAAAAAATCAGATCGCGACGAGACCGTGGTTTCTGAGCGCAGCGAGGATCGCAACGATCGCAGCCCGCGATTCTGCGTCCGAAACGGTTCCTCCGGCGGGGTCCGCGATGGCCGACTGTTGCACACTCACCACTTGCCGTCCTCCGACGATAACCCGCTGGGCGACGACATCGCCCATCCTCCACAGCGCGCCATCGAACCAGACGAACAGCTTGTCGGCATTCGACCAAAGGATCATCCCCGCCCTGCCCGCGACGAAGCGCCATCCGCCCTCCGTCCAACTGGCCAGCGCATCCGGCTGACCGGCCCATGCGCCCGTGGGGGCCGCGCCGGTGATCCAGCACTGCCCCGGAACCGGGGCCGAAGGCGGGTCGTCCACCGCCACCGCCTCCACCGCGGCCTGAAGCAGCGCGTCGATGCGGGTCAGGGCTTCGTTGTGGAACAGTTCCTTCTGCGCCTGACCGGGCGCGATGAAGGGCAGCGCGAGGCGGGCGGTGGCGTCGGACATCTCAGTCTCCCAGCGACAAGGTGAAGGTGGCGGGCGGCAGCGAGGCGGCACTGGTGCCCACCTGCGCGACCGACAGGAGGAGCGCGCCCTGCCCCAGCCCCGCGAGATCGGCGGCCGAAAGCGTCGCCGAGGGGGCCGCCGTCTCCAGCATCAGCGGCATCGGGCCGGAGCGGCCGGCGGTGAGGCGATACCGTTCGCTCTCCTCGGCGAGCGGCGCGTCGGTGTCGTCGAGCCAGTCCCAGCCGATGCGGCTCCGGCGCGTCCAGCCGATCTGGATCGAGCCATCGGCCTCTCTCGTCGCGGTGAGCGCCGCCGGCGCGGGCGGGCGGAGGGCGCGGGCCTGGAAGAGGATATCCGCTTCGCTCGCCGCCTCGTCGCCGATCCCGCTCGCGGCGATGCGGATCGTCCCGCCGGTCTGCCCGGCCGGAAGCGTCCAGGAGAAGAGCTTGTCCGGCTCGATCAGCACGAAGCTTTCGCCCGCGACATGGCCGGCCGTCGCCCATTCGCTCCCGCGCCGTCCACGCAGAAGGCCCGAAAGCCGGAACAGGCGCGGCCCGATCTGCTGCGCGGAGGCGAACTGGACCAGCTCGTCGCCGATCAGCGCCAGATTGGCCGAGGCCGATGCCCCCACGGCGTCGCTGCCCATGAGCGCCATCGCATCGTTGAGCAGTTCGACATCGACCGTCGACACCATGTCACGCAGCATCGCGCCGCCGGGCCGGAGCGCCGTCCGCGCCGTGCCCATCACCGCCGGCGGAGCCGTCTGCCCGATCGCCTGCCAGCTTGCGCCGTCGTCGAGGCTCGCCAGCAGCGTCGCCCCGCGCCAGCCGGCCGAGGCGCCCGCCGCCGCGATCAGCAGCGCGGCGCTCGATGGCGCGTCATGGCCGAGCGAGGGCAGGTCGAGCAGCGCGAGGTTACGCGTAGAGCATCGCCACCGGCTCGGCCCGCGCCGCCTTGCCCTGCCGCGCATGGACGAGCTGAACGGGCAGCCGCGAGTCCGCCGCGCGCAGCACGCTTTCAACCATCGCCCCGCCATTGTTCGCCTCGGCGACGATCCGATCGGCGCGGTGTCGCTCGGCGGCCGACGCCACGGCGCGCGCCCAGCCCTCCGGCCCGAGCCCCTGCACGCTCGCATCCTCGATCACATGGCCGACGCCCTCCGCATCGAGCGCGGCAACCACGATCCCGCACGCATCCGAACCCTCGCCAGCGCCCGCCGGGGGATCGACCCCGATCACGACGCGGACCGCCTCCGGCGCCGCGCGCACCCGGCAGCGCTCGATCAGCTCGCGGCTCCAGAGCGCGCCCTCGACCTCCTCGATCAGCTCGCCGTCCAGCTCCTGCCGCCCGAAGCGCGTGCCGCCATAGGCCTGCTCGACCGCGCCCAGGAAATCCGGCGGCAGGTTCGCGCGGTTATCCACGCTCCGCCCGCCGGTGACCGCGACATCCCCCCGTCCGACCAGCGCCCGCACCAACGGCACCGGGCGCGGCGTGGTGGTCGCGACGACGCGGGGCCGCTTGCCCAGCCTCAGGCCCAGCATCAGATTGTCCCACGCCATCGGGCCGTGCGGCCATTTGGCGATCTCGTCGCACCAGCCATGGCTGTGCTGCGGCCCGCGCAGACTCTCGGGCTCGGCGGCGGAGTAGAGGGTCGCGATCGCGCCGTTCGGCCATGTCAGCCGCCGCAGCGACGGCTCCCACACCGGGCGGGCGGCGTCGGGCGCGATCGCGAGAAGGCCGCTTTCCCCCTCCACCATCACCGCCCGCGCCTCGGCCAGCGTGCTGCCCACCAGCGCGATCCGGGCGCCGCCGTCGGTTTCGGCGATGGAGCGCACCCACTCCGCCCCGGCCCGCGTCTTGCCGAAGCCGCGCCCCGCCAGCAGCAGCCAGATGCGCCAATCGTCATGGTCGGGCGCAAGCTGCTCCGGCCTCGCCCAGAAGCGCCAGTCCGATCGAAGCGCCTCGGCCTGCGCCACCGGCATCAGCCGCAGCATCCGCGCCCGCTCCGTATCGGGCAGGCGCGCGAGATCGGCGGCGGTGTGCGTCTCGCTCCGCGTCATCCGGCTTCTCCTCTCTTTCGGCTGCTATATTCTTCGCGTCACCCCGGACTTGATCCGGGGTCCAGAGTTACAAGCGATACCGCCCGAGGCTCTGGATGCCGGATCAAGTCCGGCATGACGGAAGGGAACGGAGAGGCGCCCTCACCCCTCCTCGCCCAGCCGCCGATGCATCTCGGCGAGCTTGCGCGCGAGCCAGTCGCGGGCATTCTCCCCCTCCTCGCGCACGCCCGGCCGCGCCGCCATCGCGGAGGCCCGGTGCGCGGTCAGCAGCGCCATGCCGAGCCGGTCCGAATATTCGACCGTCTCGCTGCCATCCTCGGATTTCTTCACCCGCCGCGTGATGCCGAGCAGCGCGCGTTCCAGCATGGTGTGCTCGAGCCGCGCATAGCCTTCCGCCAGCGCCTCCCGCCACGCCGCTTCGAAGCCTGGCGAGCGGCGGCGTTCGCGATACGCACTGCCCACCGGCATCTTCGCCTTGCGCTCGGAAGCGGCGACGTTGGACGTCTGGGCCAGCGTTTCGAGGAAGGTCCGCTGGCGCGCCTGCGTCCAGCGACGCGGCGCTTTCTTCTTCGTCACGGTCATGGGGCAAGCCCTCCAGACATGCGAAGGGCCGGACACGGTGTCGCCACCGCCCGGCCCCAAACGCAATTCTCTAGCTTGCCCCGCTTATGTCACATCAGCGGTTCGCTGTCAATATGAAAAACACCAAACAGGTTCGTCATGCTTCACTCATGGCGCTTTCCAGCGCCTCGCTCGCCTCGACCCAATCGACCTCGACCGCCTCCAGCAATCCCTCGACGCTGCCGCGCCGCTTCATGAGCTGGCCCATCGTCATCAGCTTGAGCGTGGGGGTCGGCGTGCCGGCCAGCGCCTCGTCGATCTCGCCGAGCTGCTTCTGGAGGCGGGCGATTTCCGTCTCCGCCTCCTTCACGCGCTTGCGCAGGCCCTGCGTCGCCTCGCGCCGTTCGGCCGCCGCGCGGCGATCCTCCTTGCGGTTGCCGCCGGACGCCGCCGAGGCCGCGCTCGCCTTGGTCGCGTCGCTGCCGCCGGAGATCACGAACTTCGCATATTCCTCCAGCGTCCCGTCGAACTCCTTGACCGCCCCGCCGTCGACCAGCAGCAGCCGGTCGGCGACCAGCTCCAGCATATGCTTGTCGTGGCTGACCAGCACGACCGCGCCGCGGAACTCGGCCAGCGCCTGGACCAGCGCCTCGCGGGTATCGACGTCGAGGTGGTTGGTCGGCTCGTCGAGGATGAGCAGGTTCGGTGCCGAGTGCGTCACCAGCGCCAGCGCCAGACGCGCGCGTTCGCCGCCCGAGAGCTTGCCGACCTTGGTCAGCGCCTTGTCGCCGGAGAAGCCGAAGCGCCCGAGCTGCGAGCGCACCGCCACCGGAGTCGCGCCCTTCATGAGGCGGCCCATCAGGTCGACGGGCGTCTCGGTCGGGTCCAGCTCCTCGACCTGATACTGGGTGAAGTAGCCGACATTGAGCTTGGGCGCGCCGGTCATCACGCCGTCCATCGGCTTCAGCTCGCCGGCGAGCAGCTTGGCGAGCGTGGACTTGCCGTTGCCGTTGCGGCCGAGCAGCGCGACCCGGTCGTCCGGGTCGAGCCGGATGCCGAGCCGCGTCAGGATCGGCTTGCCCGCCTCATAGCCGACGCTGGCATTGTCGAGCGTGAGGAGCGGCGGGCGCAGCCCTTCCGGGTTCGGGAAGGAGAAGGTGAGCGAGGGATCGTCCGCCACCGCCGCGATCGGCTGCATCCGGGCGAGCGCCTTGACGCGGCTCTGCGCCTGCTTGGCCTTGGACGCCTTCGCCTTCCAGCGATCGACGAAGGCCTGCAACTTCTCGCGCTCGGCCTGCTGCTTCTCGCGGGCGGCGGTCTGCTGGGCGGCGCGCTCGGCGCGCTGGCGCTCGAAGGCGTCGTAGCCGCCGACATAGAGCGTCGTCTGCCCGCGATCGAGGTGGAGGATATGATCCGCCACATTGTTGAGCAGATCGCGCTCGTGGGAGATCAGCAGGATCGTGCCGCGATAGGCGCGCAGATAGCCTTCGAGCCACATCACCGCTTCGAGATCGAGGTGATTGCTCGGCTCGTCGAGCAGCAGCAGGTCCGGCCCGGTGAACAGCAGCGAGGCGAGCGCGACGCGCATCCGCCAGCCACCCGAGAAGCTCTCCATCGGCCGCGCCTGCATCGCGTCGTCGAAGCCGAGGCCCTTGAGGATGCGCCCCGCGCGCGCAGGCGCGGTGTGGGCGTCGATGGCGTTCAGGCGCTCGTGGATCTCGGCGATGCGATGCGGGTCGTGCGCCGTCTCGCTCTCGGCGAGGAGCTGGGCGCGCTCGGTGTCGGCTTCGAGCACCGTCTCGAACGGCGTCATCGGGCCGCCGGGCGCGTCCTGCCGCAGATAGCCGAACCTGGCGCCGCGCGGGATATCGACGCTGCCGCCGTCGGGCTCGATCATGCCCGCGAGCGCCTTCATCAGCGTCGACTTGCCCGCGCCGTTGCGGCCGATGAAGCCGACGCGCGCGCGCTGCGGGATGGCGGCGGAAGCGCCCTCGATGATGGCGCGGCCGCCGAGGCGCACCGTGATGTCCTTGAAGCTCAGCATGGCCGCGCGGTTAGCAGGGCGCGGCGGCGAGCCCAAGCCCGATATGCGGCGATGCGGTTGCGCGGCGGAGCGCACGCCCCGCCGCGCCCCATGCCATCAGAGGTTGGAACCGCCGCTCACTTCGATCGAGCGGCCGTCGATCCAGCGCGAGCGATCGGACGCGAGCAGCGCCACCGCGTCGGCGATATCCTCCGGCTGGCCGATTCGCTTCAGCGCCTGCATACCCTTCACGAATTCGCGGCTTTCCTCGGTGCCGAGGAAGTCCTGCGCCATGTCGGTGTCGATCGCGCCGGGGGCGATGGCGTTCACGCGGATGCCGCGCGGCCCCAGTTCCTTGGCGAGGTTGCGCGTCAGCACCTCGACCGCGCCCTTGGTCGCCGAATAGATGGCCGTGCCGTCGAACGCCACGCGTGCGACCACCGAGGAGAGGAAGATCACGCTGCTGCCCTCGCCGAGGATCGGCAGCAGTTGCTGGACGAGGAAGAAAGGCGAGCGGACGTTCACCGCGAACTGGCGATCGAAGGATTCGACCGTCTGCGTCTCGATCGGCTGCATCTCGGCGATGCCGGCATTGGCGACGAGCACGTCCAGCCGCGCGATGCCAAGCGCCTTGACGGCATCGGCCAGCTTATGCCCGCCATCCGGGGCGGCAAGATCGGCACCGAGCACATCGGCCTGGCCGCCCTTGGCGCGGATTTCGGCCGCCAGCGTATCGGCGGCATCCCGGCTGGCGCCATAATGCACGATCACGCGCGCGCCCAGCTCGGCGAGGCGCAGGGCTGTCGCGCGGCCCAGGCCCCGCGACGCGCCGGTGACGAGAGCGACACGGTTGGACAATTCGGACATGATATTGCTCCGTAGAAGAGGAGCCGCTGAGATAGACCCGCCTTGCCCGGCCCCAACCAAACGACTTCTATACCGGCCGTTATAAAAACTCGCCATCCCCCTCCCCGAGGCCCGCACGGAGAGGGGAACAGCCTTTACCGGAACGGCGGCTCGTCGAACGAACGCAGCTTGCGCGAGTGGAGCTTGGTGCCCTCCGAGCGCAGGATGTCGATCGTCTCCAGACCGATCCGCAGATGCTGCGAGATCGCCCGCTCGTAGAAGCGGTTGGCCTGGCCCGGCAGCTTGATCTCGCCATGGATCGGCTTGTCCGACACGCACAGCAAAGTCCCGTAAGGCACGCGGAAGCGATAGCCCTGCGCGGCGATGGTGGCCGACTCCATGTCGATCGCCACCGCGCGGCTCTGGTTGAAGCGCAGCGCCGAGAGCGTGTAGCGCAGCTCCCAGTTGCGATCGTCGGTGGTGACGACGGTGCCCGTGCGCAGGCGGCGCTTCAGCTCGTCGCCGCTCTCGCCCGAGACGCTCTCGGCCGCCGCGAACAACGCCTGCTGCACCTCGGCGATCGGCGGGATCGGGATCTCCACCGGCAGCACGTCGTCCAGCACATGATCGTCGCGCAGATAGGCGTGGGCCAGCACATAGTCGCCGATCGTCTGCGAGGGACGAAGCCCGCCGCAATGGCCGATCATCAGCCACGCCTCGGGGCGGAGCACCGCGAGATGGTCGCAGATCGTCTTGGCGTTGGACGGGCCGACGCCGATATTGACCAGCGTCACGCCGCGGCCGTTCGGGCCGATCAGGTGATAGGCCGGCATCTGCACCTTGCGCCACGGCCCTTCGGCGATCGCGCGCTCGGGGTTGGGCGTGTCGCGCGTCACCAGCACATGCCCCGCGACCGAGAGCGCCTCATAGGGGCTGTCGGGCTTCTTCAGCTCGGCGAGCGCCCAGGCGACGAACTCGTCGACATAGCGGATATAGTTGGTGAACAGGATGTAGGGCCGGAAATCCTCGGCCGGCGTGCCGCTATAATGCTTGAGGCGCGCGAGCGAGAAATCCACGCGCGGCCCCTCGAACAGCGAGAGCGGCCGGGTCGGATCGTTGGCGAGCGCGAACTGGCCGTCGGCGATCTCGTCGCCGATGTCGGAGAGGCGGACGCTCGGGAACCAGCGCGCCAGCTCCTGCGGCACGGCGCCGTCGAGCGACAGCTCGTCCGAACCGTCCAGCACATAGGGATAGGGGATTTCCTGATCCGACAGGCCGACCGACACGCGCACCTTATAGTCGCGCACCAGCAGCGTGAGCTGGTCCTCCAGATAGCGGCGGAACATGCGGGGGCGCGTGATGCTGGTCGCATAGCTGCCCGACTGGTTCAGGCGGCCGAAGGCGCGGGTGATGCGGGGATGCCCCTCCGCCTCATAATCGACGCGCAGCTCCGGGTAAGCGAACATGCCGCGACCGCGCGCCTCGGTGTCGGGCAGGGTCCGGTCGGAAAGATAGGCCGCAATCGCGCGACGCAGATTGGTGACGGAACGCTCGTGGCGTTCGATCAGCTCGTCGAGGATCGCGGGGATGTCCTGGATCGTGGTGTTCAAGCGGAAGGTCTCCTTCTCTTTTGTTGTTGGCGGATGCTTCGCACCTCGCAGGCCGGCGGTTAGCCGTCCGTTCCCCGCCCTAGCGCAAAATTGTGGCAAGGGGGAGACGGCGCGGGCACGAGCCGCCTCCCACGTCCGGTCAGGGCGCGATGGTATAGGTGACGGTGAGGCGGACTTGCGTCTCCACCGGTTGCGGCGTGAGCTTCACCGGCACGGGCGGTGGTGGTGGGGGCGCCGACGGAGCACGCATGGCGCTGACGACGACATCCTCCCCGAGAGCGCGCGGCTGGGCGTCCCCGACATAATAGAGATTGCCGAGCCGCACGCCCGCCCCTTTCGCGATCGCCTCGGCCTGCGCCCGCGCATCGGCCAGCGCGGCGGCCGTCGCCTTGCGACGCGCTTCGGCATCGTCGGACAGGGTGAAGCCGCTCAACTGCACCTCACTGCCGCCGAGCCGGGCGATGAGGCCCGTCGCCGTTCCCGCCTTGTCGACGCGGCTGAACTTCAGCGTCACATCCATGTTGGCGATATAGCCGCGCACTGCGCACTCCCCTTCGGAGAGACGGCCACGGGCCTGCCATTCGTTCTGGCACTCCTTGTCGCGCGCCTCGACGACGGAGAGATTGCTGGTCCTGAGCGGCGCGCCTCCCGTCATCGAGGCGATGCCGCTCTCGATCGCCTCGCGCCGACTGGCGAGCACGCGCACCGCCGCGTCGGATGTCGCCCCCTCGCCCCGGATATGGAAAGAGAGCGAGGCGGTGTCGGGCGGAGTTCGGACGATGCCCGTGCCGGCCACCACGATGCGGGGCGGCGGAGGCGCCTCCTGCGCCATCGCAGGCGCCGAGGCAGCAAGCAGGAGCGCGGCCATCGCCGGCGCCGGACATGGCGATACGGTTCGACTCACAGACATGTCTCCACGGAAATTCCCCCTGGACGAGCAAACTATGGCCCGCCCAGGACACCCACAAGCGATCAGGGCAATCCATAGAAATCCGCCAGCCGATCGAGCGCCAGCGTCAGCACCACGCGCCCCGCCCGCGCGGGCCAGCCGAGCGCGCGTTCGGCCGTCTCCATCCCCTCGCCCGCGCAGACGATCCGCCAGAGCACATCCCTGAGCCCCGGCCCGACAGCATCGAGCGCCGCCTCCATCCGCCGCTTCGCCGCGATCTGGGCGAGCGTCGGGTCGAGCGCATCGGGCGCGCCCCGCGCCGTCGGGGAGCGCGGCGTCGCGTCCCAGCGCATCGTCACGCGTGGGGCCATCTCGGCCATCGTCCAGTCGCCGCGCAGCCGCTCGCCGGCCTCGAACTGCCGATCGTCGACGAGGCCCCGCGCCTTCAGCCAGCCGAGCGGCGACTCGGCGAGGTTGACGGTGACGCTCCGCGCCCGGCGCGCGCCCTTCCCCTCCCCGTCCTGCGGCAGCGCGCGCTCGGCGAGCAAGCGGTTCGCGCCGCCCTCCCGCCGGCAGCACCAGGCAAGGCCGGCATCGCCCAGCACCAGCCCCTCACCCGCGCGGCGGACCAGCCCCTTGCGCTCCAGATCCGCGATCAGACTGTCCGGCGCGACCAGAGGCCCCGCCGCCCATCCGCCCGGCCGCCGCCGGAGTCGCCTCCCCGCGCCGATCGCCTCGACTACCCGTTGGCCCTGCACGCTCAGCGGACGAATCATGAATTTTGTTCTCCTTTCGTTCCGGCTGGCATCAGATGCCACAAAGGCTATGATGTAGGAAAGCGAATAACCGGTTCGGTTATGGAGGCAGTATGATAACTCGCATCCGCGATGTGCGCCGTGCCAAGGGCATGACACTCGCCGAAGTGGCGGAGCACTGCGAGCCCCCCACCACCGCGCAGACCATCGGTCGGCTCGAGACGGGCACGCGCACCGTGTCGGTCGGCTGGCTCAACCGCATCGCCAAGGCGCTGGGGGTGGAAGCCGCCGATCTGGTGCGCCTGCCCGATGTGGCGGATCTGCCGGTCGCCGCGATCCTCGGCGCCGGCGGAGCGGTCGCGCCGCGCCAGTCCTCGGTGGTGACGCCGCCCCGCCCCGAAGCGGGGGCGCTGGCGCTGATCGTCGAGGCCGGCCAGGGCGACTATCGCGCGGGCGATATCCTCTGGCTCGATCGGCTGGCCCCGGATGCGTTCGGCCAGGCGCTCAACCGCGACGTGCTGCTGCCGCGCCCGGCCGGGCGGTTCCTGTTCGGGCGGCTGATCGGGCGCGACCCGGATCGGCTGCATGTGCTGCCGCTGGCCGGCGGCGGGCGGCAGCAGGTGATCGCCGATCCGCCGTGGATCGGCGTCGCGACGCGGCTCGTGCGCTCGCTCGGTTGAACGATTCGGATTTCGGGGGGCAAAAAAAAGGCGGCTCTCGACGAGGCCGCCTGTTGCCATGAATGGCGCGAGTGACGGGACTTGAACCCGCGACCTCCGGCGTGACAGGCCGGCGCTCTAACCAACTGAGCTACACCCGCGTATCAGCGTCCCACGGCTGGGACGATACACCTTCCAAGGCACCGGGGATACCCGATCCTGTTCCGGGAGGCGGGAGCCTGCCGGGCGGTTGCGGCGCCCAGACTCCAATACCAAATGGCGCGAGTGACGGGACTTGAACCCGCGACCTCCGGCGTGACAGGCCGGCGCTCTAACCAACTGAGCTACACCCGCGCTTTGGCACCCCATCGCTGGGGTGGAGGGGCCTCTAAGGGACGCTCCCCACCCTGTCAACGGCCGAGTTGGCCCCGTCCCAATCTTTCTTCGCCCGCCCCGCCAGCGTGCCGCGCTCGAACAGGAAACCCGCGATATCCGGCCTGCCCGCCGTATCGAGCACGGTGTGGATGATGATGAGCAGCGGCACCGCCAGCACCGCGCCCACCGTGCCCCACACCCAGCCCCAGAAGCTGAGCGCGACGAGGATCAGCAGCGGGCTGAGCGTCAGTTTCCGGCCCACGATCATCGGCGTGACGATGTTCGCCTCGATCAGGTGGAGCCCGACGAAGATCAGCGGCGGCATCGCGGCGGCCCAGGGATCGGCGAAGGTCATGAGCCCGCCCAGCCCGAGCAGCGCGGCGGCCGCGATCGGCCCGAGATAGGGCACATAGTTGAGCAGCGCGACCAGCCCGCCCCACATCAGCGGCGTCGGCAGGCCGAGCAGGTAGACGGCCCCCGCCACGATCAGCCCCAGCGTCACGTTGATGGTGGTGATGGTGGCGATGTAGCGGGATGTCGCGTCGACCACGTCCTGGATCACGCGCGCCAGCGTCATGGCGCTGTCGAAGGTGGCGCGGCTGGTGATGGTGTGGCGGCGCGCCCGCGTCCATCCGGCGAGGAAGAAATAGATCACCAGCATCGCGAAGAAGATCTGGATGATCGCGAACGGTGCCGAGGTGGTCAGCAGCGAGAGCAGGGAGTTGGGCGTCTCGATCGTCACCGTGCGGGCGTGCGCCGCCTTGTGGAGCGCGATGGTGTTGGCCATCTCGTTGATCGATCGGTTCAGGCTCGAATAGACGTCGACCAGCGGGCGCACCGTGGTGCGGATGCGGCCCAGCCGCTGGGGCAGCAGCGAGACCCAGTTGCTCGCCGGCACGACGATCGCCGCGATCGCGACATTGGCGATGCCAAGGAAGAAGATCAGGCAGAAGAAGGCCGCCAGCCCCGACGGCACGCCGCGCCGCTCCAGCCATTCGAGCGGCGGCACCAGCGCGATCGCGATCACCAGCGCGGCGGTGACGGGCAGGAAGAACTCCGCCCCCGCCCGGAGCGCGAAGGGCAGCGCCAGCGCGAGGCCCAGCCCCAGCGCGAGCGCGATCGAGGCGAGCAGCCGGTCGCGATGATAGCCGCCCTCGGCCGCCGCGGCGGTCGCCTTCGATTCGGCGACGGAAGGCGCGGGTTCCGGCGCGGGCGCGGACGCCGTGAGGTCGGGCAATTCGCCCGCGTCCCCATTGTCGTTCGTCACGCCGTCCGCCTTGGACTGCCCCATCACCGCCGCCTTGCTCCACCGCCAGCCGCCCGGCCGCCTGTCCGCGCTTAGCACGACCGGCCGGGCTTCGCGATGTCGGCGCGAGACTTAAAAGGGGCGGCTCCCCAGCACGTTGCCGGGGCGGGCATAGCGGCAGACGAGGAAGTCATATTGGGAATTGCTGGCGATCGCGCAGCCCACCTCGCGCGTGTCGCGCCAAACCATCTGGGTGTAGTGGCCCACCGCCTCGAACGTCCGGCCATTCTGGTCCCAGCGGCGGACGCGGCGGAAGACGCGCTTTTCGTCGGACCAATATCCGATCATCTGGTCCACCCGATAGGCGCGGGCGGTGCCCATGAAGAGGTTCTCCCCCTCCCCGTTGTCGGGTTCGCCCATCGATCCGTAATGGATCATGGTGTTGATGCGCGCGAGGTGTACGGCCCAGCGCTCGGCATCGGCGGCGAGCTTCGCGCTCCACTGGATCGGCCCCACGCCGACGGCGGCGCGCTCGCTGTTGTGCGCGGCAAGCACGGTCGCCCGCTCGCCGAGCGTCATCCCCATCGAAAAGGCCGGCGCCGAAGGGAGCGCAGCCACCAACACCGCCAGCACGAAGCCAGAGCGCATCGTTCCGATCCTCGATTCCGTTGAAATCCGCGGCAACGATCAGGACCATCGGCCCGGAAGGGCCATCGCCGCCGCACCCCGCGACTCGTTCGCGCGAAGGCAGGGATCGCCTAAGCCCCACGTTGCAGATTGCAACCCTTCCGCCGCACGACAGGGCCAAGCAGAACACGCCTCGTCGCGCAGTTCGGTCATGTCATCGTCATGATCCCATTCCGCCGCCGTTCCGCAAAGGACACATACGCAACGAACCGATACACAAGCCGACTTGGCGACTTGTTCGAGGGGCAAGGGCAGATCTTCGCAAACCGCCACCCTCTTCGGCAGGGACTGTGAGCCCATGACGTTAACAGACCGTTTACCGCGCCCGTCAGGACAGGCACGGTTCGACCATCGGCTTAGGGTGACAGGAACAAGGAAAAGGCGCCGACTCCCGGTCGGCCGATGGTGCGGGCGGTCGGGCTCGAACCGACACTCCTTGCGGAACCGGATTTTGAGTCCGGCGCGTCTACCAATTTCACCACGCCCGCGCAGCCGCTCGGCTGGAACGGCGCCGGAGCGCCCTTCGCGGGCTCCTATGCAACAGGTGGAAGGCGAACGCCAGATGGAACGACGCCTCTCCCGCCGGACTTGACGACTACATCCGTAGTCATATACGACTACACCTGTAATCGATGGAGTCGTGCCCGGTGTCCGAGCGGATCAGCGAAGCGGAGCTTGTCGTGATGGAGGCGCTGTGGTCGGCTAACGAGCCGCTCACCGCCGCCGAAGTGACGGAACGCATCGACGCCTCCCGCGAATGGAGCGACCGGACGGTGAAGACCATGCTCGGCCGGCTGCTCGCCAAGGGCGTGCTGGCGCATGAGGAAGACGGCCGCCGCTATCTCTATCGCCCCGCGGTGGCGCGCGAACGCTATGTGGCGGGCGAGTCCCGCCGGTTGGTGGACCGCCTCTTCGGCGGCCGCGCCGCGCCGCTGGTCGCCCACCTCGCCGAGGGCGACGGCCTCACCCCCGACGACATCGCCGAGCTGGAAGCCCTCCTCAAGGAGCTGCGCCCGTGACCGAGTGGACCCTTCAGACCCTGATCGCCACCACCCTGCTGGCGCTGCTCGTGCTGGCGCTGCGCAAGCCGGCGGCCGCCGCCTTCGGGCCGCGCATGGCCTACTGGCTGTGGGCGTTGCCCGCGCTGCGCTTCCTGATGCCATCGCTGCCGGGCTGGCGGACGCTCTATGTGCCCGTGTTCCATATCGGCCACCAATATAAGCTCGTCGGGCTGGCCGATCATCCGAGCGCCGTGAAGATCGTCGCCGATCCGACCATCTCGCTCGCCCCGATGGCGCCGCTTCCATCGCTGCCGCCCGTCGTCGCGCCGTATCACCTGCCCTATGCCGAGATGCTGATCGCATTCTGGCTGGGCGGCGCGGCGCTGTGGTTCGGCTGGCAGATGCTGCGCTATTTCGGCTTCCTGCGCCATGCGATGCGCTCGGCCGTATTGCTGACCCGCGAGTGCGGGGTCGACATCCTCGTCACCGGGCAGGTGGACGGCCCGGTCGCGGCCGGTGTCCTCAAGCGCCGCATCTTCCTGCCCGCCGACTTCATGCAACGCTACAGCCCGGCCGAGCGGCGCCTCGCTCTGCTGCACGAGGGCGCGCATCATGACCGTAACGACATCCTCGCCAATCTGGTCGCGCTCTTCGTGCTGGCGCTCCACTGGTGGAACCCGCTGGCGCACAAGGCCTATCGGCTGTTCCGCGCCGATCAGGAGCTGGCCTGCGACGCCACCGTGCTGGCGGGCGTCAGCGCCGCCGAGCGCCATGCCTATGGCAGCGCCGTCCTCAAGTCCGTGTCCGCCCGGATGCCGGGCGTGGCCTGTGCGCTCAGCCACAAGGCCGAGCTGAAGCGCCGCCTCCAGACGATGGCGCGCCGGCCGATCGGCTCGGCCCGGCTGTGGCTGGGTGGTGTGCTGGCGCTGGGTGCGATCGGCGCCGGGCTGCTGGTCACCGCCTCGGGCGAGGCGAACGTCTCCGAGCCCGCCATCCTCTCGCAGGCCGACATCGCCCAGATCCGCGCCGACGCCGAACAGGCGCGTCAGGAAGCGCGCCGCGCCGCCGAGGAAGGCCGCCGCGAGGCCGCCGAAGCACGCCGCGAAGCCGCGGAAGGCCATCGCGAAGTCGCCGAGGCCCACCGTGCCGCCGCCCTCGCCCGCGTGGCGCATCCCGTCCGCCCGGTCGAGCCCATGATGGCGCGGGAGCAGATCGCCTCCACCCGCCACGCGATGGCCGCCACCTGCGGCGCGCAGGGAATGCCCGTCTCCGAAACCGCCGACTGGCAGACACTCGCGCTGTGCGGGCGGGACATCGACAAGATCGTCAGCGACGCGATGGGCGAGCGGGACCGCGCGCTCTCCGCCGCCGAGCGCGCGCGGGAGCAGGCCGAGGCGCGGCGCGAACAGGCGCTGGCCATGGCCGACGCGGAACGGGATCGCGCCCTCGCCCAGGCCGAGGCCCAGCGCGAGCGTGCGCTGGCGACCGCCGAGCGGGTTCGCGAACATGCCTTTGCCGAGCGTGATCGCGCTCTCGCGGCCGCCCGCAACGACGCCCGTTAAGCCCGCCGAACCGCGCCGGCTCCCTCGATCCGGTGCAACCCATCCGAAGGTCGCGGCCCTTCTGCCTCGCATTCTCTGATAAATGCGATATTTGGCGAAGTGAGCCTCAACGAGCCCAAGGATGACCATGAAAGAGACGACACGCCGCCTCCGCTGGCTGAGTTTGACGACGGCTGTTAGCGCTATCGGCCTTTCCACCGCCGCGCTGGCGGCTCCGATGGCCACTGTCGATCGCTATGGCGCGTTCGTCTCGGTCGAGCCCTATGCCGCCAACATCGTCCGCGTGACGATCGCCACCGACGAGTCGCTCTCGGCCGGGAAGCCCGGCTACGGCGTCTCCGCCCATGCCGACGCCACGGGCTGGACCCACTCGACCGACGCGAGCGGCGACGTCTTCGCCTCCTCGAAGCTCAACGTCACCGTGGCCACCGGGCCGCAGCCGACGCCGCCGACCCAGATGCAGCGCTATTTCGCGCCCGCTCTCCCCGGCGCGACCGTCATCATCAAGGGCGCGGACGGCAAGCCGATCGTCACCATGAACGGCTGGGACATGGCGCCCCACACCGTCAACGGCGAGAAGACCTTCCGGGTCGGCGCCAGCTTCTCGACAACGCCGGACGAGCATTTCTACGGCCTCGGCCAGAATCAGGAGGGCATCCTCGATCTGCGCGGCCGCACCATCGATTGCCGCCACAATTACGACGCGCCCGCCGGCGAGACGGTCTGCGTGCCCTATCTGCTCTCCAGCAAGGGCTACGGCATCCTGTGGGACAATCCGGCCGCGACCACGGTGTCCGCCGGGCTCAACGGCCGGACGCACATCACCTCGGAAGTGGGCGAGCGCGTCTCCTTCTTCGTCGTCACCGGCCCGACCAGCGACGATCTCACCGCCGGCTACGCCAGGCTGACCGGCCCGACCCCGCTGCCGCCCAAGGCCGCCTTCGGCCTCATCCAGAGCAAGGCCCGCTACGAAACCCAGGCCGAACTGATGTCGGTCGCGGAAGGGTATCGCCAGCGCAAGCTGCCGCTCGACGTGATGGTGCTCGACTGGTTCTACTGGACGCGGATGGGCCAGCTCGACATCGATCCCACCGCCTTTCCCGACCCCGCCGGCATGAACGCCAAGCTGCACGCGATGGGGATGCACTCGATCATCTCGGTGTGGCCGCGCTTCGAGAAGGAATCGCGCTACTTCAACTTCCTCGCCTCGAAGGAATGGCTGCTCCACGATAAGGACGGCAACCCGATCGACGGCCTCGCGATCCGATCGGACCGCGCCGGAGCGCTGCTCGACGCGACCAATCCTGAGGCCCGCCAGTGGTTCTGGGGCAAGATCCGCGACAATATCGCGTCCAAGGGATTCGACTGGTTCTGGCTCGACGAGACCGAGCCCGATCTGGTGCCGGACGGCGCCTTCTATTCGATCGGTTCGGGCGATCGTTATCACAACCTCTTCCCGCTGCTCCACACCAGCAGCGTGGCGGAAGGATCGGCCAAGGATCGCCCCGGCTTCCGCAACCTGATCCTGTGCCGCGCCGCCTATCTGGGCGCGCAGCGCAACGGCTGCCTGTTCTGGTCGTCGGACGTCGATTCGAGCTGGGAGGCGCTGAAGCGCCAGGTGCCGACCGGCCTGAACTTCACCGCCACCGGCCTCGCTTATTGGGGCAGCGACACCGGCGGCTGGCAGACCCCCGGCGCGCACACGCCCGAGCGCCCGCTGCTGCTCGATCCGGCCGGATCGGATGCCGCGAACCCGAACTACCCGGATTACCCGGATTACCCGGAGCTGTTCACCCGCTGGTTCGAATACAACACCTTCACCCCGACGCTGCGCATCCACGGCCAGCGCCCGGCGACGGCGCTCTGGTCCTACGGCAAGGCGGCGGAGCCGGTGCTGGAGAAGTTCCTGCGCCTGCGCTACGCGCTGATCCCCTATCTCTACAGCCTCGGCCATCACACCAGCGAGACCGGCACGCCCTTCATGCGCGCGCTGTTCATGGATTTCCCGAACGACCCGGCGGTCGCCAATATCGGCGACGAATATATGCTGGGTTCGGCCTTCCTCGTGGCGCCCGTCACCGATCAGGGCGTGACAGCCCGCAAGGTCTATCTGCCGACCGGCAGCGACTGGTATGACTGGTGGACCAACAAGCGCATCGCCGGCGGCCAGTGGATCGAGGCGGCGGCGCCGATCGACCGCATCCCGCTCTATGTCCGCGCCGGCTCGATCGTGCCGATGGGCGCGCAGGTGCCGAGCACGATGAACAAGCAGCCGCTGGAGGAAATCCGCGTCTATCCGGGCCGCGACGCGCGGTTCACGCTGTTCGACGACGATGGCGTCAGCACCAGGGCGGGCAAGACCGCCACGCTCGACTGGGACGACAAGGCCCGCCGCCTCACGGCGACGGGCACCCTGCCGACCGGTCAGGCCCCGGCGTCACTCCTCCGCATCATGGGCGAGTGACGCCGTAGGGGCGGCGCTCAGGCGCCGCCCTTCACACCCTGCCCTGCGGGGAGCCAGCGCTCGGGCAGCGTCACCTCCACGCTCTCCCCCTGATCCGCCGCCGAAGTGGCGAGCGTCACACGATAGCGGCCGGCGGCGACATGCCAGCCATGGCGCCCCTCGTCCCAGGTTGCGAGCAGACGCGGATCGATCGTGACGGTCGCCTCCTCCGCCTGCCCCGGTGCGAGCGTCAGCTTGCGGAAGCCGCCGAGCCGCTTGGCCGACTCCCAGCCGCCCGCCACAGGCGACACATAGATCTGGCCGACATCCGCGCCCGCCACCTTGCCGGTGTTGCGCAGGCGGAAGCTCACCCGAAGGTCCGCGCCGACCAGCTTCGCCGACACGCCGTCGCCCGCGAAGCTCGTGTAGCTGAGGCCGTGACCGAACGGGAACAGCGGGGTCGCGCCCTGCTTGTCCAGCCATTTGTAGCCGACCGCCGCGCCCTCGCTGTAGGTGACGTCGAACACCTGCTTCTCGGGCAGGCCTTTGCCGGCGATCGTGGCGCGGGGGAACTGCTCGGCCGAACGCGGAAAGCTGATCGGCAGATGGCCCGACGGGTTCACCGCGCCGGTCAGCACCCGCGCGATCGCCGGGCCGCCGCGCGTGCCGGGATACCAGGCCTCGACCACGCCCTTCACGCTGTCGATCCACGGCATCGTCACGGCGCCGCCCGTCTCCAGCACGACGATGGTGTTGGGGTTGGCCGCCGCCACCGCCGCGACCAGCGCATCCTGATCGTTCGGCAGCGTCAGCGGGAAATCGAGCGACTCCGCCGTCCATTGCGTCACGAAGACGATGGCGACATCCGCCCCCTTAGCCGCGGCGGCCGCCGCCGCCGGATCGGTGCCGGCGTTGTAGGAGATCGCGGCACCCGGCCGCTCGGCCTTGAGCGCCTCCACCGGCGAGGACTTGTCATAGACGATCGGCCCCGGCCACGCCTTCGGCCCGAGCCCGCGCACCGCATTGCCCCCCGGCGAATAGACCTGCGCCGAGCCGCCGCCCGACAGCACGCCGACATCGGCATGGCCGCCGATCACCGCGATCTTCCGCGCCGAACCGGCGAGCGGCAGGATGCCGCCCTCATTCTTGAGCAGCACGATGCCGGCTTCCGCATCGGCCTGCGACACCTTGGCATGGGCGGCGAAATCGATCGGCGCGAGGGCGACCGGATGATCGATCGCGCCGCTCGCGATCAGCGCGCGGGCGATGCGGCGCACCTTGTCGTCCAGCACCGCCATCGGCACCTTGCCTTCGGCGATCGCGGCCTTGAGCTTGTCGCGCCAGACATAATTGTCGGCCTTCGAGACGCCGGTCTCCTGATCGAGCCCGCCCAGCGCATCCTTCACCGTGTCATGCTGGGCGCCCCAATCCGACATGACGAAGCCCTTATAGCCCCAGTCGCCCTTCAGCACCTTGTTGAGCAGCCAGTCGTTCTGGCAGGCGTGCGTGCCGTTCACGAGGTTGTAGGAGCACATCACCGAGCCCGGATCGCCCTTCTCGATGGCGATCTGGAAGGCGAGCAGATCGGACATGCGCGCCGCCGTCGGATCGATATGGACGTCGACCGTGTTGCGGCCCGTCTCCTGATCGTTGAAGGCATAATGCTTGATCGTGGTGACGATCTTGTTGGACTGGATGCCCTTGATGAAGGCACCCACCATCGTGCCCGCGAGCAGCGGATCTTCGCCGCCATATTCGAAGTTGCGGCCGTTGCCGGGCTCGCGATCGAGATCGATGCCGCCGGCAAGCTGGACGTTGAAGCCCGACGCGCGCGCCTCCGCGCCGACCATGCGGCCGCCGGCCTCCGCCATCCCGGGATCCCAGGTCGAGGCGCTGAGGATGCCCGACGGCAGCGCGGTGCGCTCCAGGGCCGGGGTCGCCTCGCCCTGCGTCGCGACGCCGCTGCCGGCATCGCTCTGCCATTGCGGGGTGAAGCCGAGGCGCGGCACGCCCGGCACGAAGCCCGCCGACTGGAGCCGCGCCTCGGGGAAGCGGAACTTGTTCCAGTCCTGCTGCACGCCGAAATAGCCGGTGACGACCACCAGCTTCTCGTCCTCGGTCATCGCCTTCACCAGCAGGTCGGCGCGCTGATCGGCGGAGAGCGCGGTGTTCTTCCACGCGGTGGGGCTGATGGCGGGAGCAGCCTCGGGAGCGGCGGCGGTGGCCGCGCTCGCCAGCGCGCAGGCGATGGCGGTGGTCAGGAACAACGAAGCGCGCATGGGCATCCTCTCAGGTGGGCCGGACGGTCGGCGATGATGTCGGGGCAGGCCGGAACGACCGCCCCCCGGAGCACCGGCCAGGCGAGGTCCGGGAGGCGCGCGAACGCCCCGATCGCTGAACTGGCCATGCCCCTCCTCGCGCCGCCTGTCTGTGTCGCGGCGCGAGCCCATCGTCGGACGACAACGTTGTCCGGGTCAAGCCTCTAATGGTAGCGTTCGCACGCCCCGCCTAGCGGAACGTCTCGCTGAGATCGGACATGTCGGCCAGCGGATCAGGCCCGAAACGGTTGGGGCCGGGCGTGCCGCGCAGGCAGTACCAGACCAGCAGCACGATCGCGCCGACGAAGCCCAGAAACATCATCAGGCCGGCCACGATGAAGGTGTGGACGCTCGCCATCAGGATGAAGCCCAGCGCATAGGGTGCCACCGGCATCAGAATCCACCAGCCGCTGCGGTTGATGTCATGCAGCCGGCGGACGCTGACGGCGATGTTGGGCACCAGCACGGCCAGGCTGAACAGGCCGGTGAGCCAGCCGCCCCGCGTCGCGGCGCCATAGCTGAAACCGGACGCGTCAGGCCCGGCGAGGCTGGTATGCGTGAGGCTGTTGGAGCCGCCGAGCCCCAGCACCCCGTCGACGATGCTGAGCACGATCGACACGATGATGAGGAACACCACCCACATCCAGAATTCGCGCCGCGTCGAGCGGCCGTTGAATTGGGCGTAGCGCTTGAGCGGCAGGATCATCCATTCCATCTTCGTCCCTCCCCTGTCAGTTGACCGGCGCCCTCCGCCGATAGCTCAACGCCTCCGCGATGTGGACGCGCCCGACGATCTCCGCGCCGGCCAGATCCGCGATCGTTCGCGCGACGCGCAAAACCCGGTGATAGCCGCGTGCGGAGAGCCGCATCGCCTCCGCCGCCTGCGCGAGGAGCGCGCGGCCCGCCTCGTCGGGCGTGGCGACGCGATCGAGCAGATCGCCGTCCGCCTCCGCGTTGGTGCGGGCCGCATGTCCCCGGTAGCGCGCCGTCTGCACGCCCCGCGCCTCTGCGACGCGCCCCGCCACTTCGGACGACCCCTCCGCGGGCGGCGGCAGGACGAGATCGGCGGCCGACACCGCCTGCACCTCGACATGCAGATCGATGCGATCGAGCAGCGGCCCCGACACCTTGGCCTGATAATCGGCGGCGCAGCGCGGCGCGCGGGCGCAGGCCAGCGAGGCATCGCCGAGATGCCCGCACC
The DNA here is from genome assembly GCF_011762195.1 of Sphingomonas oligoaromativorans. Classification (GTDB taxonomy): domain Bacteria; phylum Pseudomonadota; class Alphaproteobacteria; order Sphingomonadales; family Sphingomonadaceae; genus Solisphingomonas; species Solisphingomonas oligoaromativorans. The sequence continues at coordinate 193,205 of NZ_JAASQK010000001.1, read as the reverse complement.
GACATGGGTTCATCGCCGCCACCAACTGCACCCGTGCCGGGAAGGTGACATGCGCATTCGCCCGCGCGACCGACACCTTGCCCGTCTCGATCGGCTGGCGCAGCGAATCGAGCACCGGGCGCTGGAACTCCGCCAATTCGTCGAGGAACAGCACGCCGAGATGGGCGAGGCTCACCTCTCCGGGCCTGGCGCGCAGGCCTCCCCCGGTCAGCGCCGCCATCGAGGCGGAATGATGCGGGCTGCGGAACGGCCGGGCGCGGAGCAGCCTGCCGCCGGGCAGCTCCCCCGCGACGCTCGCCACCATCGACACCTCCAGCGCCTCGGCCGGCGCAAGATCGGGAAGAATTCCCGGCAGGCATGAGGCCAGCAGCGACTTGCCCGCTCCCGGCGGGCCGACCATCAGCATGTTATGGCCGCCCGCCGCCGCGATCTCCAGCGCGCGCTTGGCGGTCTCCTGCCCCTTCACTTGCTTGAGGTCCGGCCCCATCACCGGCGGCTCGACCTGCCCGGCGCCCGGCGGCGCGATCTGGCCGCTGCCCTTCAGATGATTGATGAGCGCCAGCAGGTCCGGCGCCGCGACCACCTCGATACGGCCCGCCCACGCCGCCTCCGGCCCCTGTGAGGCGGGGCAGATCAGCCCCTTCTCTTGCTCCGATGCATGAAGCGCCGCCAGCAGCACGCCGGGCGCGGGCGCGACGCGGCCGTCCAGCCCCAGCTCGCCCACCGCGACGAAACCGCTCAGCGTCTCATGATCCACCACGCCCATCGCGGCGAGCAGGCCGAGCGCGATCGGCAGATCGAAATGCGAACCCTCCTTGGGGAGGTCGGCGGGCGAGAGATTGACGGTGATGCGCTTGGGCGGCAGCGCCAGCCCGATCGCGGCGAGCGCCGCGCGCACCCGCTCCCGGCTCTCGCCCACCGCCTTGTCGGGCAGGCCGACCATCACGAACGCCGGCAGCCCCGCCGCGAGCTGCACCTGCACCTCGACGGCCCTCGCCTCCAGCCCCAGAAACGCCACGGTCGAGACAATCGCGACCACGCTACCCCCCGATATGCCCCGATCCGCACCCTAGCCGCGCCGAAGCGCCTGTCCAGCGATTGCGATTGTCATACGCATCCCCCACATTCATCCCCGATGACATGGCGCGCACGATGGCAGACATGGCGACGCACCCACGCGATGCGGCATATGCTGTTCGCGTTCGGCTGGGTGCTGATCCTGTCCGCGCCGATCGTCGGCCTGCTGCCGGGGCCGGGCGGCATCTTCGTGCTGGCGGCGGGCTTCGCGCTGCTGCTGGAGACGTCGCCCTGGGCGCGGCGCTTCTATGTCCGCACCAAGCGCCGCTGGCCCAGGCTCGGCGAATGGGTGGACTGGGGAATGCGCCGCCGCAGCGCCCGCCGGCGCCGCGAGAGGGAAAAACCGGCGCTCGCCGTCCCTCTGGATTGACTCCGCGCGCCCATTTCCCTATCGGACCGACCAACCGTGGCCGCCACCTTCCGGCGGCCCTTTTTCGTTCGCAGACGTTCAAGGGATTGACCGATGAAGCGCACTTTCCAGCCCAGCAACCTCGTGCGCAAGCGTCGCCATGGTTTCCGCAACCGTTCGGCCACCGCCGCCGGCCGCAAGGTTCTCGCCGCCCGCCGCGCGCGTGGCCGCAAGTCGCTCTCGGCCTGAGCGACCTCGTCCTCACGAAACTCCGGCGCCGCGCGGATTTCCTCGCGGCGAACGGAGGCTTGCGCCGGGCTATGCCCGGCTTCGTGCTGTTGGTGAGGAAGCGCGAGGATGATGACCCGACCATGCGCGTCGGCATCACCATCACCAAGAAGGTCGGCAACGCGGTGGTTCGCAACCGCATGAAGCGCCGTTTCCGGGCGCTCGCCGCCGAATTGCTGCCGGTCCACGGATTCGCGGGCGCCGATCATATCCTGATCGGCCGCAATGGCGGGATCGAGCGCGATTTCGCCCTGCTGCGCGACGAATTCGGCGCGGCGCTCCGAAAGCTCGCCCGGTGACATCGAAAGGCCTCGCCACGCGTGGCCTCGTCGCCGTGGCGCGCGCCTGGCAGGCAGGCCCTTCCGCGATGATGGGGCCGACCTGTCGTTTCATTCCTTCCTGTTCGGCCTATGCGATCGAGGCCTGGACGCGCTATGGCGCAGCGCGCGGCTCCTGGCTGGCGGCGCGGCGCATCTGCCGCTGCCACCCGCTGGGCGGCCATGGATATGACCCGGTGCCCTGACAGGGGCGTCCGAACCTGCTTTTCCTCTTGGGGGTGTTTCGGTGAACGAACAGCGCAATCTGATCCTCGCGCTCGTATTGTCCGCACTCGTGCTTCTGGGCTGGGCGCTGATCTCTGACCGCGTCTTCCCGACCGCCAACAAGCCCAGCACCCAGATCGTGCATGGCAAGACGGTTCCGCTGCCGAGCGCGACGCCCGTGTCCAACGGCCCCGCCGCCGTGCGGGATCGCAATGTGGTGCTCGCCGAATCGCCCCGCGTGAAGATCGAGACGCCGCTGCTCGCCGGCTCGATCGATCTCAAGGGCGCGCGCCTCGACGATCTGGTGCTCACCACCCAGCGCGAGACGATCGCCAAGGATTCGCCGCCCGTCCGCATCTTCTCGCCGGAAGGCAGCGCGGACGCCTATTTCGCCGGCTTCGGCTGGACCGGACAGGGCGTGGCGCTGCCCGACGCCAACACCGTGTGGACCGCGACCGGCGACGTGCTGGCGCCGAACAAGCCTGTGACGCTGACGTGGAGCAACGGCCAGGGCCAGGCCTTCGCCATCAAGCTCTCGGTCGACGACGGCTATCTCTTCACGGTCCAGCAGAGCGTCACCAACGGCGCGCAGACCGCGATCGTCACCCGCCCCTACAGCTTCGTGAACCGCACCGGCCAGTCGAAGGATCCGACCAGCCACGCGCAGCATGTCGGCCCGATCGGCGTGTTCAACAACGCCGCCGACTATTCGGTCGACTGGAAGGATCTCGACGAGGCCGGCGGCACCGGCAAGTCTTTCCAGACCACCGGCGGCTGGCTCGGCTTCGGCGACAAATACTGGCTGACGGCGGTCGCGCCCGACCAGTCGCAGCCGGTCGACGCCGAGTTCCGCGGGCAGAACGGCCAGTATCAGGCCGAGTTCAGCACCGCCCCCAAGACCGTGTCGCCGACCCAGTCCGCCACCGTGCAGTCCTATCTGTTCGCGGGCGGCAAGGATGCCGCGCTGCTGGATCGCTATGTCGGCAAGCCCGGCATCGCCAAGCTGGACCGCGCGATCGACTGGGGCTGGTTCATCTGGTTCGAGAAGCCGATCTTCAAGATCCTCGACTGGCTGTTCAAGCAGGTCGGCAATTTCGGCGTCGCCATCATCCTGCTGACCGTGCTGGTCCGCGCGGTGATGTTCCCGATCGCCCACAAGCAGTTCAAGTCGGCCCATCAGATGAAGCTGGTGCAGCCGAAGATGAAGGCCCTCCAGGAGCGTCACAAGGGCGACAAGCCCAAGCTCCAGGAGGAGATGATGAAGCTGTACCGCGAGGAGAAGATCAATCCCCTCGCCGGCTGCCTGCCCGTCTTCCTCCAGATTCCGATCTTCTACGCGCTCTACAAGGTGCTGACGCTGACGCTCGAAATGCGCCATCAGCCCTTCATGCTGTGGATCAAGGATCTCTCCGCGCCCGATCCGCTGACGCCCGTCAACCTGTTCGGCTTCCTGCCGTTCGAGCCGACCGGCTTCATGCATCTGTCGGTGCTGGCGATCATCCTCGGCATCACCATGTGGCTCCAGTTCAAGCTCAATCCGCAGATGACGATGGACCCGAGCCAGAAGCAGATCTTCGCGCTGATGCCGTGGTTCATGATGTTCATCATGTCGCCCTTCGCGGCGGGCCTTCAGATCTACTACATCGCGTCCAACCTCATCACGGTCGCGCAGATGCAGTGGCTGAACCGGCGCAATCCGGTTCCGGCGGCGACCAAGTGAACGACACGCTCACCCCTGAGGAGGCGGCCGAGCGGCTGGAGGCGGCGCGCAAACTGTTCGCCGGCCACGTCGCCTTCCTCAAGTCCGCGCCGGACCTGAAGTTCCTCCCCGATCCGAACGCCCCGGAAGTGGCGTTCGCCGGGCGGTCGAACGTCGGCAAGTCGACGCTCATCAACGCGCTGGTCAACCGCAGCGCGCTGGCCCGCACGTCGAACACGCCGGGCCGGACGCAGGAGCTGAACCTGTTCGACGTCGGCGATCCGCTGGCTTTCCGGCTGGTCGACATGCCGGGCTACGGCTTCGCCAAGGCCCCCAAGGACATGGTGAAGCGCTGGAAGTTCCTCGTGAACGACTATCTGCGCGGCCGGGCCGTGCTGTCGCGCGTGCTCGTGCTGGTCGACAGCCGCCATGGCCTGAAGGACGTCGATCGCGAGCTGATGACTATGCTCGACAAGGCGGCGGTGAGCTATCAGCTCGTCCTCACCAAGGCCGACAAGATCAAGCCGACCGAACTCGCCAAGGTGATGGCCGAGACGGAGGCCGAGGCGCGCAAGCATGTCGCCGCGCACCCGGTGATCCTGCCGACGTCGAGCGAGACGGGCGCGGGCATCCCGGAACTGCGCGCCGCCGTTCTGGACGCGATCGCGGCCTGAACTCCCCTCCCTCAGAGGGAGGGGTCGGGGGTGGGTTCGCTTGGGGCGGGTGGAACGCCGATACGGAGCCAGACCCACCCCAACCCCTCCCTTCCAGGGAGGGGCTCAAGAAGGTTGACCTCGGCCCGCCTCCCCGCGACAACCCGGCCCATGCTCAAGCTCATCATCGGCAACAAGGCCTATTCCTCCTGGTCGCTGCGCGGCTGGCTGGCGGTCAAGCAATCCGGCCTCCCCTTCGAGGAGATCGTCGTGCCGCTGTACGACGAGGCGTGGGACAAGGTGCGCGAGGGCGATGAGTTCGCCCCCTCCTCCGGCAAGGTGCCGATCCTGTGGGACGGCGACACCGTCGTCTGGGACTCGCTCGCCATCGTCGACTGGCTCGCCGATCGCGTCGGCCGCGAGAAATTCTGGCCGGAGGACGATGCCGCCCGCGCCATGGCCCGCTCGATGGCCGCCGAGATGCATTCGAGCTTCGCGGCGCTGCGCCGCGAATGCAGCATGAACATCCGCCGCCGCTTCCCGGACTATAAGCCCTCCGAAGCGGTCCAGGCCGATCTCGCGCGCCTCTACGAGCTGTGGGCGCAGGCCCGCGCCCGCTTCGGCAGCAGCGGCGAGTTCCTGTTCGGCCAGTTCAGCGCGGCGGACATCATGTTCGCGCCGGTCTGCACGCGGATCGTCACCTATGCCCTGCCGGTGCCGCGTTTCGCGCTGCCCTACATGCAGGCGATCTTCTCGCACCCCTTCATGCAGGACTGGATCGCCGGCGCGCAGGCCGAGGACTGGGTGATCGAGAAGTTCGAGACGCTCCCGGATCAGGAATAGGGCGTCCCGTCCCTGTGCAGATAGCGGTCGGCGGCCGCGTCGTAGAGCAGGTCGGCGTCGGGATAGTGGCAGAGGCTCGTCTCGGCCACCCCGATCACCACGAAGGTGCAGCCCCCGTCGCCCGCGATGACATGATGGCCGTTGCCGTCATTCCTGGGGAAGGCCGCGCAGTCGCCGGGGGCGAGCGGCGTCTCCCCCGAATCGTCGACCAGCATCGCGCTGCCGGCGATCATCACGAGGAACTCATCCTCCCCCTCATGCCAGTGCCGCTGGCTGGACCAGGCGCCGGGCGGCAGGATGACATGATTGGCCTCGAAGTCGGCCAGCCCCGCCGGGCGTGAGAGCGGCCGCACCTGCCGCTTCTGCGCGGCGAGGTTATAGGGCTCGGGATAGCCGCTGCCGGTCTTCGGCTCGATCATATTGAGGTCAATCCGGGGCATGGGGCACCTGTTCAAGTCGCGCCCATAAGGTTAACCGCTGTGGCATGACCGGTCCAATCGATCCCGTGGCGCTCACCGCCGATCTCATCCGCTGCGCCAGCGTCACCCCCGCCGATGCCGGCGCGCAGGATGTGCTGAGCCAAGCGCTGGAGGCTCAGGGCTTCACCGTCCACCGCTTCTCCTCGGGCGAGGCGCCGCATGGGCCGGTGGAGAACCTCGTCGCGATCCGCGGCCATGGCGCGCCGCACTTCGCCTTCGCGGGGCACAGCGACGTGGTGCCGGCGGGCGGCGGCTGGACCTCCGGCGCGTTCGAGCCGGTGATCCGGGGCGATCTGCTCTACGGACGCGGCGCCGTCGACATGAAGGGCGCGATCGGCGCCTTCATCGCGGCGGCGGAGCGCGTGCCCGAGCACAAGGGCACGATCAGCCTGCTCATCACCGGCGACGAGGAAGGCCCCGCCATCCACGGCACCCGCGCGATCATCGCGTGGATGGCCGAGCGCGGCATCCGCCCGGACATGATCCTCGTCGGCGAGCCCACATCCGACGCGCGGCTCGGCGACACGATCAAGATCGGCCGGCGCGGATCGATCAACGCGTGGATCGAGGTGCCCGGCACGCAGGGCCATGTCGCCTACCCCCACCTCGCGGACAATCCGGTGACGCGGCTGGTCCGCATCCTCGACCGGCTGAAGAGCTGGCGGCTCGATCATGGCAATGCCTGGTTCCAGCCCTCCAACCTGGAGGTGACCGACATCGAGGTGGGCAACAGCGCCACCAACGTCATCCCCGGCGGCGCGCGGGCGCGGCTCAACATCCGCTTCAACGACGAGCAGAAGGGCCATGCGCTGGAGGCGGAAATCCGCCGCATCGTCGCCGAGGAGGCCCCGCGCGCAAGCGTCGAGGCGATGATCTCCGGCGAGGCCTTCCTCACCGAGCCGGGGGCGCTGTCCACTTTGGTGTCGGAGGCGATCCACGAGGTGATCGACATCACGGCGCAGCTCTCGACCACGGGCGGCACGTCGGACGCGCGCTTCCTCTCCCAGATCGCGCCGACTGTGGAGTTCGGCCTGCCCAACGCAACAATGCACAAGCTGGACGAAGCGGCGGCAGTGGATGACCTGCGACAGTTGGCGGATATCTATGAAGCGGTGCTGCGGAAGGTGGTGGGGTGAGGCGGGGATTGGTGGACTTCGGTCAGATTCTCTACTGTTTTATTCACTGAATAACGGACGAAGACCCTGGAGTACCAAGATATTTTTGAATCACCCCTTGACTGATTAACGCTACTGCTGCGGCCGAAAACGCTTGGTCGATAATCAGATTGAGGCCGCTCGCCTGGAATTTTAACGATTGGCCAGTCCCCTCTGTCGTCACCGTTTCAACCACTTGCTGCTTACTACGGTCGTAAATTTGCCATTCAACAGAGATCGCGATAGCGCCTTTCAAGCCACCGATTGAATCGCAGACGTTAACAGTCTGTGGACGCAGCGTGGCACCAACCAAGAAATCTGGCTTGGCGCTGTTGCCTTCACCCTCAAACATATCCGCAGATTTCGCAATGGCTTTAAAACCATGGGCATTAAGCGCCGTTGAAAAAAGCCTATCAAATCTCTCGTAGTTAAGCGTGCGCTCTTGAGATCCAAAATTGATCGGGCTTCCAGCCCACAAGCAGATACTGCCTGACTTCACGTGCTGATTGGCTTTAGGGATATCCGGATTGATAACAATTTTACTTAGTTGCGCCGATTTTATCGAGGTTGCCACGACTTGAGCATTGCCCGCCGAAGAGATGCAGAGCCCTATACCCACCAATGCGTAATGAATTATATTCATAAGCCCCCCGTCTACTAAGAATACCACACACGGGAATTTTGACATCACTGGATAGAATCAATCTGGTGTTTTTATCTAAATGGTCTTCGACCGCAGGACAGGGTCGGATGGTCCCGATGCCGAAACGGAGGATGCTCGGCGGATCGGCCTATTGTGTCGCTATTTATAACCTACCCCCTAGTCCGCCGCAGCACCACATAGAGCGCCCCAGCCCCGCCATGCCTCGGGTGCGCGCTGCGCACCGCCGCGATGTGGCTGGAGTGCCGCGAATGGTGCAGCCAGTCCCCGATCGAGGCGCGGATGGCGCCGCGCACCGGTCGCCCGTCGATCCGCTCGGTGGAGTCGCGCGGCGGGCGGCCCGTCACCAGCAGCACCAGTCGCGCATGGCGCTGGATCGCACGGCCCAGCTCCGCCTCCAGCACCTCATGCGCGGCCGTCAGCGTGTAGCCGTGCAGGTCGATGGTGAGGTCCGGCCCCACCACGCCGCGCCGCAGCCGCCGGTCCCAGCCGCCATCGAGCGTGTCGCCAGGCGTGGTCGCCTTGGCGATCGGCCTGGGCGCAGGCGCGCGCACCGGGATCGGCTTTTCGACCGGCACCACCGGCAGCGCCGCCTTCCTGAGCAGGCGACGCCCCTTCAGAGGCCGGACGGTCTCGGCGACACGCTGCCAGAGCGCGCGCGCGTCAGGGTCGAGCGGCTTGTCCGGCATCGCCGTTCAGCCGTGCGACCGTGCCGACCGGCAACAGCAGGAACGCGGAGCCCCGCGCGGACATGCCGCCCGCGATCCGCGCCGCGTCGTCGCCCGCGCCCCAGAAGGTGTCGAAGCGGTTGGCGCCCTTGATCGCGCCGCCGGTATCCTGCGCCACCCACAGGCCAGCCGCGTCCGTCCGGTCCGCCGAGAGCCAGACCGGCGCGCCCAGAGGCGTGAAGGCCGGGTCAGCCGCCACCGTGGCGCGCGGCGTCACCGGCACGCCCATGGCGCCCAGCGGGCCGGCACCGGCCAACGGCTTGAAGAAGATGAAGCTGCGGTTCTGCCGCATCACGCCGTCCGCCTGATCGGGGTGCGCGCGCAGCCAGCCGACGATGCCCTGCATTGATCCCTGCGCGGGCGTGATGAGCCCCTGCGCGATCATCGCCTTGCCGATACCGGTGTAGGAGAGGCCGTTCTGCCCGGCATAGCCGATCCGCACCACGCTGCCGTCGGGCAGGCGCAGGCGGCCGGAACCCTGGATCTGGAGAAAGAAGAATTCGATCTTGTCGGCGGCATAGGCCAGCACCGGGGCATGGTCCTGCATCGCGCCGGCCTCGATCTGGGTGCGGTCGAAATAGGGGACGAACTTGCCGTTCACCGCATGGCCGCGAATCTTGCGGCCCTTGAGGTCCGCCGCCCACAGGCCGAGATCGGCCTCGGCCAGATCGTCGGGCACGCCGTAGATCGGCACGTCGTATCCGGGCGCCTGCTGAAGCGAGGCGGCGATCTCGGGTTCGAAATAGCCGGTGGCGTAGAGCCGCCCGCCGCCCACCTCGGCCGTCTCGAAATAACGCTGGAAGAAGCCGGCCGCCTGCGCATCCGGCCAGCCCGGTGCGGCGGTGCAGGCGGGCTGCCAGTCGGCCCCACGGGTGAGGCCGCTCCTGTCCGTCCGCTTGAGCAGCGCCGGGCAGGACAGGCGGAACGCGGCCAGCGCCCCCCGCGCCCGCACCGGATCGATCGGCAGCGAGGCGATCGACGGCCCCGGCCGCACGCCGGCGGTCAGCGCCGTGCCGGTGGTGACGGTGGGAACCGGCCCCTTGCCCGTGGAGGGCGGCGGCGCCGGATGGACGGGAGGCGGCGTCACGGGCCGCACCGGAGCCGCGCCATGCGGCGCGACGCAGGCCGATACGGTCAGCGCGAGCGCGGCAACGGCCGCGAGCCGGAGACGGCTCATGCCGCCTCGTCGGTCTCGATCAGGATCCAGTTGGGATCGTCGATCCGCACATTGCGGCTGAACGTCCACAGATCGTGGGTCTGCACGGCGTCGGTCAGCGATCCGGCGACGACATTGCCTTCGGCGTCGCGGGTGATGGCCGCGATATCCGCGTCGAATCGGACGGCGACCACCGCCATCTGCCCCGCCATGCCGGCACTGTGGATTTGCGAGCGCTCGATCGCGACGAGGCGATTCTCCACCGTCTCGCCCGCCTCGCGGCGCGCCTCGATGGATTCGCGGAAGGCGTCATACACCTCATCGTCGACCAGACGGCGCAGTTCCGCCTCGTCACCGCGCCAGAACGCCTCCAGCACCATGCGATAGGCCGAGCGAGCGCCATCGAGGAAGCCCGCCACGTCGAAATGCGGATCGGCGGAGACGACGGAGCGCACCCCGTCCAGCGCGTGCGGATCGATCATCGCGGAGGCGGCCCCCACGGCTTCGACCTTGCGCTCCACCACCGGTTCGGCGGCCGGGCGGACGACCAGCGGCGAAGGCTGCACGTCCGCGGGCTTGACGATCGACTGCTCATGGCCGGTGCGGCGGCCAAGCACGGCATAGAGCCGCAGGCCGACAAACAGGGCGACGCAAGCCAGGATGATGATCTCGGGCACCGAACCTCCACAGTCGGGCGCCAAGCCGCGCCCGCAGGTCATAACTCTCGCCCTACATAGGGGAGCCGGGCTCCGGTTTCAAATCTCGCACGGTCAGTCCGTCTCGCGGGCGGGTGGCATTGCCCTTGCCGGGCACGGCTGCTACGCGCCGAACATGCCTCGCGGCCACCGCAGGCAGCCAGATCAAGCCAACAAGGATGACGCCAGATGGCCGAGAACGAGGCCCCCGATTTCCTGACCGTGCCGCAGCCCAATGGCGAGGAAAGCGCGCCGCAGGTCGGCATGTTGGCGCAATATGTGAAGGATTTCTCCTTCGAGAATCCGAACGCCCCGGCCGTCTACAATTGGCAGAACCAGCCGCAGATCGATGTGCAGTTCAACATCGGCACCCAGCAGATCGCCGACGAGCTGCACGAATCCGCGCTGCGCATCGAGATCACCGCGACCGCGCCCGAAGGCGTCGCCTTCAAGCTGGAGCTGCTCTATGGCGGCCTCTTCGCGCTGCGCAACGTGCCGGCCGAGGCGACCCAGCCCTTCCTGCTCGGCGAAGCGCCGCGCCTGCTCTTCCCCTTCGCCCGCCGCGTGGTGGCCGATGCGGTGCGCGACGGCGGCTTCCCGCCGCTGATGCTCGATCCGATCGACTTCAACGCGCTCTATTTCTCGCAGCTTGCCCAGCAGGGCGGGATCATGGGCGAGCCGGCCGGCCAGGCCTGATCTTCCCGTTAGACTGACCAACGGCCGGGGGCGCGGGGGCGGATGAGTCTCGTCAGGAACACCGCCACCATCGGCGGGTTGACGCTCGTCAGCCGCGTCCTCGGTTTCGTCCGCGATCAGTTGATGGCGCATTTCGTCGGCGCGGGGTTCGCCAACGACGCCTTCCTGGTCGCGTGGCGACTGCCCAATCTGTTCCGCTCGCTGTTCGCCGAGGGTGCCTTCTCCGCCGCCTTCGTGCCGATGTTCAACCGCGTCGTGGGGCAAGCCGAAGCGGAAGGGCGAGAGGGCCTGCCCGATGGCCTGCGCTTCGCCGAGAATGTGCTCTCGGTGCTGCTGCCCTTCCTGGCGGTGTTCACCACGCTCATCATAGCCTTTCCCCGGCCGATCGTGTGGCTCATCACCTTCGGCTTCAAGGACGGCGGAGGACCGGCCAAGTTCGATCTGGCCGTCCACCTGACGCAGCTCACCTTCCCCTATCTGGCGCTGATCTCGCTGGTGTCGCTGCTCGGCGGCATCATGAACTCGCTCAACCGCTTCTGGGTGAACGCGGCGGCGCCGGTGCTGCTCAATATCTGCATGATCGTGGCGCTGCTCTTCTTCCGGGGCAACGACGCGATCGACATCGCCCATACGCAGGCGCTGGCCGTCACCATCTCGGGCGTCGCGCAATTGCTGTGGCTGATCCTCGCCGCGCGATCGGCGGGCGTGAAGCTGAGGCTCAAGCGCCCGACCCTCAATCCCGAGGTGAGGAAGCTGCTCTCGGTGATCTGGCCCGCCGCGATCGGCGCGGGGGCGGTGCAGTTCAACCTGCTCGTCATCACCATGCTGGCGGCCGGCTTCCTCGGCCAGGGCGCCGTCTCCTACATCTATTATGCGGATCGGCTGAACCAGTTGCCGCTCGCGCTGGTCGGCATCGGGGTCGGCACCGCGATCCTGCCCGTCATCTCCCGACAGATCGGCCAGGGCGACGAGAAGGCCGCGATCGTCACGCAGAACCGCGCGATCGAGCTGTCGCTGCTGCTCACCCTCCCCGCGACCGCCGGGCTGATGATCGGCTCGACCACGCTGATCCGCGCGCTGTTCCAGACGGGCGCCTTCACCGCCCACGACACGCAGGCGTCGGCGGCGGTGCTGACCGCCTTCTCGTGCGGGCTGCCGGCCTACATCCTCATCAAGGTGTTCACGCCCGGCTTCTACGCCCGCGCCGACACCAGGACGCCCGTCCGCATCGCGATGACCGAGATGGCGTGCAACATGGCGCTCAACCTGTTCTTCGTGTTCGGCACCAACCTCTCTTATGTCGGCCTCGCGATCTCGGGCGCGAGCTGCGCGTGGATCAATGTCGGCCTGCTCTACTGGGTGCTGCACCGGCGCGGGCATTTCGCGATCGACGCGCAACTGAAGCGCCGCGCGATCCGGCTGGCACTGGCCGCGCTGGCGATGGCGGCGCTGCTGCTGTGGCTCGATCCGTTCTGCGCGGCGCGGGCCGGCGGCTCGGTGGGCGCGCGGATCGTGGCGCTGCTGATGCTGATCGTGCCGGCGGGCATCTGCTATTTCGGCTGCGCCTTCCTGTTCGGCGCGTTCGACTGGCGCGAGACGAAAGCGCTGCTCCGCCGCCGCCGCGCTTGACCTGAGCCTCCGCGCGGGCGACACGCGTCGCCACTATGGCAAAACGCGTCGTCTCGGGCATCCAGCCCACCGGAAACCTTCATCTCGGCAATTATCTGGGCGCGATCCGCAACTGGGTCCGTATGCAGGACGAAGTGGCCCGCGATGGCGGCGAATGTTTCTTCTTCCTCGCCGATCTCCACGCCATCACCGTGTTCAACGAGCCGGCGCAGCTTCGCGCCAACGTCCGCTCGATGGCGGCGGCGCTGATCGCGGCGGGGGTCGATCCCGAGAAGTCCACCCTGTTCAACCAGGCGGCCGTCTCCGCCCATGCCGAGCTGGCGTGGCTGCTCAACTGCACCGCGCGGATCGGCTGGCTGAACCGCATGACGCAGTTCAAGGAAAAGTCCGGCAAGCATCGCGAGGGCGCCTCGGTCGGCCTGTTCGCCTATCCGGTGCTGCAAGCCGCGGACGTGCTGATCTACCGCGCCACGCATGTGCCGGTCGGCGAGGACCAGAAGCAGCATCTCGAACTGGCGCGCGACATCGCCACCAAGTTCAACACGGACTTCGCCACCGAGCTGTTCGTGCTGCCCGATCCGATGATCCCGCCGGCGGCGGCGCGCATCATGAGCCTCCGCGACGGCGGCGCGAAGATGTCCAAGTCCGATCCTTCGGATATGAGCCGCATCAACCTCACCGACGATGCCGACACCATCGCATCGAAGATTCGCAAGGCCAAGACCGACCCGGAACCCATCCCCGCCGACGCCGCCGGTCTCGACGCCCGGCCCGAGGCGAAGAACCTCATTGGCATCTACGCCGCGCTCTCCGACGAGTCGGTGGCGGACGTGGTGGCCCGCTTCGCGGGGCAGGGCTTCGGCGCGTTCAAGCCGGCGCTGGCCGAACTGCTCGTCGAGACTCTTCGGCCCATTTCGGGACGTCTCGCCGAGTTGGAGAAGGATCCGGCCGAGCTGGACCGCATCCTCGCCCACGGCGCGGCCAAGGCGCGCGCGGCGGCGGAGCCTATCGTCGCAGGAGCCTATTCGGCACTCGGTCTCACGCGTGAAACACGGTGACAGATCAACACGTTCAACGCATATTCAGCACGGTTGGCGGAGGAGTGGCCGTCACGCCCCGGTAATGCGGATGTCTCCGCCAAGAGGTCGACCATGAACATCAAACGCGCGCTGCTCGGTTTCGCTGCTCCCCTTGCCCTGCTCACCATGAGCGGCTGCGCGAGCAATTTCACTGCCCATGTCTCGCGCTTCCAGCGCTTGCCGGCGCCGCAGGGCCAGACGTTCCGCGTCGAACCCACCGAGGCGCAGAATCGCGGCGGGCTGGAATTCGCCACCTATGCCGACAAGGTCGCGGCGCACCTGACCCAGCTTGGCTATCGCCCGGCCGTGTCGGATTCGCCGGCGGACCTGATCGTGCAGGTCGGCTATGGCGTCGACCATGGCCAGCAGAAGGTCACCACCACCCCCGGCTTCAACTGCGGCTGGGGCGGCTATGGCGGTTTCGGCGGCTGGGGTCGCGGTTGGGGCGGCTGGGGCGGTGGCTGGGGCGGCTGGGGTGGTCGCGGCTGGGGCTATGGCTGGGGCGATCCCTTCTGGGGAAGCTGCCCGGACGTGGAGAGCTACACCATCTATTCGAGCTTCCTCGGCATGACGATCACGGGCGCCGACGGCAAGCGCCTGTTCGAGGGCCGCGCCCGCGCCCATTCGGCGACGGACGACCTGACCCAGATCGTGCCCAACCTGATCGACGCGATGTTCACGGGCTTCCCCGGCAATTCGGGGCAGGACATCCGCATCACCATCCCGAACAAGCCCAAGCAGAAGGGCTGAGCTTACCAAAAAGGCGTGAAAGGCGTCGGAGGGCCTCCTCCGGCGCCTTTTTCTTTGTGCGCGGAAGCTGCTGCCCTTGCTCGTCACCCCAGCGAAGGCTGGGGTCCATTCCCGCAACGCCTCTTCCTCTCGCCGAGCGGTGATGGCCCCTGGCCTTCGTCAGGGTGCCATCCCGGCCAACAAAAAACCCTCTCCCCGAAGGGAGAGGGCTCAGAGCTGGGGGAGGTTGCCCTCCCCCGCCGGGAAACTGTCCTCAGGCCTCGAGCTGGCGGAGCAGCAGGCGCACGTCGGCGTCCAGCTCGGCATCCGCCTTGCGGAGCTTCTCGATCTGCCGGACCGCGTGGATGACCGTGGTGTGATCGCGCCCGCCAAAGCGGCGACCGATCTCGGGCAGCGAGCGCGGGGTGAGCTGCTTGGCGAGGTACATCGCGATCTGACGCGGGCGGGCAACCTCGCGCGCGCGACGCGCGGACGTCATCTCCGACTGACGGATGCGGTAATGGTCGGACACCTTGCGCTGGATCTCGTCGATCGTGATGCGGCGCTGGTGGGCGCGCAGCACGTCGGTCAGCGTCTCTTCCACGAAGGCGACGTCGATCGGGCGGTTCGACAGCATCGCATAGGCGACGACGCGGTTGAGCGCACCTTCCAGCTCGCGGACGTTGGACGCGATGCGCTTGGCGAGGAAGAGCTGCACCTCCTGCGGCACGTTGACGTGCGGCATCGTCTCCAGCTTGCGCGCGATGATGTTGAGGCGGAGTTCGAAGTCGGCCGGGTTGACGTCCGCCACCAGCCCCCAGGAGAGGCGCGAGAGGATACGGCTCTCGATGCCTTCCAGATCCTGGGGCGAGCGATCGGCGGTAATCACCAGTCGCTTGCCGGCCGAGATGATCTCGTTCATCGTGTGGAAGAATTCCTCCTGGGTGGAATCCTTGCCGGCGATGAACTGCACGTCGTCGATCATCAGCAGATCGGCGGAACGCAGACGCTGCTTGAACCCATGCGTGTTCTTCGCACGCAACGCGCCCACAAACTCGAACATGAACTTTTCGGCCGACATGTAGACGATCTTCGATCGCGGATGACGGCGGCGATACTCATGGCCCATGGCGTGCATCAGGTGGGTCTTGCCCAGCCCGGTGCTGCCGTGGAGGAACAGCGGATTGAAGGTGAGCGCGCCCCCTTCGGCCACCGTGCGGGCGGCGTTGTAGGCCACCTCGTTGGGCTTGCCGATCACGAAGCTGTCGAAGGTGTAGCGCGCCTCGAGCTGGATGCCCTCGATGCTGCCGGCCTCCGCCTCGCCGGCCTCGGCCGGGGCGTTCTCGACGATCGCCGCCTCGGCGGGCTCGGCCGCGTCGATCGTGAACAGCACCGGCTTGGGCGCCTCGCCGCCCGCGAGCACCACCACACGGCGGACCTGCGGCAGATGCGCGCGCCACGCGTGGAGCAGGCGCTCACCATAATGCGTATCGACCCAGTTCGCCATGAACTCGGATGGGAGCGCGACGCGGACGGTGCCGTCCTCGTCATCGAAGCCCGCGAGGCGGGCCGGCTTCAGCCAGTTGTCGAACGTGCGCGCGCCGCAATCGCGGCGCAGGCCGGCACGGATCGATTCCCAGGCCAGCTCGACCGGATCGTCGTGCTGCCCCGTCATCATCCCGATCGTGCCGACAGCCTGATTCACGCAACCTCCCCCGTCCCCGCTCGTACAAGCGGTTCGCCGCAGACAAAGCTATACCGTCACCGGAGGCGCCCCCGCCCACCGGCCTCGAATGGCCCGATTACAAAATTGTCCCCCTTCACGCCGACCGAACTGATTCGACGCTGCCGGGAAGATCGTTTTAGGGAGACGTCGCCCCCCCGATCAAGGCCCACAAACGTCACGAGGGTGAAATATACCGCCTTGACACGCAAACCCGCCCATTTTGGGGAAATGGCGTAGTTAATGCTGCAACATCAACATGTTACATTCTCGCGTCGAAGGCCATGCCTCGCGAATCGTGCATTGAGGCCGACTTCTGCTTGTCACATCGGCGTCATGCAAAAAGCCCGCCGATCGGATGATCGACGGGCCTTTAAGGACGAAGGTGTAATATTACAGCGATCAGCCGAGCGCGGCGACCGCCTTCGTCAGGCGCGAGAACTTCCGCGCGACGGTGTTCTTGTGGAGAACGCCCTTCGACACGCCACGCTGCATCTCCGGCTGCGCGAGCTTCAGCGCGGCCGCGGCCACATCCTTGTCGCCCGCGACGATCGCCGCCTCGACCTTCTTGATGAAGGTGCGGATGCGGCTGACGCGCGCGCCGTTGATCTCGTTACGGCGCTCGTTACGACGGATGCGCTTTTTGGCCTGCGGCGTGTTCGCCATGTGTGTCCTCGAACCTGCTCAAATGGATATGCGGCACGGGCACAGCCGGGCCGGGAAGGCGTGCCCTCTACGCAAGAAGCGTCGTTTCGTCAACGCCTTTGGGAAACAACGCCGTCCTAGCGCTGGCAACGGGTGCAATGGAAGGTGGAACGCCCGCCGTCGATCCGCCGCACGACCGTTCCGCCGCAGGGGCAGGCCTCGCCTTCGCGCCCGTAGACGCGGAACCGATGCGAGAAATAGCCGAGTTCGCCATCCGGCCGGGCATAGTCGCGCAGCGTCGATCCCCCCGCCTCGATCGCGGCGGCGAGCACCTCCCGAATCGCCTCGACCAGCCGCTCCAGCCTCGGGCGGGTGATCCGGCCTGCCTCGCGGGTCGGCGCGATGCGGGACATGTTGAGCGCCTCGCACACATAGATATTGCCGAGTCCCGCCACGATCCGCTGATCGAGCAGCATCGCCTTGATCGGCGCCACCCGTCCTTCCAGCGCCTTCTCCAGCGCGGCGGCATGGAAGTCCGGCCCGAGGGGCTCCGGCCCCATCGCGGCGAAGGCGGGCCATTGCTCCAGCGCCCCGGTCGGCACCAGATCGACCGAGCCGAAGCGACGCGGATCGGCCAGCGACAATCGCCGCGCCTCGTCCGTCTCCAGCACGAGATGGTCGTGCGTGCCCAATTCCTCGGGATCGATCCGCCATTTGCCCGACATGCCGAGATGGAACACCATCGTGTCGCCCCGATCCGTATCGATCAGGCCATATTTGGCCCGCCGCCCGAGCCCCGTGACGCGCGCGCCGGTCAGCCGCTGGCGCAGATCGGGCGGGAAGGCCCGCCGCAAGTCCGCGCGGCGCGGCTCGACGAGCGTGAGGCGGCGACCGTCCAGAACGGTCGCGAGGCCTCGTACGGTGGTTTCGACTTCGGGAAGCTCGGGCATAATGTGCGGCAAGAGCTAGGATCGAATTGCTTGGGCGGCAAGGCTTGGGCTAAGCGCGGCCCATGAGCAGCGACACCGTATCGTTCGGCTACAGCGAGGTAGCCCCCGAGGATAAGACGCGCATGGTCGGCGACGTCTTCCAGCGCGTGGCCAAGCGCTACGACATCATGAACGATGCGATGTCGGGCGGCCTCCACCGCCTCTGGAAGGATCATTTCGTCGGGCAGGTGCGCCCGCGCCAGAGCGAGGCGATCCTCGACATGGCGGGCGGCACCGGCGACATCGCCTTCCGCATGGCGCGCCGCGGCGCCGACGTGACCGTGTCGGACATCAATCCGCACATGCTGGCGGTCGGCATGGAGCGCGCGCAGAAGAAGGGCATCGAAGGCCTGCTCTGGAGCGAGCAGAACGCCGAGACGCTGAGCTTCGGCGACAAGGAGTTCGACGCCTACACGATCGCCTTCGGCATTCGGAACGTGACGGACATCCCCAAGGCGCTGCGCGAGGCCTATCGCGTGCTCAAGCGCGGCGGACGCTTCTACTGCCTCGAATTCTCGACCACCACCTGGCCGGGCTTCAAGGAAGTCTATGACGCCTATTCGCACAAGATCGTGCCCAAGGTCGGCAAGCTGATCGCGCATGACGAGGACAGCTATCGCTACCTGATCGAATCGATCCGCCGCTTCCCCGACATGCCGACCTTCAAGCGCATGATCGGCGAGGCCGGCTTCGTGAACACCAGGGTCGAGCCGATCCTCGGCGGCCTCGTCGCGATCCACAGCGGCTGGAAGATCTGACCTTGCGCCACGCCTCCCATGACGGTCGCGTGACGCGATGACCGGCACGCCCACGCATCTCTGGCGCCTGCTTCGCTGGGGGCGCACGCTCGCCCGCCATGGCGCGCTGACCGGCATCGAGCGCGATCCGCTGACGCCGGCGCCGCTGCGTCGTCTGGTGCGCATCGCCCGCTTCGGCGCGCGCGTGCCCGAGCAGCCGCGCTATGCCGACGCGCTGGAGGCGATCGGCCCCGCCGCGATCAAGTTCGGGCAGGCGCTCGCCACCCGTCCCGA
This sequence comes from Sphingomonas oligoaromativorans, assembly GCF_011762195.1. GTDB lineage: Bacteria > Pseudomonadota > Alphaproteobacteria > Sphingomonadales > Sphingomonadaceae > Solisphingomonas > Solisphingomonas oligoaromativorans. Next base: position 174,360 of record NZ_JAASQK010000001.1, on the reverse strand, counting down.
TCTAGTCGGCGAGGCCGCCGCGCTCGATCTCTATCGGCTTCAGGACGCGCTGCCGCCCGTCCCCTTCCCGCTCATCAAGGCGTCGATCGAGCAGTCGCTCGGGCGGCCGATCGCGGAGCTGTTCCAGAGCATCGAGGAGGTGCCGGTCGGCGCCGCCTCGATCGCGCAGGTCCATCGCGCCATCACCACCGACGGGCGGCAGGTCGCGGTCAAGGTGCTGCGCCCCGGCGTCGAGGACGAGTTCGCCCGCGCCACCGAAACCTATGAGTGGGCCGCAGCCCAGGCCGAAGCGATGGCCGGCGAGCTGGCGCGGCTGCGCCCGCGCCTCGTCGTGGCGACCTTCAAGCAATGGACCGCGCGCGAACTCGATCTGCGTCGCGAGGCGGCCTCCGCCTCCGAGCTGGGCCGCGCGATGGAGGCTGAGCCCGGCTTCCACATCCCGACGATCGACTGGCAGCGCACCGCCCGCCGGGTGCTGACGCTCGAATGGCTGGACGGCATCAAGCTCTCCGACCGCGCCGCGCTGATCGAGGCGGGGCATGATCCCAAGACGCTGGCGAGCACGCTGGTGCGCGTCTTCCTGCGGCAGGCGATCGCGGAGGGCTTCTTCCACGCCGATCTCCATCAGGGCAACCTGTTCGCGCTGGCGGACGGGCGGCTGGCGGCGATCGACTTCGGCATCATGGGCCGGATCAACCGGCAGGCGCGGCTGTGGCTGGCGGAGATTCTCCACGGCCTCATCACCGGCAATTATGCGCGGGTGGCCGAGATCCATTTCGAGGCCGGCTATGTGCCCGCCCACCACAATCTCGCCGAGTTCGCGACGGCGCTCCGGGCTGTCGGCGAGCCGATCCGGGGGCTTCCGGTCAAGGACATCTCGATCGGGCAGATGCTCGACGGGCTGTTCGCGATCACCCGCGACTTCGACATGCCGACCCAGCCGCACCTGCTGCTGCTCCAGAAGACGATGGTGATGGTGGAGGGCGTGGCGACCAGCCTCGATCCCGACATCAACATGTGGGAGGTCGCCGCCCCCTTCGTGCGCGAATGGCTGCGCGGCGAGCTGGGGCCGGAAGCCGCGATCGCGGATCGCCTGCTCGATTTCGGCCGCATCCTGCGCCGAATGCCCGACCTGCTGGACCGCATCGAGCGGGCTTTCCCGAAGCCGGGCGCCGCGCCGCCTCCGCCGCCGCTGCCGGACGTGCCGCTGGTCACGGGCGGCCATGGCTGGCGCTATGCCGCCGTGGCGATCCTGTCGGCAGCGGCCGGCGCGTTCGCGATGTGGTGGATGTAGGGACTGTTCGGGACCGGCCCTTCCTGCGCTTACCCCCTTCGTCATACTGACGAACGTCAGGATTCAGGACTTCAAGCGCAGCGCCCGAGACTCTGGATCCCGGATCAAGTCCGGGATGACGGAAACAGAAACGTCAGAACGGCGAAGAAAAGCGCCCCGATCAGCCGATCGGCACTTCCTTCGACGGCAGCGGCTCGCGGCCGGCCGGCACCGGGGTCGGCTCCGGCGGATCGAAACGCTGCCAGCCGGCGGCGGTGAGCCGCTCGACCGGGCGGAAGCGCGTCTTGTACTGCATCCGCGCCGAGCCATCGACCCAATAGCCCAGATAGACATAGGGCAGCCTGGCCTCCGCCGCGCGGCGGATATGGTCGAGGATGATGTAGGTGCCGAGGCCGTGGCGCTCGGCATGATCGGGCTCGAAGAAGCTGTAGATCATCGACAGCCCGTCACCCTGCTGGTCGGTGAGGCAAGCGCCGACCAGGCGGCCGGGGCGGCCATCCCTGCCGGCGGGCTCGCGATACTCGATGACGAAGCTCTTGACCGGCGTCTGCTCCACCATGTCGGCGAAGTCGAACTCGTCCATGTCCGCCATGCCGCCGCCGGGGTGGCGCGCGCCCAGATAGCGGCGCAGCAGATCGAACTGCTCCTCCGTCGTCCAGGGCTTGCAGGCGGAGACGACCAGATCCGAATGACGGCGCAGCAGACGGCGCTGCGTGGCGCTGGGCGCGAAATCATCCGCCACCACGCGGATCGAGACGCAGGCCGAACACCCCTGACAGCTCGGCCGATAGGCGACGGCCTGCGAGCGCCGGAAGCCGATCCGGCCCAGCGCATCGTTCAGCTCGCTGGCGTGCGGGCCGGAAAGCTCGGTGAACACCTTCCGCTCCGTCCGGCCCGGCAGATAGGGGCACGGGCTCGGCGTCGTCACGAAGAATCGCGGGAAACGGAAGGGTGCGCTCACCGTCCTGGCCGTCCTCTCGTGCCAAACAAAGTTCCTGAACCTTATATGAGGCAAGTGCCGCCCGCGCGGAAGAGTCACCAGCCGTTAAAAGAAAGTTAACGGCCCGTTTCGCGACGATTCACCCCAAAGCGGGCCATTTTTCGTCAAGCCAGCTCGACGCGGCTGACCTCATAGCCATGGTTCGTCAGCGCCGCGACCAGCCGATCGAGATGGCGGGAATCGCGAGTCTCGCACTCGATATCGGTGATGAGTCCCTTGGCCGGCAGCGTGGTGAAGACACGCTGGTGATAGATCTCGATGATGTTCACCTGCTGCTCGTCGAACACCCGCGCGACGTTGAACAGCGCGCCCGGACGATCCTGAAGCCGGATGCGCAGGCGCGCGAGCCTCCCCGAGCGGGCGAGATCGCGCAGCAGCACGTTGGCGAGCAGGCGCGTGTCGATATTGCCGCCCGTCAGCACGAGGCCGACATTGCGCCCCGCGAAGCGCTGCGGATGGGCGAGCAGCGCGGCGAGGCCCGCCGCACCGGCGCCCTCCACCACCGTCTTCTCGATCTGGAGCAGCAGCGCCACCGCCTCCTCCAGCCCGCGTTCGGACACCAGCACCACGTCACGGATCAGCGCACGCACGATCTCGCGGGTGAGATTGCCCGGCCGCTTGACCGCGATGCCCTCGGCCAGCGTATCGCCCTCGCACGGCAGGTCGACATGGTTCAGCTCGGCATACATGGACGGATACAGTTCCGCCTGCACGCCGACCACGTCGATGTCCGCGCGAATCGCCTTCGCCGCCGTCGCGCAGCCCGAGATCAGCCCGCCGCCGCCGATCGGGATCGCCAGCGTGTCGATCTGGGGAACGTCCTCCAGCATCTCGACCGCGACCGTCCCCTGCCCCGCGATGATCGCCGGATCGTCGAACGGGTGGACGAAGGTGAGGCCGCGCTGGGCCGCGATCTCATAGGCCGTCGCCTGCGCATCGTCGAAGCGCTCGCCGGTCTGGATCACCTCGGCGCCATGGCCTTCGGTCTGCTGCACCTTCACGGTCGGCGTCGGCCTCGGCATCACGATCGTGACCGGGATACCCAGCCGCGCGCCATGATAAGCGAGGCCCTGCGCATGGTTGCCGGCCGATGCCGCGATCACGCCGCGCGCCTTCTCCTCGTCGGTGAGCTGGAGCAGCCTGTTGAGTGCGCCCCGCTCCTTGTAGGCGGCGGTGAACTGGAGATTCTCGAACTTCAGCCAGACATTGGCGCCCGTCAGCGCGGAAAGCGTCTTCGAATAAAGCGTGGGCGTGCGGACGATACTGGGAGCAATGCGCTCGTGCGCGATCCGAATGTCCGCCATGGTGACGACGGGGTGATCCTCGGGGCGGCGTGCGGTTGCTTCTAGCGTTGCCATGATGGAGCGGGCCTAGACCATCTGGCGGCGGCAAGAAAGGTGCGTTATGCCCCCGGCCCTATGGCGAAACTGGCATATCTCGGGCTGGGCGTGATGGGCGCCCCGATGGCCCGTCACCTCGCGGCCGCCGGCCACGATCTCACCGTCTACAACCGGAGCGCGGCGAAGGCCGAAGCCTGGGTCGCGGCCCATGGCGGCCGGATGGCCACCAGCGCGGCGGAGGCCGCGGAAGGCGCGGACGCGGTCTTCTCCTGTGTCGGCACCGACGACGATCTGGCGGAGGTGACGCTCGGGCCGAAGGGCGCCTTCCGCGCGATGAGGCCCGGCGCGCTGTTCGTCGATCACACCACCGTCTCCGCCCGCATCGCGCGCCAGCTCGGCGTCGAGGGCAAGGATCACGGCCTGCTGGTGCTCGACGCGCCGGTATCGGGCGGGCAGGCGGGCGCCGAGAAGGGCCAGCTTTCGATCATGTGCGGCGGCTCGAAGGCGGCGTTCGAGGCCGCCCAGCCGCTGATGCAGGCCTATGCCGCGCGCATGGTCCATATCGGCAAATCGGGCGCCGGGCAGACCGCCAAGATGGTGAACCAGATCGCCATCGCCGGCGTGGTGCAGGGCCTCTCCGAGGCGCTTCGCTTCGCGCAGGCGGCCGATCTCGATCTCGATCGCACCTTCGAGGCCGTGTCGGGCGGCGCCGCGTCGAGCTGGCAGATGGTCAACCGCTGGGGGACGATGGCGAAGGACGAGTTCGACTTCGGCTTCGCGGTGGACTGGATGCGCAAGGATCTCGGCCTCGCGCTGGAAGAGGCGCGGGCCAATGGCGCGACGCTTCCGGTCGCGGCCTTGGTCGACCAGTTCTACGCCGAGGTGCAGGCGATGGGCGGCGGGCGGCAGGATACGTCGTCGCTGGTCCGGCGGCTGCCCAGGTGAGGGCCACGCTCGCCGCGCTGGCGGCCCTCGCAGCGCTGGCGAGCCCCGCCGCGGCGAAGAAACAGCCGCAGGCCTATGCCCCCGCCCCGCCCACCGTCGGCGGGCTGCTCGACAATGTGAACGGCTATACCGTCGGCAAGGACGGGCAGATCGAGCATTTCACCGGCCTGCTGATCGGCAAGGACGGCAAGGTCGCCAAGCTCCTCCAGCCCGGCGACAAGCGCCCCGAATGGCTGGACTTCAAGCTCGACGGCAAGGGGCGGACGCTCCTCCCCGGCCTGATCGACGCGCATGGGCATGTCATGGAGTTGGGCTTCCAGCTCACCCATGTCGATCTCTCGGGCACGACCAGCCTCGCCGACGCGCAGACCAAGGTGGCGAACTACGCCGCCAGCCATCCGCAGCCGGCATGGGTGCAGGGTTTCGGCTGGAATCAGGAGAAATGGGGCCTCGGCCGCTTCCCGACCGCCGCCGATCTCGATCTGGCGGTGAAGGATCGCCCGGTCGTGCTCACCCGCGTCGACGGCCATGCGCTGCTCGCCAACACGGCGGCGATGGCGGCGGCGGGGATCAGCGCCTCCACCAAAGACCCGGCCGGCGGCCGCATCGAGCGTGACGCCAAGGGCAAGCCGACCGGCGTCTTCGTCGATGCCGCGAAGGATCTGATCCTGCGCGCCGTGCCGCAGCCCGCCCCGCTGGAACGCGACGACGCCTTCCGCAAGGCGCAGGAGGCGCTGCTCGGCTTCGGCATCACCGCCACCTGCGACATGGGCACCAGCGCCGACGACTGGAACGTGCTGCGCCGCGCGGGCGATGCCGGGCAGCTCCGGGTTCGGATCGTGAGCTATGGGCTCGGCGTCGACACCGCGCTGTCGGTGGCGGGCACCGGGCCGACGCCGTGGCTCTACGACGGGCATCTACGGATGGTCGGCGTCAAGCTGTTCGCGGACGGCGCGCTCGGTTCGCGCGGCGCATGGCTGAAACAGCCTTATGCCGACAAGCCCGACACGCGCGGCCTCCAGTTCCTCGACGACACCAAGCTCAAGAACCTGATGAGCCGTGCCGCGATGGACGGTTTTCAGGTGGCCGTCCACGCCATCGGGGATGCGGCCAACGCGCAGGTGCTCGGCGCCTATGAGGAGCTGGCCGAAACCTACAAAGGCGATCGCCGCTGGCGGATCGAACACGCCCAGATCGTCGACCCGGCCGACCTGCCGCGCTTCGCCAGGAACGGCATCGTCGCCTCGATGCAGCCGACCCACGAGACGAGCGACTGGAAGATGGCGGAAGCGCGCCTAGGCCCCGAGCGGCTCAAGGGCGCCTATGCCTGGGCGACGATGGAGGCCGAGCATGTGCCGCTCGCCTTCGGATCGGATTATCCGGTCGAGAGCCCCAACCCCTTCCCCGGCCTCGCCGCCGCGGTGAGCCGCGAGGATGCGCAGGGGCAGCCGCCGGGCGGCTGGCAGCCGTCTGAAAAGATCACCATGCCGCAAGCGCTCGCCGCCTTCACGAGCGGGGCGGCCTATGCGGCGAAGGCGGAGGATCGGCTGGGGTCGCTGGAGCCCGGCCATATGGCCGATTTCGTGCTGGTCGATCGCGACCCGCTGACGACCACCGATCCGCAGGCCATCCGCGCCACGCAGGTGCAGGAGACGTGGATCGGCGGCCAGCGCGTGTGGGTGAAGAAGTAACGGGCGGACGCGAAGGGCGTCGACTGCCGCCTCGCCTCTCCGCCCCGTCATCCCGGACTTGATCCGAGATGACGGGAGAGTTTCGGCGCCCGCTCAGAAACGTGCAGGCAAAAGAAGAAGGGCTCGCGCCCTTACTTCCCCATCTTGTCGATCTTGTCCTGAAGGCTGGCGAGCTGCGCCTTGAGCGTGGCCAGTTCGTCATCCTTGGCGGCCGGCGCTTCCGCGCCGGATGCGGTGCCGGCGGGCGTGCTGCCCGGCTTGAAGGCGGTGGCGGCGGCCTCGAACATCGCCATGTTGCGCTTGGCGATCTCGGCGAAGGGGCCGCCCGAGAAGGCGCCTTCCATGGCCGAGCGGAACTGCTGCTGGTTGCGGCGGAACGCCTCCATCGAGGCTTCCAGATATTGCGGCACCATCGACTGCATCGAATCGCCGTAAAGCGCGATCAACTGCCGGAGGAAGTTGACCGGCAGCAAGGTCTGCCCGCGCGTTTCCTCGTCCATGATGATCTGGGTGAGGACGGCGTGGGTGATGTCCTCGTCGCTGCGCGCGTCGAGCACCTTGAAGTCGCGCCCCTCACGCGTCATCGCGGCGAGGTGGTCCAGCGTGATGTAGCTCGACGTCTCGGTGTTGTAGAGCCGGCGATTAGCGTACTTCTTGATAATGACCGTATCGGACCCGGAAGCTGACTTCGCCATGACTCGTCCTTCTCCCCCCGGCATGTTGCCGTGCCAAGATACGCTAACATCAAAGCATTCCGCATCGCAACACAGGCCGAGGCCCCTTCCCCTCTTTCTCGCCATGCTGCGCAGCGAAACGGCGGGAGAGCCCGAAAAGATGGCCGCAGCGCTGCATGGATTGCGGGCCTATCAGGCCGCCCCCCGCGAGCCCCGCCCCGCCCCGATGCCCGAGATCGCGCGGATCGGGCGGGCTTCCCTGCTGGATTATGGCGGCGAAGGGCGGCCGGTGGTCTTCGTGCCCTCGCTCATCAATCCGCCGCATGTGCTCGATCTGCTGCCCGACGTCTCGATGCTGCGCTGGCTCTCGACGCAGAGGCTGAGGCCGCTGCTGGTCGACTGGGGCGAGCCCGACAGGACGGAAGCGGGCCTCACCATCGCCGGCCATGTCGAGACGCTGCTGCTGCCCTTGATGGAGACGGTCGGCCCCGATGCGGCGATCGCGGGCTATTGCCTCGGCGGCACCATGGCGCTCGCCGCCGCGACGCTCCGACCGCCGGCAGCCCTGGCGCTGATCGCAACGCCGTGGCGCTTCTCGGGCTTCCCGGACGAGGCGCGGCGCGGCATGGTCGAAATCTGGGAACAGGCTCGCCCCACGGCCGACGCGATGGGCCTCCTCCCCGTCGAGGTGTTGCAGGCGGCCTTCTGGCGGCTCGATCCGCGCCGGACGGTCGAGAAGTTCATCGCCTTCGGGCAGAGTGAGCGCGGCGCGCAGGCAACCCGCCGCTTCGTCGCGCTGGAGGACTGGGCGAACGACGGCGCCCCCCTCACCCCCGCCGCCGGCCGCGAGCTGGCGGAGGCCATGTTCGGGCGCGACGATCCGGGCGAGGGCCGCTGGACGGTCGGCGGACGCGTGGTCGATCCGGCGGCGCTCGCCTGCCCGCTGCTCGACATCGTCTCCACGACCGACCGCATCGTCCCTGCGGCGAGCGCCACGGGGGCCGGAGAGCGCGTCACATTGGCGCAAGGACATGTCGGCATGGTGGTCGGCGGCCGGGCGCGCGCCAGCTTGTGGCAAACGCTGGCCGAATGGCTGACACGTCCCCATATGGCCTGATAAGGTTCCATGCAGTCCCAGCAGGAGTTTTGATTCATGACTGACGTCGTCATCACCGCGGCGAAGCGTACCCCGGTGGGCAGCTTCCTCGGCGCGTTCGGCTCGACGCCCGCGCACGAGCTCGGCCGCGTCGCCATCGAGGCGGCGCTGGCACAGGCCGGCGTTTCCGGTGAGGAGGTTTCCGAGGTCATCCTCGGCCAGGTGTTGACGGCGGCGCAGGGCCAGAACCCGGCGCGTCAGGCGTCGATCGCGGCGGGCATCCCCAAGGAAGTGCCGGCGTGGAGCGTCAATCAGGTGTGCGGATCGGGCCTGCGCGCGGTGGCGCTGGGGATGCAGTCGATCGCCAACGGCGACGCCTCGATCATCGTCGCGGGCGGTCAGGAGAGCATGTCGCTCGCTCCCCACGCGCAGAATCTGCGCGGCGGCACCAAGATGGGCAACCTCACCATGGTCGACACGATGATCGTCGACGGCCTGTGGGATGCCTTCAACAACTACCATATGGGCATCACCGCCGAGAACCTCGCCGAGAAGTATCAGATCAGCCGCGCGGATCAGGACAAGTTCTCGGTAGCCAGCCAGAACAAGGCGGAGAAGGCGCGCGCCTCGGGCCGCTTCAAGGACGAGATCGCGCCCGTCACCGTCAAGGGCCGCAAGGGCGACACGATCGTCGAGAATGACGAATATATCCGCGACGGCGCCACCATCGAGGCGATGGAGAAACTGAAGCCCGCCTTCAAAAAGGACGGCACGGTAACCGCCGCCAACGCCTCCGGCCTCAACGACGGCGCCGCCGCGCTGGTGCTGATGTCGGCCGAGGAAGCGGCGAAGCGCGGCTCCAAGGTGCTCGCCAAGGTGAAGAGCTGGGCGTCGACCGGCGTCGATCCGGCTATCATGGGCATCGGCCCCGTCACCGCGACCAGGAAGGCGCTGGAAAAGGCCGGCTGGACCATCGACGATCTCGATCTGATCGAAGCCAACGAGGCATTCGCCTCGCAGGCGATGTCGGTCTGTCAGGAGCTGGGGCTCCCGGCCGAGAAGGTGAACGTCAACGGCGGCGCGATCGCCATCGGCCACCCGATCGGCGCGTCGGGCGCGCGCATCCTCACCACGCTGATCTACGAGATGGAGAAGCGCGACGCCAAGAAGGGCCTCGCCACGCTCTGCATCGGCGGCGGCATGGGCATCGCGCTCTGCGTCGAGCGGTAAGAGGTTGAGTCAGGGCCGGCGCGCGGGGCCTGAGGGCTCCGCGCGCCTTATTTCTGGGATTGGTGGATTGCGGCCCTCAACTCCCCTCCCTGAAAGGGAGGGGGCGGGGGTGGGTTCGCCCGAGGCGGGCTTCGACGGTAGACAGGATTGCATCGGCCACGCCATCGGGATGGGCGCGTATGTCGCTGTTCCAAAAACGCAGGACTTGCCAGCCGAGGCTTTCGAGAAACGTGGTCCGGGCCACGTCATACGCAACGGCATCGAGATGCTGGCTGCCATCAAGCTCCACCACGATCCTTGCGGCCCGACAAGCGAAGTCGACGATATAACCACCAACGGGCAACTGGCGCGTGAAGCGCGGGTGGGCATGGCGAAGCCGCTTCCAGAGCAGGCGTTCCTCCTCCGTTGCACTTCTGCGCAAGGCGCGCGCTTTCGAAGTCATGTCAGGGGCGACGCGAGGCATATCCTCATGCTGCCGTCGCGTCATACGGAGGGCAACCCACCCCCGCCCCCTCCCTTCCAGGGAGGGGAGATATGCCCGCATCAGGGCGTTAGCCGCCCATGAACTCAGCGCTCGTAAAGCTCCAGCGGCAGGCCGTCCGGGTCCGCGAAGAAGGTGAAGCGGCGGCCGGTATATTCGTCCACGCGGATCGGCTCGCAAGCCACCTCATGCCCCTCCAGATGGGCCACCGCCGCATCCAGATCGGCCACCGACAGCGCGAGATGGCGCAGGCCGCACGCCTCCGGCCGCGACACGCGCGCCGGCGGGTTGGGGAAGGAGAACAGCTCCACCTGCGCATCGCCCAGCTTCAGGTCGAGCTTCCAGCTATCCCGCTCGGCGCGATAGGCCTCGGCGATCACCGGCAGGCCCAGCACCCCGGTGTAGAACGCCTTCGACCGCGCATAATCCGAAGCGATGATCGCGACATGGTGGATGTGATCGAACATCACCCGCGCGCTCAGCGGATCGGGCCGTCCGCCCGCCCCTGGACGAACTGGTCCACATAGGGGTTGCCGCTGTCGTAGAGGCGGTCGCGCGGGCCGTGCCAGATGATGCGGCCGTTGTAGAGCATCGCCACCCGATCCGCGATCTTGCGGGCCGAACTCATGTCGTGGGTGATGGTGAGCGCGGTCACGCCCAGATCCTTCACCAGGCTGGTGATGAGATCGTTAATCATGTCCGCGCGGATCGGGTCGAGGCCGGTGGTCGGCTCGTCGAAGAAGATGATCTCCGGGCGCGGCGCGATCGCGCGGGCCAGCGCCACGCGCTTCTGCATACCGCCGGAAAGCTCGTTGGGACGGAGGTTCAGGATGTCCCTGCCGAGGCCCACGCGCTCCAGATTCTCCTCGGCGATGTGGCGCATCCGGGCCGGTTCGCGCATCCGGCCCTGCGTCAGGCCGAAGGTGACGTTGCGCCATACCGGCATCGAATCGAACAGCGCGCCGCCCTGGAAGAGCATCCCGAACTTGGCGCGGATCCTGGCGATCTCGCTGGAGCGCGCGCCGACGATCTCCTGCCCGTCGATCTCGATCGACCCGCTGTCCGGGATGAGCAGCGCGAGGATGCACTTCAAGGTCACCGACTTGCCGGTGCCAGAGCCGCCGATGATCGCCACCGACTCGCCTGGCTCGACCGACAGGTTCACCCCGTCGAGCACGCACTTCTCGCCGAAACGCTTCACCACGTCGGTGAGCTTGATCTTGGGGGTCATGCCCGTCGCCATCAGCCGAACGCCACGATGGTGATGACCAGATCCGAGAACAGGATCAGCACGAAGGACGATACCACCGCATCGGTGGTCGCCTTGCCCACGCCCGCGGCGCCGCCGCGCGTGTGCAGGCCGTTATAGCAGCCCATCAGCGCGATGATGAAGCCGAACACGGCGGCCTTCACGACCGCCATGCGTATATCGTCCCACTCCAGGAACTGGCGCGTGGTGGCGAGATAGGAGGCCGGGTTGAAGCCCAGCTTGTAGATCGACAGCAGATAGCCGCCCATGATGCCGATCGAATTGGCGATCAGCACCATCACCGGCAGCGCCAGCACCGCCGCCACGAGGCGCGGCGCGATCAGGTAGCGATAGCTGTCCGTCCGCAGCGTCGCGAGCGCGTCGAGCTGCTCGGTGACGCGCATCGTGCCCAGCTCCGCCGCCATCGCCGAGGCGACGCGGCCGGCGACCATCAGGCCGACGAGCACCGGCCCCAGCTCGCGCACCATGCCGAACACCACGATGGCGGGCACGGTGGACGACGCGTTGAAGCGCGATCCGCCGGTGTAGATCTGCTGCGCCAGCGCCGATCCCGTGAAGATCGCGGTCAGCCCCACGACGGGGAGCGAGAACCAGCCGATCTCCATGATCTGCGCGAACAGGCGCGCCGGATAATAAGGCGGCGTCACCGCGCGCACGATCGTGGTGAGCGCGAACTTCGTCACCCGGCCGACCATCGCGAGCAGCCCCACGACGAGGCGCCCGATCGCGGCGAAGGCAAGAAGGGGGAAAGCGGGGATGGCTTTTATCATGTCCACCGGCGCTGATAGCGGCGGCCGAGGCCTGTCAGCAACTCATATTGCGACAGGCCCGAGCGGCGGGCCGCGTCGGGAAGGTCGGGATCGAGCGCGAGCCAGTCCCCCTCGCCCACGTCATGGCCGGTCGCGTCGACCGCCAGAAGGTCCATGGAGACGCGCCCGACGACCGGCAGCCAGGCATCGCCCGCGCGCACCCGCCCGACATTGGAGAAACCACGCAGATAGCCGTCGGCATAGCCGATGTTGAGGATCGCGATGCGGCTGTCACGAGGCGCCGTCCAGGTCGCGCCATAGCCCACCGTCTCGCCGGTGGGCACGGTGCGGAGCTGGATCAGCTCGGCCTCGACCAGCGCGACGGGGCGGATATGCCCCTCCGCCTCGACGCGCGGCACGCCGCCATAGAGGGCGAGGCCAGGGCGCGTGAGATCGAAGCCATAATCAGGCCCCATGCAGATGCCCGCCGAATTGGCGAGGCTCAGCCGCCGCGCCGGCACCCCGGTCGCCACCTCGGCGAAGCGGGCGCGCTGGGCTTCGTTGAGCGGATGACCCGGCTCGTCGGCGCAGGCGAGATGGCTCATCGCCGTCTCGATGGCGAGGCCGTCCAGCAGCCCGATCTGATCGGGGCCGAGGCCGAGCCGGTTCATGCCCGTGTCGATCATCACGTCGCACGGCCCGCCGCCCGCCGCCTTCCACCGCGCGACCTGCTCGGGCGAGTTCAGCACCGGGCGCGCGAAACCGGCGCGCGCAGGCGCCATGTCCGCCTCGCGCACGCCGTGGAGGACGGACAGCGTCGCGCCTTCGGGCATCCGCCCGAGCTTCACCGCCTCGGCCCAGCTCGACACGAAGAAGTCGCGGCAGCCCTCGCGTGCCAGCCGGGCGACCGCCTCGCGCGCGCCGAGGCCATAGCCGTCGGCCTTGACGGCAGCGCCACAGGCGGCCGCCCCGCCCTGTCGGCGGAGCCAGCGCCAGTTGGCGGCGAGCGCATCGCCATCGGCGGTCAGGCGCAGGGCGGGAAGAGCGGGATCAGACACGCAGGCGGCGATAGCGGGGGCGGAGCGGCTAGTCGAGATCGGCGCCCACCGTCTCGGGCACCCAGAAGATCGTCACGATCAGCGCCATCGCCACCACCGCGAAGGTATACCAGAGGCCGGCGAAGGGATTGCCCGACCGCGCGACGATATACTGGCTGATGAACGGCAGGAATCCGCCGAAATAGCCGGTGCCGACATGATAGGGGATCGACATCGAGCTATAGCGGATGCGCGCCGGGAACAGTTCCGCCAGCAGGGCCGCCACCGGCCCGTATGTCATGCCCGACAACATGCCGAGCGCCGCCACCACCAGCACGATCACCACCGCGCCGCCGATCGTGGGCTTCACCTTCTCGACCGACCAGCCGGCGGCGGTCAGCGCCTTGTCGATGCCCACCGGAGACCGGTCCGCCACCGGCCTGCCGCCGACCACCAGCGCGATGCCGGGGGTGCGCATCTTGGTGTAGATCACGCCCTTGCTCGCCAGATGATCGAGGATCTGGCCGCACTCGTCGCGCTGCGTGCCCGAGGCGAAGGGGTTGTAGGCGCAATGCGGGCCGGAAACGATCACCGGAGCGCGCCGCGCCGCCTCCGCCATGCCGGGGTTCGCCGCGGAGGCCAGCGCGTGGAACAGCGGGAAAAGCAGGATCAGCGTCAGCCCATAGCCCAGCACGATCGACGGCTTGCGGCCGATCCGGTCGCTCAGCGTGCCGAACAGGATGAACCAGCCGAGGCTGATGACCGCGCCGATGCCGATCAGGATGCGCGTCCACATATCTTCGAGGCGCTGTGCGTTCTGGAGGAAATAGAGCGCGCCGAACTGCGCCGTGTACCAGATCACCGTCAGGCCCGCGGCGATGCCCAGCATGGTGACGATGATGAGCTTGAAATTGGCGAGGCTGGAAAAGCTCTCCTTCAGCGGGTTGCCGGAGACACGCCCGGCCGCCTTCATCGCCTGGAACACCGGGCTCTCGTGGAGGCGCAGCCGCATCCACAGGGACACGACCAGCAGCAGCAGCGAGAAGAGGAAGGGAATGCGCCAGCCCCACGCGTCCCACGCCTCGCGCGTCACGCTCGCCTGCGAGGAGAGCACGACGATCAGGCTCAGCAGGAAGCCGCCGATCACGCTCGCCTGGATGAAGCTGGTATAGAAGCCGCGCTTGTTGCGGGGTGCGTGCTCCGCGACATAGATGGTAGCACCACCATATTCGCCGCCCAGCGCCAGCCCCTGCGCGACGCGCAGCGCGATCAGGATCGCGGGCGCGGCGATGCCGATCTGCGCATAGCTCGGCACGAGGCCGACGCCGGCCGTGGCAAGGCCCATCACCGCGACCGTCACGAGGAAGGTATATTTGCGGCCCAGCCGGTCGCCCAGATAGCCGAACAGCGCCGCGCCGATCGGCCGCACGCCGAAACCCACCCCGAACGAGGCCAGCGCCAGCAGGAACTGCGCCGTCTCGTTCCCCGCCGGGAAGAACAGCCGGCCGATGATCGGCGCAAGCGTGCCGTAGATGAAGAAATCATACCATTCGAAGATGGTGCCGACCGAGGAGGCCGCGATCACCAGACGCGCACGCGCCGCCCCGATGGAGGCGCCCTCCTCGATTTCGACCGTATTCGTCGCCACCCCTGTCTTCCTCTTCATCCTGTTGAGCGCAACCCTACGGTCTTTGTGCCCGATCGAAAAGCGGATCGGCGCGCGTCCGCCGGGGCGGGAACCAGAAAAAAACTGTCCGGCTGCGGAACGATCCTGCCGTGCTGCGTTTGCTCATTAGCGACGCTCACCTTGCCGGAACCCGATGCCCGAATCCGTCTCCTCACTGCTCCCCGTCCCCGCCCATCTGGCCGAAGGACGGATCAGCCTCTTTCTCGATTTCGATGGTACTTTGGTGAACATCGCGGATCGGCACGATGCGGTGGTCGTCCCCGCCTCGCTGCGCGCGCTGATCGCGGCACTGGCGCGGCGGCTGGAGGGACGGCTCGCGGTGGTGAGCGGTCGCCCGGCGGACGAGATCGTCGCCTATCTCCATGCCGGGGAGAGCGCGCCGCCCTTCGCCATCGCCGGCAGCCACGGCCTCGAACTGCGCTGGACCGACGGCCGGCGCGAAGCCCCCGCCCCGCCCGGAGCGGTCGCCGCCGCGATCGACGCCTTCCGCCGCCTCGCGGACGCGCATTCCGGCATCGTCGTGGAGGACAAGCCGTTCGGCGTGGCGCTCCATTACCGGCAGGCGCCCGACATCGCTCCCGCCGCGATCGCGCTGGCCGAGCGGGTGGCGCACGAACAGGGCTTCTCGCTCCAGCACGGCAAGATGGTGTGCGAGCTGCGCGTCGCGGGCGCCGACAAGGGCGATGCTGTGCGCCGCTTCCTCGCCGAGCCGCCGATGGCGGGCAGCCGCCCCCTCTTCCTCGGCGACGACCTGACCGACGAGGCCGGCTTCGTCGCGGCAGACGCACTCGGCGGCGCAGGCATACTGGTCGGCGGCTGCGGGGAGCGGCAGACCGCGGCCCGCTACCGTCTCACCGACGTCGCGGCCGTGCATGACTGGCTCGGCCGCGTCGCCGACGCATCTTTGGCCCATCCATCACCGGAAGGTTCCCCATGACGACCAATCTCGATCTCTGGCCGATCGGCAATTGCCAGGTCTCCGGGCTGGTGGATCGCGCCGGACGGCTGGTCTGGGCCTGCCTGCCGCGCGTGGACGGGGAACCCGTCTTCTCCTCGCTGCTCTCGGGCACGGAGGCCGGCGACGCGGACGCCAAGGGCGTCTGGGCGATCGACCTCGAAGGCTGCGTGAAGAGCGATCAGGCCTATCTGCGCAACACCCCCATCCTCGTCACCCGCCATGAGGACGAGCAGGGCAATGCGGTGGAGATCATCGATTTCTGCCCGCGCTTCACCAGCAATGAACGCATCTATCGTCCGGTGGCGTTCGTGCGCGTCGTCCGCCCGGTATCGGGCAGCCCGCGCATCCGGGTGCGGCTGCGCCCGACACGCGGATGGGGCAACAGCGACGTCGAGCACACCGCCGGATCGCATCACGTCCGCTACATCCTCGATCGCGAGGCGGTGCGCCTCTCCACCAACGCGCCGATCGGCTATATCGTCGAGGAACGCGTCTTCCGGGTCGAGCATCCGCTCTATTTCTTCCTCGGCCCCGACGAGAGCTTCTCGACCGGCCTCGCCCCCGCCATCGAGCGGATGCTCCATGACACGACCGTGGAATGGCAGGCGTGGGTGCGCGGGCTCGCGACGCCGTTCGAGTGGCAGGACGTGGTGATCCGCTCGGCGATCACGCTCAAGCTCTGCCAGCATGAGGAGACGGGCGCGATCGTCGCGGCGCTCACCACCTCGATCCCCGAGCATGAGGATTCGGGGCGCAACTGGGATTATCGCTACTGCTGGATCAGGGACGCCTATTACACCGTGCAGGCGCTCAACCGGCTCGGCGCGCTGGACGTGCTGGAAAGCTATCTCACCTATCTGCGCAACATCGTCGAGGGCGCGCGAGGCGGGCATATCCAGCCGCTCTACGGCGTGCTGGGCGAGGCCAAGCTGGAGGAGCGGATCGAGCAAGGCCTCGCCGGCTATCGCGGACAAGGGCCGGTGCGGGTCGGCAACCAGGCCTATGAGCAGGTCCAGCACGACGCCTACGGCCAGATCGTGCTGTGCAACGTGCAGGCCTTCTTCGACCATCGGCTGTTCCGCATGGCGGGCGTCGAGGACTTCACCGCGCTGGAGGCGATCGGAGACCTCGCCTGGGAGGTGCATGACAAGCCCGACGCCGGCCTGTGGGAACTGCGCACGCGGCAGTCGGTCCATACCTATTCGGCGGCGATGTGCTGGGCGGCGTGCGATCGGCTGGCCAATGCCGCCCACCGCCTGGGCCTGCCCGACCGCGCGAACTTCTGGCAGGATCGCGCCGACAAGATCCACGCCACCGTCGTCGACATGGCGTGGCGGACGGATACGCAGCGCCTCTCCGCCACCTTCGACGGCGACAATCTCGACGCCAGCCTGATCCAGTTGCTGGACCTGCGCTTCCTTTCGCCGCAGGATCGCCGCTACCGCGCGACGCTCTACGCGCTGGAGACGGGTCTGCGGCGCGGCACCGACATGCTGCGCTATGACAGCGAGGATGATTTCGGCCTGCCCAAATCGGCCTTCAACGTCTGCACCTTCTGGCTGATCGAGGCGCTCTATCAGACCGGCCGCACCGAGGATGCCCGCCGCCTGTTCGAGGAGATGCTGCTCCGCCGCACCGCCGCCGGCCTGCTCTCCGAAGATATCGACCCCGCCACCGGCGAACTGTGGGGAAACTATCCGCAGACCTATTCGCTGGTGGGCATGATTAATTGCGCCGTTCTCCTATCCAAGCCCTGGGCCGCCATCCGATGAATCGTCTGATCGTCATTTCCAACCGTGTGTCCGCGCCCAAGGGCCAGTCCGGCGCGCAAGGGGGGCTCGCCGTCGCCTTTCAGGCGGCGCTGCGCGAATATCGGGGCATCTGGTTCGGCTGGTCCGGCGAGCAGACCGACGAGTTCACCGGCCAGATCAACTTCCAGCGCAGCGAGGGCGTCACCACCGCCACCATCGACCTCGAAGAGCAGGACATCGACGAATATTACAACGGCTACGCCAACCGGACGCTGTGGCCGCTGTTCCACTATCGCATCGATCTCGCCGAGTTCGAGCGCGGCTTCGCCGACGGATACCAGCGCGTCAACGAGCGCTTCGCCGATACCATCCGCCCGCTGATCGAGCCCGCCGACGTGGTGTGGGTGCAGGATTATCACATGATCCCGCTCGGCCATGAGCTGCGCAGGCGCGGCTGCCGCAACCGGATGGGCTTCTTCCTGCATATCCCCTGGCCGCCGCGCCGGCTGCTCTCGTCGCTGCCCCATGCGATCGAGCTGGTGGCGACGATGTTCGCCTATGACGTGGTGGGCTTCCACACCGAGGAATGGCTGGAGGCCTTCACCGATTTCGCCGTCCACGAGATGGGCGCGACGATCGGCGAGGACGGGCTGATCCATTATGGCGAGCGGCAGGTCCGCGCCATCGCCTGCCCGATCGGCATCGACACGCGCGAGTTCGTGGAGGCCGCCGCCAGCCCCGTCGCGCGGCTCACCTACCGCCGGATGCGCGACAGCGCGGACGGGCGGGACATGATCGTCGGCGTCGACCGGCTCGATTATTCCAAGGGGCTGGAAGAGCGCTTCAACGGCTATGAGAGGTTCCTCGTCGACCATCCCGAGCAGCGCAAGGAGGTCTTCCTCCTCCAGATCGCCCCGCCGTCGCGCGGCGATGTCGAGACCTATCAGCGCATCCGCCTCCAGCTCGAAGGGCTCTCCGGCCGGATCAACGGCGCCTATGCCGATATCGACTGGGTGCCGATCCGCTACGTCAACCAGGGTTTCCCGAGGCATGTGCTGGCCGGCATCTATCGCGCCGCGCGGATCGGGCTGGTCACGCCCTTGCGCGACGGCATGAACCTCGTCGCCAAGGAATATGTGGCCGCGCAAGACCCCGAAGACCCCGGCGTGCTGATCCTCTCGCGCTTCGCCGGCGCGGCGCTCCAGATGCGGGAGGCGGTGCTGGTCAATCCCTACAGCGCCGAGGAGATGTCCGACGCGATCGTCACCGCGCTCGGAATGCCCAAGGAAGAGCGTATCCGGCGATGGCGCGCGCTGATGGACGTGGTGGAGCGCGAGGACGTGCTGTGGTGGCGCCGGCGCTTCACCGACGCGCTATTGGGCGAGGATGTCGCCGCCGAGGCCGAGAGCGGCCCGGTTCAGGCGGGGTAAGCGCCATCGAACGGGACGATCCTCGCCGTCAGCCCATGGCCCTCATCGAGGCAGTGCCAGTTGATGCTGATGCCTTCCGGGTGCGAGCGGGGGCGATAATAGCTCTTGATTCCGCACTGCTTGCAGAAGATGTGCCGCGCCTTGCCGGTGCCGAAGCGATAGGTCGTCGTCTCGCCCATGCCCTCGACCAGACGGAAGCGCGTATCCGGTACGATCAGATGGAGATGGCCCGACATCCGGCAGATCGAGCAGTCGCAGTCGAGCAGCTCGACCTCCGGCCCGTCGACCCGCGCCTCGAACCGCACCATCCCGCAATGGCAGCCGCCCTCCACGATCATTCCCAATCTCCGTCTTGCTGTGTGCCGATGCCCTTAGACGGGAAAGGCGCCGGCATCTCCTCCAAACGTCATACCTCTCTTAACCCCTTGTTTCTGATGCCGATGCTATGGAACGTCTTCAACATTGCGAGGATCTGTGACGCGGGTAGCGGGATCGGCCGGCGGAAGGTGGCATCGCGTCGCAACAGGGCAGACCCTGCCCTGCGGCGTGGGGCTGCTGCTGTCCGCCCTGTCCGCCCGGCTGGCGAGCGAGGAGGGCCGAGGCCCATGGCTGGCCGGCGTCGCGGCGATATTGGCGGCGGGCTGCTTCGTCCGCGTGCTTCTGGTCGAGCGGCACAGCGCGGCGCGGGCGCGGCAGGCGGCGCCCCTCGCCCATGATCCCGCCCCCATCGAGCCGCCTCCTCCGATGAGCGACCTTCCCACGAGCGAGGCCCTGTTCGCGCGGATCGGGCAGGAGATCGAGGCCGGCGGCCTGCTCGGCGTGGTGACGCTCGCGGATTTCAGGAAGCTCAGCGTCTTCGAGCCCGAGCTGGCACGGCAGGCCTTCGCCGTCATCGTCGAGCGGGCGCGGCGGATGCTGGGCGAGGATCGGCTGATCGCGCATGTCGACCGCGCGCGGCTGGCGATCTGGTACGACGCGGGCTGGACGGCGGAGGCCGCCCTCGCCCAGCTCGACGCGCTGGCCTATGCGCTGGGCGATGCCATCCGCGACGGCGATCGCGAGATTCTCCCCGAAATCCGCATCGGCACCGCCCGCGCGCCGCAGGACGGCATCAGGCCGGACATCCTGCTGGCCCGCGCGATCGGAGGGATCGGCCCGTCCGGCGAGGGCGAGGATGCCGATCCCGTCGAGGCCGCCCGCCAGCATTACGGGCTGGAGCAGGATCTCCGCCGCGCCATCGACCGCAAGGAGCTGGAGCTGCATTTCCAGCCGCTGATCGACGCGAAGGCCGGCCGTGTCTTCGGTGCCGAGGCGCTGCTGCGCTGGAACCATCGCGAGCAGGGCCATGTCCCGCCCTCGCTGTTCGTGCCGATCATGGAGGCCTCGGATCTGGCGGACGAGGTCGGCCTCTGGGTGCTCAACCGCGCCTGCCGGGAAGCGCGCGACTGGCAGCGGGAGGGGCTGCCGGGCCTGCGCGTGGCGGTGAACATCTCCGGCCGGCAACTGGGCCGCGTCGACCTCGCCCGGCTGATCGAGCGGACGCTGACCCGCCATTCGCTCTCCCCCGGCACGCTCGAGATCGAGCTGACCGAGACGGTGGCGGCGATCGACGTCCAGCACAGCGCGCGGCTGTTCCAGCATCTGCGCGAACTGGGCGTGGCCATCGCCATCGACGATTTCGGCACCGGCTATTCGAGCTTCAGCACGCTGCGCAAAATGACCTTCGACAAGATGAAGATCGATCGCGAGTTCATCACCGACGTGGATCAGCGGGCGGACAGCCAGGCGATCTGCCGCGCCATCCTGGCGCTGGGCAAGGGGCTCGGCATCCGCGTGGTGGCCGAAGGCGTCGAGCGGCGCAGCGAATATCTGTGGCTGCGGCGCCATGGCTGCATCCATTTCCAGGGCTATTATTTCGCGCCGCCGCTCGATGCCGCGGCGTTCCGGGATTTCGTCCGCGACGAAGACCTCCTATCCGAACGGCTGGCGGCCGATCCGCCCGAAAGGCTTCGTGCATGATCCTCCGCCGCCTGCCTTCGAGCATCGCGCTTCTGTCCGCGCTGGCGCTGGCCGCCTGCACCGCCGGCGGGCCGGGCGGCGCGCCGCACCCCGCGACACCGGCGGCCAGAGCGGCGGCGAAGACGGCCGCGCAGACGGAGGCCGTCGTCGCCCTGCTCAATCAGGGCAAGGAGGCCGCCGCGCGCAGGAAGCTCCAGGCGATCCTGAAGCGCCGCCCCGACGATCCCGACGCGCACGTCCTGCTGGAATCGCTCGATCGCGATCCGGTGGAGCTGCTCGGCCCCAATTACCAGACGCGCGCGGTCCAGCCCGGCGAGACGATGATCGGGCTGGCCGAGCGCTTCCTCGGCAACCGGCTGAAATTCTACCAGCTCGCCCGTTACAACAACATCAAGGTGCCCGCGAACCTGGCGCCCGGCACGCCGCTGCGCATCCCCGGCGAGCCGCCGCGCCCGGTGACGCCGCCTCCACCTCCTCCGCCGCCGCCGCGCCCCAGGCCCGCGCCGCCACCGCCGCCGCCCGAGGCCCATCCGGCCAAGCCCACGCCGCCGCCCGCGCCGATCGCCAATCCCGCGCTCGCGCGGCAATTGCGCAGCGCCGGATTGAACGCGCTCAATCAGGGGCAGATCGGCCGCGCGCTGACGCTCTTGCGCCGAGCCGCGCTGCTCGATCCGGCGAACCCGCTGATCGCGCGAGACCTCGCCCGTGCGGAGCGCATCGCGCGCGCCGTCCAGGTCAAGAGATAAGCGGAACGTTTGCTTAACCATGACTGGGGTATAGGATGACCAGCGGAGTCTTTCCCGGGAACGCAACATGACGATGCTCGGCCGTTACAGGATCGACGATCGCATCGGCGAAGGGGCGATGGCGGAGGTGTTCCGCGCCTATGACACCGGGATCGACCGTGTCGTGGCGATCAAGGCCCTGAAGGCCGAATATCGCAGCGACCCCGATCTCAGCCGCCGCTTCGTCCGCGAGGCGACCGCCGCAGGCACGCTCAACCACCCGCATATCGCCACCATCCACGATGTCGGCGAGGCGGACGGCACCGCCTATATCGCGATGGAGATGGTCGCCGGGCAGCCGCTCGACGAGGTGCTCCAGACACATGGCCGCATGGGCTATGAGCGCGTGCTGGCGCTGGGCATCCAGATGGCGGACGCGCTCGCCTACGCCCATACGCGCGGCATCGTGCATCGCGACGTGAAGCCCTCCAACATCCTCATCTCGGCCGACGGGCAGACCGCCAAGCTGCTCGATTTCGGCGTGGCCCGCATCGGCGAGGCGGACCCGGTGTCCGGCGACGCGCAACTGCTCGGCACGCAGACCAGCCTGATGATCGGCACGCCGCGCTACATGAGCCCCGAGCAGGCGCTCGGCCTCGCGGTGGACCATCGTTCGGATCTCTTCTCGCTGGGCGCCGTCCTCTACGAGATGCTGACCGGTAAGCCCGCCTTCTCGGGCGGCACGCTCGCCACGCTGATGCTCCAGATCGCGCAGGCCGAGCCCGAGCCGATCGCCCATCTCGCGCCGGATTGCCCCAAGGGCCTGCGCTTCATCATCGACAAGCTGCTCTCCAAGAAGCCGGAGAAGCGCTTCGTCGACGGCGACCAGCTCCTCGCCGCGCTGCGCCGCGAGTGGGAAGCCTGTCGCCATGAGGAGCGCCCCCGCCGCCGGGGCCTCGCGCTGCGCTTCAAGCTGCCGCTGATGCTGGCCGGCGCCACCGCGCTGGCGCTCGCCGCCAGCGTCGTCACCGTGCTCGACCGGCAGGAGCGCGTGCTCGAGCACATGGCCGTCGTCTCGGGCTCGTCGATCACCGCCTTCGTCACCGGCAACGCCGCCGTGCTCGCCGCCGACAATGCCAGCCTGCCGATCGACCAGCAGGACTGGGCGCCGCTCCAGGCCTTCATCGAGACGGCCGGGCGTGACGGCAGCATCGCGCGCCTCGTCATCGTCGACGGCAGCGGCATGGTCCGCGCCGCGAGCGACCGGCAGCTTGTCGGCCGCCTCTATGTCGCGCCGCGCGGGGAAACGCCGGTCTCCACCCCCAGCCACGACGTCGTCACCAACGTGGCCGACCCGAACGGGCTGACCGGCTTCCGCTTCGTCAGCCCGATCCGCTATGCCGGGGCCGATTTCGGCAAGGTCGACCTCGTGCTGCGCCGCTCCTCGTTGGACGCCGCGATCGAGACCAGCCGTAACCTGCTGATCGCGCTTTCCGCCTTCGTGATGCTGGTCGTGCTGCTGATCGGCTGGCTCAGCGCCGACCTGATCGAGCGCCCGCTCCGCCGCCTGCAACAGGCACTGGAGGATGCGGCGGAGGGCAATTTCTCCTTCCGCATCTCGCATCGCCGCCGCGACGAGTTCGGGGCGACCTTCGATGCCTTCAACCACGCCGCCGCCGCGCTGGAGCCCCGTCTGGCCGCCGCCCCGGCGGAGGAGGAGCCTTCGCTGACATCCACCATCGTCGCACCCCGCCAGGCCGCCTGAGGGAAGACCGCCATGTTCATGCTGCGTCTGTTCGATGAGAGCGACCCGGTTCATCCCATCGACGCGCGGCTGCTGCGCGACGGCGTGCTGAGGATCGGCCGCGATCCGACATCGGACTGGCCGATCCCGGATACCGACCGCGAGATTTCGCGCCGCCACTGCGAATTCCACGCGCAGGACGGGCGGCTGCGGGTGCGCTGCCTCGGCGCCAACGGCGTCTTCGACGGGGCGACGGGGCTGCGCCTGCCCGACGACACCGACATCCTGCTCGATCTGCCGAGCACGCTGCGCCTCGGCCGCTTCCGGCTGGTGGCGGCGCCGGCGCCCAGCGAGCAGCTCTCGTCCGGGGCCGAGACGCGCACGATGATCCTGTCGCAGCCGCTCGGCAGTTCCACCGACGTGCCCGGCGAATGGGCGGACGCCCCGTCCGAAGCGCCCGCCTTTGAGGATGGCTCGCTGCTCGAGGCCTTCTGCCAGGGCGCGGGGCTCGACGCCTCCAGCCTCTCGGCGGAAGACCCGATGGAGATCATGCGCCGCGCGGGCGCTGTCTATCGCCAGATGGTGCTCGGCATCGGCGATCTGATGGCCGAGCGCGATCGCGCGCGCAGCCGCTTCAACCTCAACCAGACGACGATCGGCGATACCGGCAACAACCCGTTCAAATGGGCGCCGACCCAGCGCCTCGCGATCGACCTGCTGCTGGCGGGAACCAACGGCTTCCTTTCCGGCCCGGCGGCGCTGAAGGCGTCGTTCACCGACATCAAGCGCCATCTGGTGGCCACCTTCGCGGGCCTCCAGGCCTCGCTGCGCGTCGCGATCGACAGCTTCGGGCCGGAGGAGATCGACGCCGCGATCGCCGACCGCACCTCGCTGCTCAAGAGCCGCGCCTCGCTCCAGTGGCAGGAGGTGGCCGGCCGCCATGCCGATCTCCGCCGCCAGATCGACGAGGATACGGGCGGATCGCTGGAGGAAGCCTTCGTCCGCACCTACGGCAAGATCGCCCGCGTGCTGGAGCATGGCGAATCATGAAGTTCCCGCCGCGCCTCGCGGGCTGGTTTCGCGGGGCTTCCCCCACGCGGCCGCCGGCCGGGATGCGGCCGGTCTCCGTCTCGCGCAGCCATGTCGGCCGGGTGCGGACGATCAACGAGGATCGGGTGTTCGACAGCACCGCCGCCGGCCTCTGGGCGATCGCGGACGGCATGGGCGGGCACGCCTCGGGCGATGTCGCGGCGCAGGCGGTGGTGAGCGCGCTCCACCGGCTTTCCGAAAGCGCCGAACCGCTCGACGGCAGCGCGATCGAGGCCGCGCTGATCGAGGCCGGACGGCGCGTGCATGACGGCGCGCGGCGGCGGATGGCGCGGAGCGGGTCGACCGTGGTGGCGCTCCACATCGATGGCCCGCACGGCACCGTGCTCTGGGCCGGGGACAGCCGCGCCTACCGCCTGCGCGGCCAGCGCATCGAGCGGCTGACGCGCGATCATAGCCTGGTGCAGGATCTGATCGATTCCGGCGCGCTCCGCCCCGAGCAGGCCGATCACCATCCCGACGCCCATGTCATCACCCGCGCGCTCGGCACCGCCCCCTATGTCGCGATCGATCGCCGGGACATCGACGTGCGCGACGGCGATCTCTTCCTGCTCTGCTCGGACGGGCTGTTGCGCGGATGCCTCGACGGCACGCTGCCGGCGACCATGGGCGGATCGATCCGGGACATGGCGGATCGCCTCCTCGCCCGCGCGCTGGAGGCGGGCGGCAACGACAATATCAGCCTGTTGCTGGTCGGCATGGGCGAGCCCTGGGGGACGGACGAGGATCATGACGACTGAAGGAAAAGGAAGGTTCGTTCGGAACCGTAACGGCTCCGGGGCGTCGATCCCCGCATGAGCCATCAGGACTATCAGGCGGAGCTGGAAACGCTCCAGGTCGCGCTCGTCCGCACGCAGGCAGCGGCGATGAAATCCGGCGAGCGCATCGTGCTGGTGCTCGAAGGGCGGGACGGCGCCGGCAAGGACGGATCGATCAAGCGCATCACCGAGCATCTCTCGGTCCGCCAGACGCGCACCGTGGCGCTGCCCAAGCCGTCGGACCGCGAGCGGACGCAATGGTATTTCCAGCGCTACATGGCCCATCTGCCGGCGGCGGGCGAGTTCGTGATCTTCAACCGATCCTGGTACAACCGTGCCGGCGTCGAGGTGGTGATGGGCTTCTCCACGCCGGAGGAGCAGGCCATCTTCCTGCGCGACACCCCGGATTTCGAGCGGATGCTGGTGGAAAACGGCATCAGGCTGGTGAAGCTCTGGCTCGACATCAGCAAGGACGAGCAGGCCAGGCGCCTCGAATCCCGCCGCACCGATCCGCTGAAGGCGCTCAAGGTGTCCGACATGGACAAGGTCGCGCAGAAGAAATGGTCGGAATATTCCGACGCGCGCGACAGGATGCTGTCGCTCACCCATACGCAGCTCGCGCCCTGGCACGTCGTCCGCGCGGACGACAAGAAGAAGGCGCGCCTCGCCATCATCCGCCACCTGCTGCGCGAGGTCGCGCCCAAAAAGATCGCCGCCAAGGTGGACGCGCCCGATCCGAAGCTGCTCTTCCCCTTCGAGGCAAGCGCGATCGAGGACGGCCGCCTTTCCCGCTAGGGTCTCAGCGCCGCGCGCACGCTCGGCAGGATGCGGTGGATGATGATCGAGACCCCCTTCGCATTGGGATGCATCCCGTCCGCCTGGAGAAGCGCGATATCGGCCGCCACCCCGTCGAGGAAGAAGGGATAAAGCCGCGCGCCATATCGCTTCGCGAGGCGCGGATAGATCGGATCGAAACCCCTCGCATAGGCCGGCCCCATATTGGGCGCGGCGCGCATTCCGGCGATCAGCACGCGAATCCGGCGCCGCTTCAGCTCGGCCATGATGGCATCGAGATTGGCGGCCGTCTGTGAGGGCGGCATCCCGCGCAGCATGTCGTTGGCGCCGAGTTCGAGGATCACGAGGTCCGGCTTCACGCCCAGCCCGCGCAGGCCCCAGAGCAGCCGCGCCCGCCCTTGCGCGCTGGTATCGCCCGTGATGCCGCCGTTGCGCACCGTCGCGGGCACGCCCGCCTGCCGCAACGCCGCCTGCAACCGGTTGGTGAAGCCGTCCGCGGGCGGCAGGCCGTAGCCGGCCGTGAGGCTGTCGCCCAGCGCCCAGATCAGCGGCCCCGCCGCCTGCGCCGGAGCAGCCGTCATCAAGCCGAGATAGACAAGCGCCCAGCGGCCACCATATCTCCAGAGCCGTGCCATCCCTCGCCTCTCCGCAAGCCGCCGCGCCCTCCGATAGCATCGTGATCGAAGCGCGCAATCTGACGCTGTCGCTCGGCCGCCCACCGGCGCGGGTCGACATCCTGCGTGGGCTCGACCTTGCGGTGAGCGCGGGCGAGAGCGTCGCGCTGCTCGGGCCGTCGGGCTCGGGCAAATCCTCGCTGATGGCGGTGCTGAGCGGGCTGGAGCGGCCCAGCGGCGGCAGCATCCACGTCGCCGGGCTCGATTTCGCGGCGATGGACGAGGACGCGCTGGCGGTCGCCCGGCGCGGACGGATCGGGATCGTGTTGCAGGCCTTCCACCTGCTGCCGACCATGACCGCGCTCGAAAATGTCGCCGTGCCGCTGGAACTGGCGGGCGAACCCGACGCCTTCGCCCGCGCCGAGGCGGAGCTTGCCTCCGTCGGCCTCGGCCATCGCACCGGCCATTATCCGGCGCAGCTTTCCGGCGGCGAGCAGCAGCGCGTCGCCATCGCCCGCGCGCTCGCCCCCCGCCCGGCGCTGCTCTTCGCCGATGAGCCGACCGGCAATCTCGATCACGCCACCGGCGTCGCGATCATGGACCTGCTCTTCTCACGCCATCGCGAGGCGGGGACCACGCTGTTCGTCATCACCCATGATCCCTCGCTCGCGGCGCGCTGCGGGCGGGTGGTGTCGCTGGAGGACGGCCGCATCGTCTCGGACCGGCGCGGCGCATGAGGCTGAGCTGGCGGCTGGCGCTGCGTGACCTGCGGGCCGGCGGGCGCGGGCTCTGGCTGCTGGTGCTGTGCCTGTTCCTCGGCACGGCGGCGCTGGCCGGGATCGGGAGCCTCTCCGCCAGCATCCTCGGCGCGCTCGACGACCAGAGCCGCGCGATGCTGGGCGGCGATCTGGAGATGCGCGTCTCGCAACGCCGCGCGACCGTCGAGGAAGGCGCGGCCTTCGCCGCCGCCGGCCCCGTCGCCGAGACGATCCGCGCCCGTGCCATGGCCGAGCCGCTCAACGGGCAGGCCCCGGCGCTGGTGTCGCTGAAGGCCATCGACGAGCATTGGCCGCTGGTCGGGCGCTTCACGCTGGAGCGCGGCGCGCTGGCGCCCCGGCCGCATGGAGCGCAGGTGGCGGTCGCGCCGGCGCTGGCGGATCGGCTGGGCCTGCACGTCGGCGACACGATCCGCATCGGCATGGCGCGGCTCCGCGTCATCGGGCTGATCGACAGCGAGCCCGACCATCTCGGCGAAGGCTTCAGCCTCGGGCCGACGGTGCTGGTCGACATGGCCGGGCTCGACGCGACCGGCGTGATCCAGCCGGGCAGCCTCTATGAGAGCCGCTACCGCCTCCTCCTGCCACCCGGCGCCGACACCGCGCGGATCGGCGACGGCTTCATCCACCGCTTCCCGAGCGCCGGCTGGAGCAAGCGCACGCCCGACGATGCCGCCGGCTCGCTCAGGAAGGGCATCGCCCAGCTTGGCCAGTTCCTGCTCCTCGTCGGCCTCGCGGCGCTGGCGATCGCGGGGGTGGGCGTCGGCAGCGGGGTGAGCGCCTATCTCGCGGGCAAGACGAAGACGATCGCGACGCTCAAGGTGCTGGGCGCGCGCTCCGTCGCGATCGCGGCGATGTTCCTGATGCAGCTCGGGCTGGTGGCGGGCGGCGGCATCCTCGGCGGGCTGGCGCTGGGCGCCGCGGTGCCGGCGATCGTCGAGACGGTGGTGGGCGACGCGCTGCCCGTGCCGCCGCGCCTTGCCGTCTATCCGGGGCCGCTGCTGGTGGCCGCCGCGCTGGGGCTGCTGGTGGCGCTGCTGTTCGCGCTGCCGGCGCTCTCCCGCGCGCGCTCGGTGCCCGCCGCGACTCTGCTCCGCGACAGCCTCGCTCCGCTCACCCGCCCGAGCCTCGCCACGCTCGCGGGCATGGCGGCGCTGCTCGCGGCGCTGATCGGCATCGCCGTGCTGACCGCCAGCGACCGGGGCATCGCACTCGGCTTCGTCGGCGCGACGGCGGCGCTGGTGGTGGGGCTGTGGCTGCTCGGCTTCGCGCTCCGCCTCCTGCTCGCCCGCCTGCCGAGGCCGCGCCGGCCCTTCTTCCGCCTCGCGCTCGCCAATCTCCACCGTCCCGGCGCGCAGACCGACCGGCTGGTGGTGGCGCTGGGGCTCGGCTTCTCGCTGTTCGTGGCGCTGGCGGTGATCGACACCAGCCTGTCGAGCGAGATTCACGCCGCCGCTCCGGCCCGCGCCCCGCGCTTCTTCGCGATCGACCTCCAGCCCGAGGACTCCGCCCGCTTCCGCGCGCTCATCACGCAGGCCGCGCCGAATGCGCGGATCGAGACGGTGCCGTCGCTGCGCGGATCGATCGTGGCGCTGAAAGGCCAGCGCGTCGCCGACATGAAATCGATCCCCGAGGGCGCGTGGATATTGAAGGGCGACCGCACCATCACCTGGTCCGCCACCGTTCCGCCGCGCAACACAGTCGTCGCGGGGCGCTGGTGGCCGGCGGACTATCGCGGCCCGCCGCTCGTCTCGATGGAGGACAAGGCCGCCGAGACGCTCGGCCTGCATGTCGGCGACACGATCACCGTCGCGGTGCTCGGCGTCGAGGTGCCGGCCCGGATCGCGGCGCTCAGGAAGGTGGACTGGGGCGGCCTCGGCCTCAATTTCGCGCTGGTCTTCTCGCCCGGCTATATCGAGGAGGCGCCGCATGGCCTGCTTGCCAGCGTCTACGCCCCGCCCGCGCGCGACGGCGCGATCGCGCGGGCGGTGGCGGTGGGGCTGCCGTCGGTCACCATGGTCCGCACCGGCGACCTGATCGGCCAGGTGGGCGACCTCCTCGGCCAGATCGCGCTCGCGATCCGCGCGGCGGCGGCGGTGACGGTGGCGGCCGGGATCGTCGTGCTGGTCGGCGCGGTGGCGGCGTCCGGGCGGGCACGGCGCTATGACGTGCTGATCCTCAAGCTGCTCGGCGGGAACCGGCGGCAACTGCTCGGCGGGCAGGCGCTCGAATATGCGCTGCTCTCGGCGCTGCTGATCGCGGTGGCGGTCGCGGTGGGTGGCGGCGGCGGCTGGTATGTGGTGGTCAAGGTCTTCGCCCTGCCCTTCGCGCCGGACTGGGCGGTGGTGGCGGGGACGCTGGCCGCCGCGATCGCGATGACGCTCGGCATCGGCGTACTCGGCAGCCTGCCCGCGCTCGCGGCGCGCCCGGCGCAAGGCCTGCGCGAGATGTGAGCGGATCGGAAATGCGCTACAGCGGTTGGAAGATGGTTCGTCCCGCCGGTCGGAGGATTTGATGCGCGTCTTGCTGATTCCCATGCTCGCTTTGCCGTTGCTCGCCACCGCCCCCGCCGCCGCGCAGGAGAAGAGCGGCGTCGAGCGCGCCGCCACCGCGCCGCTGCGCGACACGCGGATCAAGGACGACAAGATCCCCGAGATCCTCCAGCTCGCGGCGTCGGCCCCTTATTCGCTGAAGGGCATCACCAACTGCGCCAGCATCTCGGCCGAAGTTCGCAAGCTCGATACCGCGCTCGGCACCGACGTGGACGTTCCGGCCAAGAAGAAAGGCGAAGGCTCCGCCATCGCGGCCGCGGCGGCGGGCGAAGCCGTGAAGAGCATCATCCCCGGCCTCGGCCTCGTCCGCGTGGTGACGGGCGCGGACAAGCAGCAGCGGCGCGTCGAGGCGGCGGTCTATGCGGGGGCGGTGCGGCGAGGCTATCTGAAGGGCATCGGCCTCAGCCGCCACTGCCCGCTCCCCGCCGCGCCGACGCGGCAGGCGCAGCTCGACACGCCCGAGATCGTCGCCCCCGAAGCGGACTGACGCCTCAGTCCATCATCGCGAGCAGATCGTCCACCGAGACGGTGGCGAAGGTCGCGAAATTGTCGGCGACGCCATAAGGCAGCAGCAGCGAGCGGCCATGCACCATCGCGCCGCAGCTATAGACGACATTGGGCACATAGCCGTCCCGATCCTCGGGGCCGGGGCGGAGCAGTGGCACGCGGGTGCGCTTGAGCAGCTTCGAGGGATCATCCTTGTCGAGCAGGCAGGCGCTGATCGTATAGTTCCTGACCAGCCCGACCCCGTGGATGATGAGGAGCCAGCCCTCGTCGATCTCGATCGGCGAGCCGCAATTGCCGATCTGGACATATTCCCACGGCCAGAAGGGCGTGACGATCTTCTCCGCGCCGTTCCAGTTATGGAGATCGTCGGAGCGCAGCAGCCAGATATTCTCATTGTCGTGCCGGCTCAGCATGACATAGCGGCCGTCGATCCGGCGCGGGAAGAGCGCCATGCCCTTGCCGCCCGCCGCGTCGCCCAGGAGCGGGCGCATCTCGAAGGTGCGGAAATCCTCGGTGCTCAGCAACTCGGAGCGAATGTCCGCGCCGCTATAGGCGGTATAGGTGCCGTAATAGGTGCATTTCCCGTCATCGTCGACGAAGCGGACGAGGCGGACGTCCTCGATCCCCTGTCGCTGGCTCGGCGCCATCGGGAAGATCACCGCCTCGGACAGATCCTGGCTTTCCTCGAAGAAGAGGCGGATGGCGGATTCGTCCGTCTCCCCCTCGATATGTTCCATGCGCGGCGGCACGGCATAGGGGCTCACCGGATCGACCTCGACCCGCTCGCCCGGCACCCAGATGCCCGTGCGGAAGGTGACGGAGGAGACATGCCCCTCCCCGATCCCGCGCAGCGACATCAGGAAACGGATGCCCCCTTCGGGCAGGTTGCTCTGGTCCCAATGGGTCACGATGCTGGGATTGAACAGCGCCGCCGCCTCGAAGCTGTATTCCTCGCTGAAGAAGCCCCCGATGATGAGCTGCTGGGCGTGGCTGATGCCATCCCGGCTGCACAGGCCCTCCATCTCGTGGAAGCGGCGGATCAGGATCGTCTCCATGTCGCGATGCCGCTCGCCGAGAATGGCGGTGGTGCGTTCGAGGCCGAGATGCAGCCAGCGTTCGTCGAGCTTGAGCAGCCGGTCCACGATCCGCTGCGCGCGCGGGTGGCTGGGGACGGCGAAGCCCGCCGGATCGGAAGGCGAGAATGGCCGGATCACCGTTCGCGACGCATCCGGCCGCAGCGTGATCGACAAGTGGCGCACGATGTCCGTCATGGATCGACCCTTTCCCTACCCGCCCTCGTCCGAGGATTGTGCGCTTAAACGGGCGATCGGCCAAACGGCTCCGGCCATTGGCGTGGGCGGCGGCATGGCCTATCGCGCGGACCATCATGCCCACCATCCTGCCCGTCTCCGAGCCCGACGATCCCCGGATCGAGGCCTATCGCAACATCCGCGAGCGCGATCTCGTCGGCCGCGAGGGTCTGTTCGTGGCGGAGGGTCAGGTGGTGCTGGCGATGCTGATCGCTTCGGCCGCCTATCGCCCGCAATCGCTGCTGATCGCGGCGCACCGCCTGCCGGCGCTCGCCGCGCTGATCGATCCGCTTCCCGACGATGTGCCGGTCTATGCGGCGGAGCAGCGCGTGCTCGATGCGATCGCGGGCTTCCCGCTCCATCGCGGCATCCTCGCGATCGGCCGCCGGATCGACACGCCCGACGCCGACACGCTGCTTGCGCGCCTTCCGCAAGAAGCGGACGTGCTGCTGCTTTCGGCGATCGCCAATCATGACAATATCGGCGGCATCTTCCGCAACGCGGCGGCCTTCGGGGTGAAGGCGGTGCTGCTCGACGCGGATTGCTGCGATCCGCTCTACCGCAAGGCCATCCGCGTGTCGGTGGGAGCGGCGCTGCTGGTGCCCTTCGCCCGCATCGCGCGGGAGGACGATCCGCTCGCGCTCCTCGACCGGCATGGCTTCACCGCGCTGGCGCTGAGCCCGTCGGGCGCGACGACGCTCTCGAAGGCGCCCGTCGCGCGGCGCAACGCGGTGCTGCTGGGCGCGGAAGGCCCCGGCCTGTCAGCGGACCTGCTGCGCCGCGCCACCAGCGTTCGCATCGCCATGGCGCCAGGATTCGACTCGCTCAACGTCGCGACGACGAGCGGCATCGTGCTCCACCATCTCGCGGCCGCGCGGGCCTAGTCCACCGCCGGGGTGCGCCGCAGACGGCGCACGAGGATGAAGATCGCCGACAGCCAGCTCTGCGCGTCCTGGATCTGCTGCGCCTCGGCCGCCGCCTTCACGCGGACGATGCCCTCCTCGATGCCGCCGCCGGCGCCATAGCCCCGGTCGAGTTCCTCGGCGCGCCTGATCGCCACAGCCTTCATTCGCCCTCTCCGATCGCGGGGAGCGCCCGGCCCAGCAGCTCATGCGCCAGATCGCCCCAATCCTCAAATTCCCAGTCGGCCGGGTCTTCCGGCGAGAGGATGCCGGGCGTCCCGATCGCCACATCCTCGGGCGGGAGCATGCAGCCCCTCGATATCGAATAGAAGGAGCGGACCGTCGGGCAGGCCGGTTCCTCAGGATTCTCGCCGACCACGATCGCCAACATGCTGTCGCGGACGCGCACCAGCGTGCCGACCGGGAAGATGCCGAGGCTCGCCATGAAGGCGACCAGCAGCTCGGGATCGAAATGCCCCTTCCAGCGCCGCATCGCGCCGAGCGCCTGCTGGGGCGTCCAGGCGTCCTTATAGGCCCGGTCGGAGGTCAGCGCGTCATAGACGTCGCAGATCGCCCCCATGCGCGCGAGCAGGCTCAGCCCCTCCCCGTCCCGGCCATGGGGATAGCCCGTCCCGTCGACGCGTTCATGATGGCTGAGGCACACGTCCAGCGCGAGTTCGGGGATGCCCCCGCTGGCGCGGAGCAGATCGTAGCCATTGCCCGGATGCCCCTTCATCACCGCGAATTCGCCCTCGGTGAGCCGGCCCGGCTTGTCGAGGATGTCGCTCGGGATCGCGATCTTGCCGACATCGTGGAGCAGGCCCGCCAGCCCGATCTCGGGCAGCAGCGCCTCGTCCAGCTCCAGATGCCGGGCGAAGTTCATCATCAGCGCCGAGACGGCCACCGAATGGACATAGGTATATTCGTCGCGATTCTTCAGCCGCAGCAGCCGCAGGATGAGGCGCGCGTTGCGATCCACCTCGTCCGCCAGCTCCGCGACGACGGGCGCGAGCCGCTCCGCCGAGATGTTCCGCCCCATCCGCACATCGTCGAACAGGCGGATCACCGCGCGCTTGCCCCTCGCGATGGCCTTGGAGGCGCGCTCCCGGTCGGGATCGGCGCTGCGCAGGGCGGGCGTCCGGCGCGACGCCGCCTCCTCAGGCGACAGCCCCTTGTCGGTATCGATGACGATCGCCTCGATCGCGCTGTGCCGCAGCCTTTGCAGATCGGCGGGGTTGTCCAGCCGGAAGCGGGATTGCCAGAACGGGCGGTCGGCCCAGCTCCCCTCGAAGGACACGATGAACATCCCGAGCTTCACATCCTTGGGAGGGAGCCTGAGGAGCATCGAGCGGAACCTGCCTCGTGGTTGAAAGACCCTGCGCGCCTGCGCGGCCGCTATGGTTAGACCTCAGTCGTAAATGAGCCGTTATCGCCGGGTCAGCCCCGCCAGCAGGCCGGGGGTGAGGATCTGCGGCAGCTCCTCGGGCTCGCTCTTGCCGGGCGCATACCAGAGATAGAGCGGCACGCCGGAGCGGTGATGCGCTTCGAGGAACTTGCCGATCTTCGCATCGCCGTCGGTCCAGTCGCCGACCATGGTGACGACACCGGCGGCGCGGAAGGCATCCTGCGTCTCGGCGCGCTCGATCGCGGTTTTCTCGTTGACCTTGCAGGAGAGGCACCAGTCCGCCGTGAAATAGAGGAAGACCGGCTTGCCCTCCGCGCGGAGCGACGCGAGCTTCGCCTCGTCGAAGGGCTGCGAGATAGCGGTCGCCTGCGCCTCGGCCCTGGCGCCGCCCCTGGGGAGCAGCGCGATCGAGCCGAGCGCGACCAGCAGCGCCACCGCCGCCGGCGCCCACGCCGCCGCCTTGAAGCCGCGCTGGCGGATGCCGGTGATCCACAGCCCCAGCGTCAGCAGCATCGCCGCGCCGATCGCTAGCACCACGCCGTTCGCCGCCGTCTGGTTGCCGAGCACCCAGCACAGCCCAAGCGCCGTCAGGAACATCGGCACGGCGAGGATGCGGCGGAACGTCTCCATCCAGCCGCCCGGCTTGGGCAAGCGCTTCCTCAGCGCCGGCACGAAGCCCAGCAGCAGGAAGGGCAGCGCGAGCCCCAGCCCCAGCCCCGCGAACACCAGCAGCGCGGCCGCCACCGGCAGCACCAGCGCCACGCCCAGCGCGGCGGCCATGAACGGCCCGGTGCAGGGCGTCGCCACGAACGCCGCCAGCGCCCCCGTCCAGAACGCGCCCGCGACGCCGCCCTTGCCGGCAAGGCCCGAGCCCGCCGACACCGTGCCCAGCTCGAACAGGCCGGCGAGGTTGAAGCCGATCGCGCTCGTCAGCAGGATCAGCACGAGGATCACGCGCGGGTCTTGCAACTGGAACGCCCAGCCGACCTGCGTCCCCGCCGCCCGGAGCGCGAGGATCAGCCCGCCCAGCGCCACGCAGACGAGAATGATGCCGGCGGTATAGGCGAGCGCTTCACGCCGCACCTCGCGCTCGTTGCCGCCCGCACGGGCTAGGCTCAGCGCCTTGAGGCTCAGGATCGGGAAGACGCAGGGCATGACGTTGAGGATCAGCCCGCCGAGGATCGCCCCGCCCAGCGCGATCAGCGCGAGGCTCAGCGTGCCCTGGCTCGCGGCGCCTGTCGCCGGAGCCTCGCTGCCGAGCGGCGCCCCCGCCGCCGGAACCGCGCCCGGAGCCGCCGTGAAGGAGAGGCCGCTGCCGTCGCCCAGCGCCAGCACGCCGTCGAAGCTCTTCGGCGCGCTCGGGCCAGCCTTCGTCTCGATGACGAGCGCGTCGCCGTCGCGCGAGAAATTCTGCGGCGCGGCATAATCCACCGCGCCGTCGGTCACCGCGAAGAGATGCGGATCGTGCAGCGCCACCGCCGCCGGCAGCGGCACGGCGAGGCGGAACTGGCCGCCCTTCGCCTCGAACGCCACCGGGGAACCCAGCGGACGGGGCAGCGCCTTGCGCCACTCCGCGAACCGCGCCGTCGCCGAAGGATCGGCCGCGCCGTCGCCGACGGCCAGCGTCGCCGACACGGTCGCGCTCTCGGGCACGCAGATGCTCGGATTGCAGACGAGATAATCGAGCTTGGCAGAGATCGGCAGCAGCGTGCCCTTGGCGAGCCCCGCCGGAACGTCGAACGGCACGAGCAGCGCATAGGGCTTCTCGTAGACATGGTTCATCAGCCCCGCGATCACCAGCGTGCCCGGCACCGGATAGGCCGGATCGCCCGCCTTCGCGCCCTTGGGCAGCGTCCAGGTGGCGCGGAGCGGGAAGCCGCTGTCGCCCGGCGTCTGCCAATAGCCGTGCCAGCCCGGCTGCGGCGTCATGCTGAGCGCCAGCGTGGTGCGCTGGCCGGCGGCAGGCGTCAGGCTCTCGGGCACCAGCGCGGTGGCGATATGCGGGCCATCGCCGCCGGGAAGCCCCTGCGCCGCCGCCGGCGACCCGAGACCGACCATCAACGCGCACAGCCAAGCGGCTGTCATCAATACGAAACGTAGCACCGCCATCGCCGCTTTCGATCCTGCTCTCACCCGCCATGCTTCGTGTGAGCGCGGCGAACCGTTACATTGGGGCATATAGATGCGTTCATCGATGATTGCAGGGGGCTTTGCGGCCTTCCTGGTGCTGGGCACCGCTCTCACCCCGGCGACGGCCGCCCCGCCGCCCGTGAAACCCAGGCTGATCGTCGCCATCTCGGTCGATCAATATTCGTCCGAGCTCTATCGCCGCTATCTGCCGAGCTACACCGGCGGGCTGAAGACGCTGTCGTCGGGCGTGTCCTTCCCGGTCGGCTATCAGAGCCACGCCGCGACCGAGACCTGCCCCGGCCACTCGACCATCCTCAGCGGCCGGCATCCTTCCGCCACCGGCATCGTCGCGAATAGCTGGTTCGACGCGAAGACCGGCTCCAGCATCTATTGCGTGCAGGCGCCGGGCTCGTCCGACCCGAACGCGCGCGGGCCGCAGAACATGCATGTCACCACGCTCGGCGACTGGGTGAAGGCCGCCGAGCCCGGCGCACGCAGCTTCGCCGTCTCCGGCAAGGACCGCGCCGCGATCACCATGGGCGGCAAGCACGCCGACGGCGTCTATTGGTGGGTGGACGGCGAAGGCTTCACCACCTCGCCCTTCGCCGGCCCGGCGACGCCCGCCGTCACCCGGCCTGCCGCGACGTTCAACAGCGCGCTGCTCGTCCGCTGGAAGGCGAGGAAGCCGGTACTCTGGGCCGCGCCGTCCGCCGCCTGCGCCGCGCTCGAACAGCCGCACCGCTTCGGCAGGATCGACATCTCCGGCCGCGTGCCGCCGGACATCGCCGCCCATGTCGAGGACAATCCGCAATTCCTCAAGACCACCGATTTCCAGGACAATCTGCGCGCCTCGCCGCTGTTCGACGCCACCGTCGAGCAGTTCGCCGAGCGGGTGATCGCCGGCAACCATCTCGGCCACGGCCCCGCCACCGACGTGCTGGCCGTCAGCCTCTCGGCCAACGACTATATCGGCCACCGCTACGGCAATGGCGGCGCCGAAATGTGCGTGCAGCAGGCCTCGCTCGACCGGACGCTGGGCCGGTTCGTGCAGTATCTCGACACGCTCGGCGTGCCGGTAATGGTGGTGCTGACCGCCGACCATGGCGCGACCGACGCCGCCGAGCGCGAGCATGAGCATGACGACAAGGCCAGCCGCCTCGACAGCTTCAACTTCGTGAGCCGCCTCAACGAGGCGGTGATGGAGCAGACCGGCCTCAGCTACGAGCCGATCGTCGGCGACGATCCGCAGCAGCTCACCATCAATGTCGGCCCGGACGAGGCGCTGCGCACGAAGGTGCGCGACGCGGCGCTGACATGGCTGAAACAGCAGCCCGAGGTGCGCGAGGTCTTCACCCGCGCGCAAGTCGAGGCCGCCGTCGTGCCGCCGCACACGCCGCCGACCGAGCTGAGCTTCGCCCAGCGCTTCCACGAAAGCTACGACAAGGATCGCTCGGGCGACATCGCGGTGGCTTACGGGGAACGCACCAGCTTCGGGATGCCGCGCGGCCCCGGCGACGTGGTCGCGGGCCACGGCTCGCCGTGGAACCATGACCGCGAGGTGCCGATCCTGTTCTGGTGGCCGGGCGCCACCGCCGAGGCCCGCGCCACGCCGATCGAGACGGTCGACATCGCCCCGACGCTCGCCGCCATCGCCCATGTGAAGACGCCCGAGGTCGACGGCCAATGCCTCGATCTCGGCGGGAACTGCGCGAAGTAAGGGCGCCCCTTCCCGTCATCCATACCCCTTCCGTCATCCCGGCGGAGGCCGGGATCCAGAGCCACAGGCGTGATCGCTTGAGGCTCTGGATCCCGGATCAAGTCCGGGATGACGAATAAGAGGGAGGCGGGACGGGCGCCTACCGCGTCTCGAAGCCGGTGATGCCCTTGGCGATGCTGTTGCCGCTGATCTTGAGCGGCTCATGGCTGAAATCGATCGCGAAGGCCGGGGTGTAATGCACGCCCGGCGCCAGCGTCGCGGTGTTGCCGGTGATGGTGAGGCCCGCCGACGGATTGGAGCGATCCTCCGCCGCGATCACGATGAAGCCGGAATGATTCTCCTTGTCCGGCCCCTGCACCATCACGTTGCGCGCGATGAGCCCGGTCGAGCCCGAGGGCAGATCGATGATGTAGTTGCTGCCGTGCCCCTGCGAATCGTCGAAGCTGTTGTCGGTGATCGACACCTGCGCCGAACGGCTCTTGAGATAATGGCCGCCGCGCCCTTTCTCGAAGCGGGTGCGCGTGACGTAGAGCTTGCCGTAATGGCCGATATAGATCGAGTGCGCGCAGGCCAGCCCCCGATCGCAGCGGCCAAGGCCCGAGAAGGTCGAGCGGTCGATGCGGATCGTGGCGTTCGGGTCATCGGCCGAGAGGATGCCCTCTTCCGAGTTGCGGAAGGTGGCGTTCATCACGGTCAGGTTGCCATGCTCGATGCGGATGCCGGCGCCGTTGCCGTCCTGCACGCGCAGGTTCTGGAAGGTGAGGCCGTCCACCATCGCGTCCTGCCCATGCAGCACCAGCGTCGCCTTGCCCTCGCAGATGCCGCCGTCGAAGATCGCGGTTCCCGTCGTGCGCGCGCGGAAGGCGACGCGGCCATGCTCGACCACCGTGCAATCGCGATAGGTGCCCGGCGCGATCAGGATGGTCGCATCCCCGCCATTGACCGAGCGCACCGCGTCGTCGAGCCGGTAGAAGCCCTTGCCCGTCTCCTCGACGGTGAAAGGCGCGTTCGACTGCGCCGAGGCGGCCGAGGCGAGGCCGAGGGCCATGAGCGGGAACAACAGGGACTTCATGGGCGCACTCCGATGAGACGGCGTGGACGCTGCCATGCGCTTGCCCCCCTCTCAAGCCCCCGAAACGACCGCCCTTAGTCCAGATTGGGACGCAGCCAGCGCGTCGCCGTCTCCAGATCGACGGCACGGCGGGCGGCATAATCCTCAAGCTGATCCTTGCCCACGCGGGCGACGCCGAAATATTCGGCATCCGAATGGCCGAAGTAAAAGCCCGAGACGGCCGCCGTCGGGAACATGGCGAAATGCTCGGTCAGCGTGATGCCGGTGGCTTCGGTGGCGTTCAGCAGATCGAACAGGATCGGCTTGAGGCTGTGATCCGGGCAGGCCGGATAGCCGGGCGCGGGGCGGATGCCGCGATACTGCTCGCGGATCAGCGCCTCGTTGGTGAGTTGCTCGTCCGGCGCATAACCCCACAGATCGGAGCGGACATGCGCGTGCAGGCGCTCGGCGAAGGCCTCGGCGAGGCGATCGGCCAACGCCTTGAGCATGATGTCCGAATAATCGTCATGCGCCGCGCGGAAGGCGGCGGAGCGCTCGTCGATGCCATGGCCGGCCGTCACCGCGAAGCCGCCGATCCAGTCACCTTGCGGAGAGATGAAATCGGCGAGGCACATGTTTGGGCGGCCCTCGCGCTTCTTGATCTGCTGGCGGAGCATGGGGAGCCTTGTTTCCGTCCCCTCCATCCCGTTCGCACTGAGCGAAGTCGAAGTGCGTGCATCAGACGCAGCGTTTGCGGCACGTCCTTCGACTTCGCTCAGGACGAACGGAGTATCGGGATCGCCCGTCCAAACCAGGATGTCGTCGCCCTCGCGGCGGCACGGCCAAAGGCCCGCCACGCCCTTCGCTGTCAGCCACTTCTCGGCGACGATCCTGTCCAGCATCGCCTGCGCGTCGGCGTAGAGCGAGCGGGCGCTCTCGCCCACCACAGCATCGTCGAGGATCGCCGGATAATTGCCGTGCAATTCCCAGGCGCGGAAGAAGGGCGTCCAGTCGATATAGTCGCGCAGGTCCGCGAGATCCCAGTCCTCATAGACATGCACGCCGGGCCTGGCCGCCGCTGGAGCCTTGTGCGCCTCGTCGAAGGGAAAGGCGTTGGCGCGGGCCTCTTCGAGCGTGGCGAGTTCGTTCTGCCCCTTGCCCTCGCGCGCCTTGCGGACGGCATCATATTCGGCAGCCGTCTTCTCGACGAAGCCGTCGCGCTGGGTGTCGCTCATCAGCGTGGACGCCACGCCGACCGCGCGGGAAGCGTCGAGTACGTGGATCACCGGGCCAGCATAAGCCGGCGCGATGCGGAGCGCGGTATGGACCTTGGAGGTCGTCGCCCCGCCGATCAGCAGCGGCATGTCCATGCCCGCGCGCTGCATCTCGGCCGCGACCGTCACCATCTCGTCGAGCGAGGGGGTGATGAGGCCCGAGAGGCCGATCATGTCCGCCTCATTCTCGTTCGCGGATTCGAGGATCGTCGTCCACGGCACCATCACGCCCAGGTCGATGATCTCATAGCCGTTGCAGGCCAGCACGACGCCGACGATGTTCTTGCCGATATCGTGGACGTCGCCCTTCACGGTCGCCATCACGATGCGGCCCTTGGCCTTGGCGCCGGCTTCCTTCTCGGCTTCGATGAAGGGCAGCAGATGCGCCACCGCCTTCTTCATCACGCGCGCGGACTTCACCACCTGCGGCAGGAACATCTTGCCCGAGCCGAACAGGTCGCCGACGACGTTCATGCCGTCCATCAGCGGCCCTTCGATCACCTCGATCGGGCGCGCGAAGCCTTGGCGGGCCTCCTCGGTGTCCTCGACGACGAAGGCGTCCAGACCTTTCACCAGCGCATGTTCCAGCCGCTTGGCGACCGGCCAGCCGCGCCACTCCTCGGCCGCCTTGTCCGCGACGACATCCTTCTGGCCGCGATATTTCTCGGCGATCGTGATGAGGCGCTCGGTGGCGTCGGGGTCGCGATTGAGGATGACGTCCTCGCACGCGACGCGCAGCTCCGGGTCGATCTGGTCATAGACGTCGAGCTGGCCGGCGTTGACGATCCCCATGTCCATCCCCGCCGGAATGGCGTGGTAGAGGAAGATCGAGTGCATCGCCCGGCGCACCGGCTCGTTGCCGCGGAACGAGAAGCTGAGGTTCGAAAGACCGCCCGAGATATGCGCGTGCGGGCAGCGCTTGCGGATCTCGCGCGTGGCCTCGATGAAATCGACGCCGTAATTGTTGTGCTCCTCGATCCCCGTCGCCACCGCGAAGATGTTGGGATCGAAGATGATGTCTTCCGGGGGGAAGCCGATGCCGGTCAGCAGCTTGTAGGCGCGCTCGCAAATCTCGATCTTGCGATCTTTCGTGTCCGCCTGCCCGACCGTGTCGAACGCCATCACGACCACGGCCGCGCCATAGGCCATGCATTTGCGCGCCTGCGCGAGGAAGGCCTCCTCGCCCTCCTTCATGCTGATCGAATTGACGATCGGCTTGCCCGAGACGCACTTCAGCCCCGCCTCGATCACGCTCCACTTGGACGAGTCGACCATCACCGGCACGCGCGCGATGTCGGGCTCGGCGGCGATCAGCTTGAGGAAGGTGGTCATGGCGTGCTCGGCGTCGAGCAGGCCCTCGTCCATGTTGACGTCGATCACCTGCGCGCCGTTCTCGACCTGCTGGCGCGCGACCTCGACGGCCTTGGCGTAGTCGCCGGCCATGATGAGTTTCTTGAACGCCGCCGATCCGGTGACGTTGGTGCGCTCGCCGATATTGACGAACATGGCGCGCGACTGCTGCGCCTCCTCGACGGGGAGTTCGGGTGCGGTGGCCATGGGTCTTCCGTCTGTCAGGCGGCGATGATGAAGGGTTCGAGGCCCGCGAGCGTCATGCGCACGGGCGGCGTCGGCAGCGCGCGGGGCGCGTGGCCCGCCACCGCCTTCGCCATCGCGGCGATATGCTCCGGCGTGGTGCCGCAGCAGCCGCCGACGACGTTCAGCAGGCCCGTCGCCGCCCATTCGGAGATGAAGCCTCCGGTGGTGTGCGGCTGCTCGTCATACTGGCCGAGATCGTTGGGCAGGCCCGCATTCGGATAGACCATCATCAGCGTGTCCGCGATGTGGCTGAGCGTCACGACATGCGGGCGAAGCTGCGGCGCGCCGAACGAGCAATTGAGCCCGATCGTCAGCGGCCGGGCATGGCGCACCGTCGCCCAGAAGGCCTCGACCGAATGGCCCGACAGATTGCGGCCGGACATGTCGGTGATGGTCATCGAGATCATCAGCGGCACGGGCTCTCCGCGTGCCTCGCCGGCCTCGATCACCGCCATCACGCCGGCCTTGGCGTTCAACGTATCGAAGATCGTCTCGATCAGGATGAAGTCGCAGCCGCCGTCCAGCAGCGCGTCGACCTGCTCGCGATACACATTCTTCAGCGTATCGAAGTCGATCGCGCGGAAGCCCGGATCGTTGACGTCGGGCGAGAGCGACAGCGTCTTGTTGGTCGGCCCCACCGCGCCCGCCACGAAGCGCGGGCGGCCGTCGGCGGCCTCGGCCTCGTCGGCGGCCAGCCTCGCGATGCGGGCGGCGGCGAGGTTCATCTCGCGCACCAGATGTTCGGCGCCATAATCCGCCTGGCTGATCGTGTTGGCGTTGAAGGTGTTGGTCGAGACGATGTCCGAACCGGCCTCCAGATATTGCTTCGTGATCGCCTCGATGATGTCCGGCCGGGTGAGTACGAGAAGGTCGTTATTGCCCTTCTGGTCGAAACCGGTGTCGTAGCCGCCGCGATAGGCGGCCTCGTCGAGCGAATAGCCCTGGATCATCGTGCCGAAGGCGCCATCGGTCAGCAGGATGCGCTTGGCGGCCTCGGCATGGAAGCGGATCGCCGCCGGGGAAACATGGTGGGTCATGCGGCCTTCTCCAGCGCCGCCTTGCCGGGGCGCAGACCGAGCAGGTGGCAGATGGCATAGGCCAGCTCCGCCCGGTTGAGCGTGTAGAAATGGAAGTTGCGCACGCCGCCCGCATAGAGCTTGCGGCACAGCTCCGCCGCGATCGTCGCGGCGACGAGCTGGCGGGCGGCGGGGTGGTCGTCCAGCCCCTCGAACAGCCGGTCCATCCAGCTCGGGATCGCCGCGCCGCAAAGCCCTGCGAACTTGCGCGTCTGCGCGACGTTCGAGACGGGCAGGATGCCGGGCACGATCTCGGCCGTGATCCCCGCCGCCGCCGCGCGATCGCGGAAGCGGAAGAAGCATTCCGGCGAGAAGAAGAACTGGCTGATCGCGCGGGTGGCGCCGGCGTCGATCTTGGCCTTCAGATTGTCGATGTCGGCCTGCGGATTGGCCGAATCAGGGTGGCATTCGGGATAGGCCGCCACCGAAATCTCGAACGGCGCGACCTTCTTCAGCCCCGCCACCAGATCGGCGGCGTTGCGATAGCCCTGGGGATGCGCCTCGAACGGCGCGCCCGCCTGCGGCATGTCGCCCCTGAGCGCCACGATATGGCGGACGCCCGCCTCCCAATAAGCGCGCGCGATCTCGTCCACCTCGTCGCGGCTCGCCTCGACGCAGGTGAGGTGCGCGGCGGCCGGGATCGCCGTCTCGCTGGCGATCCGCGCGACGGTGGCATGGGTGCGCTCGCGGGTCGAGCCGCCGGCGCCGTAGGTCACCGAGACGAAGCGCGGCCCCAGCGGCGCCAGCGTCTGGATCGCGGACCAGAGCTGCTCCTCCATCTTCTCGCTCTTGGGCGGGAAGAACTCGAACGACACCTTCGCATCGCCCGCGAGATCGGCGAACAGCGGCGCGTCAAGCGCGCGGCGCGCCTCTTCGAGATCGGCCATCGTCGGCATCAGGCAACCCTCCGCACGGGCTCGGCCGGGCGCTCGCCCAGCCACAGCTTCACCGTCAATTCATCCCCCTCAAGCGTATCCGCGACGGCAGGAGAAAGCCCCGCCGCGCCCATCCATTCGGCCATCTGCTGATCCGAGAAGCCCAGCCGCGCATGGGCAGCCTGATCGCGCAGCTCTTCCCGGTCATGCGGCGCGAAATCGGCGATCAGCAGGCGACCGCCCGGCCCCAGCAGGCGCGCCGCCTCGGCCACCGCCGCCGCCGGCTGCTGCGCGTAATGCAGCACCAGATGCAGCACGACGAGATCGGCCGAGCGATCGGCCAGCGGCAGCGCATACATGTCGCCCTGGCGCAGCTCGGCACGGGTGAGCGCGGGCTCCGCCTGCCCCGCCGCCGTCAGCCTGGCGCGCGCGAAGCGAAGCATCTCGGGGCTACGATCGATGCCGATGGCGCTCTCGGCGCGCGGGCCGAGCAGCTCCAGCATCCGCCCCGTGCCGGTGCCGATATCGACGAGCCGCCCGATCGGCCGCCCATCGAGCGCGCGACCGATCGCGCCTTCCACCTCGGCCTCGGCGACGTGGAGCGAGCGGATCGCGTCCCACTCGGCAGCATGGCCCTCGAAATAGCGCTCCGCCGCGGCCGAGCGCTCGGCCCGGACGGCATCGAGGCGCGCCAGATCGCCGTCGGTGTGGTGCGCGTCTTCCCACGCGTCGATCGCCG
Organism: Sphingomonas oligoaromativorans; assembly: GCF_011762195.1. Taxonomy (GTDB): domain Bacteria; phylum Pseudomonadota; class Alphaproteobacteria; order Sphingomonadales; family Sphingomonadaceae; genus Solisphingomonas; species Solisphingomonas oligoaromativorans. The sequence goes on along the minus strand of NZ_JAASQK010000001.1, from coordinate 130,055 downwards.
CGAACACCGGCGCCACCCGCCGCGTATCGCCGAGTGCCAGGAACACCCAGCTCCCCTCGCGCCGCCGCTCGGCCAGGCCCGCGTCGGCGAGAATCTTCACATGGCGGGAGACGCGCGGCTGGCTCTGCCCCAGCACCTGCGCCAGCTCGCCCACCGACAGCTCCATGACGCGCAGCAGCGCCACGATCCGCAACCTCGTCGGATCGGCCAGAGCCCGGAAGATGGCGAGCGCTTCCTTCATGCCGATAAGGATATAAGGATATCTTTATATCGGTCAATCGACTTGTACGGCCCCGGCCCAGATGGCAAGCGGCAACCTAATCCAGGGCGGGCCTGTTACACCCGTTCGAACATCAAAGGGATCGATGCGGATGCGCGCACTCCTCTGCCTGCCGGCGCTGGCCCTCCTCGCCGGCTGCGCCACCACCGGACCCAAGACCCCCGGTGATCCGTATGAGGGTTTCAACCGCAAGATGTGGAGCTTCGACCAGACGCTCGACAAGGCGGTGATGAAGCCGGTGGCTAAGGGCTATATCGCGGTGATGCCGCATCCGATCCGCCACGGTCTCTCCAACATGCTGGAGAATGTGTCGGAACCGTTCAACTTCATCAATGCGCTGCTCCAGGCGAAGCCCAAGCGCGCGTTGAACGCCATGGGTCGCTTCGTCATCAACACCACGATCGGCATCGGCGGCTTCCGCGATGTCGCCGGGCGCAACGGCTATCCGCAGACGCCCGAGGATCTGGGCCAGACCTTCGCCGTCTGGGGCGTGAAGAAGAGCACCTATCTGGTCCTCCCCTTCTATGGCCCGTCGACGATCCGTGACGGCGTCGGCACGGTCGCGTCGCAATGGGTCGATCCCTACAAGATCGTCGTCCGCAAGGAGCTGGACTTCTGGCCGGCGGCGGCGCTGACAGGCTTCGAATTCGTCGACGCGCGCGCCAATCTGATCGATTCCGGCGCGGATACGCTGCTCGATACCAGCGCGGATTCCTATGCCGTCGTCCGCTCGGCCTATCTCCAGCGTCGCCAGGCGCTGATCGAGGATCGCGATCAGGGCGATGCCGCCGGCGGCAGCGATGCCGACCTCAACGCCGCGCTGGACGAGCTTGGGCCGGACCAGAACACCCCCGCCGCCACGCCCGCCGCGCCCGCGCAGGAGCAGCCGGCCTCCCCTGCGCCGAACACCGCGTCGCCCGAACCCGCGCCGAAAAGCGATACGCCGCAATAGATCAGCTTCACGCTCGGCATTGCAAGGCGAGCGGAGAAACGCTAGGCCTCACCCCGGCTTGGGGGGCTTGCTAGTGCTTTGCACCCGGTAAGCCAAACCAGTGCTCCGTCATCAGGGAAGAGATGCACATGAAGAAGATTGTCGCGCTGCCGCTCATCGTCGCGGTTGCCATGGGCGTTGCCGCCTGCAAGAAGACCGAAACCGCCGCCAACAACGCGGACGTCTCGGCCGACCTGAACGCGGCCGCCAACGACGCGATCGCCGACGTCAACGCCGCCAACGAAGCGGCGCTCGACAACGGCGCTGCCGCGATGGACAACGCGGCCACCACCGAAGCCAACACCGCGAACGCGATGTAATGGCTTCGGCCGGGCCTCGCGCCCGGTCGGCTGTTTGCGAAAGGCCGCGCGCGCCCCATCCGGCGCCGCGGCCTTTTTGCTGTCCGGGGTATTGTGCGGGAACAGCGGGTTTCGCCCAGTTGCAGACCTACGTTGCGCGGAGGTCCTGGCTGCATTTCGAACAGGAGCGGCGTGGCCAAGGATGGCTTATACCCACGAAACCCATTCGGGTTGTGAACGGGGAAGTTCGGCAAACGGGGCAACGAAACAGCCATAGCGAAACAGCGCCATGCGCGAGCCAAAACGCCATGCCCGGCAATGCGGCAACCATTCCCCAGCGACTAACAGGCCAGAATAGCCAGAGAGGGGTCGTGACGAACATCAGCAGGGTCCAGCCGGTAAACAACCATGCTTTTCGGTAGAGGGACATCGGCCGAGATTAGGTGAAAAGGTGATGACCGGCAATGTCCGCTTCCCACCAACTCCCGTCATCCCAGCGAAGGCTGGGATCCATCACTAGCTCGGCAGGCGATGTGGCTATCGGAGAGAGATAGACCCCAGCCTCCGCTGGGGTGACGGCTGCTGGGGCGACGGTAAGGCGCAGCTCCACCAATCACCTGAGAACAAAAAGAAAGGGCCGGAGGATCGCTCCTCCGGCCCTTCCCTTTTGCTTCGGACGAAGTGGCAGGACTTAGAAGTCCATGCCGCCCATGCCGCCCATGCCACCCATGCCGCCGGGCATGGCCGGAGCCTTGTCCTCGGGCAGTTCGGCGATCGAGGCTTCCGTCGTGATGAGCAGGCCGGCCACCGAAGCGGCGTCCTGGATCGCGGTACGGACGACCTTGGTGGGGTCGATCACGCCGGCGGCGACGAGGTTCTCATACTTCTCGGTCTGCGCGTTGAAGCCGAGCGTCTCGTCGTTGCCTTCGATCAGCTTGCCGGCGACAACCGCACCGTCCACGCCCGCGTTCTGGGCGATCTGACGGACCGGAGCCTGCAGCGCCTTGCGGACGATGTCCACGCCACGGGTCTGGTCGTCGTTGGCGCCCTTGACGCCTTCGAGCGCCTTCGTCGCGTACAGCAGCGCAACGCCGCCGCCCGGAACGATGCCCTCTTCGACGGCCGCGCGGGTTGCGTGCAGCGCATCGTCAACGCGGTCCTTGCGCTCCTTGACCTCAACCTCGGTCGCACCGCCGACCTTGATGACGGCCACGCCGCCGGCCAGCTTCGCGAGGCGCTCCTGGAGCTTCTCACGATCATAGTCGGACGAGGTGACCTCGATCTGCTGGCGGATCTGCTCGACGCGGGCCTTGATCGCGGACTCCTCACCGGCGCCATCGACGATGGTCGTGTTGTCCTTGTCGATCGTGACGCGCTTGGCGGTGCCGAGCATGTTGAGCGTGACGTTCTCGAGCTTGATGCCGAGATCCTCGGAGATCATCTCGCCCTTGGTCAGGACGGCGATGTCCTCCAGCATCGCCTTGCGGCGATCGCCGAAGCCCGGCGCCTTGACGGCCGCGACCTTCAGGCCGCCACGCAGCTTGTTCACCACGAGCGTGGCCAGAGCCTCGCCCTCGATGTCCTCGGCGATGATGAGGAGCGGACGGCCCGACTGCACCACCGCTTCGAGGATCGGCAGCATCGCCTGGAGCGACGACAGCTTCTTCTCGTGGATCAGGATGAACGGATCCTGGAGTTCGACCTGCATCTTCTCCGGGTTGGTGATGAAGTAAGGCGACAGGTAGCCGCGATCGAACTGCATACCCTCGACGACGTCCAGCTCGAACTCGAGGCCCTTGGCTTCCTCGACGGTGATGACGCCTTCCTTGCCGACCTTCTCCATCGCTTCCGCGATCTTCTGGCCGACCTCGGTGTCACCATTGGCCGAGATGATGCCGACCTGGGCGACTTCGTTCGTGCCCGAAACCGGCTTCGAACGCGCCTTGATGTCGTCGACGACCTTGGCGACGGCGAGATCGATGCCGCGCTTCAGGTCCATCGGGTTCATGCCGGCGGAGACCGACTTCATGCCCTCGCGCACGATCGCCTGGGCGAGCACGGTCGCGGTGGTGGTGCCGTCGCCGGCCTTGTCGTTCTGCTTCGAGGCCACTTCGCGCATCATCTGCGCGCCCATGTTCTCGAACTTGTCCTTGAGCTCGACTTCCTTGGCGACGGTGACGCCGTCCTTGGTGATGCGCGGGGCGCCGAACGACTTGTCGATGACGACGTTGCGGCCCTTGGGGCCGAGCGTGACCTTCACCGCATCGGCGAGGATGTCGACGCCGCGCAGCAGGCGCTCACGGGCGTCACGCGAAAACTTGACGTCTTTCGCAGCCATTTGAAATTCCTTCTTCTAATCCGTCATCCCAGCGAAGGCTGGGATCTCGTGCGGCGGAGATGCCGCGCTTGAAGTCCTGAGATCCTGACTTTCGTCAGGATGGGCCTTCCCGGCTTGTTCAGCCGATGATGCCCAGGATGTCCGATTCCTTCATGATGAGGAGATCCTGACCGTCGATCTTCACCTCGGTGCCCGACCACTTGCCGAACAGGATGCGATCGCCGGCCTTGACGTCGAGCGGGGTCACCTTGCCCGCTTCGTCCTTGGCGCCGGCGCCGGCGGCGACGACTTCGCCTTCCTGCGGCTTTTCCTTGGCCGAATCCGGGATGATGATGCCGCCCGAGGTCTTTTCCTCGGCGTCGACACGCTTCACGAGCACGCGATCGTGCAGGGGACGGAAATTCATGAGGCTACCCTTTCCTCAGTGTGCGACCGGCCCGTCGTTCCCCGGACGGGGAGACTCGGGCCGGTGTCGAATGACGTGTTAGCACTCATCGATAGTGAGTGCCAACGGCGCGGATATGGCCCTGTGGATGCGAGCGTCAAGGCGCGCCCATCGAGAATTTTTCAACGTCCGCATCACGGGCCGTGCCCGCCACGCGACAGGCCGATTGCCAGCACCCCGCGCTTACTCTAGCCCGAGGACAAAGACGGAAAGGTGACGCGCATGCGCTTCTTGCGGGCTCTCTGGCGATTCCTGATGGCCGTGAAGGACGTGCTGGCGCTGATCGTGCTGCTGCTCTTCTTCGGCCTGATCTTCGTGGCGCTGTCGAGCGGCGGGCGGACGGCCATGCCGGCCGGCGGCGGCGCGCTGGTGCTGGACCTGCATGGCAGCCTCGCCGAGCAGCCCGCCGACGCGCGGCCGATCGATTTCGTCTCGGGCGCCGGCGGCCCCGACATCAACCAGTATCGCCTGCGCGACGTGGTCCGCGCCGTGGACGCCGCGGCCACCGACAAGCGCGTGAAGGCGGTGGTGCTCGATCTCGACGGCTTCATGGGCGGCGGACAGGCGGCGGTCTCCACGCTCGGCCGCTCGCTCGACAAGGTGCGCGCGGCGGGCAAGCCGGTGCTGGCCTATGGCACCGCCTATGACGATCCGAGCTACCAGCTCGCCTCCCATGCGAGCGAGGTCTGGCTCGATCCGCTGGGCGCGGTGCTGACGCCGGGGCCGGGCGGATCGCAGCTCTATTACAAGGGCCTGCTCGACAAGCTGGGCGTCAACGCGCACGTCTATCGCGTCGGCAAGTTCAAGTCGGCCGTCGAGCCCTATACCCGCACCGAAGCCTCGCCCGAGGCGCGTGCCGCCAATCAGGCGCTGGTGGACGCGCTCTGGACCCGCTGGCAGGCCGAGGTGGCGCAGGCGCGGCCCAAGGCGCATTTCGCCGACTATCTCGCCGGGCTGACCGCCGGGCGCATCCCCAACGGCACGCTGGCCCAGAGCGCCGAGGCATTCGGGCTGGTCGATCATCTCGGCGATCGTCTCGCCTTCGGGGATCGCGTGGCGCAGATCGTCGGCAAGCCCGACAAGGCGGCGCCGGGCGACTACAAGAAGATCGCGCTCGACGACTGGGAGAGCGCCAACCCCGTCCCCACCACCGGCGACGCCATCGGCGTGCTGACCGTCGCGGGCGATATCGTCGACGGCAAGGCGCCGGCCGGCACGGCGGGCGGAGACAGCATCGCCGACGCGCTCGGCAAGGCGGTGGCCAAGGGCAACCTCAAGGCGCTGGTCGTCCGCGTCGATTCGCCCGGCGGATCGGTGACGGGATCGGACCGCATCCGCTCGGCCATCCTCGCCGCCAAGGCGAAGGGGCTGCCGGTGGTCGTTTCGATGGGCACGCTGGCGGCGTCGGGCGGCTATTGGGTGTCGACGGCGGGCGACACGATCCTTGCCGATCCCGACACGATCACCGGATCGATCGGCGTGTTCGGCATCATCCCCACCTTCGAGGGCTCGCTCGGCAAGATCGGCCTCTCGGCGGACGGCGTGCGCGCCACGCCGCTCTCCGGCCAGCCCGACACGCTGCGCGGCACCACGCCGGAGGTCGACGCCCTCATCCAGGCGGGCATCACCCAGACCTATGCGCGTTTCACCGGCCTCGTCGCCGCCGCGCGGCACATGCCGGTCGAGCGGGTCGACGAGATCGGGCAGGGCCGCGTGTGGGATGGGGTCAGCGCGCAGAAGCTCGGGCTGGTCGATCGCTTCGGTTCGCTCGACGATGCCGTGGCCGAGGCCGCCCGCCGGGCGAAGCTCGATCCGGCGAAGGTCCACCCCGTCTATATCGAGCGCGAGAAGCCCGCCTTCCTGCGCCTGCTCCAGATGCTGGCGGGCAATTCGGGCAGCGTGGACGAGGCCCGCAGCGCCGATGCCTTCGCCGCGCTCGGCCAGCGGCCGGACTGGATGCTGGCCCGCGCGCTGGGCGATGCGCGGCGTATCCTGACCGGGCCGACCATCCAGGCACGCTGCATCGGCTGCGGCGACGTGCCCCCCTCGCCCGCCGACCTTGCGGCGGCGCGGCGGATGATGGCACGGGCGGGCCTATGACCATCCGCCCCGTCACGCTCGCCGACGCCGAAGCCATTGCCGCGATCTACCGCCCCTATGTGACCGACACGGTCATCACCTTCGAACTCGATCCGCCCGACGCCGCCGAGATGCGCCGCCGGATCGAGACGGTGACCGCCACCCACCCCTGGCTGGTCGCCGAGCGGGACGGCGTGGTGGTCGGCTATGCCTATGGCTCCACCTATCGCACCCGCGCGGCCTATCGCTGGGTGGCGGAGACGGGGATCTATCTCTCGGCCGCCGCGCATGGCCTCGGCCTCGGGCGGACGCTCTACGAGGCGCTGCTGGCGGCGCTCACCGAGCGCGGATTCGTCGCCGCGATGGGCGTGATGACGGCGGGCAATCCGGCGAGCACCGCGCTCCACGAGCGGCTCGGCTTCTTCCATGCCGGCACCCAGCCCGGCATCGGCTTCAAGCATGGCGCGTGGCACGACGTCGTCTTCTGGCAGCGCGACCTCGCCCCCCGGCAGGACGCTCCGCCCGAGCCTGCGCGAGGCTGAGCCGCCTCCCGATGGCCCTTGCCCCGAGGAAGGGCTATGATGCGGGCATGGAGGCTGGAGAGAAGCCATGAACGAAGCGAACGCCCTCATCGTCCGCCGCGCCTGGTGGCTGTGGGCCGGCACCTTCCTGCTGATCGCCTTCAACCTCTTCGCCGCGATGCATCGAGGCACGGCGCTCACCCTCGTGGCGCTCGCGCTGACGGGTTGCCTGGCGATCGCCGGCGTCGCGTTCGGGATATGGGCGGGCCGCACGCTCTCCCGCGCCCGCTCGAAGCCCTGAGGCGCTATTCCCGATAGGCGGGCAGCGCCAGCCCCCGCGCGATCGCCGCCGCGCGCAGGCTGAACCCCGCCAGCGCCGCGATCATCGCCGGCAGGGGCGAAGGCAGCCCCGCCACGGTCAGCGTCACGAACAGCCCCGAGGCGAGCGCCGCCGCCGTGACGTACAGCTCCGGCCGGAGGATGATCGAGGGCACACCCGCCACCACGTCGCGGATGATGCCGCCCATCGTCGCCGAGACGACCCCCATCACCATCGCCGGCAGGAACGGGATGCCGTAGCCCAGCGCCTTGCCCGCGCCATAGACGGCATAGGCGGCAAGCCCGATCGCGTCGCACCAGTCCAGCGCGCGCTCCGGCCACCAGCGGCGCGGCGTCAGGAACACCAGCATCGCCACGCCGAGGCAGATCGCGATCGGCACCGGATCATGCAGCCAGAACACCGGCGCGCCGATCAGCAGATCCCGCGTCGTGCCCCCGCCCGTGCCCGTCGCGCAGGCGAAGAAGCAGAAGGTGATGATCGTCTGCCGCGCCCGCGCCGCCTGCAACGCGCCCGAGGCCGCGAACACCGCCAGCCCGGCCATGTCGAGCCAGGGCAGATAGGGACTGATCGTCGGCAATGGCAGGGGAAGCGGGTGCATCCCCCCAACCCTAGGCGGCGGCGCGCCCGGAAGTCGAGAGGCGCGCGCAAGGAAAGCATAGGCCTCCCCGCGATTGCCGACTATTCACCGCCCCATGAATCTCGAAGCCATCATCGCCTCCATCGTCGAGGAGATGCGCGCCGCCCCCGATCGCGGCGAGGTCGCGACCTATATCCCGAGCCTCGCGGGCGTGGACCCGAGCCAGTTCGGCATCGCCGTGGCGACGGCGGACGGCGCGGTGGTGACGGGCGGCGATGCGGAGACCGCCTTCTCGATCCAGTCGATCTCCAAGGTGTTCGCGCTGACGCTGGCTTTGGGCAAGGTGGGCGACCGGCTGTGGAACCGCGTCGGGCGCGAGCCGTCGGGCAGCGCGTTCAATTCGATCGTCCAGCTCGAAGCCGAGCAGGGCATCCCCCGCAACCCTTTCATCAACGCCGGCGCGATCGTGGTGAGCGACGTCAATCTCGCCGGCCACGCCCCGCGCGAGGCGATCGGCGAGCTGGTCCACTTCATCCGCTATCTGGCCTCCGACGACGGCATCGCCATCGACGAGGCCGTCGCCCGCTCCGAACAGGAGACCGGCGAGCGCAACCGGGCGCTGGCGCATTACATGCGCGCCTTCGGCAATCTCCATCATCCCGTGGAGCTGACGCTGGGCGTCTATTTCCACGCCTGCGCGATCGCGATGAGCTGCCGGCAACTGGCGATGGCGGGGCGCTATCTGATGCATTGCGGCGCGCACCCGGAGGGCGGGCGCGTCATCTCGGACAAGCGCGCGCGGCGCATCAACGCGCTGATGCTCACCTGCGGCCATTACGACCAGAGCGGCGACTTCGCCTTTCGCGTCGGAATGCCCGGCAAATCGGGCGTCGGCGGCGGCATCCTTGCGATCGTGCCGGGCAAGGCCTCGATCGCGGTGTGGTCGCCGGGGCTCAGCCGCAACGGCAATTCCCAGCTCGGCGCGCTGGCGCTGGAGCGGCTCGCCGACGCGACCGGATGGAGCGTGTTCGGCGCGGATTGAGGCGCCGGTGCCCGTCATCCTGACGAAGGTCAGGATCCATTCCCGCTCCGCGAGAAGAAGAGGCGCTGCGCGAATGGATCCCGGATCAAGTCCGGGATGACGAAGGAAAAAGCCGGGTGCGATCCATGCAAGCCCCCCGAGACGGTCGGGCCGGAACCTCAGTCCACCGCTTCGAGGATGCGGATATCGCGCTCCGCCGTGCCGCCGAGCTTCTCCAGCGCGGCGCGATACGCCTCGCCCTGATACACGGCGAGCGCCTGCTCCAGGCTGTCCCACTCGATGATGAGCGAGCGCTGGTCGAGCCCCTGTTCCTTCACCGCCAGCGGCAGACCCCGCGCGATCACGCGGCCGCCCGCCTCGGCGATCGCCGGCCCCGCCAGCTCGACATAGGCCGTCCGCGTCGCCTCGTCGGTGGTCGCGCGGTAGAAGATGACGGTGAAGACCTTGGCCATGACGCCCTCCAGATGCGCGAAAGGGCCGGCCCCGCCCTGCGACGGAGCCGGCCCTTTCGTTCAGGATCAGATGTGGATTGGCTTGCCCGTCACCGCCATCGCGGCTTCCTTCACGGCTTCCGAGTGGGTCGGGTGCGCGTGGCAGGTGTAGGCGATGTCTTCGCTGGTCGCGCCGAACTCCATCGCCTGCGCGGCCTGCGCGATCATCGTGCCGGCCACCGACGCGATGATCCACACGCCCAGCACGCGATCGGTCTTGGCGTCGGCGATCACCTTCACGAAGCCGTCCGGCTCATGGTTGGTCTTGGCGCGCGAGTTGGCGAGCATCGGGAACTTGCCGACCTTCACCTCGCCACGCTCCTTGGCCGCTTCCTCGGTGAGGCCCACGCCCGCGATCTCGGGCATGGTGTAGACGACCGACGGGATCACGTCGTGGTTCACGATGCCGGTCTGGCCCGCGATATTCTCGGCGACCGCGATGCCCTCGTCCTCGGCCTTGTGGGCGAGCATCGGGCCGGGCGCGACGTCGCCGATCGCCCAGATGCCGGGAACGGACGTGCGGAAGTCATGGTCGATCTCGACCTGACCGCGCTGATTGGTGGCGAGCCCCGCCTTGTCGAGCGCGAGGCCCTCGGTGTTCGGCTTGCGCCCGATCGACACCAGCACCGCATCGGCTTCGAGCGTCTCAGGCGTGCCACCGGCGGCCGGCTCGATCGTCAGCGTCGCCTTGTCGCCATTGACCGTCACGCCCGTCACCTTGGTGGCGAGCTTCAGCTCAAGGCCCTGCTTCTTGAAGATCTTGGCGGCTTCCTTGCGGACTTCGCCGTCCATGCCGGGGAGAAGCTGGTCGAGGAACTCGACGACGGTGACCTTGGCGCCGAGGCGCTTCCACACCGAGCCCAGCTCCAGGCCGATCACGCCGCCGCCGATGACGACCATGTGACCCGGCACCTTCGGAAGCTCCAGCGCGCCGGTCGAGTCGACCACGACCTTCTGGTCGATCGTCACGCCCGGAAGCGGCGTCACCGAAGAGCCGGTGGCGATCACGATGTTCTTGGCGCGCACGGTGCGGTCGCCGACCTGAACCGTGTCCTTGCCGGTGAAGGCGGCATGGCCCTTCAGCCACTCGATCTTGTTCTTCTTGAACAGGAACTCGATGCCACCGGTCAGGCCCTTCACCGCATCCCTGCGCTGGCCGTGCATGGTGTCGAGGTCCAGCTCGACCTGCGCCTTGATGCCGAGCTTGGCGAGCTTGCCCGAGGCCGCCTCGTCATAGAGTTCGGACGCGTGCAGCATCGCCTTCGAAGGGATGCAGCCGACGTTGAGGCAGGTGCCGCCGAGCGTCTCGCGGCTTTCCACGCAGCCCGTCTTGAGGCCGAGCTGCGCCGCGCGGATCGCCGCGACGTAACCGCCGGGGCCTGCACCGATGACCAGAACGTCGAAATCGTAATCCGCCATGACCGAACTTTCTGCCGTGCGTCAAAAGATGGCGCCGACATAGAACTTGTGCCCGTCAAAGCAACCTTCCGGCGGAGGATTTCTCCGCGCGCTTCTTCCGGCCCGGCGCATCGGGGACGAAGCCGGGCCGGAAGCCCGTCGGCCTGTCGGGCTGGGCCTCTTCATGGCTGCTCGCTCGAATGGCCGAGGCCGCCCCCATGACGGGAGGCGGCCGGCTTCATCAGACGTGGATCGAGGCGCTGCCCGTCTTGCAGCCGACCAGCGGCGCGCAGACCTGCCCGCTGACGCTCAGCACCATCGTGCCGAAATTGAAGCTGACGGTCGCCTCGGCCTTGAACGGGCCGATGCTGCCGCCGAGGTTCACCGTCGGATTGTTCGGATCGAGTTCGGCGTTGATGATGGTGATGCTGCCGACCGGGGTCTGGAGCACGACGGTCACCTGAAGCGACATCGCCCCGAACGAATAGTTCAGCACCAGGCTGCACCCGAAGGCGGAGACGATGACGATCTGCCCACCCGTGGACGAGACCTTGTTCACCAGCAGGTTCGGATCGTCGACCTTCAGGTTCGCGTCCTGATAGTCGATGTGGGCAAGCGTATCTTCCTTCATCGATGCGACGTTCATGGCGGCCTCTCCTGCACCCTGCCCGGTCGTCCGGGCGCGCCTTTGTCTCGCGGAAGGCGGGGCGGGAGGTAGCGCAAGCCCATCCGTTACGGATCGAGCAGGCGGCAAGCGCATCCGTTTCGGAAGCAACCCCACAGCTAAACGGCGCCCCCGGCCTGTCGCCGGGAGCGCCGCAATGCGCGTCGGTGCGATCGCGCTTAGAGGTCGATCAGCAGGCGGGTCGGGTCTTCGATCGCGTTCTTGAGCGCGACGAGGAAGGTGACCGCCTCGCGGCCGTCGATCAGGCGATGATCGTAGCTGAGCGCGAGATACATCATCGGGCGGACGACGACCTGGCCGTTCACCACCACCGGACGCTCCTCGATACGGTGGAGGCCCAGCACCGCCGACTGCGGCGGGTTGATGATCGGGGTGGACATCAGCGAGCCGAACACGCCGCCGTTGGAGATGGTGAAGGTGCCGCCCTTCATCTCTTCCATCTTGAGTGTGCCGTCCTTGGCGCGCTTGCCGAAATCGCCGATGGTCTTCTCGATGCCGGCGACCGACAAATCCTGCGCGTCGCGGATCACCGGCACGACGAGGCCGTTCGGCGCCGAGACGGCAACCGAGACATCCACATAGTCGTGGTAGACGATCTCATCGCCCTCGATCGAGCCGTTCACCGCCGGGATATCGCGCAGCGCCTGCACGGCGGCCTTCACGAAGAAGCCCATGAAGCCGAGGCGGACGCCGTGCTTCTTCTCGAACAGATCCTTGTACTTGGCGCGCGCCTCGATCACGGCCGACATGTCCACGTCGTTGAACGTGGTGAGCATGGCGGCGGTGTTCTGCGCTTCCTTGAGGCGACGGGCGACCGTCTGGCGCAGGCGCGTCATCTTCACGCGCTCTTCCTTGCGCGCGCCGCCGGTCGAGGCCGGAGCGGCAGGAGCCGGAGCGGCGGCGGCCGGAGCCTTGGTCGCCGAGAGGATGTCCTCCTTGGTGACGCGGCCGTCCTTGCCGGTGCCGGCGACGGTCGAGACGTCCACGCCGGTCTCGATCGCGGCGCGCTTGGCCGACGGCGAGAGCGGCTGCGCCTCGGCGGCCGGAGCGGCGGCGGCCGGAGCCGGGGCCGCAGCGGCGGGGGCAGCGGCCGGGGCGGCAGCGGCGCCACCTTCCTCGATCGTGGCGAGCAGCGCGCCCACCTCGACGGTGTCGCCTTCCTTGACGACCAGCACACCGATCACGCCGGCGACCGGCGAGGGAACCTCGACGGCGACCTTGTCGGTCTCCAGGCTGGCGATCGGCTCATCCACGGCAACCGCCTCGCCCGGCTTCTTGAGCCACTGGCCCAGCGTCGCCTCGGTGATCGATTCGCCGAGTGTCGGCACCTTCACTTCGGTGGTCATATCTATGTCCTGCTGTCCTGGATCTGGGCTTAGCTGGCCTTGGCCAGCGCGGGGGTGGCGGAATGGCCGAGCGCATCGGCGACGAGCGCCTTCTGCTCGGCGACGTGGCGCTTGGCCGAGCCGGTCGCCGTGGAGGCGGCAGCCGCGCGGCCGGCATAGACCGGACGCTGCACCTTGCCGCCAGCCTCGGCCATGGCCTGCTCGATCAGTTCCTGCACGAAGAACCACGCGCCCTGGTTGCGCGGCTCCTCCTGCGCCCAGACGACCGTCTCGACGTTCGGGCTGGCCTTGAGCCGCTCGACGATCACATCCGTCGGGAACGGATAGATCTGCTCGACGCGGAGGATCTCGGTGTTCTTGTCGCCGGCCTCGTCGCGGGCTTCGAGCAGGTCGTAGCCCACCTTGCCGGTGCAGAGCACGAGGCGCTTCACATCCTTGTCCGCCGGGGCGCTCGGATCGAACAGCACGCGGTGGAAGCGGCTGTCGCCGGTGAACTCGTCCGCCGTCGACACCGCCGCCTTGTGGCGGAGCAGCGACTTCGGCGTCATGATGACCAGCGGCTTGCGGAACTCGCGGGTCATCTGGCGGCGCAGGATGTGGAAATAGTTGGCTGGCGTGGTGCAGTTGGCGACCTGGATATTATCCTCGGCGCAGAGCTGGAGATAGCGCTCCAGACGGGCCGACGAATGCTCCGGCCCCTGCCCCTCATAGCCATGCGGCAGCAGCAGCACGAGGCCGTTGGAACGCAGCCACTTCGACTCAGCGGCCGAGATGAACTGATCCATGATGACCTGCGCGGTGTTGGCGAAATCGCCGAACTGCGCTTCCCACATCACCAAGGTCTTGGGAGCCGCGGACGCATAGCCATATTCGAAGCCGAGCACGCCATATTCGCTCAAGGGGCTGTCCAGCACCTGGAAGGAGCGATCGACCTCCGACAGCGGATAATAGCGATGGCCGTCCTTCTGATCGGTCCAGCCGGCATGGCGGTGCGAGAAGGTGCCGCGGGTGACGTCCTGGCCCGAGAGGCGAACGCCATAGCCGTCCTGAAGCAGCGTGCCGAAGGCCAGCGCTTCGGCGGTCGCCCAGTCGAAACCCTCTCCGTTCGCGAACATCTGCTTCTTGGCATCCAGCACGCGCGACAGCGTCTTGTGGATGTTGAAGCCTTCCGGGACGTCGGTGAGGATCGGCGCCAGCGCGTCGATCTGCTCCTTGCGGGCGGCGGTGACGCCGGCGCGGCGGCCCTGCTCCCTGGCGATCGACAGGCCGACCCAGTCGCCCTCGAACCAGTCCGCCTTGTTGGGCTTGTAGCTCTTGCCCGCCTCGAACTCCTCGTCGAGCTTGGCGACCACGCCCGCTTCCTCGGCCGCGACCCACGCATCGTCGATCACGCCCTCGGCCTTCAGCCGCTCGGCATAGAGCGACGAGACCGGCGGATGCTTGCGGATCTCGTCATACATCTGCGGCTGGGTGAAGCCCGGCTCGTCGCCTTCGTTGTGGCCGAAGCGGCGATAGCACCACATGTCGATCACGACGTCGCGCTTGAAGGTCATGCGGAAGTCGGTCGCGAGCTTGGTCGCGAAGGTGACGGCCTCGGGATCGTCGCCGTTCACATGCAGGATCGGCGCCGACACCATCTTGGCGATGTCGCTCGGATAGGGCGACGAACGCGCGAACTGCGGCGAGGTGGTGAAGCCCACCTGGTTGTTCACGACGAAATGGATCGTGCCGCCCGTCGAATAACCGCGCAGGCCGGAGAAGCCGAAGCACTCCATGATGATGCCCTGCCCCGCAAAGGCGGCGTCGCCATGCAGCAGGATCGGCAGCACCTTGCCGCGCTCATTGTCCTTGATCTTGGTCTGCTTGGCGCGGGCCTTGCCCAGCACCACCGGGTCCACCGCCTCGAGGTGAGACGGGTTGGCGGCGAGGCTCATGTGAACCTTCACGCCCTCGAACTCGCGATCGGTCGAGGTGCCGAGGTGATACTTCACGTCGCCCGAGCCGCCCACGTCGTCCGGGTTGGCCGAGCCGCCCGCGAACTCGCTGAACACGGCGCGATAGGGCTTGCCCATGACGTTGACGAGCATGTTGAGGCGGCCGCGATGCGGCATACCCACCACGATCTCCTCGACGCCGGCGACACCGCCATATTTGATGATCGCTTCCATCGCCGGCAGCATCGATTCGCCGCCGTCGAGGCCGAAGCGCTTGGTGCCGACATATTTCTTGGCGAGGAACTTCTCGTACTGCTCGCCTTCGATCACCTTGGCGAGGATCGCCTTCTTGCCTTCCGGCGTGAAGTGGATCTCCTTGTCGCGGCCTTCCATCCGCTCCTGGAGGAAGCGCCGCTCCTCCACGTCGCCGATGTGCATATATTCGAGGCCGACATGGCCGCAGTAGTTGCGGCGCAGGATGTCGACGATCTCGCGCACCGTCGCGCGCTCCAGGCCGAGCGCGCCGCCCAGATAGATCGGGCGATCGAGATCGGCGGCGGTGAAGCCGTGATATTCCGGCGTCAGGTCGGCCGGCAGATCGCGCTTGGCGAGGCCGAGCGGATCGAGATCGGCGGCGAGATGGCCACGCACGCGATAGGTGCGGATCAGCATCATCGCGCGGATCGAGTCGAGCGCGGCCGCTTCGATGTTAGCGCTACCAGAAACGGCCGGGACCGGCACCGCAACGGCGGGCGCGGCCTTCCCCTTGGCGGGCTTCGGCGCGGGTTCCATCTGGGTCGGGTCGAGGCCCGCCGTCAGCGCGTCGGTGTCGGTGGGCGGCCAGTTCGGGCGTGCCCAGCTCGGGCCGCTCACGGCCTGCTCGACGCTTCCAAAATATTCGCTCCATGCCGGATCGACCGACGACCGATCCTGCTTCCAGCGACGATAGAGATCCTCGGCGAAAGCGGGGCTCACACCCGCCGCGACGTCCATCTCCTGGCCTTCGTAACCCATGTCCACCGTCCTTGGTGTTCCCCGGATGGAACAGCCATCCGGGGTTTCATGCTTCAGCCGCGTCGGCCGTCCGGTCGGCGCGTGACCCTTCTAATATAGTTCAGCCCTTGAGCAGAGCGGTCAGCGTGGTGCCAAGCTCCGAGGGGCTGGCCGCCACCTTGATGCCCGCCGCTTCCATCGCCGCGATCTTGTCCTCGGCGCCGCCCTGGCCGCCCGACACGATCGCGCCGGCATGGCCCATGCGGCGGCCCGGAGGCGCCGTGCGGCCCGCGATGAAGCCGACCATCGGCTTCTTGCGGCCACGCTTGGCCTCGTCCCGCAGGAACTGCGCGGCTTCCTCTTCGGCCGAGCCGCCGATCTCGCCGATCATGATGATCGACTCGGTCTTGTCGTCCGCGAGGAACAGCTCGAGCACGTCGATGAAGTTGGTGCCGTTGACCGGATCGCCGCCGATGCCGACTGCGGTGGTCTGGCCGAGGCCCTCGTTGGTGGTCTGGAACACGGCCTCATAGGTAAGCGTGCCCGAGCGCGAAACAACGCCCACCGAACCATTCGAGAAGATCGAGCCCGGCATGATGCCGATCTTGCACTCGCCCGGCGTCAGCACGCCCGGGCAGTTCGGCCCGATCAGGCGGGTCTTGGAACCCGACAGAGCGCGCTTCACCTTCACCATGTCGAGCACCGGAATGCCCTCGGTGATGCAGACGACCAGCGGCACTTCCGCGTCGATCGCTTCGAGGATCGAGTCCGCGGCGAAGGCCGGCGGCACATAGATCACGGAGGCGTCGGCGCCGGTCTTGGCGACCGCTTCCTTCACCGTGTCGAACACCGGCAGGCCGATGTGGGTCTGGCCGCCCTTACCGGGGGTGACGCCGCCGACCATCTTGGTGCCGTAGGCGATCGCCTGCTCGGAGTGGAAGGTGCCCTGGGCGCCCGTGAAGCCCTGGGTAATCACCTTGGTGTTCGCATTGACGAGGATCGACATGGCGGTCCCGCTATCCTTTCCGTGGGGGGCCGCACCGGCCACCGGGCCGGCGCGGTGATATGGTTATATTAGGCGAGGCTGCCGTCGATCGCGCGGCACGCGACCTGAAGTTCCTTCACGGCATCGACCGACGTCTGAAGGTTGGCCTTGGCCTCGGCCGAGAGCTTCACCTCGACGATCTTCTCGACGCCACCGGCGCCCAGCACGACCGGCACGCCGACATAGAGGCCGTCCACGCCATACTGGCCTTCGAGATAGGCGGCGCAGGGCAGGACGCGCTTCTTGTCCTTGAGATAGGCCTCGGCCATCTCGATCGCCGAGGTGGCGGGCGCATAGAAGGCCGAGCCGGTCTTCAGCAGGCCGACGATCTCGCCGCCGCCCGAACGGGTGCGCTGCACGATCGCGTCGATCTTGTCCTTGGTCGACCAGCCCATCTCGATGAGGTCCGGCACCGGGATGCCCGCGACGGTCGAATATTCGATCACCGGCACCATGGTGTCGCCATGACCGCCAAGCACGAACGCGTTCACGTCCTTCACCGAGACCTTGAACTCGTCGGCGAGGAAGTGACGGAAGCGCGCCGAGTCGAGCACGCCGGCCATGCCGACGACCTTGTTGTGCGGGAGCCCCGAGAACTCGCGCAGCGCCCACACCATGGCGTCGAGCGGGTTGGTGATGCAGATCACGAACGCGTCGGGGGCGTTGGCCTTGATGCCCTCGCCCACGGCCTTCATGACCTTCAGGTTGATGCCGAGCAGATCGTCGCGGCTCATGCCCGGCTTGCGGGCGACGCCGGCGGTGACGATGATGACGTCCGCGCCCGCGATGTCGGCGTAATCGTTGGTGCCCTTGAGGTTCGCGTCGAAACCCTCGACCGGGCCGCACTGCGCGAGGTCCAGAGCCTTGCCCTGGGGAACGCCCTCGACAACGTCGAAGAGGACGACGTCGCCCAGCTCCTTCGCAGCCGCGAGATGGGCGAGCGTGCCGCCAATGTTACCAGCGCCGATCAGAGCGATCTTATTGCGTGCCATGAAGCCTCCACGAGTCGAACAATGCGTGGGCGCGGCCGCGCGAGAACCGGCGGCCAGCCGGAAAGCGGGTTGCGCTTAGACCCATGCACGCGCCGGGGCAACCGCCCGCGTGACGGTTTCTCGGTAATTTGTCGGAGTGCCGTCAGGCCGATGGCGAGGGAGGATCGCCTTCGTCGACATAACGACGCTCGCCCGTCGCCGGATCGACCCATGCGGAGGTCACCCGGCCGGTCTCGGGATCGACGAAGCGTTCTCCGGTGAGGTTGAAGCGCGTATCCTGCGGAAATCCCTGCTGCGCCGCATGATAGCGCCGCTCCCACAGACACCCCATCGCGAACAGCAGCGCCGCCGCGAGCGCCGGCCAGGCGCCCGGCTCCTGCATCGTCACCACCAGCATGAACGCCACGCCCGCGATGGCGACGCCCGAGACGATCGTCCGCAGCATGGCGCTCAGGATTCCGGCTCGACGACCGCGGCGGTGCCATAGGCGACCACCTCGTTCATCGTCTGGCCGATCGATCCCGAGTCGAACCGCATCATCACGACGGCGTTGGCGCCCATCAGCGCGGCGTTCTGGACGAGGCGATCGACGGCATGGCGCCGGGTCTCCTCCACCAGCGCGGTATATTCCTTGATCTCACCGCCGATGATCGACCGCAGCCCCGCCGCGATATTGCCGCCGAGCCCGCGCGAGCGCACCACCACGCCGAACACCTGCCCCAGCGTCGCGACCGTCTTGTGGCCCGCCACCTTCTCGGTGGTGGAGACGATGATCTTGTCCATGGAAAGCCCCCTGCCCTGATGGATGGGGACGATAAGCGAGCGTGTGGAAAGAAGGAACGTCCTTTCCTTCCAACTCATCCCCGGCCCCCCTCTTCGTCATCCCGGACTTGATCCGGGATCCAGAGCCAGAAACACCACCGCCCGCCGCCCTGGATGCCGGGTCAAGCCCGGCATGACGGCCATGGGCACTCGGGGGGCTCCGCCCTATCCCTCGCTGCCGTGCCCCTTCGCCAGATAATCCGCCGAGCGCATCTCCATCAGGCGCGAGACGGTGCGGTCGAACTCGAAGGCGTCGTCGCCGCCGACATAGAGCTGCTCGGGCTCGGCATCGGCGGCGGCGAGCAGCTTCACGCCATGCTCGTAGAGCGTGTCCACCAGCAGCTTGAACCGCGTCGCCTCGTTGCGCAGTTCGGCCGACAGCTTCGGGATGCCGACGATGATGACCGTGTGATAGCGCCGCGCGATGGCGAGATAGTCCGGGATGCCGCGCGCCTCTCCACACAACCGCTTGAACGAGAACACCGCCACGCCCTTGAGGCTCTTGGGCACATGCATCGATCGGCCGCCGGGAATCGCCAGCTCCTCGGTCGGCACATGGGCGCGATCCTCCACCGGGAAGTCGGTGAGGCGGAAGAAGGCGCGGCTGAGCGCGTCGGTCGCCGCCTTGCCGTTGGGGACGTACCAGGTCGGGAAGCCGCCGAGGCGCTCCAGCCGGTAGTCGGTCGGCCCGTCGAGCGCGATCACATCGAGCTTCTCTTCGAGCAGCGCGATGAAGGGCAGGAAATGCTCGCGGTTGAGGCCGTTCAGATAGAGCTGGCCCGGCGCGCGGTTGGAGGTGGCCACAATCGTAACGTCATGGCTCATGATCCGCGTGAACAGGCGGGAGAGGATCATCGCGTCGGCCGAGTTGGTGACGATCATCTCGTCGAACGCCAGCAGGCGCACTTCGTCGGCGATCGCGTCCGCGACCGGCATCACCGGATCGGGCGTCTCCTTCTCGCGCTCGACGCGGAGGCGGTCATGCACCTCCTGCATGAACTCGTGGAAGTGGACGCGGCGTTTGCGCGGCCCGTCGACGCAGGCGAAGAACATGTCCATCAGCATGGACTTGCCGCGCCCGACGCCGCCCCAGAGATAGACGCCGCGCACCGCCTCCGGCCGACGCCCGAGCGCCCGCCACAGGATCGAACCGCGCCGCGGCCGCGCCTCCAGCTCGGCGGCGCAGCGATCCAGCCGCTCGGCCACCGCGCGCTGGGCGGGATCGGGACGCAGCTCGCCGGCGGAGACCGCCGCCTGATAGCGGGTAAGCACCTTGCCCATCGGATCAGCCGCGCGGCGGGCCGAGCTTGCGCAGCGTCGCCTGATAGCTGAGCACCGGGCGGCCCTCCTGCTCCATCTGCCCGCGCAGGAAGAGGAGCTTGCCCGTCTCGCTGACGATCTCCACCACGCAGTCGAGCGGGATGTCCGCCCGGCCCGGCCCGACGAACTGGGTCGCGAAGTTGAGCGTCACCGCGCCGTTGGGCGGCAGGCGGCCGATGGTGATCGGGCCGACGAACACCGCCTGATCGAGGAAGGCGAGCAGGAAGCCGCCGTGCAGCGCGCCATGCGGATTGGCGCGCTCCGGCCCCGTCCCGATGCGGACACGGGCGATAGTCTCGCCCTCCGGCCGGCACAGGATACGCCCGAAGGTGCCGTTGAAGCCCGGCCCGTCGAACGTCTTGGCATAGAAGCCGTCGGCGTCCGGCCCCTCGACGTGCGGGCCGGACGGACGGTCGATATCACCCATGGCGTCAGACCGCGCGCTCGACCTGCATCTTCTTGATCTCCGCGATCGCCTTGGCCGGGTTCAGACCCTTGGGGCAGGTGTTCGCGCAGTTCATGATGGTGTGGCAGCGATAGAGGCGGAAGGGATCTTCCAGCTCGTCGAGGCGCTCGCCGGTCATCTCGTCGCGGCTGTCGGCCAGCCAGCGATAGGCCTGGAGCAGGATCGCCGGGCCAAGGAAGCGGTCCGAGTTCCACCAGTAGCTCGGGCACGAGGTCGAGCAGCAGGCGCACAGGATGCACTCGTAGAGGCCGTCGAGCTTCTCGCGGTCTTCCGGCGACTGGAGACGCTCCTTGCCGGCCGGCGCGGGCGTCGCGGTCTGGAGCCACGGCTTGATCGAGGCGTATTGCGCGTAGAAGTGGGTGAGATCGGGAACCAGATCCTTCACCACCTCCTGATGCGGCAATGGCGTGATCTGAAGCTCGCCGCCCTTGCAGTCCTCGATCGAGGTGGTGCAGGCGAGCCCGTTCTTGCCGTCCATGTTCATCGCGCACGATCCGCAGATGCCCTCGCGGCAGGAACGCCGGAAGGTCAGCGTCGGATCGACCTCGTTCTTGATCTTGATGAGCGCGTCGAGGACCATCGGCCCCGTCTGGTCGAGATCCAGCTCATAGCGATCGTAGCGCGGGTTCTCGCCCGAATCCGGGTCATAGCGATAGACCTTGAAGGTGCGCTTGTTCTTGCCCTCGGACGTCGACTTGTACGACTGCCCGCGGCTCTTGATCTTCGAGTTCTTCGGAAGGGAGAATTCAGCCATCGTCCGTCCTCAGTAAACCCGCGCCTTGGGCTTGATATACTCGACCTCGTCGGTGAGCGTGTAATCATGCACCGGGCGGTAATCGATCTTCACGAGGCCGTCGTTCCGGCCCTTGGGGTCGAACCAGGCGACGGTGTGCTTCATCCACTCCCCGTCGTTCCGCGACGGGAAATCCTCGTGCATGTGCGCGCCGCGGCTTTCGTGGCGGTTCGAGGCGGAGTGCATGGTGATGACCGCCTGCGGGAGCATATTGTCCAGCTCCAGCGTCTCGATCAGATCGGTGTTCCAGATCAGCGAGCGATCCGAGACGCTGACGTCGGCCAGCTTCGCGAACACCGCGTCGATCTTGTGCTTGCCCTCATCGAGCAGCGCGCTGTCGCGGAACACGGCGGCGTGCTTCTGCATCGTGCGCTGCATGTCGAGGCGGATGTCCGCCGTCTTGGTGCTGCCCGAGGCATTGCGATAATGATCGAGGCGGGCCAGCGCCTTGTCGTCGGCGGCCGTCACGATCGCGCCATGCTTGCTGTTCGGCTGCACCAGCTCCGCGATGCGGAAGCCGGTCGCGCGGCCGAACACCACGAGGTCGATCAGCGAGTTGGAGCCGAGGCGGTTGGCGCCATGCACCGACACGCAGGCCGCCTCGCCCACCGCGAACAGGCCCTGCACCACGCTGTCCGGGTTGCCGTCCTTCAGGGTGACGACTTCGCCATGATAGTTACAGGGGATGCCGCCCATATTGTAGTGGACGGTCGGCGTCACCGGCAGCGGCTGGCGGGTCAGGTCGACACCGGCGAAGATCTTGCCAGTCTCGGTGATGCCCGGGAGCCGCTCGTGCAGCACCTTGGGATCGATATGATCGAGGTGCAGGTAGATGTAATCCTTGTTCGGGCCGACGCCGCGGCCTTCACGGATTTCCATCGCCATCGAGCGGGCCACGACGTCGCGCGACGCCAGATCCTTCGCCGACGGGGCATAGCGCTCCATGAAGCGCTCGCCCTCGGAGTTGGTGAGATAGCCGCCCTCGCCGCGCGCGCCCTCGGTGATGAGGACGCCGGCGCCGTAGATGCCGGTCGGGTGGAACTGCACGAACTCCATGTCCTGAAGCGGCAGGCCGGCGCGCAGCACCATGCCGCCGCCGTCGCCGGTGCAGGTGTGGGCCGAGGTCGCCGAGAAATACATGCGGCCGCCGCCGCCCGTCGCCAGCACGGTGGCGTGGCTGCGGAAGCGATGGATCGAGCCGTCTTCCATGCAGAGCGCGATCACGCCCTTGCAGACGCCGTCCTCCATGATGAGGTCGAGCGCGAAATATTCGATGTAGAAGTCCGCATCATACTTCAGGCTCTGCTGATAGAGCGCGTGAAGCATGGCATGACCGGTGCGGTCCGCCGCGGCGCAGGTGCGCTGCACGGGCGGGCCTTCGCCCATGTTCTGCATGTGGCCGCCGAACGGGCGCTGGTAGATCGTGCCTTCCGGGTTGCGGCTGAACGGCACGCCGGCATGTTCCAGCTCGATCACCGCCGCCGGGGCCTCGCGCACCATATATTCGATGGCATCCTGGTCGCCGAGCCAGTCCGACCCCTTGACGGTGTCGTACATGTGCCAGGTCCAGTGGTCCGGCGTGTTGTTGCCGAGGCTCGCCGCGATGCCGCCCTGCGCCGCCACGGTGTGCGAGCGGGTCGGGAACACCTTGGTGATGCAGGCCGTCTTCAGGCCCTTCTCGGCACAGCCCATGGTGGCGCGCAGGCCCGAGCCGCCCGCGCCGACGACGACCGCGTCATAGACATGGTCGATGATCTTGTAGCTGTTCGACATTATGCGGGCACCCCGCCGAAGGCGATCTTCAGGATCGAGAAGACGCAGAGCGTCGCCGCGCCGATCGCATAGGCATTGAGAAGAAGGAGAAGGGCGATCTTGCCGCCTTCCTCATGGACATAGTCCTCGATGAACACCTGAAGGCCGAGGCGCAGGTGCCAGAAGACCGATATCACCAGCAGCAGCAGCGGCACCGCCGCGAGCGGCGACTTGAGCCACAGCACGACCGCCTGATGATCGAGCACCGGCAGGCGCGCGATCGACACCACGAACCAGATCAGCAGGACGAGATTGCTGGCGGCGGTGACGCGCTGGAGCCACCAGTGATGCGAGCCGCTATGCGCGGAGCCGAGGCCCCGCACGCGGCCGAGGCTGGTACCCGTGCCCATCAGTATTTCCCCGCGATGACGGCCCAGAACAGGATCGTCGCGACGATCGAGAAGGCCAAAGTGAGGATCGAGCCCAGACGGTTGGTCTTCAGCTCATAGCCCGCGCCCGTATCGAGCACGAAGTGACGGATGCCCGAAGCCATATGCTGGAAGAAGCTCCAGGTCAGGCCGACGCCGACGATCTTCGCCAGGATGTTGGCGAGACGCTGCGTCGAGGCGTGGAGGCTGGCCGGATCGGCCTGCACCACCCAGTGGTAGAAGATGTTGTAAGCCGCCGGGCTCATCGCCGCGGCCGTCAGCCACCACGCGAAGATGACGCCGCCACCGATGGCGAGCGCCGTGCCGGTGGCGCGGTGAAGAATGGAGACCAGCATGTGCGGCCCCCACTTGTAGATCGAAAGGTGGGGCGACAGCGGTCGCGCTGGATTGTGCGCCATGGATCCTCCGTCGGGATACGCGTCGCCCCCTGTAACCATTGCGGCGCGCCTTGCAAGCCGCTCGTCGGCGGTTTTGCTCGCCTCGGCTAACTTCGCGTTTACCCTTACCCGCCTATTCATACCCGGAAGGCATCACCCCATCGGGGCAACGAGGGACAGGATGAACGAAGGCATCAGGGGCGAAGTGGCGCTGAGCGACGCGGAAATCAACGCGCGCGTCGCGGCCTATGCCGGCAGGGGCGATTACGAGATGCGCCGCCGCCGCCTGTGGGATCGCGCCCGCGACATCATCGAGCCCGAGCTGCGCTCTTATTATGTCGAGCTGTTCCGCGGCCGCTACGCCGCGGACGATTCGGCCACCCAGATGATGCTGGACGGTATCGAGGAGGTCTATGGCCGCCCGATCGACGCCGACTGGATTCGCGCCAATGCGCGCCATGGCGGCCAGATGCACCGGCTCCAGCTCCACACCTACGACGTCATCTCGGCCATGACGGAGAAGGCCGAGCGAATCGCCGCCCGCCTCGCCGAGGCCTTCCCCGACGATCACGCCTTCGTGATCGAGGGGACGCTGACGCTGCGCGCGCTCGACGATTTCCGCATCGAGGTGATGCAGGCCGAACTCGCCGCGATCCAGAGCCAGAACGCCGCCGTGGATCGCAACGCCAACAGCGCGGCCTTCCGCAACGACATCCTCGGCATCCTCTCGACCGCAATGCGCAACTCCACCGACCTGCGCGACCAGACCAGCGCCACCTCGGCCTCGGCGCGCGGGATGCTGGGCAAGGCCTCCGAGGTTGCCGCCGCCGCCGAGCAGTCCGCCGTCGCGATGCGCGAAGCCGCGCAGACCGCCGCCGGCCTGATCCGCGCCATCGAGGACGCGCGCCGCGAGGTGGAGATCGCCGCCGGCGTCGCCACCCGCGCCGCCGACCAGTCGAGCCAGGCGGTGTCCGTCTCCGAGGCGCTGTCCGGCCATGCGCAGGCGATCGAATCGATCCTCGGCCTGATCCGCGACATTGCGGGGCAGACCAACCTGCTCGCGCTCAACGCCACCATCGAGGCGGCGCGCGCGGGCGACGCCGGTCGCGGCTTCGCGGTCGTCGCGCAGGAGGTGAAGTCGCTCGCCTCGCAGACGGCGCGCGCCACCGACGACATCGCCGCCAAGATCGCCGCGATCCAGTCCGCCTCGCGCCAGACGCTCGACGTCAACGGCTCGATCCGCGACATCGTCGGCGAGGTGCAGACCTCCGCCCAGCGCATCCGCGAGGCGATGGAGGCGCAGGCCCACACCGTCACGATGATTACCGCCGCCGTCGACGAGACCGCGCTTGCCGCCGACTCGATGTCCGGCACGATCGCCGCGATCCGCGTCGACACCGAGTCCGTCGCCACCGACATCGATCGGCTGGAGGCGGGGTTCCGCTCGGTCGACGGGCAGCTTGCGCGGCTGGAGACGACGACCGGCGACTTCGTGGCGCGCATCGCCGCATGATAGCCTCCAGCCGGGGCTAAAGGCTTGCCCCGGCTCCGCCCGCGCCTTACCCGCGCAGGTCATGGACCGCATCCACATCCTCGCCACCGGCACCAGCCGGGGCATCGGCGCCGCGATCGCCGCCCGGCTCGATCGCCCGGACGTCCGCTTCGTCGGCCATAGCAGCCGGCCGGGCGACGATGCCCGCATCCCCGCCGACCTCGACGAGCCCGGCGCGGCCGCCGCGCTCTGGAATGAGGTGCTGGAGCGGCTCGACGGACGCATCGACGTGCTGGTGAACAACGCCGGCATCTTCGAGGCCGCGCCGATCGATCTCCCCGACGCCGACTGGCTCGCCGCGTGGGAGCGGACGATGCGGATCAACCTCACTGCCTCGGCCGAGCTTTGCCGCCTCGCCGTCCGGCATTTCGCCACGCGCCCCGGCGGCGGCCGCATCGTCAATGTCGCGAGCCGCGCCGCCTATCGCGGAGATTCGCCCGCGCACTGGCATTATGCGGCCTCCAAGGCGGGCATGGTCGCGATGACCAAGAGCATCGCGCGCGGCCATGCGAAGGACGGCGTGCTCGCCTTCGCCGTCTGCCCCGGCTTCACCATGACCGGCATGGCCGAGGACTATCTGGAGAGCCGCGGCGGCGACAAGCTCCTTGCCGACATCCCTCTGGGCCGCGTCGCCATGCCCGACGAAGTGGCCGAAACCGTCCGCTGGCTCGCGCTCGATGCCCCCGCATCCGCGACCGGCGCCGTCATCGATATCAATGGTGCAAGCTATGTCCGCTGAAAGCTGGAAGATCACCCTCCCCTGCACGCGCCTCGAAGCCGAGGCGCTGGCGAACTCGACCGATCCCTTCCCCACGCTCGACGAGCCGCCCGTGCTGAACACGCTGGAGCCGGACGAGACCAAGCCCGAGGAATGGCTGCTCGAAGCCTATACCGAGGGCAAGCCGGGCGCGGACATCATCGCGGCGGTGCAGGCGCTGGTGCCCTCCGCCAGGAAGCTCAAGCCCAGGGTCGAGAAGGTCGAGGAGCAGGACTGGGTGACGCTCTCGCAGGCCGGTCTGGAGCCGATCCGCGCGGGGCGCTTCTACGTCCACACCTCCGCGCATTCGGATGACGTGCCGGCCGACGCCACCGTCTTCCAGATCGAGGCCGGCCGCGCCTTCGGCACCGGGCATCACTATACGACGACCGGCTGCCTCCAGATGCTCGACCGGCTGAAGCGGCAGGGCGCGCGCTATCGCATGATCGCGGACGTCGGCACCGGCACCGGCCTGCTCGCCTTCGCCGCCATGTCGCTGTGGCCGCGCGCGCACGCCATCGCCACCGACATCGACCCCGTCTCGATCGAGGTGACGGCCGAGAACGCCGCGCTCAACCGGGTGAACGAACACCGCCTCGCGCTGGCAGTGGCGGAGGGCGTGGACCATCCGCTCTATGACGAGCTGGCGCCGTTCGATCTCGTCGTGGCCAATATCCTCGCCTTGCCGCTGATCGAGCTGGCGCCGAGCATCGCCGCCACGCTGATGCCGGGAGGCACGCTGATCCTCGCGGGCCTGCTCACCACGCAGGCGGAGGCCGTCGCATCGGCCTATCGCGCGCAGGGGATGCGGATGGGCGACACCATCGTCAACGGCGACTGGTCGATCCTGATGATGCGCAAGCGCCGCCGCGCGCGCTGACGAACCCATCCTCCCCGGCACGCTGGGGAGGATGCGAGGGCCTCGACAGGCGCCGTCCGCCACGTCATGAGCAGCGTATGGACCGCAAGCGCATCCTCCTGATCGTCGGCGGCGGCATCGCGGCCTACAAGGCCTGCGAGCTGATCCGCCTGCTGAAGAAACGCGGCCACACGGTGCGCTGCGTGCTCACCCCGGCCGGCGCCGAGTTCATCACGCCGATGACGCTGGCGGCGCTCTCGGAACAGCCCGTCCACACCTCGCTCTTCGACCTCAAGGACGAGTCCGAGATGGGCCATATCGAGCTTTCGCGCGAAGCCGATCTGGTGGTGGTCTGCCCCGGCACCGCGAACCTGATCGCGCGCATGGCGAACGGCCTCTGCGACGATCTCGCCACCACATTGCTGCTCGCGACCGACAAGCCGATCCTCGTCGCGCCCGCGATGAACGTCAGGATGTGGCAGCACCCCGCGACCCGGCGCAATGTCGCCCGGCTCCGCGCCGACGACACGGTGGTGATGGAGCCGGACGAAGGCATCATGGCGTGCGGCGAGTTCGGCCCCGGCCGCCTGCCCGAGTCGTCGGTCATCGTCGAGGCCATCGAGCGCGAGCTGGCCCGCCCGATCCCCGCGCGCCTGCTCGGCGTCGTGGCCCCGCCCCCGCCGCAAGGCCCGCTCACCGGCAAGCGCATCCTCGTCACCGCCGGGCCGACGCACGAGCCGATCGACCCGGTGCGCTACATCGCCAACCGCTCGTCGGGGAAGCAGGGCTTCGCCATCGCCGGAGCGCTTGCGCAGCTCGGCGCCGACGTGACGCTGGTTGCCGGCCCGGTGACGCTCGCCACGCCCCCCGGCGTGACGCGCATCGACATCGAGACCGCGCGGGAGATGGCCGCCGCCGTGGAGAACGCCCTTCCCGCCGACGCCGCCGTGATGGTCGCCGCCGTGGCGGACTGGCACGTCGACGCCGCCGCCACCAAGATCAAAAAGCGCGCCGACGGCACCCCGCCCGCGCTCGCGCTCGTCCAGAACCCGGACATCCTCGCCACCGTCGCGCACTCGGCCCGGCGCCCGCGCCTCGTGATCGGCTTCGCGGCCGAGACCAACGATGTGATCGCCCATGCGCGGGCCAAGCTCACCTCGAAGGGCTGTGACTGGATCGTCGCCAACGACGTATCGGGCGACGTGATGGGCGGTGACCGCAACAGCATCCACCTCGTCACCACGACCGGCGTCGAGGACTGGCCCGAACTTCCCAAGGATCAGGTGGCCGAACGCCTTGCCCAGCGCATCGCCCAGGCCCTCACGGAGCAAGCATGATCGAAATCGCCTTGAAGCGCCTGCCCCACGGCGAGGGACTGCCCGCGCCCGCCTACGCTACAACGGGTGCGGCGGGGCTCGACATCGTGTCGGCCGAGGACATCCTGCTCGGGCCGGGCGACCGCCATGCCGTGGCGACGGGTTTCGCCGTGGCGATCCCGGCCGGATATGAGATCCAGGTCCGCCCCCGCTCCGGCCTTGCGCTGAAGCATGGCGTGACGTGCCTCAACACGCCGGGCACGATCGACGCCGATTACCGGGGCGAGGTGAAGGTGATCCTCGCCAATCTCGGTCGCGAGCCCTTCGAGGTGAAGCGCGGCGAGCGCATCGCCCAGCTCGTTCCCGCCGAAGTGACGGCGGCCCGCTTCCTCGAGGTCGAGACGCTCGACGAGACGGCGCGCGGCGTCGGCGGCTTCGGCTCCACCGGCCGCCATTCGCTGCCGTGATCTTGAAGGACGAACAGCTCGACCGCTACGCGCGGCACATCATCCTCAAGGAGATCGGCGGTGGCGGGCAGACGCGGCTGCTGAAGGCCCACGCCCTCATCATCGGCGCGGGCGGGATCGGATCGCCCGTGATCCAGTATCTCGCCGCCGCCGGCGTGGGGAAGCTGACGGTGGTGGACGACGATCGCGTCTCGCTCTCCAACCTCCAGCGCCAGACGCTGTTCGGCACGCGCGACGTGGGCCATTCCAAGGTGGTGGTCGCCGCTAACGCCGTGCAGCGCATGAACCCGGACGTCACCCTCGTCCCCATCGGCCGCCGGATCGATGCGGAGAGCGTCCGCCCGCTGCTCGAAGGCGTGGACGTCGTCATCGACGGCAGCGACAATTTCGCCACCCGCCTCGCCGTGGCGGACGCGGCGCTGGCGGCGCGCGTGCCGCTGGTGTCGGCGGCGGTCGGGCAGTTCGAGGGGCAGCTCGCCGTCTATCGCGGCTGGGAGCCGGGCAAGCCCTGCTATCGCTGCCTCGTCGGCGACGATCCCGATCGGCCGGATGTGAGCTGCTCCGATCAGGGCGTGCTGGGCGCGCTCACCGGCGTGCTGGGCAGCCTCGCCGCGATCGAGGCGGTGCGGCAGATCGTCCCCTTCGGGGAGGACAGCGCGGGGCAGCTCCTGCTGATCGACGCGCTCGCCTTCCGCTTCCGCACGCTGGCGATGCCGAAAGATCCGGGATGCCGGTGCGCGGCCTGACCGTCGTCGTCGCGGAACCGGCGCCCGAACGCCTTCGCGCCGCGCTGACGCTGGCGATGGCGAACGCGGCGCTCGGCGGGCGGGCGCGGGTCTTCTGTCAGGGGCCGGCGGTGGCGCTGCTCGCGCCGCCGATCGCCGCAACGCACGACGTCGATCATGTCGCCGCCGGCCTGCCGACGCTCGCCGGCATGGTGGAGGAAGGCTTCGGCCTCGGCGTCGAGCTGATCGCCTGCCAGAGCGGCCTTCACCTGATGGGCGTGGACGCCGCGACGCTCGACCCGCGCATGGCCTTCGGCGGGCCTGTGAGCCTGCTCCAGACGCTCGACGATGACCGGCTGCTGATCGCCTAGGCCGGGCAGTCGATCGGCATCCGCTCCGTCCAGCCCAGCCACTGGATGGCGGGCTCCCGCTCCATGAAGAACTGGCAGTCGAGCCGGCTGATCTGGCGGCGCATCTGCGAGCGGGCGAGCGCGCTCGGCACCACCAGCGCGAACCTGTCGATCGCGGCGCCGCCCAGCAACGCGAAGGTCTGCATGTTGACCATGCGGATTTCCGCCCCCTGCGGCACATAGTCGATCATGTTCCAGAGGATGGACATGGACCGACCCGACATCTCGGCCGCCCAGCAGACGGCGCGGATCTTCTCGCGGAATTCCTCCGCCTCCGTCAGAGTCCAGTAACCGCTGCAACGGATGAAGACCCGGTCCGTCGCGCGATCATAGCGGATGATGTTCACGGCAACCCCGCCCCACATTCCTCCGCCTCAACAGGGGCCATGAAGGTAAACAGCCGCTTACCCGCGGCGCCTCCACGCCCCTGTTTAGACCAAAGTGAGGCGGTCTGCCGTCACTCCCCGGCCGAGGCGGCGGCCTTCTTCGACGCGGCCTTTTTGGGCGCGGCTTTCTTGGCGGGTGCTTTCTTGGGCGCGGCCTTCTTCTTGCCCTTGGCGGGCGCCTTGGCGGCCCGTTCGGCGAGAAGCTGCACCGCCTCGTCCAGCGTCAGCTCCCTGGGCTCGCGCCCCTTGGGAAGCGTGGCGTTGGTCGTGCCGTCGGTGACATAGGGGCCGAAGCGCCCTTCCATCACCTTCACCTCCGCGCCGCCATCCGGGTGCGCGCCGAGCGTCGCAATCGGTTCGCGGCTGGCGCCCGTGCGGCGGCCGCCACCGGCGGCGGCCTCGGCGAGCTTCACCACCGCGGCGTTCATGCCCGTCTCGAACACGTCCGCCGTCGACTGGAGCCGCGCATATTTCCCGTCATGCGCCAGATAGGGGCCGTATCGGCCGATCGAAGCCGTCACCGGCAGGCCCGATTCCGGGTGGTTGCCGACGGTGCGCGGCAGCGACAGGAGCTTGATCGCCATCTCCAGATCGAGCGCGGCGATGTCCTTGGGGATGGACGAGCGCTTCGCCTCCTTGCCCTCGCCGAGCTGGATGTACGGACCGAAACGCCCCGAACGCTTGCTGATCGCCTCGCCGGTCGCGGGATCGGTGCCGAGTTCCTCCGGCCCCGTGTCCGCCCCCTCGTTCGCGCCGCCCGGCTGGGCGAAGCGGCGGGTATATTTGCACTCCGGGTAATTGGAGCAGGCGATGAAGGCGCCGAAGCGGCCACCGCGAAGAGCGAGCTTGCCCACCTGACAGTTCGGGCAGAGGCGCGGATCGCTGCCGTCGCCCTTGTCCGGGAAGAGATAGGGCGCGAGGAACTGGTCCAGCTCTGCCGTCACCTCGGAGGGCTTCTGCTCCATCACCTCGGCGGTCTTGGGCTTGAAGTCCCGCCAGAAGGCCTCCAGCACCGCCTGCCACTGGGCGCGACCGCCGGAGATGTCGTCCAGCTCCTCCTCCAGCTCGGCGGTGAAATCGAACGAGACATATTTCTCGAAGAAGCGCTCCAGGAACGCCGTCACCAGACGGCCGCTCTCCTCGGCGTGGAAGCGGTTCTTGTCGATCCGCACATATTCGCGATCCTTGATGGTCTGGAGGATCGACGCATAGGTGGACGGGCGGCCGATCCCCAGCTCTTCCATCTTCTTGACGAGGCTGGCCTCGGAGAAGCGCGGCGGCGGCTGGGTGAAGTGCTGCTCGGCGCGCACGCCCTTCACGGCTGGCGAGTCGCCCTCCTTCAGGCGCGGCAGGCGGCGGCTCTCCTCGTCGCCCTCGTCGTCGCGGCCTTCCTCATAGACGGCGAGATAGCCGGGAAAGAGCACCACCTGACCCGTGGCTCGCAGGCCGAGCTGGCCGGTGCCGTCCGCGAAATCGACCGTGGTGCGCTCCATGCGCGCGGACGCCATCTGGCTCGCCAGCGCACGCTTGAAGACCAGCTCGTAGAGGCGCGCATGATCGCCCGAGGCGGCCTTCTCGCGGCTGAAATCCGTTGGGCGGATCGCCTCATGGGCTTCCTGCGCGTTCTTCGCCTTGGTCTGGTACTGGCGCGGCTTGTCGGGGACGTAGCCGCCGTCATAGCGCTCCGCGATCGCCTTGCGCGCGGCCGAGATGGCGCTCTCGTCCATCTGCACGCCGTCGGTTCGCATGTAGGTGATGAGGCCGTCCTCATAGAGCCCCTGCGCCACCCGCATGGTATGGCTGGCCGAGAAGCCGAGCTTGCGTGCCGCCTCCTGCTGGAGCGTCGAGGTGGTGAAGGGCGGCGGAGGGTTGCGAGTGAGCGGCTTGGTCTCGACCGAGACGACCGACAGCCGCGCGGCCTCGACATCCTTCTTCGCCGCCTCGGCATCGCCCTGCTGGCCGATCGAGAGGCGCTCGATCTTCTCGCCCTTCCACTTCACCAGACGCGCGGCGAAGGGGACGGCATCCTGCTCCATGTCGGCCGTGACCGACCAATATTCCTGCGCGCGGAACGCCTCGATCTCACGCTCGCGGTCGACCACGAGGCGCAGCGCCACCGACTGCACGCGCCCCGCCGACTTGGCGCCGGGGAGCTTCCTCCACAGCACCGGCGAGAGCGTGAAGCCCACCAGATAATCGAGCGCGCGGCGCGCCCGGTAGGCGTCGATCAGATCCTCGTCGAGATCGCGGGGCTCGGCCATCGCCTTCAGCACGGCCGGCTTGGTGATCGCGTTGAAGGTGACGCGCTTGGTGTCCTTGGGCAGCGCGCGGCGCTTCTTCAGCACCTCCTGCACATGCCACGAGATCGCCTCGCCCTCGCGATCAGGGTCGGTCGCGAGGATCAGCGCGTCGGCGTCCTTGGCCTCGTCTGTGATCGCCTTCAATTGCCGCGCTTTGTCGGCATAGGCCTCCCATTCCATCGCGAAGCCTTCGTCCGGGTTCACCGAACCGTCCTTCGCGGGCAGATCGCGGACATGGCCGTAAGAGGCGAGAACCCTGTACCCCGAGCCCAGATATTTCTCGATGGTCTTGGCCTTGGCGGGAGATTCGACGACGACGAGCTTCATGGCGTTGAGGCGCTTCCTTCACGTGTACGCGTACGAGGGTGGCGATGCGGCGGCGGGTCCGTCAAGCGGTTCAGCCATGTTCAACCCTTCATATAGCCCCTAGTTGCGCCTTGTTACGCTTAGGATATGATCCGCCCGCGCTTCGGCGGAACCAGAACTGCACAACCATCGCCAGAGCGCCTGGAGGGAGGACAGATATGGTACCCCTGCCCAAGCGGCTTTTCGCGGAATTATTGGGAACTTTCTGGCTGGTGCTGGGCGGCTGCGGAAGCGCCGTGTTCGCGGCGGCCTTTCCCGGCCTCGGCATCGGATTCGCCGGCGTGGCGCTGGCCTTCGGGCTCACTTTGCTCACCATGGCCTATTCGATCGGCCATATCTCGGGCTGTCACCTCAATCCGGCGGTGACGATCGGGCTGTGGGCCGGCAAGCGCTTCCCCGCATCCGACATCATCCCCTACATCATCGCGCAACTGATCGGCGCCACCATCGCGGCGGCCCTCATCTGGTGCATCGCCAGCGGCAAGCCGGGCTATGAACTGGCCCCCAACGGCCTCGCGGTGGATGGCTATGGCGCGCTGTCGCCGGGCGGCTACTCGCTCCATGCCGCCTTCGTGTGCGAGGTGGTGATGACCTTCGGCTTCCTGATCGTCATCCTCGGCTCCACCGATACGCGCGCGCCATCCGGCTTCGCGCCGATCGCGATCGGCCTCGCGCTGACGCTGGTCCATCTGATCTCGATCCCCGTCACCAACACCTCGGTCAATCCGGCGCGCAGCACCGGGCCGGCGCTGCTGGTCGGCGGCGAGGCGCTGCATCAGGTCTGGCTGTTCTGGGTCGCCCCGATCCTCGGCGCGATCGTCGCGGGCATCGTCTATCGCTTCATGGCCGGCGACCAGCCCGTGCCGGACATCACCGGCGAACCGATCTGACAGGCGGACGGGCCGGGCTCAGCCGTCGAGGCTGACCTGGCCCCCCGCATGGCGGGTGAGGCGCCCCGCCAGTTCCAGTTCCAGAAGCACCGTCTGCACGATCGCGGGCGGGCGGTGCGACTGGCGGACGATCTCGTCGACCGGCACCGCCGTCGCGCCCAGCAGCTCCAGCACCGCCAGGCGGTCCGCATCGTCGGCATCGGCCGTGACGCGCGGCGCGCCATAGCCGCCGCCCGCCGAGGGATCGGCGAGCGCCGCGCGCGGATCGATCGGGCGCAGCGCCTCCAGCACATCGTCCGCGCTCTGCACCAATGTCGCGCCCTCGCGGATGAGCTGGTTGCAGCCCTGCGCGCGCGGATCGAGCGGCGAGCCCGGCACCGCCAGCACCTCGCGCCCGAAATCGCCGGCATAGCGCGCGGTGATGAGCGAGCCGGACCTGGGCGCCGCCTCCACCACCAGCACCGCCTGCGCAAGGCCCGCGATGATGCGGTTGCGATAGGGGAAGTGCCGCGCGCGGGGCTCGATGCCCGGCGGCTGCTCGGCGACGAGCAGGCCGCGCGTCGCGATCTCCTCCTGAAGCGCGGCATTCTCGGGCGGGTAGACGACATCGATCCCGCCCGCGATCACGCCGACCGTCCCCGCCTCCAGCGAGCCCTGATGCGCCGCCGTATCGATCCCGCGCGCCAGCCCGGAGGCGACGGTGACGCCCCGCGCGCCCAGCTCGGCCGCCAGCCCGCGCGCGAAGCGGCAGGCGGCGGCGGATGCGTTGCGCGCGCCGACCATGCCCACCACCGGCCGGTCCAGCAGCGATCGCTGTCCCCGCACGATCAGCGCGGGCGGGGCCGCGTTGGTCGCCGCCAGCATCGCCGGATAGCCCGGCAGCCCGAGGAAGAGATAGCGCGCACCTGCCGCCTCGACCGCCGCGACCTCCTTCTCCACGGACGCGCGGGAGGGCACGGCCGGCGGCTTACCCCCGCCCTTGCGCGCCATATCGGGGATCGCCTCCAGCGCGGCCGCCGCCGTGCCGTAGCGCGCGAGGAGCTGGGCGTAGGTCACCGGCCCCACCGTCGGGGTCCGCATCAGGCGGAGGCGCGCGAAGCGATCCTCGCGGACGGCGCGCGGGGCAGCGCCGGGGCCGGTCGACTCGTCGATCGACCCGTGCATGGGATCAGCGGTTTCCGGTTCCGCCGCCGAAGCGCGGCTCCGTCCCGTCGAGCAGCCGCTCGACATTGGCGCGGTGCTTCCACAGCACGACCAGCGCCAGCAGCAGGAAGACCAGCGTCAGGTCCGACCGGTTGATGACCGCCGCCGTCACCGGCGTGACGATCGCGGCGGTCATGCCGCCGACCGAGCTGTGCCGCGTCACCGCGAAGGCCGCCAGCCACACCAGCCCGAAGGCAAGACCGCACGGCCAGGAGAGCGCCAGCGCGATGCCGAGGAAGGTCGCCACGCCCTTGCCGCCCTTGAAGCGCAGCCACACCGGATAGACATGGCCGAGGAACGCGAACGCGCCCGCCAGGATCGCCGGCAGCGAAGGCGGCAGCGGATCGGGCCAGATGCGCCCGGCGATCAGCACCGCCACCGCGCCCTTGGCCGCATCGAGCAGCAGCGTCGCCGCCGCCAGCCCCTTGTGGCCGGTGCGCAGCACGTTGGTGGCGCCGATATTGCCCGAGCCGATGGTGCGCGGATCCTGCGCGCCGCCGGCCCGCGTGACGAGCAGGCCGAACGGAATCGAACCCAGCAGATAGCCCAGCAATGCTGCGGCGCCCAGCACCAGCCAGTTCGTTGCCGTCAAAAGTCGATCCCCCGGTTGTCCGACCAATCATAGGGCTTGTGACCGCAAGCGCAACAATATGGGTTAGATTCCGCGCCGAAACGAGGGCATCGGGGCCTGCCGCATATGCCCGGTTCCCTCCCGGCGCAAACCGCTCTAGATCGCGAGGGGATGGACGCCCAACGCCCGCTCCTCCTGTTCGATTCCGGTGTGGGCGGATTGTCCGTCCTCGACGCCATCCGCCGCCTGCTGCCGACGGCCCCGATCGTCTATGTCGCGGATTCCGGCGGCTTTCCCTATGGCACCAAGAGCGAGGCGGAGATCGCGGCCCGCGTTCCCGCCCTGCTCGGCCGGCTGGTGGAGCGCTATCGCCCGCGGCTGGTGGTGATCGCCTGCAACACCGCGTCGACCATCGCGCTCGCCGTCGTGCGCGCCGCGCTGGACCTGCCGATCGTCGGCACCGTGCCCGCGATCAAGCCCGCGGCGCTCGCCAGCACGACTCGCGCGATCGGGGTGCTCGGCACCAACGCCACGGTGCGCCAGCCTTATGTGGACCGCCTCGCCGCCGAGTTCGCGGCCGACTGCGCCGTGATCCGCCACGGCTCGGCGCGGCTGGTGGAGCTGGCCGAGGCCGCGCTGCGCGGCGATCCGGGCGATCCAGAGGATTATCGCGAGGTCATGTCCGGCCTGTTCGACCAGCCGGGGGGCGACGCCATCGACACGGTGGCGCTTGCCTGCACGCATTTCCCGCTGGTGGCCGAACAGCTCGCCGCCGCCTCACCCCGCCCACTCACCTTCGTCGATGGAGCGGAGGGCATAGCGCGCCGCGTCGCCGTGCTGACGCAGGGGCAGCCCTGGCCCGATCGGCCTGTGGAGGGGGTTGCGGTCTTCACCTCCGATGCCGACGTTTCCGCGCTGGAGCCCGCGCTCGCCGCACGCGGGCTCAGCCGCGTCGAAAGACTGTGATCCTTCGACGAATCGGATCGCCTTGATCGATATTTCCACCGTCTCCCGGGTGGAATTATCGAGACCGGGGCTGTAATGGCGAGCACATGGCCCGCTGGCCAGGAGACGACGGCTTTGGACTATCAGCGCGTATTCACCCAGGCGATCGACCGGCTTCACGCAGAGGGCCGCTACCGGGTGTTCATCGATATCCTTCGCAACAAGGGCATGTTTCCGAACGCTCGCTGCTTCGCCGGCCATAACGGCCCCAAGCCGATCACGGTGTGGTGCTCGAACGACTATCTCTCGATGGGCCAGCATCCCAAGGTGATCGCGGCGATGGAAGAGGCGCTGCACGATGTCGGCGCCGGCGCCGGCGGCACGCGCAACATCGGCGGCAACACGCATTATCATATCGATCTCGAAGCCGAGCTGGCCGATCTCCACGGCAAGGAAGGCGCGCTGCTCTTCACCTCGGGCTATGTCTCGAACGAGGCGACGCTGGCGACGCTGGCCAAGATCCTGCCGGGCTGCATCATCTTCTCGGACGAGCTGAACCACGCCTCGATGATCGCGGGCATCCGCAATTCGGGCTGCGAGAAGCGCGTCTTCCGCCACAATGATCTCGCCCATCTCGAGGAGCTGCTGGCCGCCGAAGCCCCCGACGCGCCCAAGCTGATCGCGTTCGAGAGCGTCTATTCGATGGACGGCGACGTGGCCCCGATCGCGGAAATCTGCGACCTCGCCGACAAATATAACGCGCTCACCTATCTGGACGAGGTCCATGCGGTGGGCATGTACGGCGCGCATGGCGGCGGCATCTCCGAGCGCGACGGCGTGGCGCATCGCATCACCGTGATCGAGGGGACGCTGGCCAAGGCATTCGGCGTGATGGGCGGCTATATCGCGGCCGACAAGGTCGTGATCGACGTGATCCGTTCCTACGCGCCGGGCTTCATCTTCACGACATCGCTGGCGCCCGTGCTGGTGGCGGGCGTGCTGGCGAGCGTGCGGCACCTCAAGTCCAGCTCCGCCGAGCGCGACGGGCAGCAGGCGGCGGCGGCGATGCTCAAGCGCCTGTTCGCGGAAGCCGGCCTGCCGGTGATGCCGTCGACCACGCACATCGTGCCGCTGCTCGTCGGCGATCCGGTGAAGACCAAGAAGATCAGCGACATCCTGCTCGCCGAGTACGGTGTCTACGTCCAGCCGATCAATTACCCGACCGTGCCGCGCGGGCTGGAGCGCCTGCGCTTCACGCCCGGCCCCAGCCACACCGAAGAGATGATGCAGGAGCTGACCCAGGCCCTCGTCGAGATTTGGGACAGGCTGGAACTGGAACTGCGTCAGGCGGCCTGAGCCACGGCGGCCGGCTCAGCCGGCCGTCAGCCCCAGCCCGATCGTCAGCACGCCGAGCAGCACCGACATCGACACGCGCAGCCGCATCCACCAGGGCGGCACCAGCCTCTTCGTGCGCAGGTGGCGATCCACCAGCGGCGTCGCGAGGATGACGAGCCCGAGCAGAATTCCCGCCAGCATCGGCCGCCCGAGCGACAGCCCGATCAGCACCAGCGCCACGATCGTCGGCGTCACCGCGATGCCCACCAGCGGCGGCAGTTCCGCGCGCGTGACGCGCGCCACCGCGACGCCCCACCAGATGCCGCCGAGGAAGCTCAGGATCAGCGCGCTGTAGATCAGCCCGAGCGCGCCGATCGTGCCGGGCAGCGGCGATTCCGGCCGGGCGCCGGCCGCGAGCCTGACAAACAGCGCCATCAGCGGCGGCAACAGCCCGGCCGCCGACAACAGCAGCACCGGCAGCGGCACGCGGCGCGGCCGCTCCTTCTCCCCGTTCATCTCGTGATTCCCAGCCCCACTCTCACGCGTGTCTGATGCCGGTTATAGTCCAGCAGGTCTTCTCCATATCCGGTGAAGCCCTGCACGACGAGATACAGCGGAGTTCCTCCCAGAACGTTACGGAGCGGATAGGAAATCTCGCCGTCCACCGCGCCCTTGCCATGGCTGATGTTGAAGCGGCTGGTGGTGGAGAGCATGAGCCCGTCCTCCCGCCCGATCGATACCTCCAGCGCCTGATGCCCGCGATAGCGCGCGATGTCGGGGTTGTTGTCGCGGCCGAAGACATAATGGAACAGCCGCGGCCCGACCGAGAGGGTATAGTCGCCCAGCGGCAGCTCCGCCTGCGGCTGGACATAGAGATATTGATAGCCGCGCGAGTCATCCCCGCCCTTGCCGTTCGATTCGTGCAGGAACCCACCCCGCACGCCGAAGCGCACCCCGTTGGAACGCGGCGCCCAGTTGTGGATCCAGATCAGCTCGGGCTGGTAGCTGACATCGCGGAACGGCTGGCTGTCGGCGGTGACGTCCCAGAATATCTTCTGGGTATAGGCCAGATGCAGCCCGTCGAGCCATGAGGCCTCCGGCGCGCCCGCCTGGCCGAAGAGCTGATATTTGAAGCTGAGCTGGACCTTCAGGTCGCTGTCGGTGCCGCCGCCCGCCGCGGCATAGGTGGGCTCATAGGCCGTCAGATTGGCGAGCACGCTCCGCCCCGCGACGGGCGATATCTGGGCCGTGACCGGCGCGGCCTGCGCGACCCGGCTCGGCGCCTCGCCCGGTTCCGGCGATGGCGCGGCGAGCGCAAAGGCATAGCCCTCCCGCCCGGCACCCAGCGACAGGACGGCATCGCCGGTCATGCCCTCGGGGCGCTTCACCATATAATCGGCCGCGATCCAGCCATGCGGCGGGATCACCCCGCCCCGCTCGCGCGGGAGCAGCGACACCGGCGCGTCACGCCCGGCAGCGTGGAACATGGCATCGAGCCTCGCAGGCGGCGTGGCGACACGGGTCTCATCCCCGTTCATCAGCAACAGGCGGACGATCAGCAGATCGCCTCCCATCGGCCGCACCCCGTCGATCGCGATCACCGGCCCGGCCTGGCCCGCCACCGGGGCGGCCGACACGGCGCAGGCCGGCCACAGGATCAGCAGCCCCGCGATTATCCTCATCGCCCATTCCTCCCCGGCCTTGTCGTTGCGCCAACGCACCGAGACGTCGGAAAGTCGCGATGGCGCTCCCCGGTTGCCCCCTTCGACCAAAGCATGACCCGTCCACCGACCCGGAAATGTCACGGAGGGAGACGAGAGCGGTTCCTTGTGCGGCAATCCCGCACTAAGGAGGCGGCGTTCCGAATCACCCCGATCACGAGGAAGGGCCGCGTCATGGCGCTCCGTCTCGCCTTTGCATCCGATCATGCCGCTGTGGCCATGAAGGCCGCGCTGGCCGATCATGCGCGCGCGCTCGGCCACGACGTCATCGATCTCGGCCCCGACAGCGAGGCCTCGGTCGACTATCCCGATTATGGCTACAAGCTCGCCGAGGCGCTGGCCTCGGGCGCGGCGGATCACGGCATCGCGCTGTGCGGCTCGGGGATCGGCATCTCGATCGCGGTGAACCGCCACCCGGCCGCCCGCTGCGCGCTCGTCTCCGAGCCGCTCTCCGCCCGTCTCTGCCGCGAGCATAACGACGCCAACGCGATCGCGATGGGCGCCCGCCTGATCGGCATCGAGCAGGCCAAGGCGTGCCTCGAAGCCTTCCTCTCGACGCCCTTCGGTGGCGATCGCCACCAGCGCCGCGTCGACAAACTCAGCCATCCCGCCTTCGAGAAGGAGCCCGCATGAGCACCCAGCCCGCCGTCACCGATATCCGCAAGGATGGCTTCTTCACGCAAGGCCTCGCCGCCGCCGATCCGGCCGTGTTCGCCGGCGTCGCCCACGAGCTGGACCGCGAGCAGCACCAGATCGAGCTGATCGCATCCGAGAACATCGTCTCCAAGGCCGTGCTCGAAGCGCAGGGCTCGGTGTTCACCAACAAGTACGCCGAGGGCTATCCCGGCAAGCGCTATTATCAGGGCTGCGCCCCCTCCGACGAAGTCGAAACGCTCGCCATCGAGCGCGCCAAGAAGCTGTTCAACTGCGGCTTCGTCAACGTCCAGCCGCACTCGGGCGCGCAGGCCAACGGCGCGGTGATGCTCGCGCTCACTAAGCCGGGCGACACCATCATGGGCCTCTCGCTCGATGCCGGCGGCCACCTGACGCACGGCGCCAAGGCCGCGATGTCGGGCAAGTGGTACAATGCGGTGCAGTATGGCGTCCGCCCCGACGATCATCTGATCGACTTCGATCAGGTCGAGGCGCTCGCCAGGGAGCATAAGCCGACGCTCATCATCGCGGGCGGCTCGGCCTATCCGCGCCATATCGACTTCGCCCGCTTCCGCGCGATCGCGGACGAGGTCGGCGCGAAGCTGATGGTCGATATGGCGCACTTCGCCGGCCTCGTCGCCGGTGGCGCGCATCCGACGCCGTTCGGCCACGCCCACATCGTCACCACCACCACGCACAAGACCCTTCGCGGTCCGCGCGGCGGCATGATTCTGACCGATGACGAGGCGATCGCGAAGAAGATCAACTCGGCGGTGTTCCCCGGCCTTCAGGGCGGCCCGCTGATGCACGTCATCGCCGCCAAGGCGGTCGCGTTCGGCGAAGCGCTGACGCCCGAGTTCAAGGCCTATGCCCACGCCACGGTCGAGAACGCCAAGGCGCTCGCCAGCCGCCTGAAGGAGCGTGGCGCGGCGGTCGTCTCGGGCGGCACCGACACGCACCTTGCGCTGATCGACCTGACGCCGCTCGGCGTCACCGGCCGCGACGCCGACGAGGCGCTGGAGCGCTCGGCGATCACCTGCAACAAGAACGGCATCCCGTTCGACCCGCTTCCCCCGGTCAAGACCTCGGGCATCCGCGTCGGCTCGCCGGCCGGCACGACGCGCGGCTTCGGCATCGCCGAGTTCCGCGACATCGCCGACATGATCGCCGACGTGCTCGACGGTCTGCGCGCCAAGGGCGAGCATGGCGATGCGGCGGTGGAAGCCGATGTCCGCGCCCGCGTCCGCGCGCTGTGCGAGCGCTTCCCGATCTATTGACACCCATGCCGTCATCCTGACGAAGGTCAGGATCCATTGACGCTCCGCTCGCTCTTCGGGCGGAGCGGGAATGGACCCTGAACCAAGTTCAGGGTGACGAAGGAAAAAGAAATGCGTTGCCCGTTCTGCGGACATGAAGACAGCCAGGTGAAGGATAGCCGTCCCTCCGAGGACGGCACCTCGATCCGCCGCCGCCGCCAATGCGAGGGCTGCGGCGGCCGCTTCACCACCTTCGAGCGCGTGCAGCTTCGCGAGGTCACGGTGGTGAAGTCCGGCGGCAAGCGCGAGCCGTTCGAGCGCAGCAAGCTCGAACGCTCGATCGAGATCGCCTGCCGCAAGCGCCCGATCAGCGCGGAACGGATCGACCGGCTCGTCTCCGGCATCCAGCGCCAGCTCGAAACCTCAGGCGACAATGAGGTGGATTCGACGCGCATCGGCGCGCTGGTGATGGAAGGGCTGAAGGGCCTCGATCCGGTCGCCTACATCCGCTTCGCCAGCGTCTACAAGGATTTCACCGAAGCCCGCGACTTCGAGGAATTCGCCGGCAATGTCAGCGAGATCGGCAAGAAGTGATGCTGGAAGCCCTGCCCCCCGTCATCGTCCTCGTGCGGCCCCAGCTCGGCCAGAATATCGGCAAGGCCGCGCGCGCGATGCTCAATTTCGGGCTGACCGAGATGCGCCTCGTCTCCCCGCGCGACGGCTGGCCCAACCCGGAAGCCGGCCCCGCCGCCTCGGGTGCGGACATCGTGCTGGAACAGGCCAAGGTCTATGAGAGCGTCGCCGACGCGGTGGCGGATTGCGCGCATGTCTATGCCACAACGGTGCGCAAGCGCGGGGTCACCAAGCCGGTGGTCACGCCCGCCGAGGCGGCGTCCGAGATGCACGCCGCGCAGGGCCGCACCGCGATCCTGTTCGGGCCGGAGCGATCGGGGCTGGAGACGGACGACGTCGCCATCGCGCGCTCGATCCTGACCGTGCCGATCAACCCGGAGTTCGGATCGCTCAACCTCGCGCAGGCGGTGATCCTGGTGGCCTATGAATGGTCCAGGGGGCAGGCGCTGGCGCAGCCGCCGGCGGTGGACCTCGATCCCCCCGCCCCGCAGTTCGAGCTGGACGGCATGATCGACCAGCTCGAAGCGATGCTGGACGGCGCGGGCTATTTCTTCCCGCCGGACCGCGTGCCCGCCACCAGGCGGACGCTGCGCACCATGCTCACCAAGCCCGGCTGGAACAGCCAGGAAGTCCGCACGCTGCGCGGCATCCTCACGTCGCTCGCCAATCCGAGGTCGCGTTAGGGCCGCGCCTCGTCGAAGCGATCGAACTCATAGGCGATCGAGGCTTCGACCAGCACTTCCCAGAGCTGGGCGGCGATCTCGGGCGGCCAGCCATGCTCACGCGCGTGAGCAGCCGCGTTGGCGATCACCTGGGCCTTGCGCGGCTCGTCCCGCACATGGCCGCGCTCGGGCTTGATGCGGGCCGCGGCGCGCATGTAACCGAAGCGGGTGGCCAGAAGCTCGACGATCGCGCGGTCCGTGGCATCCACGCCGAGGCGCACTTCGGTCATCGTATGGCATTGATCGGGGGGAAGGATTGATGTCATGCTCCTCCCCATAAGAGAATAAGGGTCCGAAGCAAGGACACCGTCTTCAGGGGCGGCCGCTTCGGCTGCCGCATCATGTCAAATGGGGTGGAACAAGAAATGAGTGTCCTGTTTATCGCCGTTTCCCTTCTGGCCGCTTCGCCCGACGCCGCCACGCAGGCGGCCGTGCCGGCGCCGACGCCGGTGAAGGAACGCAAGATTTGTCACGACGAGCCCGAGACCGGCTCGCTCATCAGCAAGCGCACCTGCCACACCAAGGCGGAATGGGATGCCATCGCCAAGGCGAGCCAGCACGACATCGACGCCTTCCGCAACAAGCCGATGCAGAGCCCCGTATCCGGCGGCTGATCCGGCCTTCATCATCGTTCCGGCTTGACCTGGGGCGCGCCTTCTGCCACAGGCGCGCCTCGCAATTGGCCCCGCACGTCCGGTGAAGCGGGTGCCCTGCCGTCCCAGGAGCCTTATCGACTCTCGGTCGCGACAGCGCGGTACCGGACATTTGTTGAACGCAATTGATCTTGAAGGACGACATATGTCGAAGCGCACCAGCGCCAAGTACAAGCTCGATCGCCGCATGGGCGAGAACATCTGGGGCCGCCCGAAGTCCCCGGTGAACAAGCGTGAATATGGCCCCGGCCAGCACGGCCAGCGCCGCAAGGGCAAGGTTTCGGACTTCGGCATCCAGCTCAAGGCGAAGCAGAAGCTCAAGGGCTATTACGGCGACGTCACCGAGAAGCAGTTCAAGAAGGCCTACACCGAAGCGTCGCGCATGAAGGGCGACACCGGTCAGAACCTGATCGGCCTGCTCGAGCGCCGTCTCGACGCCGTCGTGTACCGCGCCAAGTTCGCGCCGACGATCTTCGCCTCGCGTCAGCTCGTCAGCCACGGCCACATCCGCGTCAACGGCGTGAAGTGCAACATCGCGTCGCGCCTCGTGAAGGTCGGCGACGTGATCGAGCTGGGCTCGAAGGCCGCCGAAATGGCGCTCGTGATCGAGGCGCAGGGCCTGTCGGAGCGTGAGGTTCCC
The DNA here is from genome assembly GCF_011762195.1 of Sphingomonas oligoaromativorans. Lineage (GTDB taxonomy): Bacteria > Pseudomonadota > Alphaproteobacteria > Sphingomonadales > Sphingomonadaceae > Solisphingomonas > Solisphingomonas oligoaromativorans. The sequence goes on along the minus strand of NZ_JAASQK010000001.1, from coordinate 85,919 downwards.
GATTACCTCGCTCAGGACGGCACCACCAAGGTTTCGTACCAGCGCGTGCCGACCCTCGACGAGGTGCCCTATCCGGTGAAGATGGAGCCGAACCTGGTCGTCGAGTTCTACTCGCGCTGATCCGGCGGCTTCCGCCGAAAGATATGGGGCGGCTCCCTCGCGGGAGCCGCCCCTTTCTTTTTGGCGCGAACATCGCCCCCTCTCCCGATCGCTTGTCACTGCGCGAGACAGAGCGCAGATAAAGCACGGGGTATCATCAGGGGGTTTCATGCGTTTTTTCCCGTATGGCAGCGCCACGGCGGCGTTGCTGGCGATGTCCGCGCCTGTGCTTGCGGACAATTCACCGGCCAGTTCAACGGATATCCTCGCCCAGAAATTTGGACATCGCGAAGACATCATCGACGTCAGTCTTTCACCTGACGGACAGCAGGTGGTCTATATCTCACCGGGCGATGGCCAGGCGACATTTGCGATTGTGTCCAGCGTGGACGGTAGCCACGCGCGCCCGATCGCCCGCGCCGCCGGCGATCCTCTGCATCTCGAAGCCTGTGACTGGTCCTCACCGCACCGGGTCGTGTGCAAGCAATATGGCGTGGCCATGCGCGACAACGTTCTCGCGCCGTTCACGCGCACCGTGGCCGTCGACGACGACGGCACCCACATCCAGCCGATCGGGTTGCGCAACAATGTCGACAAATTGAGGATCAGCCAGTTCGATGGACAGATCATCGACTGGCTATCAGGGACTGACGGCACCGTGCTGATGACGCGCGATTATGTGCCGGACAACACCATGGCAATTGGCAACTTCGGCAGCCGGGAGGACGGGATCGGCGTCGATCTCGTCGATACGGTGACGGGGCGCGGCAAGCGCGTCGAGGCTCCCATCCACGGTAACGCCCACTATCTTTCCGACGGCCGGGGAGCCGTCCGCATCATGTCGAGCGATCGGAACAGCGGAAGCGGTGATATCCTGTCCGGTGTGACGCGCTACAGCTACCGCCTCACGGGTGAGCAGACATGGCGTCCCTTCAGTCAGACCGATGCCGCGGGCGGAAACGCCCTGATCCCGATCGCCGTCGATGGGCAGGCCAATGTCGCTTATGCGCTGCGATCGCTCGACGGGCGGGACGCGCTTTATCGGGTGGCGCTGGACGGCTCGATGAAGACGGAACTGGTGTACGCCAATCCGAATGTCGACGTACGCGGCGTCGTGACGATCGGCCGGGACGGGCGCGTGATCGGCGCCTCCTACACCACGGATCGCAGGCAGATCGAATATTTCGATCCGCAATATCGCGCGCTGGCGCGGGCATTGGGCAAGGCGCTCCCCAAGCTCCCCCTGATCTACTTCCTCAGCGCCAGTGCGAACGAGCGCAAGCTGCTGATTTTCGCCGGCAGTGACGTCGATCCGGGGCATTATTATGTTTTCGATCGCGATACCCATCATCTGGACGAACTGACATCCGCCCGGCCGGAGCTGGAAGGCCTCACCCTGTCGCCGGTGAGGAGCATCACCTATCCCGCGGCCGACGGAACCAACGTACCAGCCTATCTCACCCTACCGCCGGGGAGTTCGGGGCAGCATCTTCCCGCCATCGTAATGCCCCATGGCGGCCCCTCCGCGCGGGACGAATGGGGCTTCGACTAGCTCGCCCAATATTTCGCCCAGCGCGGCTTCGCGGTGCTTCAGCCCGAGTTCCGCGGTTCGTCCGGCTATGGCGACGCATGGTACGTCCAGAACGGCTTCAAGAGCTGGAAGACCGCGATAGGCGACATCACCGACGGCGCGCGCTGGCTGGAGAAGGAGGGCATCGCCGATCCGGCCAAGATGGCGATCGTCGGCTGGTCCTATGGCGGCTATGCGGCACTTCAGGCAAACGTGGTCGATCCCGCGCTGTTCAAGGCCATTGTCGCGATCGCGCCCGTGACGGACCTCGGCATGATGAAGAGCGAGGCTCAGAACTATACCAACTCCCGGCTTGTCGCGCGCTTCATCGGCGATGGCCCGCATATCGCGGAAGGCTCGCCCGCCCGCCATGCCGATCGCTTTCAGGCGCCGGTGCTGATGTTCCACGGTGACCAGGACATCAATGTCGCCATCGAGGAATCCCGCACGATGGACAAGGCGCTGAAACGAGCCGGCAAATCGAGCGAACTGATCGTCTTCAAGGGGCTGGATCACCAGCTCGACGACAGCAAGGCGCGCGCCGATATGCTGGCCAAGGCAGACGGTTTCCTGCGCGGTCATCTCGGCATGCAGTAGCCGGCAGGCACGACAATCCGGGCGGCATCGCAAGCATGATTGCCGGGGCGCGGCCGCCCTGTAAAAGAGCCGGCAACCCTCCCCTCTCCCAAGGACGCCCCATGACCTTCCGCCAGCCGCCCGAATGGGCTCGTCACGATGCCGTCTGGATCGGTTTCCCGAGCCATCCCGAGCTGTGGCTGGAGGATCTGGGCGCAGCGCGCGAGGAAGTCGTCGCCTTCGCCCGCGCGGTGTGGGCCGATGGCTTCGGCGAGAAGCCCATCCTCGTCGCCGCCGATGAGGATGCCGGCGCCGCCGCCACCGTGATGGCGGGCGATTTCGCCGAGGTGCTGGTCCGCCCGTTCGGCGACGTGTGGCTGCGCGACACCGGGCCGATCCTCGTCGCATCAAACGGGGCCATCGCCGCGCGCGATTTCGGCTTCAACTATTGGGGCGGCAAATATGATCTGCCCGGCGACGAGGAGATTGGCGGCCTGCTCGCGGCGACGCGCAAGCTCGCCGTCACCGGCTGCGACTGGGTGCTGGAAGGCGGCGCGATCGACACGGACGGCACCGGCCTTGTCGTCACCACCGAGCAGTGCCTGCTCAACCCCAACCGCAACCCCGACATGACCCGCGCCGAGATCGAAGCCCGCCTCGCTGGCGACCTCGGCCTCACCCGCGTGCTGTGGCTGGGCGATGGCCTCGCCAACGATCACACTGACGGCCATGTCGACAATCTCGCCCGCTTCGTCGGGCCGAACCGGCTGGCGCTGCCCGTCTCGGCGGGTGAGGACGATCCCAATGCCGCCGTCTTCGCCGACGCGAAGGCCCGCGCCGAGGCGATGGGCATCGAGGTGGTCGCCATCCCTTCCCCCGGCCGCGTCGCCAACGAGGAGGGCGATGTGGTGCCCGCCTCCTACATGAACTTCTATATCGGCAACGCGGCGGTAGTGGTGCCTGTCTATGGCGCGCCCAACGACGATGCGGCGGTGGCCGCGATCGGGGCGCTCTTCCCCGGACGTTCCGCCGTGGGGGTCCGCGCCGACCATCTGCTGACCGGCGGCGGCAGCCTGCACTGCATCTCGCAGCAGATTCCGTCCGCGGGCTGATGCTCGCCTTCTGGATCAGGGCGCTGCTCTCGGGCGTGATCGTGGCCGCCGTCTCGACGGTGGCGCGGCGCCTGCCCGCGGCCGGCGCGCTGATCGCCTCGCTGCCGCTCGTCTCGGTGCTGGGCATGATCTGGCTGTGGCACGACCGACCGGATGCGGAGAACATGGCGGCGCACGCGGAGGCGACCTTCTGGTACGTCCTCCCTTCGCTGCCGATGTTTCTGCTGATCCCGGCGCTGCTTCGGCGCGGCGTGGATTTCTGGCCGGCGCTCGCCATGGGTTGCGCGCTGACCATCTTCGCCTATCTCGCCACCGTCCTGATCGCCGCCCGCTTCGGCGTCCGCCTTTAGAAGAGACCCGCACATGACCACGATCACCGTCGCTGCCATGCAGCTCGCCTTTTCCGATGACGAGGCCGCCAACATCGCCAACGTCTCCGAACTCGTCCGCGAGGCGGCGGGCAGGGGGGCGCAGGTGATCCTGCCGCCGGAGCTGTTCGAAGGCCCCTATTTCTGCCGCGTCGAGGACGAAGGCTATTTCGTACACGCCCGCCCGACCCATTCGCATCCGGCGGTGCTGGCGATGCAGAAGCTCGCCGCCGAGCTGAACGTCGCGATCCCGACCAGCTTCTTCGAGGCGGATGGCCCGCACCATTACAACTCGCTGGCGATGATCGGCCCGGATGGCGCGATCCAGGGCGTCTATCGCAAGAGCCATATCCCGGACGGCCCCGGCTATGAGGAGAAATTCTATTTCCGTCCCGGCAACACCGGCTTCAAGGTGTGGCCGAACGTCGCGCCCGCGACCGTCGGCGTCGGCGTCTGCTGGGACCAGTGGTACCCAGAGACGGCTCGCGCGATGATGCTGATGGGCGCGGAAGTGCTGTTCTACCCGACCGCGATCGGCACCGAGCCGCACGACCCCGATCTCGACACCAGCCGCCTGTGGCGCCGTGCGATGATCGGCCATGCGGTGTCGAATGTCGTGCCGGTGGTGGCCTCGAACCGCATCGGCAACGAGGAAGGCCAGATCTTCTACGGCAACAGCTTCATCTGCGACGAGCGCGGCGACATGCTGGCCGAGTTCGGCAAGGACGAGACGGGCGTGCTGGTCGCGACCGTCGACCTCGCCCAGGTGAAGCGCCATCGCGCCGCCTTCGGCTTCTTCCGCGATCGCCGGCCGGAACTGTACGGCCGCCTCGTCCAGGACATCTGAGGCCCGAATATCCTCCCCGCCGAGCGGGGAGGATGTCAGTCGCGGCGGCGCACCAGCCGCCGCACCGCCCAGAAGGTGCCCCCCAGCGCCGCGAGGCCCAGCAGGATCACGCCTCCCGCCGACGCCGCCGCCCACAAGGCGGCGGTAATCAGGATCATCATGAAATCCGCGATCGCCAGCGTCAGGTGGACCATGGCGCGCCTTATCCCGCCTGCCGGAGGGCCAGCGCCCGCTCGAACACCGTCTCGAACAGCGGCGCGGTGATGACGCCGGTGTTCTGGTTGTAGCGCGACGGATGATAGCTATCGATGAGCCTGATCCCGGACGGCACGCGATGTTCCGCCAGATGCGCGAAGGGCATCTTCGGCAGCTTGCCGCCCAGCGCCTTCACCGCCGACTGGTGCGCGATCTGGCCGAGCGTCACCACCACCTTGAGGTTGGGCAGCGCATCGAGCGCGGGTTCGAGGAACTGGCGGCAGGTGCGGATCTCCTCCGGCGTCGGCTTGTTCTGCGGCGGCAGGCAGCGCACTGCGCTGACGATGATCGCTCCCTTCAACGTCACGCCATCGTCGGGCGTTCCCGCATAGGTGCCTTCGGACAGGCCGAATTTCGCCAGCGTCCCGTAAAGCAGCGGGCCGGAGAAATCGCCGGTGAAGGGCCGCCCGGTGCGGTTGGCGCCCTGCATCCCCGGCGCCAGCCCGACGATCGCGAGCCACGCCTCGGGATCGCCGAACGAAGGCACGGGCGCGTTGAACCAATCCGGGTGGAGCGCACGCTGCTCCGCGCGCAACGCCGCCAGCCGGGGGCAGAGCGGGCAATCGGGCGAAGGTTCGGCGGCGACGAGATCGGGGGTTTCAACACGCATCGCCCGGCGATAGGCGCTGGGGGATGGGATCGGCAAGTTATGTCATCGGCCTCGGCTCGAACCGCCCGCACGGGACGCACGGCCGGCCGCGCGCCGTCCTCGCCGCCGCGATCGGGGCGCTGGCTGCGCAGGGGCTGACGATCCGGGCCAGGAGCGCCATCCTGCGCACCCCCGCACTCGGCCCCAGCATCCGCGATTTCGCCAATGCCGCCGTGCTGATGGAGAGCGATCTCGCGCCGCCCGCCCTGCTCGCCCTGCTCAAGCGAGTCGAGCGCGCCTTCGGGCGGCGGCGCGGGCAACGCTGGGGCGCGCGGGTGATCGATCTCGATATATTGGTATGGTCGGGGGGGGCATGGCCGCCGCTGCCCCGTCGCGCCTTCTCAGGGCGGCTCGCGGTGCCGCACGTCGCGCTGCCTTTCCGCGATTTCGCGCTGGCTCCCGCCGCCGCCATGGCGCCCGGCTGGCGCCACCCGATCGCCTGCCACACGCTCCGCCAGCTCGAAGCGCGCCGCCGCAAGCCGCGACCGGTTGACCGCCGGCCCCGAGACCAATAGGGACGGCCACGCGGCGGCGCGGCATGGGTCCGTAGCTCAGTCGGTAGAGCAAGCGACTTTTAATCGAGAGGTCATGGGTTCGAGTCCCATCGGACCCACCACCCGCGCCGCCGCTGCCATCGAAATATTTTCGGACGGCCGAACGTCTCGTTTCGCGCCCGAATCAGCCTCGTTCCGGGCTGGCAACAAGGTTGCGCGCGCTCATTCCCACCAATTTGTCATGGAACCCGCCTTATTCTGCCGGGTTAGGCCCCACGCGAGACCTGTTCACTCGCCGACAACGGTTGGAGGAACGATAATGAAGATGATCCTTTTCGCGTCTGCACTGGCGTTGAGCAGCGCCGCCGTCGCGCAGGATACCCCGCCCGCCCCGACGACGCCGCCTGCCGATGCGACCGCGCCCGACCAGTCGGCCCCGACCACGACGGCTCCGATGACGCCGGACGCTTCGGCGACTCCGCCGGCGCCTGCCGCCGAGCCCGCCGCTTCGGCCGCCGCGGCGACCGACGACAGCAATCTGCCGGCCTGCTCGCGCACCGTCACCGACAAGTGCGTCCAGAAGGGCGGCTCGGGCCATCACGCGACGGCGAAGCACCACGCGAAGCATCGCGCGGCGCCGAAGAAATAAGCGGTTGGAGAGGAGGCCGGGCGGCATCGCACCGCCCGGCCGAACCCCTTACTCCGCCGCGCGAGCCTGCACCGGCTCCTTCCAGACGAGCACCGGCTTGCGCGCGGCGGCCGTCTCGTCGAGGCGGCGGCGTGGCGCGTGGACCGGCGCGGCCTTGAGCGCGGCGTCGCCCGCCTTGGCCTTCCCCGCCACATGGCGGAGCGCGCCGATGAACTGATCGAGCGCGGCCTTGCTCTCGGTTTCGGTCGGCTCGATCAACATCGCGCCGTGGACGACAAGCGGGAAGTACATCGTCATCGGGTGGAAGCCCTCGTCGATCAGCCCCTTCGCCACATCGAGCGTCGAGAAGCCCTCGGCGAAGCCCGCATCCGAGAAGATCGCCTCGTGCATACAGGGGCCGGATGCCGCGAACGGTGCGTCCAGCGTGTCCTCCAGCGAGCGCAGGATGTAGTTGGCCGAGAGCACGGCGTCTTCCGACACCTGCTTCAGGCCATCCGCACCGTGGCTCATCATATAGGCCGCCGCGCGGACGAACATGCCCATCTGGCCGTGGAAGGCGACCATGCGGCCGAAGGCGTCGCTATGCCCCTCGGCGGCCACCGTCTCCTCCTCGACGAGGACATAGCGATCGTCATGCTTCTCGACGAAGGGCAGCGGCGCGTAGGGCGCCAGCGCCTGCGAGAACACCACCGGACCCGAACCCGGACCGCCACCGCCATGCGGGGTGGAGAAGGTCTTGTGCAGGTTGATATGCATCGCATCGACGCCGAGATCGCCCGGACGCACGCGGCCGACGATCGCGTTGAAGTTGGCGCCGTCGCAATAGACATAGCCGCCGATGCCATGGACCGCCTCGCAGATCGCGATCATGTCGCGCTCGAACAGGCCGCAGGTGTTCGGGTTGGTAATCATCACGCCCGCCACCTCGGGCGAGAGCGCGGCCTTCAGAGCCTCCAGATCGACGCGGCCATCCCCGGTCGCCGGGATGCCCTTCACCGCATAGCCGGCGAAGGCGGCGGTCGCCGGGTTGGTGCCGTGCGCGCTCTCGGGCACGAGGATGATCTTGCGGGCATCGCCCTTCGCCTCATGCGCGGCGCGGATCGCCAGCAGGCCGCACAGCTCGCCATGCGCGCCCGCCTTGGGGCTCATCGCGATGCCGGGCATGTTGGTGAGCGTCTTCAGCCACTCGGCGACGAGATGGATCAGCGCCAGCGCGCCCTGCGTGCCGTCGACCGGAGTCAGCGGGTGGAGATCGGCGAAGCCCGGCAGGCGGGCCATCTTCTCGTTGAGGCGCGGATTGTGCTTCATCGTGCACGAACCGAGCGGGAAGAGGCCGAGGTCGATCGCGTAGTTCTGGCGGCTGAGGCGCGTGTAGTGGCGCACCGCCTCCGGCTCGGTGAGGCCCGGAAGCTCGATCGGCTTCAGGCGCTCCAGACCGCCAAGACGGCTCTTCACCTTCGGCGCTTCCGGCAGGTCGACGCCCGTGCGGTCGCTGCCGCCGATCTCGAACAGCAGCGGCTCTTCGAGCATCAGGGCCTTGTTGCCCGTGTAGGTGGGGGCCGCATCGGGGCCGCCCTGAACGGGCGCTTCCGGGCGCCAGCCCGACTGATTGATCGTCATGCCAGCGCCTCCTCGAGCGCGGCCGCCAGTGCGGCGACATCTTCCCTGGTGGTCGTCTCGGTGACGGCGACGACCAGCCCGTTCTCCAGCGCCTTCACGCCCGGATAGAGGCGGCCGAGCGACACGCCGCCGAGCACGCCCTTCTCCGCCATGTGGCGGACGACCGGACGCGCTTCCTTCGGGAGCGTCAGCGTGAACTCGTTGAAGAAAGCCCCGTCCATCACGGTGACGCCCGGCACCTTGGCCAGCGTGTCGGCGGCTTCCACCGCGAGCGCATGGTTGAGCTGCGCCAGCTCGCGCAACCCCTTCTCGCCCAGCAGCGTCATATGCACCGTGAACGCCAGCGCGCAGAGGCCGGAGTTGGTGCAGATGTTCGACGTCGCCTTCTCGCGGCGGATATGCTGCTCGCGGGTCGAGAGCGTCAGCACGAAGCCGCGCTGGCCATCCGCGTCCACCGTCTCGCCCGCAAGACGGCCCGGCATCTGGCGGACATGCTTGTCCGAGCAGGCGAACAGGCCGACATAGGGACCGCCGAAGTTCAGGCCGACGCCCAGCGACTGGCCCTCGCCCACGACGATGTCCGCACCCATCTCGCCCGGCGACTTGATGAGGCCGAGCGACACCGGCTCCGTCACCACCGCGATCAGCAGCGCGCCCTTGGCGTGGCAGGCCTCCGCCAGCTCGCTGAGATCGGCGACGCGGCCGAGGATGCCGGGGTTCTGGACGACGACGCAGCTCGTCTCGCTGTCGATGGCGGCGATGAGGCGCGCCATCTCCATCTCGGCGGTGCCTTCGAGGCGCGGGGTCGAGGTCTCCAGCACGTCGCCGGTGAACTTGGCCATCGTTGTGCAGACGGAGACATAATGCGGGTGCAGACCACCCGAGAGGATCGCCTTGCCGCGCCTGGTGATGCGGCGCGCCATCACGATCGCCTCCCAGCAGGCGGTCGAGCCGTCATACATGGAGGCGTTCGCGACGTCGCAGCCGAACAGCCGCGCGACCTGCGTCTGGAATTCGAACAGCGCCTGCAACGTGCCCTGCGCGATTTCGGGCTGGTACGGCGTGTAGCTGGTCAGGAACTCGCCGCGCTGGATGATGTGGTCCACGCTCGCGGGGACATGATGCCTGTAGGCGCCGGCGCCGAGGAAGAAGGGCTGGTCGCCCGCCGCCTGGTTCATCCGCGCGAGCTGGCTGAGCTGGCGCTCCACCTGCTGCTCGGTCTGGTGCATCGGCAGGCCGGGGACGGGGCCGGAGAGGCGCGCGGCGGCGGGCACGTCGACGAACAGGTCGTCGACCGAGCCGGCGCCGATCACGCCCAGCATCGCCTGCCGATCGGCGGGCTGGAGGGGCAGATAACGCATCAATGGGGCTTCCTCATCAAAAGCGGAGGCAGTGTCCCCGCCGCAACCGGCAATTTCCCGGTAAGATTGAGAATGGGCAGCCCTTCCTCCCTCCCCCGATGAAAAGGGAGAGAGGAAGGAGATTCGAGATTACAGGCCGTCGACGAAAGCCTTGTAGCCGGCCTCGTCCATCAGGCCGTCCAGCTCGGACGGATCGGCGAGCGTCAGCTTGAAGAACCAGCCGTCGCTCTCCGGCGCGGTGTTGACCAGCGAGGGGTCGTCACCGAGCGCGCCATTGCCCTCGATCACTTCGCCCGTCACCGGCGCATAGACGTCGGAGGCCGCCTTCACCGACTCGACGACGGCGGCTTCCTTGCCCTTCTCGACCCTGGTGCCGGCGGCCGGCACTTCGGCGAACACGATGTCGCCGAGCTGCGATTGCGCATAGTCGGTGATGCCGACGGTCGCGGTGGTGCCGTCGACGGCGATCCACTCATGGTCCTGCGTGAAATAGAGCGTCGTCATGGCCATCAAGCTCCCTTGCGATGGTAACGGTGGGGGACGAACGGCATCGGGGTGACCGTGCCGGTGTAAATCTTGCCGCGCTGGCTGAGCGTGATCTTCGCGCCCGCCTGAGCGGAGGCCAGCGGCACATAGGCCATGGCGATCGGCTGGTTGGTCGAGGGCGAGTGGCCACCCGACGTCACGCGGCCGACCTCATTGCCCTCGGCATCGAGCACGGCCGCGCCCTCGCGGACCGGCTGGCGGCCCTCGACGACGAGGCCGACGCGCTTCAGGATCGAACCGTTCTCGCGCTCCGCCATGATGCGGGCGTGGCCGGGGAAGCCCCCTTCCTCGCGGCGGCGCTTGGAGAGCGCGAAGCCGAGATCGGCGGCGACCGGCGTCGTCTCCTCGTCGAGATCATGGCCGTAGAGCGGCAGGCCCGCCTCCAGACGCAGCGAGTCGCGCGCGCCGAGGCCGATCGGCTTCACCTCGGGCTGCTCGCACAGCAGGTTGGCGAGCGCCTCGACATCCTCGGCCGGGACAGAAATCTCGACGCCGTCCTCGCCGGTATAGCCCGAGCGGCTCACCCAGCAGTCGATGCCGCCGATGGTGAAGGCGCCGGCGGTCATGAAGGTGAGGTCCGCGACACCCGGCGCGAGGCGGGCGAGCGCCGCCACCGCCTTCGGCCCCTGAAGCGCCAGCAGCGCCTGCTCGTAAAGGTGCGAGAGCGTCACCTCGTCGGGGAGATATTCGCGCAGATGCCCGATATCCTCCCACTTGGTCGCGCCGTTGACGACCATGTAATAGCCGCCCGGCGCATCGAAGGGCGACGCCTCCGGCAGATGCGTGACCATCAGATCGTCGAGGATGCCGCCATTCTCGGCCAGCAGCAGCGAGTAGCGCTGGCGCCCCGCGGCGAGGCCCTTCACGTCGGCCGGGAGCAGCGCCTCCAGCGCGGCGGCGACATCGACGCCTTCTTCCTCGGCCGTGAAGACGAGCTGGCCCATATGGGAGACATCGAACAGGCCGGCATTCTCGCGGGTCCAGAGATGCTCGGCCATGATGCCCTCATACTGGATGGGCATGTGATAGCCGGCGAACTCGACCATGCGGCCGCCCTTTGCGCGATGCCAGGCATCGAGCGGCAGCGTCTCGGGCGCGTTCTCGACGATGTCGGCTTCGGGATTCGTGTCGGTCATCAGGCGCTCCGGTCAGATACGAACGAGGCGGCGGCGACGGGATTCGTCGCATCCATCCTCGCCCCCTCTGTCACGGAACCTGAGAGCTTTCGCGGACAAGCGCCTTGCGAGCGCCGTCGCTTACCCCTTCGGTGGGGCGGCTGGCCGCATACGACCCCCGCCCGCTTTCCAGAGTGCCCTGTTCTGCCCGCGCGGTCCCGTGGCCTGAGAGATTCCGGGGCGGTTGCTCCTTCGGCGGCGCCGCCCTGACCCATCAGGCCCGATCGACACACTCTCCCGCGCGTGCAGCCGGCGGTCGCCCACCGGAAGCGAGTCGCGGAGTGGCCGAGCGCCGCGCTCGAGTCAATCAGCGGCCACGCTCTTTGCTGTGGAAAGAGGCGTACCCCTTTCCGCCAGCCGCCCGCTTACTTGGTCGCGTTGTAGGCGAGCTGCTCGTTGGTGAGCTGGAAGCCGACCAGCAATTCGAAGCTCGCCTTGTTGAGCGCGGCGCGCACGCCCGGATCGGTCATCGGGTCGATCGAGGCATCCACGTCCTCGGCATTGCGCTTGCGGATCAGGCGGTTGCGGATGTTCTCCGGCAGCGTCGCGTCCGCGCGGCTGACGGTGGCGTTCGCCTGGCCATTCGCTTCGCCCAGCAGCTTGCCATCGTCGAAATGGATCGAGATGCGGCTGATCGACTTGGAGGCGATCTTGTCCCCGCCATGGATCACCACCGCATAATAAGGCAGCACGACGTCGCGCGCGCCATGGCTGTCGCTGCGGCGGGCGACCACGCGGAAGGTCGCGTTGGTGGCGAGCGTGGGCGAATCCGTGTCGCTGTCGTCGCACTGGCTCTTGAGGTCGGTCAGCGTGGCGACCACGTCGATCGCCTTGGAATCGCGGCTCGCCGGCGGGTTGAACAGGGTCACCGTGCCCGTATAGGCGGCGACGCCGACCGCGGGGCAGCTCGTGCGCTTCACCTCCTGGCCGATCGAGCCGCCGATCGCGGTGATCTCGTTATCATGGGCGCATCCCGTGGCCAGCAGCGGCAGAAGGACGAGGGCGAGCGGCAGACGCTTGGCGATCGACAAGGGGATACATCCTAGAGGCACGCCGGGCGGCGCGGAACAGCGCGGATCATAGGAAGCGCCTTTCGTGCAGGCAAGCAATCGCGTAAGGCTCGACAGGCATGGTCGACGTTCAGATTGAAACCCGCCCGCCTGCCGAAGCCGGGCTCCCGCCGCTCGAACTGCTGATCGCGGCGCCCCGCGGATTCTGCGCCGGCGTCGATCGGGCCATCCGCATCGTCGAGTTGGCGATCGAGAAGTTCGGCGCGCCGGTCTACGTCCGGCACGAGATCGTCCACAACAAATATGTCGTGGATACGCTGAAGGCGCAGGGCGCGATCTTCGTCGAGGAGCTGGACGAGGTGCCCGACGACGCGCCCGTGGTCTTCTCCGCCCACGGCGTGCCCAAGGCGGTGCCCAACAAGGCGACCGAACGGGGCCTGACCTGGCTCGACGCCACCTGCCCGCTCGTCTCCAAGGTCCACCGTCAGGCCGAGCGCCTGTCCGAGCAGGGGCGCCATATCCTCTTCATCGGCCATGCCGGCCACCCGGAAGTGATCGGCACGCTGGGCCAGCTCCCCGAAGGCGCGATGACGCTGGTCGAGACGATGGAGGATGTCGCCGCGCTCGCGCCCGCCGATCCCGACAATCTCGCCTTCCTCACCCAGACGACGCTCTCGGTCGACGACACCGCCGACATCGTGGAGGCGCTGAAGGCCCGCTTCCCGAGCATCCACGGGCCGCGCGGCGAGGATATCTGCTACGCCACCTCGAATCGGCAGGCGGCGGTGAAGGCGATCGCGCATGAGTGCGATGCGATGCTGGTGATCGGCGCGCCCAATTCGTCCAACTCCGTCCGCCTCGTCGAGGTGGCCGAGCGCGAGGGCGCCCGCGCCCGCCTCGTCCAGCGCGCCGAGGAGATCGATTTCGACTGGATCGAGGGCGTGAAAATCCTCGGCATCACCGCCGGCGCGTCGGCGCCCGAGGTGCTGGTGCGCGAGGTGGTCGCCAAGATCGCGACACGCTATGCGATCAGCGAACGCGAGATCACCACCACGGTGGAGAAGATGTCGTTCAAGCTGCCCCACGGCCTCGCCGCCTGAACGGGCGACGGCAGGGCGATCTTGGGGGAAGTTCCATGGCAGTCTACACGCATGTTCCGGCCGAGGAGATGGCCGTGCTCCTCGCATCCTATGGTCTGGGCGCGCTGCGCTCGGCCAAGGGGATCGCCGAAGGAGTCGAGAACAGCAATTATCTGGTCGAGGCCGAGGGCGGACGCTTCATCCTGACGCTCTATGAGAAGCGCGTGGATGCGGGCGACCTGCCTTTCTTCCTCGCACTGCTCGACCATCTGGCCGATCGCGGGCTGCCCGTGCCGCGCGCGCTCAGGGATCGTGAGGGGCGGCAGATTCAGACGGTCGCCGGACGTCCGGCCTGCCTGATCGAGTTTCTCGAAGGCGTCTCGCTCTCGCATCCGACGGCGGCGCAGGCCCGCGCGGCGGGCGAGGCCCTCGGCCAGATGCACGCGGCTCTGGCCGATTTCATGCCGACGCGCCCCAACACGCTGGGCCTGCCCGGCTGGCACGAGCTGGCGGCGCGCTGCGGAGATGCGGTGGATGCGATCCAGCCCGGCCTCTCCGCGCGGATCGGCCAGGAACTCGCCTATCTCGACGCGCACTGGCCGGCCGGCCTGCCGCGCTCGGTGATCCATGCCGATCTCTTCCCCGACAATGTGCTGATGCTCGGCGACACGGTGACGGGGGTGATCGACTTCTATTTCGCCTGCACCGAAATCCGGGCGTGGGATCTCGCCGTCACGCACAGCGCCTGGGCCTTCTCGTCCGATGGCGCGACCTATGACGAAGCGATCGGGCGTGCCCTGCTCGACGGCTATGCCGACGCCTTCGGCCTCTCCGATGCCGAGCGGGCGGCGCTGCCCGTGCTGGCGCGCGGATCGGCGCTGCGCTTCACCCTCACCCGCGCGTGGGACTGGCTGAACACGCCGGCCGACGCGCTCGTCACGCGGAAAGACCCCCTCACCTTCCTGCGCCGGCTCGATTTCTATGCCGCGAGGGGCACGGAGTTGTTCACCGCGTGACCGAAGAGCTTCCCATCGTCTCGATCTTCACCGACGGCGCCTGCAAGGGCAATCCCGGCCCCGGCGGCTGGGGCGCGCTGCTGCGCATGGGCGCGACCGAGAAGGAGCTTTCCGGCGGCGAGGCGCAGACCACCAACAACCGCATGGAGCTGACCGCCGCGATCCGCGGGCTTCAGGCGTTGAAGCGCCCGTGCCGCGTCACGCTCACCACCGACAGCCGCTATGTGATGGACGGCCTCACCAAGTGGATACACGGCTGGCGCAAGAATGGCTGGAAGACCGCCGACAAGAAGCCGGTCAAGAATGCCGAGCTGTGGCAGGAGCTGCTCGCCGCCGCCGCCCCCCACCGGATCGACTGGAAATGGGTGAAGGGCCATGCCGGCCATGACGAGAATGAGCGCGTCGACCAGCTCGCCAGCGCCGAGGCGCTGAAGTTCGGGCGGCGCTGATGCCGCCCCTCCTCGCCCGGCTGCTCCCGCCGCTGATGCTGGTCGCATCCAACCTGTTCATGACGACGGCGTGGTACGGCCATCTCAAATATAAGGACCGGGCGCTCTGGCTGGTGGTGCTGGTGAGCTGGGGGATCGCCTTCTTCGAATATTGGCTGGCGGTGCCGGCCAACCGGATGGGCAGCAACGTCTATTCCGCCGCCCAGTTGAAGGCGATGCAGGAGGTCATCACGCTGACCGTCTTCGCCGGATTCTCGGTGCTCTATCTCGGGCAGAAGATCACATGGAACCACGCGATCGGCTTCGCGCTGATCGCCCTGGGCGCCTTCTTCGTGTTCCGCGCGCCTGCTAGCGGCTGAAGCGCCCCGGCGCATAGCGCACGGCGTCGACATGCGCGAGCATCGGATCGGGCGCCACCTTCCCCAGCAACGCCGCGCCGAGCTTGGCCGCGGCCGGTGCGGTCTGGATGCCGAACCCGCCCTGCCCCGCGAACCAGAAGAAGCCCGGCCGGTCTTCCGCGAAGCCATAGATCGGCAGGCGATCCGGCGCGAAGCTCCTGAGGCCGGCCCAGGAGCGCTCCACCCGATCGACCCGCCAGTCCACCACGCCGCCCATGCGATCGATGGCGGTGGCGACGTCGATCTCGTGCGGGGCCGCGTCGGCGGCGGGTGCCGGGGTCTCGTCGTGCGGGCTGAGCCAGAGCCGGCCGCCCGATTCGGGCTTGAAGTAGAAACGCTCGGCCGCGTCGATCACCAGCGGCAGCGCGGATGGCGCGGGCGGCGTCACCCGAAGCTGCGCGATCGTCCGCCGATAAGGCCGGATACCGAGCGGCGCGGCGTCGGCGATGGCCGCCACCTCGTCCGCCCAGGCGCCGGCGGCGTTGACCAGCACGTCCGCCTCGATCGTCAGCGCATTGCCCGCGTCGATCCGCCAGCGCCCGCCCTCGCGGTCCGCGGAACGCAGCGGCGCGGCGCAGATCAACTCCGCCCCCGCCGCCTTCGCCGCGCGCAGATAGGCGGCGTGGAGCGCAGCCACGTCGATGTCCGCCGTACTCGCCTCCAGCAAACCGCGCCACGGCCCCGGCCGGAGCCCCGGCACGAGCGCCGCGATGGCCGCCCCGTCGAGCGGCTCCAGCGCCACGCCGCTCCCGGCGAAACGCGCCTCGAAGGCATCGAGCGCGGCGAAGTCCGCCTCCGCCGCCAGATGCAGGGCGCGGCGCGGCGTCAGGAATCCGCGCTCGGAGAAGCCCTCGGGCGGCGCGGCGAGGAATTTCCCCGACGCGCTGGTGAGCGGCTGCACGCCCGGCCCGCCATAGCTCTCGGTCCAGAAGGCAGCGGAGCGGCCGGTGGCATGGTAGCCGGGCAGCGCCTCGGCCTCGATCATCGCCACCGAGGCGAACGGCGCGACTTCGGCGGCGAGGCTCGCGCCCGCCATCCCGGCGCCGACGATCACGATATCGAAGCGCTTCACCGGGCGGGCGCCTTCCGATCCAGAAAACCATCGATGGCGGCGAGCGCGGGCAGGCGATTCTCGTCGGCCTCGCGCAGCACCTCGTGCCGCGCGGTGGGAAGCGTCAGCAGTTCCGCCTCGGGAAGCCGGCGCGCGGCCTCCGCGATCGCGCCATCGTCCACCAGCACGTCGAGCCCCGCCGCTTCGAGCAGCACCGGCGTCGCCACCGCTTCCAGCGCGCGCGGCCGGGCGATTCGCGCGGCCCCGGCCAGCGCCGCGCCCAGCCAGTTCCAGCTCGGCGGGCCGAGCGCGAGCCCCGGCTCCTGCCGCTTCCACCATTGCGAATCCTCATAGCGCTCGCGGCTGGCGGTGAGCCGGAGCTGGCGGCGCGGATCGGCCGGATCGTCCCGCCACGCCGCGCGATGGCCGAGGCCGAGCAGCTTCGCGCCGCGCACCATCGCGCGCGCCAGCGGCGCGGGGATTCGCCGCGTGTCGAGCGCCAGCATCGGCGCCACCAGCACCAGCGCATCGAGCCTGAGCCCCCGCTCGGCGCAGGCACGGAGCGCGACATGCCCGCCCATCGAGTGCGCCACCAGCACATGCGGCCCCGGCGTCCGGGCCTTCCAGTCCGCCGCGAACGCCATCAGATCGTCGATCAGCGGATCGAAGCTCAGCCGGTCGTCGGCCCATGCGCCGGGCGCGGAACGCCTCGAACCACCCTGCCCGCGCCAGTCGAATCCCTCCATGGACCATCCGCGCCCGTGCCAGTGATCGCAGGCCTCCAGATATTTCTCGATGAAGTCCGCCCGGCCGGACTGGAACAGCAGGCTGCCGCGCGGGCGGCCCTCCGCATCCCAGCGCCAGGCGCGATGCGCCCAGCCGTCGGCGGCCTTCCACGTCCAGAATCGCATCCCCTCCGGGTGCCTGCGGCGGTCGAAGATCGAGTCGGCGGGGAGAACGTCTAAAGGCATCGTCCGGGCTGGTTACGGTTTGGCAAGCCCCGCCGTCTAGTGTCCGCAGCCATGCAGACGGTTCTGATCGGAATCATGGCAGGCGGCCTCATCGCCGCACTCGCCTACGCGACGTGGACGGATATCCGTTCGCGCATCATTCCGAATCCGCTCAACGCCGGCATCGCGCTCTCCGCGCCCTTGTGGTGGTGGGCCTCGGGGCTCAGCCCGTGGCCGGGGATGGCGATCCAGCTCGCCCTCGGCGGCGCGGCGCTGCTGGTGTTCATGGGCGCCTTCGCGATGGGCGCGATGGGCGGCGGCGACGTCAAGCTGATCGCCGCGCTGGGGCTCTGGCTGCTGCCCCTGGACTTCTTCCAAATGATCGTCTGGATGTCGCTGGGCGGCGGATTGCTCACCTTCGGAATGCTGATCTGGAAGTGGGCAAGGAAAAACGAGGGTCAGCTTGAAATCCCTTATGGCGTGGCAATCGCCGCCGCGACAGCACCCGTTTTAGCCGAACGATATATTTACCATTTCACGGGATAATCCGGGCTCAAGATGGACCTTGGCCTGTAGGGGGCAAACGACGTCATGGATGGAAAGAAGCTAGCACTGCTGATCGGCGCGTTATTCGTCGCCGCAGTGACCGCGATCATGGCGAAGAGCATGTTCGGCGCGTCCGGTGCCCCGCAGGTCTTGGCCGCCCCCGCCCCCGTCCCGACCGGGCCGAAGGTGCTGGTGGCGACCAAGCCGCTGCCGGTCGGCACGATCCTCGGGCCGGATGCCTTCCGCTTCCAGCCCTGGCCGAAGGATCTGGTCGATGGCGCTTATTATGTCCAGGGCCAGGCCAATGCCGATCCGGCGAAGATGGCGGGCATGGTCGTCCGCTCGGAGATCACCGCCGGCCAGCCGCTGACCCAGGGCGCGCTCGTCTCGCCGCAGGACCGTGGCTTCCTCGCCGCCGCGCTGACGCCGGGGATGCGCGCCGTGACCGTTCCGGTGGGCGGCGCGACCGGCGTGGCCGGCTTCGTCTTCCCCGGCGACCGCGTCGACCTCGTGCTGACGCAAGACGTTCAGGCCAATGGCGACAGCGGCCAGCCGCTCCGCGCATCGGAGACGATGATCCGCAACATCCGCGTTCTCGCCACCGACCAACGCACCGACAATCAGCCGACGTCGGACGGCAAGACCGACGTGCGCAACTTCTCGATGGTGACGCTCGAAGTGACGCCCAAGATGGCGGAGAAGATCGGCGTCGCGCAGAAGCTCGGCTCGCTCTCGCTGTCGCTGCGCCCGCTCGCGGACAACACGCAGGAGCTGGAGCAGGAGATCGCCGCCGGCGACATCAACGTCCCCACCGGCACGGACCCGAAGGCCGAGCGCAAGATGCTGCTCGACATGGCGAGCCGCCCGCAGGACACGCAGACCACCTTCACGACCGGCGGCGAGGTGTCTCGCTTCGCCCGGTCCTCGATGCCGCGCACGCAGGTCGCGACGGCCGCTCCGGCGGCGGGCGGCAGCGCCGCCCCGGCCGCGCCCGCCTTCGCTGGCCCGGTCGTTCGCGTCGCCCGCGGCAACACCGTCACCGACACGCCCGTGGGGGGGAAGTGATAATGTCGATGAAGCCGATCTATCGCCACGGCGCTACGGGCACAGCCCTCGCCGCGGCCCTCGCGCTGGGCCTGATCGCCGCGCCGTCGGCGCCCGCCGCGGCCTGGCCGGCCGCCGCCCGGCCGCACCACGCGACCGCCCGCACGGCGCCGATGCCGAACGTCACCACCGGCGGCGCGGCCGTCGCGGTGGCGCCGGGGCAGGCGATCACGCTCTCCACCGGGCGCGGCCAGCTCATCACGCTGCCCCGCCCGATGTCCGACCTGTTCATCGCCGATCCCGCGATCGCCGACGTGCAGGTCCGCTCGCCCACCCGCCTCTATGTGTTCGGCAAGGCCAGCGGCGAGACGACGCTTTCCGCCACGGCGAAGGATGGTTCGGTGGTCTTCTCCACCTCGGTCCGCGTCGGCCCGAACATCGGCAATATCGGCCAGATGCTGAAGATCGCGATGCCCGAGGCGCAGATCACGGCGACGCCGATGAACGGCCTCGTCGTGCTGACCGGCACCGTCGCCGCGCCCGATGACATCGAGGAAGCGAGCCGCCTCGTCACCGCCTTCGTCGGCAAGGACGTGCAGGTGGTCAGCCGCATCAAGACGGCGACGCCGCTTCAGGTGATGCTGAAGGTGCGGTTCGCGGAGGTGAGCCGTTCGTTCGACAAGAGCATCGGCTTCAACATCCTGACCAGCGATTCCACCGGCGGCTTCAAGTTCGGCCTCGGACAGGGGCAGGCGATCGATCCCGATACGCTGAAAACCGCCATTCCGACCACCGGCTCGGTGCTGAACTTCGCCGGCCCGCTCGCCGGCCTCAACATCATGAGCGCGCTCGATCTCGCGGAGACCGACGGCCTCGCCACCACGCTCGCCCAGCCGACGCTGACCGCGCTTTCGGGCGAGACCGCGAGCTTCCTGGCCGGCGGCGAGATCCCGATCCCGGTGCCGCAATATCAGGGCGTCACCACGATCGAGTACAAGCAGTACGGCGTCAGCCTCGCCTTCACGCCGACGGTGCTCGGCGACGGGCGCATCTCGATGCGCGTGCGGCCCGAGGTTTCGCAGCTCGACAAGACCAACGGCGTGACGATCGGCAGCATCTCGGTGCCCGGCATCCTCACGCGGCGCACCGAAACCACCGTGGAGCTGGGCTCCGGGCAGTCCTTCGTGATCGGCGGCCTGCTCAACAACAATGCCAACAATTCCGTCAACAAGGCGCCCTTCCTGGGCGACCTGCCGATCATCGGGCAGCTCTTCCGCTCGAACGGGTGGAAGCGCGACGAGGATGAGCTGGTGATCGTCGTCACGCCTTATCTGGTGCGGCCGGTGTCGGACAACAGGATCGCGCTGCCGACGGACGGCTATCGCATGGCGAACGACGCGCAGATCATCGCGCTCGACCAGCAGGCTGACGGCAAGTCGGGCAAGAAGGGCAAATATCCCAAGGCCCTGCCGCCCGTCACCGCGCCGGCCCCCGATCCGTCGCGCAAGACCACGCCGGACGCGCCCGCTCCCGGCTTCTCGATCAATTGAGGATGCTCGTCATGGCCCAGCAGCTTCGCCATTTCGCCATCGGGCGCGCGGCTCTCGCCCTCGCCCTCGCCACCGGGGCGCTTGCCGGGGCGCACGCGGCGACCGTCAACCGCTCGATGGAATCGGTCCATCAGCCGGTCGTCAGCCGCACGGATTATGTGATCGACGTCCAGGCCTCGCCCAACGGCCTCGCCCCCGGTGAGGCCGACCGGCTGACCGGCTGGTTCGACGGCCTGAACCTCGGCTATGGCGACACCGTCGCGATCGACGATCCGTCGGGCTGGCGCGGCGGCGGCGCGCGCGATGCGGTGGCGGCGGTGGTCGCGCGGTACGGGATGCTCGTGTCGCACGAGCCCGCGCCCGTCACCGCCGGGCATCCCGATGCCGGCACGGTGCGCATCGTGGTGAGCCGCGCGGTCGCCCATGTCGAGGGCTGCCCGGATTGGTCGCACGGCAATTTCTCCGAATATAGCGGTGCGTCCATGTCGAACTTCGGCTGCGCGAGCGCCAACAACCTCGCCCAGATGATCGCCAATCCGCAGGATCTGATCGAGGGCCGCACCGGCGACCGCTCGGGCGACGCGATGCTCAGCGTCAAGGCGATCAAGACCTTCCGCGATGCTGCTGCGACCGGGGCCGGCCCGCTCAAGCAGGAAAGCACGAAGACGGGGAGCAACTGATGAACGCACCCTTCCAGCACCGGACCGCCGGCACGCGCGATCCCTTCGCCGCCTTCGTCTGCGACGAAGCGACGGTGGATCTGCTTCATCCCATCGTCATCGAGAATGGCTGGGCGCCCGAGAAGGTGGTCCGTGGCGGCCTGCGCGCGGCCGTGCAGGCGCTGGCCGTGGCGGCCAGCCCGATGATCCTGTTCGTCGACATGTCGGAATGCGGCGATCCGCTGAGCGACATCAACGCGCTCGCCGAAGTCTGCGAGCCGGGCACGGTGGTGATCGCCGCCGGCCAGGTGAACGATGTCCGCCTCTATCGCGATCTCGTCGCCAGCGGCATCCAGGATTATCTGCTGAAGCCGTTCAACCCCGACCAGATGCGCGAGGCATTGGCCCATGCGCAGTTCACCCTCTCCGGCCCGCGCTCGACGGAGCATGTGGTCGATCGCCCGCATCTGATGACGGCGGTGGTCGGCGTGCGGGGCGGCGTCGGCGCGTCGACCATCGCGACCTCGCTCGGCTGGCTGCTCGGCAGCACCGAGGGCCGCTCGACCGCGCTGCTCGATCTCGACGTGCATTTCGGCACGGGCGCGCTCGCCTTCGACGTGGAGCCTGGCCGCGGCCTCACCGACGCGATCGAGAATCCCAGCCGCATCGACGGCCTGTTCATCGAGCGCGCGATGGTGAAGGCCGCCGACAAGCTCTCGATCCTCTCGGCCGAGGCGCCGCTCAACCAGCCGCTCATCACCGATGGTTCGGCCTTCTACCAGCTTCAGGAGGAGCTGAAGGCCGCGTTCGAGGCGACCGTGCTCGATCTGCCGCGCCACATGCTGATCCAGCACCCGCATCTGCTGCATGACGTGCAGACCATCGTGCTGGTGGTGGAGCTGACGCTGGCCGGCGCGCGCGACACGATCCGCATGCTCTCCTGGCTCAAGGCCAATGTGCCCGCCGCGCAGGTGATGGTGCTCGCCAATCGCGTCGTGCCCGGCGCCGTGGGCGAGATCACGCGCAAGGAGTTCGAGGAATCGATCGAGCGCAAGATCAGCCTGTGCGTGCCCTATGACGTCAAGCTGTTCGCGCAGGCGGCCAAGCTCGGCAAGCCGCTCGCCGAGGTCGCCAAGTCGCACAAGACGGCGGCCCCGATCGGCGAGCTGGCCCGCTCCATCTCACGCGCCGCCGACACCGGCCTCGCCAGGCCCGCCGAGGAGGGGGAGAGCAAGTCGCTGATCGGCAAGCTCAGCGATCTGAAGTCGCTGCTGCCCGGACGGAAGGCGAAATGAGGTCGGCCGGCGCGTCCCGCGTTTCCCGCGCCGCGCCGGGCCTTGAGGACAGGAAGGCGATCGGCTGATGTTTCCGGCAGTTCTTCTCGCATTCAGCGCCGCGGTTTCGCTGGGTCTGCTGGCGCTGGCCTTTTCCGGTCCGTCGGTGGGCAAGGCCAAGACGCGCCGGATGAGCGAACTCAAGACCCGCCATTCGGGCGGTGACTCATCCGTCACGGCCCAGATGCGCCGCGCCCTCACCCAGCGCGACACCAAGCTCGATTCCTACGCCAGCCGCTTCCTGCCCAATCCCGAGCTGCTGCGTCAGCGCCTCGCCATGACGGGCAAGAGCTGGACGCTCGGCCAATATGGCGCGGCCTGCGCAGGCCTCGCCGCGCTCGTCATGTTCCTGCTGGTGGTGAAGGGTGCGGGCTTCCTGATCGCGCTGCTGGCCGGCCTCGCGATCGGCCTCGGCGTGCCGCACAAGGCGGTCGGCGTCCTGATCGCGCGCCGCGTGAGCCAGTTCACCGCGCGCTTCCCCGATGCGATCGAGCTTCTCGTGCGCGGCCTGCGATCGGGCCTGCCGATCACCGAGACGCTGGGCGTGGTGGGCAACGAGATTCCCGGCCCGGTCGGCGTCGAGTTCCGCCTGATCGGCGACCGCATCAAGATCGGCCGCACCATGGAAGCGGCGATGCAGGAAACCGCGGACCGGCTCGGCACGCCCGAATTCCAGTTCTTCACCATCACGCTGGCGATCCAGCGCGAGACGGGCGGCAACCTCGCCGAGACGCTCGCCAATCTGGCGGACGTGCTGCGCAAGCGCGCGCAGATGAAGCTGAAAATCAAGGCGATGTCATCGGAATCGAAGGCGTCGGCCTATATCGTGGGCTCCCTGCCCTTCTTCGTGTTCGGCGCCGTCTACTTCATGAACCCGAGCTATCTGATGGGCTTCTTCACGCAGACCCGCCTGATGATCGCGGGCGGCGTCGGCCTGGTCTGGATGGCGATCGGCGCCTTCATCATGGCCAAGATGGTCAATTTCGAGATCTGATCGGCGAGGACGAGACGAGCATGTACACAGCGCCGCATCCGAGCATCATGGGCATCGATCTGAAGCTGATCGGCACGATGCTGGCCGGCATGGCGACGCTCGCCGTGCTGGTCGCGCTCTATGCCGCCACCACGGTGCGCAACCCGATGGCCAAGCGGGTGAAGGCGCTGAACGAGCGGCGCGAGCAGCTCAAGCTCGGCATCACCGCCTCCACCTCGAAGCGGCGCGCCAAGCTCACCACGCGCACCGAGGCGACCGACTGGATGCGCTCGACGCTGGGCAATCTGAAGGTGCTTCAGGACAGCCAGCTCAAGCAGGCGCAGATCAAGCTCCTTCAGGCGGGCATCCGCTCCAAGGATGCCGCCGTCGCGGTGATTTTCGCGCGCATGGTGCTGCCGATCGTGATCGGCGGCACGGCGCTGGTGGGCGTCTACGGGCTCGGCTGGTTCCCGACCAAGGGACCGCTTTTCCACTATATGGTCGTCGCCGGCGCGCTGGTGCTGAGCTACAAGGGGCCGGACATCTGGCTCAAAAACACCATCACCAAGCGTAGCGCCGCGATCCGCAAGGGCCTGCCCGACGCGCTCGACCTGCTGGTGATCTGCGCCGAGGCCGGCCTCACCGTCGACGCCGCCTTCAGCCGCGTCGCGCGCGAGCTGGGCAAGGCCTATCCCGAACTGGGCGACGAGTTCATGCTCACCGCGATCGAGCTGGGCTTCCTCACCGAACGCCGGCAGGCCTTCGAGAATCTCGCCACCCGCGTGGCGCTCGACAATGTGCGCGGCGTCGTCACCACCATGATCCAGACGGAGAAATACGGCACCCCGCTGGCTTCGGCGCTGCGCGTGCTGTCGGCCGAGTTCCGCAACGAGCGCATGATGCGCGCCGAGGAGAAGGCCGCCCGCCTGCCCGCGATCATGACCGTGCCGCTGATCCTCTTCATCCTGCCGGTGCTGTTCGTCGTGATCCTCGGGCCGGCGGCCTGCTCGATCTCCGACGCCATGTCCTCGGGCAGGATGGGCTGACGCACCGGGGGCTGCGGGAACGCCGCCCCCCGCCCATCGGTTCTCCCTCCGCAACGAGGAGAGGACCGATGGGCTTTACCGCAAACCAGTGGGCGATCGTCGCCCTCGTGCTGGTGCTCGGCTGGCTTCTGGGCCTGCTGTCGCGCTCGGGCGGGGCGAAGTGGCGCCGCGCCTATGAGGAGGAGCAGGAAGCCCGCATCGCCGCCGAAAAGCGTGAGCAGGCCGCCCACGAGCATGTCGCCGAGCTTGAACGGCAACTCGCCGGCCGGCCCATCGGCCCCGGCACGGCGGCGGCGATCGGCGCGGCCGCTTCCGGCACGCGCGACGATCTCGCCCTCATCCACGGCATCGGCCGCAACCGCGAGACGGTGCTGAACGAGGCCGGCATCCACAATTACCGTCAGGTCGAGGATCTTTCCGCCACCGATGCCGAGATATTGGAAACCCGCCTGGGCCTGCCCTCCGGCACCATCGCACGGGAAGAATGGCGGGAGCAGGCGGCTCTCCTGCGCCGTGGCGAGATCGAGGCCCACCGTACGCGCTATCCATGACGTTCGACTTTTCCGATCGATCTGCTCGATATTATATCGATTCTGTCGGAGCCGAAATGGCAGCATACATATCCCGCCGCCGCCACCCACTGCCGGGCGGCCCAAAGGGGATATTGCCATGACCGAGACCCGCTCTTCGTCCGCCGCCGCCTTGCCGCTCGTCGGGCGTATCGGACTAGCCGCGATCTTCCTGCTGAGCGGCTTCTCGAAGCTCGCCGCCCCGGCCGCGACGATCGGCTATATCCAGTCCGCCGGGCTGCCGCTGCCGCAGGTCGCCTTCGGGATCGCCGCGCTGATCGAGGTGGGCGGCGGGCTCGCGCTCGTGCTGGGCTTCCGCACGCGGATCGTCGCGGCCATCCTGGCGGCGTTCGCGATCGTCACCGCCTTCGCCTTCCACCACGATCTCGCCGACCAGGGCCAGTTCATCAACTTCTGGAAGAATGTCGCGATGGCCGGCGGCCTGCTCCAGGTCGTCGCCTTCGGAGCCGGCCGCTTCAGCCTCGACGCGCGCCGCTGAGCTTTACTTCGGCCCGGCCGGAGCCGCCTCCACGGGCGGCTTCGGCTGGCGGATGTAGGACTGGCCCGGTTGCAGCGCGGCCGGGTCTTCCTGCGAGCCGACATCCTCTGGCGGCTTGGCCATCGGGTCCGGCCCATTCTTGTGGCGCGCCGCCGCGCCGAACGGCTGGGCCGGCTTGTCGTCCGCCGGCGCCAGCTTGACCGGGGCCGCCGCGACCAGCAGCGCGCCCATCATCATCACGATCACCGTCTTCATTTCGTCCTCAGAGCCGCCTGCGCAGCCGCAAGCCGCGCGATCGGCACGCGATAGGGCGAAGCGGAGACATAATCGAGCCCCACCTTCTCGCAGAAGGCGATCGATGCCGGATCGCCGCCATGCTCGCCACAGATGCCGAGCTTGATGCCGGGGCGCGTCTTGCGGCCGCGCTCGGCGGCGATCTCGATCAGCTCGCCCACACCCTCGGTGTCGAGGCTGACGAACGGGTCGCGCGCATAGATGCCCTTCTCGACATAGACCGACAGGAACCGCGCCGCATCGTCGCGGCTGACGCCGAGGGTGGTCTGCGTCAGATCGTTGGTGCCGAAGGAGAAGAACTCGCCCACCTCGGCGATCTCGCCCGCCTTGAGCGCCGCGCGCGGCAGCTCGATCATCGTGCCGACCAGATAGTCGAGACGACGCCCCTTCTCGGCGAACACGGCCTCGGCCGTATCGTCGATCACCTTCTTCATCAGTTCGAGCTCGCGACGGGTGGCGACGAGCGGCACCATCACCTCGGGGATCGGCGCCTCGCCCGATTTCGCCGCGACGTCGCACGCCGCCTCGAAGATGGCGCGGGCCTGCATCTCGTAGATCTCGGGATAGGTCACGCCCAGACGGCAACCGCGATGGCCGAGCATCGGGTTGAACTCGTGCAGCTCGGACGCGCGCTGGCGAAGCTGCTCGACGGTCAGCCCCGAGGCGGTGGCCACCTCCTCGAACTCATGCTCCTCATGCGGCAGGAACTCGTGGAGCGGCGGATCGAGCAGGCGGATCGTCACCGGCAGCCCCGCCATGATCTCGAAGATCGAGGCGAAGTCGGCGCGCTGCTCGGGCAGCAGCCTGGCGAGCGCGGCGCGGCGGCCGGCCTCCTTGTCCGCGAGGATCATCTGGCGCACCGCCGTGATGCGCCCCGCATCGAAGAACATATGCTCGGTGCGGCAGAGCCCGATGCCCTCCGCGCCGAAATCGCGCGCCGTCTGGCAATCGAGCGGCGTCTCGGCGTTGGTGCGCACCTTGAGGCGGCGCACCTTGTCGGCCCACTCCATCAGCGTGCCGAAATCGCCGGCCAGCTCGGGCTGCACGGTCGCCACTTCGCCCGCCATCACCTCGCCAGTCGAGCCGTCGATGGTGATGACATCGCCCTCGCGGAACTCGCGGCCCGAGGCGCGCAGGCGCTTCGCCTTCGCATCGATGGCCAGCGTCCCCGCGCCCGAAACGCAGGGGCGCCCCATGCCGCGCGCCACCACGGCGGCATGGCTGGTCATGCCGCCGCGCGCCGTCAGGATGCCGCGCGCCGCGTGCATCCCGTGGATGTCCTCCGGCGACGTCTCGATGCGGACGAGGATGACGGCATCGCCCCGCTCAGCGCGCGTCTCGGCCGTCTCGGCGTCGAACACGACGATGCCCGAGGCGGCGCCCGGCGAGGCGGGCAGGCCCTTGGCGATCACGTCGCGCGGCGCGTTCGGATCGAGCGTCGGGTGGAGAAGCTGGTCCAGCGCCTGCGGATCGACGCGCAGGATCGCCGTGTCGCGATCGATCAGCCCTTCGCTCGCCATCTCCACCGCGATCTTGAGCGCCGCCTTGGCGGTGCGCTTGCCCGAGCGCGTCTGGAGCATCCAGAGCTTGCCCTCCTGCACGGTGAACTCGATGTCCTGCATATCGCGATAATGCGTTTCCAGCAGGTCGAACACGCGGGCGAGCTCGCCATAGACCTCGGGCATCGCCTCTTCCATCGAGGGGGCCTTGGCGCCCGCCTCGTCCTTGGCGGCCTTGGTCAGATATTGCGGCGTGCGGATGCCGGCGACGACATCCTCGCCCTGCGCGTTGATGAGGAACTCGCCATAATAAGCCCGGTCACCCTTCGACGGATCGCGCGTGAAGGCCACGCCCGTCGCCGACGTGTCGCCCATATTGCCGAACACCATCGCCTGCACGTTCACCGCCGTGCCCCAGTCGCCGGGGATATCGTTCAGGCGGCGATAGACCTTGGCCCGCTCCGACTGCCACGAGCCGAACACCGCGCCGACCGCGCCCCAGAGCTGCTCCTGCACATCCTGCGGGAAGGGCTTGCCCCACTGTTCCTCGACCAGCGCCTTGTAGCGGGCGACGAGGCCCTTCCAGTCATCGGCCTCCATCTCGGTGTCGAGATTATAGCCCTTGTCCTCCTTGGCGATCTCCAGCGCCTCCTCGAAGGCGCCGTGATCCAGCTCCAGCACGACATCGGAATACATCTGGATGAAACGGCGATAGCTGTCCCACGCGAAGCGCTCGTCGCCCGAGCCGGTCGCCAGCCCCTCGACCGTCCGGTCGTTGAGGCCGAGGTTCAGCACCGTGTCCATCATGCCCGGCATCGACACCCGCGCGCCCGACCGCACCGACACCAGCAGCGGATCGCCCGCATCGCCGAAGCGCTTGCCCGTGATGCCCTCGATATGCGCGATGCCCGCGGCCACTTCGGCCTTCAGGCTGTCGGGGAAGGCCTCGCCTTCCTCATAATAGCGGGCGCACATGGCGGTGGAGATGGTGAAGCCCGGCGGCACCGGCAGGCCGATCGAGGCCATCTCGGCCAGATTGGCGCCCTTGCCGCCGAGCAGATTCTTGTCGCCCGCGCCGCCGTCCGACACGCCGCCGCCGAAGCGATAGACGTAGCGGGCGGTGCCGCCCTCTCCCTTATTCGTTGCAGAACCGGTGGAGAGGACGGTGGCCACGATGTCTATCCCTCAATCTTGGAGAAGTCGGCGACCTTTTGCATTGCAGCACGCAATTTATCAAGCAAGGCGAGACGCGTTTCGCGCTTCGTCTCATCTTGGGAATTGACCGTCACATCATCAAAGAAGCGATCAATTGTAGGACGAATAACTGACAACGCAGTCATCGCTTCTTCGAATTGTTCGCGCGCAATTGCTTCTTCCGCAACGGGGAGTTGCGTGTCGAGCATCTGCGCGAGTTCGGCTTCGGCGGCGTCGGGCTCGTAGGAAAAGCCGGTGAAGGCCTTCGGTTCCGTGCCCTTCTTGGCCTCGGCCTTGAGGATGTTGGCGGCGCGGCGATAACCGGCGAGGAGGTTGGCGCCGTCGTCGGTCTCGACGAAGGCCTGCAACGCCTTCACCCGCGCGAGCAGGCGGACGAGATCGTCCTCGGCATCCACGACCGCATCAATTAGATCGTGGCGAACCCCGAGGTCACGCTGCTGAACCTTCAGACGATCGGTGAAGAAATCCGGCAACTGAGAGAAAACCAAGTCTATGCCCGCTTTATGTTCTGCGAGCTTCTCTTCACCCAAGTCGGGGTGGCAAATTTGCCGCGTGAATGCCGAAACGCTCTTCTGGATGGCATTTACCAACCAGACGCGGAGACCGTTCTTGGTCAGCAACTCAATTACGCCAATACACGCACGCCGCAAAGCAAACGGATCGCGCGATCCCGTGGGGCGCTGATCGATCAAAAAGAAACCAACCAACGTATCCAGCTTATCCGCCAAGCTCACCGCCACCGTCACCGGCGCGGTGGGGACGTCATCGCCCTGCCCGACCGGCTTGTAGTGATCGCGGATCGCGTCGGCGACGGCGTCGGGCAGGCCCTCGGCCCGCGCGTAATAGCCGCCCATCACGCCTTGAAGCTCGGGGAACTCGCCGACCATGCCGGTGACGAGGTCCGCCTTGGCGAGGCGCGCGGCCTGCTCGGCCATGTCGGCGAGGGCCTTGCGGCCCTCTTCGTCACCCCGGCGCACGCCGGGGTCCAGAGCCGCAGACGACGACGCGTGAAGCTCTGGATCCCGGCTTTCGCCGGGATGACGGGAAGAAACAATCCCCTCTTCCACCAGCCAGCGCGCCAGCTTGGCCACACGCTCCACCTTGTCGGCGACGGTGCCGAGCTTTTCGTGGAAGACGATCTGGTCGAGCTTCTTCGCCTGTTCCGCCAGCGCGATCTTCTTATCCTGCTCCCAGAAGAAGCGTGCGTCCGAAAGCCGCGCCGCCAGCACCTTGGCATTGCCCTCGACGATCGCCTTGCCGCCGTCCGCCGCCACGATGTTGGCGGTGCAGACGAAGGCCGGCGCGAGCTTCCCCTCGCCGTCGACGCAAGCGAAATATTTCTGGTTGGTCCGCATGGTGAGCTGGATCACCTCGCGCGGGACGGAGAGGAACTCCGGGTCGAACCGGCCGAGCAGCGGCACCGGCCATTCGGTGAGCCCCGCATTCTCATGCACCAGCCCCTCATCCTCGACGAGCGTGAAACCGGCGATGGCGGCGGCCTCCTCGGCCTCCTCGCGCACGATCACGCGGCGCTCGCGATGATCGACGATGACATGCGCCGCGTGCAGCGTCGCCTCATAGGCGTCGGCGGTCGGGATCGCGATCGGGCCGGTGCTGTGGAAGCGGTGGCCGACCGTCTCGCGGCCGCTCTCGATGCCGTCGATGGCGGTCGGCACCACGGCGTCGCCGAACAGCGCGACGATGCCCTGCAACGGGCGCACCCAGCGCAGGCTCTCGGACGAGGACGACGCCTTGCCCCAGCGCATCGACTTCGGCCACGGGAAGGCGCGGATGATCGCGGGCACGGCCTCGGCCAGCACGTCCGGCGTCGGACGGCCCGGCTTGTCGATGACGGCGAAGAGCACCTTGTTGCCCTTGGCGTCCTCACGCTCGACAAGCTGGTCGCGGGTGAGGCCGGTCTTGCCGAGGAAGCCGGCGAGCGCCTGCTCCGGCGCGTCCGCGCGCGGGCCCTTCAGCTCTTCGGACACAGCCTCGGTCGCTTCGGGCAAGCCGCGCGCGATCAGCGCGAGGCGGCGCGGCGTCACGAAGCCCTCAATGTCCTTCGCCTTGAGCCCGGCCTTGGCCAGCTCGGCTTCGAGCAGGCGCACGAGATCGGCCGACGCCTTCTCCTGCATCCGCGCGGGGATTTCCTCGCAGAGGAGTTCGAGAAGGAAATCCGTCATGCCACCCACCCCGGGAATTGCTCCTGCCACTCGGGCGTATTCTTCTCGATCCACGACGCGCACGCGCCCTTCGCCAGATCGCGGACGCGGCCGATATAGGCCTGACGCTCCGCCACCGAGATCACGCCGCGCGCCTGCAACAGGTTGAAGGTGTGGCTGGCCTTGATCGCCTGCTCATAGGCCGGCAGCGGGAGCTTCGCGTCGAGGCAGCGCTCGCACTCAGCCGAGGCCTTGCGGAAGGTGTCGAACAGCGCCTCGGTGTTGGCGATCTCGAAATTATAGGCGCTCTGCTGGCGCTCGTTTTCGAGATAGACGTCGCCGTAGCTGACGCCCTCATCGTTGAACTTGAGATCGTACACCCGGTCCACGCCCTGGATATACATAGCGAGGCGCTCAAGGCCGTAGGTCAGCTCGCCGGTGATGGGCTTGCAATCGAAGCCGCCGACCTGCTGGAAATAGGTGAACTGCGTCACCTCCATGCCGTCGCACCAGACTTCCCAGCCGAGACCCCATGCGCCGAGAGTCGGGCTCTCCCAGTCATCCTCCACGAAGCGGATGTCATGCCTGGTGAAGTCGATGCCGATCGCCTTCAGCGAGCCCAGATACAGCTCCTGAAGGTTCGCCGGCGAGGGCTTCAGCACCACCTGATACTGATAATAATGCTGGAGCCGGTTCGGGTTCTCGCCATAGCGGCCGTCGGTCGGGCGGCGCGAGGGCTGGACGTAGGCCGCCTTCCACGGCTTCGGGCCGAGCGCGCGGAGCGTGGTGGCGGGGTGGAAGGTGCCGGCCCCCATCTCCATGTCATAGGGCTGGAGGATCAGGCAGCCCTGATCGCTCCAATAATCATGGAGCGTCAGGATCAGCCTCTGGAAGCTCAGCGGCTCAGGATGGTGTGACATGCTTCCCTTATGGCGGGCGTGGTTCTGGATGGTCCCCGCCTTGGCGCAGCCCTCCCGCCCGGTCAAGCAAACGCGGTTCGCAGCACCCCGCTTGCGTGTCGGCGCACCGCGTGTAGGACGGCGGCATGAAGCTGAATCGCGCGGCTGTCCGCACCGCCATCCTCCTCGCGCTGCTCCAGCCCGCGCTGCCGCCTGCCCTGATGGCGCACCGGCCCGTCGAGCACGCCAGGGGCCACGCCCCCCACCCCGCGCTGTGGAAGCTCAGCAAGGGGCCGTCGACCATCTATCTGTTCGGCACGATCCACGCCCTGCCCCCGCATTTCGAGTGGGAGACGCCGCAGCTCCGCGCCGCTTTCGCCCAGTCGGACCGGCTGGTGCTGGAAGCGGTGATCGATCAGGACGCGGGCAAGTCCGCCGCCGCGCTGATGCGGATCGGGATGCCGGCCTCGCCGCTGCCGCCGCTCGCCGATCGGATCGCCCCCAAATATCGCCCGGCGCTGGCCGGGATGATCGCGAAAAGCGCCGTCCCCGCCGCGACGCTCAACGCGATGAAGACATGGGCCGCCGGAATGCTGCTGTTCGGCACCACCGTGCAGTCGCTCGGCGTCAGCAGCGCGGATGGCGTGGAGGAGCGGCTCAAGGCCGAGTTCCGCGCCACCGGCAAGCCTGTCGAGGGGCTGGAGACGCTGGAGCAGCAGCTCGGCTTCTTCGATACGCTGACCGAGCCGCAGCAGCGCGACTTCCTCGAAAGCGTGGTCGATCAGAAGGGCAATGACGCAGCCGATTTCGGCAAGATGCTCGGCGCCTGGTCGCATGGCGACGAGAAGGGCATCTCGGCGAGCTTCGACAAGGACATGAAGAAGTCCGACGTGCTGCGCACCGTGCTGATCGCGCGGCGGGACCAGCATTGGGCCGACGCCATCGTCAGCCGGCTCGGCCAGCCGGGGACGCAGTTCGTGGCGGTCGGCGCGGGGCATCTGGTCGGGCCGGATTCGGTGCAGGCGATGCTGGCCAAGCTCGGCTACAAGGCGGAGCGGGTGGAGTAGGCGCGGCAAACCCGTCATCCCGGCGGAGGCCGGGATCCATTCGACACTCCGCCCACTGCACCCCGCTTGTATATCCAAGCAGCCCCGCATCACACCACAAGCGGAGCGCGTCTGGATCCTGACCTCCGTCAGGATGACGATGAATCGATTTGCCGATTTATCGATTAGTGGACTTATCGATCCTTTTCCCCTATGCGCGCCCGCTTGCCGGTCAGGGTCATCCCTGGAGGCCTGGTCGGCAATGGTACAAACCAATTGGAGAATTGAGCGATGAGCGATCAGCTAACGCTGGCTGCCGAAACGCGCGATCGGGCTGGCAAGGGAGCCTCCCGTCATCTGCGCCGTGAAGGCCGCGTCCCCGCCGTGATCTACGGCGACAACAAGGAACCGGTCTCGATCCACGTCAACGAGCGCGAGCTCATGAAGGCGCTGAACACCGGCCACTTCATGAACTCGGTCGTGATGATCGAGGGCACCGGTGCGGCCATCCGCACGCTGCCCAAGGATGTGCAGCTTCACCCGGTCACCGATCGCCCGCTCCATGTCGACTTCTTCCGCATCGGCGAGCACTCGACCGTCCATGTCAACGTGCCGCTGCACTTCGTCGACGAAGAGCTGTCGCCGGGCCTGAAGCGCGGTGGCGTGCTCTCGATCGTCCGTCACGAGATCGAGCTGATCGTCGATGCGGCGCTGATCCCCGACCAGATCGTCGTCAGCATGAAGGGCTTCGACGTCGGCGAGTCGGTCCACATCTCGTCCGTCGCCCTGCCGACCGGCGCGAAGCTCGCGATCGAAGACCGTGATTTCACCGTCGCGACGATCACCGCTCCGTCGGCGCTGAAGTCGGCCGAAGGCGCTTCGGCTGACGAAGCCGAAGGCACCGCCGAGGCGTAAGCCAGGACACCATCCCTCCGTCACCCCGGCGAAAGCCGGGGTCCAGGGCTGCAAGCGCAGTGCCTGGGGCTCTGGATCCCGGATCAAGTCCGGGATGACGGAAAGGGATCGTCAGCGGAGATCGTGACCATGCAGCTCTGGGTCGGTCTCGGCAATCCGGGCGCGCAATATGCGCTGCACCGGCACAATGTCGGCTTCATGGCGGTGGACGCCATCGCCGAGACCCATGGTTTCGAACCGTGGAAGAAGCAGTTTCGCGGATGGTCGTCGCTGGGCCGCATCGGCTCGCAGCGCATCCTGCTCCTGAAACCCGCCACCTTCATGAACGAGAGCGGCCTGTCGGTCGGCGAAGCGGCGCGCTTCTACAAGCTCGACGTGGGCGCGATCACGGCCTTCCACGACGAACTCGACATCGCCCCCTTTCGCGTGAAGGTGAAGACCGGTGGTGGTGCTGCCGGCCATAACGGCCTGCGCTCGATCGATCAGCATATGGGGCAGGATTATCGCCGCGTCCGCCTCGGCATCGGCCATCCGGGCCACAAGGACCGCGTGACCGGCTATGTGCTGGGCAACTACGCCAAGGCGGAGATGGACCCGCTCGCCGACATGCTCGGTGCCGTCGCGGCGGAGGCCCCATGGCTCGCGGCCGGCGGCGACGCACGCTTCATGAGCGAGGTCGCGCTCCGCCTTCAGGATTAGGACTGGCCGGCCGCGAGATCGCGCGCCACCTCGGCCAGCAGCCATTCCCGGAAGCGCTTGATCTTGGGCACCGAGCGCCGGTGTTCGGGCACCACCAGCCAATAGGCATAGCCTCGTGTCGAGGTCTGCGCGAAGGGACGCACCAGCCGCCCGTCGGCCAGATCGTTGCGCCAGAAGAAGGGCGTGAGCATCGCCATCCCCTGCCCCGCCATCGCGGCATTGCCCTCGTTCGCCTGCGAATCCATGCGCACGCCGGGGCGCATGTCGCCCTCCGCCACCTCGACCCCCGCCTCGCGCAGCCAGTGCGACCACCACGGATCATGCTGCGAGATCATCGGCAGACGCGGCAGATCGGCGGGGCGGAGCCTGTCGCCGCCGTGCCGCTCCAGAA
This sequence comes from Sphingomonas oligoaromativorans, assembly GCF_011762195.1. Taxonomy (GTDB): domain Bacteria; phylum Pseudomonadota; class Alphaproteobacteria; order Sphingomonadales; family Sphingomonadaceae; genus Solisphingomonas; species Solisphingomonas oligoaromativorans. The sequence continues at coordinate 51,305 of NZ_JAASQK010000001.1, read as the reverse complement.
AGGCGGGGCTGCACATCGGCGTGAAATCGACCGGGATCAGCAGGTCCGCCGCCAGCCCCGGCCACGCCCCACGCCCGGCCCGCACGGCGACATCCACTTCGTCGGTGACGAAATCGGTGAGCGCGTCGTCCACCGACAGCCTGACCGCCATCTCGGGATGCGCCATCTGGAAGCCGCCCAGCCGCCATGCCAGCCAGGTGTTCGCGAAGGTGAGCGAGGTGGAGATGGTGAGCATCCCCTCATCCTCGGTACGGAGCTGCGCGAAAGCGGCATCGATCGCATCGAAGGCGCGCCCGATCGGCGCGGCGGCGCGGCGGCCGGCGTCGGTCAGCATCACGCGCCTTTTATCGCGCCGGAACAACGGCACGCCGAGACGCTCCTCCAGCAGGCGGATCTGATAACTGACCGCCGCCTGCGTCATCCCGAGTTCGGCCGCGGCGCTGGTGAAATTCTCGTGGCGCGCGGCCGCCTCGAACACGCGGACGGCGGCCAGGGGTGGAATGCGACGCATGACCGGGATGATAAGGCCAGCTTGTCGATTGCGTCCAGCCTTTCGTTGGCGCGCGCCGGCCAAACTTGCCATTTTCCAGCACGGACAGGGAACCCGCTCTGGGGATGGAGGCGACGATGATCGATCAGGAATTGGCGCAGATGTGGGCCAGCCATCATGTGGCGCTCGGCAAATGGGTGCGCGATGCGGCGCATCAGGTCGGCGACGCGTTCCGTGTGCTGGCGCGCGTCCAGTACGACCGGCCGTGGGATCGGGACGGACAGCCGCGTGCGCGTCATTGAAAAGCCGGTCCGGTTTCGTTAGAGGGCGTCAACGCCCCGGCTGCGTCCGCAAACGCACCGGGGCGTCCGTCTTTTAGGCCGACAGGAACCGCGCATGGCACGCCGCCGCCAGATTTACGAAGGCAAGGCCAAGATCCTCTATGAAGGGCCTGAGCCTGGCACTCTCATCCAGTATTTCAAGGATGACGCCACCGCGTTCAACGCCCAGAAAAAGGGCACGATCAGCGGCAAGGGCGTCCTCAACAACCGCATTTCCGAGCATGTCTTCACGATGCTCGGCAATATCGGCGTGCCGACGCACTTCATCCGCCGCCTCAACATGCGCGAGCAGTTGATCCGTCAGGTCGAGATCGTGCCGATCGAGGTCGTGGTGCGCAACGTCGTGGCGGGCTCGCTCGCCAAGCGCCTCGGCATCGAGGAGGGCACCCAGCTCCCCCGCACGATCATCGAATATTATTACAAGGACGATGCGCTCGGCGACCCGATGGTCACGGACGAGCATATCGCCTGCTTCGGCTGGGCCAGCCAGGAAGAGATGCACGACATCGCCGACATGGCGATCCGCGTGAACGATTTCCTGACCGGGCTGTTCGCCGGCATCAACATCCGCCTGATCGACTTCAAGCTGGAGTTCGGCCGCATCTACGAGAATGATTTCGCGCGGGTGATCCTCGCCGACGAGATCAGCCCCGATGGCTGCCGCCTGTGGGACATGACCACCAACGAGAAGCTCGACAAGGACCGCTTCCGCCGCGATCTCGGCGGCGAAGTGGAGGCCTATCAGGAGGTCGCCCGCCGTCTCGGCCTGCTTCCCGAAGGGGCGGAGAACGCCGTGCTCGACCTGGAGAGCCATCGCAAGAAGCGGGGCCAGTAACCTTCGGCATGAAGGCAGACCGGGCGGACCCGCTCCGCCATGCCATCGGCATCGCCCGTGTCCTGGGCATTTTGGGCATCATCTATGTCCATGCCTGGACCGGGCGGACCGCCGAGGAACTCGCTGTCCTCGACCAGACCCCGCAGGGGGTGCTGCGCTGGGCGCTGATCGAGATGGTCGGCTACAGCGCGGTGCCGCTGCTCGGCATCATCTCAGGCTGGCTCGTCGGCCCCTCCTCCGCCAGGCGGAGCTATCGGGATTTCATCGCCGTCAAGGCGCGGACGATCCTGCTCCCCATGCTGCTGTGGAATGCGATCACGATGGCCGTGGTCGTCGGGCTCGCCGTCTGGGGCGGGCTTGCGGCGCCCGTGCCGAGAAGCTTCGGCGAGACGCTCGACTGGTGGCTCTGCCTCACCCAGCCCAACCCCATCAACGTCCAGATCGCCTTCCTGCGCGACCTGTTCGTCTGCATGGTGATCGCGCCCCTGCTGGCCCGGCTGCATGATCGCTGGCTGGTGGCGCTGCTGCTGGCGACGCTGGGCTGGGCGATCTCCGCTTATGCCTTCCCGCTGCTGCTCCGCCCGCAGATCCTGAGCTTCTTCCTGATCGGGATATTGGCGCGGCGGCACGATTTGATCGAACGGGTGGCGCGGTGGCCGCTCCTCGCCAGCGTCGCGCCCTATCTGGTGATGGTGCCCGTGCTGGTGTGGCTCACCAGTTCGGACGACGCGTGGCTGCACGGTCATCTCCAGCGCGCCAACGCCATCGATCTCGTCATGCGGGTCTCCGCCGCGCTGGCGCTGTGCCGCGTCTCGATGGCGCTGGCGCCGACCCGCGCGGGCGCGTTCATCCTCAAGGGCGAGCGCTACGCCTTCCTGCTCTTCTGCGGCCATATGCTGCTGATGTGGTGCGGCGGGCCGGCGATCGGGCTCTGGACCGGGCCGCTCGGCAGCCCGCTCTATCCACCGCTGCTGATCGCCGAGCCGATTCTCGTCTTCCTGCCCATCCTCCTGATCGGCCGGGCGCTGGAAGCCACCTCACCCGCCCTCGCCAATGTGCTGAGCGGAGGGCGCCTCGCCGCGCCGAAACGCCACGCCCCCTTGCCCCGAAGCGCCGCTTCCGCCAAAGAGCCCGCAAACTCGCCCCCCGGAGCTGCGCCATGAAGACCCGCGTCATCGTCACCCTCAAGTCCGGCGTGCTGGACCCGCAGGGCAAGGCCGTCCACCATGCGCTGACCGGCCTCGGCTTCGACGGCGTCAACGATGTCCGCATCGGCAAGATCGTCGAGCTGGACCTCGCCGACGGCACCAGCGAAGCGCAGATCGACGAGATGTGCCGCAAGCTGCTCGCCAACACGGTGATCGAGAATTACCGCATCGAGCAGGCCTGAGGAGTTCGACCGATGAAGAGCGCCGTCATCGTCTTCCCCGGTTCCAACTGCGATCGTGACCTTGCCGTCGCCTTCCGCGACGTGACCGGCAAGGACGCCGCCATGGTGTGGCATGGCGAGAGCACGCTGCCCGACGGCATCGACGTGATCGGCATCCCCGGCGGCTTCTCCTATGGCGACTATCTGCGCTCCGGCGCGATGGCCGCCCGCTCGCCGGTGATGCGCGCCGTGGCCGAGGCGGCCGCCAGGGGCGTCGCCGTGATCGGCGTGTGCAACGGTTTCCAGGTGCTGACCGAGGCAGGGATGCTGCCCGGCGCGCTGATGCGCAACGCCACGCTCAACTTCGTCTGCCGCGACGTGGACCTGACGGTCGCCAACAGCCAGACGATGTTCACCAGCCAATATGCCGACGGCCAGTCGATCCGCATTCCGGTCGCGCATCATGACGGCAATTTCTCCGCCGACGAGGCGACGCTGGACCGCCTCGAAGGCGAAGGCCGCGTGGCCTTCCGCTATGCCGGCAACGTCAACGGCGCCGCGCGCAACATCGCCGGCATCGTCAACGACGCCGGCAACGTCCTCGGCCTCATGCCCCACCCGGAGCGCATGACGAGCGACGCCCATGGCGGCACCGACGGCCGCCGCATCTTCGAGGGCCTGTTCTCGGCCCTGGCCTGAATCTGGACAGACGCCCGCTTAGGCAATAGCGGGCGTCGCCACCGCCACGGCGAGCAACGCAGCCGCCGCCAGCAGCGCCAATGCATGTTTCATGGCCGCCTCCTGCGCAGGGACGCCGCATCAACGCGCGGGCACGCCAGCCGTTGCCGCGCGAGACTGGCTTTGGCGCGCCTTGTCCGCTAACGGGCAGGGCAATCCCCGTCCATTGACCAAGGTACGCACATCATGGGTTTCCGCTGCGGCATCGTCGGCCTGCCCAACGTCGGCAAGTCGACCCTCTTCAACGCGCTGACCGAAACGGCCGCCGCGCAGGCCGCCAACTATCCCTTCTGCACGATCGAACCGAATGTCGGCCAGGTCGCCGTGCCCGATCCGCGCGCCGACAAGCTCGCCGGGATCGCCGGCTCCGCCAAGATCATCGAGACGCAACTCGGCTTCGTCGACATCGCAGGCCTCGTGCGCGGCGCGTCGAAGGGCGAAGGCCTCGGCAACCAGTTCCTCGCCAACATCCGCGAGGTGGACGCGATCGTCCATGTCCTGCGCTGCTTCGAGGATGGCGACGTCACCCATGTCGAAGGCAAGGTCGATCCCATCGCCGATGCCGAGACGGTCGAGACCGAGCTGATGCTCGCCGACCTCGAAAGCCTCGAACGCCGCGTGCCCAATCTCCAGAAGAAGGGCCAGCAGGGCGACAAGGACGCCAAGGCGCACGCCGCCGTCCTCGCGCCGGTGCTCGATCTGCTGCGCGACGGCAAGCCCGCCCGCCTCGGCCGCCCGAGCGATCCCGAAGAGGCCGCTCTCTTCGATCAGGCGCAGCTCCTGACCGGCAAGCCCGTGCTCTATGTCTGCAACGTGGAGGAGGCGTCGGCCGCCGAGGGCAACGCGCTCTCCGCCCGCGTCTTCGAAAAGGCGAAGGCCGAGGGCGCGCAGGCGGTCGTCGTCTCCGCCGCGATCGAAGCCGAGATCGCCACCATGGCGATCGAGGACCGCGCCGAGTTCCTCTCGGACCTCGGCCTCCATGAGACCGGCCTCGCCCGCGTGATCCGCGCCGGCTATGCGCTGCTCGATCTCATCACCTTCTTCACGGTCGGCCCGAAGGAAACCCGCGCCTGGACCGTCACCAAGGGCGCCAAGGCCCCGCAGGCCGCCGGCGTGATCCACACCGATTTCGAGCGCGGCTTCATCCGTGCCGAGACGATCGCCTATGAAGATTATGTCGCCTTCAAGGGCGAAGCCGGCGCGCGCGACAACGGCAAGCTGCGTTCGGAAGGCAAGGAATATGTCGTCGTCGACGGCGACGTGATGCTGTTCCGCTTCAACGTCTGACCGGCTTCGGGGCGGCGGGACCGATCGCCGCCCCTCCCCTTATTTGTTCTGGTCCACCGCATCGCCGATCTTGTCGGCCGTGCGCGACACGCTGTCCGCCGCGCCGGTGATCGCCTTGTCCCTGGCGTTCCGCTGTGGCGCCATGGTGAAGAGATAGAAGGCGCCGACCGCCACCGCGAACAGCAGCACGATCGCGAGCAGGATCGTGCCCCCGCCGCCCCGCCGTTCGATGATCGTGGTGCGCGTGCCGCCTTCGGCATCGGTGGTGCGATGATCGTCCATAATCAGCCTCTCCCGAAGCCCCGCCTGTTCAGAACCGGCCGCCCCGCGCCCCGGTTCCGCCCTTGGCCGTCCGTTGCGATCTGCTACGCAGGACACAGAGGAGACGGACATGCCTTATTTCGAGGACTTCACGGTCGGCCAGACGGCCTCCTTCGGCCAATATGAAGTGACCCGCGACGAGGTGCTGGAATTCGGCCGGCGCTGGGATCCGCAGCCCTTCCACCTTTCCGACGAGGGCGCCGCCGACACCTATTTCGGCGGGCTCTCCGCCAGCGGCTGGCATACCTGCGCGATGACCATGGCGATGACGGTCGCCGAATGGGACAAGAGCGAGGGCGGCACGCTGGGCGCGATCGGGGTGGATCATCTGCGCTGGCTGCGGCCCGTCCATCCCGGCGACGTGCTGCGGCTGGAGGCGGAGATCATCGAGACGCGCCCCTCCGGCTCGCGGCCGGACATGGGATCGGTGAGGAGCCGCAACACGGTCTACAATCAAAAGGGCGAGCCGGTGATGCGGTTCGAGCCGATCGTGCTCTACCGGCGGCGGGGGGCGTGACAGAAGGGGTGGGCACGGCCGGCGGCCTCGATTGCGCGCCGGGGCAGGCCGCCCGCCACGCCCGTTTCCCCGCACTCGATGCGATGCGCGGCGGGGCCGCCATGGTGGTGATGCTCTATCACATCGGCATCGCATCCGGGCATCCGCAGCTCGCCCCTTTCGGTTTCCTCGCCGTCGATCTGTTCTTCATGATGAGCGGCTTCGTGATCGCGAAGGCCTATGAGCCGCGCCTGCGCGACGGCCTGCCCTTTCGCGCCTTTGTCGGCCTTCGCATCGGACGCATCTATCCGATGCTGGCGGCCGGCGTGCTGATCGGAGCCGCGGTCGCCGCCGTTCGCGGCGGGCCGGCGTCGATCGGCGTCGCGGCGCTGCGCTCCCTGCTGCTGCTTCCCGATTGGAGCGGGCATCTGCTGTTCCCGCTCAACCCCGTCCTGTGGTCGCTCTTCTATGAGCTGGTGGCCAATCTGCTGCATGCATCGCTGGCGCGGCATCTGACGACACGGCGGATCGCGATCGCCGCCCTGGTGGCGGGCGCGCTCTTTGCCGCCGCCATCTATCGCTATCATGAAGCCGGTTTCGGCTGGGGAGCCCAAAATTTCGCGGAGGGGTTCGCACGCGCGGGCTGGGGCTATCTGACAGGCATGTTGATCGCCCGCGTCCGCATCCCGACAGGACGATCGGCTCCCCTGTTCCCTTTGGTGGGGCTGGCGCTTCTGATCGCCCCGGCCACCGGCTTCGTACCCGTGCGCGTGATCGCGATGCTGTTCCTCGCCTTCCCGCTGGCGCTTCTCGGCGCGGTGCGGACGCCGCATTGCCGGTGGCCGCGACTGGCCGCGCATCTCGGCAATCTCTCCTATCCGCTCTACGCCATGCACCAGCCGCTGGTGATGGGCGCGGCGGCCATGATGCCCTCGCCCTATGCGTGGGCGGGCCTCGCCCTTGCGCTGATCCTTCTCGCCGCCGTCACCGGCCGGTATATCGATGCTCCGGCACAGATCCTCCTCCGGCGCCTTCTGGCGGGGAGGCGCGGAGCGCCTACACCAGGCTCCGCGCCCGCCACGCCGCCATCGCGGCGACCGTGGAGGCGGTGAGCGGCGCCGGCAGCGCGTCCAGCGGGAACCAGTCGAGCCCGGCATGTTTCTCCGGCTCGAGGATTCGCGGCGTGCCCGCATAGGCCCCGGCCAGATAGACCGCCGCGACCCAGTGCGTGCCGCCCGCGCGATCGATCTGATCGACGAAGCAGAGAAGCTCGCCCGTCTCGACGACGATCCCCAGTTCCTCCTCCACCTCGCGCCGCGCGGCGACGGTCGCCGTCTCATAGAGATCGACCTTGCCGCCGGGCAGGCCCCAGCAGCCGCTCTCCGGCGCGGTAGCGCGTTTCAGCAGCAGGATGCGGCCGTCGACGATGATCGCGACTCCGCAGCCGACGCGGGGTTCCGTCTGCATCAGTCGCCCTCGAAGCTCACCAGCGTGTGGACCGGCACGCCCTCGGCACGCAGCTTGTCGGCGCCGCCGAGATCCGGCAGGTCGATCACGAAGGCGGCGCCCACCACCTCGGCGCCGGCCTGACGCAGCAGGCGCACGGCCGCGAGCGCGGTGCCGCCGGTCGCGATCAGATCGTCCACCAGCAGCACCTTCTGCCCCGGCACCAGCGCATCCTCATGCATCACCACGCGGTCGGTGCCATATTCCAGCGCATAGTCGACGCCGATCGTCACGCCGGGCAGCTTGCCGTCCTTGCGGATCAGCACCAGCCCCTTGCCGAGATGATGCGCGACCGCCGAGGAGAAGATGAAGCCCCGCGCCTCGATCCCCGCGATCAGGTCCACGCCCTCGGGCGCCGCGTCCGACAGGCGCGACACCGACGCCGCGAAGCCCTTGGTATCGAGCAGCAGCGTGGTGATGTCGCGGAACTGGATGCCGGGCTTCGGGAAATCGGGGATGGTGCGGATCAGCGCGGCAAGGTCTTCATGATGGGCGGCGGTCATCCGGGGGCTCCGTCGAAAAACAAGGTCACAAAGAGGCGGGCCGGGAGGCCGCCGGATGGTTGCCCATCCCGGCGGCGCCCCGGCCCGTCCGGTTCGTGAGCGCTTTAGCTCAGTGCTTCTTGCCGGCCCAGATATTCCGATAGGCCGCGAACACCAGACCGGTCGCGATCAGCAGATAGAGGACCACCGCGATGCCGGTGCGGTGGCGGTTCTCCAGCTTGGGCTCGGCCGCCCACATCAGGAAGGCGGAGACGTCGGTCGCCATCTGCTTGCGGGTGGCGACGGTGCCGTCCGAATAGGTCACCTGCCCGTCGCTGGTGAGCGGCGGCGGCATCGCGATGTTGAGGTTCGCGAAATAGGGGTTGAAGTGCAGGCCCGTCGGCACCTGGAAGTCCGGGAACTCCTTCTTGAGCGAAGCGGGCACGTCCTCATAGCCGGTGACCAGCGACTCGATATAGGCCGGGCCGCCCTCACGCGCCTTGGCCAGCAGCGACATGTCCGGCGGCAACGCGTTGTTGTTGGCCGCCCGCGCCGCCGTCTCGTTGGCATAGGGGCCGGGGATGAAATCCGACGGGATCGGCTTGCGCGTCGCGGGCTCGCCGGTGTCCGGGTTGATCGAGGGCGTCTCGGTCGCCCAGTTCTTGGCGATCGCCTTCACCTCGGGTTTGGTGAAGCCGATCTCCTCCAGATCGCGGAACGCCACCAGCCGCATCGAATGGCAGGCCGAGCAGACCTCCTTGTAGACCTGGAAGCCGCGCTGAAGCTGCTGCCGGTCATAGCGGCCGAGCGGCCCCTCGAAGCTGTAATGAACCTCGTTGGGCTCGCGATGATATTTGTCCGCCGGTTGCAGCGCGGTCGGATCGCGGTGGGAGAAGAAGGCGCAGCCCAGCGCCAGCACGAACAGCGCGCCGACGACCGGGGCGATGAAGGGAGCGAAGAAGCGAAGCATGTGCGTTCAGTCTCCCTTGGATCAGGCGGCCGGGTGGCCAAGCGCGGCGTCGTCCGAGCCTTCGCCCAGCACCGATTCGGTGATCGAGTTGGGCAGCGGCAGAGGCTTCTCTGCCCAGGCGATCAGCGGAATGATGATGAGGAAGTGCGCGAAATAATAAGCCGCCGCGAACTGGCCGATGCGGACATAGGGCTCCACCGCCGGGCTCTTGCCGATGAAACCCAGGAGCAGCACGTCGGCGACCAGCACCCAGAAGGCGATCCGGTACATCGGACGATAGCGCGCCGAGCGGATCGGCGAACGGTCGATCCACGGCAGGAAGAAGAGCAGCGCGATCGCCGAGAACATCGCCACCACGCCCCACAGCTTCGCCGGTACCCACAGGAAGTCGAAGGTGAAGGCGCGCAGGATCGCGTAGAACGGCCAGAAATACCATTCCGGTACGATGTGCGCGGGCGTCGAGAGCGGGTTGGCCGCGATATAGTTGTCCGGGTGCCCCAGCGCGTTCGGTGCGAAGAACAGCAGCAGCGAATAACAGATCAGGAACACGCCGAGGCCGAAGCCGTCCTTGGCGGTGTAATAGGGGTGGAAGGGCAAGGTATCCTGCGGCCCCTTCACCTCCACGCCCGTCGGGTTGTTCGAGCCCGGAATGTGCAGCGACCAGATGTGCAGCACAATCACCGCCGCGATCACGAACGGCAGCAGATAGTGGAGCGAGAAGAAGCGGTTGAGCGCGGCGTTGTCCGGCGCGAAGCCGCCCAGCAGCCATTGCCTGACCGGCTCGCCCACCACCGGGATCGCCGAGAAGAAGCCGGTGATGACCTGCGCGCCCCAATAGCTCATCTGCCCCCAGGGGAGCACATAGCCCATGAAGGCCGTCGCCATCATCAGCAGGAAGATCACCACCCCCAGCAGCCACACCATCTCGCGCGGGGCCTTGTAAGAGCCGTAATAAAGGCCGCGGAAGATGTGCAGATAGACGACGATGAAGAAGAAGCTCGCGCCGTTCATATGGGCGTAGCGGATCAGCCAGCCCGAATTGACGTCGCGCATGATGTGCTCGACCGAATCGAACGCCACCAGTCCGTTGGCGGCATAATGCATCGCCAGGATGACGCCGGTCAGGATCTGGATCACCAGCGCGGCACCGGCTAGAACGCCGAAATTCCAGAAATAATTGAGATTGCGCGGCACCGGATAGCCGGCGCCCACCGCGTTGTAGACGAGGCGCGGAAGCGGCAGCTTCTCGTCCATCCAGCGCATGAAGGGATTCTTCGGCGCGTAATGCTCAGCCCAGGGGAAGCTCATAAGATCTACCTCAACCGATCTGGCGGTTAGCCGATTTGAACCGTGGTGGCCGACTTGAAGCTATATTCCGGCACGACGAGGTTCTTCGGCGCGGGGCCGCCCCGGATGCGGGCTGCGGTGTCGTATTGCGAGCCGTGGCACGGGCAGAAATAGCCGCCATAAGGCCCGCGATTCTCGCGCGGCGTGATGCCGAGCGGCACGCAGCCGAGATGGGTGCATACCGCCATCGTGATGAGCCAGTTCTTGTGGCCGGGCTTGGTGCGCTGCTCCAGCGTCTCGGGATCGCGCAGCGACGCGAGCGGCACGGCGTCCGCGTCGGCGATTTCCTTGGGCGTCAGGTTGCGCACGAAGACCGGCTGCTTGCGCCAGCTCACCTTGATGCCCGAGCCGAGCTCGATCTTCGAGATATCGACCTCGATCGAGGCCAGCGCCAGCACGTCGGCCGACGGGTTCATCTGGTTGACCAGCGGGATCACCACCGCCGCCGCACCCACGCCCGCGAAGCTGACGGCGGCGATATTCAGGAAGTCGCGGCGGCGAGGCCCCTGCCCCTCCTCTTCACCCCCGATGAGCGGAGGCCGCTGGTTAGGGTCGGTGGTCTCAAGCGTCGCCATGCACTCAGCCCCTCAACATTCTAGAACGTCACCTCTTGGAGGAGAGATGGCCCAGAACGCCGCGGACATCCCCCAAGCAAACGCAACGGTTCCATGTATCCTGAAACTCGTCCACAGGATTGATAGCGTTCGTTTCGCGGCTTTGCCAACCACGTTTTTGTAGCGCTTGCGGAACCACTGCCGGGAGCCTAGCGGCAATACATGCGGATCGCGCTTCACCAGCCCGAGATCGCCGGCAATGTCGGCACCATATTGCGCCTCGCCGCCTGCCTTGGCCTTCCGGTCGACGTGATCGAGCCGTGCGGCTTCGCCTTTTCGGATCGGGCGCTGGCGCGGGCGGGGATGGACTATGCGGAACGCGCCGCCGTCGCCCGCCATGCCGAGTGGAGCGCCTTCCGTGCCGCGCGCGCCGGGCGGCTGGTGCTCTTCACGACCACGGGCGACATCCGCCTGCCCGACATGCGGTTCGAGCGCGACGACGTGCTCCTGTTCGGGTCCGAGGGTTCGGGCGCGCCGGCGCATGTCCATGAGGCGGCGTCGTGCCGCGTCCGCATTCCGATCGCGCCCGACGCGCGCTCGCTCAATCTCGCCGTCGCCTGCGCCATGGCCGCGGGCGAGGCGCTCCGGCAGACAGGAGGCTGGCCCCTATGATCCCCCTCGACGAGCAACAGACCCGCGCCCGCGCCTGGTTCGAGAGCCTGCGCGACCGCATCTGCGCCGCGTTCGAGGCGATCGAGCGCGAGGCCGGCTCGTCGGCCGCCTTCGCCTATACGCCGTGGGAGCGCGAGGATGTCTCCGGCCCCGGCGGCGGCGGGGTGAAGGGCGTCATGAAGGGCCGCGTGTTCGAGAAGGTGGGCGTCAACGTCTCCACCGTCGCGGGCAGCTTCTCGCCCGAGTTCGCCAAGTCGATCCACGGCGCGCACGACGATCCGCGCTTCTTCGCGACCGGGATCAGCCTCGTCGCGCATATGGCAAACCCCCATGTGCCCGCCGTCCACATGAACACGCGCTTCCTGCGCACGACCAAAAGCTGGTTCGGCGGCGGGGCGGACCTCAATCCGCCGATCCCCTATGAGCAGGACACCGCGGACTTCCACGCCGCGATGAAGGCCGCCTGCGACGCGCACGCGCCGGTCGGCGACTATCCGCGCTATGCCAAATGGGCGGAGGAGTATTTCCACATCCCGCACCGCCAGGTGCAGCGCGGCGTGGGCGGCATCTTCTACGACCATCTCGACGCCGATGGCGCGCATTTCGAGCCGGCCTTCGCCTTCACGCGAGACGTGGGCGAGGCGTTCCTGTCGATCTATCCGAAGATCGTCCGCCGCCGGCTCGACACGCCCTTCACGCCCGAGGAGGAGCGGCAGATGCTGGCGTGGCGCGGCCGCTATGCCGAGTTCAACCTGGTCTACGACCGGGGCACGCTGTTCGGCCTGCGTACCGGCGGCAATATCGACGCGATCCTGATGAGCCTCCCGCCGCGGGCGATTTGGGAATGAGCCTCACCGCCGTCCCCGAGGGGCAACTCGCCACGATCGTCACCTCGCTCCAGATGCTGGAGCGGCCGAAGGCGCGGCCGATGCCGCCGTCCAACCTCCGGCTCGACCGCTGGCGGGAGCCCGCGCCCGATCGCTATCGCGCGCTGTTCCGCCGGGTGGGCGAGCCGTGGCTGTGGTTCTCGCGGCTGGTGATCGGCGACGCGGCGCTGACCGCGATCATCCATGATCCGGCGGTGGAGGTCTATGCCGTCACCGATCTGCGCGGCATCGAGCTGGGCCTGCTGGAGCTGGATTTCCGCAATGCGGGGAATTGCGAGATCGCCTATTTCGGCCTCGTCCCCGAGCTGACCGGGCAAGGCGAAGGCCGCTGGCTGATGGCGCAGACCCTCGCGCTCGGCTGGCGCAAGGGGGTGGAGCGGATGTGGGTCCACACCTGCACGCTCGATCATCCCAAGGCGCTCAATTTCTACCGCGCGCAGGGCTTCGTGCCCTTCGCCCGCTCGGTGGAGACGTTCATCGATCCGCGGCTGGCCGGGCTCGCCCCGGCCAGCGCGGCGCCTCACATCCCGTTGATCGGGGAGCCGTTCACCGAGGCGTCCAGCCGGCGGTAGAGCCGTGCCACGAATACCGTCCAGATGCCGCCGATCATCGCCACCATCAGGCCGGTGGCGATGAAGGACAAGAGGATCGACACCGACGCCCCGCCCGCCAGCGTGCCGATGAGCTGCGCGATCGCCCCGATCGGGATCAGCAGCACCAGCATCAGCAGCAGCGAGGCGAACACCATCACCACGCGCAGCAGCAGCAGCTTGGGATAGCAGCCGCGCGTCAGCCGGAAAGCGGCACGCACCGCCTCCCAAGGCCGCTGCGCGCGATCGGAGAGCACCGCCCAGATCGGCATCAGCCGCACGAACAGCCAGATCGTCACCGCGATGCAGGCGAGGTTGGCGATCATCGAGACCGGGCCGATCCGCCCGGCGAGCTTCAGCTCGATCACGCTGATGAGGCCGAGCGGCACCGCCATGGCGAGCTGGAGCCCGACATAAAGCAGAAACAAGCCGAGCGCCGACAGCATCCGCGACACCGCCACGCCAAGGCTCTCGCGCACGCTCACCCCCGGCCGGAGCGCCAGCGCGGAAACCGCGAGCGAGCCCAGCATCGACAGCGCGCCGCACGGCAGGAACCAGAGCATCCACAACCCCGGCTTCAGCATCCCCACCTGCGTGGCCTCCATCGGCACCGCCAGCAGCATCACCACCGTCGGCAATCCGAATCCCAGCATCGCCACCGGCAGCAGCAGCGAAAGCTCTGCGCGCACGAATGCGACGGTTTCTTCCCAGATGGCGCCCAGCGCCAGATCGGTCCTGTCCCTCATATCCGCCCCTCTAGAGCCAATTCGGGGGTGCTGGAAAGCCGCCTCTCCGCAGCCCGGCGCACGCGCGACTTGATCGCGAGGCCCGCCCGCGCCATCTCCCGCGCCATGTTGGGCGACGATATCGAATGGCGGGTCTCCGAAGGCCTGCTCCCCTATCCCGAGACGCTGGCCAAGATGGAGGCGCGGGCGACCGCGATCCGCGACGGCACGGCGCGCGAACTGGTGTGGCTGCTGGAGCATCCGCCGCTCTACACCGCCGGCACCAGCGCGATGGAGACGGATCTCATCGCGCCCGGCCGCTTCCCGGTCTATCCCGTTGGGCGGGGCGGGAAATATACCTATCACGGGCCGGGGCAGCGGGTCGGCTATCTGATGCTGGACCTCGACAGGCGCGGCCGCGACGTGCGCAATTTCGTGCAGCAGCTCGAAGCCTGGCTGATCGGCGCGCTCGCCAGGCTCGACACGCCGTCGCACATCGCGCCCGGCCGCGTCGGCATCTGGGTGGATCATGAGGGGCAGGAGGCGAAGGTCGGCGCGATCGGCGTGCGGGTACGCCGCTGGGTGACGCTGCACGGCTTCGCGGTGAACGTGGAGCCCGATCTCAGCCACTTCGGCGGCATCGTTCCGTGCGGCCTGCCGGAGTTCCCGGTGACCAGCCTGGCCCAGTTGGGGAAGGTTACCGCCATGAAACAGTTTGACGATGCGCTGCGAATTGGCTTTGAGTCCTTCCTGTCCGGGCTGAGCGGCGTGAAGAACGACGCCTGAGGCCATCGGACGGGAAGTTTCGATCCGATCGCGGGGGCAATCGGAGCAGTCACCGAACCCGCATCATTTTCCCAGGGAGTCTATCATGCGCAATCTCGTCTCGAAGTTCGCCACCGGTTCGATGATCGTCGCCGCCTCGCTGTTCGTCGCCGCCTGCGGCCACAGCGAGAACGCCGCCAACACCGCCGACACCAACATGACCGACATGAACACGGTCGACAGCACCACCGGCACCACCAACGACATGAGCGCCACCGACGCCACCGCGACCGACGCCAACATGGCGATGGACAACAGCGCGATGGCCGCCGTCGCCGGCAGCAACGAGGCGGCGCCCGCCAACCAGATGTAAGAGCCCCAACAGGGTCCGGGAAAAGGGCTGTCCGGGGAAACCGGGCGGCCCTTTTTTCATGGCCGGGCCGCTGGCGGCCGCACGCCGGATCGCGCCGCCCCTTCCTTGATGCCCCCTTCCCTTGATGCCACGCCCGGATCGGTTAAGGCTGTATGCAGATCGGCCGCCTCAGGGTGCGGCCGGGCCTGTGCCCCTCGGGGGGCTTGTGGAGAGGGTGTATCATGAAGGTTGGTTCGCGCCGCTATGCGGTGGCGTTGATGGGCGTTGCAGCGGCGTTCGCGGCTCCGGCTTCCGCGCAGCTCTACTGGGAATCCCCCAACTTTCAGGGTGCCCCGGTGACGGGCACCGAACCGGGCGTCATCATCGCGCTGCCGGGCGCCACGCCGGCCGAACTCAATGCCGAGATCGTCTGGACGATGCGCGCCGGCCTCAACTTCGCGGCGCTCCAGTGCCAGTTCGCGCCGTCGCTGATGACGGTCTCCAACTATAACGAGCTGCTGAAGCATCACGGCAAGGAGCTGGCTGCCGACTACAAGCTGCTTCAGGGCTATTTCAAGCGCAGCGCCAGGAAGGGCACCAGCCAGGCCGCGATCAACGCCGCCTTCGACAGCTTCAACACGCGCACCTACAGCAGCTTCTCGTCGGTGTTCGCGCAGATCGGCTTCTGCCAGACGGCCTCGCGCATCGGCACCACCGCGCTGATGACGCCCAAGGGCTCCTTGCAGGTCGTCGCCCACAACCGCCTTCAGGAGCTGCGCAACAGCCTGAAGCCCGCGGCGGACCGGCTCTATGCCTCGCCGCCCTATGTCCAGTTCGTCGGCGCCAATGTGCCGGCCTTCGGCCCCGAATGCTTCGACAGGAAGGGCCAGATCAAGAAGCGCTGCCTCTGACCGAACGCCCGGCCGGCTCGGTGTAAACGAGCCGGTCGGGGCATTCAGCGGATGCCGATCACCTTGTGGGTCTGCACCGACAGCCGCCAGCGCGGATGATCGATCACATACTGGATCGCCGCGGCGTGATTCTCGTTGGCGGCCGGGTTGTCGAGCGGCTGGACGAGGAAATGGTCGAAAGCCCATCCCTCCATCGCCTGCGGATCGATGCCCGCCTGCGGCCAGACCAGCTTCAGCTCGCTGCCCGAGCGCTGCACCACCGCGTTGCCCGCCTTGGGGCTCACCGTGATCCAGTCGACGCCGGGCGTCACCGCCAGCGTGCCGTTGGTCTCCATCGCAATCTCGAAGCCGGCGGCATGGAGCGCATCGACCAGCGCCCCGTCGACCTGGAGCATGGGCTCGCCCCCGGTGATGACCACCAGCGGCCTGCCCTCGCCCTGCGCGCCCCACAGTTCGGAAACCTTGGCGGCGAGCGCGGAGGCATCCGGGTAGCGGCCGCCATGATCGCCATCCATGCCGACGAAATCGGTGTCGCAGAAAGTGCATTGGGCGGTCGCGCGATCCTCCTCGCGGCCGCTCCACAGGTTGCAGCCGGAGAAGCGCAGGAAGACGGCGCGCCGCCCCGCGTTCAGCCCCTCGCCCTGAAGCGTGAGGAATATCTCCTTGACCGCATAGCTCATGCCGCGCTCGCGTAAACCGTCGGATCGGGGAGGCCGGCTTCCTCGAAGCCCTTGCGGCGCAGGCGGCAGCTATCGCACAGCCCGCAATGCTGGCCCTCCTGCGGATCGTAGCAGGACCAGCTCATCCCCGCGTCCAGACCCAGACGGTGCGCCTCGCGCACGATGTCGGCCTTGGTCATGTGCAGCAGCGGGGCGTGGACCTTGAAGCGGTCGCCCTCGACGCCCGCCTTGGTGGCGACGCCGGCAAGAGTCTCGAACGCCTCGACGAAGGCCGGCCGGCAATCGGGATAGCCCGAATAATCGAGCGCGTTGATGCCGAGGAACATGTCCCGCGCATCGTCCGCCTCGGCCCAGCCGAGCGCCAGCGACAGGAAGATGGTGTTGCGCGCCGGCACATAGGTGACCGGGATCACGCCCGCCTCCTCCTCGCCGAGGCCGACGCCTTCCTTGGGCACGTCGATATCTGCGGTGAGCGACGAGCCGCCGAAGGCGCGCAGGTCAATCGGCAGCACGACATGCCGCTCAGCGCCCAGCTCGGCCGCGATGCGGCGCGCGGAGGCCAGCTCGACCAGATGGCGCTGGTTATAGTTCACGGTGAGCGCCAGCAGCGAATAGCCGGCCTCGCGGGCCAGACCCGCGGCCACCATCGAGTCGAGGCCGCCCGAAAGCAGCACGACGGCCTTGCGAGGGCCGGTTCGGTTCATGTCGGTCATTGCGTATCCCGCGCTACCTCCGGGCGATCCCGCAGGCAAGCGCCCAAAGAGCGGGCCGCCCCGAAGGGAGCGGCCCAGTTTTGCCCTTTCTCAGGGCTCTCAGGGAGACATGCTCGTCCCGCCATCCTCGGGACAGGCATCCGTCCATACCCCCATGCACATAAATAGCGGCTTAATGCCAGCCAGGATTGGCCGGATCGGCCTGAGCCGTTCCCCGCGTCAGGCCGGCAGCGCGACCGGGAAGCTTTTGGCGCAGAACTCGCAGTCGACATGGACCAGGCCGTTCTCGTCCGCCATCGCCGCGCGCTCCTCGGGCGGGAAGCGGGCGATCACCGACTGGATATGCTCGGCCGAGCAGCGGCAGCCCTTGCGGATTTGGCCGAGCGGCATGGTGCGGACCTCCTGCTCCTCATGGAACAGGCGCCACAGCAGGTCGTCTAGCGGCAGCGCCGGGTCGGCCAGCTCATCCATGCCCACCGTCTGGGCGAGCGCCTCGACATGCTGCCACTCGGGATGATCGAGCCGGGTGTGGAGACGCTCACGCCCCTCCTCGCTCTCGGGCAGATGCTGGACCAGCAGCCCGCCCGCCGCATAGCGGCCATCCCCCAGATCCTTCACCGCGACGCGGACGAGGCTGGGGATCTGCTCGGACTGGGCGAAATAATGCTCCGCCGCCTGCGCCAGCGATCCGCCTTCGAGCGGCACGATGCCCTGATAGCGCTCGCCCGAAACCGCCTGATCGAAGGTGATCGCCAGATAGCCCTTGCCGAACAGCGCGAACAGCGAGGGGGTCGCCGGCGCCTCGGCCATGCGGTCGGCGTCGAAGCGCAGATAGCCGCGCATCTCGCCGCCACGATAATCGACGACGAGCAGATCGACGACGCCACCCTCGGCCTGCGCCTGGATGGTGAGTTGGCCCTCCTCATGCTTCAGCGTCGAGCCGAGCAGGCCGGCAAGCACCAGCGCTTCGGCCAGCAGCTTCGCCAGCGCGGGCGGATAGGCGTGCGCGGCGAGGATCGAATCCAGCGCCGGCCCCAGCCGCACCACGCGGCCGCGCGCATTGCGGGAAGCGATGGTGAAGCCCAGAATGTCGGGCGAGGTGGTGTCTGTATCCATCTTCTTCTTATCCTCAGGCCCCACGACCCCGTTCGCGCCGGGCCTTGCCCGAAGGCTCCGGCCGGCTCGACCCGAACGATGCGTGGAGGAAATCGCGAGCGCATATCGGTTCGGGCGCCCGCGATTTCCAGCCTCGGCCCGGTCAGAGCAGGCCGAAGCTCCACAGCAGCACGGATTTCTGCGCGTGGAGACGGTTTTCCGCCTCGTCCCAGATCGCCGACTGCGGGCCGTCGATCACCGCGTCCACCACTTCCTCGCCGCGATGCGCGGGCAGGCAGTGGAGGAAGGTCGCGCCGGGCTTGGCGCGGGCCATCAGCCCGGTCGTCACCTGATAGGGCATCATCGCGGCGAGCTTCTGCTCGGCATGGCTCTGCCCCATCGATATCCAGGTATCGGTGACGACGATGTCCGCGCCCTCGACCGCCTTCACCGGATCGCGCTCGATGCGGACCTTGCCGCCCTGATTGACGGCCGAGCCGATCACGTCCGCGTCGGGGTCATAGCCCTCGGGGCACGCCGCGACGACCTCGAAGCCCATCAGCGCGCCCGCCTCGACGATCGAGTGGAGGACGTTGTTGCCGTCGCCCAGCCACGCCCACTTGCTGCCGGCGAGCGATCCGCGACGCTC
This sequence comes from Sphingomonas oligoaromativorans, assembly GCF_011762195.1. Classification (GTDB taxonomy): domain Bacteria; phylum Pseudomonadota; class Alphaproteobacteria; order Sphingomonadales; family Sphingomonadaceae; genus Solisphingomonas; species Solisphingomonas oligoaromativorans. The sequence goes on along the minus strand of NZ_JAASQK010000001.1, from coordinate 32,530 downwards.
GATCACCGTCTGCATGTCGGCCATGATCTGGCAGGGATGGCTGGCGTCGGTGAGGCCGTTGATGACGGGCACGGTCGCATGGCGGGCCATCTCGACGATCTTGGCGTGATCGTCGGTACGGATCATGATCGCGTCCACCATGCGCGAGAGGACGCGCGCGGTATCCGCCACCGTCTCGCCGCGGCCGAGCTGCATCGAGCCCGCGTCCATCACGATCGTCGTGCCGCCGAGTTGGCGCATCGCCATGTCGAAGGAGACGCGCGTGCGGGTGGAGTTCTTCTCGAAGATCATCGCCAGCGTGCGCCCGGCGAGCGGTGCGTCCGGGTCCACCATGCCCTTGGGGAGCGCCGCGCGCGCCTTCTTGCGGGCCGCCGCATCGTTCAGCATCGCCGCGATCGCGGCCGGCCCGGCATCGGAAAGGTCGAGGAAATGACGGATGGTCATGGCATTCCAGCCTCGCATCAAACGATCCGTTCGTCCTGAGCCTGTCGAAGGGCGTGCAACAAGCGCTGCGCCTGAGGCCCGTCCTTCGACTTCGCTCAGGACGAACGGAACCCAAAAGTTCCCGTCGAAACTCAATCGTCAGCCGGCGGCACATAGGTGCGCGCGGCTTCGGACAGCTTGGTGACGAACTCATCGATATGCGCCTGCTCGATGATGAGCGGCGGCAGCACGCGCACGACATTGTCGCCGGCCGAGACGGTCAGCAGGCCATGATGGTCGCGCGCATGGCCGACGAAGCGGCGGCTGTCCGACTTCATCCTGACGCCGAGCATCAGGCCGAGCCCGCGCACGCTCTCGAAGAGATGATCGTGGTTGGGGATCATCTGCTCCAGCGCGGCGCGCAGGCGGGCGCTCATCTCGTTGACATGATCGAGGAAGCCCGGCTCCAGCACCACATCGAGCACCGCCTGCCCCGCCGCCATGGCGAGCGGGTTGCCGCCATAGGTGGAACCGTGGGTGCCGAACACCATGCCCTGCGCGGCCTTCTCGGTGGCGAGGCAGGCGCCGAGCGGGAAGCCGCCGCCGATGCCCTTGGCCACCGCCATCACGTCCGGCACGATGCCGTACTGCTCATGCGCGAAGAAGGTGCCCGAGCGCGCATAGCCGCACTGCACTTCGTCCAGCACCAGCAGCAGGCCATGCTTGTCGGCCAGCGCGCGCAGGCCCTTCAGGAACTCCTGGGACGCCGGGCGGAGGCCGCCCTCGCCCTGCACCGGCTCGACAAGGAAGCCGGCGGTCGTCCCGTCGATCAGCGCTTCCGCCGCCGCGAGATCGTCGAACGGCGCATAGGCGAAGCCCGGCAGCAACGGCTCGAACCCGCCGCGCATCTTCTCCTGATCGGTCGCCGAGATGGTGCCGAGCGTGCGCCCGTGGAAGGCGTTCTTGAAGCAGATCAGCGTGTGACGCTCAGGATTGCCGGTGACGAAATGATAACGGCGCGCGGTCTTGATCGCACACTCGACGGCTTCCGCGCCCGAATTGGTGAAGAACACCGTGTCGGCGAACGTGTAGTCGACGAGGCGCTGCGCGAGGGCCTCGCCCTGCGGCGAGCCGTAGAGGTTGGAGACGTGCATCAGCGTCGCCGCCTGCTCCTGGATGGCCTTGGTGAGCACGGGGTGCCCATGGCCGAGCAGGTTCACCGCGATGCCGGACGCGAAATCGAGATAGCGCTGGCCGTCCTCGCCGATCAGGTAGCAGCCCTCGCCTCGGACCGGTCGCACACCACAGCGCGGGTAAACCGGCATGAGGGGTGTGATGGCCATGATCTGGGCTCCTTCCAATGACAAACGGATGACGGAAAAACAGCTCCGGGAACGCAAAAAGGCGGCCGCTTCCGGCCGCCCTGTCGGGAGTGCGAGCCACTAGCGCCCGAAGGCGCCCCCCGTCAACGCGGCGCTGACGCCGCGCGGACGAGCCGGCCGCTCAGTTCTTGATCTTCCAGCCCTTGCGCAGCAGCGTGTAGCAGGCGACGCCCATCACGACGTTGATCGCGAGCAGCAGGCCCGCGCCGAACACCACCGGCGAATCGGCCACGCCGAGGAAGCCCGAGCGGAAGCCCGAGATCACATAGAAGATCGGGTTGAAGTGGCTCACCGTGCGGAAGGACGGCGCCAGCTTCTCGACCGAGTAGAAGGTGCCCGAAAGCAGCGCCAGCGGCTGCACCACGAAGTTGGTGACGGCGGCGGCATGATCGAACTTGTCCGCCCAGATCGAGGTCAGCACGCCGAGGAAGCTCAGCAGCAGCGCGCCCATCAGGCCGAACCACAACACGGCCAACGGGTTCGCCATGCCGACATGCACGCCCGGCCACAGCGACATCGCGACCCACAGCGCCGTCCCGACGAGGAAGGCCCGCGTCACCGCCGCGCCGACCAGACCGGCCAGCAGCTCGGAAGTGGAAAGCGGCGGCATCAGATAGTCGACGATCGTGCCCTGCATCTTGCCGACCAGCAGCGAGAAGCTGGAATTGGCGAACGCATTGGTCATCATGCCCATCACGATCAGGCCCGGCGCGATGAAATCCGCGAAGGCGACCGTCGTCCCGCCGACATGCACCGCCGCCCGCGCGCCCAAGGCCACCGTGAAGATGACCAGATACAGCAGCGTCGTGACCGCCGGCGCCCACACGGTTTGAAGCTGGACCTTGAAGAAGCGGCGCACCTCCTTCACATAGAGGGTGCGCAATCCTCCCCAGTTGACCTGTCGGATCACGGGCTCGCCCGGGGGGGAGATTTTATTCGCGGGCGATGCGCCTGATGTCTGATCGAGCATGGCGCTCGAATTAAGGCCTCGGGTTGAGCCTCGCAAGGGATACGACGGAGCAGATACGAACCATGGCGTGGACTGACGAGCGGATCGACAAGCTCAAGAGCCTGTGGGGCCAGGGCCTCACCGCCAGCCAGATCGCCGACGAGCTGGGCGGCGTCAGCCGCAACGCGGTGATCGGCAAGGCGCATCGGCTGGGGCTGGAGAGCCGTCCGTCGCCGGTGAAGGGCAATGAGAGCGCCGCCCCGGCCGCCGAGGCGCCTGCTGCCCCGGCCGCGCCCAGGGAAGCGGCGCCACCGCCCGCGCCCAAGCCCGAGCCGGTGAAGCCGCGCCCCGTGGCCGCCGAACCGCGCCCGCAGCCGGCGCCCGTCCGCGCCGAACCCGCGCCGCGCCCGGCTCCCGCCGCCCCGCCCGCCACCGCCGCGGACGCCGCGACCGATTCGCCGGGCACGCCGCAGCCGGTCTATCGCTCGATCGGCCCCGGCGGCTTCCAGCGCCAGCAGCCGGGCGAGCAGCAGTCGCCGATCCCGCCGGCCCCGCCGCGCCGCCTCGTGCCGGCCAAGCCGTCCGCCGAGATCGCGGACAAGACCTCGCTGCTCGATCTCAACGACCGCATCTGCAAGTGGCCGCTGGGCCATCCGGGCGAGCCGGACTTCCACTTCTGCGGCGATCCGGTGAACCCCGGCTTCCCCTATTGCGTGGCGCATTGCGGCCTCGCCTATCAGGCGCAGATGCCGCGCCGCGATCGTCGCCCGCCGCCGCCGCTGCCCTATGGCGGCCCGCGCGTGCGCTGAGTCGCGGATCGCATGACGATCACCGGGAAGGCCGTCCGCAGCGATGCGGGCGGCCTTTTCCGTTCCCCCTCGTCCTGTTCTTTTCACCGTCGCCCCAGTGGAGGCTGGGGCGACGATGTTTCTCCCAGGTTCGACACATTCTCAGATACAAAAACGGAACATCGCTTTGCGTTGGCCGCTGCGACCCGCTAGGCTCCCCGGACAATGGCCGACGATCTCTTCGCTTCCTCCCGCTCCGCGACGCCCGAAAGCTATGACGCCTCCGCGATCGAGGTGCTGGAAGGGCTCGAGCCCGTCCGCCGTCGCCCCGGCATGTATATCGGCGGCACCGACGAGCGCGCGCTGCACCACCTCGCCGCCGAGGTGCTCGACAATGCGATGGACGAGGCCGTCGCCGGCCATGCCAGCCGCATCGAGGTGACGCTTTCGGCGGGCAACCGCCTCACCATCACCGACAATGGCCGCGGCATCCCGATCGACGAGCATCCCCGCTATCCGGGCAAGTCGGCGCTGGAGGTGATCCTCACCACGCTGCATTCCGGCGGCAAGTTCTCGGACAAGGCGTACCAGACCTCGGGCGGCCTGCACGGCGTCGGCATCTCGGTGGTGAACGCGCTCTCCACCGACACGGTGGTCGAGGTCGCGCGCAACAAGGAGCTGTTCCAGCAGCGTTTCTCGCAGGGCCATGCGCTGGCGCCGCTGGAGAAGATCGGCGCGGCGCCCAACCGGCGCGGCACCTCGGTGGCCTTCACGCCCGATCACGAGATTTTCGGCGAGCTTCGCTTCAAGCCGCAGCGGCTCTATCGCCTTGCCCGCTCCAAGGCCTATCTGTTCGCCGGCGTCGAGATTCGCTGGAAGTGCGATCCGTCGGTCATCACCGACGACACGCCGGCCGAGGCGATGTTCCAGTTCCCCGGCGGCCTCTCCGATCATCTGAAGGAACAGATCGGCGCGCGCGAATGCGCCACGACCGACTTCTTCGCCGGCCGCCACGACTTCCCCGAGGGGCAGGGCTCGGCGGAATGGGCGGTGGCGTGGCCGCTCTATTCGGACGGCTCCTACAGCTATTACTGCAACACCATCCCGACGCCCGACGGCGGCACCCACGAGCAGGGCCTTCGCGCCGCGCTGGTGAAGGGCATTCGCGGCTTCGCGGACCTGGTCGGCAACAAGCGCGCCAAGGATATCGCGCCCGAAGACGTGATGGTCGGCTCCGAGCTGATGCTGTCGGTCTTCATCCGCGATCCGCAGTTCCAGTCGCAGACCAAAGACCGCCTTACCTCGCCGGACGCGGCGCGTCTGGTCGAAGCGGCGGTGCGCGACCATTTCGACCATTTCCTCAGCCACAACATGGACCGCGGCAAGGCGCTGCTCGGCTATGTGCTCGATCGCATGGACGAGCGCCTGCGCCGCAAGGCGGAGCGCGACGTCAAGCGCAAGACGGCCACATCGGGCCGCAAGCTGCGCCTCCCCGGCAAGCTCACCGACTGCGCCTCGGACTCGCCGGAGGGCACGGAGCTCTTCATCGTCGAGGGCGATTCGGCCGGCGGCTCGGCCAAGCAGGCGCGCGATCGCAAGACGCAGGCCGTGCTGCCGATCCGCGGCAAGATCCTGAACGTGGCCTCGGCCAACATGGCGAAGATCCTCGCCAATCAGGAAATCGCCGATCTCATCCAGGCGCTCGGCTGCGGCACGCGCGACAAGTGCGACGCCTCGGCGCTCCGCTACGAGCGCATCGTCATCATGACGGACGCCGACGTCGACGGCGCGCATATCGCCACGCTCCTGATGACCTTCTTCTTCCAGGAGATGCCGGATGTGGTGCGCCGCGGGCACCTCTATCTCGCCCAGCCGCCGCTGTATCGCCTGACGGCGGGGGCCAAGTCGCTCTACGCCAGGGACGATGCGGATCGCGCGCGGATCGAGGCCGGCCCCTTCAAGGGCAAGAAGGTGGAGGTCGCGCGCTTCAAGGGTCTGGGCGAGATGAACCCGTCGCAGTTGCGCGAAACGACGATGGACAAGGCGACGCGCACGATGATCCGCGTGACGCTGCCGCAGGAATATGAGGAGCGCGCGGCGGTCCGCGATCTGGTCGACCGGCTGATGGGCAAGGAAGCGTCGCACCGCTTCGCCTTCATCCAGGAGAACGCGGCCCGGCTCGACGAGGAAGAGATCGACGCCTGAGGGGATGGATGAAGCAGGCGAATAGCACCTCCCTCGCTTCCTCCGTCTGGCCTCCATCGTCACCCCGGACTTGATCGGGGGTCCAGAACCGGATCATGGAGCGCTTGCTGCTCTGGATGCCGGATCAAGTCCGGCATGACGGAAACTGGTGGGAAACGGTCGTCCGCTTTGGAGCAGCGAACAAATGTAAGCCGACGTCCATCGAACGCTTTGAAAATGGTGGCCGGAGTCAGATTCATCGCGCCTTTGCGAGCAACAGCCGCGCCATCAAAAGGCTATACGACCACGTTGCTTGCAAAGGCTCCTATGATATCTAAAATCGCGCCACGGGGTAAAATTGGACATCGAGATGGCACTTTCGAAAAGTCGCATTGATAAAGCGGGCCGATCGCTGGCCAATCCTGGCGAGTTAACAATTGAATCGATGGAGCTTGAGGAGGATTTCGACGAATATCGGATTTCCCATCTCGAACCGCTCTCGTTGACCACCCTTGAACTTCAAAACTGGCTTCATGGATACGGAAGCAGTTACTACATTGCTCAACGCGTAAAGCGCAAACCACAGATAGTTCGCAAACTGCGGCGTCTAAGTGTGCGATTAACTCAACTTCAAGACATTGGCGGATGCCGCATTATCGTCGAAAATAATGAAAATGTTGACCAATTGATACCATTTATTAGAGATAATGTTACAAAGATTGGTGGTTTTTCGCTTAGACGCGTTACTGACTATCGCGAGAAGGGGCGTGACCAGACGGGGTATCGATCTGCGCACCTTCTTCTTGAGCGAGACGGGCGCTCACTCGAACTTCAAATCCGTAGCCGTATCCAGCATTATTGGGCGGAATCCATCGAGCGCACATCTGTGATCTACGGCAGACACCTCAAAGAACAGGAAGGAGATCCGGCTGTCATTGATTATTTTAGGCAACTTTCTGATGTTTTCTATGAGATCGAAAGTAGTCGAAATCCGAATGTCCAATCCAAAGTGGCGCTTGACCGCAAAAGAGAACAGGCTCAGCGCATCATATACGAATCCGACAAGAATCGTATATTCGATAGTTCAGTCAATGAAGATATAGTTCTAACACTGGCGAATATGCAAGGTGGTGATAACGATCTCACAAATTGGATTATGGTTTTCAATTGGAACACCGGTGATTTCGTTACTTGGGATGTCGTTGGACGGGAAGCCGAAAGCGCAAAAGCAAAATACACACAATATGAAAGCCAATTTTCTTCGGAAGCCGGCTTCGAGGTCGTTATGATTGGATCATCCGACATTGCCACGATCCGTCAAACTCATAGCCATTACTTTGGAATAGAGAAATTCGATACAATCCTAGAAAGTTTGGATCAATCTATCGTTGGATTTAAAACGCGGATGGACATAGATGTTGGCGCACGTCAAATTCTAGCTCTTCTGGTGCGGAAAAAGTACTGGGGCAGGAAGGGCGCAACTATCGATACCCTAAAGAACCACTTTGCAAAGGGTGTGAATACGTTTGAATCTTCTCTCTCCACGTTAAGAGAGCGAGAATTGGTGACGATGAGCGATTTTCAAGCGCCAGTTTCCTTAAATATAAAGAAAAAATCGGAGATTGAGAGCTATCTATGATCCTCGGCATGGAGCGAATGCGGTCATCGGGAGATGTCTATGACGATGCTGACGCTAGCGATTACCGCCCCTATTCGCCACCCTCGCTCGGCACGAGCCCACCACCAGCGGTCGCCGTAGTAGAATGGTTCGTTTGACATGGTCCGAACCGCGTCGGCTTTTGGAGATATCGACAAGATGGTTCAATGCCCGCAACTGGACGAAACCCGCCCTCCCGAAACCCGGTTCCAATGTGGGATTCCGAATGGCATGAGGCTCCCATGAGCATCGCCACCGCCCGCCCTCACCCCGCAAGCGCCACGCGCGTTTTGGCCATCACTCGTGTCACCTGCGCCAACTCCGCACAGGCCGCACGATGAGCGGGATCGGCATTCTCGGCGTCACCGGGCGCATGGGCCGCGCGATCGCCAACGTCGCCGCCTCGCAGGACGTCGCGATCGCCGGCGGCATCGATCGCAACGGCGAGGTCCATGGCGACCATCCCGACGCCCCCGCTCTGGCGAAAGCGGCCGATGTCCTCATCGACTTCACTTCCCCTGACGCGCTCGCCGAGCATCTCGACGCGGCGGTCGCGGCCGGCACGCCGATCGTCATCGGCACCACCGGCCTCTCGCCCGAGCATCATGCGCTCATCGACGACGCCGCCCGGAAGATCGCGCTCGTCCAGACCTACAACACCTCGCTCGGCGTCAACATGCTGCGCGGGCTGGTCGAAGAGGCTGCGCGCCGGCTCGGGCCGGACTGGGATATCGACATCGTCGAGATGCACCACCGCCACAAGCTCGACACCCCCTCGGGCACGGCGCTGCTGCTCGGCGCGTCGGCGAATATCGGGCGGGGTGCGAAGGACGGCCGCGCGCTCAACCGCTTCGACCGGATGCAGGAAGGCCCGCACGAGCGTGAGGAAGGCGGCATCTACTACGCCTCTCTGCGGGGCGGCTCGGTCGCGGGCGACCATCAGGTGATCTTCGCCACCGACGGCGAGCGCATCGAGCTCGGCCACCGCGCCGAGAGCCGGGCGATCTTCGCCAAGGGCGCGGTGAAGGCCGCGCTCTGGCTCACGCAGGGCCGCGCGCCGGGGCGCTACACCATGGCCGACGTGCTGGGGCTCTGAGCTTGAAGAAGGCCGATATCTTCGAGTTCTACCGGCGGCTGGCGGAGACCGATCCCGCGCCCGAGACCGAGCTTCAGTGGACGAACCCCTATACGCTACTGGTCGCGGTCGCGCTCTCCGCGCAGGCGACCGATGTCGGCGTGAACAAGGCGACCCGGCTGCTGTTCGAAGAGGTCGACACCCCGGCTGGGATGCTGGCGCTGGGCGAGGCCGGCCTCAAACAGCACATCAAGACGATCGGCCTGTTCAACACCAAGGCCAAGAATGTCATCGCCGCGGCCCACATCCTCGTAGACCGGCATGGCGGCGTGGTGCCCGAGGATCGCGCCGCGCTGGAGGAGCTTCCCGGCGTCGGGCGCAAGACGGCGAATGTCGTGCTGAACGTCGCCTTCGGCCATGCGACGATCGCGGTCGATACGCACATCTTCCGCGTCGCCAACCGCACCGGGCTTGCGAAGGGCAAGGATGTCCGCGCCGTCGAGGACAAGCTCGAAAAGGTCACCCCCGAACCCTTCCGGCTGCACGCGCACCACTGGCTGATCCTTCATGGCCGGTACATCTGCAAGGCGCGAAAACCGGAATGCTGGCGATGCCCCGTCATCGATCTCTGCGCGTTCCGCCCGAAGACGCCCGCGCCCGCCGCGAAGGGCATTGAACCGGGCGCCGTTCCGCAGGCTCTAACGGGCGATGCCTGAACCGGAGGAGGATGCCATGTTCCGTCCTGTCGTCTTCGCCCTGATGATCGCCACGCTCGCCGGCCCCGCCCTCGCGCGGCCCCTGAAGCCCGAGCAGGAGGCGAAGATCCAGCCCGCCGGCAAGCCCGAGCACTGCATCTCGGCCTCGAACATCCGCGAGACCCGCGTGCGCGATGACAGCACGATCGATTTCTACATGCTGGGCGGCAAGGTCTATCGCAACAAGCTGCCGCAGAGCTGCCCCCAGCTCGGCTTCGAGGAGCGCTTCGGCTACAGCGTCACCAACAACCAGCTCTGCTCGGTGGATATCATCCACGTCATCCAGTCCCCGCCCTCGATTCCGGGCGCGGCGTGCGGGCTGGGGGACTTCCAGCCGATCACCGGCGCGCCACGCTGACAAGAAGCGCAACGAGGGGCTGGCGGGGCACGAAAGGCTCTGCTAGGTGCCCCCTCAGGCACCCGTAGCTCAGCTGGATAGAGCGCTGCCCTCCGAAGGCAGAGGCCACAGGTTCGAATCCTGTCGGGTGCGCCATCAAACCCAATAAAATCAGTCGCTTCGCTCGCAGAACCGAGCTATCCGGCGTTGCTGAAACGCTGATCGGCGTCGAGCATGGTCACGTCCAACCCGTCCAGGCTTTCGCGATCCGCCACGGCCTCGATGCCGATGATATGATCGCCTTTCAGGGTGACCCGCAGCACAAGCAACAGGCGGCCACCGGCCTCGACCGCGATACCGAGCGCTCCGTCGAACATGGCCGGCCTGGCGCTGCGGGCGCGTCCGTTGAACGCGTTGGCGACCGCCGCGGGACCGCGCAGTTCCGCCTGCGAACCCAGCCGCATCGCAGCCTCGTCGGCCCGGAACACGACATCGGGATCGAAAATGGATAACAGCGCCTCGAAATTGCCGTCGCGCGACGCCGCGATAAAGGCCTCGATCACGTCACGCCGGCGGGCGCGATCCGCTTGCGGAGAGATTGGGCTGCCCTGCATCCGCTGACGGGCGCGACTGGCAAGTTTGCGAGTTGCCTCGGTCGTGCGCCCGACGATCGGGGCGATGTCGTCGAACGGCAGGTCGAACATGTCGTGCAGCACGAAGGCGACGCGCTCGGCCGGGCCGAGCGTTTCCAGCACGACCAGCATGGCAAGGCCGACGGAATCGGCCATGGCGATCTCATATTCGGGATCATAGGAGGCGGTGCCGGCTTCGGACGGCAGGTCGGCCTCGTCCCCGCAGATGGCATCTTCCCGCCGCAGCTTACGGGATCGCAGCATATCCAGGCAGATGCGGGCCACCACGGTTCTCAGCCAACCGCCCAGATTCTCGACATCACTGACATTTGTCCGATCCAACCGCAGCCATGCCTCCTGCACGGCATCTTCGGCCTCTGTTCGGGAGCCCAGTATGCGGAAGGCGACGACCGTCAGATGAGCGCGGTTTGCCTCGAAGTGCCCCGCCAGAATTCTTTTTTCGTCCATCGGTCACATTCCCCCTCAGCCATACGTCATGCCCGTGACGAACGGAATCCAGCCGATGTGACCAACGGGCGCCGGAATCGTCGCGAACCCGATCTAGCACGGAGAAAATGGCCATGCAGGCGCGAATGAAGAACCCCGTCCTTGTCATTCCCGAAGCGATGCAGGCGCTGATGGCGCTCAACAAGGCAACGGAAATGAGCGGCCTTTCCGAGGTCACCATCAAGCTGGTCCATCTTCGGGCCAGCCAGATCAACGGGTGCAGCGTGTGCGTGGACATGCATGCGCAGGAACTGAAGAAGGCAGGCGAAACCGATCGGCGCATCTTCGCCGTGGCGGCTTGGCGCGACACGCCGTTCTTCACCGAGGCCGAGCGCGCGGCGCTGGCCCTTGCGGAGGCCGTGACCCGCATTGCCGACCGGGCGGACGCGGTGCCGGACGACGTCTGGAACGAGGCGACCCGATATTATGACGAGAAGGCTCTGTCCGGGCTGCTCCTCCAGATCGCACAGATCAACGTGTGGAATCGGCTGAACGCCAGCGTGAGGCAGGTGGCCGGCGCGGCGTGGAGCTGAACATGCCGGAGACCGCGCGCGCCGCGGCCGAACAGCGTGCGGGAAGCAAAAGTGAGGATTGCATGACGAACGGCATCCCGAAGTCCGGCGAAAGCCGGCTGGAGCGCGGCAAGCGGACACTCGCCGAGATCGATGGCGAGGCCGGCAATAATGTGGTGGCCGCGCTGGCCGATATTGCCCCGGACTTCGCAGACTATCTGTTCGAATTCCCCTTCGGCGACATCTACAGCCGTCCGGGCCTCGATCGGCGCGCTCGCGAGATCGCGACCATCGCCGCGCTGACGGCGATGGGAAACGCAAGCGCGCAATTGAAAGTCCATATCGAGGCCGGCCTCAATGTCGGGCTGACCAGGGATGAAATCATTGAGATCATCATGCAGATGGCGGTCTATGCCGGCTTCCCGGCGGCCCTCAACGGGCTGTTCGCAGCCAAGGACGTCTTCGCTGCCAGATTCCCGGTCGAGCAGGACGACGCGCCATCCTGACGGCGGGGATCGAGCCGGTCGCCCATTCGCATTGACGGCTCATCCCCACCGCGTCACGAAGCACATTAATGCGATCTGTTCGCATTAGCTATTGAGCAAGTCCGTCTGCCGTTCTAGGCCCTGCTGCGTGACCCAGATGCAGCCTCCTCCCGTCCGCCACCGCCGCAAGCCCGCGCTCAAGTGGCGGAACTGGTGGCTCAAGCAATTGCACACCTGGCACTGGGTCAGCGCGGCCATCTCGTTGACCGCCATGCTCGCCTTCGCGATCACCGGCATCACGCTGAACCACGCCGCCTCCATCCCCGCGCATCCCGTCACCGTCGATCGGGAGGCGTTGCTGCCCGCGTCGCTCCGCCCGCTGCTCGCGCACCCGGCGGCGAAGGACGCGCCCCTGCCCGAGCCGGTCGCGAGCGCGGTCAAGGCGGAGGTGGGGCTCGATGCCGGCGGAAGGGCGGCGGAATGGTCGGACGATGCGGTCTATGTCGCCCTGCCCCGCCCCGGCGGAGACGGCTGGGTCAGCATCGATCGGGCGAGCTGGAAGATCACCTCCGAGGTGACCGATCAGGGCTGGATCTCCTACCTCAACGATCTCCACAAGGGCCGCAACACCGGCCGCGCCTGGTTCTGGTTCATCGACGTCTTCGCGGTGGCGTGCGTGTTCTTCACGCTCACCGGGCTGGTGCTGCTCTATATCCATGCCAAACGGCGGCCCGCCACCTGGCCGCTGGTGCTCGGCGGCTTCGCCATCCCCTTTCTCCTCGCCGTCCTGTTCATCCATTGAGGGATATCGCCATGCGTCCAACCTCCGTCCTGCTGCTCGGCGGCGCGCTCGCCGCGCCCGCGACCGCCGGCACCGTGACCGTCACGGTGCCCCGATTGAGCGTCGCCGAATATCACCGCCCCTATGTCGCCGTGTGGCTGGAGCCGGCCGGCGGCGGCACGCCGCGCACGCTGGCGGTGTGGTACGATATCAGGAAGGCCGGAAACGAGCCGGGCACCAAGTGGCTGTCCGAGCTGCGCGCCTGGTGGCGCAAGGGCGGGCGCGGCATGGCGATGCCCGCCGACGGGATCAGCGGCGCGACGCAGGCGCCGGGGCCGCACAATATCGCCCTTCCCGCCGATCTGAAGCCCGGCGCCTATGTGCTCAACGTCGAGGCCGCGCGCGAGACGGGGGGCCGCGAACTGGTCTCCGTTCCGGTCAACCTGCCGGCGGGCAATGCCCGCGCGACCGGCAAGGCCGAGCTTGGCGCCGTCACCCTCTCCGCCCGCTGAAGGACCATTCCATGAGAGCGCTCGTATCCCGCCTGCTCGTCGCCACCGCGCTGCTGTCCGCGCCGGCCGCCTTGTCCGCGCATCGCCAGTGGCTGCTGCCGTCGACCACCATCGTGTCGGGCACCGATAACTGGGTGACGGTGGATGCCGCCGTCTCCAACGATCTCTTCTATCCCGATCATTTCCCGATGCAGACCGAGAGCATCCAGGTGTGGCAGCCGGACGGCTCGACCGGCGCGATCCAGAATGCGGCGAAGGGGCGCTATCGTTCCACCTTCGACGTGCAGCTCGACAAGCCGGGCACCTGGAAGATCGGCACCGCCAGCACCAACGTGTCCGGCAGCTTCAAGCTGAACGGCGAGGACTGGACGGTCGGCCGCCGCCGCGGGCCGCCGCGCGGCCCCGAGGGCGCCGGCCGCCCCGCCCATTCCGTCGCCACCGCCGCCGACATCCCGGCGGGCGCCACCGACGTGAAGCTCACCGAGATGAGCAGCCGCAACGAGATCTTCGTGACGGCCGGCGAACCCACCGCCACCGTGCTCAAGCCCACCGGCAAGGGCCTCGACATGGAGCCCGTCACCCACCCGGACTCGCTCGTCTCGAACGAGCCGGCGCGCTTCCGCTTCCTGATCGACGGCAAGCCGGCGGCGGGCCTCAAGGTGACGCTGATCCCCGGCGGCAAGCGCTATCGCGACAGCGAGGGCGTGATGGAGCTGGCGACCGGCGCCGACGGCGTGCTGGAGGTGAAGTGGCCGGCGCCCGGCATGTACTGGCTGAACGCCACGACGACCGACAATCACCCCGCCACCCCGCGCGCGACCGAGCGGCGGATGAGCTACACCTCCACGCTGGAGGTGATGGCGCCCTGAACCCGCCGATCGTGAGGATCGCGCTCCCGCCCGCCATTTCGGCGCAGGCCTTCGCCGGGCGGGACGCGGCCGCGCCGGTGATCGCCCTCGCCGGCGAGACGATGGGGACGACGTGGAGCGTGCGGTTCGCCCGCCCGCCCCATGTCGATCCACAGGCCGTGCGCGCGGCCATCGTCGCGCGGCTCGACGGGCTCGTCCGGGAGATGAGCCATTGGCAGGCGGATTCGCTGCTCTCGCGGTTCAACCGGGCGGCGGCGGGGCAATGGATCGCGCTGCCGCCCGATTTCGCGCAGGTGATGGCCGAAGGCCTCGCCATCGCCGAGCGGAGCGGCGGAGCGTTCGATCCGTCGATCGGGCGGATCGTCAACCTGTGGGGCTTCGGACCGGTCGCGGCGCCTCATCCCCCCTCCGGTGACGGGATCGACGCCGCATTGGCCTCCGCGGGATGGCATCGGCTCGCCTATGACGCCCCGGCGCGGCGGCTGCGCCAGCCGGGCGGCACGATGCTCGACCTGTCCGGCATCGCCAAGGGCCATGCCGTCGATGCGGTGGCCGATCTGCTTCATGCGTCGGGCATCCGCCATGCCCTTGTGGAGATCGGCGGCGAGCTGGTCGGGCGCGGCGTGCGGCCGGACGGCGATCCCTGGTGGGTCGATCTCGAAGTGCCGCCGGGGCTGGACGTGGCGCCGCTGCGCATCGCGCTGCACGGCCTCGCGGTGGCGACATCGGGTGACTATCGGCGCGGCGCCCATACCCTTGATCCGCGCACGGGGCGGCCGATCGCGCACGGCACCGTCTCGGTGAGCGTGCTCCATGACAGCGCGCTCCGGGCCGACGCCTGGGCAACCGCGCTGACCGTGCTCCACCCGGAGGAGGCCATGGCGCTCGCCACACGCGAAGCCATCGCCGCGCGCCTCCTCATCGTGGCGGACGGCGAGACGCGCGAACGCGTCACGCCCGCCCTCGCCGCGATGCTGGAGGACTGAGGGAGATTAGCCGCCTCTTTCGCCGGACATGCTTTCGCGGACCTTGCTCGCGCTCGCCCGGAGTTTCCGCTAGCGTGCGGACAACGATCAACCTCAAGGTGTTTGGGTGAAAGACGAGAAGACGACCGGCGGCGTGGATTCGCCCAGTGGTGCTCAAACCCTCATGCGTGCGCTCGACATCCTCGACGAGACGCTGGACGGGCCGACCAAGATCCAGGATCTCGCGACCAAGCTCGGCCTCACCAAGACGACCGCGCATCGCCTCGTGAAGGCGCTGCGCTCGCGCGATTATCTGGCGTTGACGCCGGACGGGCTGACGCTGGGGCCGAAGCTGCTCCAGCTCGGCCAGAAGGCCCGCGAGCATATGGACCCGGCGCGCGTCGCCCGCCCGCATATCGAGCGCCTCTCCGAGCTGACCGGCCATTGCGCCTTCATCGGCAAGCGCGAGGGCGACTGGTCGCGCCATCTCGATCGCGTCACCGGGCGGCAGCGCCTGCTGGTCGCCACCTCGCCGGGCGATCGCCGCCCGATCGCGGAGACGGGGATGGGCAAGGCGCTGCTGCTCGACGAAAGCGAGGAGGAGCTGCGCCGCCTCTATGATCTGGCGAAGGGCGGCCATGCCGCGCCCGCGCGGATGAAGGCGTGGCTGGCCGAGATGAAGACCAACCGGGAGCAGGGCGTGGTGCTCCACGATAGCGAGATCGGCGACGGCGTGCGCTCGATCGCGGCGCCGATCCGGGGCGCCGACGGGCGCATCTCGCTGGCGATCAACATCGCCAGCGCCGCCCATTATCTCGACGACGCGGCGATGGAGAAGATCGCCCCGCAGGTCCGCCAGACGGCGGCGGACATCAGCGCGGCGCTCGGCTACTCGCCGAAGGCCTGAAGGCTCAGCCCCGGCCCCACAGCCGCTCATAGGAGCGGCCGGACAGATCCTCCACGATCTCCCGCGCCTCGGGGGACGTGGGGGTCCGGGCGCCGGCCTTGAGATGCTCGATCTCGGCCATCAGCACGCCATGCGTGCGGCTGTCGAGGCGGAAGCGGAAGGAGACGGCGATCCCCGCCGCCAGCACCGCGAGCGTGCCTGCCGCCAGCACCCAGGCCAGCACATGGATCGCACCGGCGCTCTGCACCGCCGCCCTGGACTGGAACCCGCCCGCCTGCATCACGAGGCCGACGCCCGCCACCGCGGCCGCCTGCGCCGCCTTGCGGATGAAGGTCATCACGCCGGCGAAGCTGCCCTCGCGGCGCTTGCCGGTCATGATCTCGTCGACGTCGGCCATGTAGTTGTAGGTGGCCCACGGGATATAGTTGAGCGCCCCGCGCCCCAGCCCGGCGAGCGCGATGGGGATGTAGAGCGTCCAGCTCGCGCCCGTCTCCCCGCCCCACCATAGGCCGATCAGCGCCACCACGCCCGCGCCGAAGCTCAGCGCCGCCAACCGGTACGCGCGGGCGGGGGAACTCCTCAGCGCCATGTTGATGGCGATGAACACCGCCACAAGCTGCACGACATAGAGCGTGCCGAGCAGCCCCGAGGCGATCGCCGTCGTCCCCGCCAGCGCGAAGATCACGAAGAAGGTGAAGGCGGCGTTGAAGATGTCCTGGCTGATATAGCCGCCCAGATACATGCCGAGATGCAGCCGGAACGCCCGCACCCTCATCGTCGAGAACAGGTTGCGGTAGAGCGCGGTGAAGGCGCTGCCGACGCCCTCCCCCTTGCGCCCTTCCAGAGCGCTCGCGGGCAGATGCCGCTCCCAACTGAAAGCGTAGAGAAACCCCGCCGTGGCCATGAACAGCCCGGCGAAGATCACGCCCATGTAGAAGAAGGTCTGCGGGCTGTCCTTGCCCAGCCATTCGATCAGCCAGAGCGGCATGAACCCCGCGAGGATCGCCGAGACCTGCCCGAACAGGATGCGATAGCCGGCGAACTTCGCCTTGGTGGCATAGTCGGTCGACATCTCGGCGGCGAGCGTCTCGAACGGGATGATCTCCATCGCGTAGACCATCTCGAACAGCACATAGGTGACGAGATAATAGAGGAAGCCCTGCCCCGGCAGCCACATCAGCGCGAAGGAGGGCAGCAGCGGGATCGCCGCGAGGATGAAGAAGCGCCGCCGCCCGAACCGCCGCCCGAGCCAGTGCCCGCCGAACCGATCCGAGATATGCCCGATGAGCGGCGAGGTGAACGCATCGAGGATGCGCGCCACCGCGAAGATGGTCGCCGCCTGCCCCGCCGAAAGCCCGCAGAACTTGGTGTAGAAGATCAGCACCCAGCCCGACACGATCGCCATCGATCCCGCGCCGAGGAAGTCGTTCGAGCCATAGGCGATGAAGTTGATGAGCCCCACCCGGCGGGCGGGCGGGGCTTCCTGTTCGGCGATCGGGCGGGGAGCGTTCATCAGATGTAGCTGCGCAGGAATTCGCCGAGCGCGCAGATGGCGAGGCTCTGGCCATAAGGCATCGAGGTCAGCGGGATGTCCTTGTAGAACTGCATCGTGTCGCCCATCGCCGTGCCGAACGACACCTGCTGAAGCTCGCCCGTCTCGTCGATATTGGCAAGCACGCCATGGATCGCCTTGAGGCCGACCGGCAGATACTCCGCCGGCAGATAGCCCTTCCGCACCCCCTTCAGGATGCCATAGGCGAAGCCCGCCGTGGCGGAGGCCTCCAGATAGCTGGTCGGGTCCACCACCAGCGTGTGCCACAGGCCGCTTTCGTCCTGCGTCTCGGCCAGCGTCTTCACCTGGGCGGCGAGCGTGTCGATCAGGAAGGTGCGGAGCGCATCGCCCTCGGGCAGATCGAGCATCTCGATGATCTCGGGGATGGCGATCGTCACCCAGCAATTGCCCCGCGCCCAGAGCGCGCCCGCGAAATTGTGCCGGCCCTCGAAGGTCCAGCCATGATACCAGAGGCCCGTCTTGCGATCGGCCAGATATTTGATGTGGACGAGGAACTGGCGCTTGGCCTCCTCGACATAATGCGGCCGGTCGAGCAGCAGGCCGATCTTGGCGAGCGGCAGGACGGACATCATCAGCGTGTCGTCCCACATCTCCTGCGGGTTCTCGTCGTTGAAGACGATGTGCTGGAAGCCGCCCTCCTCCGTCTTGGGCAGGCCGTCGGGCGCCATCAGCCATTCCGCCCAGGTGTCGAGATAGGGGATGTAGCTGATGTCGCCGGTCCGCTCGTAGAGATAAGCGAGTGTCAGGAAGGGCGCCATCGTGTTGATGTTCTTGGTGGGCGTGCCGGCCGCGAAGCGGTCGCGGAACCAGTCGATCATCACCCGGAAGGCGGTCTCGTCGCCGGTCTGCTCATAGAAGCGATAGAGGCCGAACAGGCCGACGCCGTGGGTCCATTCCCAATCGTTCCAGCCCTTGGTGTCGATGACGCGGCCGTCGTCGAGCCGCAGGAGGAACTCGCCCGTCTCGTCCTTGATGTTGACGAGATTGTCGATGAGCCTGGCGATGGCGTCCAGCACGTCCTGTCGGGGAACGTCGTGGGTAAGGGCGGCCATGGAAAACAATCCTCTTGGGTTAAGCGAGGTGAAACAAGGGGGTAAGCGGCCATTCGCGCGGGCGGTTGCCGGGCTCGACCTCCATCAGCGGGGCCATATGATCCCACCAGCGCTTCATGATCGGATGATCGGGCAGGCTGTCGCGGCGGTTGTCGTCGGCGAGGTCGAGCACGGCGAACAGCGCCAGCGTCTCCTCGTCGAGGAAGATCGAATAATCGCTGATGCCGGCGTCGCGGAGAAGCTCGGCCAGCTCGGGCCAGATGGCGTCGTGGCGGCGGCGATATTCCTCCACATGGCCGGGCTTGAGCTGCATTCGGAAAGCGTGACGGGTCATGATACGCGGCCCTTTTGGTCGATACGGTTGTGCCAGAGCGGGGTGTCGGCGACGGCGATGCGCTCCACGTCCTCGGTCATCATCGGAGGGCGGGCGTCGGGGGTGGCGGTGCTGATCTCCAGCCCCCGGATGCGGATGTCGCGCGCGTAGCGCATCCACAAGCCCCAGGCGGGCAGCGTGCCGAACATCGAGGGCTCGGGATAGGCATCGGCCACCTCCGCCGGGCGCAGCGCCGCGTCGGCCACCGTGCCGCCGCCCGCGAAGCCGAGATGGATGCGCTCCAGGCTGACATCCGCGACGGGATGGCCGGGAAGCCCCGCGAGAATGGCGGGGTAGCGGTGATCTATGCCGGTCGCGTCGATGTCGGAGAGGCGGATGCCGGCCGTGCTGCCGATGCCGGTTCCCTCCGGCCCGCGCCTGCGGTCGCCGACGCGGACGAAGATTGGCGCGGTGGTGACGTCGCGCATCACGATGTCGCGCACGGTGACGTCGCGCATCGCGCCGCCGTCGACCGTCTCCAGCGCGAGGCCGCGGCAATGCTCGAAGCGGCAACGTTCCACCAGGACGTGCGCGTAGCCGCCATTGCTCTCGGTGCCGAGCTTGATGCGGCCGGTCGGGCGGTCACGATCGGGGGCGAGCGCCTGCGTGGTGCCGCGCGTGCCGTCGAGCATGGTGCCGATATCGTAGCCCGAAACGGTGCAGTCGCTGATGACGACATCTTGCGCCGCCTTGAGATGCCCGAGCGCGAGGCTGCTCTTCACCACGATCGCGTCGTCATTGGGCGAGTTGACGCGGCAGCCGCGCACCCGTGCGCCCTGCACGCAGTCGAGGTCGATGCCGTCGCGCTGGGTATCGATACTGAGATCGTCGATCTCGATGCCTTCGGTGCCGGTCGCGAGGATCGCCATGTGCCCGCCGCGCAGGATCGTGAAACCGGAGAGGCGGATGCGCCCGCCGCCCCGCAGCGCAATCGCCTTGTTGCCCTGCCCGTTCATCGCAGCGGCATCAGGTTCGAGCCTCGCGATGGCGTGGTCGTCCAGTCCGCGCATCGAAAGCGGGCGCTCGCCGGTCGTCTTGTGCCAGCGCGCGCCGGGGCCGTTGCGGGTAAGGCCGCGCCCGTCGATCAGGCCGGGGCCGGTGATGGATACGCGCTCGACGCCGTCGCCCCAGAACAGGCTGTTCGCCCAATGGCTGTGCCCGAAATCCTGATAGAGGACGTCGCCGCGATCCTCGGGCAGATCGTACCGGCCGCGATGGCGCGCGGGGTCAGCCGCCTCGATCACCGCGCCGGACTCGAAGACCAGCGCCACGTCGCTGCGCAGCCGGATCGAGAAGCAGAGATACCGCCCCTTGGGGATGACGACCGTGCCGCCCCCCGCCCGCGCCGCCTCGGCGATGGCGCGGTTGAAGGCGCCGGTGTCGAGCGTCACGCCATCGCCGCGCGCGCCGAGCGTCCGCACGTCGAGCGGCGTCGCGCCCCGCGCGGCTCCGGGGAGCATCGCCACCGCGCCTGTCAGGAGGGCCTCGCGCCGGGTCATGCTCAGTTCCCCGCCGGACGCGCGCTGCTGCGCGCGACGCTCTCGGGGATGCGCACCTGCTCGGGCAGAGGCGGTTTCGCCGGATCGAAATGCACCGCCCCCGGCGCGATATGCGCGGCCAGCGACGGATCGACCTTCGCCAACTGCTCCGCCACCGCGTTGGCGAGCAGCCATGCGCCGTAATTGTCGTTGTGCGTCCTGTCCCTGCCGCCATCGTTGAAGGCGAGCGGCGATCGCGCCGGCCCCAGCGCCTCGTAGATCGCGCGGCTGGCGGCGTTGAGATCGACGAGCGCGACATGCTCCTCCGCCGCCACCTTGCGCATCGCGGCAACATACTCGTCCAGCGTGCCGACGAGCTTGCCGTCCGCGCCGAAATTGCGCCGCTCGGGCGGGGTCACCAGCACGGGCGTGATCCCGCGCCGCTGCGCCTCGGCGATATACGCCTTCAGATAGGCCGGATAGGTGTGGACCGGATCGACATAGGTCTGCGGCCACTGCGCCTTCTGGTCGTTATGGCCGAACTGGATCAGCAGCCAGTCCCCCGCCTTCGCCTGCGACAGCAGCTTGTCGAGCCGCAGGCCCGAGAGAAACGACTTCATCGTCTCGCCGGACCAGGCATGGTTCGCCACCGCCACCTTGTCGTCGAGAAGGGCCGGCAGCATCTGGCCCCAGCTCGCGGCGGGCTCGCTCGGCTGGTCGGTGACGGTGGAATCGCCGGCCAGGAAGAGCGTCGGCGCGGTGGCGGGTTCGATCGTCACCGTCTTCACGCGGGGTTGCCCGAGGAACTCCAGCGTCAGCCGGTCGTCCCAGTCGGGCACCTTCGCCTCGGCGGCCCCGAGCCGAACATGATCGCCGCCGGGCGCGTTCAACGGCGGCGGCGTGAGCGCGGGCGTGCGCACCGCGACGAGGAAGCTCCGCGTGACGCTCCGGCCGGGCCGCGCCGTGACGTCGAGCAGCATCAGGCGGCGGCTCTCCGCCTTGACGGTGGTGTGGCCGACCCCGAACGTGACGGTGACGCGGTACAGCCCCTCGGGCACCGCCGCCGACAGCAGAAGGGCATCGGCGCGGCTCCCCGGCTCATAGCCGGCACCGCCCGCGCGATAGGGCTGGCCGGCAGGAACCGGGACGAAACCCTGCTTCGCGCCCGAACCGTCGAGCGACAGGCGCCACAGCGGCTCGGCCGGCGCGGGGGCGGCGCTCATCGCCGCAGCGAGTGCGATCAGGGCGAAAGCCTTCATGTCAGACCTTTCGCCGCGCGGCGATTCGCGTTTAGGATCAGCGCCCTATGACCAAGCTCCGCTTCGCCCTGCCCATCCTGCTGCTCGCCGCGGCCTCCCCGCCCAAGGGCGACGATTTCCGCCACGGTCTTGGCCAATGGCGCATCGAGGCGGAGGCACCCGCCAAGGTCAGCGCGCACGACGGCATTCTCGATATCGACAGCCCCAAGGGCATCTCGCTCTGGTATCGCCCGGCGCTCAGCGGGCCGGTCCGCATCGAGTTCGACGCGCTGCCCGTCTCCGAAGGCGGCCCCGACGACGCGGTGAGCGACGTCAACGCCTTCTGGATGGCGCACGACGTCGGCGCGACGGACCCGCACACGCCGCCGCACAAGCGCAGCGGCGCCTTCGCGGAGTATGACGACCTGCTGACCTATTATGTCGGCATCGGTGGCAACCGGAACACGAGCACGCGCTTCCGCCGCTACATCGGCAAGCCCGGCAACCGCCCGCTGCTGCCCGAGCATGATCGCAGCGACGCGGCCGCGATGCTCCAGCCCAATCGCTGGACGCATGTGACGCTGATCGCGGACGGCCATCATATCGCGGTGGAGCGCGATGGCGCGACGCTGTTCACGCTGGAGGATCGGGAGCCCTACAGCGCCGGTCATTTCGCGCTGCGCACGACCAAGAGCCATCTGCGCATCCGCAACCTCACGATCCACTAGCCGCGCAAACGGGGGAGCCGAGCGCCGACACGGCATCGGCATCCCCCGCCCGCACCGCCCGCGCGACGGGCAGCGGGAGCGCCGCCAGATCCTTCGCGACGATGGCGGCGGCCGCGCGCGCACCCAACTCGTTCAGGTGGGTCGTGTCATGATGCCCGTCGGGGAAGCGGACGACATGATCCTCGGGCGCGTAGATCAGATAATAATGTGCCGATGCGGCCTCGCCCTTGCCGTCGATGAAGGCCCGGAAGTCCGCGTCGAGATCGATCAGCGGCGTGCCGGTCTCCGCCGCCACCGCGCGCACCGTGGCCGAGTAAGCGCCGTGCGTGTCCTTCGCATGACCGCCCTCGAACTCGTGGCGCGCGATCGGGGTGACGAGCACCGGCTGCCCGCCCTTCGCCCGCACGTCGGACACGAAGCGGGTGAGATTGGCCTTATATTCGGCGTCCGGCTCGGTGTGCCGGTACATCTTGGTGCGATCCTCGTCATTGTGGCCGAACTGGATCAGCACCGTGTCGCCGGGGCGGAGCGTGGCGAGCAGGCCATACCACAGCCCCTCCTCCAGAAAGGTCTTCGTGCTGCGCCCGCCGCGCGCGAGGTTCATCACCGATACGCGCGGAGACAGGTTGCAGCCCAGGAACATGCCCCAGCCCATCTGCGGGAACTGGCTGGGCTTGTAGACCGCCGCCGTGGAATCGCTGGCGATCAGCACCCGGCCGGGAGCCGGAGCGGCATGGGCGCCGCCGATGGCCATCGAGGCCATGGCGACGCCCAGCGTCCAGGGAAAGCGCGGGATCATCCTCAGAACTTGTACCGCGCGCCGAAGAAGAATTGCTGCCCGGTCTTGGAATAGACCTGCTGGTCCTGGCGATCCTCACCGTCCCAATAGCTGGTCGGCTGGTTGGTGAGGTTGAGCGCGTCCACGCTCAGCGTCAGCTTGTCGGTCAGCTTGTAGCTCATCGACGCATCGACGTTGGTGCTGGAGAAGGCGCCCGCCGTGTCGGCAAGGCCCGCGCGCACCGGCACGATGCGCAGATACTGGTCGCGATAGGCCAGCGACACGCGGGCCGAGAATTTCGCATCCTCATAATAGAGCGTCGCGTTCGCCGAATTGGGCGAAACGTTGATGAGCGGCGCGATCAGCGTCGGCCCGCTCGCGTTGGTGGTGAGGATGTACGAGATCTTCGAGTGGATGTGCGTGTAGTTCACGATTCCGCCGAAGTGCTTGAGGAAGCCCGGCAGGAAGGTGAAGGGCTGCTGCCACGCCAGCTCGAAGCCGTCGATATTGCCGCCCTTGGTGTTCTCGTAGCTGGTGACGTTGGTGGTGCCGTTGGGATCGCCGCTCGCCGGCAGCAGCTCGAGCGGCAGGCCGGCGGCCGAATAGGTCGTCGTCTGCGTCACCTGCTGCACGAAATTGCTGACATTCTTGTGGAAATAGGCGGCTGACAGCATCGCGCCGGTCTGGAAATACCATTCCACGGCGGCATCGATATTGGTGGCGCGATAGGGATCGAGGTTCGGATTGCCGACCGTCGCCGAATAAGGCACCTGCGCCGTGCCGATCGAGCCGCCCGGCGTCAGATAGCTGAGCGACGGACGCGACATCACCTTGGCGACGGCGAAGCGCGCCGTCAGCTTGGGCGTGATGTCGAGCGCGAGGTTCCCGGCCGGCAGGAAGTCGTCATAGTTGCGCCGCGCCCTGGTCAGCACGCCATTGCCGACATAGCCGGTCGAATGCTGGTTGGTGTGGGCATAGCGCAGGCCGCCATTGCCGCGCAGCACCATGCCGAAGGGCAGGTCGAACTTGAAATCGAGCTGCGCATAGGGGCTGAGATCGCGCTCGATCACCGAGCGGTTGTCGCCCTGCGCACCGGTGCCGAGCGAGCCCAGGCGCCAGTCGCCATACTGGTTCACGCAGCCGCAATCGACGTCGAACATGTTCATGATCTTGTCGATGTTCGGTACGATGAACGAGCTGGTCGAGCCCGACGGCAAGCCGATATCGTCGATCGAGACGCGGCTGCTGATGTCGGCGATGCTGGTGCCGGCAGGAAGCTGCGGGATGGTCGTGTTGTCGACGATCCGCTGCTCACGCTTCGAGACGAAGCTGAACCGCTTGTAGGTGATGCCCGCCTTGGCGGTCAGCGCGTCGCTGAGCTGATATTCGAAATCCGCCTTCAGATCGCGGAAGCGGTTGTTCACGCGCGACTTATATTCGCGGATGCTGTCATAGCCCGGCTGGAACGCCCAGTTGTTGGGGTCCGTCGCGTCGAAACCATAGTTCAGGTAGGGCGTGTGCGGCGAGTTGCGCGCGTCGTAGACGAAATTGTCGCCATCGAAATGGCTGAACGTCACCAGCCGCGAATAGGGATTGTTGAACAGCGACGCCGACTGGCCGTAGAGCAGTTTGAGCTTGCCGCGGCTGCCGACATCCTGCGTGGCACTGATGTTCCACTGATAGAATTGCGTCGTGGAGACGTTCTTCGAATTGGTGACACTGAAATCGGTGTCGTCGAACACGCCATAGACCATCTCGCCCGCGTCGTTCGCCTCGAAATCGCGCACCTTCATGTTGGGGCGGCCGGCGAGCTGGGCGGCGGTGAGCGTCGAATTGGCGTTCGCCACGCCGTTGCCGCGATTGAGGCTGATCGGGTTGGTGGCGAGGTCGTTCTGGTTCTGGTGATAGCGCGAATAAGCGAGATCGACCGTGATGAGCGTATGATCGGTCGGCCGCGCCTGGAAGGAGGCGGTGACGCCGAGGCGCTCCTCGCGATCGATGAAGCGGCCATAACCCGGCAGGCGCGGCACGAACACGTTGGGCTGGTTGAGCTTGTTATAGGCGTCCGGCGTCGAGCCGGGGAACTCGCCCGGCGCCGCGATGCACTGGGAGGCGTGCGGCGCGGTGCCGATCAGCGGGTTGACCGGCGTGACGGCGCTGCCGGGCACGACCGGGCAGAAGCCGTTGTTGAGATCGCTGAAATCGGCCAGCGCCGTGTCGGAATAGGCGTCTTCCTGCACGCGGCGCTTGGAATAGGCGGCCGAGACCAGCACGCCGAAGCGATCGTCGTCGAACGTCTTGCTGATGAGGCCCGCGAAGCGCGGCGCGGCGGACTTGCCCATCGGATAATAGGCGCCCTGCCCGGAAATCGCCGCCTGGAAGCCGGGATGGTCGAACGGGCGGCCGGTCTGGAGATCGACGGTCGCGCCGAGCGAGCCCTCGTCCACCTCGGCCGACTGCGTCTTGTGGACGACGATCGAGTTGAACAGCTCGGAGGCGAACACGCTGTAGTCGAAGCTGCGGCCCTTGTTGATGCCGCTGCCGAGCGTCGAACCGGTGGTGGCGGCGATCGCCTCCAGCCCGTTGAAGCGGGTGCGGCTGAAATCGCCGCCGAGGCCGCGCACCGTGATGTTGCGGCCCTCGCCGCCGTCGCGCTCGATCGAGATGCCGGGGATGCGCTGGAGCGAGTCCGCGAGATTGGCGTCGGGGAAGGCCGCGATATCCTGCGCGTTGATCGCGTCCACCACTTCGGCGGACTTCTGCTTGATGCGGATCGCGGACTGGAGGCTCTGCCGGAAACCGGTGACGACGATCTCCGGCGCGCCGCCCTGAGCGGCGACATCGGGAGCGGGCGCGTCGGCGGGGGCCGGAGCCGCCGCGGGGGTCGCCGCCGGCGTGGCGGCGGGTGCCGCCGGATCGGCGGCCCATGCCGCCGCCGGCGCGCCAAGCAGCAGAACACCTGCGATACCAGTACCAACGCTGCCACGAAGGCGCTGTGAAAGACGAACGGTCCGCCGCTTGGTCATCATACCCCTCTCCGGGTGAAATCCATAATGTGGAATTATGTTCTATCTTGTGGAGTATGCCGCAGATTGATTCGGTGTCAATCCTCTGATGACGTTTTGTCGCAATTTATGAGAGACAGTGCCACCAAATGGAATATCGAAAGGCAGTCGGGGATGCCCGCCCCCTCCAATCACCGCTTGCCGGCCCGGATATTGTAAGACATATCCTGGGAAGCCTGTGCAGATAATGGGAACAAGGGGATAAGGATGCCACGTCGATGATCGCCGCTTTGTCTCTCGCGCTGGCGAGCGTGGTGGCCATGCCGGCCGGCAAGCTCGACGACGGACGCACGGTCGAACGCTATGTCCTCACCAACGCGCGCGGCCATCAGGTGAGCCTGCTGACGATCGGCGGCGCGATCGACGCGATCCGAATGCCGGATCGTCATGGCAGGCTCGCCAATGTCGTGCTCGCCCTCCCCAGCCCCGCCGACTATGCCGAGCGCACCAATTTCGGCAGCATCGTCGGCCGCTATGCCAACCGCATCTCGCAGGGCGGCTTCACCATCGACGGGCATCGTTACGCGCTCTCGCCCGATCCGACGGCGACGATCCTGCACGGCGGCAAGGACGGCTTCTCGGAACGCATCTGGAAGGCCGAGCCCTGCCGCACCGCCGGATGCAGCGCGGTGACGCTCCGCCTCACCAGCCCGGACGGGGACGGCGGCTTCCCCGGCACGCTGGAGGTGGCCGTCACCTACAGCCTCTCGGCCGACGACACGCTGCGCATCGACTATCGCGCGACGACCGACAAGCCGACCGTCGTGAACCTCACCAACCACAGCTATTTCAACCTCGCCGGCGCCGACAGCGGCAGCGCGGACGGGCAGACGATCCAGATCCTCGCCTCGCATTATACGCCCGCCGACGAGCATCGCCTGCCGACCGGCGAGTTCCGGTCCGTCGCCGGCACGGTGTTCGATCTGCGCACCCCGGTGGCGATCGGCACGCGGGTGAACCGCGACGATCCGCAGCTCCGCGCGGCGCACGGCTTCGACCATAATTTCGTGCTGGACGGGCCGAAGGGCGACACCCCCACGCTGGCCGCCGTCGCCCACGATCCGGCGAGCGGGCGGACGCTCAGGCTCTACACCACCGAGCCGGGCCTCCAGTTCTACACCGCCAACGGCTTCGACGGCGGGATGACCGGCGCGGACGGCACGCTGCTGCGCCAGGGCGCCGGCTTCGCGCTGGAGACGGAGCATTTCCCCGACAGCCCGCACCACCCGGATTTCCCGACGACCGTGCTCAGGCCGGGCGCGGTGTTCCACTCGACCACCCTCTATCGCTTCGGGGTCGACGATGCGCGCTAGCCGTCGCCGGCTGCTCGCGCTCGGCGTGGCGCTTGGCGCCCTCGCGGCGCCTCTCCGGGCCGCCGACGCCCCCAGATCGCGCGTCACCTACGACCATTACTCGATCCTGATCGACGGCAAGCGGACCATGGTGTGGAGCGCCGAGTTCCACCCCTTCCGCCTGCCGAGCCCCTCGCTGTGGCGCGACGTGCTCCAGAAGATGAAAGCGTCCGGTTTCAACACCGTCTCGCTCTATTTCGACTGGGGCTATCACACGTCGCAGCCCGGCCGGTACGACTTCCACGGCATCCGCGACATCGACCGCGTGCTCGACATGGCGCGCGACGAGGGGCTCTACGTCATCACCCGCGCCGGGCCTTATGTGAACGCGGAGCTGGCGCGCGGAGGCTTCCCCGGCTGGCTGACGAGACAGGCCGCGCAGGCCCGCACCGACGCACCCGAATATCTCGCCGCCGCCGACGAGTGGATGACGCAGATCGACCGGATCATCGCGCGCCACCAGATCGACACCGGCAAGGGCACGGTGATCCTGCATCAGATCGAGAACGAACTGAGCGCCACCAATCCCACCCAGCAGCGCTATATGCGCCACCTCTATGACAAGGCGCGGGCGGACGGCATCACCGTGCCGATCTTCCACAACGATCCGGGCCGGCAGGGTCGCTGGGTGCCGCCGGGCGCCGATGTGCCGGGCACGGTGGAAGGGCCGAACGACCTCTACGCCTTCGACGGCTATCCGGGCGGCACCTGCGACGTCCACAACCAGCCGACCAGCGGCACGCCCGCGCCCGACTGGGGCCTGTGGGGTCCGGGCGGCGCGCAGGGCGGATCGAGCGCTTCGCCCCACACGCCGGGCTTCCTCGCCGAGTTCGGCGGCGGCTGGTTCGATTATTGGGGCTCGAACGGGCTCTATCCCTGCAACGCGATCCAGCGCGGCAAGGGCTATCAGCGCGTCTTCTACGGCACCAACATCGCCAACGGCATCGCCATCCAGAATTTCTACATGGGCTATGGCGGCACGAGCTGGGGCTGGATGCCCGCGCCCGTGGTCTACACCTCCTATGATTATGGCGCGGCGATCGCGGAGGATCGCACCGTCCGCCCCAAGGCGCTGGAGCTGAAGCAGCTCGGCGAATTCGTTCAGGCCGTCCCCGATCTGGCGCAGCTCGACAAGGGCGCGCCCGTCACCATGTCGTCGCCCGCCGTCCGCGTCTATCGCGACGTCAATCCGGCGACGCACGCGCAACTCCTGTTCGTCACGCACCAGCCGTCCAACGCGCGCGGCGATGACGCTTTCACCATCACCGCGGACCTCCCCGACGGCCAGTATCGCCTGCCGCAGGAGGGCGAGATGCGGCTTGACGGGCTGGACGCCAAGCTGCTGGTCGCGGGTGTCGATCTGGAACGGCAGCGGCTGGTCTACTCGACCTCCGAATTGCAGACGGCGCTGCGCCGGGGGGCGGAGGACATCGCGCTCCTCTACGGCCGCTCGGGCGAGCCCGGCGAGACGGTGCTGCGCTATGCCAGCGCGCCCAAGGTGACGGTGATCGACGGCGCCGTCCGCTCGATATGGGACGAGGCCCGCCACGACCTGCGCCTCGACTATGCGCATAGGGGCCTCGCCCGCGTCCGCATCGAAGGCGGTGGACGCGCGCCGCTGCTGCTCCTGATCGGCGATGAGGCGGAGGCGCAGCGCTTCTTCCGACAGGACGCGACGCTGGAGCGCGGGCCATCGCTGGTCCGCACCGCACGCGCCTCGGGTGGGACGCTGGCGCTGACCGGCGATACCGCCGGCGCCGAGCCGCTCGAAGTCTGGGGACCGGCCACGCTCCGCCGCGTGAACTGGAACGGCGCGGCCGTCCCGGTGATGCCCTCCCCGAGCGGCAGCCTCGTCGCGACGAGGCCCCTGCCCGCCCCCCGTGCCTTCTCGCTCCCCGACCTCACGCAAGCGACCTGGCGCTATGCCGAGGACATCCCGGAAGCCCGCCCGGACTTCGACGACAGCGCGTGGGCCGAGGCCGCCCACGCCCCGGATCGCAGCACCATCAAGGCGCCGACCGGCCAGCCCACGCTCCAGATGGACGCCTATGGCTTCCACCAGGGCGATGTCTGGTATCGCGGCCGCTTCCACGGCTCGCCCGACGCGCGGCGGATCACGCTGCATTATGGCGGCGGCGGCGCGGGGATGCTCCAACTCTGGATGGACGGGCATTTCCTCGGCGAGCATGAGCTGCCCGCCGGCCTCGCCAGCCCGGTGACGACGGGCGTGGCGGAGTTCACCCTCCCACCCGAGGCCGAGAGCGGCGACCATCTCCTCTCGGTGATGGTCCGCAACGACGGCAACAATTGGGACTTGCTGGTCGACGACGCGCACAAGGAGCCGCGCGGCCTCATCTCCGTCTCGCTCGACCGCCCCGGCGGCATGAGCTTCGCCGTGCCCGTGTCGTGGAAGATACAGGGCACCAAAGGCGGCGAGGCGCTGGCCGACTGGGCGCGCGGCCCGCTCAACAATGGCGGCCTCCACGGCGAGCGCGAGGGCTGGACGCTGCCCGGCTTCCCCGATTCCGGCTGGGCCACGCGCAAGGTGCCCGATGCGACGCCCGTCACCGGCACGAGCTGGTATCGCAGCGGCTTCGATCTCGCCGTGCCGGCCGGCGAGGATGCCACCATCGGCGTGCAGATCGGCGATCCCTCAACGCCGCGCTCGCCGGGCCGCTATCGCGTGCTGATCTTCGTCAATGGCTGGAACATGGGCCAGTTCATCGCGAATATCGGCCCGCAGCGCGTCTTCCCGATCCCCGAGGGCATCCTCCACCATCGCGGCCACAACACCCTCGCTCTCGCGGTGACGAGCGACGGCCGGCCGGGCAACGGCCTCGAAGCGGTGAAGCTGGTGACGATGCGCCACGTCCGCGGCGGCGTGCCGGTCGAGCCGGTGGCGGCGCCCGACTACAAGGCGCTGTTCCCCTGATCCGGGAACTCCGGCCGGGATGCGACATCCCGGCCGGAGCAGACTTCACTGCGCCTTCGCCAGCTCGACGGCGTAGACCTGCGTGCCGCCGAACATGTTGGAGCGGAACACCAGCCACTTTCCGTCCGGCGTGAAATTGCCGTTGGGCTCCAGCCGGTAATCCTGCTTCGACATGTTCACCAGCTTCTCGGCCTTGAAGAAGCCGGGCTTGATGAGCGCATCGGCGTTGGGCGCCTTGATGCCGGCGACGTCGGGGATGGTCTGCGGGCGGAAGAGGTACATCCACTTCCCGTCCGGCGCATGGGCGACCATCTCATTGTCGCCGCCGTCGCCCGAGAACAGCGTGCCGTCGGGCGAGCTGTGATAATGCACCGACCATTCGTTGCGCTGGAGGTGATACCAGGTGCGCTTGCCCGTCGCGATCTCATAGCCGGCGACCCAGAAGTCCTCGCCGCGCGGCGTCTGGAGATCGTACCAGATGGTCTTGCCGTCGTGTGAGAACCACTCGTGGCCGGCGATCTCCATGTTCATCGTGCGGTGATGGATGGAGACCGGCTTGGCGCCCGGCTGATCGGTGCGGATCGTCCAGAGTCGGTCCACCTTGTGCCACGGCCCCTCGTGGCAGAACATCAGCAGGCCGGGGTCGGTCGGCGAGAATTGCAGGTGGTTGAGCCAGTCCGTCGAGCCATAGACCGCCTTCTTCGCGCCGGTCTTCGTGTCGATGGTGAACATCGTCATCGGGATCTTGGCTTCCAGGCGCTCGTTCATCCGCGTCTCCTTCGCCTCGGCGTAGGTGAGCGGTTTCCCGTCCGGCCCGGTGGCCTTGTAGTCGGCCTGATCGTAGCGCGTGTCGCGCTTCTGGAAATAAGCGAGGCTGGCGGATGCGGCGCCCGGATCGGTCTCGACGCCGCCGAGCAGCGTTTCGTCGGCGTTGATCGTCTGGATGTCGCCATGGGTCACGTCGGCGATCTTGCGCGTGCGCCCGGTATCGACGTCGGCGGCATAGACCGTCTTCGGCGCATCGCCCTTCCCGGGCATGGTGATGTAATAGACGCTCCGGGTCTTGTGCCCGGTGAAGAGCATCCGAAACGGCGTCTTGATCCGCACGATGATCGTCAGCTTGCGCGTCTTGAGGTCCACCGTGGCGATGCCTTCGGGCACGGTGATGAGCAGCTTGTCGCCCTGCGGCGTGTAGCCGTTATAGTTGAAATAGAGGCTGGAGCTGCCCGGCTCGTCCGACAGGCGGACGATGCGGTGGCCGGTGTCGGGATCGATCCATTCGCGGGGAATGTCCGCCTTGGCGACGGATTGGGGGGCGGTGGCCGGGGGAGCCGCCGCCAGCGGGCTTCCGGCCAGAAGGAGCGTCGCGATCAGGGATAGGCGCTTCATGGATCCTCTCATCGGCCGATGGCCGGCCGCTCTCGATATGGGCTCCCCCCGGAGCATATGGGCCGGGCACAGGTAGCCCGGCCGATCTCATGTCACCTTGCGAGCCATCCACCATCGACGGCGAGGATATGTCCGTGGACATATCGTGCGGCGTCGGAGGCGAGGAAGACGGCGGCGCCGCCGAGGTCTTCGGGGCGGCCCCAGTCGCCCGCCGGGATGCGCTCGCGGATCGCCCTGTCGCGCGCCTCGTCGGCCTGCAACGCGGCGGTGTTGTTGGTCGCGATATAGCCCGGCGCGATCGCGTTGACGTTGACGCCCCTGGCCGCCCACTCGTTGGCCAGCAGCTTGGTCAAGCCGCCGACACCCGACTTCGACGCCGTGTAGCTCGGCACCCGGATGCCGCCCTGGAAGGTCAGCATCGAGGCGATGTTGATGATCCTGCCCGAGCCCCGCGCCAGCATGTGGCGACCGGCGGCCTGGCACAGGAAGAACACCGACTTCAGATTGGTGTCGATCACCGCGTCCCAGTCTTCTTCCGTGAAGTCGACCGCGTCCGCCCGCCGGATGATCCCGGCATTGTTGACCAGGATGTCGAGCTTGCCCAACCCCTCGACCACCGCGTCGACCACGCCTGTGACCGGCGCGATGGTGGAGAGGTCGGCCGGCACGATCTCCGCCCGCCGCCCGAGCGCGCGGATGTGCGCCGCGGTCTCCTCCGCCGGCGTCCGCCCGATCAGCGCGACGTCCGCGCCCGCCTGCGCCAGCGCCAGCGCGATGCCCTGCCCGATGCCGGTGTTGGCCCCCGTCACCGCCGCGACCCGGCCCGAAAGGTCGAACGGGCTCATGCGAGCT